>NZ_JAPAAF010000031.1 GCF_025907915.1 Gaoshiqia sediminis
AAAGTCCCCTTTAGGGGATTTAGGGGTCAGGAACTTGGGCTGGACTTACAATATGATAGTTCTGAAAAAACTCATAGGACTTTTTGGATAGCCTCATGCACGCCGGATTAAATCCGAAAGACTCCAAAAAGGGAAAGCCCGGTACGGTCACGAAACGTCGTGACCAACCTGCCATAGCCCAGCGGAAAGCCCATATTATTCAGTCCTGTATCTGCCGGAAATGCCTCAGCCGTTAGGCGCTTTTGATGTATTGCGCATTGAAAGGGTGAACTTTATTGAAAGGTGATTTTCTTGATATTTTACCAGACGACAAGGACTTGTAAAATCAGATGGGTCTCCTGGCCTTGGGGTGGTGACTTTTTAAATAACTCCCTGTATCACTGGTGGTAAAGCCACACAAAAAAGATGATGGCCAGCGCGATACGATAGTACCCGAAAGCCACAAAACTGTGTTTCTTGATAAAGCTCATCAGGAACTTGATTACCGCCATGGCCACAAAAAAGGTGACGATAAAGCCTGTTGCCAGAATCAGAAAATTGTTGAGGTTGAAGTGGGCCTGGCTTTTGGCCAGCGAATAGACCGATGCTGCCAAAATGGTGGGGATGGCCAGGTAAAAGGAGAACTCGGCGGCCAGCTTGCGTGAACAGCCCAGCACCAGCGCACCGATGATGGTTGCTGCCGAGCGCGAGGTGCCGGGAACCATGGCCAGACACTGAAAAAGACCGATGTACAACGCCGTTTGATACGACATTTCCTGCACGGAAAATACTTTCCCGGTGCGCTCCTTCCGGTCGAGCAGGATCAGCAGGACCCCTCCGGCAAACAGGCTGATGCTAACTGTAAGTACATTGAAGAGGCGCTCTTCGATAAAGCTGGCAAATAGCAATCCGCAAATCACAGCGGGCACAAAGGCTGTGAGGATCTTGGACCAAAAAAGCAGAAACTCTTTTTTAATCATGTGTGCCGGGTTGGGTGGGAAAATCTCATTCCGGAAATAAATAATGACGGCCAGGATGGCCCCCAGCTGAATGAAAACATCAAACAGCACCGTAAACTCGTCGGAATAGGACAGCCACTGGTTGACCAGGATCAGGTGCCCTGTGGAGGATACAGGCAGAAATTCGGTCAGCCCTTCTACAATTCCCAGAATAATCGCTTTAATAAGTTCCCACAGCATGACGTTATATTTTATCGTTTAACAAATCGGTTCCTTCCGAAAGTCAGCTTCCGGACTGTATTCGGTTTGTCAGTTATTGGCTCTGTTAATTGTCCTGTATCGGGACAGTTGTTGTTTTTTCATCGTTCAGACGTTTTTCGCGGATTGGCAAGGCTTCCCAAAAGGCGAGCACCTTGGCCAGCATTTCGCGGAGGTACGGTTTTATCACCCTTCCCGAATGCTTGTCGGGCACATTGAAGCCTATGGCATCGATACCGGCCTTGCGCGCCAAAAACACCGCCCGCTGGTTGTGAAATTTCTGGCTGATGATGGTAAACTGGCCATCCCAGGGTTGGTTCAGCAGGTTTTGTACCGAGCTGAAGGTGCGGTAACCCGCCGTGTCGAGCAGAATGACCGTATCCGGAACACCCAGTTTCAGCAGTTCTTTTTGGATTTGTGCCGGCTCGTCGTAATACGGACTGTCAACATACCCGCTGACAATCAGTTTTTTGATTTTTTTTGCATGAAACAACTCGGCTGCTGTTTGGGTCCTTCCCGAAAAAAAATCGTTGATGCCACCGGCCACCAAATATTTGCTTGTCCCCAACACCAGTCCGTATTCATTTTCCGGCAATTTCTCTTTGTCATCAAACAAAAAGGCTGCAGCCGAACGGTTGATGTAAACATTGCAGAACAAAACCGTGATTGCTGCCAATAGCAACAACATTCCGGTATATTTCAGAAATTTCAGCATGTATGGATATCTGAAAAACTGCTTAAAGAAACGGAAAAATCCCGAGAATATTGACTGTTTGAATTGCTCCTGAACAAAAATCTTACAAAAAATGATGCCCTGTATTTTCTTTTTGTTTTTCCTCCAGACTTTCCTTTGGCAGGGAAATCGCTTTTAGGAATTAAATGGCATACGTTCTATTAGAAGATGTTAAACTGCTCATTTAAGGTTGTCACCATCCGTTCGGCCACTGCATACCGTGGCTTTACACGCCGGATAAAATCCGAAACGTCCTAAAACGGGAAAGCCACGCACGGTCACGACACGTCGTAACCTCGTGACCAACATGCCATAGCCACGTGGAAAGCCCATATTAACTTATCCTGCACCTACCGGAAATGCCTCAGGTATTGGAAGCTTTTGAGGCACATGTGCATGGAAAGGGTGAACTATATTTTAAAAGCGATTTCCCGGTTTCCTTTGCTTATTCCTGTTCTCCCTGGTTGTCTTTCTTCTTTTTAGCCTCGCGGATGTGCTTGAGCGTATTTTCGGCATCCAGGTGGTAGCTGAAGTTTGCCTTGGAAACACCCACGCGTTGCGAGGCATAGATGCCCGAGTGCCCGCTGAAATAGTAGGCAATAAAACAGGCCACAGCATAATACAGCACATGTTCGCCGCCAAACAGTTCAACGCCCATGATGGTGCAGGCCAGCGGCGTGTTGGTGGCGCCGGCAAAAACGGCAATGAATCCCAGTCCGGCAAACAGTTCCACCGGATTGCCGGTTAGCGTGGCCAGGGTATTGCCAAGGGTGGCGCCAATGAAAAACAAGGGGGTCACTTCGCCTCCTTTAAAGCCGGTGCTGAGGGTGATGGCCGTAAACAGCAGTTTCCAAAACCAACTGAACGTGTCGGCGCCTCCCGCTTTAAAGGCGTTGACAATGCTGACGCCGCTTCCATCGGCAGTGGTCACGCCCAGGCCCAGGTAATCTTTTGTGCCGAGCACCAACGATAAGCCAATCACGGTCAGGCCGCCAAGAACGGGAATCAGCAGTTTGCGGCGGATGTATTTGTTCGACAGGCTTTTGATGGTGTGTGAGAGTTCGGAAAAAGCGAAGCTGGCCAGGCCGAATAATACACCGGCAAGAATGACCGACAGCAGCAGTGTTGGGTCGAACTGAAGAAAGGAGGAGCTGTCAAACAGCGGTTTGTGAAAATCGATGTGGTAATGTGTATGTTGTATGCCATAGGCCGAGCAAACGATGTCGGCCATTACTGAAGCCAGGAAGGACGGCAGCAGCGCATCGTATTTTATACGGCCAATTGCCATGACTTCGAGGGCAAAGATGGCTCCGGCCACGGGGGTGCCAAATACGGCCCCGAAACCTGCAGCCACACCCGAAATGAGCAGGATGCGGAGGTCTTCTTTTTTCAACTTCAGTTTTTTGCCAATATAGTGGGCCATGCTACCGCCAATTTGCACGGCTGTTCCTTCTCGTCCGGCCGAGCCGCCAAACAGGTGGGTGGCCACAGTGGTAAACAGCACAAAAGGAGCCATCCGCACAGGAACGCCCCCGCCTGGTTTGTGAATTTCGTCCATCACCAGGTTGTTGCCGGCTTCGGCATTTTTTCCTTTAAAACGATAGAGGGCAACGATTACCACGCCGGCAACCGGCAAGAAGTAAAGCAACCATTCGTTGTCCCACCGCAGCAGCGTGGCCTGATCGAGCAGAAACAGGAACAAGGCCACCATTGATCCGGAGACGATGGCTACCGGGATGGTCAACAAAAACCAACGGAGGACATACTTCAGGATTGCAAACTGGTCGAAGGTTTGCTGTATTTTTTTGATCATAGCCTTTCTGAAAAATGCGGAAAGACAAACTTACGGAGAAAACGGCAAGTAAGGCAGGTGTTTTTAGTTTTTTTGAACCATGCGCGTGATTGATGATTTTTTTTAAACCATATAAGTCACATAAGAACACATAAAAATTCAGTCTTAGGATTATATGTCCTTGTATGTCTTATGTGGTAGAATTTCTTTTGAACCATATAAGTCACATAAGAACACATAAAAAATTCATTCTTAGAATTATAAATCCTTATATGTCTTATGTGGTTAAAATTTCTTTTAAACCATATAAGTCACATGAGAACACATAAAAAATTCATTCTTAGAATTATATGTCCTTATATGTCTTATGTAGTTAAACTTTTTTTGAACCATATAAGTCACGTAAGAACACATAAAAATCTCATTCTTAGAATTATAAATCCATATATCCCTTATGTGGTTAAATTTCTTTTGAAATATATAAAACATGAAGGGCTGAATAATATTGTCAGTCCGTTAGCATTCGGTATTGCTCATTGACAAAGGTTCGCTGTCCTTCGCTATACAAATTTGTGCAATTGAAATTGATTAATAATCCTTTAGGTACCTGGAGTAATTTCATGTAGGTAAGGATTTGTGCTTCATGAACCGGTAGAACTGACTCGACTGCTTTTAACTCGACCGGCAAAATATTTTCGATAAAGAAATCGCATCTTAATTCGGTGTCAATTTCAATTCCTTTGTAACTAACTGGCACCAGCAGTTCCGATTGAAAATGAATTCCACGCAACTCAAACTCTTTTTTAAGACACTTGTGGTAAACACTTTCCAGTAAACCAGGACCAAGAAGTTTGTGTACTTCGATTGCTGCTCCATTAACACGATAAACAAGGTCTTTTAAATAGGTTTTAGTGATTGTCATGTGCTGGTTTTTAGGATTATATCGTGCAATATAATCTTTTCGGTCAACACAAAACAAGTTTTTTAAACCAGATAAGCCACATAAAAACACATAAAGAGTTCTTTCGTAGGATTATATGTCCTTATTTGTCTTATGTGGTTAAACTTTTTTTAAACCATATAAGCCACGTAAGAACACATAAAAAATTCATTCTTAGGATTATATGTCCTTGTATGTCTTATGTGGTAGAATTTCTTTTGAACCATATAAGCCACATAAAAACACATAAAAAGTTCCTTCTTAGGATTATATGTCCTTATGTGTCTTATGTGGTAGAATTTATTTTGAACCATATAAGTCACATAAGAACACATAAAAATTTCATTCTTAGGATTATATGCACTTATTTGTCTTATGTGGTTAAAAATTTTCCCGAAGAATGATCAGAAACGCCATTTGTTGGCCAAGGCTACCAGCGACAGCATCACGGGCACTTCAACCAGCACGCCAACAACGGTAACCAGTGCGGCAGGCGATTGCAGTCCGAACAGGGCAATAGCCACAGCCACCGCCAATTCGAAGAAGTTGCTGGCACCGATCATGGCTGCCGGGGAGCAGATGGCGTGGGGCAGTTTCAGCCAGCGCCCGCCAAACCAGGCAATGAAGAAGATGAAATACGTTTGAATGACCAGGGGAATGGCCACCAGCAAAATGATCAGTGGCCGATTGAGGATGGTTGTTCCCTGAAAGGCAAACAACAAGACCAGTGTCGTAAGTAATGCCACAATGGAAACTGGTTTGAAACGAGGAAGAAACTGATTACGGAACCAATCCTCACCATGCAAACGGATCAGAATTTTATGGGTAAAGTAACCCGCCACCAGGGGCACTACCACAAAAATCAATACACTGGCCACCAGGGTGTCGTAAGGGATTTGGATGTTGGTGATTCCGAGCAGGAACCCGACGATGGGCACAAAGGCTACCAGGATGATCAGGTCGTTTACCGAAACCTGCACCAGCGTATAGTTCGGATCGCCGTCGGTGAGGTAGCTCCACACAAAAACCATGGCCGTACAGGGAGCCGCGCCCAGCAGAATGGCTCCGGCAATGTATTCGCCGGCCATCTCAGGCGAAATAAAGGCGGCATACAATTTCGTGAAGAAAATCCAGGCAAAGAAGGCCATGGTGAACGGTTTGATCAACCAGTTGACGACAACGGTCAGTATCAGGCCTTTGGGCCGGTTGCCCACCTTTTTAATGCTCGAAAAGTCAACCTGCAACATCATGGGATAAATCATAAGCCAAACCAGGATGGCCACCGGAATGTTTACCCGGAATACTTCCAGTGTGCTTAATACCTGTACCGTGTCGCCTGCAAAATGGCCGAGGCCGATTCCGGCAACAATGCACAGGGCCACCCAAAGGGTCAGATACTTCTCAAAAAATCCGATATGCTTTTTTTGTTTGTTCATGGGGTTATTTTTTCGCTGTGACGGTAATGCTGTAAATCCCTGTTCCCGATTGAATGAATACCTGGACTTCCTCAGGTGAAAGGTAATTTTTCAAGATTTCCTCAGGCAGGATGATTTGTTTTTGTTTGTGGATGGCGATGGTTGAGAAACCCTGCTGTTCGATTAGGTTCAGGTATTCTTCTTTTTGAAGGGCGCCCGATACGCAACCGGCATACATCACGGCGGCTTCTTTCAATCCGGCAGGCAGTTCGCCATCCAAAACGACATCCGAGATGCAGAAATGACCGCCCGGCACCAGTATGCGAAAGATTTCGCCGAACGCTTTTTGCTTGTCGGGCACCAGGTTCAGCACACAATTGCTGATGACCACATCGAATGAATCGGACGGGAGCGGCATCTTTTCAATGTCGCCTTGCACGAATACCACATTTTTGTAGCCCAACTTTTCGTTGTTTTGGCGGGCCTTTTTCAGCATGGCTTCGGTGAAGTCGAGACCGGTGACCTGGCCTTCGGCGCCCACCAACGCACGGGCCACAAAGCAATCGTTACCGGCGCCGCAACCCAGGTCGAGCACGCGGTGTCCTTTTTCAATACCGGCATATTCGGTGGGCAACCCGCAGCCCAATCCCAGATCGGCTTCGGGTGCGTAACCTGCAACTTGTTGGTAATCATCGCCAATCATGCTAAAGCCAAATTCGCCGCAGCAGGACGAAGGTCCGCAGCACGATGAATTGGAAGTCAGCACGCCTTGGTTGGCGATTTCCCCGTACTTTTCCTGAACGATCAGTTTTAACTCGTCGGCCTTCATACTTGGGGTTTGATTTCTTCGATGTAAAATTTCCAAAATCCGGCTTTGATTTCATCGCGTACCCGGATGAATTCACTCCAGATAAACTCGTCGGTGCCAACGGCGTGCGACGGATCGTCGAACCCGATGTGCAGGCGGTTTTTCACGTTGCCCAGAAAGGAAGGGCAGGCTTCGTTGGCGCCACCACAAACGGTGATGACGTAGTCCCACTCATCGCCCAGGTATTTTTCAACCGAGTCGGAGGTGTGGTGGCTGATGTCGATTCCGATTTCTTTCATGGCCTGCACGGCTTTCGCGTTCAGCTTGCCCGACGCTTCGGTGCCGGCCGAGCAAACGGTGATGTTCGGGTCAAATGACTGCAAAAAGCCGTGTGCCATTTGGCTGCGGCAACTGTTCCCGGTACATAGAATTAATACTTTCATTTTTAATTATATATTAGATTATAAGACATTAGACATTGGATAACTGGTCACTGAGTGATGACTTATCGATGCGGTAAAACCTGCTATTGACTTTGGCAGCTGAATTTCTCAGGCATTTCAAATCCGGACAGGAAGTTACCCAGCACCTGTTTCATTTCTTCGATTTTTGAATAGTTGAGGCAGTAGTTGGTTTTCACGCCTTCCACGTGCCCCTGGATCAGTCCGGCTTGTTTGAGTTCTTTCAGATGCTGGGCCACGGTGGTCCGCCCCAACGGCAACACATCTGAAATATCGCCTGAAATACAGGTTTTTGCTTCGGCTAAATAACGCAGGATTTGCAGTCGGGCGGGGTGTGCCAGGGCTTTGAACAGATTGGCCTGTTCCTGCAAAACATCGTCAAACAATTCGGTTTTCGGTGCTACCATGATTTCTTGCTTTTAATTACGACGTAAATATACGTCATAATTTAATATGACGTATATTTACGTCTAAAGAAATTGTTAATTTTTTGGGTGCTTATTATTATCAGGATGAGGCCTGGTTGGATGAAAGGCCCTTTGTTGCCCGTGAAATTCTTTCTGCTTTTCGGATCGGGTTATTCTTCCATGTTTACTCCGAAAGATACGGCTCCATGCCCGGCGAATGTTCGGTGGCATAGTTGCCGTGTTCATCGGTAAAAATGATGAAGTACTCAATTTCGGGAACTTGCTCTTTCAGTTGACGGGCCGCAGCTGAGCCCATCACCATAAATGCTGTGGCATAGGCATCGGCAGTGAGGCAATCGGGGGCGATAATGGTGGCACTGAGGATATCCTGGTCTGCCGGATAGCCGGTCGTTGGGTTGATGGTGTGAGCGTATTTTTTTCCGTCCTTCACATAGAAATTGCGGTAGTCGCCCGATGTGGCCACGCCCACGCGTTGCTTTAAATGAAGGATTTGTTCCAGCTCCTGGCTCATGCCAGCCGGGTCGTCCACGGGTTTGCTGATGCCGATCCGCCAGTGTTGTCCTTTGGCGTTCACGCCTTTGGCAACCACTTCGCCGCCTACTTCCACCATGTAGTTTTGAATATTGTGGCGATCAAAAAGGCGTGCCACCAGGTCGCAGATTCCGCCATCGCCCACCGCCGAAAAGTTGAGCAACATTCGCGGGTCGTCCTTCACCACGCGGCTTCCCTCGAGGCGGATCTTTTGATAGCCTACGAACGAACGGATGCTGTCGATCACCTGTTGAGTGATACTGTCGCGCTTGCTGAACCCAAAACCCCACAGGTTGATCAGCGGGGCGCAGGTAACATCAAACAGGCCGTTTGTCTGTTCCGAAACTTGCATGACTTTGCGAAAGGTGAAAGCAAAAAGCGAGTCCACCTCTACCTCTTCATTCCGATTTATTTGCGAAATGATGGACAGCGAATCGAAGGGATTTAACGAATGATAGTAGTTGGCAAATTCTGCTTTTATTTCTTTCTCAAGTGATTGCGAGTATTCGTATTTAACGTGATAGGGCGTGTGTGTCATCCCGCTCACTTCAAAATATTGTTTTTCATGTTGACAGCCACTCAGCAGTAAAATGCTCAGCATGACCAGCCATGTGATAGATCTGAAAGAATGTTTCATTATCGGAGGACGATTTTGTGTATGCTGCAAACTTACGAAAATGGTTCAGGAATGTAGTGAAAAAAAAAGAGGGAAGACTTTGTAGGTCGTTCCCTCTTTTACGGGTAAGGTAGTGGCTGTTAATGGCTCACTACGATTTTATGGATAGTTTGTTCCCCGTTCGTATCGGTGCGGATGAAATAGATTCCATTCTTCACCTGCGTAAGATCGATAGGAATTTTTCCGCCATCGTTGGCTTTTTGTTGCTTGATGGTTTTTCCGGTAATATCCACCACGGTTATGATGGTTCCTGCTTGTGGGTGGCCCGGTAACTCAATAAATACTTCTCCGCGCGTTGGGTTGGGATAGACTTTCACCGCATTTTTGTCTGTCAGGTCGTCAACGCCCACCGGGAAGGTGATGCACAGGTTGAAGGTAGCTGTGGTTTCGGCCCCGGCCTGATCGACTGCTTTCAAGGTTAGTTCCAGACAACCGGTTTGAACGAGGTCGGTATTCGAGATCAGCGAGTCGTTCCGGAAAATCAACCAGGCGGGCAGGTTGCCTCCATCCGATTTTTTGATGCTCAGGGTTAGCCGGTCTCCTTCATCAGCATCATTAAAGACCGTTCCGATTTCTGAACTGAACTTGGCCAGGAATTTATCCTTAGTAGTTTTGTCCAGGTTGCTGAGGGTTTGAACCAATGCAGGTGCATCGTTTACGGCGTTTACCTGCAGGCTGAAAGTTTGGCTGCTTTGTTTATTGCTTGCTCCATTCGTTACCGTCAGCGTAAGGGCTGATTCGCCATTGGCATTCGGTGACAGCACCATGCTGAGGGTTCCGGTGGTTTCACCAGATGTATGGGCAACCTCCCAGGATTGAATGAGCTGTTCGTTAGTGGACGAAAGAGTGAAAAGCATCGGATCGTTCGCGCAGCCATTGCCATCTGCTAGTCCGGACAGCGAAATCTGGATGGGTGCGGTATCTTCATCAATGGTTTGATCTGCCAGTCCGTTGAATGAAGGAGCAGCCGGATTAGGGTTCACCACCACATCGAAGCTTAGCGTGGCCACGTTACCGGAAGCGTCGGTTGCCGTCCAGCGTTCTGTGGTAGTGCCTACCGGGAAAAGGCCGTTTGGTCCCAATCCTTCTGTTTGTGCAAGGACTGGAGTTCCGCACACATCAGAGGCCTCAATTATCGGATAATTAGATAGTCCATAGCAGCTCCCTTCTTCGGCTGTTACTGAAATGGCAGACACCGGTGTGAATTCCGGCGCCAGGTTATCGGTAACCGTAACAGTTGTTTGGCAACTCCCGGTATTGTTGTTTTGGTCGGTTGCGGTGATGGTTACCGTTACTTGCTGACCGGCGTGTTGACAGTTGAAGGTATTCGGCTCAACCGAGATAACTAAATCTTCGTAGCTGTCGCGATTGTCGGTGGTACCGTTGCTCAGCGCCTGGATATCGGTTGTCGTGAGAGCGTATTCACCTGAGTTGTTTAGAATCACTTCTATCGGGTTGCAGACAACTTCCGGTGCGGTGAAATCGCTTGATTTTACGATCAGCGTCAGGTTTACCGTACTGTCGCATCCGGCTGCCGAGTTGAATGTTTGCGAATATTCGCCGGCCTGTTCCAAACTGAGGGTACCGAAAAGGTAGGGCAACTCATTGTCGAAAACGGTTTTTTCCACTGCTTCGTCATACACCGGGTTAACCTGAAGGGTTAAGTGGACAATGCTGTCGCAGCCAGCAACCGTTTGGAAGGTTTCGGTGTATTCGCCACTCTCGGTCAGTGACTGTGATCCAAAAACATAAGGTGTTTCCGATTCGCAGATGGTTACTTGAGCCTGGTCTGTTGCATACAGTTTTATATCATCGAAATAAATCATGCTATTGCCGTATAATTCAATCGATGTGGGATTTACGGTTGGCAGTATCGGAAACTCGGTGTAGGTTTCTTCGTTTGCTGTTCCGCTGCTTAAATGCCCGTTTATATAGACCTTGTAAGTTCGTGTCGAAAAGTCAAGGTCTATTTTGATGTGGTACCACGAGTTTGCTGTCGCGGGTTGCAGAATATATTGCGTTCCATATCCTCCACTGTAGTAGTAAGTAATCAGGTTCCCGTTGTAGAACTCAACCCGGGCGAGAAAAGAACCCCAGGTGCCGACGGTTGGGTTTCCAATTGCCAGCCCCGACCTTCCGCCGGTTGCCACATTTTCAGCCAGCATCCATCCTTCGAGGGTGACTTTGTCGGGGAAGGATGCGACATTTTTGCTGAGGTTGGCGGCCCAGCTTGAACCGGATACCTGAAAAGATTGACTTCCGTTTTTGACCGGGCTGTTTACCACCTTTTGGTCGGCATCGCCCGTTCCATTATATCGGATAGTCCATCCTTCGGGCAAAACGCCGAGCACATCTTCTTCAAAAGAATCGTCAACGAGGTAGTTCAGGGTCAGATCGTTGCCTGAGTACATGACATCATATTCCGGATGAACGGTAAGGTTCAGCGTCACGGTACTGTCACAACCGAATTGCGAGCTGAATGTTTCGGTGTATTCTCCGGTTGCCATTAGGCTTTGTGTGCCAAACTGGTAAGGCAGCTCGCCCGCGCAGAGGGTTAGCTCGTCGGTTGTGCTGTAAGTTGGATGTACCACGATGGTATGGCCGAGGCTAATTTCATCGCTTTTTCCCGAGGCGATATGACTGATGGTGGCAGTTACCGTGTATTCTCCCGGAGTGGCATATGCATGCGTGGGGTTGAAGTCGGAAGAGCTTTCGCCATCACCAAAGTCCCAGGAAATTGCATCTACATCGATGGTTTCGGAGGTGAAGCTGACGGATGTTCCGGGGCATGAATAAGAATCAGATGCCAATATGCTTCCGCGCGGTTCATATTCCTTAAAAAAACTGGTTTCGTACGGTACGCTCCAGGTATTGTTCAGGTCTTTGAACTGGAACGCAATCGTATGGTCTCCTCCGGCTAGCTGATCGCTCAACGTGATGGAAGTATCCACAAAGACCAGATCGGTGGCAGCAGGTAATATGGTTGTGTCTGCTTCATCCGCATTTCCGTCGATCCAGTATTTGTAGGCAACCAGTTTGTTGTCGGTTACCGGGGAGGCCGCTTTTTTTAAAAACATCCGGCTCAAAATGGCGCTGTATTGACTTCTTGAGTCTTTGTGTCTGATGTTGAGTATGTTTACACCATCTGGCAGGGTTGAAGCATCAAGGCTTTGGATGAGCAGGTGTTCGTTCGCAGACGTGATGCTGACCTGTTGCCGGTTTACGAAGTCTTTGTTAAACCAATATTCGTAGCTAACCAGTTTATTATTCGCATCGGATATCGCAGGTGCTTTATAGAACAATTTACTCAGCGTTGAGCTAAACTGTCCTCCGGAATCTTTATAACGGACATTAAACAGGTTTACACCATCGGGCAAGTTTGTTACATCCAAGCTTTCGTTAAGCAGGTGTTCCGTAGTGGGAGCGATGCCCACTTGTTGCCGGTTGCTAAAGTCGTTATTAAACCAGTATTCGTAGCTAATCAGTTTCTTGCCTTCTGCAGGCACGGATGGTGCTTTATAAAACAATTTGCTCAGCGTGGTGCTGTAGAAGCCTTCTTCGTTTTTGTAACGGATAGTAAACAGGTTTACTCCATCGGGCAACGTGGCAACATCCATGTCCTGGCTGAGCAGGTGCTCGCTTGATGGTACTATGCTGACAATTTCCCTGGCAGCATAGTTATTATTGAACCAATATTCATATCCACTGAGCTTGTTTTGCGCCGGTGCCGAAAACCAAAACCATGAAAGCAGAAGGCATCCAAGAATTGAATGTATGCTTTTCATGGTATTAACGGTCTTGGGCGGTTACTTTAATTACAATGTTCAGTTTTCCGTCAGCATCCGTTTGCGGAGCAACGGTTCCGGTAACGAAATGCGGGTTTGAGGGGACTGCTCCTTCTTTATAAGGATAGGCATTGCCGTAAATGCCAACTTGAGTGCCGTCCACGCCCAAGTAAGTTGCAGGTGCTTGCAGATGATAATCATGCGTGTAATCAAAAACGTTTCCTGTCTGATTTACGAAAATTGTTTCAATGGCAACACCCGTGTAGTTTCCGGTTGCGGTTGGAGTGTTTCCCCAAAACGGATCCGTCTTTGGTGTGATGTTATTCTTGATGATGTTGTTGTTTCCGGCTACTTCACGATCTGCTGTGCGGATAAAGATATTGTTTTCCAGGGTGTTGTTGTCGCCAACCAAGGTGTAGCGATAAGTCGTGCTTGACCAGTTGTTCAGGAGAAAGATATTATTCTGGAACAGGTTGCCGTAGGTGTCTACAAGGTCGGCGTTGAATATAGAGTTGAAAATCCCTGCATTTTGCGCATTGGTCAACCTTACAGCTGCTTTCATGGCGCAGTTTACCAGCATGAGGTTTAAGGACGGGTTGGACCGGTCGCCGCGAATATTCAATTCTCCCTGAAGACGGCAGTATTTGATGGTAATTTGATCGACGGCATGGTTTGACGTGGTGGTAATTCCCCCGGTCAGATCCACTCCTTCAATGTAGAAACCATCAGCATTTTCCGAGAGGTTGATACTTCCGGTAAGCGTTGTTTTGCCTGTTACGGTGGTAGAATCCGGATAGTGCCCGGCTCCGTAAACAAAAAGTTTCTTGTCGAGCGAAATGTTGCTGGTGTTGAATCCATGACCGGAGAGGTAGATGGTGTCGCCGGTTACGGAGGCATTACAAGCGTCTGTAAAAGCGTTGGTGCCGTAAAAAAGTTGCGGACCATCAGTCTGGTGTAAAGCTACGGTTTGTGCATGTGCTGAAATAGCAATGACAAGAAAGGATAGAACAAGAAGGTAAAGTTTTTTCATGGTGTTGATTTTAGAGTTTTTAGATAGTTACCAAAGCTAAACGAATCTGTATTTTCAAATAGCTCATATGCGCAGAATGTTATTCCATTTCGTACATTTGTTTTTGTCATATTCTCAATTTAGAGGTACATGCTGAGGTATTTGATTGTTTTCACTCCATTGAGCATCACATTGTTTTGGTCGATTGTTTTTTTGACCAACAGGTTTGGGGCAAACCGGGCCCGATTTTGGCTGGGGCTTTTCATGCTGCTGGTGGCCGTGTTATATGTTTGTCATGCAGCCTTTTTCTTGAATTTCAAAGAGGTGTATCTTCAATTGGACAGTGTTTATTTGTTTGCGGGGCTTTCGGTTTACCCGATGTATTATTTCTATATTCGCTTACTCACCTGTGATGTTTCGCCCCGAAAATTTTATGTCCGGCATTTTTTACCGGCCGTTGTGCTGTCCTTCATGTTGCTTTCGCTGAGCCTTATTTCGGATCATGAGGCCCGGAGCATATACTACCAGTCTGTTTTGGTAGAAAATAGCTGGCCGGGGCAGCAAGCTCCGGTTTTAGCGCGATGGATGGCTGTCGTTTTCTTTGCCAGTCGGTTTATTTTTGCCGTTCAGGTGTTGGTTTACCTGGGGATGGGGTACCAGCTTGTGCGAAAATATGATACGCGAATTGCCAATTTTTATTCCAATCTGGAAGGAAAGGAGCTTCTTTGGGTGAAACTGCTGACTATTTCCTTTTTTGTGGCATCAATTATAAGTTTTGTTGCCAATCTGTTGGGCCGCGGACTGTTTATGGAAAATGAGCTGTTGCTCGCTGTTCCTTCCGGTTTGTTCAGTGCGTTGTTTTTCATTATCGGGCTTCAGGGAAATAGGCAAAATCAAATCATCCGGAACCTGGAAGAAGAGGCTGAGGAAACCGAAGTTGTCGTACCTGTTTTTACGGAGACAAAAATGGCAAACCTGAAACGGGAATTATTAAAACTTCTGCAGGAAAATAAGCTGTACCTAAACCCCGAGATCCGGGTAACCGAGTTGTGCAAAAAATTAAATACAAACCGAACCTATCTTTCCAGGCTCATCAATGAAGAATTTGGTCTGAGTTTTAGTGATTTTATCAACCAATACCGGGTAGCTTATGCCCGGGAACTGCTGATGCAGGATAAGGAAGAGCGGTTTTCTCACACACATATTGCCGAGCAATCGGGTTTTGGTTCTCTAAGCTCATTTAACCGGGCGTTCCGAAAAGAGCTTGGCCGTACCCCGGGCGAATACCGGAAATCACTCAAGGAGCAATTTTGATGGTGGTTGCTTCCTCCGGTTCGGACAAAACTGGCTGTAGAATAATGGGCATCGCTTTTTATGAAAGGATAATCCCCTAAAAATATTAACTTTGTGCCGCAAAATTAGAGACTGATTTTATGAGTGACAGCAGGTACATGGCCCGTGGCGTTTCGGCATCCAAAGAAGATGTCCATCAGGCAATTAAAAATATCGACAAAGGATTGTTCCCCAAAGCGTTTTGCAAAATTATACCCGATGTTTTGGGCGGCGATCCCGACTGGTGCAACATCATGCACGCCGATGGGGCCGGCACAAAATCATCTCTGGCTTACCTGTACTGGAAAGAAACCGGCGACCTTTCCGTGTGGAAAGGAATAGCCCAGGACGCGCTGATCATGAATATTGACGACCTGCTTTGTGTGGGCGCAACGGATAATATCCTGCTGTCGTCAACCATTGGCCGCAATAAAAACAAAATTCCCGGCGAAGTGATTGCCGCCATTATCAACGGAACCGACGAACTGTGCCGCGAATTGCAGGAAATGGGTGTCGGCGTTTACCCAACCGGTGGCGAAACAGCCGATGTGGGCGATGTGGTGCGTACCATCATTGTTGACTCGACGGTGACTTGTCGCATGAAACGTTCGGAAGTCATCTCTGCCGACCATATTCAGCCGGGCGATGTGATCGTAGGTCTGGCCTCATTCGGACAAGCAACTTACGAAACTTCGTACAACGGTGGCATGGGCAGCAACGGACTTACGTCGGCGCGCCACGATGTGTTTGCCAACTATCTGGCGAAAAAGTACCCGGAAAGTTTTGATCCGGAAGTTCCTGCCGAATTGGTGTACTCGGGCAGTAAAAAATTGACCGATGAAATCGCTGACCTTGGGATTGATGCGGGGAAACTGGTGCTTTCGCCCACCCGTACCTATGCGCCGGTCATCAAAAAAATACTCGACCAACACCGGAAAGAGATTCATGGTATGGTCCACTGCTCGGGTGGCGCACAAACCAAAGTGCTTCATTTTGTGGATGGCGTGCATGTTATCAAAAACAACATGTTCCCGGTTCCGCCGCTGTTCCGCATGATTCAGGAAGAATCGAAAACCGGGTGGCAGGAAATGTACAAAGTGTTCAACATGGGACACCGCATGGAAATTTATGTGAAGCCGGAATGGGCAGAGGCCATCATCGAAATTTCCAGATCGTTCAATATCGATGCTCAAATTGTTGGGCATGTTGAGGCTTTTGAAGGTAAAAAGCTGACTATTGCATCTGAATTCGGCACTTTTGAATATTAGAAGTCGAGTGAATCCGTCAAGTCCGGAAAGCGATTGAAATTTGAAACTCAAACTTGAATCCGGTAATCGCCGGAGTGAAGACTTGGAATTTGAAACTTGAAACACATTATATGTCAGAACATTCATTATTAAGTAAATACGAAAGCATAAAATACCGGTTCGAAGAAGTGGGGCAGCAAATTGCCGATCCCTCGGTAATGAGCGACATGAAGCGGTATGTGAAGCTGAACCAGGAATATCGTCGTCTGGAAGCTTTGGTGCAGGCATTTAAGGAATACAAGGCCTTGATGGATAACATCGAGTCGGGCAAGCAAATGCTGGCTGAAGAGAGCGATCCGGATATCCGTGAAATGGCCAAGGAAGAGATTGAGCAAAGCGAGGAGTTGATCCCCGATAAGGAAAAGGAAATCAAACTGTTGCTGGTACCTGCCGATCCGGAAGATGGTAAGAATGCTATTCTCGAAATTCGTGCCGGTACCGGTGGCGACGAGGCCAGTATCTTTGCGGGCGACCTGTTCCGCATGTACTCTAAGTTTTGCGAACGCAAGGGCTGGCGCATGGAAGTGACCAACATCAGCGAAGGAACTTCGGGCGGATATAAGGAAATTGTGGCCAAGGTGAGCGGCGAGGGCGTTTACGGAATCCTGAAGTACGAATCGGGTGTACACCGCGTGCAACGCGTACCGCAAACCGAAACACAGGGACGCGTTCACACATCGGCAGCATCAGTAGCCGTGTTGCCCGAAGCCGAAGAATTTGATGTGGACTTGCGGGAAAGCGACATCCGCAAGGATACGTATTGTTCGTCGGGCCCTGGCGGACAGTCGGTGAACACCACCTACTCGGCCATCCGTTTGACGCACATTCCAACCGGTATTGTAGTTACCTGCCAGGATGAAAAATCGCAGTTGAAAAACCTGGCCAAGGCGATGGTCGAACTTCGTACCCGCATTTATAATATGGAGTACCAGAAATATATCGACGAGATAGCCTCGAAACGGAAGACGATGGTGTCGACCGGCGACCGTTCGGCAAAAATCCGCACTTACAACTGGCCGCAAGGACGGGTGACCGATCACCGGATCAACCTGACTTTGTACAATCTGCAAGCTATCATTGGTGGCGATATCGATGAAATTATCGAGAAACTGCAGATCGAGGAAAACTCAGAAAAATTGAAAGAAGCTGAAATTTAATTGTCAATTCGAGAGTGAGCGGGTGACTTCAAGTCACCCGCTCACTAAAAAATACAACCATGAACAAAGAACAATTATTTGAACAGATTAAAGCTAAGCGGAGCTTTTTGTGCATCGGGCTGGATACGGATATCCTGAAAATACCCGCGCACCTGAAAGAAACTTCCGACCCGATATTTGCCTTCAACAAAGAAATCATTGATGCCACCCAGGATTTGTGTGTGGCCTACAAGCCCAACCTGGCTTTTTATGAAAGCCTGGGTGTGTCTGGTTGGGAAAGCCTGGAAAAAACGGTCCACTATATCCGCGAAAAATACCCCGAGCAGTTTATCATTGCTGACGCCAAGCGCGGCGATATTGGCAATACCTCCAATTTGTATGCCCGCGCTTTTTTCGACCACATGGATTTTGATGCGGTAACCGTTGCCCCGTATATGGGCGAGGATTCGGTGAAGCCATTCATGACTTACCTGGACAAGTGGGTGATTTTGCTGGCGCTTACCTCCAACAAAGGAGCTTTCGATTTTCAGTTTATCAAGAATGATGAAACCGGCGATTTGTTGTACGAATCGGTGTTGAAAACTTCGCAGCAGTGGGGAACTTCCGATAATATGATGTACGTGGTGGGCGCTACCAAGGCCGAAAAGCTGGAAGAAATCCGTGAGCTGGTGCCCGATCATTTCCTGTTGGTGCCAGGTGTTGGTGCTCAGGGTGGCAGCCTGGAAGAAGTGGCGAAATATGGAATGAACGATCAGTGCGGCTTGCTGGTAAACTCGTCACGTGCCATTATTTATGCGTCCAACGGTGAGGACTTTGCGGAGAAAGCACGCGAGGAAGCCATGAACGTTCAGGTTGACATGGAGGAACTGCTGCTCGAAGCCGACTTATTGTAAATGTTTGTAATCTATAAATTGAGGCCCGGAGTTCTGATTGAGCTTCGGGCTTTTTTTTGTCAGAAGATCAGGGTCATCAGCAAATACTTCAACAGCAATCCCAGAAAACTGTAGAAGACAGCTTCCTTTAACGGATGTTTCAACATGCCGGCGGCCAGCAGAATTACCGGTGAGGATAGTGGCAGGAGGTTGAACAGCAGGATCGCAATGTTGCCGTATTTGCGTATTTCGGCTTCGGCTTTTTCGTAACGGCGGCGGCCAATAAGCCGGTCGATGATGCGCGTACTGAACGAACGGCCAATAATGTAGTCGATTAATTGCGAGCACATGGCGGTTCCGATGGCCAGGGCATTGAGCAAATAGATATCGACCCCAACATGCAAGTAATAAATAAAAGCAAGCTCCACCGGCATGACCAGGAAAAACAGGTAGCCCGACAAATTAACGATGGCAAAGGAAAGCAGGTTGTTACCGGCAGTTCCTGAGTAGATGTCTTTGCCCACGGTAGCCGAAGCAATAACGATGGCAAGGATGGCCAACAATACGACCGGGATCAGTCTTTTGAGGTTGATATGCGGATGAGTCACAAACGTAATTTTAGGCTTGCGTTAAAAATAGCAGCTTTTTAGCAAATTCACCTTGCGCCTTGCCGGAAATATTTGGTAATTCCTGTTTCTGCATTTTTGATCAATTTATCCGCCAAACTTTATTCTGTCTTCAGTTTGTTTTTCAATCGCTAATTTTTGTAATTTTAGTTAAGCAGAATTTCAATCAATTGGATATGAATGAATTCTTTTTGCAGTTTATCTGGAAACACAGGTTATTTACGGCCGGGGAACTAAAAACACAAGATGGTCAGCTGGTTGACGTTTTGTCGCCGGGTTTGCAGAACACCGATGCAGGCCCGGATTTTTTCAACGCCCGCATCCGGATCGACGGTACGGTGTGGGCCGGCAATGTGGAAATCCACCAGAAAGCCTCTGATTGGTACCGGCACAAACACGAGCAGGACGCCGCCTATGACAACGTAATCCTGCACTTGGTGAAACTAGACGACCAGCCTGTAATTAATTCAAAGGGATTGCCGGTTGAAACCCTGTCGTTGGTTTATCCTCCGCAATTGGAAACAGATTATGCCGATTTGTTGAAATCGAAAGGCTGGATCCCTTGTTCCGACAGGTTTCACCTGGTTGACCGGATGAACCTGCAAATCTGGTTTCACAGTCTGATGGTGGAGCGCCTTCAGCAAAAGACCGGGGAGATTATTCAGCGGCTGGAGCAGAATAAGAATGATTGGAACGAAACCTTTTACCAGTTTTTGGCGCGTAATTTCGGGTTCAAAACCAATGCACTACCTTTTGAACTGCTGGCCAAAGCCCTGCCTTTGCAGGTGCTGGGAAAGCACAAATACGATTTGTTCCAGATCGAAGCCTTGCTGTTTGGTACGGCCGGCTTGCTGAACGAAGAATTGATTGGCGATGATTATTTTCTGGCTTTGCGGAAAGAATTTTCGGTGCTGTATAAAAAGTACACACTGAAACCTCTCGAAGGTCATTTATGGAAATTTCTGCGGTTGCGCCCGGTCAATTTTCCTACGGTACGTTTAGCCCAGTTTGCCCAGCTCATTCATCAGTCAACTGCTTTGTTTTCCAAACTGGTCGAGCAGGAGACACTCGCCGACATACGAATGCTTTTTCAGGTGCAAGCTTCCGGTTATTGGGATACCCACTATCGCTTTAACAAATCTACCCGGCAAAGCACCAAGCATTTGGGCGATGATTCAGTTCGAAACCTGATCATTAATACTTTGGTTCCCTTTCTGTTTGTTTACGGCGACTATCATCACAAACCAGCCTTAAAAGACCTGGCACTGGATTACCTGGAACAATTACCGCCCGAAAAGAATTCTATCACTGAAAATTGGAACAAGCTGGGAGTAGAAGCTCGTTCGGCTTTCGAAAGCCAGGCTTTGATTCAGCTTAAAAATGCTTATTGCATTCCAAGGAAGTGCTTGGATTGCAGGATTGGAACAAGGCTCCTTAGCCTGGCAGGCGTTTCTACCAGCGAAAACAATTCATGTTGATTTTTCAATTTTTGTTAGGGTCTTCCAATTGTAGCTTTGTTGGGAAAAATGCGTGAACTTTCGATCTGGATTCTTATTTTAGCCTTTACCTGAACCTCGAAGAAATCATAGTCCTGTTTGCCATGTATATTATTTAAGTGTAAATCTGTTTTGTTCCTTCATAAAATTTGGACAAATGAGTACTGGCGAGAATGAAATATTTAAGAAACTTCAGGAAGGTGATGAAAAGGCTTTTGAATATTTTTTCAAAAAGTACTATCAGTTGCTTTTCAATTACGCATTTCAAATTGTCAGAGACCAATATATTGCAGAAGAAATTGTTGAAGATACATATCTGATTATTTGGGAAAAGCGGAAAGAAATAGCGCTAAAAGGATCATTCCTCTCTTATTTGTTGAAATCTGTTTATAACCAGTGTCTAAATCATTTGAAACATCAGAAGGTTGAAGACAAGTATCGGTCTTTTTTTATGCACCATATGCCTTCTCAGGAAATCACAGACTCATCCAATAGCTATCCGCTTTCGACGCTTGCCGAAAAGGAATTTGAAGAAAAACTTGAATTGTCAATTGGGAAGTTACCTGAACAATGTCGTCGGATTTTTATCTTAAGCCGCTTTGAAAATAAGAGAAATCAAGAAATTGCTGAAATGTTGGATATTTCGGTGAATACAGTAAAAACGCAATTAATGAGGGCATTAGGTCGTATTCGAAAGGATCTAAGACAATTTATCGCTACATTTTTTTGAAAAATTTTAAAATTTCTTGTCACCCGTTTGGCGGGCATGGTTGTCTTTTTATACAAACGCACGTAAAGTTTTTTGTTTGAATGGATGAATTGATTTTAAAATGTTTGCAAGGTGAAGGTACTTCCGGGGAGAATGAGCAGGTGTGGGAATGGCTGAAGAGTAGTTCAGAGAATTTCAGGCACTATGAACAAATGCGGGATGTTTGGATCGCTTCGGGAATGGTTCGTAATCTTTCCGAAAGCGAAATTGACAGAAGATTTGAACGGGTTCGAAATAGAATTGGCGCTGGAAAAAAAGGGAAAAAGAGTTTTTACACAGTTGTTCCAATTCGGCAACTCCCGGAATGGCTCAAATATGCCGCTGTATTTATTTTTGCTTTTCTGCTGGGAGCTGTTTTGCTGGAGTTATATTACGGCACATCGAAATCAGCAAACCAATCACCTCAATATGTTGTTGAAGCGCCTTTTGGGGCAAAGATAAACATGAGCCTTGCTGATGGCACAAAGGTTTGGCTCAATGCCGGCAGCAGACTTACCTATTCGGATGCTTACAACGAAAAGTCACGCAGAGTTTCGCTTTCCGGTGAAGGCTACTTTGAAGTGGCAAAAAACCGACGAATGCCGTTTTATGTTGAGGCTGACGGGGTTGAAATAAAAGCAATTGGTACAGCATTTAATGTGAAAGCCTATCCTGACGAAGATTTAGTCGAAACTACGCTGGTGGAAGGTAAGGTTGCTGTAAGTCAGGGACGAAAAGAATATGTACTTGATCCAAAACAACAGATTTCATTGTATCGAAACCATGATGCAGGAAATATTTCAGACGAAATACTTAAAAACATCAATACAAACCTGCACACCTCCTGGAGAGGTAAACGATGGATTTTTGCCGGCGAAAGCATGGGTGATTTCGCCCGGAAACTTGAACGTCGATATGACGTACATATCACCATTTCTGATTCGCGGTTGGCGGATTATAAACTGACAGGTTCCATCGAGCAGCAAACACTGGATCAACTGTTAAATGCTTTGCGTTTAACGGTCCCCTTAAGCTACCGGATTACTGACCGGGATGTATTGCTTAGCCTGGATGAACGGCTGAAAAAGGATTATGAATTATTAATGAAAAAGTGAAAATATGATTTGAGAACTTTCTAAAAAGAAAAATGGGAGATTGGCTCTCCCATTCATCCGTTTTAATTAAACCAATTGGGGTTTTCCTGCCAGTCAGCCCCAAAAAAGTTGTTTAACTAATTAACTAAGCGAAATTATGAAAAAAAAACAAGATTGTCCTGCCGTTCTCAGAACGGGCAGGCTAAAAACCTTATTCTTAACTATGAAACTAACGACCTTGATTATTTTTCTGTCGGTTTTTCATGTTAGCGCAAGTATTTATTCCCAGAATACTAAGCTTAACATTAACCTTTCCGGAAAAACAGTAAAAGATGTATTGGTTGAGATTGAAGAGCAAAGTAAATTTCATTTTTTGTACAATGATGAATTTGCTGATCTTGATCGAATTGTTACAGTCAATACAGAAGAGGCGAATGTAGAGGAAGTATTAGATCAGATTTTTTCTAATTCTTCGGTTACCTACAAAGTAATGAAAAACAACTTGATTGTTTTGACTCCGTCCGGCGTGAATAATCTGGCGGTTCAGTCCAAAGTTGTTAAAGGAGTTGTGAAAGATAAGCAAGGCATGCCATTGCCCGGTGTAACCGTTTTGGAGAAAGGAACAACCAACGGAACCATTACCGATTTTGATGGATACTATTCCCTTGAGGTACCTGCTGATGCTATGTTGCTTTTCAGCTTTGTTGGTATGCAAGTGCAGGAAATTGCGGTTGCTGGTCAGGCAACCATTAATGTTGTCCTGGAGGAAGAAATGCTGGACATCGATGAAGTTGTTGTGGTGGGTTATGGTACTCAAAAGAAAGGTTCTATCACCGGGGCAATCGCGCAATTCGATGCCGAGCAATTGGATGAGCGACCAGTTCAACGTATTGATCAGGCCTTAGTTGGTCAGATGGCAGGTGTGCGTGTTAAACAAACCAGCGGTATGCCCGGAAAGGGATTTAGTATTCAGGTGCGGGGAACAGGATCTATCACTGCCAACAACGAGCCGTTGTATGTAATTGACGGATTCCCGCTGGAAACGTCACAGCAAAGTACATCGGGCGGTTTTTCAACCGGTAACCCACTGGATAACATCAACCCGAATGATATTGAATCAATACAGGTGCTGAAAGATGCTGCCGCCGCTGCTATTTATGGCTCTCGAGCATCAAACGGGGTAGTTCTGATTACCACCAAAAAAGGGAAGGCTGGGAAATCAACCATTTCGTTGAATATGTATACCGGCTGGAGCGAACCCAACCGTAAGATGGACTTATTAAATACAGATGAGTGGATTGACAGGGCCAAAGAAGTGATGAATTATACTTACCTGGCTAAAGATCCGGGAACCCAGAATCGCCAGGCTACGGATGACTACGCAACGCGTCTGGCCAATATTGGTAGTTTTGACCGCAATCAAATGCCTGATCCTGAATGGGATTTGCCTGGTTACGGAAAGTATATGCCTGTTGACTGGCAGGATGAAATCTTCCGTAAGGGGCTTGTTCAAAGCTACCAGTTGTCGGCGAACGGAGGTAACGAAGGGGTGAAATATTTCGTTTCAGGCGACTATTTAAATCAGGAGGCTTATTTCATAAACGTAGATTACGAACGATTTTCGGTGCGTGCCAATGTAGAAGTCACACCAAACAAGAAAGTTACTGCCGGGATCAATATTGCGCCATCTTACTCCATTGGTAACGATCCGGGCGTAGAAGGGAAAGATAACATTCTGCACGTAGCCGTGGGAATGCCCCCGCTGACGGAAGAAGCTGTTGGACTGGACATGAACATTGGTGACAATACAACATTAACATACGGAAACTCGCGTAACAGCCCGGTGCGTGTGCTGGAAAATACAACAGGTTTGACGAAAATATTCAGAACCTTAGCTACTATTTATGGGCAATATGAGTTAATTGACGGTTTGAAGCTGAAATCAACGGTTAACCTGGATAATACAGATCAACGGTACAAATTTTACCGTCCGGCTTTTGTTAGCGGGAGTGGGCCTTCTGCCCGTGTTGCCAGCGGACGTTATAGCGGGTACAATCGGCAAACATTTGTAAACGAGAATACAGTTTCGTATGATAAGATCATAAAAGAAAACCACAACATTTCCGCTGTAGCAGGTTTGTCTTTTAGTACCAACAAGTTCGAGAGTTACCGATTGGCATCAACCGGTGGATTTGGAACGGATTATATAACCACCTTGAATGACGCAGTCGACATCAACGCAAATGCCACGGATACCTATGAGTCAAAGAATACGCTCATGTCATATTTTGGTAGGATCAACTATAGCTTTATGGATCGTTACCTGTTAACGGCCAGTATCCGTCGGGACGGATCGTCGCGTTTTGGACGAGATACAAAGTGGGGGGTATTTCCATCGGCATCTATTGGTTGGCGTATTTCCGAAGAAGATTTTATGGACAATATTGACTGGTTGAGCAATTTGAAAGCTCGCGTGAGCTGGGGTAAAGCAGGAAATAATGGCTTTAGTCAGGATTATGCACATATTGCCCTGCTGACGGGTGCCGATTATTCTTTTAACGGATCGAAAGTAGTAGGTCAGGCTTCGGGTAATTTCCCCAATAAAGACTTGGGTTGGGAAGAATCAGAAACGTTTAACTATGGTTTAGATTTTGGAGTTTTGGAAAACCGGCTTTTCGGTTCGCTTGAGTATTACACAAAAACCAATACAAACTTGTTGCTGAGCATTCCGGTTCCAACCGCAACCGGTTTTTCAACTGCGCTGACTAACATTGGTGAGGTATTTAACAGTGGGTGGGAGCTTGAACTGAACAGCCGGAATTTTACCGGGGAATTTGTGTGGAACACGACCTTTAACCTAAGTTTCAATAAAAATGAGGTTCGTCAGCTGGGACCGGATAATGCCCCTATTCTTGGTGGAGCCTGGGATATTCAGCACAATATCCTTCAGGTTGGTCAGCCGATGTACAGTATTTATGTGGTTCAGCAAGACGGCATCCTGAGTGCAGCAGATATTGCAGCCGGTGCAGCCAGGTACGGAAATCAGGTTGAAGGCGACCCAAAATATGTTGATCAGTTAACTGTTGATACCAATAGCGATGGTATCCCTGATCAGGCTGATGGCGTGATTACTCCGGATGATCGGGTGATTTCAGGGCATCCGAACCCGGACTATGTCTGGGGGATTACCAACTCATTTAAATATAAAGGTTTTGATTTGAGTATATTGATTCAGGGACAACAAGGCGGGGTTCTTTATTCTACTTTTGGACGGGCCATGGACCGTACAGGTATGGGCTGGCTGGATCAGGCAATTGGTGCTTGGCGCGACCGTTGGAGATCTCCTGAAGATCCGGGCGCGGGCTTGAAAGGTAAAGCTTATTCAACATTCGGGCGTATCAAAAATACCGATTGGATGTATTCAAACGATTATTGGAGAATCCGCAATATTACCCTGGGGTATGATTTGGGAAAACTGATCCGAAGTAATGTAATTAGTGGCGCCCGTTTGTATGTAACGGCCGAAAACTGGTTTGGAGACGACAAATACTTCGGCGGATTTAACCCGGAAGCTGTAAACAACAGTGGTGATGACTATGGTGGCGCTCCGCTTCCAAAATCGATGATTTTTGGTCTGAATGTTACATTTTAACAAATAAACTGATTAGCAATGAAAAAAATATTTATCCTATTATCAATCATTGTATTTGGTTTGGCAGCTTGCGAAGATGAGTTAAACCAGGTACCAATCTCTGAAATGAGCGCCGATGGCTTCTTTCAGGATGAAAAAGGATTTGAACAAGCCATTAATGGAACATATGAAGCACTCAGTACTTATCCTGAAAGACAGTTTCACCTTTCCGATGTTCGTTCTGACAATATTTATGGTGTAGGTTCCATGGGGGTTCGTTCTCACGAACCTGTTAATAATTTTGCATTCACCTTGGCTGTGAACGAATATATGACCGAGGCTTGGGATAATAACTTCAAAGGAATTATGCGCGCCAATACAGTTTTGGAGAACCTTTCGGCCGATTTAGTTCCGGATGAGGCTATGCGAAATCGTTTGGAAGGAGAGGCCAAATTCTTGCGTGCCCTCTTTTATTTTGACTTGATCCGTTATTTTGGCCCGGTGCCTTTAGTTGATCGCCTGGTTTCGCCGAACGAAGCGCTGGAAATACCCAGAAGTCCTGTGGCTGATATCTATACGTTGATTATTTCTGACTTGCAGGATGCAGCCCAGAAATTGCCTTCTTCTTATAGCGGAATTAATATTGGCCGGGCTACATCATACGCTGCAAAAGGGTTGTTGGCCCGCGTACACCTGACACGTTCCGGACCTGTGCTTCATCCCGACGGTCCATGTCTGGGTGTGAATGAATACAGCCAGGCATTAAGTCTATTGAATGAGGTTATTGCCGGCCCATACAGCATGTTGACTGATTATGCGGCCACTTTCGATTTGTTCAACGAAAACAATTCGGATATTGTGTTTGATATTCAGTTTGCCAGTGGCGGTCTTGGCGTTGGAGCCAGTTATCCGGGAGAGCTGGCTGGATCTGCTTTTTGGAAAGCTGCCGGTTACCCGTATGCAATCGGGCTGGAAACTA
The DNA here is from genome assembly GCF_025907915.1 of Gaoshiqia sediminis. GTDB lineage: Bacteria > Bacteroidota > Bacteroidia > Bacteroidales > Prolixibacteraceae > Gaoshiqia > Gaoshiqia sediminis. The sequence goes on from NZ_JAPAAF010000031.1 coordinate 27,017, forward strand.
AAGATGTCTCGTACGACTTGATCAATTCGTATGGTGAAAATGATTCACGTTTGGATTTCAACGTTCAGATTGGCTATATCGATCCCACGAACGGCCAGTATGTGGAAGATCCTGTGTGTACAAAATTCTCAAGAATAGACCCGGAAACCTGGGGGGCCGATCGATTCGACTTTGGCATCAACTTTCCGGTGCTTCGCTTTGCCGATGTGCTGTTGATGAAAGCTGAATGTATTTTGCAAGGTGCAAGCGGTACTCAAACCGAAGTCGATAAAATAGTTAGTGACGTTCGGGCTCGAGGTGGTTTATCGGCTGTTTCGAATGTTACGATGGATGATTTATTGGAAGAACGCCGTAAAGAATTTTTAGGCGAAGGATTACGTTGGCACGACTTGGTACGTACCGGAAAAGTGCTGGATGTGATGAATGCCTGGATTCAGGTTGAAGATGAGTCTGGCCAGATGCGAAGCTCGATTGATTATAAGCATATCATTTATCCGATACCTCAATCCCAGATCGATGTAAAAAAAGGTCTGTATGAACAAAACGAAGGTTACGAATAGATGTAATATTTAGCGTTGTTTACTAAAAATCCCGGTCTGTTTGCAGATCGGGATTTTTTTTGATACAGGATTTTATCGATCAGTATCAGGGATATATGTATCAATTCGACTTCTTTACATACTGGGTGAGGATGACGATTTGCTGGCCGTTTACTTTGCCTTCTATTTGTTCGGGGTTGTCGTGTACCAGCGAGATGTTGCGAACGGCAGTTCCTCTTTTCGCAGTAAAACCGCCGCCTTTCACGTTCAGGTCTTTAATCAGTACCACAGTGTCGCCTGCTTGTAGTTGTACTCCGTTGCTGTCCATGTGTTTGATAGCGTCATCTTGTCCGGCGCCATCAGCTTTGGCCCAGGCCAGGTTTTCATCGTCCAGGTAAAGCATATCCAGCAGGTCCTGTGGCCAGCCTTCGGCGCGCATCCGGTTGAGCAGACGCCAAGCCAAAACCTGTATGGCGGGCACCGTACTCCACATGCTGTCGTTCAAGCAGCGGAAATGGTTCGGATCTATCTTGTCCGGATTTGTCACCTGATCGAGGCAGGTAGCACACAGTAGGACGCACTTGTCGCTGTTGTTTTCTGTAACCGGCGGGAGGGCGTAAACAGTCAAGCCGTCGGTGGCGCCGCACAATTCACAGGTCGATCCGCTTCGTGCCAGCAATGCTTTTTCAATACTCATGGTTTATCTTTTTTAAGTCGGCAAAGATAACTGAAATTGCGGGAATGAAAATTCTCATTTTTCGCTTTCGTCGATCAAGTTGTTTTGTAATAAATTGATGTACTTTCGGATAAACAACTCCTTTTGTTTCAGCTTGTATTGCATGATATAGCGGGGATGTTCGAGCGGGATAACCTGGTTGAACCAGTTCATTTTTTTATTCAGGGCTGTCAGGTATTTGTAGTTTTTGTTGTTACCCAGGCAGAAACACGCGTCCCGGTTGATACCAAAGGAGAGTTGTTTCTCCAGCGACTGGATGATGAAAGGTTCGGCTGCCCGGAGCAATTCTTTGCTGTCGTAGTAATTGTAGTTTAGCTCCCTTCCGTTTTTCTTGATTAAAAAGCCAAGCGGAGAAACGGCGCTGATGTAATAGTCCCGGTAAAACGATTCGGGGCCGCCATAGGCCGCAATCATTTCATAGATGAAAACCGAGGAAAGTTCGTGCGTTTCTACACCCGCGATTTCCAACCCACAATCATGCTTTAACCGTTGGGTATCGGTAAACGGAATACCCGTTACACCTGCTCCAAACCGGCCTGGGTTTATTCCCAGGATCAATTTCCGCGGATGATCGTCGCTGTAATATTTGCGGTAAAAGCGTGATGAAGCTTGCAGTGCTGCCGGATTTGCAGCAAACGGATTCATGACGCTGATGTTTTCCGGAAGAAGACCATCAAACTGCAACTCTTGGTTGAACCGGATAACTTTTTCGGCAAAGGTCATTTTAAATCCTTCTGGTTATTGGTGCAAATATCAATAGTTTTTTTGGAAATCGGGAAAATAAAAACGCCACTTTGTCAATACAAAGCAGCGTTTTCAACAGAATAATTTCTTTTAGATGAACAGGTTGAGGTTCGATTTTTCGGCTTCCTCCAAATAGGTGGCAACCCCGCCGATTTCAACGCCGTCAATCAGTTCTTCGGCACTAACGCCCATCACGTCCATCGACATCTGGCAGGCAATCATCCGAACTCCGTTGTCGATAGCCGTGCGGATCATATCTTCAATCGAATCGACGTTTTTGGAAAGCATCCTTTTTTTCATCATCAGCGAGCCCATGCCCAGCATATTCATTTTCGAAAGCTTGAGTTTTCCGGCATCGCCCGGCATCATTTTACCAAACATCTTGCCCATCAGGTCTTTTTCTACTTTGGGTTTATGTGTCTTTTTAATGATGTTCAACCCCCAGAACGTGTAGAATAAGGTCACCTCTTTGCCCATCGAGGCAGCGCCGTTGGCAATGACCAGGGAAGCCAGGGCGCGATCCATATCATCGCTGAAAACCACCATGGTTTTATTCTGTGGAAGTTGTGCTGCCACCGGAATGCCTTGCATGTTTGCCACTTGTTTTGGTGCTGCTTTCTCAATGACCGCCGTGATGATGCCTTCGTTGGAATCCACCGAAACCAGTTTGTTTCCGGTAATGTTGCACCACGATTGCACATCCTTCATAAAACCGGGGTCGCTTGCCTTTTGGAGCAGACGCTCGCCAGGCTGTAGCTTACCGATTTCGGTCTTTAACTTCAGGATAGGGCCGGGACATTGCAGTCCGCAGGCATCCACCTCGAAGGTTTTTACCAGATTGTCAATGCTGGCGTTATCCGCAGGTTTTCCGCGGTAAATGTGATCGTCCTTGGCAATGTAGCTTGATTCGAAGATGTCTTCGTTGCTTTGTTTGCAAGTGGTGTGCTCGTACGTTTTGTAGCCGCCGCTCAGGTTGTAAACTTCTTCAAAACCGTGTTGCATCAGGATGCGGCAGGCAAAATAGCCCCGAATGCCTACCCCGCAATAGACGATAATTTTCTTGTCGCGCGGGATTTCATCCAACTGTTCCCGGATTTTGTCCACCTCAATGTTCAGGGATCCTTCAATGTGGCCCAAGGCATGTTCTTCGGGCGTGCGCACATCCAGCAGGCAAATGTTAGCTGCGTGCAATTGGCTGACATCCTTCCAGTTGATGTTTTTTAGCCTTCCGGTAATGATGTTTTCAGCTACGTAACCGGCCTGGTTCACGGGGTCTTTTGCCGATGAATACGGTGGGGCGTAGGCGTGTTCAATGTCCTGCAGATCGTAAATGCTGCCGTTATTTAGCAAGACGGTGGCAATCAGGTCGATGCGTTTGTCGATACCTTGGTAGCCAATCATTTGGGCGCCATACAGTTTCCCTGTTTTGGGCTGAAAGAGGATCTTCAGCGTATAGGGTAAAGCGCCCGGGTAATAACCGGCGTGTGACGATCCGTGAATAATATTGGAAATATACTCGATTCCTTCGCGTTTCAACGCTTTGGCAGAAAGACCGGTTGATGCCACCGTGATGTCGAATACCTTGGCAATGGCCGTGGCAATAGCGCCTTTGTATTGGCGGGTGTTTCCCAACACGATATTGTCGGCAACAATGCGGCCCTGTTTGTTGGCAGGTCCTGCCAGGTAGGTGTTGACGTACTTCCCGGTAATTGGATGGGGGAACGCAATGGCATCGCCCAACGCGTAAATGTCGGGATCGTTGGTTTGCAGGTAGCTGTTAACTTTGATCCCGCCGTTTTCGGCCAGCTCCAATCCGGCTTCTTTCACAAGCGTGGTCTCGGGGCGCACACCAATCGACAGGATGACCAAGTCGGTTTCAATTTCGCGACCTGACTGCAATTGCACGCTTAAACGCTCATCTTTTCGGGCAAAAGCGCTTACTCCATCTTTCAGGTAGAACTCAACCTGCTTGGTCTTCAGGTGTTGGTGAACTTCGGCAGCCATTTCGTAGTCGAGTGGTGCCATCACTTGGCTGGCCATTTCAACAATGGTAACGTTCATGCCCAGTTTATGGAGGTTCTCGGCCATCTCCAAGCCAATAAAACCGGCACCAATTACCACGGCATGACTGGGCTTGCGGGTGTCGCAAAACGATTTGATTTTATCTGTATCCAACACGTTTCGAAGGGTGAAGATAGCCGGATCGTTAATTCCGGCGATGGGAGGTTTCACCGGCTCGGCACCCGGCGAAACGACTAACTTGTCGTAACTTTCGGTGTAGGTGGCTTTGGTTTGATGGTTCAAGACCTCCACCGTCTTTTCTTCGCGGTTGATCCTGGTAACTTCCTGCATTATGCGTACATCCACATTCAGCCGGGCCCGGAAACTTTCCGGGGTTTGAACCAATAGTTTTTCACGCTCGGTAATGGTGCCGCCAATGTAATACGGCAATCCACAATTGGCGTAGGAAATGTTGGGCCCACGCTCAAACATGATGATCTCTGCATGTTCATCCAATCTTCGTAAGCGGGCAGCAGCAGTTGCACCTCCGGCAACGCCACCTATAATCACATATTTTGCCATTTTGTTGAAATTAAATTAGTTGCGATGAATTATATTGAGTAAAATAAATATGCAAATGTCTATATATTTAAGTGAATGGCAAACTGTAACGGAAATCTATCAGCGGGGATTAATATATTCTTAACGTGAGGTGAGCTGATGGTTGGTTTGCGTTGGGATTTCTTCTGTGTCTTGTTGCTTTGGGCGGTTGCCTTATTTTTTGTTCTTTTGCAGGGTTTTAAAAGAAGTAGGGCATGAAGAAATTTTTAGGATACTTGTTGACACCGGTTTATCTGTTGGTATTTGGATTATTGCTGTTGATTTTTCATCCTGTGCAGGTAATTTGCCGCCTGATTGGAGGTTATCCGCTACGAAAAAAATCGGTGGATGTGTTGAATTTCTTATTGATATACAGCTTGGTGATTTTGGGGGCGCGCATCCGTTTTCGCGGGTTTGAAAAACTGCCGCAGGGACGTCCGTTTCTGATTGTTTCCAATCACCAAAGTACGTTGGATATTCCACCTATCGTTTGGGGATTTCGCAAACACCATCCGAAATTTGTTTCCAAGATGGAGCTTGGGAAAGGCATCCCGAGCATTTCGTATAACCTGCGGCATGGCGGTTCGGCCCTGATCGACCGGAAAAATGGGCGTCAGTCAATTGTTGAGATCACCAAACTGGGCAAACACATCGAGAAGGAAACTTATTGCGCCAGTATTTTCCCAGAAGGTACGCGCAGTAAAAACGGAAAGGTGAAGACTTTCCAACCTGCAGGAGTGGCTTCGTTGTTGCGTGCGGCCCCTTCCGCGTGGATTGTTCCTTTTGTGATTGACGGCAATAGTAAGTTGATGGAAAAGGGTTATTTCCCGATGCAATTTGGCACCCGCCTGACCTATACTGCTTTGGAGCCTATTGATCCTGCCGGGCGCGATCCGAAGGAGCTGACCGAAGAGATTGAACGAAAAATCAAACAGCATCTCGGGCAGGCGTAGTTTCGGGTTCTGACTGCAATTTGAGACTCCAGCGACGCTACTCTGCCGGCCTGATCTTTCTCAAATTTGTTCCCACCCTTGCCGGTGGTTGTGGCGGATCCAGTCTTCTGCCATTTGTTTGGCTGGCAAGCTGGTAAAATCCTTGTTGAAGCGAGGATCACCGTTGATCACTTCAAACCGGTCTTTGGTCAGCACTTTTAACTGGTCGCGGTCGCTGATGTTGGTAAAGCGCATGGCAGCACCATCCCATACTAATTTACGCTGCAAGCTTTGCAGCCGGACGGCCAGCACACCCATCACCACCATTTCGTTTAGGGGGCCGGCATAGTCGAAGTTGGAAGAGGCTTCCACCCGGTTTTGCGGCATTTCTTTGCAGGCCCTGATCCAGTCTTGCTCGTGTCCGCCTTTCATGGCATTGGCAATACGCCGGATTGATTTGACAGGTTGTTCAAAATGTGCCATCTCCCGGGTTGGCAGCAGTGTGGGGTTTTTTGCATATGTCCCGCACATGATCCTCCCTTTTGTGCCGTGAAAAATGCAGCCGCCATCGGCATCGCCCATTTGCTCACCAATCTCCAGCTCATCAGGCCGGGGAGGCATTAACCCGCCATCGTACCAGCTCACGGTTACCGGGGGCATGGCAACTTTGGGCAGGTTGTCTCGTGCCGGAAAATCATAAACCACTATTTCAGCATTGGGGGCCGACTCGGTGTTTACCGGCGTTGAACTTGCCTGTACCGCCGACGGGTATTCCAATTTCAGCGCTTTAAAAACGGGGTCGAGGATGTGGCAGGCCATGTCGCCCAGGGCACCGGTACCAAAGTCCCACCAGCCGCGCCAGTTCCAGGGGGTATAAACTTCGTGGTACGGGCGGTATTTTGCCGGGCCGATGAATAAGTCCCAATCGAGGGTTTTTGGAATGCGCATATCCCTGGCGGGCCGCTCCAGGCCTTGCGGCCAGATGGGACGGTTGGTCCATGCATCTACCCGGGTGATCTCGCCTATTTTACCTGCCCAGATCCATTCGCAAATTTGCCTGATTCCTTCTCCCGAATTGCCCTGGTTGCCCATTTGGGTGGCCACTCCGTACTTGCGGGCGGTTTCGGTAAGCACGCGCGACTCGAAGACAGAATGGGTTAGTGGTTTTTGCAGAAAAACATGAATTCCCTGCCGCATAGCCATCAGTGCCGGAAGGGCGTGGGTGTGGTCTGGCGTGGCAATCATCACCGCGTCGATATTCTTTTGTTTGTCGAACATTTCCCGAAAATCCTTGTAACGGGCTGCCAGCGGCCATTCACGGAAGGAATTCCGTCCGGCATAGGCTTCGTCCACATCACAGAGGGCAACGATATTTTCGGTGTCCATGTGTTTCAGGTTGCGGTAGCCCATGCCACCAACACCAATCCCGGCAATGTTCAGTTTATCGCTGGGGGGCCGGTGTCCGAGTCCGGCAATCACCTGACTGGGCAGGATGCTAAAGGCGGCAACGGCCCCGGCAGTGGTGCCAAGAAATTTTCGGCGGTTGAGGGTTGGTTTCTCAGGGTTCATAGGTTGTGTTTTGGGAATGCTCGTGGCAATTTAGCAAGAAATGCCGACGAACAAAAAAATCCGCGAGGCGGGCGGCAAAACTTCTTATAAATACAAACAGTAGTAGGCGACTTGGCCGTTGGCTTTCACCTTGAAACGAACATCTTTTTCAACCCGGAAGGTTTCTCCTTTGCTATAGGTTTTCCAATTGGTTTCGCCGGGAAGCATCACGTCAAGCAAGCCGCTGGTGACGGTCATCAGTTCGATGGTGGCAGTGCCGAAGTCGTATTCGCCGGCTTCCATCACGCCAACAGTGGCAGTTCCCTCAGCATTTTCAAGAGCAACGGATTTAACTGTTCCTCCGAAATATTCATTCACTTTCAACATAAAATTTGATTTTTTGGGTTAAAGTTTGAAGCAAAAATAGCAGAATAATGCCGGCTTGGTGCGGGGAGAATGAAAAACGGGATAAGAAAATCTTACCCCGTTTTTATAGTGGTTTGAAAAGAATACAAAATTAGGCCGGCATATCAGGCAAGCTCCAGGGAGCACGGTAGGTGTGCTTGATCAGTTCGGCAGCAAATTCTTTAGCCGGAACCGGATCGGTCCATGTTTTGTCGAATGTCGGGTGTCCGTCGTGGATTTTGAAACCGTCTTTAATAACGGTACGAATGGTTTCATCATCTTTCAGGTTGGTGAATTCCATTTTTTCACCATTCCATTCCAGTTCTTTGTTCAGGTTTTGCAGGCGGACAGCCAATACGCCCATTACTACCATTTCGTTGAATGGTCCGGCCTCGCTGAAGTCGGAAGCGGTAGCAACGCGGTTTTCGGGGCTTTCTTTACATGCGCGGACCCAATCCATTTCGTGGCTGGTTTCAATGCGGCGACGGAATTTGGGTGCATTGGGTACACGTCCTGACAACAGCCATGGATTAACTCCGTAGCAACCGCAAATGAGTTTGTCTTTGGTGCCGTGGAAGATAACGCCACCACCGGCATCGTTCGGGTTTTTACCGGCAGGCCATCCTTCGGGAAGCATTTGTTTGATGCCGCCATCGTACCAGAAAACTTCAACTTCGGGAAGTTTAATTTTCATTTTCTTCTTCGGGGTACGTGCCGGGAAGGTCAGTTTTACCGATTGAGCAGTAGGGGCGCAATCTTGCAGTAAGAGGGTAGAGTTGCCCTGTGCTTTGGTTGGGTAGCCCAATTCGAGGCCAACAAATACCGGGTGCAGGATGTGGCAGGCCATATCGCCCAGGGCGCCTGTACCGTAGTCCCACCAGCCGCGCCAGTTCCAGGGATGATAAACTTCGTTGTACGGGCGCATTTTTGCCGGGCCAACAAACAAGTCCCAATCAAGCGTGTCAGGAACCCAATGTCCAACCTCCGGTGTATTTAGTCCTTGCGGCCAGATCGGACGGTCGGTGAACGCTTCTACTTTGGTAATTTCACCAATCTCTCCGTTGGCGATCCATTCAGTGGTCAGGTTTACGCCTTCGCCCGATGAACCTTGGTTTCCCATGGAGGTAGCTACGTTATGTTTCGCGGCCAGTTTGGTTAGCAAACGCGACTCGTAAACCGTGTGGGTCAATGGTTTTTGCAGGTAAACGTGTTTGCCCATGGTCATGGCGTGAGCCGCTGTAATGGCGTGGGTGTGGTCTGCTGTGGCAATTACCACGCCGTCTATGGATTTACCAAGCTTATCATACATTTCCCGCCAGTCTTTAAATTTCTCAGCTTTGGGGAAATAATCGAAAACGCGCTTGGCATATTTCCAGTCAACATCACACAGGCCGATAATGTTTTCTGATTCCAGGTTTTTCAGGTTGGCAAAACCCATACCGCCAACACCAATACCCACGAGGTTTAGTTTGTCACTCGGGGCTTTGTGTCCCAAACCTGCCACAACATAACTGGGAAGGATGGTGAATCCGGCCGCAGCAGCTGCGGCAGTTCCCAAAAACGATCTTCTGGAAACCTGACTTTTTTCGTTTGACTTATTCTTCATAGTTCAATAAAATGAAATTGATTTAGGTGTGTGTTTTTGAATAATGATGGCTCATTTTTAAAAAACCTTCTAAAGATAAAACTATCCGGATGATTGGCAAAACTGTTTTCGATCATAATGGCCACTCCAGAAACCTGTAGCTTGGCTTAAGGGATTGAAAATTAATCTGTAGGTTGGGATTTATTTTGTTTGCTGACTATAGCTTTTGTCTATTCTGAATAAAAAAAATCAATTTGATTGGTGCAGGGGGGCGGTTTATATTTGCGGGAGTAATTTTTATCAAGTCTTAATAAGACAAGTAGAAGTTCCCTCAAAAACAATCAAAAAGAACAATAACATTTAAATTTTACATGATGAAAACAATTGGAGATAAATTTCCGGCATTCAAAAAGACAGCAGTGGTTTCACTTGAAGCCGGTAACGAGTTTGAAACGTTAACCAACGATAATATTCAAGGAAAATGGAGTGTAATTTTTTGGTGGCCAAAGGATTTTACCTTTGTGTGCCCTACCGAGATTACGGGTTTTAATGATCATTTTGATTCATTTGAAAAACTGGATGCCAACTTGATCGGGGCTTCCACTGACTCCGAATTTGTACACCTGGCCTGGCGAAATGACCATCCGGGACTGAAGCAACTGAAATTCCCGATGTTGGCCGACACATCCAAATCGCTGGCCGAAGACCTCGGTATTTTGGAAGCAGAAGAGAAAATTGCTTACCGTGCAACGTTTATTGTTGATCCGGAAGGAACAATCCGCTGGGTATCGGCAAACGACCTGGCCATTGGCCGCAATGTGCCGGAGGTTGTTCGTGTACTGGAAGCTTTGCAAACCGGAAAGCTGACACCTTGCGACTGGAATCCGGGACAAGCGACTTTATCATAAGTCTATAGCAAATAGTATGAATTTGGGGGGCTCGTTTGAGTTCCCCTTTTTTGTGCCTGCAAAGTCGGGGCAAAAAAAAAGGCCCCGAAGGACCTTCAACAATAGATTCGTTAAACAGCTATCTAAAAACCGCCCTCTTCAAAATCCATTTCGTTGGTGTCGGAGGATGAGTCAGATCGATCCATTTTGTAGTTGTTGATTTTGTAACTGAGTGTCAGTGTGAATACGCGTGGTTCGCGTTTGAATTTGTAGGTTGAGTTGAAGTTGGTTCCGCTGGAGCTGCCTTCGTGTTTGGCCGAGCCAAAGGCATCGCGCAGGCTCAGGGTAGCCGTCAGTTTCTTGTTCATGAAATCTTGCCGGTACGAGATATTGGAGAAAAACATGCCTTTATTGTCGCCTTGTGCCGAAACTGAAGGTCCGCGGTACATGCCCATGAGTTGCATCCGGCTGTTGTCCGAAAATTTGATGGTCCCGTTCAGTCTGCCGTCCACATTGGTGCTTTCGCGGTTAACCGATTGCCCCAACACCTCACCATCCAGTTTGTAGTTGTACACCGAAACCGAGGTATTCAGCAACAACCATTCGGTCAGATTTAGGTTGGCCATCAGTTCGCCCCCTAACGAGGAGTCGCTATTTAAATTATCCGAAGTCATATACAAAATGCCATCGTCTCCCAGTTGGTTTAGGCGGGTAATCAGGTTGTTGGTTACCCGGTAAAAACCCTCCAGCGAAATGAAGGAACGGCCAAAGCGTTTCATGTAACTCAGATCGAACGAATCGGTGTACTCTGGTTCAAGTGCGGGATTACCGATACGGATGCTGTATTGGTTCATGTAGCTGGGGAACGGGTCCAGGTCGCGGCCCCCGGGGCGGTTTATACGACGGCTGTAACTAGTCATCAGCTGGCTTTTGTCGAATAATTCGTACGACAGGTGCAACGAGGGAAACAGGTCGAAGCGGTCGAGTTTGTACGATTCGGTTGCCATGGCATGTTGAATCTCACGGTCGGTATATTCGCCGCGCAGGCCCGCCATGTATTCAACAGGCCCCATTTTGTTCGAGAAGGTGGAATACACCGAGTGGATATCGCGTTTAAAGTCCATCCTGCTTGAAAAGTTGGAGTTGTTCACCCATTGCTGGGTTTCCGGGTCGAAATCCTCGAAAAGGTAATCTTCCGTTTCACGGTCGAGGCGGCTTTGCCATCCGGCTTCCAGTTTGCCATCCGGGCCAACCGAGCGCGTATAATCCAATTTCATCCGGTAATCGTTCGATTCTTCTCCTTCGGTGGTTCGGATTTGCAGGTCGTAGATGTCCGTGGGCTGGAAATTGGCATCAGCCACAATTTCCGATTGAAATTCTACATCATCTCCATTGCGGTAGCGGTAGTTAAACAAACCTTCCAGTTTGTGGGAGCCATCTTCGTTGTATTTGTGCAGGAAGTTTATGTTCCCGCTAACGTAGTCATTTTTTCGTTCGGAGCTTTCTGTATTGACTGTGTACTCGTCAAGCGTCAGCGGAACCGTGTAATGATGGGTTAAGCCATTACTGAGCGAGCTGGAATTATACTGTCCCGCATTGGCCATAAAGCCCAGCGTAGTTTTGTCGCTCAGGTAAAAGTCCACCCCTCCTTTTACCCCGAACCCCTTACGGGTAAAGCTGCGATCGCCTTTCATAATTAGATATTCGGTGTTGTCGTTCAGGAATGTTTCGCGGGTCGATTCGTTTTCGCCGGAAAACTGCTGGTGATTGTTGTCGATGCCAAATGAAAGGTTTCGTTTCTTGGTTTTGTGGTTAACAGTCAGATCAATACGTCGTTTGTCGCCTGTGCCGATCATGGTATTTACCACGCCGTTAAACCCGGAAAGAATGTTCTTCTTCATCACCAGGTTGATGATGCCCGCGTTTCCGTCGGGGTCGTATTTTACAGAAGGGTTGGTGATAATTTCGATGGTTTCGAGGGCTGAAGCGGGAATTTGTTGCAGTGCATCGCTTCCGGAGAGTACACTGGGACGTCCGTCGATAAATACGGTAAAGCTCGACGATCCGCGCAGGGTGACATTCCCTTCGATATCCACCTGGATCGAAGGCGTGTTTTCGAGCACATCAACGGCAGTTCCGCCAGCTGCGTTGATATCCTGGGCAACGTTGATGATTTTTTTATCGATTTTATACTCCACCCGGGCACGGTCGGCCACAACTTCCACGGCGCCGATTTCCTCGGTGGCCGGTTCCAACTCAATCACACCCAGCTCAATTTGGCGGTTGTTGGGGGTGATGCGTACATTGTTGATACGTGTTTTATTGAAACCGATGAAATTGGCCTCTACATAAAATGTTCCCGGGACTAGATTGCCAATCCGGAATTCGCCATTGACATCGGTGATGCCGCCGGTAATCAGCGACGAGTCGCGGCTACTGAAAATAGAAATATTGGCATATTCCATAGCCTGGTTGGTGCCGTTTTCAACTACTTTCCCTTTAATAACAGATTGTACCGGAAGGCTTGCCGTTTCAGTTACCTTTGGACCACTGGTTTGGCCCATTGCTTGTAAGCCTGCCAGAAATAAGAACATGAACAGTACTTTTCCTTTTCTCTTCAAAAAATCTTTCATCGTATAATCTTGCTTGTTCTACTAATTTGGTTTTGTTTCGCATGTTTTATGACACAAAATCGGGCGAACAGTTTAATGATTGCAACATGAATCTTGTTAACGTTTGTGAATGGATCTTCCGCTCAATCTCTGGTTTTTTCGGGTCTAAACAAGTTAATAAACTGTTTTCAAGGACTTCGTCATTAGGACAGGGCATGGCACATTTCTTTTCAGAATATGTATATTTGTTCCTTCCTAAAACTAATTTTTATCAACTAATATTTATTAAAACCTGTAAAATGAAAAGAGTAAACACATCTCTCCGGGTCTTTTTATTGTTAATGACAGTCTCGGTTTCAGCCCTGTTTGTTCAATCCTGTGGAAATGCCAAAAGCCAGCAAACAGAGTCGCCAGCTAAAAAGAACATTGGTATTCAACTATGGTCGGTTCGCGATGCCATGAATGCGGATGCCGCTGCCACAATTGCCCGTTTGGGTGAAATTGGCTACACCTATGTGGAAGCAGCCGGCTATGCCGATGGTAAGTTTTACGGCATGGAACCTGCCGAATTTAAGGGCTTGCTGGAACAAAACGGCATGAGCATGCGTGGTTCGCACACCGGTATCAACCTGCCGAAAGAAGGCGAATGGGAACAAGCCATGCAATGGTGGGACGACTGCATTGCAGCCCACAAAGCGGTTGGCGCCGAATGGATTGTAAAACCATCCATGGGAGCCGATTCGTACCGTAGCCTGGATACCTTGCAATTATATTGTGATTATTACAATGCGATTGGTGAGAAATGTAATGTTGCCGGCATCCGTTTTGGCTACCACAACCACGATCGCGAATTCACTACCGAGTTTGATGGGGTGATTTTTTATGATTACCTGCTGCAAAATACCGATCCCGAAAAAGTCATGTTCGAGCTCGACCTTTATTGGATACAGGAAGGCGGCAAGAACGCGGTGGACTATTTCAATCAGTATCCCGGGCGTTTTGAACTGTACCATGTGAAAGATGTGGAAGAGCTTGGAGCCAGCGGCACAATGGACTTTCAGCCGGCATTCGAGGCTGCCGAAAAAGCAGGCATGAAAGATTATATTGTGGAAGTGGAACGCTACAATTTCGAGCCAATTGTAAGCGTGGAGAAAAGTTTCGAGTTCCTGAACAATGCCGAATATGCCAAGTAGCGATATTTGCAAATATTTTAAGCCCGGTTCGTTTGAGCCGGGCTTTTTTATTGGAATGATATATGATGCATTTAAGTCTTCGGATGATTCATTCGAAAAAAGAAAGGCAGTCCTCTGACTGCCTTTTCCGCCCCGGTCTCCCGGGAACTAACCTAAACCAACTAAACCTATTAAACCATGAGCTTGCCGGAAATTGCTTTCCGGTTTGCCACTTGATTCAGTACTTGCCGGTAACGGGTGTTACCAAACAAATACTTTCGATTTCGTGGCAAAGATATCAAAAAATCAATACACCTGCACGTATTTTTTTGAATAAATAAAGTATGTTTTACTTTTAACGTAAAGTCCAGTCAGCCATGTAGAAACGAATTGGCGTGATCCTCAGACTGAAGAGATGGAGGCTTTGTATTTTCGATTGTGGGAAGGCAGGTTTTTATCGTCGCTTTTCGGCTTCCAGTACTTTGCTGACCGATCCGTGCATCAGCAATAAGCGGCGGGCGCGATCCTGATCGTAGCCCAGTTCGTCCATAATCATGCGTGTGCCGCGGAGTACCAGTTTCTGGTTGGTCAGCTGCATGTTTACCATTTTATTGCCCTTTACGCGTCCCAATTTGATCATCAGGGTGGTGGTAATCATGTTGAGGATGAGTTTTTGGGCTGTGCCGGCTTTCATGCGTGTGCTACCGGTTACAAATTCGGGCCCCACAATGGCTTCAATGGGAATGTCCACGCTGGCAGCCAGTTGCGAACCCGGGTTGTTGGTGATGCAAGCGGTCAGGATTCCTTGTTCGCGGGCCGTTTTTACGGCGCCAATCACAAATGGGGTGCGGCCCGATGCGGCAATACCCACCACAGTGTCCAGTTCATTGATCTTCCACGCCTGCAATTCTTTCCATCCCAGCGTTTCGTCGTCTTCGGCCGATTCCACAGCTTTACGGATGGCACGGTCACCTCCGGCAATAATCCCGATCACCAATCCATCTTCTACGCCAAAGGTTGGCGGAATTTCCGAGGCATCTAAAATGCCCAGCCGGCCGCTGGTGCCGGCCCCAATATAAAACAGTCGTCCTCCCTTTTGCATCCGTTCCACCAAACTCAATACCAGCTTCTCAATTTGCGGGATTACCTGTTTAACGGCAGGCAAAACCTTCCGGTCTTCTTCATGAATGCCATTCAATAACTCGTTTACCGATCGGTTTTCGAGGTTGTCATAAAGGGAACTTGATTCGGTAATGTTGATCATCGCGTCAGATTTTTTAATGCCTGTGATAGGCTAATAATCCGTCAATTGGTTCTTTTAAAATTCGGCCCGGTGTCAAGCCATCCTGTTCCAGTACCGTTTTCAGTACTTCCTGAAAATGGAAAGCCACTGAACCTACAAAATTAACGGGCAATTCTTTTGCCAGTGGCAACATCAATACATTTCTGCGGATAAAAGCGGTGAGGTTCGTATGCACAAACTCCCGGCACCAGGGGTGATTTATTTCTTCGGAAAGGAAAACGGCAAATTCAGCCAGATACTTGTTTGGCCGCTCCTGCCGGTACACGCGGTTCAATACCTCATCTTTGGTTAACTGAAAGCGCCCTTCGAATTTCTTCCGCACATCAGGGGGCATCACCTTCTTAAAAAAATCGCCCAGCAGGTTGCGGCCCATCACGGCGCCACTACCTTCATCGCCTAAAATAAAGCCTAATGGAGGAATATTGTCAATCACATTTTTACCATCGTAATAACAAGCGTTTGAGCCGGTGCCCAAAATACAGGCAATACCTGCTGCGTGCTGGCAGGCTGCGCGGGCTGCTCCCATAAGGTCGCTGTAAACATGGCAGGGCGCCTGCCCGAAAAGTTGGTTGAGCGCCTGTTCAATTACCGAGGCTTTTTCGGCATTTACAATACCGGCACCGTAATAATAAATGGTCTCCACCTTGGTGGCTATCGGGAGAAGCGCCTGACGGAGTTCACGCTCAATGTCTTCACCCGACCGGAAAAACGGATTGATGCCGGAGGTTTGAACCCGGACGCTTTCTCCTGACGGATTGAAAAATATCCAGTCAGTTTTGGTAGAACCACTGTCGGCAATTAACTTCATCTTGTTTTGCTTTTGGGGGATGAATCGTGTGCGAAATGAATGGTCATAGCTTGTTTTGGGGTACAAATATATGGAAATAATTACAGGCTCGAAGATCGTCCGGAAACCTATGCGGCACGCCTTGTTCTTTCACTTAAATATCGTTAGATTTGTTTTTGGGTTCGTAAATAAAATACTAAATGCTATGAACTTACGAAAAAAGCTCCCCTCAAACAACCCGTTGTTTTTCGGTACCACTTATCACAAACCGAAAAACATGGCCCACCAGGATGTGTTGACAAAATATGAAAAGATACCAACGGTTATTTTTGATGATTCGGACGAGGCTTCACGGGTTGCTGCCCGGGAAATTGCCAGCGAGATCCGTGAGAAGGTGAACCAGGGGGAAATGTGTGTGCTTGGCTTGCCTACAGGCTCATCGCCCATCGGGGTGTATGCCGAACTGATCCGTATGCACCGGGAGGAAGGACTGAGTTTTAGGCAGGTGATCACCTTCAACCTGGATGAATTCTACCCGATGGGGCAGGCGTCTGTCCATTCGTATCACCAATACATGTACAAACACTTTTTCAACCAAATCGATATTTTGCCGGAGAACGTGTACATTCCCCGCGGCGATTTATCGCTGAACGAAGTATATCAGTTTTGCCGCGACTTCGACAAAAAAATCGTTGATGCCGGTGGAATTGACATTCAGCTGTTGGGCATTGGGCGCACCGGCCATATCGGGTTTAATGAGCCCGGTTCGCAATTGAACTCGAAAACCCGTATGATTGTGCTCGATACGATCACCAAGCAGGATGCCGCCCGTGGGTTTGGTGGAATGACCAAAGTTCCGCAACGGGCCATCACCATGGGGATCGACAACATCATGAAAGCCCGGAAAGTGATTTTGCTGGGATTTGGCGAAGCGAAAACCAGCATTCTGCAAAAAACGATTGAAGGCCCGGTGACCGAACAGGTACCAGCCAGCTATTTGCAACAGCACCCCAATGCCAAAATATACCTCGACATGGCAGCTGCCATGCAGCTTACTCGTGTGAAAACCCCCTGGTTGGTTGACACCTGCGACTGGAGCTCGAAACAGCTGGTGCGCAAAGCGGTGGTATGGTTGTGCCAGCAAACCGGAAAATCGATCTTAAAGCTGACCAACAACGATTACACCAACAACGGACTGAGTGACCTGATCTCGGATAAAGGATCGGCCTATGCGCTCAATATCCGGGTGTTTAACGATCTTCAGCATACCATTACCGGTTGGCCCGGTGGCAAACCAAATGCTGACGATTCCAACCGTCCCGAGCGAAAGTACCCACCTCAGAAACGGGTCGTCATTTTCAGCCCGCACCCGGACGATGATGTGATATCGATGGGCGGAACGCTCATCCGTTTGGTGGAGCAGGGGCACGAGGTGCATGTGGCCTATCAGGTGTCGGGAAACATTGCTGTGTCGGACGAATATGCCAACCGGTTTATTTCGTTCCATAACCTGTACACAAACTTTTACGACCCGGGTAACAAGCGGCAGGCCGAGCAATACGAGAAAACAATTTCTTTCCTGAAAAATAAGAAAGAAGGTGATATTGATCTGCCCGATGTGCGGATGTTAAAAGGATTGATCCGCCGGATGGAGGCTAAGGCGGCCTGTCGGTTTGCCGGGGTAAAAAGTGAGAACGTTCATTTTCTCGACTTGCCTTTTTATGAAACGGGTGAAGTACAAAAAAAACCACTGGGCAGCGAAGACGTGGAGATGGTCAAAGATTTTCTGCGTGAAATACAACCCCACCAGATATTTGCAGCCGGTGACCTGTCGGACCCGCATGGTACCCACCGCGTTTGTTTGGATGCCATTTTGTACGCGATGGAAGAAATTAAAGAAGACAGTTGGATGCAGGAATGCTGGCTTTGGTTGTACCGCGGTGCCTGGCACGAGTGGGACATTGACCAGATTGAGATGGCTGTTCCGATCAGTCCGGAAGAATTGTACAAAAAGCGGGAAGCAATTTTCAGGCATCAATCTCAAAAGGAAGGAGCCATGTACATGGGCGACGATGCCCGTGAGTTTTGGCAGCGAGCCGAAGACCGGAACCATGCCACCGCTGAACTGTACAACAAACTGGGCATGGCCGAATACGAAGCCATGGAGGCTTTCGTGCGGTATTTTCCGTAATTGCCGACACTATTTCAGCGGTGCCAGAAATAATAGCCCTTATCAACCAACTAATTACCAATGACCGATCGGATATGACTCAACCTGCGAAACGCCTGATGTCCCTGGATGTGCTTAGGGGACTGACCATTGTTTTAATGATAATTGTGAATAACCCAGGCAGCTGGAGCCATGTTTATGCCCCGCTACGGCACTCAGCATGGAATGGCTGTACGCCAACCGACTTGGTTTTCCCGTTTTTCATGTTCATCGTGGGAACTGCCATGTGGTACTCCTTCAAAAAGTTCGGACACAAGCTTAACCGGGCGCTAACCCTCAAAATTATTCGTCGCACCGTACTTATTTTTGTTTTGGGTTTGTTTCTGAATGCCTTTCCGTTTGTTGACTTTCAGTTCTCAAGTCTGCGCATCATGGGCGTGTTGCAGCGTATTGCCCTGGGATACGGCCTTGCATCTTTTATTGTTCTTTTAACCAACATCCGGTGGAATTACCTCATTGCTGCCTTTTTGCTGCTGGGTTACTGGGGCATCTTGCTGATCTTCGGGAATGAAGACCCGCTTACGCTTGAGGGAAACGCGGTTAAAAGCCTGGATCTGTTTCTGCTGGGTGAAAGCCATTTGTACGGCGGATACGGTATTCCGTTTGATCCCGAAGGGCTACTTAGTACACTCCCTTCCGTCGTCAATGTGTTGTTCGGATTCTTTGCCGGCCGTCTGATCGACCGTGAACATGATCATCGGAATGCTGTTTACAAACTGATTGGATTTGGTGTAGTTGGCATTGTCCTGGCCTTGTTGTGGAACCCGTTTTTTTCGATCAACAAACCCATCTGGTCCAGCTCGTATGTGCTGTACACCTGTGGATTGGCTAGCATCTTATTGGCCGTGTTAATTTGGATGATCGACCTGAGAGGTTGGAGAAAGTGGGCGCATCCCTTGCTGGTGTACGGCATGAACCCGCTCTTCATTTATGTGCTGGCCGGTGTGTGGGCCAATCTGCTGTCGCTTATTCAGGTGTCGAACGGCGAAGGAGGTAAAATTTCACTGAAGGGATTTATCTATCATGACCTATTGGTGCCTTGGGCCGGAGAATTAAACGGCTCGTTGTTTTTTGCCTTGCATTTGGCTGTTTTATTTTGGATAATAGGCCTTATTTTGTATCGGAGAAAGATCTTCATAAAAATATAACTATGCGTACATTGTTTATGCTATTGTCGATGTTTCTAATGGGCTGTCTTTCAGCGCAGGAGGTGCCGCCAAAGTTTGAATTCAGGGCAGCCTGGGTCGCTACCGTGAACAATATCGACTGGCCCTCGAAGCCCGGTTTGAGCGCGGCCGAGCAGCAGCAGGAAGCTATCGATATGCTCGATCTGTTGAAAAAACATGGGATGAATGCAGTCATTTTTCAGGTCCGCCCCGCTTCGGATGCCATTTATGCCTCGAAATTGGAGCCGTGGTCGCGCTACCTGACCGGTACTCCGGGGAAGCATCCCGGTTACGACCCGCTGCAATTTTGGATCGACGAATGTCACAAACGGAACATGGAGCTTCACGCTTGGTTTAACCCGTTCAGGGTGGCACAGCGGGTGGATGAACCATTGGCCTCCAATCATATCGCGTTTCAACATCCGGAGTGGATCATCGCTTACGGCGGCAAGTTGTATTTCAACCCTGCTTTGCCCGAGACCCGCCAATATATTGCCGAAGTTGTGAAAGATGTCGTTATCCGGTACGACGTGGACGCCATTCATTTCGACGATTATTTTTATCCGTACCCGGTTGCCGGGGAGCCTTTCCCCGATCTGATCACTTTCAATCAAACGCCGCGCGGCTTCGGGCCCGATCAGCTAAACGACTGGCGCCGCGACAATGTGGACCAGACCATCCAGCTGCTTTCCAAAACCATCAAAGAAACCAAGCCCTGGGTGAAATTTGGTATTAGCCCATTCGGGGTTTGGCGGAACCAGGCCGACGATCCGCGCGGATCGATGACCATGGCCGGAAATACCAACTTCGACCATTTGTATGCTGACATTCTGAAATGGCAGGAAAAAGAATGGATTGATTATGCCACACCACAACTTTACTGGCAAATAGGGCATCCGGCAGTTGATTTCGAACTGCTTTGCAACTGGTGGAACGAAAATAGAAATGGCCGAGCCTTGTACATTGGTCATGCCCTTTATAAATCCGAAAGCAACTCGGCAATTGAAGCCTGGCGGCAGGCCGATCAACTTCCCCGGCAAATTGAACTTACACGTCAGATTAAGGGGATTGAAGGAAGTGCCTTCTACAGTGCCAAACATTTTAACCGCGATTTGATGGGTTTTCAGGATAGTCTGCAACAACGATTATACAAATATCCGGCAATTGTTCCCCCTATGAGTTGGATAGATAACAAGACCCCTGTCCAACCGCAAAAATTCAAGAAAAGTGGCCGTAAGCTGAAATGGAAAACCCGGGAACCTAGCAGCGAAACGGATAAAACCGATCGGTTTATCTTGTATAGAAACAAGGTTGGCGAAAAATTCGACCCGAACGACCCTCGGTTTATTCTGCTGATAACAAGATCTTCCAGCATTCGTTTGGAAAAAGGTCAGGGCAAAAAGGAAAAGTTTGAGTTTCGGGTTTCGGCCCTCGACCGGCTGAATAACGAGAGTAAGCTCACTAAACCGGTGACCCTAAAATGGTAATCCCATGCAAAAAAAGATAGATTGCTTCCTGGCTTGGAGCGGCCAGGCCGAAACCCGTGAAACGATCAAACAGCTCCGCCAATCGCCGCTGACAGGCAGCATTGTTGTTATTTCACCCCATCCGGTAGCGGTTGACCAGGCTGAAGTGCTGGTTGCCGACCGCCCGTTTTCAACCGGCTGCATGAAACAACTTGCCGGGAAAATTGCACATGATTTCGCTTTCATTGCCTTAAATCCAACGCAACTGGACATTGGCCGGTTTGCATTGGAGCGACTGGTTCAACTGGCCGAAAACAGCGGGGCTGCCATGACATACAGCGATTATTATGAACTGAAAGAGGGCATTCGTAGCAATCATCCGGTGATTGATTACCAGAAGGGCAGTCTGCGCGACGATTTCAACTTTGGGCCGGTGCAGCTTTTCAGGAAAGACGTTCTGCAAACCTTTGCGAAGGCCGCTTATGCCGACTGGCAACATGCTGGCTATTATGCCCTGCGCCTGCTTGCTTCCCGGATGGGAGAGATTGTCCGTATTCCCGAGTTTCTGTTTTCCATGGTCGAAACGGATACCCGCCAGTCGGGCGAAAAGCAGTTTGATTACGTGAGCGCCAATTCACGCGAAAAACAAGTGGAAATGGAACAAGCCTGCACGATTCACCTGCAGAAGATCGGCGCTTTTCTTTCGCCTGACTTTGAGGCGGTAGAATTTGCTAACGGTTTTCCGGTCGAGGCTTCGGTCGTCATTCCGGTGCGCAACCGCATAAAAACCATCCGCGATGCGGTGGATTCGGTGCTTTCGCAACATACGAACTTCTCTTTTAACCTGATTGTGGTGGACAATTATTCTACCGACCGAACCACCGAAGCATTGCAACAATACCACGACGAACGGCTCATTCATTTGATTCCTGAGCGGACTGATCTGGGGATTGGCGGTTGCTGGAACGAAGCCGTGTTTCATGAAAAGTGTGGCCGCTTTGCCGTGCAGCTGGACAGCGATGATTTGTATTTCGATGAAAATACCTTGCAAAAGATCGTGGATAAATTTCATGAAGAGCACTGTGCCATGGTGATCGGTTCGTACCAGATGTGTAACTTCAAGCTGGAAGAAATTCCGCCCGGATTGATCGACCATAAAGAATGGACACCCGATAACGGGCCCAACAACGCGCTGCGCATCAATGGGCTGGGGGCGCCGCGGGCTTTTTATACCCCGGTGCTGCGCGAAATCCGGCTTCCGAATACCAGTTACGGCGAAGATTACGGTGTTGGCCTGGCTATTTCGCGCACCTGGAAAATCGGGCGCATTTACGAAGCTATTTACCGCTGCCGCCGTTGGGAAGACAACTCCGATGCCTCGCTCGATATTGCCAAACAGAATGCGCATAACGCTTATAAGGACAGCCTGCGCACCTTCGAATTAAAGGCACGGATGAACCTTAATAAACGAATCCAGTAGCTTTGAAAACGGATCGCTGAGTAAAGCACTGGTTGGAAACAGTAACCTGAGAAGTTGGACTGAAAATATGATTGAAGGAAGCCTGGAACGAAAAGTAAACGAATTAATCGACCGGCAAACGCAGGAATGGGAATTGGCAAAAGCCAATTATACTGGTTTGGAAAAGGTTGAATCCAAAACTTTCCATTTTGATGGCTTCTGCATCATGGCCCAGTTCAATCCGGAACGGATCCGCTCGTCAGGAGCCAAAACCGATGCGGAATCGATACAGGCACGGGCTTGCTTTCTGTGTGCTGACAACCGCCCGGCGGTGCAGCGGGGCATCGACTTTTTGGGAAAATACATCATCCTGATCAACCCGTACCCCATATTTCCACAGCATTTGACGGTGGCGCTGAAGGAGCACTTGCCGCAGGAAATTGAACCCTACCTGGCCGACATGCTGAAACTTAGTCAGGCATTGCCCGGTTTTACCGTTTTTTACAACGGCCCTAAATGCGGCGCCTCTGCCCCCGATCACTTTCACTTTCAGGCCGGGAACAAGCGTTTGCTGCCCGTTTATCACGATCTGGAAACCATTGTTCCCCGGTTGGGTGAATTGCTCTTTCAAGACGAAACCACCGTCATTCATGCATTGGGAAAAGATTTTCTGCGGAATGTATTGCTTTATTCATCAACTTCGCC
This sequence comes from Gaoshiqia sediminis, assembly GCF_025907915.1. Classification (GTDB taxonomy): domain Bacteria; phylum Bacteroidota; class Bacteroidia; order Bacteroidales; family Prolixibacteraceae; genus Gaoshiqia; species Gaoshiqia sediminis. Next base: position 49,894 of record NZ_JAPAAF010000031.1, read on the forward strand.
GGTCAGCCTGTGCCACCATCTGCACGTAGCGCTGGATGCGCTGAAAGAACGGGGGCAGGAGGGCGAACCGATGCTCAATTTGTTGGTGAATTTTGAAGATGGACGTTGGCAGGCGCTGTTATTCCCACGCGACCAGCAACGCCCTTGGCAGTACTTTGCCGAAGGCCCTGCCCGGATATTGATGAGTCCCGCCTCGGTGGAAATGGCGGGCCTGGTTATTCTTCCCCGAAAAGAAGATTTTGACAAACTCACCAACGAAAATCTGGCTGATATCTATCAACAGGTGACCATCAACCAACATGAATTTGACCTGTTGAAAGTCAGGATAAAGAACGGCTTCCCCGGGAACCAACAGGCGTTTGGCAGGGAGAAATTTACGAATAAAATCGATCGGTATGAATAGCGAAATTTCCGACACACGGACGAACGAAACCGAAAAGTTCACACAGCCCAACATCCAGGTCGGCATCATGGCCGGGACCGAAATCAGCATCGAATTGCAGGGAAAGTACACCGTTGATGGAATTCAGCCGCCCGCGAATCTTGAGGCTTCCATCGTTGATCATTGGATAGTTCTTCGCTCCGGACAACATGTATTTGCAGAGGGAGAGGAATTTCTGTTTTTGACGCCCGCTCCCGATTGTTCATTTTTGTTGAAGGGCGTTACCATAGGAATTGATTTTCATTGGGAACAGAAGCAAGATCTGCAGTTTCGGGGAAGCCTGAAGTTGATGGTTGAAGACGGAAAGGTCCGGGCCATTAATATTGTTCCGCTGGAAGAATACCTGCGCTCGGTGATTTCGTCGGAGATGAGCGCCACCAGCTCGCCCGAATTGCTGAAAGCCCATGCCGTGATTTCGCGCAGCTGGCTGCTGGCCCAACTTGCAAAAAGCAAAAAGCTGAAAAAAGAGCAACCTGTTTACCAAACCACCCAACAAAGCGAAGGTGAGCTGATCCGTTGGTACGATCGCGAAGATCATGCGCTGTTCGACGTTTGTGCCGACGACCACTGCCAGCGCTACCAGGGCATCACTAAAATAATCAGCGACAAGGCCAATGCTGCAATTGACGCTACTTTTGGCGAAGTATTAATGTCCCGCCACGAGATTTGCGACACTCGTTTCTCTAAATGCTGTGGTGGCATTTCCGAAAATTTCGAGAATGTGTGGGAACCGGTTCTGCACAGCTATCTTACGCATGTTGCCGACGCGGAACAAGACACCGCTGCCGGGATTGATTTGCGACAGGAAAACCAAGCCGACGCTTGGATCCGCTCCAGTCCGCCAGCCTTTTGCAACACCACCGACCAACAGGTGTTGGCTCAGGTGTTGCCCGATTTCGACCAGGCCACATCCGATTTTTATCGTTGGCAGGTAAGCTACACCCAAAAAGAGCTTTCGGCGTTGATCCGCAAAAAAACCGGAATCGATTTCGGACAGATCATTAGCCTGGAGCCAATGGAACGAGGATATTCTGGCCGACTGATCAGACTGAAGATAACCGGAACCCTCAAAACGATGATCATTGGCAAGGAACTGGAAATACGCCGGGCGTTGTCGGAATCGCATTTGTACAGTTCTGCTTTTGTGGTGGACCAGCTGGATGAACAGGAGGGCATTCCGCAGCAGTTTGTGCTTACCGGCGCCGGTTGGGGGCATGGTGTTGGCCTCTGCCAGATTGGGGCGGCCATGATGGGCGAAAAAGGATACAGCTACGAACAGATTTTGAAACATTATTTCAGGGGCGCCGAGTTGAAAAAACGATACGCCGAGTAGCTTTTTAGGCTGTCCGGGTAACCGGAAACATAAGACGAGTAACAGTTGAAGCTTCCCGAGTAGGGTTTTACCCCATCCGAGTTGAACAGGGGAAGGAGAAAGCCTACAGGGAAGCAAAAAAAGCGAACAGGGCTTGAAAAAGATGAACTCGAAGAGCCTTTCCGTTAACAGGAAAAATCACAAATCCAGCAGGAAGGCGATTATTCATAACAGGAACTTAAAAAATTTCCATCACCGAGTTTTGCTTATTTACCCGAGGACATCAGACCAGCTAAGGGAAATCGCTTTTAGATATAGTTCACCCTTTCAATGCACATGTTCTCAAAAGCTTCCAATGCCTGAGGCATTCCCGGCAGGTGCAGGATTAGTTGATATGGGCTTTCCACGTGGCTATGGCATGTCGGTCACGCCGTGTCGTGACCGTACTTGGCTTTCCCGGCTTAGGGCGTTTCGGATTTTATCCGGCGTGTAAGAGGCTGTCCAAAAAGTCCTATGAGTTTTTTCAGAACTATCATATTGTAAGTCCAGCCCAAGTTCCTGACCCCTAAATCCC
>NZ_JAPAAF010000032.1 GCF_025907915.1 Gaoshiqia sediminis
CCACCCTGGTCAAAGCGGTAATGGTCGTGGATAAATTTTGGCCCGTCGAGCGACAGGCCAACCAGCCAGTCATATTTTTTCAGGAATTTGGCCCAATCGCGGTTCAGCAGGAGACCGTTGGTCTGCAGGCCATTGCCCACCATTTGTCCGTGCCCGTACTTCATCTCCAGCTCGATGGCGCGTTGATAAAAATCCAGCCCCATCAAAGTGGGTTCCCCACCCTGCCAGGCCAGCGAAACACTCTCGCCCGATTGCTGCATCACCTGCCGGATGGTCTCTTCCTGCACCTGCGGACTCATCCGGTGCGCTTTGGCCGGATCGAACAAAGCCGACTTTTCCAGGTAAAAACAATACGAGCAGTTCAGGTTACAATCCGGCCCTGAAGGCTTGATCAGAACAGATAAAAGATTCTTCTGTCTCTTTTGCATATCAATCCCGTCTTTAGTTAGAATTTCCTATTAGTTCCTGTATATTTTATTTCATTTGTTTTTTTTATGGTATTGATGAGAACAAGTTAATTGTTCCTCAACCATCTTTTATATTGGGCCGTTAATTCTTTAACCTTTTCAGGATATTGACTTGCAACATTATTTTTTTCCCCCGGATCATTCTCCAAATTGACCAAGAAGAGGGAGTCCTTTGGTGAAAACTTCTCACCAGCAATCATTGGGTTTCCAAGCAATTTCCAGTTTCTGTTTCTTGCAGCCCAGTGTTTCCCGTTTTTCCAGGAAAATTCAGAATGAAGTGATTCAATATTTTTATCGTTAATGATTGGCATCAAACTTTTTCCATCCAGATCACTCGTATCGATATCAATTCCACACATTTCAGCTAATGTTGGCAGCCAATCGGCATTGACAGCCAGTTGATCCCGTACCTCGCCTGGATTTAATTTTGCCAGCCAAGTGATAGCTGCCGGCACCCGGATACCACCTTCAAACAAACTAAATTTCGACCCCCTGAATATCCCCGAACTTCCACCGCCATTGTGAGCCCGTTCCTCAGTTGAATAACCGTTGTCGGACTGAAAAACGATGATGGTATTTTCGCGTAATCCCAGTTCCTCCAGCTTCTGCATTAATTGTCCGATTCTTTCATCCATCGTAGAAATGAAGGCAGCGTATAAGTTACGCGGATATTTTACACCTTTATCACGATAATAGTCCAACCATTTTTTATCCCCTTGGTAAGGATAGTGGGGAGTGTTCATGGCATAGTACATGAAAAAGGGATCAGATTGATTTCCCTCCAAAAAAGCTGAGGCCTCTTTTACCATTAGGTCAGGAAAAAATTCACCCAGATAAAATACTTCTTCCCCATTTCGGTAAAGATCGTGTCGGTTGGATCCTTCCCAATAAAAAAAGTGGGAGAAATTATCGATACATCCGACAAGATGCCCAAATGAATAGTCGAATCCCTGTGCATTTGGCTGTTTATCATCTGCCTGTCCCAAATGCCATTTACCGATATGAGCAGTCGTATAACCTGCCGCTTTAAACATTTCGGCTATGGTATATTGCTCGGTTGGCATGCCGGCTTCGTCGCTTAAAGAACTCACATTTCCAGGGACACCTGCACGCTGCGGCGTTTTGCCCGTCAATAATCCGGCTCTAGAGGGCGAACAAACCGGCGCCCCGTAAAACTGAGTGAATTTTATGCCACTGTTAACCAGTTTATCCATATTTGGAGTAACCAAGTCTGTTGCGCCATAACAATTAAGGTCGATGGCCCCCTGATCATCCGTGCAGATAATAATCACATTTGGCCGGTCTGTTGCTTGAACTAAACCGCATGGTAGCAATAAAGCGCCCAAAATTGTCTTATTTAACGTATTCATATCACTATTTAAATTACTTCAGGAGCCGACATCGAAATAACAGATGGAGTGCAGTATTAATTACACGTGGAGCCCAGAAATCCTTAATCGCCCAATCCGGCAGCACAGGAATCGCATTGCCAAGCATTTTCCACGAAGCCAGATCAAAAGATCGTGCCACTGGGATGTTTAAGAAATTACCATTGGTTCTCCCGTTTGTCCCGTACACATAATAATATCCATCTGCACCTTTGATGCCAGTTGGGTCCGGGAAATTACGATTTACCACTGGATTGGTATAATCAGATGGCTGTGCCCACAATTCTTTCATTTTGTTACACGAAAAAAATGCTACCAAAATAATTGCTTGAGTAATTATCTTCTCATTCTTATAGACCAAAAGGATTTCCCCCCTGACGATTTCCGACAACTGAATCGTCCGGAATATATTTCTTCAAACGTTCTACTACATCCCCGTACTTGTCCGGATCTGACTTCATCAAATTATTATATTCATTTTTATCCGATTCGTGATCGTACAATTCGGAGGTGCCGTCATGATATTGAATATACCTGTAGCGCTCATCCCGAATGGCATAATTGTCTTTTAAATAAGTTGTAACAGACGGATATTCCCATTTTGCATCCGGATCTTTTAGTAACGGTACGATGCTGCGCCCGTCAAGTTTCTGCGAAGGAGACGGGAGATTACACAATTCGTCGAGTGTTGGGTACAAATCGAGCAGATTAACAGGTCGCTGGCATTCCACGTTTGTTTTTGTCATGCCCGGAACCCTCCACATACAGAGAATGTGTGTGGTCTTTTCCCACAGTGCATATTTCGCAAAGTGTAGTTTTTCACCCATATGAAAACCATTGTCTGCAACAACCACAACGATGGTATTATCCCTGTAGTTGCTTTTCTCCAGTGCATCAAGCACCCGTCCGAAATTGTAATCGAGGAATGAGATACAGGCCAGATAAGAACGCACAATCGAAGCATATTGCCCCGTTCGCTTAAGAATATTGTAATAATCGACAGGACCGGAAGCCCACTTTTTTGCAAGCTCCGGCAGATCATCCAAATCGTTCTCGTTCACCGGTGGCATTTGCTGCGTTTCAAGCGGGTACATGTCAAAGAAACGCTTGGGTGCGGTCCATGGATTGTGTGGCTTATAGAATCCGCAAGCAAGGAAGAACGGCTTGTCGTGGTCTTTCTGCAATTGTTCAATGGTCATCTCTGCAGTAATATTATCCGGATGATCCGACTCCGGGCCTTCCCATGGTTGATAGTCAAACATCTTCGCCATTTTTATGGTATCGGGGAAATGACTTGTTTCAGGTTGCGGCCCATAATTCCCCTTCCCTCCATCGATGTCCCACATAGCTTCATACCTGGCTTTTCCTGGTATTGTATGAAAAATCTTGCCTCTTGTAAACGTAGTATAACCGTTTTTCTTAAAATGCTCAGGAAGAAATTCACTCTCCATAATGGCGGGAGAGTTTTCGATGGTATAATTGTTATCATAGACCCCTGTTTTATACGGAGCCATTCCGCTTAAAAAGGCTGCACGCGAAGGATTACATACCGGAGCTGCACAATAGGCATGTTTAAATATTACTCCTGTCTCAGCAAATTTTGTGAGGTTTGGCGTTTTTAGTCCCGGATAATCATACAACACTTGCGGATAATCATTTAAATCATCAATGACTATCAACAAAACATTGGTCGGCTTTTTCTGGGCCTCCACTAATTGCGGATTTAATAACTGCAATGCAGCAACAGAACCTATCGTTAGAACTTGATTGTATTTCTTCATTGGATTGATTTGAATGGAAGACAGGGTTTAATTCTATTCTTTCTTTTTATTATCGCGGAATCTCAACCGGCATCGCTTTTCTCCAGTTGATTACCTTTTCTGACAGCTTTTTCACGATTTCTTCATTCTGTTCCTCAAGATTCAACGTTTCTCCGGGATCATTTTTCAGATTGAACAATTGGATGTTTGTTGAGTCTGCATTGATCAGCAATTTCCACTCCCCGTCACGGATGGCCAGATTGGGAGAGATAAAGTCTTTGTTCCCGGGTTTAATGGAACCACCCGGGTTGCTGGAATACTCCCACATGACCGGAGGAACTTTCTCTATTGGATTTCCAAAGAAAGCTGTGCTTTTATCCGTACCATCCAGTTTCTCGGGAGTGGGTATTTCCAGTAAGGAACATATCGTTGGGAAAATATCTATCGCAGAAACGATCGTTTGATCATCCACTTTCCCCTCAGGGAAGTGGCCTTTCCAATAAACGAAAAATGGTTCGCGGATTCCACCTTCGTAGAGGCTCCATTTTCGCCCGTAAAAAGAACCCGTAAAGCCCGGAGGGTAAAGTTCTCCTCGGTAATCGTCGGGATAACTTGCCGGTTTGTAATAATGAGGCCAGTCGGTCGGACCGTTGTCACTTGCGAAAAGAATGATGGTGTTGTCCAGCTTCCCCATTTCATCCAGCCCGTCAATAAAGCGGCCGATTTGTTTATCGAGTTCTTCCAGAACAGCAAAGAATTTTTGTTCCCAAGGGTTGTCCGTGACATTTTTCCATTTTTCCAGGTTAACAGAGTCAGGTAAATGAGGGTCGTGAACATCGTTGGGGCAAAGGTTGATATAAAACGGAGTGTCGCCACATTTGTTGATGAATGTGAGTGCACTGTCAACATAAATAGAAGTCGATTTGTGCTTCGGGGTCCATATTATTTCCCCTTTCCCCAGTTTAGCGCTTTCTTGGCTTAGACCATCACCGGGAAACAAAACACGATCACCGATACCTTCAAAAGAGACCAAGGATTTATCAAATCCGTATTCGGTAGGATAAGGTACATTTCCAAGATCTCGTCCTCCGCCCATATGCCATTTGCCGAAATGACCGGTTCGGTATTGCTTCCGTTGCAAGGTACGGGCTAAGGTTTGTACTTGTGGGTCGAGGTAGTCTGCCATTGCCCGGTTGTGGTTTTGTTTGGAGCCGGCAATATACGAATGGATTTTATGACGCATCGGATAAGTACCTGTATTCAGAGCAACACGCGAAGGAGAACAGATAGGTGAATTCACATAAAAATTGGTAAACCGGACACCTTTCTGTGCCAGCGCATCCATGTTGGGAGTTTTTACGACCGTATTACCATAACAACTCAAATCGCCATAACCCATATCATCGATAAAAATAATAGCAACATTGGGCTTTAACGGCTGCTCTTTGGGAGTGCACCCCAACAATGCTGTACTTAATGTCAATGGGGCTGAAATAAATATCGATTTTCTCATCTGTCTATTTTTGCATAATTTATTTAACGGGTTGCCAATCCGGAATAACCGGACCTGACAGTTTTTCTTTCTCGGAATACCTGGGGATCTGATCTTCGAACTTCAAACGGTAGAAATGGTCAATTTTCGCTTGAAGTTGCTGAACAAGTTCTGGATATTTTTCAGACAAATCGTTTGCTTCAAATGGATCGACCGATAAATCGTACAATTCAGCTTCTTCAAAAGCAGTCTGGTTATCCGATGCGTTTCTTCTCCAGATCAGTTTCCACTTTTTATCAATTACCGATAGCTGCTCAATTTTTTCGTTGTTTTGATCGAGGTAAGTAAACCATTCCCGGTTATCTGATTCCCGACCTTGCACCGCGCTTAAAAAACTTTTCCCGTCGAGCGTTTGCTCCGTCCTGTAACCAACCACTTCTAACAACGTTGGCAAAACATCGATGTACCCCATCAGTGAATTAATTATTCTACCGCCGGAAATTCCTCCATCGGGCCAACAGGCCGCTGCCGCAACATTAATTCCACCCTGATAAGGAGTTAACTTAAACCCCTTCAACGGTCCGTTGTCGCCTGCTTTTTCCACCCCTCCGTTATCACTAAAGAAGAGGATGAATGTGTTTTCCAGTTGCCCCCGATCTTTTATACAATCCAGTATTTTCCCGATGTTCTGATCCATACAATCCACCATTGCCGCATAGGTTCTCCTAACACCATTCCTGTCGGGATATTTTTGTAAATCCTCATCTTTGGCCTGAAAAGGTGAGTGTGGGGCAGTAAACGGAACATATAAAAAGAATGGCTCCGAAGTGGGTACCGATTTTATGAAATCAACCGAAGCCTGCCCGATTAAATCAGTGGTGTACCCCTGCTTCTTGGAAACAGAAAAGTTTTGATGCCAGTCTTTTTCGCCTTCTCTTTTCTGGTCAAAGTAATCTACTGCTCCGTTATAACACCCTTCATGATGAGTGAATCCCTGATTTAATGGCAACCATTTTTGCTGACGGTGACCCAGATGCCATTTCCCGATTACTCCCCGGTTTTTATATCCGGCTTTATCCATCATTTCCGCCATAGTTACTTCATCTTCAGGAATTCCAAATTCCCGCTGCGGAGGAATGACCGAACGCATTAAACCAAAGCGAAGAGGATATCTGCCCGTGAGCAATCCTGCCCTTGTTGGCGAACACATCGGACAAGCATAAAACTGTTCAAGCCGAACACCTTCCTTGGCCAGGCGATCTAGATTTGGAGTCTTAATATCACTCCCGTGAAATCCAACATCACCGTATCCAAGATCGTCGGCAACAATAATGATCACATTTGGCTTGGAAGGCACTTCCCCAACCTCTTTTTTATTCGAAAAAGATAACAACGGCAGGCAGTTAACCACTGAAAGGCAACCTATGAATATTCCCGTTTTGCTGCTTATCATACTTCCTTATTTTATTATTACAAAAACCACGACCAGTGATATTCACCGAAATCGCTTTGACATCAATCCTGTTTGTATTGTCTGTATTTAATATTCAGCGAATCGGCCCATTTTTCCCAAGCGGCATTCATTTCAGCTACCTTTTCGGGCATTTCAGCCGACAAGTCATTCATTTCGGTATGATCTTCGGTGATGTGAAACAATTCCCAGCTTTCACCAGGTAAAGCGGACATTTTCCAATCGCCGATACGGATGGCCCGCCCCCGCTGGTGTTCCCAGCATAGGGTATCATGAATGCTTTCTGTCTCACCCAGAAAAAGCGGCATCAGGCTTTTCCCTGCCGGAGGAATGGTTTTTTCACCGTTTATCATTTCGGGGTAAGTGGCTCCGCTCAGTTCGAGGCAAGTGGGCATGACATCCATTACGTGAGCAAGTCCCCGATTGATTGTATTTTCTTTTCCTTTCAAGCCTGCTGGCCAGTGCACAATAAACGAGGTGGCCGTTCCTCCTTCGTATGATTCCATCTTCCAATAGCGGAACGGGGTGTTGGAAGCGCTGGCCCAGGCCCTTCCGATGTAGTTCCATGTGGTTTCTGGCCCGGGATGTGGAGAATTGAACTCGATGATTGTTGAATCCCTTGTAAACCCGGGACGGTCGAAACCCGGCGGGTAACCTCGTTCATACGATGCCCCGTTATCCGAAAGCACCATGATGATCGTATTCTCATATTGCCCGGTTTCCTTGAGTTTCTGAATGATCCGCCCAACTCCATGGTCCACCCGGTCGATCATTGCGGCATGAACAGCCATGCAGGCCGATTCATATTCTTTTTCCTGGCACTCGTCCCAGCTTCTGCCCGAGGAATTCTCCGGCAACTTATAGTTAACACTGTCAATCAGTCCCATTTCCACCATCCGTTTATAACGGTTTTTACGCAAAACTTCCCAGCCATCCTTGTAGGTATCCTTATATTTGGCAATATCTTCCGGAAGGGCATGCAGCGGCCAGTGCGGCGCCGTGTGGGCCACATACATAAAAAACGGCTTGTCGTCCTGGTTGAACTGGTCAATCAGGTCGATGGATTTTTGGGTAATGAAATCGGTCATGTAGAAATCATCCGGCACTTCTTTGATGGCTTCCTCGTTGTGTACCAAGCTGAAAGGATCAAAAAAGTTGACCACGCCCCAGATCACCCCCCAGTGTTCTTCAAACCCCCGGTTACTGGGGTAATTTTCCAGCGGGGAGAACGGCCCGTGATCGGCCCGGTGTGCCAGCCAACGCAAATGCTCATCTTTGTCGTCAAGCGCCTTTGTTGTCGATAAATGCCACTTACCGGTCATCCCGGTATGATAACCATTTTCTTTCAGCACTTCAGCAATAGTAGCCGTGTTCATACTCATGTTCACGCCCATGCCCGTGATACCGGCCGCCTGCGGGTGGTGCCCCGTCAACAGCGAAGCTCGCGTGGGGCAGCACCGCGCGCTGTTGTGCATTTGGGTAAACCGGATACCTTTGGCTGCCAACTGATCGATGTTTGGTGTTTGGATCTCGCCCCCGTAACATCCCAAATCGGAATAGCCCATATCATCCAGCATGATGAGCATGATGTTGGGTTTGGGAGATTCAGAAGCCTTGTTTGGCTCGCAACCAGCCAGGAGGGTCCCTCCGAGCAGAAGCAATTGTGTTGATTTTAAACTTAACATAGTTGTATATTTATCCTTTTTGGAAATATAAGTTATTCTCCTGTTTCTACATCCAGCGCTTTCCCTGTATCTCCCTGTTGTTTCATCCAATTGAAAAGTTCTTTTTTCATCCTGTCGATAATTGGCTTCATTTTCTGATCAGATGCGAGATTCGTTAATTCCCATGGATCTTTTTCCGTATCATACAGTTCAATCTCTGGCCTGGTTACATACCGGTCAACCCATTTTTTTGCCACATCATTTGATTTTGCATCTCGTACCCAGGTATCCCAATAACCTTCTTTATTCGGGTTCATTAGGTGTTTTTCGAAATAGCTGGCCTCCGGAGTCAGATTGACGATCAGCTTGTAGCTATCGTTTCGTATGCTACGGATAGGATAAGGTGTACCCTCGGGAACATTATTGTGCACACCGTAGGCCCATTTTCTGTGTCCCGATTTTTTACCCTTCAAAACCGGAAGAAAACTTTCACCCTCCATTTCTTTCGGAATTTTACCTCCTGCATAGTCAATCAGGGTTGGTAAAACATCTTCGTATTGGACTACAGCTTCGGTTGTTTTGCCATTCAAATAGCCTTCCGGTGATTTGATGATGAAAGCGCTTTTTTGGCCATAATCCCAACTTGTCCATTTTCCACCAGGGAACTGCGGGCCCTGTTCGCCACTAAATATGACCAGCGTTTCTTTTTCTTTTCCCGTTTTTTCCAAGGTTTCCAGCACATCGCCAAACTGCTGATCCAATGCAGCCACTTCGGCCAGATATTTACAAAGAGCTTCTCGGGTTTCTGCGTTGTCCACAAAATGTGGGGGGAGCTTTAATTTCTCAGGCTCAAACTGAGCCGGATCGCCGACAGTCCATGGGGCATGCGGCAGTGTACTGCACACCACCAGGCAGAACGGTTGTTTGTCGTCCCGTTTCATAAAACCGGATATTCCGTTAAATGTATAGTCTGCTGTTCTTTTAACACAATTGGGTTCAAACCCTTCGATCATTTCAAAATTGTAAACTGACCGGGGACGAAAATGGGTTTTCCCGGTTAAACCAACCCGGTAACCCATCTCCTGAAAATAATGGACTATACTTTTGACCTCGGGTTTCGTGTCGCCGTGATTTTTATACACTCCGTTATGCACCGGATACAATCCTGTATAAATGGAAGCCCTGGTCGGAGCACACATCGTTGTTGATGAAAACATCCGGTTAAATCGGACTCCTTCTTTCGCAAACCGGTCGATATGTGGTGTCTTCACATTCTCGCCGCCATAACAACCCAACTCGTTTCGGGCCAGGTCGTCGGCAATAAAAAACAATACATTGGGCTTTTTACTCTGTTGTGCGCTTACACTTAAAGCATAGCAAGTTGTCAACGCGGCAGTAAATAGGATTTTATTCTTCATTTTGCGATTTGAATGTTTTTACATGACTGGTTTGGTATAAATGAGACCTTTATGTGAGAAAATTGATCGAAAAACACCCATATGCCTCAATTTTTGAATAAGTAGTTATGCTCGTTTGTCTTGAAACGGTAACGGCTGCGTGGCAGTGGCAGAGCGTCCTCCGTAGAAATATCCCATCTCAGCAGCGATTCAACCATTTCGTTTTTAATCTTTTGATATTTTTTATTGTAGAAAAGATTGTCAATCTCCGATTTGTCTTTGGCCATGTTATAAAGCTGTCCATTGCCATCCATATCATACACCAGTTTCCAATCGCCTTTCCGAAGCATCCGGATGGTGCCACTTTGCGTCCAAGTACTTAACTCATCGAAAAATCCCGGATTTTTGGATACTGCACCTTCCTCTGTATAATCAGTTCCGTCTTCCTTTGTATAATACATGCCACCATAACCATCTTCAACCATGACGCTGGCAAACTCTTCTTTCGGATATGGTTTCCCTTGCAACAATGGCCACAGGCTTCTTCCCTGCACGCCAACCGGTATCGGAGCGTCCATTATTTCACATATAGTCGGAAAAATATCCACCATGCTGACATGCGCATCATGGGCTTGGGCAGATGCCTGTATGCCAGGACCGCTCCACTGCATCGGGATGCGCGCCAGCACATCGTCCAGACCAACTCCTTTTTTCATTAATCCATACTCTCCTACATAATCGCCGTGGTCGGCAACAAATACAATGATGGTATTATTATATACATTTTGTCTTTTCAATTCACTTACCAACCTGGCCAAATTATCATCGATCATGCGCATCATCCCGTGGTAAATTGAACGCAATCGCTGCAAATTTTCTTCGTACCCGGCATGTCCCTGATTCATCATTTCGGCCAACAATTCATATTCGCTCCCCTTTGTGTGCCGATCTGCTGCGGTGGTCAGCATTTTGGGCAATGACTCCGGTGGAAACATGGAATAGTAGGGTTCACATGTTTGGTAAGGGTTGTGAGGTTCGGGCACAGAAAACCACATTAAAAAGGGTTGGCCGGAAAGTGAACCGACCCATTGCGACGCATCATCCACCATCCGGTACGGAAGCTGTTCTTCGACTCCCATTGGCGACGGTTCCAGATTACTGTACATTTTCAGGCTTCTCAGGTATTTATCGAAGCTGGTTGCATCTTCATCTTTATCTTTCGACTGTTTTTCTTCATGACTGTACGGGTCCCAGTAATCAACTCTTTCTTTCGTCAGGTATGTATGATTTTTGCCGATGAGCGCAGTTTTGTAACCCTGTTCTTGGGCTACTTCAAACAGGTCTTTCTCAAAGAAAGCATCCTTGACATTATGGTTCGAACGGACACGGGTGGCATTTGGAAAGCGGCCTGTAAGCATGGAAGTACGGGCCGGAACACAGGCCGGAGCAGAAGTATATGCGTGATTAAACCATGTCCCTCCTTTGGCCAGATTGTCGGTAAAAGGCATCGTATTTAGGGAATATCCTTCGCGCTGGAAAAGATCGGCACGCAACTGATCCGACATCACAATGATGATATTCGGATGTTGTTGCTTTTCCTGTGCGTAAACTGTTTGCACGAGTGTAACTGATGCTGCCACACCCAAAATAAGATTACAGCTATTCATATGCTCTGTTTTTTTATGAAGTTGACTTTTAGAACCATTCTATTTCAGAATCAATTATCCTCGTTTATTACCTGAGGCATTTGGGCATACCAGTCCAAAACTTTCTTTTTCATCTTAGAAACAATTTCAGGGTATTTTTCGACAATATTTGTTGACTCCGTTTCATCCAGAACAATGTTATAAAGCTCCGGATTTGAACCGTCAATATTGATGAGAAGCTTATAATCACCCTCGCGGATGGCCAGGTCCGGATTATCCTTATTTCTATCCATCTTAGTTATCCCGGCTGGACGTTGCCACATGATTGGCTGGTTTCGTTTTACCGTTTCAAATCCCAACATGCACTGGCTCATGTCCAAGCCATCGAAATACTCATTCCCGAACATTTTTGCACCTGCAATTTGAATAATTGAAGGGGGCAAATCCATCCCCGCAATTACGGTGGTTGAATTGGTGTTCCCAATCTGATCTTGGGCAATGAGTGAAGGCCCCCAAATGATAAGCGGTTCGCGAATTCCACCTTCATACAAATTGCCTTTATGCCCGCTTAAGACTCCGGGATAACCTACATTTTTGGCCGGACCGTTGTCACTGGTCAATATAATGAGTGTATTTTCTCTCAAATCCGGATTACTTCGTACTAAACTGAATATTCGCTCCAACTGGCAATCCATTTCCTTCATCACACCGGAATAAAGATCCTGGCGGCCTCCGTCACCCCGGAGTTCCCGGGGTGGTTCGCTCGGAGTATGTACATCGTCGGGCCAAAGATTTATATAAAACGGTTTGCCACTCTCCTGAGCGTGTTTTATTGCTTCTATAGCCCGCGCCACATAGGTTTCAGTGCAGTCTTCCCGTTTTATCCAATGGATATCGCCCTTTCCCAAGGCAGCAGACATTTTTTCGAGATTTCGGGTGCTGTCTTTCAGATTTAAGGTTTCGTAAGTGGCCAGGTAGCGTTCCCCGATTCCCTCAAACTGGGTGACTGACTCGTCAAAACCATATTCAGCAATGTATGGTACATCGCCAACATCGCGTCCACCACCCATGTGCCATTTCCCAATGTGGGCTGTATAATATCCGGCATCTTTAAGGTTACGCGCAAGTGAAGGAGCTTCCATACTCAAAAAATCTTTCATTCCTCTTTTCACATTCGACTGATGGTCGTTAATGAACGACGAAATGCCCCAACGGCAAGGGTATTGCCCGGTGGTTACCGCTACACGCGATGGAGAGCATATAGGTGCATTGACATAAAACTGCGTAAAACGAATGCCTTCGCTGGCAAGCCGGTCGATATTTGGAGTTTCGTGAATGATATTCCCGTAGCAAGCTAAATCTCCGTACCCCATGTCATCAATAAAAACAAAGAGGATATTCGGTCTTTGTTTCCCGAAGGAGATTTTAGAGAGTGTTAAAAAAAACAGAGCGTAAAGGAATACTATTCTTTTCATGGATTTTGATTTAGTCGGTTTATACTTCATTTCTCCTCTCAATTTTCCGGGTCAATTGGTGATAGCGTAACCGCATCCAACCATATTTTGTCATCAACCGGGTTATTACCAACCCCGAAACTTAACTTATAGCGGGTAGGTTTGACAATCATTTTTGTATTCAACGAAAAGACTTTCACTTCAGTTGAAAGTTGAAAAACATTCGTAGCAAGCACATCACTATTTTTGCCGGCCTCTTCAAAGGTGACATTCAGTTTCGTGTTACGATTGGCCACTGCACGAAACGATACCTTATATTGTTTTGCTTCACCCGTGGGAAAAACCCACATCAAGGCTGCATCATCAGGCTTTTCAGAAATTTTTACGATCCTAATTTCTGCTGAATTGGCACCCGAGAGCTTTGAGCTCCGGTCAATTTGAAATTCGGCAATATCGTAAGGATTACGGATATCCCAATCCCCAAAATTCAGATCAAACTCACCATTGATTTGACGTTTATAAGTATTCGAGCGTTCTCCGTATTCACGAGTATCCATCGGAAAAACTTCTGCAAAGTCCGCCCATTTCTTCCAAGCCCGATACATAGAATCTAACTTTTCAGGATATTGATTTGCCAGGTTATTTAACTCGGTCGGATCCTTCTGAATGTTGTACAACTCCAACGTGCCGGAATCAAATGGTTCGGCCTCGGGTGTTTTCGCAACGAGTTTCCAGTCTCCGTCGCGCATCCCGATGTTGGCTTCATGTTCCCAGAAGATCGGGCCTTTTCCATTCATTATCCCTGAAAAATGCGGGACCAGGCTTGTACCCTGCATCGGAACAATGGTTTCTCCATTTAATGAGTCGGGATACTGAGCACCTGATAGTTCTACACAAGTCGCCATGATGTCGGTCAAATGTCCGTAGTCGCGTATAAAACAGTTGTTCAAATCTTTATCTATTCCTTTGGGCCAGTGCACAATAAGAGGGGTACGTACGCCTCCTTCGTGCACCCAGTGTTTGTATTCGCGAAAAGGCGTATTACTCGCGTTGGCCCAGTGAATCCGATAGCTTTCATAAGTATCGGCCAGATTACCTGTTAAATTTTTGCTTTTTCCGCTTGAAATAAATTCGGCACACCCGCCATTGTCGGCCAAAAAGAAGATAATTGTATTATCCAGTTGACCCAATTCCTTCAGTTTGTTAACAATCCGTCCAATGCCCTGATCCATGGCATCCACCTGTGCAGCATAAATCGCCATCCTTCGGGCAAAATCCTTTTTTTGCTCTTCTGAAAGTGCATCCCATGACGGAACTCTTTCATCACGAGGTGAAAGTTCCGGAACATCTTCCCAAAGTCCTATTTCCTGCTGTTTCTCCAATCGCCTTTTTCGAATGGAATCCCAACCAACGTCATAAACATCCCGGTATTTTTCAATATCCTCCTCTAAAGCGTGCAACGGCCAATGTGGCGAAGTATAGGCAACATACATAAACATTGGTGAATTGGGATGATGATTGAAATGATCCTGAATAAACATCGCCGAACTATCGCTTATAGCATTTGTCAGGTAAAAATTCTCCGGCGACATATATCTTGTATTATTCGAAAACACAGGGAGCTTAAAGTAATTTCCGGCTCCTCCTACGAGCCCGAAGTAGCGATCAAACCCACGCTGAACCGGCCAGTTGTCCATGACCATCCCTTTATCTTTTCGCGTATTCGACAAGTGCCATTTTCCGGTCATATATGTTTCATAGCCTGCAGTTTCCACTACTTCGGCAATGGTTGCTACATTTTTGCTTAAATCGCCTTGATAGGCAGGTGTCCCCAAATCTGCGTTAGTCATCCATCCCATACCTGCCTGATGCGGGTAAACGCCCGTCAACAGAGAGGCCCGGGTGGGGCAGCATCGGGCGGCATTGTAAAACTGGGAATAACGAACGCCGGTTTTTGCCAAGGCATCCAGATTGGGGGTTTGTATTTCACCACCGTAACATCCCAGGTCAGAAAACCCCATATCGTCGGCCATGATCAGGATAATATTGGGATGCAAAGAATTTTTTTTGTCTGTTTTAGCTGAAGGAGAGCATCCAAACACCATCGATGACACAGCCAGCACAGCTGAGCCGACTTGATGTAATTTCTTCATAATGACCCGATTTTTATTGATATTTGACTTACATCGTTACATTACAGATGCCCCACACCGGGAACATTCATTTGAAGTTGAATTCTATTTTCTATTGAAATCAGTCGGCCCGGTTATTCATTTCACAATGTGGCGTAAGTATGTAGATTAAATGAAATTAGCCAGGCCCCACTTTTAAGGAGTAAGGCCATGACTAATCCCTAACCTATCTATTTCCGAACCTACTAATAAACATAAACGCCAAAATCAAAAGGAGCCGCATTCTCAAAATCCAGCGCTTCCACAGCAATCAGATTCTTACCTTTCTTAAGATATTCAGAAAATTCACTTACATTAAAATCTTCGTAATGTCTTTTCCCAATGATCCGCTTATCCAGTACCAGCTTTCCGTTCAGGTAAACTTTCACCTTACCGAAAGCCAGTATTTTCAATGAGATACCGTTTGGAAGGTTGGTCAAATCGAATGATTGGGCAGACCAAACCGATTCACCTTTTCCAACATTCAACGGACCTGACACCGAACTGAAGCTGCCAATCGCTGCCTTGGAAAACCAATCTTTCCCCGGATCTGTTTTCGTATAATGAATGGTTTGCCCTGTCACATGCGAATCCTTCACCACATTTTTTACCAGTGTGGTTTCTGTTGAATAGAGCGGAGCATGTAAGATCCGTAACAATTCCGGGTCAATTTTTATCACCTTGCGATCATAGGTCATGAGCCCGTTCACTTCTCCCTCCACATCGGTGGTTTGGGTATAAACAGCAGCCGCTAATCCTTTGTATCGCAAAGGATAAAGGTTATGCATCAATTTTGTGTATTCTTTAATCAATTCCGGCGTGGAACTGTAGGTCCGATAGCCCCAGTTTCTCATGTTGGGATTCCACAAATGATTTTCAACCGGCAATCCGAGTCCTCCGAATTCTCCAAGAACGATAGCCCTTCCCGGATTTAGTTCGGCAGGCTCCATCCCGGGACCGGGATATTGATGGGCATCATTCAGGTGTCCTACTTTTCGGTCTGTCCAGCCGCTCACCCCGTCAATGATCCGTGTAGGGTCGTAATTCATACTCCATTCTACAACCCGTTTGCTTTCATATTGTCCCCAACCTTCGTTGAAAATAACCCAGGTAATGATGCTTGGGAAAAATTTGAGCTGGTCGATTGTTTCCTTCATTTCGAACTCAAACTGGTCTGCAGATTCTTTTGGACGAGCCCAGTCATTCGGCGCGTCCCAGCTTACGTGTTGCACCGACCGTTTTGCCGTCTCAAAACCGGAAACCATGTCCTGCCAAAGCAATAACCCCAATGAATCTGCATAATAATAATAAAGCGAGGGTTCAACTTTGATATGTTTGCGTAACATATTGAACCCCATCTCTCTCAACACTTCCATATCGTAGAGCATCGCTTCTGCGGATGGAGGTGTCAGCAAACCATCAGGCCACCAGCCTTGATCCAATGTACCGTATTGAAAGATGGTCTCATTGTTCAGCTGAATCCGCTCAAATCCCTGTTCGTCCTTTACCTTTGCGATTTTTCGCATAGCAAAATAAGACCCGACTTTATCCAAAAGCTTTCCGCTTCCGTAAAGCGATAAGTCAAGCTGGTACAATGCCGGCGATTCCGGACTCCATAATTCCGGAGAAGGGATATCCAAAACAATTTCATTGTTGGCGCCGAATTCTTTGGTGAGTATTGTTTTACCGTCTTTTGAAACCTTCACCTCCAATTTTTCATTCCCTTTCAATCCAAAAAAGGCTGTATGCAAGGCGACTTTTCTCAGGTCGATATCAGCAACCGGTTGAACCGATTTAATAGCTGTTTTACCTACCGGTTCAATCCAAACTGTTTTCCAGATTCCGGTAACAGCAGTGTACCAAATACCTTTCGGATCGAGAACCTGCTTCCCGCGGGCCTGCGAATCCGTATCGGTTGGGTCCCAAACTGAGACCACCAGTTCCTGTTCCCCTTTTTTCAGATATTTTGTGATGTCGAACGAGAACGCTGTTGAACCACCTTTATGGGTACCAACCAGTTTCCCGTTCACCCACACTGTGGTTTCCCAATCAACGGACTCAAAATGCAACACGACATTTTTACCATTCCACCCGGCAGGCACAGTAAACTTTTTCTGGTACCAAAGCTTTTCATCAGGCAACACGCTTCTTCCCACACCTGACAAGGAAGATTCCACAGCAAACGGCACCAAAATATTCCCCCCAAAGTTTTTAGGTTGTTTGTCATCTTTGGGAAGAATTGCATACTCCCATAAGCCATTCAGGTTTTGCCAGTCAGTTCGTTTTAATTGCGGCCGGGGATACTCCCGCCAAACATTCTCCGGGGTAACCTTTTCTCCCCATTCAGTCATTAATTTTCCCTTGACAGGGGAATAATTCTGAGATTTCGCACCCCATGCTGCAAAAAATGCAAATAAAATAAGCAATCGTTTCATGTTTAATCTTTATTTCTATGTTATTCTTCAATTACAAATCCGCTTCACAAAATAACTACTCCCTAAAATTGGAAGTTGGGAAAGCGACCAAGGCATTGCCATCCCATCAAAGCTTCAATGCCAGATGGGATGGTCATTCTATTTTTATTGTTAATCTATTATTTGTATCCTGTTAGAAACCTCTCCATTCGTTCACCCCCTGCCCATCGGCCTGGATATCGCGAATGCGATTTCTGAACACCATTGTATCGGTTGCGAAACAATCATAAGTTCCGTCATTGTATTGGTAGCTCAGGTAAAAAGTTTTTGAAGCTTCATCATATACAGAACTGCCGTCAGGGGAAATTTCAATGGCTGATCCCTGTCCGGTAGTTACGATTACGCTTCCACCACCCAGGGTGGGAACTTCCACATTAAACGAAAACTTTCCGGATGCAGGATCCTTACTTCCCGCAGTTCCGTCTGGGATTACTTTCATCATATTCGGCCCCACGGTTTCCAACTCGCGGACGCTTTCCGAAATGGTGGAAGTATTTTCATAAACAAGCGTATCTACCGCTACCCCGCTTGATTTCCGGATTGTTTGCCCCGAATAATTATAATTGCCATGTTGTTTGGCCCAATAGCTAACTGATATTACCATATAATCTTTTGCTGTATTAATGGAATCGACATCCGTTGAACTGATTAAGCGAAAAGGAATGACATACTCACCAGTCAGTGATTTCGGATCAGCTAAGAAAGCAGTAGAGTCAATTTCAATCTCCACATATCCCTGTTCTTCACCTTTGGGAACCACAAATTGGGAAGTACCCGACAGCGTGTAATAATTTGCAGGCATCATGGTTTTTGAGGGATCCAGAATAACTGAAGGATCGATGTCATACTGAACAACCCGGTCTTGATCATTGTTAATCAATCCGGAAAACATGATTCCGGCTTTCAGGTCCAGGCCTTCGCCAACCACAATGTTTCGGTTATACTCCTGATTATAAAAATATACTGATGTCGTCCCGTAGGAAATCACTTCTTCCTCAAATCCGCATGAACCCAGGATCGATGACAGGATCAGTAATATGAATATATTTTTTCTCATTTCTGTATCATTTAATAGTTGTAATTATTCCCATCCTTTATTCTGAACCAGTAAAGGAGCATTAAAAAGTTCGTCGTAAGGAAGCGGCATGTAAATGGAGTTAAACAATCGTTTTTCTAACTGTACATCCATGTCGTAGCTATTGTTTCCATTAGCATCTTTAGTAATCTTAACCCCGTTTACCACGGTATTAATCCCTGTCAGATCTTCCGTACTTTCCCATCTTCTGATATCCCAGAAATAGTGTCCTTCGAAACTCAGTTCCAGTCTTCTTTCATTATGAATAAGTTCTCTGAAAAGATTTTCGTCATTAACTGCAACCGTATTCATATAATCATTTCCTGAGCCATCGCGCTTATGGATCCGTGTAATGACCGATACGGCATTAAACCCGTAAGCCATCGGGTCGCCTGTAGGTCCCCATGCTTCAAATGCCGCTTCAGCAAAATTGAGGTACAATTCAGGTGATCCTAAATGAATAGCAGCCCGTGCAGTTCCGGTTAACTGTCCCGGGATAAGTCTTACACTTCCGTATTTCAGCAACTTTTTCAGGTAATAGCCTGATCGGGAAGTGTTGATCGAAGGATTAAACGCATCTACACCACCTTCAAACGTTTCAATGGTGTGGTAATTTGACGGCCCCATCGTTGTTTCATTGACTGCGACAAACAAATTGAGCCTCGGATCGCGGTTTGTATAAGGGTCACTGTTCGCATATAAAGCACTTTCACTGATCGGATATCCTGCCTTATCAGGAAATGCATCCACAAAGTTCTGTGATGGATTTACACGTCCGCTTCCGTACATCGATGGCGGATAATTGTTATTTTCCAACTCTCGGTTACCGCTTTGCACATTTCCGCGCAAAAAGATATCGCGAATATTATACGCTTTGTTATTCAGCTGGTTGAAGTAGTAATTATCGATTGTCGGAAGATCTTTCAATCCGCCGATAGCCGTAAGTGCATCGCCTGCCGCAATAGCTGCTTTTTCCCATTTTGTTATATCATTATCTGGATTAAATGCCGGGCTTGCACCGTATAGCAGAACTCTCGCTTTTAAAGCCATGGCTGCAATGCCATTGGCACGCCCATTCATGGTTGCCCCCAAAACAGCATTGGTCCCCTTGTATTCGACAGGAAGATATTTAATCGCGCTATCGCAATCACTACTGATTTGATCCACACATTCCTGGTACGTATTTCTCGGAAGGTTCAGGTTGTCTTCAATATATAATACATCGGTTACAATCGGTACTCCCAGAAACTCACCCGAGGTGGCTTTTCCCCCGTACCGTCTGAGGAGATCGGCTTCATAATAGGCGCGCAGGAAATAGGCCTCGCCCAGCATCCGGTAGAAGGTATTGATATTATCAATACTGTCGGCTTCAGTTCCCAGTCGTACAAATCGAACCGGCGTCAGAAACGGTTTTGTTCCGGTAGTGTCCAATACCATTTTATCCAGAAATTGATTAATCCTTCGGATCTGACGGTAAGCGTTTACCCAGTTCGATTCCGGGTTCATATTTGGCCGAAGAGCACCAGTTCCCATTTTAAAAAAGTCGGAACTGTAGTCATTGGTCACTGCATTGTCTGTTGCACAATCCAACATGTAATCGTAAACATCCGGCAGGCTGCCATATACCGTATTCAGCACACCGTTGAAGTACGCATCATTCCCAAAAACCTGTTCTTCGGTTAAGGACCCGTCCAACGAAGGATCCAGATATTCAGAACATCCAAATCCCATCGCCAGTATCAGGAATAATATATTGTATTTGAATATTTTTTTCATTTTTGATGATTTTATTTGGTTCATGATCTAGAATGAAACTGAAATTCCTGCTGAAAGTGTAGTACACAATGGGAAGTTCCCAATACCAGCATCCAGGTTTTCAGGATCCAGGTCTTTAATTTTCGACAAAGTCAACAGATTATACCCCCTTGCAAAAACCTTGATATCGTTCACGCTAAAACGTTGAGTAAGCGTGTGTGGCAAAGTATATCCCAGTTCAACATTCCGAAGTTTCAAAAAGGCGCTGTTGACAATCCAATAGGTTGAGCTTACGAAATTGTTTTCCGTTGCCAAGGCAGAAAGCTTCGGATGAGCATTACCATTGGGCAAACCGTTAACTACTACGTTTGAATACTTTCGGTTACCGTAAACCTGGTAATATTGGGTATTGAGCAACCGATTGTATTTACCGTATCCCATTGCTAAAACACTCAGGTTAAATCCTTTGAATTTAAGATCCAGATTTATTCCGAATTGAAGACGAGGACTTGAATTCCCAATTTCTACCCTGTCACGCTCATCCACGTAGCCATCACCGTTATTATCAGCATATTTAATATCACCTGGGCGAACCGGCCCAAACATTTGTAGTGGTGACTGGTCGATGTCGGCCTGATCATTGAAAACGCCAATTGTTTCAAGTCCCATAATCGCATCAACCGGGCGGCCTTGAGTGATTAAACCACCAAAAGCATCTGCCGGATAATCTGGTTCACCATCGGCAATGCGATTTGAAATCCCATAGGTCATATTTGCTCCCAGATTTAATTCCAGATCTCCAAAATACCGGTTGTACCAAAGTTCGCCTTCGAATCCTTTCAACCCGAATTTCTTGAAGTTCCGGAATGCGAGTGCCTCGTTCTTGCCGATAACACCAGGAGTAATATTTCCACCATCACCGATAAAACCATCGTTTATATTATCGAAATACCCCAGGCTTATGCGAGTTGATCTGTTAAATAATACCGCATCAATACCGGCGTTGAATTCATAGCTCTTTTGAAAACCAATATTGGGATTTCCGGTTTTGTCGAGCGATACCAGGTAATTCTCGCCATCCAAATTAATCGTACCATTTTGTCTCCAAACATCCTGAAATAAATGAGTAGAGAAACCACCCTCTGCCGTATAGGTTGTTGAACCAAGGATCCCGTAAGAGACCCGTAACTTCAACATGTCAATCGATTTGGCCCCGGAAAGAAAACTCTCCTCTGACAAAATCCAACCGGCACCAAAAGCAGGGAAGTAGCCATACCGGTTATCTTTTGAGAACGAAGTAACACCAACCCGGTTGATATTTGCTTCAAGGATGTATTTATCAGCGATCATATCGCTAACATGCAGGCCCAGGTTTTGCCGGCGCGGATCTTCATGAACATTCCGGATTTCGTTCCGTGACTGATAAAAGTTCAGTATTCCTTTGATATCATGGCTCCCGAAAGTTCTGTCGTAAGTTGAAGTTACATTTAATGCATAATTCCGTCGAACCTCTGCATTTGACCGGGACTGACTGGTGGCCTCCGTGGTTGTTCCCCACTGGTTGAACGTTACCTCTCCGGTAGCCGTATTATAAACAGGCTCATAAACCGAGAATGTGGCCCCTTTGGTTGCCGTTTCCACATTGTACACATCAAATGAAACGAAAGGCTTCACTTTCAATCCTTTTACCCATTTATTAAAATCAAAAGTCAAACCAAGGTCAGACTGAATGTATGTATATCTGCGTTCGGCATAGCCTTGTCCTGTCAACAATCCGTAAGGATTGTTTTGTTTTTCAGCAGTACCGCCTATAACATATTCCTGATCCGGCAAACCAACCATCTCCCCCGGAATTAATATCGGATATTCGTTCGGGCGATGTGCTGCCAGCGGGGCAAAGAAATTCTGGGTGGAAATGTTTGGCCATTCCTTCACTTGGGAAGCCCCGTTAAACCCGGCGCTAACCCGAATAAAGTCCATCACATCCATATCAATGGATGTTCTGACGGTAAAAATATCATCAGCATTCGGATAGTCAGTATGTTTTTCCAAACCGCCATTTCCCTGGTAACCAATGTGAGCAAAATAGCGCGATTTCTCATTCCCACCCTGTAATTGAGTATTGATACGAGTCATGTTATAAGTTTCATTCAGGAATTCCTTATAGTAATCGACATCAGGGTACAAAATTGGATCGGTATGATTTTTATAGGCATCGAGAGCGGTCTGATCGTACAAAGGGGCATAGCCATCGTTTGCAAGTGCCTGGTTATAGTAAGTTGCATAATTATACGAGTCGAGGAACTTGGGCAAACGTGTTGGAGTTTGGACGCCGTGTTCGACATTCACCCGAACACTGTTCTCGTAGGCTTTTCCCCTTTTTGTGGTAATCAGCAAAATACCGTTGGCCTGTAACCCGCCGTACAGTGATTTCATCGTGGCATCTTTCAACAGCTCCACGCTTTCAATAACCTCAGGTTCAATATATTCCAAGGTACGCTCAACACCGTCAACAATCGTTATGTAATCACCCCATCCCCCACGCACAAACATGGTATGGTTTGTCCATCCCGGAACCTGGGTATTCTGCAACTGGAACAATCCATTCAGCCTTCCACCCAAGGTACTTTGAATAGACAAGGCAGGCGTATTTTCCAGTTGTTCACCTTTCACAACAGAATACGCACCCACACTTCTACGTTCAGAAGTCGTGCCGAATGGCAGCATGATTTGGTTATTTTCACCGTTCAATGCCTTTTCCTGAACCAAAACAATCTTTCCATCTTTCAACGATTCATCTGTAGAAGTGATTGTCTTTGACTCATAACCGTCAGCCTTGATAACCAACATGTCATCAGTTGAAGTTTTAAATTCAAAAGAACCATCAGCTGTCGCATTGGCATACATCCTTGATTTGGAAGAATATACCCGGGCACCTTGAACAGGATTACCTGCTTCGTCAACAATTTTTGACTCCAAAGAGACTTTAATAGTCTTGGTTTTTTTATTCGTGTTCTGTGCAGACAAGTCCAGCCCCTGAACCAGTAACAGGAACAAACTACAGAATACGACAAGTATATTTTTATATAAATTCATATCTCTTCAATTTGTATGGTTTAGAATATTACCACCCCGGGTTTTGTAAAAAATTGGGGCCAATGTTGGTATCATCGAGTTTGATAACAAACAGATAATGCTTTTCCTCAAAAACCCGTTGCTGGTAAAGCATTGGCGTATAACGGAATCCAGTTGGGCACTCGGCACTTACAGCTACTTTTGCAATATCCATTTTCCACATGTCCCTGTTCTCAGGTAAATGGGCAATATGCCATCTGCGAATGTCAAACAACCGGTTATCTTCGAAACACAACTCTACCCTTCTTTCATTTCTTACCCTTTCCCTAAAGGCATCTTTGGATAAGAATTTGGAAGCGATATTAGGCATCAGCGCCCGGTTCCGGACTACATTTAATGCCTCTTCAGCTGAATATCTGCATGCTGTATTGAGTTGGGCCGGCGTTCCCCAGGCTTCGTTGGCAGCTTCGGCAAACAGCAGGTACAACTCCGACATCCGAATCTCCGGATAATGCATATCCAGGTTGGCATTGAAAGTCCGTCCCATCCATTTATTGTTGTAATAGCCGGTTTTGGTATATCCCATACTTACCTGACCGTCAGAATAAACCAGAGACAGCGAACCAAGCGTGGCCGGCGTTTTGGTTTCGTCCCTGTCATAAATCTGCATCTTTCTACCCATCACTGTTTGTTGATTGGTGATGATCGATTCGGCAAAACGAGGGTCCCTGCCTGCATAAGGATCCTGGGGATTGTACCCCGACGCAGGATCATTGATCGGAAGGCCGGTTGCCTGCATTTCAAAACAATCGACCAACAATTGGTTGGGAGCAGTTGCATATTGTCCGGAAAGCTGGCCCGGCGGACGATAGCGTTGTTTATAGGAATTGGAACCCCAGGTGTGATCAGAGCGACGGCCATACAAGATTTCTTTTGTATAGACTTCCTCTTCGTTTTCCTTAAAAATGTAGTAGTATTTGTCCATCGGGACCAATCCGTATCCATTATCTTCAGCGACCTTTATTGCCTCATCGGCAGCCAAAGCGGCATCGTCCCAAAGATCGGTAAAGGCTCCCGGTTGCATGGCAGCAAACTCACTCGCTGCATAAACCAACGCTTTGGCTTTGTAGCCAAGCGCGGCAACCTGGGTTGGCCTGCCCCAATCACTTTCGGGAATAACCGGTTTCAAATACATGGCGGCGCTATCGAGATCTGCAGCGGCCAGCAACATGGTTTCCTGATACGATAGTCTTGGAACATCCATGTTCTCGTCTGCTGAAATTGGTTTATAAAAATAGGGCATTCCTCCCCAGCGACGCACCAATTCGAAATAGGCATATCCCCTGAAATAATAACTGGTACCAAGAATGACATTTCTCGATGATATACTTCCTGGATAAAAATCAATATTCCGGATACAAATATTCGCGACGCGGATCTGGTTCCAAATTCTGGACCAAGTATCATTGTTGCACATCACAGCGTTGCCATTTGTCCTCATGGGATAAAAATCACCGGCAGCAGCCTGAACCGAGGGAACCCCCGTCCAGTTAGGCCCGGAAATCGAATTATCGGAAACATCATCAAAGTCGCCAAGCGGCCGGACATCGTTCCGATGGCGCTTTAACAAGGGTGTAACGACAAGTTTATCGTTGAAATTTTTAAAGTTGACCGAATCCAGAAAAACATCTTCAAAATCGTATCCTTCGGACTCCTCCATCTTATCCAGGTAATCACTCTCGCAGGAAGAAATGAATGCGACCAGGATAATGAAAAATAGTATGTTATATATCTTCATATCGTACAGTTTTATTGATTAAAATGTTACTTGTAACCCCAGTGTAATCCTACGGATTAACGGATAATAACCAAATGTCAGGTTTCCGTTGCCGGCATCCGTTCCTTCGGGGTCACCGATTGGGTAATCCGGCGCCCAGGTGATTAAGTTATTTCCCTGCAGGTAAACCCGGCACTGCCCCATTTTATATCTTGAAATGAGGTCTTTGGGAACAGAGTAACCAATTTGCGCAGTTTTTAATCGAAGGTAAGAAGCATCTCGTATGCTGGTTGTTGTATTCGTGCCATCGCTGATGTTATTCTGTACCCGGTTGGCATCCATGTGCAAAGCAGGATATCTCGCATTGGTATTGTCCGGGGTCCAGTAATCGCTTTGGTAATCGAAATACTGGTTTGCCAGGCGGTGCAAAGGCCATAGGAAAGCATCAACCATGGTTCTCGAGGTTTTTTCCGCTCCCTGGAAGGTAAAATCAAAATCGAAGTTTTTCCAGGTTAGCCCGGCCGAAAAGTTATAAAAATACAGCGGGTAAGAACCTGCATAGCCCATGGGCACCTGGTCGTTCGTATCAATATTGCCATCACCATTGAAATCCCGATAAACAACATCGCCAAGGCCAACAATGCCACTTCCGTAACGCGGAACTGCGGCTCTTTCATCCACATTGTCAATATAGCCTGTGGTTACATAACCGAAAAGCTGATCAATCCGGCGTCCGGCCATTTTCTGGTATTCCGGTTTATAATAGGGTTCATCCCTGAAAATAATGCGGTTATCGCTAAAACTTACGCCGGCTTTTGCCCAGTACCATAACCCGTCGCGTGTGCCATTCGTGAATTTCACTTCGATTTCATAACCTTTGGTTTCGGTGGCTCCCAGGTTTTGCTGTTTTGCGCTCACACCAAACCAGTCGGGAAGAGACAAACGGCTCAAAAGGATATGGTCGCGGTTTTCTTTAAAAAAGTCCATGGTCAGCAAAAACATGTTATTTTTAAAAAAACCCAGTTCAATGCCAAGATCTTTCTTGATAGCCCGTTCCCAGGTAGCATTTTCGTTTGCCACCGCGCCTTCAACAATCGGTCTTAGGCTTGTTCCTGGGTTATCGGCCGTTCCTGGTTTATATTCGTCCTGGTTGGTTGTTCCGTTTGCATAACTGGATGTGTACAGCCATCGCTGTCCCCCGGCATTGTCGCTACCAACCTCGCCATAAGAGTATTTGATTTTGGCCCGGTTAATTACTGGTTGCAGTTTTTCCATAAATTTTTCCTGGTGCAGGTTCCAACCCAAGGCATAGGACGGGAAAAAACCATAGCGGTTTTTCGGAGCAAACTGCTCGGATCCGTTTAGCCCCAGATTAACTTCGGCCAAATACTTGGTTTTATAGTCATAGGTGATACGACCAACAATACCTTCTTCATAATGAGGGAAATCAACATCGCTTTGCCAGGTACGCCGCTGCCCGAGGAAAAGAGCAGAGACATTGTGGTCATTAAATGTACGGGCATAGCTTACTGAAGCCTCGTAATACCAGCTTCGAAACGGGTTACTGGTAATATCCTCACTACCGGGAGAAATGGGCAACTCGGCGCCTTCTCCATCGGTGTTATCGCGTCCCTTAAATCGTTGCCATGTTCCGTCTGACAATAATTTGTAAGCAACTTTGTCAAAGTTATAGTTTTTCAAATATGCTTCATCGTGGTTAAAAGCGACCTTACCTTGCACTGACAAACCTTTTGTGATAAAATCCAGCTTTTGTTTCAGAACAAAAGTTGTCGTCAAACCGGTGGACTTTGTTTGTTTATATCCACTGTAATTTATCGCGTTGTACGGGTTATTCGCATTGATCACCCCGGTACTTGCTGCTCTGTCTCCAGTTTCTTCGGGGTGAGCAGGATCGGGATATTGTTCTAACAGGGAAGCTGGATACTCGTTCGGGATCACCATTGGCCCTAGCATAAAAATCGGCCGGTAAGTCCGAATTGAGGCTGATTCATTGGGTTGATTTTTTATTCCGACAAAACCACCTGCATTCATCGATAATACAGTTGACGGAGTAAGATCGAAATCCATGTTAACACGATAATTGTACCGGTTGTACTTAAAGGTAGGATCATACTCGGGTTGTTTTACCGTTTTTAAAATATCGCCGTCGTATAAATAAGAAAAAGAAGCATAAATACGGGCATGTTTTGACCCACCGGAAATACTGACGTTATGTTTTTGCGTAAAGCCAAAGTCCTTCACACATATTTCTTCCCAATCCGTGTTGGGATACAAATAGGGCATATCCTGTGTGCGGTAATGTTCCAGGATCTCATCTGAAAGCAACAAGTTCCAGCTTCCGTCATTTCTGTAGGCTTCGTTCATGATTAGGGCAGTGTTATAACTGTTGTACATGTTTCTGCGGAGTAAGGGATTTTTTAAGCCAAACTCAGAATTGAAGGTTAATTTGATGTCGCCTTCCTGGCCTCTTTTTGTCGTGATCAGGATTACACCGTTGGCCCCTTTCACCCCAAAAACGGCTGTAGCCGAGGCATCCTTCAACACGGACAAGGTTTCGATCTCGTTCGGGTCAATGTCATTAAAGTTACCTTCCACCCCATCGACCAATACCAGCGGACTATTACTGACCCACGATGATTTGCCCCGGATGAACACATCCGCGGCATCGCTTCCGGGTTCACCGTCCTTTTGAACAGTAAAAACCCCTTGTACTTGCCCGGTAAGCGCATTGGAAAGAGAAATGGTACTTGCTTTTTTCAGTGTTTCACCTTCAACCTGCGAAATAGCCGCAACTGAGCTCTCCTTTTTCTGGACACCATAACCAACTATCACAACCTCCTCCATAGTCACGTCATCCGAAACCAAAACGATATTGATTACTCGTTGGTTCCCGACAATTACTTCCTGGCTTTTATAACCAATAAAACTAAAAATTAATACATCGGTGGATTTGACATTCTTTAAAGTAAAGGAACCATCCATGTCACTAACGGTCCCGATCGTTGTTCCCTTTAATACAATCGTTGCCCCAGGAATTACTTCCCCTGAGGAATCAGTAATCGTTCCGGTAACATCTCCGGAATGCGATTGCCCGTAGGAAATGAAATAGGAAAAAAACAGGAATAACACAATCAGAATTTTTCTCATAATTTTAGATTTAGGTTTAAAACACCATCAAAAATAAAGTCCTGCCAGCACCCTTGATAGGACTATTATTCAACCTTCATAATCATTGTTCAAATTGCATGAATTCAGTATTCAGGTTCCTGCAAAAAGAACAAAAATGCTACCCTATGAACATTTATCCGAACGCATAATAAGGGACTACTTCCGATAGTTCTGGATAGAAATAAAGTCATCTATAAATGAATAATTAAGCTGGTCCTGGCCGGTTCCGGCATCTTGCCGAATTGTTCTGTTGGCAAATAATCCATTCAGCACCCAAGGATCAGTCGTGGATGTAAAATCCTTTCCGATTGGATAACTTTGCCTGATGGCGTAGGATGCAACCAGAAATTTGGGATCATTCGTCATCAGCGAAAAAGCTTCTTTCAGATAATGTTTTCGTGATTCGAACCAGGTACTGGTTTGCATGAAAGCGAACCATTCATTGGCCGTTCGCGGATTCTTTAGTGCAAAATCGATGTACTGATAATTTTTCATCTCCGCACGGAGCTGATACTGAATAGCAAAAGATTCAGGGATATTGTTTGTTAGTTGCGCTTTCCAATGTTTCATCAGGGAAAACTCAGTAATCAATATTTTTTGGTCGTCACTAATCTTGCTACTGGCATAATGGAGGGCATCTTTCATTTGTTGCATTTCTGAATGATGGATGTGCAGATCGATTCCGGATATACCTGGATCTGATTGAACAAATTCCATTAAACTGTCAACGGCTTCCGTTCTCCAGACGGGGTCATACAAATTATTAAAAGCCCCTACAAAAATAGGAACATACCAGTCGGGGTGAAGGTCGCGAAACCGTTCTACGGCGCGGGCAACAATAATGTAAAAATCAACCAAGCGCTGATCCTTTTCATCTGCAAGAGTCTCAATGAAAGGCTCATTCCCGACAACGATTATATCAGTATGGTGCCATACTTTTTCCAGCAGGTTCTCTAAAAAACTGAGATAAGCTTCCAGAACTTCACTATCAACATTTGGAAGCCCCTCTCCCCTTCCCTTAAAATTCCATTTAATGTTTAAAATCGTCCGGTAGCCATGCTCTTTCAATGAAAGATAGTTCAATATTCTTTTATCCGTGTGAAGGGTGCCCGGTTTATCAAATAATTGAAAAAAATCCACAAAACCACGAACCCATTCCGTGTTGGTCTTCTCCAGGTTATTGAAATCAATAAATTGCAACTGTTCGTTATAGTTCACTCCGAGCGACTTTCCCCATCCAGAAAGATCACCTCTATCTTTATCGGCTTCTTCTTCAGCTGGAATAATAACTTCAATTGCCGGGTTTCCGGAACAGGAAGACACCATCGTGAAAAGGCCTGCGAACACAAGCAAAACCTTTATTCCTTTTTGTAACCGTTCCATTATTTCACAGGTTGAGGGGTTGTGGTCGGACCATAAACTACAAATTTGTCGGGTTTATTTCTACCATCCTTCTCAAATCCGCAACGGTCCAAGCAGGTTATCCTCGGCTGAACGTCTTCGCCGCTTTTATGCGAATGGTAAACAATATACATCTGCCCCGAATTCGACTTGAAGAATGAATGGTGCCCGGTACCGAAAATCGTTTTGCCATCACCAATCAGTATCGGATTATTTTCATATTTCCGGAAAGGCCCAAAGGGTGATTCTGAAATGGCATAACCCACTGCATAATCCTGACTTTTAAAGTGATTGGCAGAATAGAACAAATAATACAGGTTGTTATGTTTCAACATAAAAGGCCCCTCGGTTACTTTAGCCACCGGTTTTTTGGTCGTCATTTCCCATGCCTGTGAAACGCCGAAACACCGGGTCAGGGTTTGTTCTTTTATTCCTGACAAATCATCCAGCATTTCAGCCATCCAAACTTCATTTCCACCGGTAAACCGAACAAAATAGAGGTATTTTTTTCCATCCGTATCAATAAATAAATGAGAATCGATTTCTTTGGTATCCAAATGAAGAGGTTTCTTTTCTTTCTGGATAAACGGGCCTAACGGCGATTCGCTTTCTGCAATGGCCAGGTGTTCCATGACCGAATAGAACATGTAGAATTTCCCGTCAAGTAAATAAACTTCAGGGGCCCAAAAAGAATGGTTTCCCCATACATCGGTCGAATCAAGCGCAAGCCCATCGCTGGCGCCAACAGCACCCGACCAATTGGCTAGATCATCAGACTGATAAACCCGAATCCCATTTCTACCGCCGGTTCCATAGAGATAATATTTCCCTTCGTGACTGAGAATATACGGATCGGCGCAATCAGGTACCAATCCTTTCAGGTTGTTGAAACACGAAACCGTCTCCTTTTCAACATCCCTTTTCACATTGGACGACCAAATGCACCCTGTCATCAAAAACAGGAAAATAACAGAAACGAGCCATTTAAGTTGTGTGTTCATGAGTAGTTATTTTTTCTAAAAATAGGTTGGATCATCGGTCTTTTTCAGGAATTTCTTCCGGATTAGCGGGAAGATTGTTCTAAAAAAACACGTATCTTCAACCGGCTAATTAACCTGAACTTAAATGCTAGCCGCAGAACAATGATGCGAGCAATTTTTGACCGGTTAGAATGCTCGTATTTGTGAAACGATTTCTTATAATGTATGAACCGATTATTAACCTTTCTTTTTTTAGTCCTCCTTATCTTTTTCCAGAGCGATCTATGGGGCTTTGAGAAAAAGTTTCAGCGTTTTACTTCAATCGAAGGGCTCTCTCACAACACGGTTTACGATATTGAACAGGATCATGACGGATTTATATGGGTAGCAACGGTAGAAGGATTAAATCGCTACGACAGTTACAATTTCAAAATATATTATTCAGAAAAAAACAATCATTCCATCCCATCCAATGAAATACGTTCACTGCTGGTATGCAGCAACGGCAGGTTATTCGTGGGTACGGCAGATGGATTGTGCATGTTCAATCCTGATTATGACAACTTCACAACAATCAGGCAAGATGAACAGTCACTTGGCTCAATTAATGATATTTTTGAAACCACTGACGAGAACATTTTGATTTCAACGTCCACAGGTATTTACCGTTTGTCTGGCGATGGGGAAATAAAATCGCGCCTTCCCCTCGAAAACCATATGGTCGGGTTGCAAGAAGACTCGTTAGGAAATTTCTGGACATACAAAGGCCAACGGCTTTTCAATTTCGATAAAGATGGTACACTTTTGAAGACCTACCATGTAAGACAGAATGAACTCCCGGACTATATTCCCTCATCCATTTCGTCCATCCTGATCGACTCAAAAAACAGGCTATGGATCGGCACCTTCAAAGACGGACCACTTTTCTTAGATATCAAAAAGGGTAAATTCAGAAAAATTCCATTAAAAAATCAGGCAGGCATTAACCATCCCATGTATTACGTCCGTAACATCATGGAAGATAAAAACGGGACATTCTGGATCGGGACAGAAAAAGGCCTGTTCATTTACGATCCGGAAACAAGTGAATATGAACACCATACACAATCATTCGATCCTACCAAGGCCTCAATCAATGACAATGCCATTTATAAAATATTTAGCAGTCGCGAAAATATCATCTGGCTGGGAACCTACTTCGGTGGCCTGAATTATTATGAACCGGTTTCGACCGGCTTCAAAACAATAAAACCTGGAATCAATGACGGTAACTTGAAAGGAAAAGCGATCAGCCAAATTATGATAGGCCCTGATGAAAAATTCTGGTTTGCTACCGAAGACGCCGGAATCGCCATTGCAGACCAACAAAAAAAATCCTTTATACATATTCTGAACACCCCGCAAACCGGCAATGTAAAAATCAGCAGCAATGTGCATGCGCTAACCTGCGATAAAGAGGGATATGTTTGGTCCGGTAATTTTTTGGGCGGCATCAACAGGATCAATCCAAAAAACTACAAAATCCAAAATTTTTCTCATATCCCTGGAGATCCGAAGTCCTTGGTGCATAATTTCGTATTTTCACTATTCAACGATTCTTCGGATGTGCTTTGGGTTGGCACCATGACCGGAATTGATTATTTTGATAAAAGTAAGAATCAGTTTTCCCGCTTTAAACCCGGGATATTCAGAGGCAAATTCATTTACGATATTTTCCAGGATAAGCAAAAAAATTATTGGTTCTGTACCAACAATAACCACGGCTTGTATCGGTATAATCCACAAAAAGATACTGTCAGTCATTTTCTGAAAGATAGCACTGAAGGTATTTTCAATAATCATTTTATCTGTCATCATATTGATTCAAAGGGGAAAATCTGGTTCGGCACACGGGGGGGCGGACTCGTGTATTTTGATCCCGACAACCAAAAATTCACGACCTATGACATAGAAGACGGACTGCCCAACAATGTGATCTATGGCATTTTGGAGGACGACCACAACAACCTTTGGATAAGTTCAAATAAAGGAATCTCGAAATTCAACTATCTTACCAAAGAAATACGAAATTTTACCGTTGACCACGGATTGGTGGGAAATCAGTTCAATTATAAATCCTATTTCAAGACAGCGGACGGAACCATGTATTTCGGAGCTGTAAACGGATTAACTTATTTTCATCCTGATGAAATAAAAACCATCGAATCGGAACCTGTTGTTCATTTCACCAACTTCAAGCTTTTCAACGAACCGGTACTACCTGGCGAAAAATCAGTATTGACGAAAGATATTGATCAAACCAATGAAATTGTTCTCAAATACAACCAAAATGTGATCAGCTTTGATTTTATCGCTTTAGACTTTTATTCCAAGGGGAAAAACAATTTCTACTATTTTATGGATGGCTTTGAATCAACCTGGCAACCAGCAGGCAAAAATCAAAGCGCCACTTATACCAACCTTCCACCGGGAGAATATTATTTCAGAATAAAAGCTACCAACATATATAATCACCCCAATAGCAAGGAACGAAGCATAAAACTAATCATTCTCCCTCCTATTTGGCAAACATACGGGGCCTACTTGATATACCTGGCGTTGTTATCCGGGTTTGTTTACATGCTTTACCGGATCAATGAAATAAGACACAAAGAAAAAATGGCCCTGAAGATTGAGAAAATCGAAAAAGAAAACCTGAATAAATTACACCAGCACAAAATCAATTTCTTTACTTATATATCGCATGAATTTAAAACTCCCCTAACAATCATCTTGGCAACTTTGGATGCCTCCTTTTCCGATAAAAACTTGCCGGAGGAATTAAAAAACCGGTTTTTCACGCTGAAACGCAATGCCTCGAGACTCCAGTTCCTGATTAATCAACTGATGGATTTTCGAAAAATTGAAACCGATCACGCCCACCCCAACTTACAGTCGGGAAATGTAATCCAATTTTTACGCGAGGTTTTTTCTGCTTTCAACACGCTGTTTACCCAAAAAGATTTGGAGTACATTTTTATTACAGACCGTGAAAACCTTCATACAAACTTTGACTTTGACAAACTGGAAAAAATAGTTTCCAACTTATTGAGCAACGCTTTTAAATACACCCCTCAATATGGTGAAATAACCTTACGAATTGAAACGATCACAGAGGAAAACACATCTTGGTTACAAATATCAGTATCCAACTCAGGGAATGGTATCAGTGAAGATAAAATCAGTAAAATTTTCAATCTGTTCTATAAAATTGAAGATGACCAGAATGAATATTCAGGAAGTGGGGTTGGATTAGCCCTAACTCAAAGTTTGGTAAAAAATCTGAACGGGAGCATTTCTGTAACAAGTAAACCCGGCATTGGTACAACATTCACCATAAAACTACCCTATACAGAAGATAAACAACCTGCCGATGTGCAAGATTCTATATCCTTCAACCGGGATATTGTCAATAATCTCATGCTTCAATCATCTTTTGAAGGGGATGGATCCAAAACAGTAAAGCAACCCAAGGAATTCGACATCCTGTTTGTTGAAGACAATAAAGAATTGTTGAAGTTTTTGTCTGAACACTTTAAAGAGAAATACACCACCTCAAGCGCCCCAAATGGATTGGAAGCTCTTGAATCAGTAAAAAAACACATGCCGGACTTGGTTATCACCGACCTGATGATGCCCCGAATGGACGGGATAGCGCTATGCAAAGAGCTAAAATCCAATTTCGAGTATTGCCACATCCCCATCATCATGCTAACCTCAAAGTCAGACATCGAAACGCGACTGGAAAGTCTGGAAGTAGGGGCAGACTATTACCTTGCCAAACCGTTTAATCTTCCGGAGCTGGAGTTGCAGATCCGAAACATCTTATCAGCCAAATCAAATCTGAAAAAGCATTTTATCCACTTTGGAAATGTAAATATTGAGCATCCGATTAAAAACAGAGATCAACAGTTTATTGAAAAAGTCACATTACTTATTCAACAAAATATGAATAATCCCGAATTTGGAGTAGCAACACTTACCAAAGAGCTTGGCATTGGGCGCACCTTGCTGCATACAAAGCTGAAACAGATTCTGGACATGAGTGCAACCGAATTTATCAATACCATTCATTTAAAAGAAGCTCAAAAGATATTGATTGAACACCCCGAACTTACAATGGCTGAAGTTGCCTACAAAGTAGGTTTCAACGATCCGAATTACTTCAGCCGGATCTTCAAAAAAATGTTCAATGTTTCACCTACAGCCTACCGGGCGCAAAAATCGAACGAAGTTCAGGACTCTCCCGACCAAGCTGAAATCAGTATTTGAAGATCGGTCCTTTACTTTGCCGGTAGCATCCTTCATTCCGGTGCCACGGGGCGTCTTCTGACGTAGTACCCTTTATATACATTTAGAATAAGCCTCTCCCCTAAAGAGTAACTCGGCAGGTAAGCGACAGGCCCGCCATATAACAGGAAAGAGCTGACCCTGTGGGATTCAGCTCTTCTTATCTGGCAAATATTTCAATTTTATCGTTTGCGGACCACTGATTAATTGGCAAGATCTTCAAACTCTACACTGGTGTAATCCTGTACTAAAACCTCTTCCGAAGGCTCTTCCATTTCTTCTTCCAATGCCATTTCCGGTTCCTGGTATTCTTCCGGCTCATAGTCCGGCTGATTACCCAAAATAAAACCAACAACCTCCGCTAAGCCATCTGTAAACTTCTCAAAATCTTCTTTATACAAAAAGATTTTGTGCTTTTCGAAATGGAATTTTCCTTCTTGGTCAAAACGTTTTTTACTCTCGGTAATTGTTAAGTAATACTCATCTTTACGGGTTGATTTCACATCGAAGAAATAGGTTCTTTTTCCGGCCCTTACGGCTCTGGAATAGATTTCCTGCCTGAACTTACTGTCAACGTCTTCGTTAATTTCATCATGCTTGTCAAAACCATCCATCTTGCTCGTTTTTAGGTTATTTCCTCAGTTAGTTCACCAAAAGTAAAAAATTATTCTGAAAATAAAACAAACCTGTTAACAAACAGTTAAATAGAGAAAACCGACATGGCTTTATTTATTGTCCCTGATAATATTTTAACGCTTCAGGCATTAGTTTTTCCAAAGCGGCAATCCGGTTCACATCTACCGGGTGGGTGCTCAGAAATTCCGGGGTTGATGACTTTCCGCTTTCAGACATGCGTTTCCAGAAAGCGACGGCAGAACGTGGGTCGTAACCTGCCATCGCCATGAAAATCAGCCCCATTTGATCAGCTTCGTATTCGTGTTTGCGTGAAAATGGCAACATAACACCATATTGGGAACCAAGTCCATAGGCCGTGGAGAACAAGGCTTGGGTTTCAGCTGGTTTTTCTTTCAATGCCTCGGAAAGCGCAATCCCACCCATTTGTTGCACCATCGCGTAACTCATCCGTTCGTTTCCGTGACGGGCAACGGCATGGGCAATTTCGTGCCCCATAACGACAGCCACGCCGGCTTCATTTTGAGTCATCGGCAGGATACCGGAATAAAAAACGACCTTTCCACCAGGCATGCACCAGGCATTGGGGACATCACTTTCTACCAGGTTAAATTCCCACTTGAAGGTCTCGATGTAACTCTCAAACCCATTGTCCTTCAAATACTGTTCAACAGCGGCAGCCACCCGTTTCCCCACTCGCTTGATCATATCGGTCTGGGACTGATTTGTCGAGAGTTTATTCTCGGAAAGAAACTGGTCATAACTACTCAGGCTCATTTCCACCATTGACGATTCGGGCAGTAAACTCAACTGGCTACGGCCGGTAAGGGGTACGGTAGTACAAGATTGAACCACCAACAGTGCGGTTACTAAAAATGCATTTATCAAGATTGATTTCATACCAACAAAATTTTATGTCATGAAAAAATACGTCCCTAAAATTAAACAAATCACAACAAAAAAGGTGACTCTTTTCAAGTCACCTTCTCAATTTTTCAATATGCTGGCTATTTATAGATCATTTTTTTTGCTGCCAGCAAGGTATTCTTGAGCAGCGAAACGCGGGTCATCGGGCCAACTCCTCCGGGAACCGGAGTGATGTATGAACATTTCTCGGCCACTTCTTCAAATACCACATCCCCTTTCAACTTCCAGCCCGATTTGGTTTGGTCTGATTTTACCCGAGTGGTGCCCACGTCAATCACTACCGCTCCTTCTTTTACCATATCGGCCGTAACAAAACCCGGCGAACCAATAGCCGCAATCAGAATATCGGCCTTGGCACAAAGTTCCTTCAGGTTTTTGGATCGGCTGTGAGCAACCGTTACGGTGGCATTCATTTCCTTTTGCGACATTAAAATGCTCATGGGGCGGCCAACAATATTGCTGCGACCAATCACTACGCAATCTTTACCGGATGTCTCAATGCCATGCCGTTTGATCAGCTCCACGATGCCATCAGGAGTTGCCGATACAAAGGAAGGCAGCCCGATAACCATACGTCCTACGTTTGCCGGATGAAATCCATCAACGTCCTTACGGGGATCAATAGCTTCAATAATCTTTTGTTCGGAAATGTGTTTCGGAAGTGGCAGCTGCACAATAAAACCATCGACATCTGCATCGCGGTTCAGCTCGTCCACCTTTGCCAGCAATTCTTCCTCGGTCACATCATCTTCGTAGCGAACCAGCGATGATTTAAAGCCTACTTCTTCACAATCTTTGATTTTGTAAGCCACGTAAGTCTCACTTCCACCATCGTGACCAACCAGGATGGCAGCCAGATGAGGCGTTTTGCCTCCTTGTTTTTTTAATTGCTGAACCTCAGCTGCAATTTCAGCCTTAATTTCGGCTGCCGTATTTTTTCCGTCAATCAATTTCATAGTTATGAATTTTCAATCAAAGCTGTTGCGATACGCCTTTCCAGCATAGTTTTTTATTCATTTGTTTTTCCGGAGAATACTCCAAAATTCAACTGCTGCGAACCGAGTCCCGGATGATTCTCCTGATTGGTATGCT
This sequence comes from Gaoshiqia sediminis, assembly GCF_025907915.1. GTDB lineage: Bacteria > Bacteroidota > Bacteroidia > Bacteroidales > Prolixibacteraceae > Gaoshiqia > Gaoshiqia sediminis. Next base: position 37,618 of record NZ_JAPAAF010000032.1, read on the forward strand.
ATCTCCGTCGCATGTTACCCATCATCCGGCCCATATTTTTGCCTTGGGAAACCATGCGCATCATTTTGCGGGTTTCGTCAAATTGTTTGATCAGGCGGTTTACTTCCTGAATGTTTGTTCCGGACCCATCAGCAATACGTTTTCTGCGCGTGCCATTCAGCACCGCAGGATCTTCCCGTTCCAGCGGGGTCATTGAATGAATAATAGCTTCAATATGCTTGAAGGCATCATCATCGATATCAATATCTTTAAGCGCTTTGCCCATCCCGGGAATCATGCCGGCCAAATCTTTCAGGTTACCCATTTTTTTGATTTGCTGGATTTGGGAAAGGAAGTCGTTGAAACTAAATTGATTTTTGGCCAGTTTCTTCTGCAATTGCCGGGCCTGCTCAGCATCAAACTGTTCCTGGGCCCGTTCAACCAACGAAACAATATCGCCCATCCCCAAAATACGGTCGGCCATACGTTCGGGGTAAAACACATCCAGTGCATCCAGTTTTTCGCCGGTACCGACAAACTTAATCGGTTTGTTCACCACCGAGCGAATCGAAAGAGCTGCACCACCGCGGGTATCACCATCCAGTTTGGTCAGCACAACGCCGTCAAAGTCCAGCCGGTCGTTAAATTCTTTGGCTGTATTTACCGCGTCCTGTCCGGTCATGGAGTCAACAACAAAAAGGATCTCGTGAGGAGAAACAGCCTCTTTCACGGCGGCTATCTCGTTCATCATCTCCTCGTCAATTGCCAACCGGCCAGCGGTATCGACAATTACCAGGTTATGACCTTTTTCCTTGGCATATTTGATGGCGGCCTTCGCAATTTTAACCGGCTCCTTGCTCCCTTCTTCGGTATAAACGGGCACATTGATCTGCTCGCCCAACACCTTCAACTGGTCTATTGCAGCAGGGCGATATACGTCGCCGGCAACCAACAACGGATTTTTGGCCTTTTTGGTTTTCAGGTGTTTGGCCAACTTTCCGGAGAAAGTAGTTTTACCCGAACCTTGCAAACCGGCGATAAGGATAACCGTCGGATTTCCCTGCATATTGATGTCAACCGACTTACCGCCCATCAAACCGGCCAGTTCATCGTGTACAATCTTGACCATCATTTCGCCTGGCTTGACGGCAGACAAAACATCCTGCCCCAGTGCCTTCTCTTTCACCGTTTCAGTAAAAGTTTTGGCAATTTTATAGTTAACGTCAGCATCAAGCAAGGCCCGTCTGACTTCCTTTAAGGTTTCAGCAATATTGATTTCGGTGATCCGGCCCTGCCCTTTCAGCATTTTAAATGACCGTTCCAACTTCTCATTAAGATTTTCAAACATAGCAGAAGTGCAATTGATTTTTAAAGCTCGTGCAAAAATACAAAAATAACGGAAAGGGTCATTTTTTACGATCATTAAAAAAAGACTTTCTGAGGGTCACCTTTGTATCTGCCGGGGAATTAACTTACGAGTATTCACCTGAAAAGGACCGTGTGGAGGAAAGAAAAGATGAAAGAGACTGCAAATTATTATGGCTTGTTGTTTGGATGCCCCATGAACAACGAAACCCCCAATTGTATATTCAAGGAAATCCGGAGAATGACAATAGCTGAACGTGTCCAATTTATGAATCAACTTTCGAGGGAAGAGCAATCCGTGCTGATTTCCAGACACAAAGTTTGTCTATCACACCGGGAAAGTAAGATCCCGTTTTCACGCATTGCAATTTTATAAATAAAGAAAATGGGGGCAGTCGCCCCCATTTTCTTAGTCTTTTTCTTTAAAAATTACATCCGTTCCGGAACGTTAATCCCCAACAGCCCCATTCCGGTTTTTACAATCTTCGAAACAGTTTCGGAAAGCACCAAACGGAAATCGCGGATGGCTTCATCGGGTTCGGCAAGTATCGAATGATCGTGGTAAAACTGGTTGTACTCTTTCACCAGGTTATACACATAGTTAGCAATAATAGCCGGGCTATAGGCCTCGGCAGCTTCGCCCAGCGTGGCCGGGAACAGCGAAATCGTTTTAATCAGTTCCTGCTCTTTGTCGGAAATCTTCAACCCAATGTTTGCACTGATTTTGGGTGTCAGCCCCTTTTCAGCGGCCTTACGCAACACCGATCGGATCCTGGCATACGTGTACTGAATGAATGGACCAGTATTCCCATTAAAATCGATGGATTCTTCCGGGTTGAACAGCATATTTTTCTTCGGGTCCACCTTCAGGATGAAATATTTTAACGCTCCCAATGCAATGGTTTTATACGTTTCCAGCGCTTCCTCCTCGCTATATCCATCCAGCTTACCAAGCTCTTCGGATGTTTTCCGGGCCACTTCCACCATTCCGGCAATCAGGTCGTCGGCATCCACCACGGTACCTTCGCGCGATTTCATTTTCCCGTGGGGCAGCTCAACCATGCCATATGAAAAATGATGCAATCCTTTTCCCCATTCAAAACCAAGTTTATCCAGCAAAACCGAAAGAACCTGAAAATGGTAATTTTGTTCATTACCAACCACATAAACCATTTTATCGATCTTATAATCGTTGAAACGGAGCTTGGCAGTACCAATATCCTGGGTCATGTAAACCGATGTACCATCGCTGCGCAACAGGATTTTCTGATCGAGCCCGTCAGCAGTCAGGTCGGCCCAAACAGAATTATCTTCCTTCTGATAAAAAATACCTTGCTCCAGACCTTTCATCACCTCATCGCGGCCAACCAGGTAGGTATCCGATTCGTAATAAATTTTATCAAAATCAACTCCCAGTTCCTTGTAAGTAACGTCGAAACCTGCATAAACCCACTGGTTCATTTCCGACCACAATTGAATAGTTTCGGGATCTTTGGCTTCCCACTTGCGCAACAGCTCACGGGCAGCCTGAATAGACGGCGCCTGTTGTTCGGCATCGTCTTTCGAGAGTCCTTTTGCCATCAGCTCGCTCACCTCCTGACGGTAATGTTTATCAAACAACACATAAAAGTCGCCAACCAGGTGGTCGCCCTTAATGCCGGTACTCTCGGGAGTTTTCCCTTCGCCCCACTGTTGCCAGGCGTACATCGATTTGCAGATGTGGATTCCCCGGTCGTTCACAATGTTGGTTTTCACCACTTTTTTCCCATTGCCCTTCAGAATCTCTCCCAGCGAAAAACCCAGTAAGTTATTGCGGATATGCCCCAGGTGAAGTGGTTTGTTGGTATTGGGCGATGAGTATTCAATCATCACCAACGGCGATTCGTCAGTTGCACTCTCTAGCCCGTACGACTCCTGCTCAAAAGCGGCGGCCAGCACGCTAATCCAGTAGCCGGACGAAATGGCCAGGTTCAGGAAGCCCTTCACCACAAAATAATCAGAGACTTCTTCCACCTGTTCTTTCAGGTAAGCGCCCAAGTCGTGGGCCGTTTGTTCAGGCGACTTTTTTGAAAAGCGTAAAAACGGAAAAACAACCACGGTCAGGTCGCCGTCCACATCTTTTCGGGTATTCTGAATTTGAACACTTTCAGCAGGAATTTCCTGGGAATACAGGTCGAAAATGGCTTTGGCGATTTTCTCTTTGATTATTTGTTCGATAAGCATATCCATCTTTTTTTAAGGAACGGCAAAGATAATAGATTCTGCTGTAAAACAGGGCTGGTAAATCGTCAAAAAGGAAACGGAAAACCACAGACAAAAAACTTCAGTTGTACATTTTTTTGCAGATTTTATCTCCGGGCAACGCAAGAGATTCTATTTTTGTTCTCTGTTGTTCAAACAAAAGGAAGTTCGGAACCGAAAAATTCATTTAAATCTGCACAGGTTGTATTGCATCATCGACATAGAGACCACCGGGCAAAGCCTGAAAGAGGGCAAAATTACCGAGATTGCCATCTACAAACATAATGGCTTGGAAATCGTTGATTCCTTTGCAACCTTAATCAATCCTGAGTGCCACATTCCTTATTTCATAACCAAATTAACAGGCATCGACAACGAAATGGTGGCCGATGCCCCCAAGTTTTACGAAGTGGCCAAAACGATTGTGGAACTTACCGCAGGCAGCATTTTTGTGGCCCACAATGTTTTGTTCGACTACCGATTTGTACGCGAAGAATTTAACCGATTGGGATACGATTACAAACGAAAAACCATGTGCACCGTTAAGTTGAGCCGGAAATACCTGCCTGGCCATCCGTCTTACTCGCTTGGAAAAATTTGCCACGATTTAAACATCCGAATTGAGGGAAGGCACCGCGCAGCCGGTGACGCTTTTGCCACCGTAAAGTTATTTGAATTGATCTTACAAAAGTATATGGTGGCAGGATCAACACTGGAAGCCAAGCAGCAGAAATTATTCTGAACAACGACCGGAAAATAAAAAAGCCATGCTCGCACATGACTTTCTATTTGTTTATTCTTCGGTTTTCTCTTCTTCGACCGGTTCCTCCTCAACGATCAGCAGGTTGTGTTTCTGCAATAAGTTGTACCACTGGATCACTTTCTTCATATCCGATGTATACACCCGGTCTTGGTCATATTCCGGAAGAATTTCCTGAAAGTAAGCTTTCAACTCGTTGCCGGAATCTTTTTTGGCAATTTCATGGCCATTCTCTTTTTCCATCATTTTTTTGAAGACTTCTTTCAAAGCCACTTCACCGGTTTGAGTGAAAATGGCAATATCTTCCAGCGAACTCACTTTCGATGTAGCGTAAGCCGGCATGCGTTTACCGGTTAACAGCGATTCAACAATAATGCTGTTTTTCGCCTCAGCAACCAATTTGAATAATCCCGGTTGTCCGGATATAGCTAAAATACCTTTTAACATAGCAACTTAAGTTATTTTTCGCCGGCGAAGATAATATTTTAATCAGGTTTATAAAAGAAGCTGCCCAAAAGTATCGGGCAGCTTAACGTGTCTTTAGGCCTCACTGTCTTAACCGGAAAACCCCAAGACCTTATTTTTTCTGATTTCTAAAAACTGACAAATCAATAATAATCGTTTATAAAATTTCGATCACCGTTCGTCTGTTTCTGGCATGTTCCTCTTCCGGACAATCCACGCCATCGGCACACTGGTTTACCAGTTGTGTTTCGCCATAACCGGCAAATTCCAACCGGCCTGCAACAATCTCCCGTGCCAACAGGTATTTGTAAATTTCCTGGGCCCGCTTTTTCGACAGTTTCATGTTGTAGCTATTGCTGCCCCGTGCGTCCGTGTGCGATTCTATCTTAATTCTCATATCCGGGTACTCTTTCATCAAACTAACCAACTTATCCAGTTCACGAACTGCTTCGTCCTGAATAGCGTAACTCCCGAATTCATAATAAATATTCTCGAGTTCGATACGAGTACCTGTTGTAAGCGGTGAAAGTTTCACTGCCAGATTCATCACGCCGGGTTTTATGTCGTTGGTTGAAAACTCCTCAGTTGTAGCCATAAATTTTGCGGCAGAAACCAACAACCTGTAGTTAAAGCCAGGATAGATGCGCATGTTAAAATCCCCCTGGGCATCGGCAAACAACGAATCGGTAAGCTGTTCATCCTGAAAAACAAGGATACGTGCACCCGGAAGAGGGCTGGTTTGATCAGCACTGAGCACTTGTCCCGCAACCTGAAAAATCGGATCCAGAAAAATCTTTCCTTCCGGGATGGCCGAACCAACTGTTGCATTCATACTGATGTCGTAAATGGCATCGTGATAGTCGGGATAGAGGGCTTCGAGCCTGTATTTCAGGCCGGGAATAAATTTCAACGGAAGTTGTCCCTGATTGTTTGTTTTTCCCTGGGTGACCAAATCACCCTGATGGTCATACACAATTATGGATACCCCGGGCAAAACATCGCCGGTTTGCTTCGATGCGGTTACCAGATCAATCTGGTATTCATCCAGGTTAAAAAGATAAATGTCGTCATCCCCAATTCCACCGGCACGGTTCGAAACAAAATAGCCAAAGCCACGGTCGGGTGAAAAAATCAAACCAAAATCATCGGCTTCCGAATTGAAAGGCTCCCCCATTTCAACCACTCCAAAAGCCGGGTTCAAATTGGATTGAAAAAGATCCAGGCCACCTTTCCCGCCATGTCCATCCGACGAGAAGATCAGGTTTCCGCGTACATCCAAAAACGGGAACATTTCGCTTCCGGCGGTATTTATGTCATCACTCAGACGAACTGGCTCTTGCCATTGTCCGGCGACTTTTGCCGAATAGTATAAATCGGTTTCACCCCTGCCACCAGGCATATCACTCACAAAAACCAAGGTGTCGCCAGTGACATTGATCGCCGGATGGCCTACCGAATACTGGCTGTTGTTGTAGGGAAACTGTCCAGCCATCTTCCAGCCGTCCCCTGCACGTTCATAAATAACAATACTTAACGGAAACCTTCTTTCTTTGAAAATTCCCTTTTTCGACAATGCATTATCGTTGTTGGACTGGGTCAGAAAAAGTTGACCTGTTTTTTCGCAAAAAGAAAGTGGCCCATTATGAAGGGAGGAAATAGCCATTCCAACAGACGAACTGAGAAACCGTCCGTCGGCATCAATGGTGGAGGCATACAAGCCATAATACTTGTTCTTTCCCATACTCGGGCCTACTGCTGAAATAGAGTTAAAAAACAACTCGTTTCCCACGAATGCAGGCCCAAAATCACTTAATGCGGTGTTGGCCTCAAAGGGTTCAACAAGAATGCGCTGATCCTCAAACATCTGTTGGGATTGCGAAAATGCGGCAAAAACTGCCAGCAGGAAGGTTGGAAACAGAAGCGAAAATTTCTTTTTCATAGGTTGAAATTTGGTCATTTTTTTTAAAAGTAACGCGGCGACGCGTAGCGTGTTTTGACTGAGCTCAATTCATACGAAACCATGATTTCGTGTGTCCCGTTATGATACTTTCTGATTTGTGAGGTATCAAAATCGACTGCGTAACCTAATCGTAATTTATTATTAATCACAAACTGTGTGTTAAAACCAAACATGCCAACCGTACGAACCATTGCACCCAGCCAAAATTTATCATTCAACAAAAAACTGGCATTCAAATCACCTACTACCGGCGAACCTTTAACGTAACGTGTGATGAACGAAGGCTTAAATTTTAAGGACTCGCTCAGTTCAAACACATAACCTCCTATCAACGTGAAATGCCTCATTTCAAGTTCAGTTTTAATTTTTTCCGGTCCTTGTTCAAAATCATTTTGCATCATTTTAGGAACGGATAGCCCCACGTAATAACTTGGTGAATGTAAATAGGCGCCAATCCCAAAATTCGGCATAAACTTCTCCTCAATCACCCCATCAAAGGCCGGATCGTGATCATCAACCGAGGTATAAGTGATATATTTCGACAAGTCATTTTGATAACTGGTAAATCCGGCCTTAATTCCCAACCGTAAATATACATTTTGATCCAGTTTTAAACGATAAGAATAATCCGAAAAAACGGCGAACCTTTTTTCTTCACCAATCCGATCATGGATAACCGACAAGCCCAATCCCACATTTTCATTTCGCATAGGCGCCTGAATCGTAAAGGTCTGAGTTTCTGGCCCACCTTCGAAACCTACCCATTGATAACGGCCCAATGCCATAAACCCGATACTCTGCCAGGTTCCGGCATAGGCCGGATTGTATGCCTGAACGTTAAACATGTATTGACTATACATGGGATCTTGCTGGCCGTAGGAACCCTTCGCTACAGCCAGTAGCACCAGCAGGCCAATTATATATTTGTATTCGAATCGCTTCATCTCCATCTGATTTACCTGTTAATATATATAATGCCCTTCTGTACATTGGAACTATCGAGAACCAGGATAAAAAGGTACGTACCGGCAGGTAAAATCTTGCCGCTCACCTGATCGCGACCATCCCACCAGGCATCCGGCTCGCCATGCACCTGGATATTGCCAAACTGTTCCTTTTCAAACACTCTTACCCCCCAGCGGTTGTAAACTTCCAGCCGGGCATTCGGGAAGTTATGCAGGCCTCTTACCCTGTAAAAATCATTCACCCCATCATTATTGGGTGAGAAAGCATTGGGAATTAAAATATCGCACAATTCCGGATCGAGATAATCAGGGACTCCATTCGAATTACAATCATCGTTCAGGAGATCGTCATCACTATTCCCATCCTCATCAATCGACAGCATGCCATCATTGTCATCATCGGCATCCTGAAAATCGGATACGCCATTACCGTCTGTATCGATCAACACAATCGGGGTACCGCCGGATTCCGGGTCATATACGTCATCCCAACCATTCCCGTTGCTGTCCACACCCGAAGGTGGACGATAGGCTGCTGCTCCCTGGGCTTCATAACTATCTGACAAACTATCATTATCCGAGTCCGGATCGAGCCGGTCGGGGATGCCATCATCGTCACTGTGTATATCATTACCCAACTCATCCATCTCGTCCACATCCAAAATGCCGTCATTATCATCATCGATATCAGCAAAGTCATCAATACCGTCGCCATCCGTATCCAGAACCAGCACTACCTTTGCCTGGGCGCACAGTGCAGGGAAAGCATCATCACACACTTCATAGATAAACGAATCTTTGCCGAAATAAAAGGCATCAGGAGTATATGTAAATGTACCGTCGGCCGTGAGGATGACCGTGCCATGCTCGGGTGCCAAAACCACAACGGTATTTGCAGTAACCGGATCACCATCAGGATCGTAGTCGTTATCCAATATGTTGGCCAGCTCATCGGTCCAAATGAAGTAATCATTAATTGCGATGGGCCGGTGATTTTCACCAGACACATTCAGGTAAACGGTTGCCTGATCGCAGGCTACAGGATCTCCGGTATCGCAGACCTGATAAGTAAACTGGTCAGGACCACTGTAATCTACCTCGGGCTGGTAATTGAAAGACCCGTCACTATTGAAAAGAAGCGAACCATGCGCTGGTTGATCCAGCAGAGTATAAGCGGTCTCTTCACCTTGCGGATCGTAATCATTCCGGGAAACATTCCGGGAAACCGACCCATTGATCTTGGTGGCATAACTGTCGTCAACAGCCACTGTGGTATTGTTGCTGGCATTCGGATCAATGAAAATATTGACATAGGCCGAGTTACATTTCGGCACTACTGCGGGGTCGCACACTTCATATTTAAACGAAACTTTCCCCGTAAAACCGGTTGGTGGCGTATAAACGAACGTGCCATCCGCGTTCAGCGCCAACGTTCCGGCTGACGGAGCCACCTGCGGGGTCGTATTCAAACTCAACGGATCACCGTCCGGATCAAAATCATTGGTTAACACATTGCCCGAAACCGGGAGGTTCATCTGTCCCTGCAAAATATCATCGTTCGCTACCGGGGACTGATTTTCTGTCGGTCGGTCATTGATTACGGTGATGAACACGGTAGCGCTTCTTTCACCACCTGCACCGTCAGCTAATTGGTAGGTAAACAGATCTTCGCCAACATAGCCAGTATTGGGTGCATACAGGTACGAGCCATCCGAATTGAAAACCACGGCCCCGTTAACCGGATTGGTCAGCAAGGAAGGGATCAAGACATCGCCGTCCACATCATAATCATTGGTCAGCACATTCCCGGAAACCGATACATCTACAAATGTATTGTTGATATCGTCCACAGCTACAGGCGGATCATTTTTCGGCATCACCGTCAGCGACACCACGGCATCGTCACATTGTCCGTCGGCATCACAAATCTGGTACGTAAACTGGTCGGGCCCGTAATAATTCTTCGAAGAGGTGTATGAAATGGTACCATCGGTATTGATCACCGCCGTTCCGTTCGCAGGACTGGTAACCACACTCAGCGTATTAGCTAACAGATTATTGTCGCAATCCAAATCATTTAGCAACACCGAAAGGCGGGAAGTAGCGTCTTCATCCACCGAAAAGACATCATCCAGAGCCAAGGGTGAGCTTTTTACGGTTACCGTTTGAATGCAGGTTGATATATTCTGATTCACATCAACGAATACCCAAAAGACAACCGTTTGTCCAACCGGATAATTACCATCAGCATTGGAAGTGTTATTGAAGCTGTTTACCGCCGATGCCATGCCGCAATTATCGCTGTAAACCGGATCGGGAACATCAACAAATACGCTGCACACACTACCTGACCGGAAGGTTTCCGTCACACTTTCGGCACATGAAATGGCTGGTGGTGTATTATCAACAACGGTTAGATTAAAAGAACACCGGCTCTCATTTCCTTCACTGTCGCGGAAAACATAGGTAACCTGCGTAGTTCCTTTCGGGAATTCGTCGCCCGGAGCTTGGGTTTGGCTGTAAACCGGCACATCTCCATCGAAACTGTCCGTAGCGGTCGGTTCCGTCCAGCTAACCCGTTGCGAACAAGTTGAACGATCACCGTCATTACTGTAAAAGGTGATGTTGCCCGGACAATTGCTAATGATAGGGGCTGTATTGTCCACCAGGGTTACCGAAAAAGAACAGGTATTTTGATTACCATTGCTGTCTTCAAAAACATAGGTAACCGTTGTAGTACCCTTGCTAAAAACATCACCTGGTGTATGGCTGCGGCTCACGAAAGTCAGTGAACCATCGCAATTATCCTCGGCAGTTGGCTCTATCCAACTGACCGGTTTTGAACCTTGCGTTTCATCGTCGTCGCTGTAAACGGTAATATTTGCCGGGCAACCGCTAATTGCAGGCGGAGTATTATCAATAACCGTCACCGTAAATGAACAGGTCGCCTGGTTCCCCTCGCTATCTCGGAAGGTATAACTCACCGTTGTTTCCCCTTCATTAAATGGAGTACCGGGAGCATGGCTCCGGCTGGTAAAAGCAAGCGGGCCATCACAATTATCGGTTGCAGCAGGTTCGGTCCAGCTCACCGCCTGCAAACAAGCGTTGGGGTCTCCGTCTTCGGTGTAAAAGACCACATTGCCCGGACAAGAGCTGATTACCGGAGCTGTATTATCGATAACCGTCACATCGAAGGAGCAAGAGCTTTGGTTGTCTTCGCTGTCCTTGAATACATAGACAACCTTTGTTGTTCCTTCCGGGAAAGCAGATCCCGGCGCGTGTGTCCTGCTGAAATACGGAACCGGCCCGTCGTAATCATCAACGGCAGTAGGTTCTGTCCAGGTAACTGACTGAGCACAATTAACCGGGTTACCGTCTTCGGTAGAAACCGTGATATCAATGGGGCAATTGCTAATGATTGGTGCCGCTTCGTCGATCACGGTCACGTCAAAGATACAGGTGCTCTGGTTTCCTTTGCTATCTTCAAAAACATAGGTAACTTCCGTGGTTCCCTTCGGAAATTCATCGCCCGGAGCATGAGAACGGCTCTTATAGGGAACAGGGCCCTCGCAATTATCACTCGCTGTAGGTTCAGTCCAGCTAACTGTTACCAGGCTGGCGCTTTTTGTTTCTTCGGTACTGTAAACGATTATATCTTCCGGGCAGTCTGAAATCACCGGAGCAGTATTGTCAACCACTGATACATTGAATGTGCAAGTATTCTGGTTTCCATCAGTATCTTCAAAAATATAGGTAACCGGAGTTACCGTACCTACATTAAACGTTTCACCGGGAGCATGGGTACGACTTTTGTAACTCAGCGATCCGCCACAATTATCCGTAGCAGTAGGTTCGGCCCAGCTTACCGCCTGGTTACAATTTGACGGGTTTCCGCTGCTGGTGTTAAAAATAATGTCATTAGGACAACCACTGATTACCGGTTTGGTATTATCCTCCACCGTTACGGTGAAAGAACAAGTGGCTGTGTTGTTGGCAGCATCTTTAAAGGTATAAGTTACCTCTGTTGTTCCTTTAGGGAACGATGCCCCTGGAGAATGAGTTTTGCTGCTGACCACCACTGGCCCATCGCAATTATCAGTAGCCGTAGGCTCTGTCCAGCTGTAAATCTGGGAACAAGTCGACGGATTACCGCTTTCGCTGTACAAAGTAATATTTGACGGACACCCGTTGATAACAGGAGAAGTATTATCCACCACAGTTACGGTAAAAGAACACGTGCTTTCATTTCCGGCACTATCCTTAAAAATATAAGTTACCGTTGTCGTTCCTTTGGGGAATTCATCTCCTGAAGAGTGGGTTTGACTGAAAGGGGTGGTTAACAGACCATCTTCATCATCGATAGCCGTAGGTTCAGCCCAACTGACAGTTTGCTTACAAGAGCCAGGACTTCCTGCTTGCGTTGTTACAGTAATATTCCCGGGACAATTACTAATCGTGGGTGGGGTTGTATCCGGAACTTCATTTACAGTGAATACAGCCGCATCGCTTCCCTCCAAGCCACCCGGATCTCTCGCTGTAAAGGTGATTGTTTCGACCCCAAACCATTTTGACGAAGGTGTTGTGATCGTTGCGACACGATTGGTTATAGTAACAATCAGGTCTGTATTACCAGAATAGGTCCAGGTAATCTCGGAATCTGCATTATCCGGATCATTAACAAATATATCTAAACTGATTGTTCCGAAGCTACCCCCCTCCGAAATAGTTTGAGGTGGAATATCACTCACAACGGGGGCATCATTTTCGGCTGTCACCGTGAAAGTTGCAGCATCGCTGTCGCTCAAACTGCCTGGGTCGGTAGCCGTAAAGGTGATCGTTTCGCTGCCATTCCAGTCCTCCGATGGAGCTGTGATCGTCGCAACACGGCCAATACTAATAACAACAGACAGTTGACTTTGCCCGGATGCAGTCCAAATTATCTCTGAATCCAAATTGTCGATATCAGAAACATACGCATCAAGGTTGATCGTAGAAAAAATATTGCCCTCACTGATGTTCTGATCCGAAATGTTACTTACCACAGGAGCATCGTTAATCGCTGTTACCCTGAACGTAGCCGCGTCACTGTCGCTCAGACTGCCCGGGTCGGTAGCCGTAAAGGTGATCGTTTCGCTGCCGTTCCATTCAGCAGATGGAGCGGTGATCGTGGCAACGCGGCTTGCGCTGATGGTTACCGTCAATTGGCTTTGACCCGTTGCCGTCCAGGTCATCTCCGAATCCGAATTGTCCGGATCGGTCACATAATTATCCAAACTGATCGTGATGAAACTGCTCCCTTCGGCAATCGTCTGCCCCGGTATATCGCCAACCACCGGGGCATCGTTGACTGAGGTGACCGTGAAAGTGGCAGCATCGCTGTCGCTCAAAAGGCCAGGGTCGGTCGCCGTAAAGGTAATTGTCTCGTTGCCGTTCCAGGTGGGCGATGGTGCCGTGATCGTAGCAACCCGGCTTGCACTGATGCTCACTGTCAAGTCCGTATTTCCTGCATAACTCCAGCTTATCTCCGAATCTGCATGGTCAGCATCGCTCACGTAATCATCCAGGTTGATCGTGGTAAAGGTGTTCCCTTCACTGATCGTTTGATCGGGAATGTTACTCACCACCGGGGCATCGTTGACCGAGGTGACCGTGAAAGTGGCAGCATCGCTGTCGCTCAAAAGGCCCGGGTCTTTTGCCGTAAAAGTGATCGTTTCGCTGCCATTCCAGTCCCCCGATGGAGCTGTGATCGTGGCAACGCGCCCCGCGCTGATAGTTA
>NZ_JAPAAF010000033.1 GCF_025907915.1 Gaoshiqia sediminis
CAAAAATCATCAATCAAAAGCGGGAGTAGCTCAGCTGATAGAGCATTAGCCTTCCAAGCTAAGGGTCGCGGGTTTGAATCCCGTCTCCCGCTCAAAAGGAAATGATGAGTGATAATTGATTAATGGTGATTGTGGCTTTAAGCCATGAAGTATCAATCAAAAATCATAAATCGAAACGCCGTGGTAGCTCAGGGGTAGAGCGCATCCTTGGTAAGGATGAGGTCGTGAGTTCAATTCTCATCCTCGGCTCAGATTAAAGATTGAATAAAAATTAAAATTATTTGTTATGGCTAAAGAACATTTTAATAGGGACAAGGACCATGTGAACATTGGTACCATTGGTCACGTTGACCACGGTAAAACTACCCTTACAGCTGCTATTACTACTGTATTGGCAAAAAAAGGTCTTTCTGAAGTAAAATCATTCGACTCTATCGACAGTGCTCCTGAAGAAAAAGAGCGTGGTATTACTATCAACACCGCTCACGTTGAATACCAAACAGCTACTCGTCACTACGCACACGTAGACTGCCCGGGTCACGCTGACTACGTTAAGAACATGGTTACCGGTGCTGCTCAGATGGACGGTGCTATTATTGTAGTTGCTGCTACTGATGGTCCTATGCCTCAAACACGCGAACACATCCTGTTGGCTCGTCAGGTAAACGTACCTCGTTTGGTCGTTTTCATGAACAAAGTTGACATGGTTGAAGACGAAGAATTGTTGGAACTGGTGGAAATGGAAATTCGCGAATTGTTGGATTTCTACGGATTCGATGGTGACAACGCTCCCGTTATCAAAGGGTCAGCGCTTGGTGCATTGAACGGCGAACCACAATGGGAAGAAAAAGTAATGGAACTGATGGACGCTTGCGATACTTGGATTCCACTTCCTCCGCGTGATATCGATAAACCATTCCTGATGCCGGTTGAAGACGTATTCTCAATTACTGGCCGTGGTACTGTTGCTACAGGTCGTATTGAAACTGGTAAAGTACACACAGGTGATGAACTCCAAATTATCGGTTTGGGTGCAGAAGGTCGCAAAACAGTTTGTACAGGGGTTGAAATGTTCCGCAAAATTCTTGATGACGGACAAGCTGGTGACAACGTAGGTTTGTTGCTTCGCGGTGTTGACAAAAAGGAAATCAAACGGGGACAGATTCTGGCAAAACCAGGTTCAATCACTCCTCACACTAAATTCAAAGCTGAGGTTTACGTATTGAAAAAAGAGGAAGGTGGACGTCACACTCCATTCCATAACAAATATCGTCCTCAATTCTACCTGCGTACATTGGACGTAACTGGTGAAATCTCATTGGAAGAAGGACGCGAAATGGTTATGCCTGGTGATAACGTAACCATCACTGTTAACCTGATTTACCCTGTTGCCTTGAACATTGGTCTTCGCTTTGCAATCCGCGAAGGTGGACGTACTGTAGGTGCCGGACAGGTAACTGAAATCTTAGAATAATTACTAAGAAAAAATCAATAGATAAGTCCCGGGTCTAAGGATCCGGGACTATTTACGGATGAAGCTCGGTAGGGAGTTTTTCTGCATTTATGAAAGTAAGTTCGACTCTTACCATCCGAACAACTAAAAAATAGTATAATGAAACTTAAACTATATTTCGAAGAGGCATACAATGAACTTGTACACAAAGTATCATGGCCTACTTGGAAAGAGTTGCAAAATAGTGCCTTTATTGTAATGGTTGCTTCCTTTATTATAGCACTTGTTGTATTCTTAATGGACATCTCTTTTGAGAACATTATGAACTTAGTGTACAGTTTATTCTATTAAGCGATTGGAGATCAACATGAGCGAAAACGTCAAAAAGTGGTATGTTCTGCGAACTGTGGGAGGAAAGGAGAAGAAGGTCAAGGAATATATCGATAACGAAATTGCAAATGCTGGACTTCAAGAGTACATTTCGCAAGTTTTAATTCCAACGGAAAAGGTCTATCAAATTCGTAACGGGAAAAAGATCAGCAAAGAGCGGAACTTTTTTCCAGGTTATCTTTTGATAGAAGCTGCCCTGGTAGGTGAGATTCCACACATGTTGAAAAATATTACCAACGTGATTGGTTTCTTAGGTGACACCAAAGGGGGAGAACCGGTGCCGATGCGCCAGTCTGAGGTAAACCGTATTTTAGGACGCGTTGACCAAATGGCTGAAGCAGATGCAGAGGTGAACATTCCTTACGTTGTGGGTGAAACAGTGAAAGTAACTGACGGTCCTTTTAATGGATTCAACGGAATTATTGAGGAAATCAATGAGGAAAAGAAAAAGTTGAAAGTGATGGTCAAAATTTTTGGACGGAAAACACCTTTGGAACTGAGCTTCATGCAAGTTGAGAAGGAGTAGTAAATTTTATCATTAATTATTATGGCTAAAGAAGTTGCTGGATTAATCAAATTACAAATTAAAGGGGGTGCAGCTAACCCTTCACCACCTGTTGGACCAGCATTGGGTAGCAAAGGGGTTAATATCATGCAATTCTGCAAACAGTTTAATGGCCGCACACAGGACCTTGCAGGTAAAGTGCTCCCGGTTATTATCACTGTTTACGCAGATAAATCGTTTGATTTTGTAATTAAACAACCCCCAGTAGCCATTCAATTGTTAGAAATTGCCAAATTAAAATCAGGATCAGCTGAACCGCACGCAAAAAAAGTTGCTAAGGTAAGCTGGGAACAGGTTAAACAAATTGCTGAAATCAAGATGGCCGACCTGAACTGTTTTACTTTGGAATCTGCTATGAAGATGGTTGCTGGTACTGCCAGAAGTATGGGTATTACTGTAGAAGGTGAATTCCCAGCTAATAACTAATTAAATTTTTAAAGATGGGCAGAATTACAAAAAATATGAAGCTTGCTCAGGAGAAGCTCGAAAAAGGGAAACTTTATACCATGTCCGAAGCCGCAAAACTGGTGAAAGAAATCACTTTCTCCAAGTTTGATGCATCGGTAGATATAGATGTTCGCCTGGGAGTTGATCCGAGAAAAGCAAATCAGATGGTTAGAGGCGTTGTTTCTTTACCCCACGGAACCGGGAAGGATGTCCGTGTACTGGCTCTTGTAACTCCGGACAAAGAAGCCGAAGCCAGAGAAGCCGGTGCTGACTACGTTGGTTTGGACGACATGATCGACAAAATCAAAGGTGGTTGGACTGATTTCGATGTTGTGATTACACAACCTCCTGTGATGGGTAAGATTGGCCCGTTGGGACGTGTTCTGGGTCCAAGAGGTTTAATGCCAAATCCAAAAAGCGGTACCGTGACTATGGAAGTTGGCAAAGCTATCAAGGAAGTTAAGCAAGGTAAGATCGATTTTAAAGTTGACAAATTTGGTATCGTTCATACTTCAATTGGAAAAGTTTCTTTCGATCCGGAGAAAATTGAAGATAACGCCCGCGAATTCGTCAACACGATCATCAAACTGAAACCTACCGCTGCTAAAGGTACTTATGTGAAAAGCATTTACATTTCAAGTACCATGAGTCCTGGAATTCAAGTTGAACCCAAGTCAGTAACTGACTAGTAAAAAGTAGTTGAAATGAAAAGATCGGAAAAATTAGAGATTATTGATAATCTGACGCAAGAGATCAATTCTTACAGCCATTTTTACCTGGCAGATGTTGCTGATTTGAACGCGGAAGCTACAAGCAATTTACGTCGGTTGTGCTATACAAGAGATGTAAAACTGATTGTTGTTAAGAACACCCTCTTGCGTAAAGCATTGGAAAATTCGGAAAAAAATGCCGAAGAGCTTTACGATGTACTTAAAGGCAATACCTCAATCATGTTTTGTGAGGTTGGGAATGTACCTGCCAAATTGATCAAAGAATTCAGCAAAAAGAATAAAAAGCCAATTTTAAAGGCTGCTTATGTTGAAGAATCAGTTTACGTAGGAGAAAACCAACTCGAGGCATTGACTTCAATCAAGTCTAAGGATGAATTACTGGGCGAACTGATCGGATTGCTGCAATCCCCAATCAAAACTGTATTGGGCCAATTGCAATCTGGCGGAAACACCATTCATGGTATCCTCAAGACACTTTCAGAAAAAGAATAATTTTAGTTACAAGTTTATCGCATAAAAATTTTAAGAAAAATGGCAGATTTAAAAGTACTTGCAGAAGAGTTAGTAAACTTGACTGTAAAAGAAGTTAATGAATTAGCTGACATTTTAAAAACAGAATATGGTATTGAACCTGCTGCTGCTGCTGTAGCTGTTGCTGCTGGCCCTGCTGCTGGCGGCGAAGAAGCTGCTGAAGCTGTTCAAACTGAGTTTGATGTGATCCTGAAATCTGCAGGACAATCAAAACTGGCTGTTGTTAAATTGGTTAAAGAATTAACAGGTTTAGGTCTTAAAGAAGCAAAAGAAGTAGTTGACGGTGCTCCTAAAGCAATCAAAGAAAAAGTTTCTAAAGACGAAGCAGAAGCATTAAAATCACAGTTGATCGAAGCTGGAGCCGAAGTTGAACTTAAATAAGAGACTTACGACCTCAATATCAGGTCTGTAATGGTTTAGAATCCCACTGTCGTGGGGTTCTAAGCCTTTTTGTATATTTATGTTTTAAGTTCACTTAATTTTGTTGATACATGTCATTTAATATTGAAAACCAGAGGATTAGTTTCTCTTCTACAAAAACAGTATTTGATTATCCCGATTTCCTCGAAGTTCAGATTAAATCTTTCAAGGAATTTTTTCAGTTGGCTACCACGCCCGAAAACCGGAAAAATGAAGGTTTATTCAAAGTCTTTGAAGAAAACTTCCCGATCACAGATACTAGAAATAATTTCGTACTTGAATTTATCGATTATCAGGTTGATCCCCCTCGTTACGCCATCGAAGAATGTATCGAACGAGGATTGACTTTCAGTGTTCCGGTGAAGGCAAAACTTAAGCTGTATTGTACTGACCCTGAGCACGAAGATTTCGATACTGTTGTTCAGGATGTATATCTGGGAACTGTTCCGTATATGACAGAGAAAGGAACTTTTGTCATTAATGGGGCAGAACGCGTTGTAGTTTCTCAGCTGCACCGTTCTCCTGGGGTTTTCTTCGGTCAAAGTGTTCACGCAAACGGCACCAAACTTTATTCCGCACGTATCATCCCGTTCAAAGGATCATGGATAGAGTTCGCCACAGACATCAACAGTGTCATGTTTGCGTATATCGACCGTAAAAAGAAATTACCCGTAACTACCTTGTTACGGTCTATTGGTTATGAAAGTGATAAAGATATCCTTGAAATTTTCGGTCTTGCCGATGAAATCAAAGTTTCAAAAGCTGGATTGAAAAAAGTAGTCGGACGCAAGTTGGCTGCCCGTGTCTTGAAAACATGGGTTGAAGACTTTGTGGATGAAGATACCGGCGAAGTGGTTTCCATCGAACGTAACGAAGTTTTGATCGACCGCGAAACGGTGATCGAAAACGAGCATATTGATGAAATCGTTGACTCGGGTACAAAAACGATCTTGTTGCACAAGGAAGATCACAATCTTCAGGATTTCGCCATTATATATAACACCCTTCAAAAAGACCCGTGTAACTCGGAAAAAGAAGCGGTGCTTCACATTTATCGTCAGTTGCGGAATGCAGAACCGCCCGATGAGGCTACTGCCCGCGATGTGATCGATAAATTATTCTTCTCTGAAAAGCGTTATGACCTTGGTGAGGTTGGACGTTACCGTATCAACAAAAAGCTAGGCCTGGATATTGACATGGGTACCCAGGTTCTGACCAAAGAAGATATTATTGAAATCATCAAATATTTGATCAAACTGGTGAACTCAAAAACCGATGTTGATGACATCGACCACTTGAGTAACCGTCGTGTGCGCACAGTTGGCGAACAGATGTACAACCAGTTTGGTGTCGGTCTGGCCCGTATGGCCCGTACGATTCGTGAACGCATGAATGTCCGCGACAATGAAGTCTTTACTCCAATCGATCTGATCAACTCGAAGACACTGTCGTCGGTTATCAATTCTTTCTTTGGCACGAATGCCTTGTCGCAGTTTATGGACCAAACCAACCCGCTGGCCGAAATGACGCATAAACGTCGTATGTCCGCATTGGGGCCAGGAGGTCTGTCGCGCGAGCGTGCCGGTTTCGAGGTGCGCGACGTTCACTACACACACTATGGACGTTTATGTCCGATTGAAACCCCGGAAGGGCCAAACATTGGTTTGATTTCTTCGCTTTGCGTTTTTGCTAAGGTAACCGACCTGGGGTTCATTGCCACGCCATACCGGAAAGTGACCGACGGTCAGGTTGACCTCTCTGAAAACGGAGTTGTTTATCTGACAGCCGAAGAAGAAGAAGGGAAAGTGATTGCACAGGCCAATGCACCGATCGATGATAATGGCTTTTTCGTGAATCAGCGTGTAAAATCACGTTTGGAGGGCGACTATCCGGTTGTTGACAAAGAGGAAGTTCAGCTGATGGACGTTGGCCCGAACCAAATTGCCTCGGTGGCTGCATCGTTGATTACCTTCCTGGAACACGATGATGCGAACCGCGCCTTGATGGGATCGAACATGATGCGCCAGGCAGTTCCGTTGCTTCGGCCTGAGGCCCCGATTGTGGGTACAGGCCTGGAAGGCAGCGCTGCCCGCGATTCACGCGTGATGGTTGCAGCTGAAGGCGAAGGCGTCATTGAGTATGTCGATGCCGATGAAATCATCGTTCGTTACGATATGACCGATGATGAAAAATACGTCAGCTTCGATCCGGAGCTGAAAAGTTATAAATTGCCGAAATTCCAGAAAACCAACCAAGGTACTGTAATCGACCTCAAACCGATTGTTTCGAAAGGACAACGGGTAACCAAAGGTCAGGTGCTCACCGAAGGTTACGCCACCCAAGGCGGCGAACTGGCGCTGGGCCGTAACCTGCGTGTTGCTTTCATGCCTTGGCAGGGATACAACTACGAGGATGCCATCGTAATTTCAGAACGTGTCGTGCGTGAAGATGTTTTCACGTCTATTCATGTTGACGAATATGCGCTGGAAGTTCGTGATACCAAACGCGGGGTGGAAGAATTTACCTCTGACATTCCTAACGTTAGCGAGGAAGCCACCCGGAATCTGGATGAAAACGGATTGATCCGGATTGGTGCTGTGGTTAAACCTGGCGATATCCTGATCGGTAAAATTACGCCGAAAGGTGAATCCGATCCTTCACCCGAAGAAAAACTGTTACGTGCCATCTTTGGCGACAAAGCCGGCGATGTGAAAGATGCTTCCTTGAAAGCTTCGCCTTCGCTAAACGGTGTTGTTATCGACAAAAAACTGTTCTCGCGCGTAGTGAAGGACAAAAAAGGTAAGATGGCCACCAAACCGCTGCTTGATCAGATTGACGAAGAATTTGATCGTCAGGTAAGTGCTTTGCGCGCCAAGCTGGAAGATAAGCTTTTCAACCTGGTGAACGGAAAAACCAGCCAGGGAGTAAAAGATTACTACGGTGGCGATGTGATTGCCAAAGGGGTGAAATTTACCTTAAAGCAACTGCAGGAAATTGATTATTTGACTGTTAATCCTGGAAAATGGACAACAGACAAAGATAAAAATGACCTGATTTATCAATTGATCCTGAATTATATTCAGAAATACAAAGAGCACGAAGCTGTTGCTCGTCGCAAGCGTTACAATGTAACGATCGGGGACGAACTTCCCGCAGGTATTATCCAATTGGCAAAAGTTTATGTGGCTAAAAAACGTAAGCTGCAAATTGGGGATAAAATGGCCGGTCGCCACGGTAACAAAGGTATTGTATCGCGTATTGTGCGTGATGAAGACATGCCCTTCCTGGCCGACGGAACCCCGGTTGATATCGTATTGAACCCGCTTGGTGTACCTTCGAGGATGAACTTGGGACAGATTTATGAAACTGTTCTTGGATGGGCCGGTAAAGAACTTGGGTTGAAGTTTGCCACGCCTATCTTCGATGGTGCCAGGCTGGAAGAAGTTACTGCCTATACCGATAAGGCCGGTGTACCTGCCTTTGGTAAAACGATCCTGCATGACGGTGAGACCGGTCAACCTTTCGACCAGCCTGCAACTGTGGGTATCATCTACATGTTGAAACTGGGACACATGGTTGAAGACAAGATGCACGCCCGTTCAATCGGACCATACTCGTTGATTACGCAGCAACCCTTGGGTGGTAAAGCCCAGTTTGGTGGTCAGCGTTTCGGTGAGATGGAAGTTTGGGCGCTCGAAGCATTCGGCGCTTCCCATATACTGCAGGAAATCCTGACTGTTAAGTCTGATGATGTACTTGGCCGTGCCAAAGCTTACGAAGCCATCGTGAAAGGTGAGCCAATGCCGCAGCCCGGAATTCCCGAGTCGCTCAATGTATTGCTCCACGAATTGCGTGGCCTGGGCTTGAGTGTGACTTTGGACTAATGACAACGGAACAGCGTTCCTCTTATTAATTGATATAATAGACATCGATATATGGCTTTCAGAAAAGATAATAAAGTAAAAAGCAGTTTTTCCAAGATAGCGATTAGTCTTGCTTCTCCCGAAGAAGTCCTCGAACGCTCACATGGTGAAGTGTTGAAGCCTGAAACGATCAACTACAGAACCTACAAACCCGAACGCGATGGTTTGTTCTGTGAACGGATCTTTGGGCCAGTAAAAGACTATGAGTGCCATTGCGGAAAATACAAACGCATCCGCTATAAAGGGATTGTTTGTGACCGCTGCGGGGTGGAAGTGACTGAGAAAAAGGTACGCCGCGAACGCATGGGACATATTTCCCTGGTAGTTCCGGTGGCACACATCTGGTACTTCAAATCATTGCCCAATAAAATTGGCTACCTGCTGGGTTTGCCGACCAAAAAATTGGATACCATCATTTATTACGAAAGGTATGTGGTGATCCAGGCTGGCGTTAAAGCGCAGGACGGGGTGAAAAACCTGGACTTCCTGACCGAGGAAGAATACCTGGATATTTTGGATACCCTTCCGAAAGAAAATCAATACCTGGACGACGATGATCCCAACAAGTTCATCGCCAAAATGGGTGCCGAAGCGCTGTACATGTTACTGGAACGGATCGAATTGGATGAACTTTCCTACGATCTTCGCCACAAGGCAGGTACCGAAACCTCGCAGCAACGTAAAAGCGAAGCGCTGAAGAGGCTGAACGTGGTGGAAGCTTTCCGGGCCAGCAAAAATATCAACCGTCCCGAGTGGATGATTGTAAAAGTTGTTCCGGTTATCCCGCCCGATTTGCGCCCGCTGGTGCCGTTGGATGGCGGACGTTTCGCGACTTCGGACTTAAATGACCTGTACCGTCGCGTAATTATCCGCAACAACCGTCTGAAAAGATTGATTGAAATCAAAGCGCCTGAAGTAATCCTGCGTAACGAAAAACGGATGCTCCAGGAGGCTGTCGATTCATTATTTGATAACTCGCGTAAATCCAACGCGGTAAAAACCGAAAACAATCGTGCCCTGAAATCTCTGTCTGACAGTTTGAAAGGGAAACAAGGTCGTTTTCGTCAGAACTTGTTGGGTAAACGTGTTGACTATTCTGCCCGTTCTGTTATTGTGGTTGGCCCAACCCTGAAATTACATGAGTGTGGTCTTCCGAAAGATATGGCTGCAGAACTTTACAAGCCATTCATCATCCGTAAACTGATTGAACGCGGCATTGTAAAAACGGTAAAATCGGCCAAAAAGATTGTTGACCGAAAAGATCCGGTGGTTTGGGATATCCTTGAAAATGTATTGAAAGGTCACCCCGTGATGCTGAACCGTGCACCGACACTGCACCGTTTGTCAATTCAGGCTTTCCAGCCGGTTTTGATCGAAGGAAAGGCCATCCAGTTGCACCCGCTTGTTTGTACCGGTTTCAACGCCGACTTCGACGGTGACCAGATGGCTGTTCACGTACCGCTCGGCAATGCTGCTATTTTGGAAGCACAGTTATTGATGCTGGCTTCGCAAAACTTGTTGAACCCGGCTAATGGTGCGCCAATTACCGTTCCTTCCCAGGACATGGTTCTTGGTCTGTACTACATGACCAAACATCGCGCTGGCGCCAGAGGCGAAGGCATGACTTTCTATTCACCCGAAGAGGTAATTATTGCTTATAATGAAGGTCGGCTTGAAATGCACGCCATCATAAAGGTGAAAGTGGAGGACGTGGACGATAACGGTGAGTTCTTTAAGCATATTATTGAAACGACTGTTGGCCGCATCCTGTTTAATCAGGTGGTTCCGCGCAAAGCCGGTTATATCAACGAACTGCTGACTAAGAAGTCGTTGCGTAATATTATCTCCGATATTTTCAAAACGGTTGGTAATGCCTCAACGGTGCGATTCCTGGACGACATCAAGGATCTTGGTTACAAAATGGCGTATCGTGGTGGTTTGTCGTTTAACTTGAGCGATGTGATCGTTCCGGTTGATAAAAAAGAAATTGTAGATGCCGGTTATGCCGAAGTTGAAGAAGTGATGAACAACTATAACATGGGTTTCATTACCAACAACGAACGTTACAACCAGGTGATCGATATCTGGACACATGCCAACGCCAAGCTGACCAATTCTGTGATGAAGACCATCAGTACCGACCGGCAAGGATTCAACTCAGTATATATGATGCTTGACTCCGGGGCCCGTGGTTCGAAAGAGCAGATTCGTCAGCTTTGCGGGATGAGGGGATTGATGGCAAAACCGCAAAAATCTGGTTCTACCGGTTCGCAAATTATCGAAAACCCGATTTTGGCAAATTTCAAAGAAGGCTTGTCCGTGTTGGAATACTTTATCTCTACCCACGGTGCCCGTAAAGGTTTGGCCGATACCGCGCTGAAGACTGCCGACGCCGGTTATTTGACTCGTCGTTTGGTGGATGTGGCGCAAGATGTGATCATCTCGGACGAAGACTGCGGAACGTTGCGTGGCTTGGTGGCTATGGCTATCAAGAACAACGAAGAAGTTGTGGCTTCTTTGGTCGAACGTATTATTGGACGTACCACTGTACACGATATTTTCCACCCGCTTACCGGCGAATTAATTATTCGCTCAGGTGAGGTTATTACAGAAGAAATTGCGAAAAAAATCGACGATTCGCCCATCGAAAGTGTTGAAATCCGTTCGGTGCTGACCTGTGAAGCCAAGATTGGCGTTTGCAGCAAATGTTACGGACGCAACTTGGCTACGGCCAACCTTTCACGTCGTGGTGAAGCCGTAGGTGTTATTGCCGCCCAGTCAATCGGTGAACCTGGTACGCAGTTGACTCTGCGTACGTTCCACGTGGGTGGTATCGCCGGTAACATTTCTTCTCAATCCATGGTTGAGTCGCGTTACGATGGTATCGCTGAAATTGAAGAATTGCGCGTGGTTGACTCGGTTGACGAAACAGGAAAGAAAATTTCCGTTGTTGTTGGTCGTTTGGCTGAATTGCGTATTATCGATAAAAATACCCGGATTCCATTATCCACGCATACCATTCCTTACGGTTCCAAATTGTACATTGAAAATGGACAAGAGGTATCTAAAGGACAAAAGATTTGTGAATGGGACCCTTATAACGGTGTAATCATCACTGAATATGATGGTAAAATTTCATTTGAAAACCTGATTGACGGGATTACTTTCCGCGAAGAATCGGATGAACAAACCGGTTACAAGGAGAAGGTAATCATCGAAACCCGTGATAAGACCAAAAACCCATCGCTCCGCATTATCGATGAGAAAGGTGAGGTGATCCGGTCGTACAACTTGCCGGTAGGTGGTCACATTTCAGTGGATGAAGCTGAGTTTGTGAAAGCTGGTCAGGTATTGGTGAAAATCCCGCGCGCCTCTGGTAAAGCAGGTGACATCACCGGTGGTCTTCCCCGTGTTACCGAATTGTTCGAAGCCAGGAACCCGTCAAACCCGGCCGTTGTTGCCGAAATCGACGGTGAAATTTCGCTGGGCAAAATCAAACGTGGTAACCGCGAAATCATTGTTACCTCCAAAGGTGGCGATGTGAAGAAATACCTGGTTCCGCTGTCGAAACAAATCCTGGTGCAGGAAAACGACTATATCAAGGCCGGTACGCCGCTTTCTGATGGCGCCACTACGCCTTCTGATATTCTGGCCATCAAAGGCCCTACTGCCGTTCAGGAATATATTTTGAACGAAGTTCAGGATGTTTACCGGATGCAGGGGGTAAAAATCAACGATAAGCATTTCGAGGTGATTATTCGCCAGATGATGCGTAAAGTTGAGATTGATGACCCGGGTGATACCCGCTTCCTCGAAAAACAAGTGGTTGACAAAAACGAGTTCCTGCACGAGAATGACTGGATTTATAACAAAAAAGTGGTTGTTGAACCAGGTGATTCGGAGTTGCGCGCCGGTATGATTATCACAGCTCGTCGTTTGCGGGATGAAAATTCCGTGCTGCGTCGTCGTGACAAGAAACTGGTGGAAGCCCGCGAGGCTATTCCTGCAACATCGAGCCAAATCCTGCAAGGGATCACCCGGGCTGCATTGCAAACCCGGAGCTGGCTGTCGGCTGCATCCTTCCAGGAAACTACCAAAGTGTTGAACGAAGCTGCCATTCAGGGTAAGGTTGACTACCTGGACGGACTGAAGGAGAACGTGATATGCGGTCACCTGATTCCTGCCGGTACAGGTCTGAAGGAATACAAAAACCTGGTGGTAGGTTCGCGCGAAGAGTATGATCGTCTGGTAGATGTGAAGGAAACGGAACATGCAAACCACGAAGATTAATTATGGAAGATAACAAGAATAAAAATCAGCTGAACATCGAGCTGAGTGAAGAAGTTGCTCAGGGGATCTATTCGAACCTGGCTATTATCACCCACTCCAGTTCCGAGTTTGTCCTTGACTTTGTTCGTATTATGCCGGGAATTCCCAAGGCCAATGTCAAATCAAGGATTATTCTGACTCCCGAACATGCCAAACGCCTGTTAATGGCACTGGAGGACAATGTGAAGAAGTTTGAAAAGATGCACGGACCCATAAAGGTTTCCGGTGGCGGGCACGACCCGATGATGCCGCCGATGAGCTTTGGTGGGCCAACTGCAGAAGCTTGATTTTTATAAACGATATGCAAAAAGCCGTTCCTGATTTCAGCGAACGGCTTTTTGCATGTTAATTTCTTCCCGACTGTTGAAAACAGCTAAACGTCATGGCATTTTTGCGGTTAATGGTGTCCTTCAAATTTGAAGGATACTTTCACTTTTGTTCGGTAGCTTTCAATTTTACCATCTTTAATGTGCAAATCCATCGCCGTAACTTCGGCAACGCGAAGATCGCGCAAGGTTTCGGATGCTTTGGAGATGGCATTGGCTGCTGCTTTTTCCCATGATTCATTACTGGTTCCTACCAGTTCAATAATTTTGTAAACGCTTTCTGGCATAATTTACTCCTTTCCTGATTGGTTTTCTTCTGTTTACACCGACAACCGTTTTTCTGTTTCAACTAACTTCATGCTAAACAATACAAAGTATGACAAAAACAAAAAACTGCCTTCAAAAGAAAACAGCTTTTCGCGTATTTCAGCACATTCGGTTGGATGATGTTTCTGTGTTCTCAGGAAGAGAGTCTGGGCGGTTTACATCAATTTCCAACCCTCGCGATAATGGTAATGAAGCTTAGCGGTTGCAGCGCCATCTTCGTCGTCCGCGAACGTTTCGGTAGCTGGGTTCCATTTAATGGTGCGCCCCAAATCAACGGCGATGTTTCCTAAAGTACAAACCGTGCAGGAACTATGACCGATTTCAACCGGAACAATCGGATCAACCCGTTTGCGTACTGCTTCGATAAAGTCTATCTGGTGCGGGATTTTGGTTTCGTAAGGAACACTTTCGTCAGTATCTTTGCCGGGCGGCGGCAGCAATGCATCGTCTGATGCTTTATAGTGGCCACGCGACACTTCAATCCATCCCTTATCGCCAATAAATTTTACCCCTTTGGTCAGTCCTTCATCAAAAGGTTCTGAGGTCATGACCACTCCGTTGGCATAGGTGTATGAAATGAATTCTGAATTTTCGCCAAGCGGTGAAATTTCAACGGGGCCACTTCCATCCATGCCCAAGCCCCATTGCGCAATGTCGAACATGTGTGCGCCCCAGTCGGTGGTGAAACCGCCTCCCATTTCCTTGTACCAGCGCCAGGCGCCCCATATTTTTTCGTGTTCTTCCGGATCCAGCGAAATTGGCGGGTTAAGTTCGTTGTTGAAGTGAATAGTTTCGGGCAATGGCCCTAACCAGAGATCCCAGTTCAGATCTTCAGGTAGCTGTTCTTCCGGCAAGTTATAAGGCGTTGGTGGAGCTCCTACGTAGGCATAAACTTTCTCGATGGCGCCCAGTTGGCCGGTTTGTACCATTTTTACGGCATGCTGGAAGTTGGGATCCGAACGTTGCTGGCTGCCAATTCCTAAAATTCGGTTGGTTTCGCGAACTACTTTTTTAAGTTGCTGCCCTTCAAAAATCGTGAAGGTCATCGGTTTTTCCAGGTAAACGTCTTTACCCGCCTTACACGCGGCGATAGCAATCATGGCATGGGCATGATCGGGTACGGCAATTACTACGGCATCAATGTCTTCGCGTGCGATCAGCTCTTCATATTTTTCGTACGTTTTTACGTCCACCTGAACGTTATTTTTTTGATAGAATTCATTCACTCGATTTTCAAAACGTTGACGCTTGCGTCCATACACATCGCATCCGGCAATAACACGGACACCCGGGATTTGAATAAAGCCATTCAGCAAGAACATCGACTGACGCCCCATGCCGATAAAGCCTAAATTGATGTGGTCGGGAGCGACAGTTTTTTGACATGCGGTAAGCGAGGGAAGTACTGTTAATCCGGCAAGCCCGATGGCTGCGGTGTTCAGAAATTGTCTTCTGGAGATGCCTTTTGAGAGCTGTTTTTTCATGTTAGTTGATTTAAAATTGGTTGAGATTGTTCGTGAGATATTTTTCAGACTAAAAATAAAGATTAAACGGAACCCGGAAAAGTTTAAGTGACTGTTTTTTGTATTCTGTCAGCCCTATTTTTGGGGTGAAGGCAACTTGAATTTTGGAGCACTCAGTTAATGAAAAAAAATGACAAAAGCGAAATGCCCAATAGTTTGTAAAGCATGTTCGGAAGAAAATGTAAGATAAACGCATCGATAACTATCGAAATGTAAAATTTAATGTTAATTTTTTGATAATTGTATTTTTTTGTAATTTCATCGGCCTGTTTCTATTTTAATATTTGCTTACATTGTAAGACCCCAAAACCCGGTAAATTCAACATTTCGGTGTTCGGCGAACGGACGAAAACGGCAGTTTTTCTTTTTATCGTAGTGGTGATTATATGGCAAGTCGTTTTGGGGTAGCTTCATGAAAACTATAAATACGGAATGAAATGAATGAATTAGGAATTGCTTTCGAAATGATGGGTGTGGGAATGATAACTGTTTTTGTTATTCTTGCCCTGGTGGTATTACTGGGGAATCTGATAATCCGGTTTGTCAATAAATATATTCCGGAGGTTGTGACACAAAAGGTACAGCCAGCAACAGTGAAGTCGGGCGGCATTAACCCCAAGAAGATGGCGGCCATCGTATCTGCCGTAAAAACGGTCACCGGAGGGAAAGGGCATGTGTCTAAAATTGAGAAACTTTGATCAAAAGAGAATTAACCCAATAAATCAAGAATCAATATAATTAAGGATAACCTTATGGAAAAGAGAAAGATTAAATTTTCATTGCTCTATCGCGACATGTGGCAGTCGTCTGGTAAATATCTGCCGCGCGTTGACCAATTGGTAAAAGTTGCCCCCCATATTATTGAGATGGGATGTTTTTCGCGTGTGGAAACCAACGGGGGAGGTTTTGAGCAAATCAACCTGCTTTTTGGCGAAAATCCCAATAATGCTGTCCGCCAGTGGACCAAACCGTTCCATGAAGCCGGCATTCAAACCCATATGCTCGATCGCTCCCTGAATGGCTTGCGCATGAGTCCCGTTCCGGCTGATGTCCGCCGGTTGATGTACAAAGTAAAAAAGGCTCAGGGAACCGACATCACCCGCCCGTTTTGCGGGTTGAATGATCCCCGTAACATTCTGGATTCGATTAAATATGCCAAGGAGGCTGGTATGATTGCCCAAGCTGCTTTGAGTTTGACGTATTCCAAGGTACATACGGTTGAATCGTATGTGAAGCTGGCCGATACGCTCATTAAAGGCGGGGCCGACGAAATCTGCCTGAAAGATATGGCCGGGATCGGTCGTCCTGCGTGGCTTGGAAAGATTGTGGCAGGCATTAAAAAGTTGCACCCCGAAATTCCTCTGCAGTATCACTCACACTCAGGTCCCGGTTTTGCGATGGCTTCCATCCTGGAAGTATGCCGTGCAGGCGTTGAGTATATTGATGTGGCTATGGAGCCGCTTTCGTGGGGAACGGGCCATGTTGACTTGCTTGCTGTTCAGGCCATGCTGAAAGATGCTGGTTTTGATGTGCCCGAAATCAATATGGATGCTTACATGAAAGTACGCAGCCTGACGCAAAGTTTTATCGACGATTTCCTCGGTTACTACATCGACCCGAAAAACCGCTATATGAATTCGCTGTTGATCGGCCCCGGGCTTCCCGGCGGTATGATGGGCTCGCTGATGGCCGACCTGGAAAGCAACCTCGACAGCCTGAACAAATGGAAGGTGAAAAATAACCAACCAACACTCACGCAGGATGATCTGCTGGTGAAACTGTTCAACGAAGTGGAATATATTTGGCCACTGGTGGGCTATCCTCCCTTGGTGACTCCTTACAGCCAGTACGTGAAAAACTTGGCGCTGATGAATGTGATGCAGCTTGAAAAAGGCAAAGAACGTTGGAGCATGATTGCTGATAACATTTGGGACATGCTGATGGGCAAAGGCGGTAAATTGCCGGGCGAACTGTCTCCCGAACTGAAAGCCCTGGCCAAAGAACACGGGAAAGAAGAATTTACGGCCAATCCGCAAACCTTGTATCCGGATGCTTTAGATACCTTCCGCAAAGAGATGGACGAGAAAGGGTGGGCATATGGTCCTGACGACGAAGAGCTTTTCGAGTTGGCCATGCACCCGCAGCAATATCGTTTGTACAAATCGGGCGAAGCCAAGAAAGCTTTTGAAGAAGATTTGGCCAAACGCCGCGAAGAAGGCGGTGGTTTGCTCGAAGGAACTAAAAAGGCTGTTGAAGTCGTTTCGGCTGCTCCGAACGGAAATTTTGCGCCCTCAACCATGTTTATTGATGTAGATGGTGAGAAATTCAAAGTTTCGGTTTCTTACGGTGAAAGCAATGGCGCCGAACCAGCCGCAGCTGCGGCCCCGGTTCCGGCATCCGTGGAGGCTCCGGCCCCATCAACCAACGGGTCGTCCAAAGAGATTGTTGCGCCGCTCGAAGGTAAGTTTTACCTCACCAAAGAAAGCTCCGAAACTCCGTTGAAAGTGGGTGATCAAATCAAAGAAGGTGACCTGATTGGCTATGTTGAAGCCATGAAAACCTACAATGCCATCAAGTCGGACTTGTCGGGCAAGGTGGTCGAAATTTTGTTTACCAGTGGTACAGAAGTGGAAGAAGATGATGTGTTGGTGAGAATCCAGTAACCCAAAATTGCATTCATGTCTATTATAGAAACGTTATATAAAATGACCGCTATCCAAGCGATCATTGATGGCCCGGGAACGCTTTTGATGTTGGCAATCGGTGGTTTGTTGCTGTATCTGGGAATCCGGAAAAAGTACGAGCCTCTGTTGTTGGTCCCGATTGCGTTTGGCCTGGTGCTGGCCAATTTGCCTGGAGGTGGAATGGGCGTTGTCCCCGCTGAACTTGTCCAGATTGATGAGCATCACTACATGAACTTGTTTGAGATTGCCCATGAATATGGAATCATGAACTTTGTTTACTACTCGCTGATCAAAACCGGATTTTTGCCACCCATCATCTTTATGGGGGTAGGTGCTTTAACCGATTTTGGACCGATGTTGCGTAATCTTCGCCTGGCCTTTTTTGGGGCAGCTGCCCAAATCGGCATTTTTACCGTGCTGGTGTCAGCGATCCTGATGGGATTTACCCCGGGTGAAGCGGCTTCGCTCGGTATTATTGGAGGTGCCGATGGCCCAACAGCCATTTACACCACCATCAAGCTGGCGCCGCACTTGTTGGGGCCAATTGCGATTGCTGCCTATTCGTACATGGCGCTGGTGCCGGTAATTGTTCCTTTGGTTACCCGGTTGACCTGTTCCGAAAAAGAACTACGCATCAACATGAAGGAGATGGATAAGTTATATCCGCCCAAATACACGATTAAAAACCTGAAAGCGGTGAAAATTGCTTTCCCCATCGTGTTGGGTATCGTTATTTCCATATTTGTTCCTTCATCGGTGCCTCTTTTGGGCATGTTGCTGTTTGGTAACCTGATCAAAGAAGTTGGCGTTACCGTGGCACGCTTGTCTGATGCAGCTACCGGTTCCATCATGAATACGGCCACCATTTTCCTGGGGTTGGCGGTTGGGGCTACCATGACCGCGGAGGTTTTTCTGGATGTGAAGACGATCATGATTATTGTAGGCGGTTTCATTGCTTTTGCAATTTCCATTGCAGGAGGTATTGTTGCTGTGAAGGTGTATAACATGATTGCCAAAAAGAAAATCAATCCGTTGATTGGGGCAACCGGTTTAAGTGCGGTTCCTATGGCATCGCGGGTAGCCAATGAAATTGCTATCAAATACGATCCTAAAAACCATGTACTTCAGTATTGCATGGCCAGTAATATTTCCGGGGTAATTGGCTCTGCCGTTGCTGCCGGTGTGCTGATCTCTTTTTTGGGATAAGATATTTTTCTATGAATGAAATGGCCTCATCTGTTGGATGGGGCTTTTTTTGTATGATGGTAACCAGTTGATAGCGTTTGGTTATTGGATTTTGACCTTCTTTTGAAATGGTAGGCAGGCGTTTGTTGAAAATTTAGTATTTTCACTTACCCAAAATCAACCGGTACATGATCCTCCATAAGAAAGAAGAAACCCAAAAGATGGCTATCAGCGAGCTGAAGCGGTACAAACTACGGATGCAGATCATCCGCCTGTTGTACAAGCGGAAATTGCAGTCGGCTTCGGAGCTGAGCAAAAAAATCAATGTCAGCCTGCCTACGGTGCGTTCCATCCTGGAAGATCTCATAGCGAAGAAGGTGGCCGTTGCCCTCGGTTCCGGCAACTCGCAGGGCGGACGCAAGCCCATCATATACAGTCTGGCCGCCGACGCCTTTTTTATCCTGGCCGTGGAGCTGGGCCAATACCGGGGCAAAGCCGTCATTTTTAACACGATGAACGAGGAGGTATCGCCGGTGCGGGGTTTCGATACCAGCATTGATGATCCCCTGCTGGAAGAAAAACTGGAGAAAATCGTTGATCAGTTATTGACAGAAACGGGACTTCCCGACATTAAAATAACTGCGGTCGGTATAAGCATGCCCGGATTGGTGGATTCGGAAAACGGGATCAACCGAACCATAAAAAGAACCGAGGATAGAAATATTGCTGCCCGTCTGACCAAACGGTTTGGCATCCGCACCTACATCGAAAACGATGCGCGGATGCAGGGCTTGGGTGAACTTATATTCGGGAAGGCCCGGAACACGAACAATACGCTGGTCATTAACTGGAACTGGGGGCTTGGGCTGGGCATGGTCCTGAACGGCGACATTTACAGCGGCGCAACGGGTTGTGCGGGCGAACTGAGCCACATCCGCATTATGGAAAACGGCAAGTTGTGCGAGTGTGGTAAACGGGGCTGTCTGCAAACCATTGCCGGGGCACAGCACTTGCTGGATATGGCCCGGGAGGAAATTGCCCGCGGCACCATCTCGCAGCTGACCAGTCAGTTCGGGGAACGTCCGCAGGAGCTCACCCCGGTCGACATTATCAACTGCGCCAAAAAGGGAGACGAGCTGTCCATCTCACTGCTCACCACCCTCAGCACCAACCTGGCCTGGGGAATCTCCATCCTCATTCAACTGTACAATCCCGAGCTGATTGTGCTGAACGGCCCGCTCACCCAAGCCGGACAATTCATCCTCATTCCGGTGCGGCAGGCGCTAAACAAGTATTGCCTGGAAAGTACTTCCGAAAGTGTCCGTATTGAAATTTCGGATATGGGCGAACATTCCGGGTTGAAAGGTGTGGCCGTGATGGTCTTCAAAAAAATCTTCCGCGACAAATCCATCGAAGTTTAGCTTTCAGGAAGGCAGTGGCGCTTTTCTAAATCTTTATCCGTCTTCGGAGTGGTTGGCGCGACTTCCTAAAAAACTTTCCCCTTTCTTGTAATGAAACTCCGGGCTGCCCGTCTTACCTTTGAAAACGAACGGAAACAGCGATAAACGGATGTTAGCCAGCGAATTTAAAACGACAATTTTGCCCCTCAGCAACAAGCTGCTGCGTTTTGCGGCCCAGCTGACTAAGGATGAGGACGAAGCCCGGGACATTATCCAGGATGTGTTCCTCAAGCTTTGGCAAAAACGCGATTCGCTTGGGCAGGTCGATAATATGGAGGCTTTTGCCATGCGCATGACCCGCAACCGTTGTCTCGATCTGTTTCGCGGGAAGCACACCATCGCGATGGACGATGAAAAGCTGAACCTGCATCGCGATGAGCAAAGCAACCTGCAACAGGAAATTGAGCTGTCTGAAACAGCTGTTCTGATTCGGAAACTGATTGGTCAGCTGCCCGATATGCAGCGCACGGTGATGCACCTGCGCGATGTTGAGCAGTACGAATACGAAGAAATTGCCCGGGTGACCGACCTGAACGTGAATGCAATCCGGGTGACTTTATCGCGGGCACGGAAAAAAGTGAGGGACGAATTGATAAAACATCAGCAATATGGAACTGGAAATCATCAAATACAAACTGCAGAAATACGTTGACGGCGAAAGCAGCCTGGAGGACGAAAAATTGCTCCACGACTATTTCAGCGGCGATGACGTGGCGGCCGAACTGATTCCTTACCGGGACTTGTTTACCGGTTTGGGTGAGCTTTCTACCCGGGAAGATCCATTGCTGGAAGAAGCGCTGATGGACTACATCCTGGAAACCGAACATCGCGAAAAGACAACATACCGCCGGTTGTGGCAAACGGTGAGTGGTATCGCCGCTATCCTGCTTGTTGCGCTGCTGGTAATCAACTATAACGACGACAAACCTGGCTGGAAAGATACGTATTCGGACCCTGAACAGGCCTATGCCGAAGCGACCCTTACCCTTCAATATGTAGCCGGCAAATACCAGAAGGGATTGGCACACCTGCAACCTGTAAGGAAACTGAACGAGGCTACCGCGCCGATGAGTACCGGGTTTGGCCTTGTAAACAAGGGATTTCAGCAAATTGAAAACCTCGATCGGATGAATGAAAAACTTAAAAATGAATAGCCATGAAAACAAGAATTGTTCAAAAGAAAAACCAAAGCTGTACGGGGCAAAATAAACCCGAAATGACGGTTGCCCGTGTAACCGGTGCCTTTGTTGTGAAGCTGATCTTCGTGTTGGTGATGCTGCTCCCTCTGGTTGGGATGGCCCAGAAAAGCCCGGTTGACAGGCTTTTCGAGAAATATGCCAACCGCGATGGGCTGACTACGGTAAACATCAGTGGTGCCTTGCTCAGTTTCGCCAGCAAAATGGACAGTGTTTCTCCCGAATCGGATTTTCTTTCGGGATTGGAAGGTATCCGCATTCTGGCGGTGGAAAATGATGAGCTGAACCGCTCGCTCGACTTTTACAAGGAACTGGAGGCCGACGGCTTTTTCAAAAACCACGACTATGAGGTGTTGATGGAAGTTACCGAAAAAAATGAAGTGGTCCGTTTTTACGGGCGCAGCGCCGGGAAAGGCAAATTTTCGGAACTGTTGCTGGTGGTGGGCGGCGACGATAATGCCCTGATCAGCATCCGCGGGCTGATTGACCCGGAAAATATCGGGAAAATTACCGGCGCCCTCAACATCGACGTCCTGCCTAAGAAGTAATACACCGAACACCTTCAGTAATACTTCAGCTACCACATCCATAATAACTCCGGTCATCTTTTTACCGAATTCAAGGGATAAAAAGATGACCGGAGTCGTTTTTTTGTGACTGCAGTTCTCTTTTTACCGAATTAATTCCTCTTTTTACCGAACTCGGTTCTCTTTTTTACGATCGTAGTCGTCTTTTTTTAACTTCATTCATCTTTTTACCGAATTCAGTCGTCTTTGAAAGTCAACGAATCGGTTTTGAAGTGGGAGGGGGTACTTCTGAAGTGGGGGTAGCCACCTCAAAACCGAATGAATTCGGTAAAAGAATAAGCCGTAACTTTAGGAAACCAATAGCTATTTTTCGATATACGTATAACACCTTGGCTTATGAAGCAGATTGTCTTTTTCCTGTTGATCAGTGTTGCTCCTTTTTTGGCAACAGGACAGCAGTTGTCGTTGGTTACAGCGCTTTCGGGAACGGTAAACGAAACATCGGGCTTGTTGTACCTGGATCAGAGGATCGTCACACACAATGATTCGGGCGGAGAAGCCGCTTTGTATGAAATTGACAGCGCCACCGGAAA
The DNA here is from genome assembly GCF_025907915.1 of Gaoshiqia sediminis. Lineage (GTDB taxonomy): Bacteria > Bacteroidota > Bacteroidia > Bacteroidales > Prolixibacteraceae > Gaoshiqia > Gaoshiqia sediminis. The sequence goes on from NZ_JAPAAF010000033.1 coordinate 22,611, forward strand.
CGTACTGCGAAAAGTAACCGTGGCCAACGCCAGCATTGTGGATTGGGAAGCCATCTGCGCGGATGATACCTACCTGTACATCGGCGATTTTGGGAACAACTCAGGTTCGCGCACCAATTTAAAAATTTACCGGGTAGAATTGTCCGATTATCTGGAGACGGAAAATGATGTGGTAACCGCCCAATCAATCAGCTTTTCGTATGCCGACCAGACCGATTTTACGGCAACTTCATACAGTACCAATTTCGATGCAGAAGCTTTTGTCGCAGTTGGTAATCAATTGTATGTATTCACCAAGAACTGGGGAGACGGGAAAACCAATATCTATCCTGTTCCGAAAGCGCCCGGAACCTATCAGGTACAGAAATCGGGCAGCATCAACGTACAGGGTTTGGTGGCCGATGCTGCGTATGATCCGGAAAATAACACCCTCTTGTTGGTTGGCTATACGTTGCTGTCGCCATTTATGGTTGGCATCAGCGGGTTTTCGGGCGCTAATTTTTCGGATGGCGCCATCAGCCGCAGGCAGCTTTCCACCGTAAACAGTTATTCGTGGCAATACGAAGGGCTTGCTCTCATTGGCCAGAGTCAGTATTATCTGACAGCCGAAGAAAACGGGCAGCGGCAATCGGCGCTTTATCAGCTTACACCCGATATTTTTACCGGGGACGAATCGCAGCAGGTGCTGCCAGGGGTGATGTATCCAAACCCAACTTCTGGCATTCTGCATATCGATCAGCAAGGCTTTGCTTTGGCCGAAATCTACGATCTGAAAGGCTCTCTGCTGAAAACCTTCACCACCACCGATGCCAATCTTACCGAATTGTCGCAGGGGCTTTACGTCATTGTTCTGAAAAACAGCGCTGGTGATCGTATTTGCGCGCACAGGCTGGTTGTCCGCTAGCTTAAGTTCGGGAGCAAAGACTGTTGTTCGGCTATTGGAGAACTGGTCTTGCCCGGATAATCAGTTATTTGCGCGCGAGAGCGCTGGTGATCGCCTCAAACAGTAACCCGGGTTCAAGGGGCTTGCTGAGGGTGGCTTTGCAGCCGGCGTGCAGCGCTTTTTCTTTTTCATCCAAAAGCGAGTGGGCCGTTAGGGCAATGACCGGATAAAAATACGGGGCTCCCGACAGTTGTTTCGCCGCTAGCAAACTTTCCTCATCCGGCATTTTCAAATCAAGCAGTACCAAGTCAACCGGATGATTTTCGGTTAAAAAGGAAGTCACATTTTTGCTGTTTTCCAGATGAAGCAGATCTGCCTTGGTTTCTTGCAGCAGGTTTTTCAACAGGAATAAGCTGCTGGGGTCATCATCAATCATGAGTAGGCGATGGCCCGATAAATCGGGGGGAGCCATCGTTTTTGTCCGGGTTTGCAGCACCTGCATCGAATCGGTAATCGTTTCAACCGGTACAGAAAACCGAAAGGTGCTGCCTTTTCGCGGCGTTGATTCTACGGTCAGTTGGCCTTTCAGGATGCCGGTAATTTTTTTTGAGATGGATAACCCAATGCCAATGCCACTGTGTAACCGGGTGTGCGAGTCATCTCCCTGGCGGAAGAACTCAAAAATCAACTCTTGCTGACTTTTGGGAATACCCATGCCGCTGTCTTTTACATAGAAAGTCAGTTGTTGCGGGTTGTCAAGCTGTATGCCGTATTCAACCGAACCGGTATCGGTGAACTTGATGGCGTTTTTAAACAGGTTGAGAATAACCTGGTTGATCTTGTTTCTATCGGCGATGAACCTGTTAGACAGAAACTCCGTTGACGGGTTGTATATTAGTGTAATATCTTTTTCTTTGTTTGAAACGAACAGGATTTCTTCCAGTAACGATTTGTGCTGAATAAACAGGTCGGGGCCGCTAAATACTTCATTCCGGATTTTAATTTCTGATTGGTCTGCCAGGGCTAAACTTAAAATGTCTTCGATGATCTGAAGTAGGTTTTTGCCACTTTCATAGATCTTGTTGGCAAAAATTCCGGTTTGTTCCTTCGGAAACTGGTTGCTTCGGAGTAACTCGCTAAAACCAAGGATGTGGTGAAGTGGCGTACGCAATTCGTGGTTCATGGTGGCGAGGAAGGCCGATTTCAGGCGGTTGCTTTCTTCGGCAGCTTCTTTTGCTTTCACAAGCATTTCCTGGTTACGTTTGGCATTCAGCGCGTTGGCAATGGTGTTGCCCACTGTTTCAAGCAGGTGGATATCAGCTTCGGGCCATTCTTTATGGCGCCTTACCGAATCGAAGCCCATGAAGCCAAGCAGGTTTTTTTTATAGTGAATTGGTACTACCAGCAAGGATCGAATGTCTTGTGCCTTAAGTGTCTCTTGTTCTTGCGACGCTTCTTTGGGCATGATGGCTGTATCGCTGATGTGGATATGTTCCAGCCGGTTCATTTTTTTCATCCACCACGGAAAAATCGAAGTGGGCAAATCCTGAAGGTTTTGAATTTCCGGATGAATGCCCGGGGCGCACCATTCATGGGTATTGTCCATGACGGTATTGTTTTGCTTCAGTAAAAAAACATAACACCGGTCGATACAGGCAAACCTGCCGATTTTTTCCAGTGTTTTTTGGATGGTGAAGTTGAGCTTTCGATTCGGGATACCCACAAAGTCGGACGAAATAGAGGCTACCAACTTCTCAATTTCGTACCGGTACTGTAAGTGCTTCCGGGAGTGGTGCAGCTCGCTGATGTCGATAAAGGTGCCAGCCATGATGCTGGGTTTCCCTTCGGGGCTGTGTTTGGTAACCCTGCCGTTGCTTTGGACAGTAACCCAGTTTCCGTTTTTATGCCGGAGCCGGTGTTCAAACAAAAAACCGGAACGTTCCCCTTTTTTTAGCTGCTCGTAAAAATGTTTTGACACCGTTGCGTCATCGGGGTGTTTGAGTTGCATCCATTTTTCCAGGGTAATCGGGCTTAGTTCATGAACCGTATATCCTATAATTTCTGCCAGTGTTGCATTGATATTGATTATTTCTTTATCAATATCCCAGTGCCACAAGCCAATTTTTGCGCCTTCAACAGCCTTCAGAACAAAATCATCACCGTCAACATCGTGTTTAACCATCCTTCTTTTTTCATTTATTGGTGCAAATTAATCTATTTTTCAGATATGGCGTGCACCGGGAAGTCAGTTTAACATTTTTAATTGTTGATATTGTTGATATTCACTGGTGCAGAAAGATAAATTGTTGGGAAATAGGTAGCTGTGCTTAAAAACTCCATTTCAGCCGGGTAAAAATGAGCTGGCCGATGTCGCCAAATTCGCTTCCCGATTGTCCGAAAAACAATTGGCCTGTGAGCATGAATTCCAGGTTGTTTTGCAGGGAATAGGTGAATGACGGACCGGCGTACAAAGAACCATCGCCGGGGTTTACAATGGCTGAGAGTCCGGAGCCAAGTAAGGGGGTGATCGGATACGAGACCTGCCCGAACAGCGACCAGCGTGCAAACGACAAGTTTTTGGCCGACATGGCTGGATTGAAAAGAAGATCCATGCCCCCGGCCTTGCCGGTTTTTCCGTGGCTATTGTATAAAAGGCCGGTATGCAGGTAGAGCGAGCTTTTCAGCGTGTAGTCGCCAGAGATCGAAATGACCGTCGCTTTTTCTGATTCCGAATGTTGCTTGCGGGGTTCAAAATGGGTGATTTCGCCCCGGAAACCGCCACCCCGGATATCGCCGGCCCAACCGGCGCCAATCATCCAGTCGGGGCCGACCCTCCCGCCAAGAAACTGAAAGTCGTAGCTCCATTTCGAAAAGCGGTACAGTCCGGCTATTGCTGTTTCGTGTGCATGGTCCCCCGCTTTGTACACCAATTCTGCTGATGAGGTTTGCCCGGTGTAGTATTGCAGCTTCACGGCATCGGTACCCGGGCGTTCTTCATAGTCAAAATCGAAATAAGAAAAGGAGTTGAATACATCGTTCGGGTTCCAAACCAGGTTGATGCCCCAGTTGATGCGTTGCCGGCCCACTCGCAATTGCCAGTTTCCCGAGGACCAGTCGATGTAAGCCCGGTCGATCATCGAATGAACATACCAGCTGTCGCCATAAAAGGAGATAAACGACAAATCGAGGTACCCTTGATCGGTATCAACCAATTGGCGGTATATCGGATATTCGGACAGCAGAGAGCCCATCAACAGCCGGTTTCGCATCCCGGCCTCCACGGTTATTTGTTCTGAAGTGTACCATTTAAAATTTAACCGGTTGTGCAAGGTGTTTGTTGTCAAGGAAGCCTTGTTAGATCCAGGCATCGGTTGTTCCGGCTTGTACAGCATGAAAAGGTCTTTTACATAGCCGTGCAGGCTTAGTTTGCTTTCCTGTGCGATGCCCTGTAAAAAAGCCAAGGTCAGTATGATCAGCAATACCTGCTTCATTGGTTTATTTTCGTTCGTCACTGATTACCAATCCGTCTTCGAGCGTTATGACTCGCCGTGCCTTGTGTACCACCCGTTGGTCGTGGGTGCTGAAAATGAAGGTAACCTGTTCTTTCCGGTTCAGTTCCTCCATCATATCGAGCAGGTTTTCAGTCGATTTGGAGTCGAGGTTGGCCGTGGGCTCATCGGCCAGCACAAACTTGGGTTTTGAGGCCAGGGCCCGTGCCACGGCCACGCGCTGTTGCTGGCCACCCGAAAGTTTGGCCGGTCGGCTGTTCATCCGGTCGCCCAGCCCTACCTGGTGTAACAGTTCCTTTGCACGGGTTTCGCGTTCTTGTTTTGGGGTGCCCTGCAATTGCATAATGAACTCTACATTTTCGATGGCCGTCAGCACCGGGATGAGGTTATAAGCCTGGAAAACAAAGCCGATGTTGCGTAACCGGAAGTCGATGAGTTGCGATGATGAGAGGCCGCAGATGTCGGTACCGCCAACCCGTATTTCGCCGGCAGTGGGCATGTCCAGTCCACCCAACATGTTCAGGAAGGTGGTTTTCCCGGATCCGGAAGGTCCCACTATCGCTGTAAATTCGCCCTCTTCGATGCCAAGATCGATACCATTGAGGGCGTTCACTTTAACTTCCGATTCGTTGTATATTTTTATGAGGTTGGTGACTTCGATTACCTTCATGGTTGTTCGTTTTTTTCGGTTCGTTTGTATTTTACTGAACGTGTTGATTTCATTGGTTACATATCAATCCTGACGGCTTCGGCTGGCTTTAGTTTCAGTGCTTTGATGGCCGGGTAAATGGCTGCCAGAATTCCGGTGACCATGACCATCCACGCAATTTGGAGCGAGACGGACAGGGGTAAATGGGTGTAAATCAGGGTGTCGAATCCCATGGATTCATAGGCGGTTGACCAAGCGCCGAGATCGATTCCCTGAATGCCGAACCAGAAATTGAGCAGCCAACCCAGTAAAATTCCCCACATTCCGCCAAACAGCGCTAACATAGCGGTTTCCAGCAAGATCATCATAAACACGCGGGTTTTGTTCATGCCGATGGCCATGAGCATGCCCAGTTCTTTGGTCCGTTCCAATACGGCCATGAGCATGGTATTGATAATACCGAAAAGCAGTGCCAACAGGATGATACCAATAAAAATAAACATGGTGAGGTTAAAACTACTTTCCAGTAAATATACTTCCGGCATAACTTCCCGCCAATTCTTTATATCCAGGTCAGGAAATTTCCCGATCAGTTCGGTATTTACTTGATCGAGCAGTGCATTGTCGTTAAGCAAAACGGCTATCTCGTGACAGGCATTTTCTTCCATTACCATCACCCGTGCCAGATCGGCTTTTTGCACAAACACACAATTTTCGTCGTAGGCCGTGTTCGATGTTTCAAAAATGCCTTCCACCTTAAATGCGGCAGCGGTCATATTACCTTCCATGTCCTGCAAGGTGATTACCACTTTCGATTTGAGTTTCACCTTCAACTTGTCTGCAAGTTTTCGGCCTATGACAATCGGGTTGCGCTTTCCGTCTTTAAACCACGAGCCTTCGGCGATCTTGGTGTACAGGTTGGTCACCAGTTTTTCGTTTTCAGGGACAATACCGGTTATCTTCACTCCCGAGCCGGTAGCGGCCGACTGGATCATGGTGTTCAGGATGATCCGGCTTGAAACCGCGTTTACGCCGGTCTCTTTTCTGATGGCATCAAGAGTGGAATCGACTTGTGTAATGAAGAATTTTTTATCCGGGTTTTCCAGGTAGCTTTTATGATGCACCTGGATGTGCGAAGCTTCCGTGGCTATGGCTGTTTGGATACGCTGATCCATCATGCCCCGGTAAAAACCCATATAGAAAATCCCGGAAGCCAGTCCCAGGCTCATGGCGATGGTAATTACCAGGCTTCGGGTTTTGTTTCGCCAAACATTTCTCCAGGCTACGGCTATCATCATGGCAACATGTTTTTTAAGTTATGCATGAAGGGCTTTGGTTAATTTCATCCGATATATTTTTACCAGGGGGTATAGGTACACCGTGAGCGTAAGCAGGAAAACGATAAGTACCTGCCGTGCAAATACAAACCATTGCGACGAGAAGTACATTACCGCTTCAAAGCCGAATTGTTCGTAAGCTTCGGCGGCTTCGCCGGTAATGGGGATGGGATGGTAAACCAGGTATAGGATGAGCGGGTAGCTGATAGCAAAACCGGTGAACACGCCTACCAAGCCGATCAATGTGGTTTCGTAGAACAGGATTTTGGCCAGCCGGCTTTTTTGCATGCCAATGGCCACCATGATGCCCATTTCCTTGCGGCGTTCGGCAATCATCATAATCACCGTTCCGAAAATACCGAAACCAACCAACAGGTATAGAATCCCTTTCGAGATATATGCGCCCGATCGGTCGGCATCAATCATGTTTTTGGTTACCGGATCCATCTCGTCCCAGGTCATCAGCTGGTAAGCGGAGCCCAGCTCCCGTTGTAATTGTTGTCTGGTCTGGCTGACATTTCCGTAGTCATCTACCATGAAAACCAGAGATGTCAGACGTTCGGGAACAGAAAAAAACTCCTGTGCGGCATTCAGGTCGATGTATCCGCCGAGGTTGTTCATGGTAGGGGCGGGGAATTTCAGGATGCCCCTTACCGGGAAAAGGGCGGCTGCACTGGCGCCGTGGTAGCCTTGGCTGATCATCACTAACGTGTCGCCCACCTGAATGCTCAGGTTTTTCGCCAGGTTTTTCGCCAGCAAAATTCCGTTGTCCCCCGGCTGCAGGTACGTTCCTTTTTCAATCCAATGAGACAGGCGGGTCATCCTGTTTTCTTTTTCAGGGTCAATGCCAATCAGTGCGGCCCCCTTGGTGTTGTTGCCGAACGACATCAGCGTAAATGACTCCAGCCGGGGAACAATTGCAGTAACTGTCGGTATTCTCCGGATTATCCGGTAAAGAGAATCGTTGGGCTGAAACGTGTTATCAATGGTTTTGTTTTCCCAGTATTCGGGATGGTGCTGCTGGATGTAGCCGGAATAAAAACCTACCACGTTGTCGATCATTTTCGAATAGGTCCCTTCCTGCATCGAGGTCATGAATGTATTCAGCAGCACCCCGAAAAAGATGGACGCCATGGTAATCAGCGTTCGCCGCTTGTTGCGCCAGATATTGCGCCAGGCTAATTTCAGGTCGGTATTCATGGTTTTCAGGTTGAAGTTTGATCAAGTTACAGGTTTCTTCCTATTGAAAGCAACGGAATCCGGATTATTTGATCCGTTTCATGTTTTGGATAGAGAAAAACGACTCATCCAGCTTAACGTTGAATTTGATGTTTTCGAAAATCATGATTGTTTTTTGGCCGGGTTTGTCGGCTGGTATCATCTCCAGACGGGTGGGCATGATCCGGTCGTCCATCCATTTGATGTCCGACAGGATTTCGGTGTTCACCAGCTCATCGTCTTCGTCGTAGAATTCGCCTTTCAGCGAGAGAAGGTCTTCCTCTGTGATCCACATGACGATTCTCCCCCAAACAACGGCGGCATCTTCCAGTGGAACCAGTTCAATTTTGTAACAATTGTAACCTTCCAGTATTTCCATGCCAAGCAGTTTTTGGTCGTAATCCTTCACCAGCGACGATTCTTTTACCAAGTCGTCGTTGGTGAAATCCGATCCCATCCAGGATTGCATCATCATCGAGGGTGGAATTTTGATCATCCGCTCGATGCTGGGCACCCAATTCCACATTTCGTTGTGGCGTTTCAGAAAAACCTGGCCCCGTTCTTTGGCCGGTTCCGTAATGTAGATCAGCGAAAATTCTGTTCCCAGGGTCCAGTTTTTCATGGCAATGGTACGCGACCAGGTGGGGCGTTGGATGGTCATGCGGAGCATTCCCTCGCTGGAGGTGCCCCTGAACTTTTCATCGGCCTGTTTGACGATGGCTTTTACGTCAATTTCCTGGGCCCGGGCATGATAAGCCGAAGCAAACAATGTAAGCAGGAGCAATAAGGTTTTCATCTCAGTTGGTTTTATCGGGTTGATGACTGATTAAACGAAAGCAGGCCGCGATAGTTTTTTCCTCAAAATCGGCTAGTGGAAAAAAATCAGGGGAGGTGACCAGCACCAACGCGGTGCCTTTGATCAAGGAAGAGATGGCCAGCAGGTCGCCATCGGGGTCGCAGCTGCCTTGCGATTCGATGAATTCGCGCATCAATCGGCCAAACTCATGGCCCTTACCGGCGTATTTCCGGGTAAACGATTCGAGCATGTGCGGCTGAAAAATCAAGGCGTAATATAGCTTCCAAAATTGCCGGTTTTCGCTGGTGGAACGCAAGGTGTTCCGAATGAAAGTAATAAACTCATCCCGGCTTAGAATACCATCGTGGTTGAGGTCGAACTGTGAGTAGATGTTATCGAACGCCTGATGGCTGATTTCTTCCAGAATGTCGTTTTTACTTTCGAAATAATTGTAAACAAGGCCTTTCGAAATGCCTGCCTTTTTGGTGATCTGGCTGATTGACGTTGCATGGAACCCGTTTGTGGCGAAAAGTTCTAACGCAACATCCAAGATTAGTTTCTTCTTTTCTTTTCTGATGTGTTCCAATTGTTCTTCGGTCCTGGGCATGTTTTTTCTTTTTTATGACTAAACGGTTGGTCAAAGGTACGATGTGGTAGCCTTGCTTTTCAAGTATTTTAGGTTAACGGATTGTTAAGAATGACCACTTGGTCATTATTTGCTTTTGTAAAAATCGATTGACATATACTGGCATAGCTTTTCTATGCTTTCTTACAAATCTACTATCTTTACTGACCGTAGAATTTTCATGATCCAATAAAATGACAAACCGATATGAACGAAACTGACAGAAGAAATTTCTTAAAGCAATCGGCCGTGCTGGCTGCTGGCGTTGCTGCTGTTCCTACTTTGCTGAACGCTGGTTGTTCTCCTAACGAAAAAGTGAATGTAGGCTTGATCGGCTGCCGGGGAATGGGCTTCAATAACCTGGAATCATTCCTGAAAAACGACCATGTGGAATGTGTTGCCCTTTGTGATGTGGACAGGCGCGTGCTGGATTTGCGTGCCGCCGAAGTTGAAAAGAAAACGGGCAAGAAACCATTGCTCTACAGTGATTTCCGTCAACTGATCGAGAATAAGGACATTGATGCGGTAATCATTGGCACCCCCGACCATTGGCATTGTCTGCCCATGGTGTACGCTTCGGAGGCGGGCAAGCATGTGTATGTTGAAAAACCAATTGCAGCCACCATTGAAGAATGCAACGTGATGGTTGCTGCCCAAAAGCGATATAAAAACGTGGTGCAGGTGGGGCAGTGGCAGCGCAGCCATCAGCACTGGCGCGATGCGGTTGATTATATCCAGGCAGGTAACCTGGGGCGGGTTCGTTCGGTCCGTTCATGGTCGAACGTGGGATGGAAAACCTCGATCCCGGTGGAGCCGGACACCGAAGCTCCCGAAGGTGTGGATTACGACTTTTGGCTGGGGCCTGCCCCCAAGCGCCCGTTCAACAAAAACCGGTTTCATGCCTCGTTTCGCTGGTACTGGGACTATGCGGGCGGCGTAATGACCGATTGGGGAGTACATTTGCTCGACTTCGCCTTGTTCGGTATGAACCAGTATGTGCCCAAATCAGTAATGGCCGTTGGGGGCAAATATGCTTTTCCCGAGGATGCCATGGAAACCCCCGACACCATGACCACCGTGTATGATTTTGGCGATTTCAACCTGGTGTGGGATCATACCATTGGTATTTACGGGGCTAATTACAAACAGCGCGGCCACGGCGTGGCTTTTGTCGGCGAATACGGTACGTTGGTGATTGACCGTTCGGGCTGGGAAGTAATCCCGGAAACCAAGAGTACCAGCGCCAAAGAAGGATTTGCCGGACTTGAGCTGCAAAAAGTGCAGGGAGATGGTCTGGATTTACATGTGCGCAATTTTCTGGATTGCATTAAAAATGGCAAAACGCCCAATTGCGACATCGAAACCGGCGCCCACATTGCCCGCATTGCTCACCTGGGAAATATTGCCTACCGAACCGGACGCAAAGTTTTTTGGAACCACGAGAAGCAGGAATTCGAAAACGATCCTGAAGCCAACGAATTGGTGAAAGCCCGATACCGTGCCCCTTGGACCTTGCCGAAGGTGTAATATTCTGAAAATAGTAAGAGGGGTGCCAATGGCTTTTTTTGACACCCCTCTTTTATGCTCAAACTGTACTTGAATTTTTTTAATTTGCCGAAAACTGCCACAACCCGGAACCAACTTTTACGATGACGTAACCCTCTTCCGATCCAACCAATTCCAGATCTTTGTGTCCTGTTATACTCCTTCCGCTTTCCTTTACTTTTGAAGCATCAGTAGCCGGAACGTAAACGGTAGCGGTGGTATTCACCGGGATTTCCACATTCAGGTTTAGTCTTCCGCCGATACGCTCCCAAGCCGAGCTTACCTTGCCGTAATAGGTTTCGAGCGTGGCTTTGGCATGTGTAAGTTTATTGCTTACCTGCGGTTTTATCCGAATCGCCTTGTAGCCCGGTTGTTCCTCGTCGGTATCGATGCCGGTCACCACACGGTAGAGCCAATCTCCAATTGCCCCATAGGCATAGTGGTTGAAGGAGTTCATGGATGGGGTCTGGAAGCTGCCGTCGGGTTTGATGCCGTCCCAGCGTTCCCAAATGGTAGTAGCGCCCATGGTAACCGGATATAGCCACGACGGATAGGATTTTTGCAACAACAGGTCGTAGGCCACATCATTATAACCGAACCGCGAAAGCACATGACACAGGTATGGGGTGCCCAGGAACCCGGTAGTTAGGTGGGTGTCGTAAGCCCGGATATTTTCCACAAGCCGCTGGGCCGCTTGCACCCTCATATTTTCCGGGAGCATGTCGAAATGCAGTGCCAGTACATAAGCTGTTTGGGTACCCGAAACCAGGCGTCCGCTGGCTGTTGCGTATTCATGGAGGAAGGCCGATTTGATTTCTTGTAAAAGAGCTTCGTAGGCCTCTGCATCAGCATCATTTCCCAATACACGGGCGGCGTTAATTAACAGTTGCGTAGAGTGCGCAAAGAAGCATTGGGCAATCAGGTTTTTATCGGTAACGGCCGATAGCCCTGAGTTGTCGTCAAATGGGCGGTAAAACAGCCAGTCGCCAAACGAAAATTTTGGGGACCAGAGATTATTCTGACTGACACTGCGGATATAGTCCACCCATTTTTTCATGCTTTCATATTGGGATTCCAACAACGGTTTGTCGCCGTAAGCCAGGTACATGGCCCAGGGGGCAATGGTGGCCACGTCGCCCCAACCGGGGCTGCACTGGCCGTTGTTCAGCACATCGGGGACCACAAAGGGAACACCTCCGTCGGGGTATTGATCTGCCGCTACATCTTTCATCCATTTGTTGAAGAAACTGTGCACCCGGAAGTTGAAACTGGCGGTGCGGGCAAAAGCCTGCGCGTCGCCGGTCCAGCCCAAGCGTTCGTCGCGCTGAGGGCAATCGGTTGGCACATCTACAAAGTTGCCGCGCTGCCCCCATTGGATATTTTGCTGAAGCTTGTTCACCAGATCATCGGAGCAGGAGAATGTGCCGGTAAGCACCATGTCGGAATACAAGGCGGTAGCGGTAAAATTTTCGGCCTTCAGTTCACCGGGATAACCTTCCACCTTGATGAAGCGAAACCCTTGCCAGGTAAACCGGGGCTCAAATTCTTCCACACCTTCTCCTTTCAGGATAAAGGTGTTTTTCTGTTTGGCCGAGCGCAAACTTTCAGTATAGAAGTTTCCGTCTTTGTCAAGCACTTCCGAGTGGAAAATGCTGATTTGGTTGCCCGCGTTGCCCGATGCCTTCATTTTGACCCAGCCAACCAGGTTTTGCCCAAAGTCGATCACTTTTTCACCTGTTGGGGTAGTCAGTATTTTTACAGGTTTAAATACCTCGCGTTTGCGTACCGGTTCGTTTTTAGTGGCCACCAGGTTGATTACCGGATAGTTGGCCAGTCGGATGTTCTCCCAGTCGGTATCGTTGTACCCAGGCATTGTCCAGCCTGCTTTTTCGAGGCGGGCATCGTAGGTTTCGCCGTGGTAGATCTCGGAATACTGTATGGGGCCGGTTGATGAGCGCCACGATCCATCCGAAATTACATTTTCAACTGAGCCATCGGTATAAATAATCTGCATCTGAAAGAGCAGGGACAGATTCTCGCCATAGAAGTTTTTCTGACCGTCGAAACCGATATTGCCGCGGTACCATCCGTTTCCAAGCGTTACGCCGACGGCGTTTTTGCCGTCCAGCAGCAGATTGGTCACATCGTAAGTTTGGTATTGCAGGCGTTTGTTGTATGATGTCCAGCCAGGGGCCAGGCAAATGTCACCCACACGTTTGCCATTGATCTCGGCTTCGTACATGCCACGTGCGGTGATAAAAGCCACAGCCAGTTTCACCTTCTTATTGGTTGTAAATTCTTTTCGGAAGATCGGGGAAGGGCGGTTCTCCGGTTCGCGTACAGTGGATTCAATCCACTTGGCTGTCCAGTTTTCTGGTCCCATGATACCCATCACCCAAAAGGCAGGCTCGCTCCATTTCGACATCTTGTCGTTCTGGTCCCAGGCACGAACTTGCCAGTAGTATTTGCGTCCCGGTTTCAGTGTACTGCCGGTAAATTGTACATATACCGACTGGTCGGACGGAATCTTGCCGGTATGGAAAATCAGGTTGGCGCCCCTCAGCAGGGAGTTTAAATCTTCGCTGACCCGGATTTCGAAGGCGCTTTGGGTGACATTCCGTTTGGATGACTGTAGCTGCCAGCTTAGCCTGGGATACATTTCGCTGATCCCAACCGGGTTGACTTTATTCTCGACCAACAATCCGGAAACGCTGATTTGCGCGAAGATGAATGAGGTAAGGCATTGAAAGGCAAAAGCAAGAAAAATAGTTTTTTTCATAGTCGTTTCAGTTAGATTTTCCTGAATAGCAAAAATCTGTCGTTAGGTTTTTAGAAATCTCAAGATACAAAAGAAAACATGTTTTTTGAAATTGCTATCAGGTTGTTTCCTGTTTTAAAAAATAGGTTTTGAAATCAAACGGATTTGGCGGCCTTTCATTTTCCTGGTCACTTATAAAAAACGCACATTTAGGTTGGTAACAGTATATCTCTGCATGTCGTAAAAGATTCAAAATCAATAACGATGAAAGCAATAGTTGTTTTTTTGATTTGCGTTTTTATGGCAGTTAATACCTATAGTCAAGACCGTCGTGCAGAAAATGAGTTTGCACGGAATTTTTATTTGGAAAGAAGTGCAAAGCAAAGCAGAACTGGATTGATATTATTGGGAACAGGTACGGCATTCTTGGTTGTTGGGGCTGCGGGCTTTGATTCGAGTTGGGAACATGGTTCAGCGTCTCAAACCGATGTTTTTGGTTTTATTATTCTTGCGGGGGTTGTTGCCGACTTAACCAGTATTCCCGTTCTTATTAGTGCTGGAGTAAATAAGCGCCGTGCGATGAAAATTACGGTTTCTTTAAATAACTTAAATGGGCAGTATCCCCAAAGCATACGAGGGTGCATATCATCAATTGCATACCATCCGGGGCTAACATTAATAATTAGGTTGTGATGTTTGCACCTGGCTGATAGCCATGGTTTTCCTTCAGTCGTGAAACCAGTTGTAATTTTCGGGAAGATTTTTCTTCACCTTCCTTGGATTCCCGGATATAACAAATCTACCCGGCTGCTTTGCCAATATTCGCCTGTGTGAGTGTCCATGATCGTCAGATAGCCGCCAGTCCAGCCAGCCCCGGTGTCGAGCATCCAGATGTCGTTTAGCTGAATGGGCTCTGTGGTGCCAAATGTTTGCGTGGGGGTATGGCCTACAAAAACGCGTTGGTAGCAGGTAAGTTTTTGGCCGATGGCGCGGTTGTCCCAGGCATTGGCTACTAATGTGCGATCCCAGATCAGGTCGTGCAGTGCTTGCCGGCTGACCGGTAAATTCGGGTCGAAGCCGCCGTGTACAAACAGTAGGTTTTCGGATTCGAACCAGGGCAGGGCCTTTTTCAGGAAATAGAGGTGCTGCTCAGGGATACCTGCAGCATAGCTTTTGACGGTTGCCGCGCCTCCTTGCACCAGCCATACAGAGGGGGCCAGACCTTTTTCCATCCAGTTCAGCGCCCACTGGTCGTGGTTGCCCAGGATATACACCAGGTTTTTGATGCTCATCAGCTTGTCGATGCTTTCTTTTACCTCGGGCCACCCATCGCACACATCGCCCAGGCAAATCAGCTGATCGTCTCCGCGCGAAAAGCCCGATTTTTGCAGGCATTCCTGCAAGGCCCTGCAAGCGCCGTGAATGTCGCCTATGACAAACTGTTTTCCCACAAATAACTTTGTTTTTGAACCTTTTACGAAACAGGAATCTTGAAGTTAACGCAATTCAAAGCTGGTTTTCGCTTCTTCGAAATACAACCATAATCGGGGGCACATCGTTTAAAACAGTACTTTTGGTTGGTGTAGAAGTAATGGTTATGAAGAGATTGAAGTTACGCGCAAAGGAATTAAAACGGCTGGGATTTGCAGATGATAAATTGCTTTCTCTGGTCTTGAAGTTGGCCCACAACCATTTTCGGCGTACCGACAAGGAAGAGGTGCTGGATTTGGTGGAGAAAGTTTTCCTGCATCCGGAGAACTATCTGAAAGATCCGGTTTTTGGAGAGTTGGCCTGGCAGATGACACAAAAACCTGAACTGCCGAAGAAGACCAAAGTTCGCTTGAACACCGCGGCCTTGGAGTTCACTGTTTTTGGCGGGGAGAACATTGATCCCGAAGCCATCCGCCAGATGGAAACGGCCATGAAACTGCCGGTAGCTGTGAAAGGCGCCTTGATGCCCGATGCGCATTTGGGCTACGGACTGCCCATCGGCGGCGTGTTGGCCGCCTACAATGCGGTCATTCCCTATGGGGTGGGGATGGACATCGGTTGTCGCATGTGTTTGTCGGTTTATCCGCTCAACCCGGATTTGATCCGGAAAGAGAGCGGCCACCTGAAAAATATGTTGCTGAATGAAACCCGGTTTGGCCAGGCCGAATTTAATGACTTGGAGCAGTATGCCATCGTTGACCGACCTGAGTTCAGCGAAATAAAATTCCTGAGAACCTTGCAGCCCCGGTTTGCGGCTCAGCTGGGTACCTCGGGGCACGGAAATCATTTTGTGGATATTGGCGTGGTGGAAATCAGTCATTTTTCACCGTTGGTGAACCTTCAGCCCGGAAAATATCTGGCCGTGTTGAGCCACAGCGGTTCGCGCAATTTTGGTTCGGAAGTGTGCAAACACTACACAAATGTGGCAAAGCAAAAGCTGGAGTTGGAAGGTGAAGCATCGCGTTTGGCCTGGCTCGACCTGGATTCGGAAGAAGGGCAGGAATATTGGGCAGCTATGCAGTTGGCTGGCGATTATTCGCACACCAACCACCGGATCATCCATCAGCGGTTGGCAAAAGCTTTGGGCGTAAAACCGGTTACCATCATTGAGAACCATCATAATTTTGCCTGGAGAGAAAAATTACCCACCGGAGAAGAGTTGATCATCCACCGTAAAGGGGCCACACCCACCCGGATTAGCGATGTGGGCATCATCCCCGGCACGATGGCTTCGCCTGCCTATATCGTTGGGGGAAAGGGGAACGAGGCCTCGCTACAGTCTGCCGCGCACGGTGCTGGCCGGTTGACTTCGCGACGGCAGGCCAAACGGACTTTTCAGGATGAGCAACTTCGGAAATACTTAGTGGAACAGGGCGTGGAACTGATCGGCGGCGGAATCGACGAATCGCCTTTCGCCTACAAAGACATCCGCGAAGTGATGAAATACCAGAAAGATCTGGTGGAGATACTTGGTGTTTTTCATCCCCGGATTGTGCGGATGGAGTAAATGTGCTTTACAGGTTTTAGGATGTGTTTCGTTTTCTGCCAACCGAATTTGCTGTCCAAATTTCAACAAAAAAGGCTTCCCGCAACGGAAGCCTTCCAGTTGTTATCACAGGCGTATCTTTTATTCAAACATATCACGCATCTTCTCGAAGAAATTTTTATCCCCGGCTCCGGGTGTATTCTGGAAGTTGGGCGATTGTTGCAGTTTTTCAAGCATTTTACGTTCTTCCGGAGAAATTTTTCTGGGTGCCCAGGCATGAATGCGAACGAGTAAATCCCCTTTCCCATATCCATTAACATCGGGTAGCCCTTTGCCACGCAGACGGAGGATTTTTTCAGGTTGGGTACCTGCTTCAATTTTCACCTTTACCTTGCCTTCCACTGTTGGGATTTCGGCTGTGGTTCCCAAAATGAAATCGGGCATACTGAGAAACAGGTTGTAGATAAGGTTGTTTCCATCGCGGATCAGGTCGGGGTGAGATTCTTCCTGAATAACGACCAGCAAATCGCCGTTGACACCACCGCGGCGACCGGTATTACCTTTGCCCGAAACGTTCAGTTGCATTCCTTCGCCCACGCCCGCCGGAATACGTACTGAGATTACTTCTTCTTCGCGAACAACCCCTTCGCCCTGACAATGCGTACACTTGTTCCGGATTGTCTGGCCTTCGCCGTTACAGGTTGGACAAACAGTTGTTTGCTGCATCTGCCCCAGCAGAGTGTTTGTAATGCGGGTAACATGTCCGCTGCCACGGCAAGTAGAGCAAGTCTCGTAGTCCGAACCGTTCTGGGCGCCTGTTCCCTGGCAATGGGTACAGGCAACATATTTCTTTACTTTCAGTTTCTTCTCAACGCCATTGGCAATTTCATTCAGGGTGAGGGTCACTTTTATGCGTAAGTCGGAGCCTCGGTGTACGCGGCGTCCTTGACTGCGTGAGCTGCCAAAACCTCCAAAACCGCTAAAGCCGCCTCCAAATCCGCCTCCAAAAATATCCCCAAACATGGAGAAGATGTCGTCCATCGACATGTCGTGCTGGCTAAAGCCGCCGCCAGCCCCGCCCATCCCAGCGTGTCCAAACTGGTCGTAGCGCTGTTTTTTTTGCGGGTTGCTTAGTACTTCGTAGGCCTCAGCAGCTTCCTTGAATTTTTCTTCAGCCTCCTTATTGCCCGGGTTTTTGTCGGGGTGATACTGGATGGCTTTCTTTCGGTAAGCTTTCTTGATTTCTTCAGCCGAAGCATCTTTGCTAACGCCCAGAATCTCGTAAAAATCTCTCTTTGTCATGCTTCTCAGGGTTTTTAGGTTATTCGCCAATTACTACTTTGGCAAAACGAATAACCTTTTCATTAAGCAGGTATCCTTTCTGAACGACATCGACTACCTTGCCTTTTAGCTCTTCTGTCGGAGCGGGTATTTTGGTGATGGCCTCGTGCAGGTCTGTATCAAAATCCTGTTCTTTCGCTTCAATTGCTTTGACGCCGTTCTGCTTCAGGAAGTCCTGAAATTTGTTGTATATCAGGGTAACACCTTGTTTTAGCGGGTTTTCGTCTTCTGCTTCGCCAAAAGCGGTGAGCGCCCGTTCAAAGTCGTCAATCACAGGCAGAATACCCGTCAGAACCGTTTCTCCACCCGATTTCATCAGCTCCATCTTTTCTTTCAACGTCCGCTTGCGGAAATTGTCAAATTCGGCTTGTAAACGGATGTGCCTGTCCTTGATTTCTGCCAGTTCGTTTTGCAATTTTTCCAACTGTTCGTGGGTTTTATCTTTTTTGCTTTTCTTTTCATTTTTGTGTTCCGGTTCTGTTTCAGCAGTTGTTTCAGTCGCCGGCTGAGTGGTTTCGTTCAGTTCTTCAGCACCTTGTTCTTGCTCGTTGATCAATTTTTCTTCTGCCATTTTTTAAAATTTTACTTTGTCGGATTGACAGTTTACAAAAATGCTGCCATCGAAAAATAAGGGACAATTTGACACTTATTTTCTGGCTGGGCTGCCAAAAGTATAAAAAAGAAAGGCAGCACCCGTGTACTGCCCTTGATTTATCGGTTGTTGTAATGTTATTTTAATAATTGTTCCAGCGCATGTTCCAGGTTGGGGCCACGCAGGTTTTTGGCAACGATAATGCCATTTCCGTCAATTAAAAAGTTGGACGGGATGCTCCGGACTCCATACACAGCGGCGTATTTGGAGTACCAACCTTTCAGATCGCTCACATGGTATTCCCACATCAATTTGTCATCTTCGATGGCTTTCTCCCAGGCCGGTTTTGTTTTATCGAGCGAAATGCTGTAAATGGTGAAGCCATCTCCGTTTTTAAATTTTTTATTTTTGAATTTTTCATAAGCGGCCACAACGGCTGGATTTTCGCGCCGGCAAGGGCCGCACCATGACGCCCAGAAGTCGATCAGTACCACTTTCCCGTGTAGTGAGGAGAGTTTTATTTCGCTTCCCTTGATGGATTGTTCTGCAATCTCAGGTGCTTTGTCGCCAACATTCAGTCCAATTTTTACATCGTTGCCGGCTTGGCTTTGGATGAAAATCCCCAGAACAGCCACCACGATGGTTATCATTCGTTTTTTCATATTCAACTATTTAACTATTTGTGTGGCAATAATAGTAAAAAATGCGGGCAACCCCATCGGGTTTAGTCTGTCTTTTAGAATTATTAACATTCTGATTTGTTAGTCGATGCGGGTAATGGCAGCACCGACTTGGTTGAGGCGTTCATCGATTTTCTCGTAGCCACGGTCAATTTGTTCGATGTTGAAAATTTTGCTTTTCCCTTGTGCCGAGAGCGCTGCGATCAGCAAAGCCACCCCTGCCCGAATGTCGGGCGACGACATGGTGGTGCCGCGAAGCTGGAATTTTTTGTTTAGCCCGATGACCGTTGCCCTGTGTGGGTCGCAAAGGATGATTTGCGCACCCATGTCAATCAGTTTATCGACAAAAAACAGCCGGCTTTCAAACATTTTCTGATGGATGAGCACACTGCCTTTGGCTTGGGTGGCCACCACCAGGAAGATGCTGAGTAAGTCGGGGGTGAGGCCTGGCCAAGGAGCATCGGCGATGGTCATGATGGAGCCGTCGATGAAGGTTTCTATTTCGTACTCATCCTGTGCCGGGATGAAAATATCATCGCCCTGAAGTTCAAGTTTTATCCCTAATCGTTTGAAGGATGCAGGAATGATGCCCAAGTGGTCGATACCGGCGTTGGGAATGGTGATTTCGGAGCCGGTCATAGCGGCCAATCCGATGAAACTGCCTACTTCGATCATATCGGGCAGGATGCGGTGATTGCAGCCTCGCAGCTGCTCTACCCCGTCAATGTATAACAGGTTGGAGCCAATGCCGGATATGTTGGCGCCCATCATCACAAGCATTCTCGAAAGCTGTTGCAGATAGGGTTCGCAGGCCGCATTGTAAATGGTTGTGCGTCCTTTGGCCAGCACTGCAGCCATCAAAATATTTGCCGTTCCGGTTACCGAAGCTTCATCCAGTAACATGTAATTGCCGGTGAGCCTGTTTGCGGTTACGTTGAAAAAATGCTTTTCGGCATCGTAAGTGAATGATGCGCCCAGGTTCTGAAGGCCCACAAAGTGGGTGTCGAGGCGGCGGCGCCCGATTTTGTCGCCACCGGGCTGTGGGATGCAGGCCTTGCCAAAACGGGCCAGCAGCGGGCCAACGATCATGATAGAGCCGCGCAGGCTAATTGCCTGGCGGGCAAATTGTTCAGTTTGCAGATAGTCCAAGTTGAGCTCGTCGGCCAGAAAAGTATACTCACCTTTGGAAAGACGCTCGGTTTTTACACCCAGGCCAGACAGGACCTCTATTAATTTTAAGACATCCCTGATTTCCGGGATATTGGAGATTGTAACTTTTTCGCTGGTGAGCAGGCTGGCACAAATCACCTGCAGGGCTTCGTTTTTGGCGCCTTGGGGTTCAAGCGTTCCATTTAACTTTCTGCCCCCTTCAATTTGAAATGTTGCCATCTCGGAAGAACGTTTTTAGTCGTGTTTGCGGTGTTTTTTCTGGTTACGGGTCGCTACGATTGTTTTTTTACGGTTGCGGAACAGAATATCCTTGGTTTCCGTCAATCCCAGGTCGGAGCGTTGGATGCGGCCATGAGAAAGGACTTCCAGATCGGCGTAGATTTTCTCGTCGTCCACGGTGTCCTTGTTCCATACCAGGTAGCTTTTCTTCATGTGGTTTGCCAACAGCTTGATCAGCAATTCTTTTTCCTCGCCGGTTTCGTATTTGGCTGCTTTGTCTACCAACAATTCCAGGATCTTTCCGTAGTGCCGTAATTTGATTCTACCGGTCTCGTAAGGAACTCTTTTCGGAGGTTCGTTAAATGTTTCGCGTTTGGGCGGATCATAGGGATAGTCAATGTCGAGCTGAAAATCGGACATGATGGCCAGATGGTCCCATAATTTGTGTTTAAAGTCGTTGATGTCCCTTAGGTAAGGATACATGTTCCCCATGATATCGATAATGGTCCTTGCCCCGCGGTTTCTTTCGTCCCGATCCTCAATGGTCATAATATGTTCAACCATATTTTGAAGATTTCTGCCATACTCGGGCAGGGGCATTTTCTTCCGATTTGAATTGTAATCCATCTAAAATGTATAAAATAACTTTTTGAATTGTGCTTCAGGTTGAGCTAATCCGGTAATAAAGTTGATAATCAGCAGTGAAGGCGATTCTCTGCTGCAAAACTAACTTAAAATATTCAGCTGTCAAATCTTTTTGCCAAAAATCTTGTATCCTGTCGTTTGCAAGGGTTTCAGGGCTTTTCCCGATGTCATCGCATGATGCGGAGTTTGGCAAATTTCAGCAATAATTGTTTTTGTCCGGCATTCTGGAAGAAAACAGTGGCTTTCAGGTTCGGAAAGGCGCCCTCCACCTGAAGTACTTTTCCCGTGCCAAAACGCTGGTGTTCTACCATCATTCCGCTTTGGATGTCGCGCGGGTCGTCGCCATCGATGGTCTGGCTTTGCTTTTTGGCTTCGCGCAGCTTGACCAGTTTCTGACTGATGGCCTGTGTGTTTTCCACCACCGGGCGTTTTCCCGGCAATACCGGTTTCGAGAAATTGGCAGTAACCCGGGCCGCTTGAGGTTCGTTGTCGAAGTTGAAGTCGTCTTCATCGGGGATGTCGAGGTATTGTCCGTCAATTTCCGTAATAAAGCGGCTGGGGTTGCAAAAGTCGAGCTTGCCCCAGCGGTAGCGCTGTTTGGCGTAGCTGAGGTAGGCGTTTTCTTCGGCCCGTGTCAGGGCAACATAAAACAGGCGGCGTTCTTCCTCAAACGATTCAATGCTGGGGTTAGCTCCCATCGGCGCCGAGGGGAACAGGTTTTCCTCCAGTCCTACCACGAATACATTTTTGAATTCCAGTCCTTTGGATGAATGCACGGTCATGAGTGTCACCTTATCCCGATCCTCATCTTTGTCGTTGTCCTGATCGGTTAGCAAAGCCACGTCTTCCATGTAGTTGGCAAGGCTGTTTGGCAAGCCTTCTTCGCGAGCATTGATAGTGAATTCCTGAATACCGTTCAACAATTCCTGAATATTGTCAAAACGGTTGCGGCCTTCCGGGGTTTGGTCGCGGTACAGGTCTTTCATGATGCCGGTTTGAGTGGCAACGGAACCGGCCAGGTCGTAGGCGTCGGCAGTAGCGGCCATTTCAGCAAATTGACTGATGATACCTGCAAAGTCCATCAGTTTGCTTAGTGTTCCTTTGTTTAGCCCGGCCGGGTTTTCGCGTTGGCTGCGTTGTACAACCTCAAAAATACTTGTTCCTGCGGCAAGGGCAGCCTGTTCGAGTTTGCCCAGGGTGGTGTCGCCAATTCCGCGGGCCGGGTAATTGATGATGCGTTTCAGCGCTTCGTTGTCCTTTGGGTTGATCACCAACCGGAAATAGGACAGCAGATCTTTGATCTCTTTGCGTTGGTAAAATGAAAGTCCACCGTAGATTTTGTAAGGAATGTTGCGTTTGCGCAGGGCCTCTTCAAAAATACGCGACTGGGCATTGGTGCGGTACAGAATGGCATAGTCCTGATAGTGATAATGCTGGCGCATGCGCGTTTCGCTGATTTCGTTGGCCACCAGGTAGCCTTCTTCGTTATCGGTGAGCGCCGAAAAAACCTTGATGCGGTTTCCGTGGCTTTTTTCGGAGAACACATTCTTCGGGATTTGCCGTTTGTTTTTGGCAATGATGCTGTTGGCCGCGTTAACAATATTTTGGGTAGAGCGGTAGTTCTGTTCCAGCTTGAAAATATGGTGTTTGGGATAGTCCTTTTGAAAATTCAGGATATTTTCGATCCGTGCCCCGCGGAAGGAATAGATACTTTGCGCATCGTCGCCCACCACGCACAGGTTATGGTGCAGGGCGGCCAGGTTTTTCACAATCAGGTACTGGGCGAAGTTGGTATCCTGGTACTCGTCAACCAATAAGTAATCGAAACGTTTTTGGTATTTTTCCAGTACCTCTTTGTGGTCGCGGAACAGGATGTTGGTCTTCAGTAGCAGGTCGTCAAAATCCATGGCCCCGGCCAAAAAGCAGCGGCGGTCGTATTCCTTGTAAATTTCGGAGATGCGGGGCATACGGATGCTCATGTCGTATTCCATGATTTGCCCGTTTTTCTGATAAGCGGGCGGGGTGATCAGGCTGTTTTTTGCTGCCGAAATACGGCTGGCCACGACATTGGGCTTGTAGGTTTTTTCGTCCAACTGCATGTCCTTGATGATGGTACGGATCAGGCTTTTCGAATCGGCCGAGTCGTAAATGGTGAAGTTCGAAGGGAAGCCGATGACTTCGGATTCCGTTCGCAGGATACGGGCGAAGATGGAGTGAAAGGTTCCCATCCACAGGTATTTGGCAGTATTGTGACCCACGATGGCAGAAATACGTTCTTTCATTTCTTTCGCCGCTTTGTTGGTGAAGGTCAGGGCCAGGATGCTTCCCGGTTTGGCGCCTTTCTGCAACAAGTGGGCAATCCGGAAAGTCAGTACCCGGGTTTTTCCCGAGCCTGCACCCGCGATTACCAGCGAGGGGCCGTCAATATTTACAACTGCGTTGCGTTGGGCTTCGTTTAATCCGTCTAAATAGTTCATGCTAAAAATTTCTCAAAATCACGGGTTATGGCAGATATCCTGACGTTGCCGGGGGCAGTTTCCGGTATCTTTTCCGGTGTTCCGGGATGTGGCGCAATTTTCAAATTAATTTTCAAAATTATAACCTATTTTTCAGAATCAAGGTTCGGTGTGCTTATAGTTTTCAACAATCTTTCAGCCGGGCGCTTAATCGGCTGAAACCTCCGGGCCTGGGATTTCCGGATCTCACAAAAAATCAAATCACTGCAAAAGATAAATCAATTTTATGCGTTAATATTGTAATTAAATCAATTTGATACGTCATAAAATGAATTTACATCCGATCAGGCTTGTTATTTTACTGTGTTTTGCGCTGTTGTTGAACGGAAAAACACAGGCACAACTTACGGCCAATGCCGATGCCGTGTTGCCAACGGAATATAGTAGCGGGCCGCAAGATCAAATGTATTTCTTTTGTTCATCCCCGGGTGAAAATCCGGCTTCGCTCACCGCTGCGTTTTCGGGCGGAGGAGGTGCTACCTTTGACTGGTTCAAATACAACCCGGCTAGCGGAACGTTTGATGCGTATGTTTCGGACAATTCCGGAGCGACTTCTTCAACCCTTACCATTTTGCCGGACGGTGGCTATCGTGTAAATGTTACTTCGGGCGGAATTACAGAAACCTACACGGCCTGGGTGTTCAATAATTGGTACACTGCTACGGCAGAAATCAGCGAAACTACCTGCGATTATTTCCAGGTGCAGGCGGTCTTTGAAGGTGTGAGCCTGGTGTATTATGACTTGGGCACTGGTTCACCCAAAGAAATTTTTAAAGATGTGAAGGTTCGGTGGACAGTAGGCGGCGACCAGGTGGCAACCGTGCTGAGTCCGCAGATTTTCAACCCGCCACCACGAAACACCGACTACTTGCTGACGGTTTATGACCGTCTGGGCTGCGAGGTACAGGTTCCGTTAAATTATCAGTCGATCGTTACAAAGGCTTCTTTCACGGCGAGTCCCATGAGTGGGGAAACTCCCTTGCAAGTTGCATTTACCAGTACTTCCGAAAATGCCGATCAGTATGAATGGTTCTTTTTCCGCGATTTGGATGAAATGAAGCTCGAAGCGGAACAAACCGGTTCGGTATCCGACAGTATTATGGACCGGGCCATTGATGCCAATCCGGTGTATGTGTACCAGAATTCAGGCACTTATGGGGTGAAGCTGGTGACCACGAAAAATTCGGAATTCGGTGCGTGTACCGACACCGTTTATCTGGACGATTATCTGGTTGCCGATTCCTCGTTTGTTGAGGCGCCGAATGTGTTTACCCCGAACGGCGACGGCGATAATGATCTGTTCGTGGTGAAATACCGGTCGCTTAAGCAAATCAGTATTAAAATCTTCAACCGGTGGGGGAAAGAAGTCTTTGCCTGGGAAAATAATAATGTCCAGAGCTTTGATGCTTCGGTGGCCGAATCGGTTTGGGACGGAAAGATTGGTGGACGGCTGGCCAGTCCCGGCGTATATTATTATGTGGTGGAGGCACGTGGCCGCGATGACAAAAAGCGCAATGCGCATGGTTTTGTACATCTTTTTAGAGAGAAATAAAAACAGAAAACCCCGAAGTGGCTAGCTCCGGGGTTTTTCAATTTAGTTTAATCAGTAAATTATAAAGGATTAGAATTGGTCTATTCTTCGTCCTGTTCAGCAGCGTAGGTGGCGAGCAGTTCGTCCTGTACTTCCTGAGGCACTTTCTCGTATCCGTCAAACTTGATGCTGAAGCGTCCGCGTCCCTGTGTGATGGAACTCAGTGAAGTGGAGTATTTGTACATTTCTTTTAGCGGCACTTTGGCATTGATTTTTTCGTAACCTTTTTCGCTGCCCATACCCATAATCAGCGCCCGGCGTCCTTGCAGGTCGCTCATGACGTCGCCCATGCGTTCGCTTTGCACCATCACTTCCAGGTCGTAAATCGGTTCCAGGATTTTTGGTCCGGCTTCCTTGAAGGCTTTCGAGAATGCGTTGCGGCCAGCCAGTTTGAAGGAGATTTCGTTGGAGTCAACCGGGTGCATCTTGCCATCGTACACATACACGCGGATGTCGCGGGCATATGATCCGGTTAACGGGCCTTCTTCCATCTTTTCCATAATCCCTTTCAGGATAGCCGGCATGAAGCGTCCGTCGATCGATCCGCCGACAATGCAGTTGTGGAAGATCAGTTTGCCGCCCCAGCTCAACGGATATTCCTGGGTGTCGCGGACCGACAGCTTCATGTCCTTTCCGTTAATGCTGAACGATGTTTTCGGGTCAACCCCTTCCACGTAGGGTTCAATCATCAGGTGTACCTCGCCAAACTGGCCGGCGCCGCCCGATTGCTTCTTGTGGCGGTAATCTGCCTGAGCCGACTTGGTGATGGTTTCGCGATACGGGATTTTGGGCGTTTTAAATTCGATTTCAATTTTGAAGATATTTTTGTAGAACCAGTTCAGCGCGTTCAGGTGGTACTCGCCCTGGCAGTGCACGAGCATTTGTTTCAGTTCTTTGGAGTACTCCACGCGATAGGTTGGGTCTTCGTCGTGCAGTTTCTGGAACATTTCGCCCACTTTCTCATCGTCGGCTTCGTTCACGGCTTTCAGGGCCACGGTGTGCCGCGAGGTCGGGAACTCAATGGGTTTGAAGGTGTAGGCTGCTTCTTTTTCGCTCAGCGTATGGTTCACTTTTGTTTCGCGCAGTTTCACGGTGGCGCCTATGTCGCCGGCAATCATTTCGGGCACTTTGACGCGGTTTTTCCCGGCGGCCACAAAAATCTGCGAGATGCGTTCTTTGTTGCCCGACTTGGAGTTGGTCAGGTCCTGTCCTTCTTTTACGGTGCCGCTCATCACTTTGAAGTAGGTGATTTCGCCCACGTGCTGCTCAATCGATGTTTTGAAAACGAATAGCGCAGTAGGGGCCGCGGGGTCCATTTTTACCTGCTTGCCGTTAAGTTCGGGAACTTCCACTGCTTCGGCAGGCGATGGGGTGATGTTGGTGACAAATTCGAGCAAGCGCCCCACGCCCATATTGTGTTTGGCGCCGGTGCAGAATACCGGGAAAAAGCTGCGGGCAATCATGCCCAGTTTGATCCCCTGGCGCATTTCATCTTCGGTAAGCTCGCCTTTCTCGAAATACAGCTCCATCAGGTTTTCGTCGTTTTCGGCGGCCATTTCCACCAGCTCGTTGTGGAGCTCGTCGGCACGTTCTTTTTCGTCGGCGGGAATTTCGAGCACTTCGGGTTTGCCGCCATCTGCCGGGTATTTGTAAAGCTTCATCTTCAACACATCAATAATGGCGTTGAAGCCAGGGCCTGCATTTACCGGGTATTGTATCGGGGTAACTTTGTTTCCGTAGATGTTTTTCGCCTGATCGAGGGTTTGCTCGTAGTTGGCGTTTTCGTGGTCGAGGTGGTTAAAAACAAAGATCAAGGGTTTGCGGGCGGCAGCGGCATAACGGCCAACAGCTTCGGTGCCCGACTCAATGCCGTGGGGGGTGTTGATCACCAGCAGGGCGCTGCCCACCACGTGCAAGGATGAAATAACGGCCCCGCGAAAATCGTCCATCCCCGGGGTGTCGATAATATTGACTTTTTTATTGTTTACTTCTGCATGAAGAACGGTTGAGAAAACCGAGTTGCCATAGTCTTGCTCGATAGGGTGATGGTCGGATACCGTATTTTTGGCATTTACCTCACCTCGGCGGTTAATTACTCCACCCTCAAGCAGCATGGCTTCCGCGAGGGTGGTTTTCCCACTGCCGGCATTGCCAATCAAAGCAATGTTCCGGATTTCACTGGTCGTATATACTTTCATGGTGTCAGTTTTTATTGGTTAAAAATCTCAGTTTTTGGTTGATTTTACCGTGGAAGTCATCAAAATTAGTAATAATTACTTAACAAACAACCGCGCTGTATTTGGGCAAATATGTTATTAAAATGTTTTTGAAATCGGTTGTTGTAGTTGGATTAAATAATTTGTTTATGTAAGGGTTTTGGCTTTTTTCTCTGTCATGACAGATAGGCGCCCTCTTTTCGTTTGGCGGAACCATGGCGGCGTGCCACGCTTTCACTTTTCAGTTGGACAGGCAATGGCGGCATGCCACGCCTCCACTTTTTGGTTGGACAAGCAATGGCGGCATGCCACACCATTACTTTTCCTTGGGCGGGAGCTTCATTAAATGATGAAGCCTTCCTTTTTCAGATTTCCGGCTTTCATTAAATCTTCAAACCATCACCTTTCGGTTGGTGGAGGCATGAAGAAATCTTCACGGCTTCCTTTTTCTCTTTTTGGGCGTTTGAAGAAATCTTCACGGCCTCCCTTTCCTCTTTTTGGGCGCTTGAAGAAATCTTAACGGCCTCCCTTTTCAGTTTTGCGGGCTATGCAGAAATCTTCATTGTTCCTCCACTCTTTTCCCCAAGGCATGAAGATATCTTTACGGCTCCACTTTTCAATTTTTCGGCTTTTAAGAAATATTTTGAATATGTTTTGTAAATTGGGGTGCGG
>NZ_JAPAAF010000034.1 GCF_025907915.1 Gaoshiqia sediminis
AAAGCTCCTCTTTTGGGAGAGAAGCTTTTCGATTATCAGGTGAATTTGATTACATCAGGAAGCTCAACAGAATACCGGCAGCTACGGCAGAACCAATTACACCGGCCACGTTTGGTCCCATGGCGTGCATGAGTAGGTGGTTAGTTTTATCGTACTGAAGACCTATTGTCTGCGAAATGCGGGCGCTGTCAGGAACGGCAGAAACGCCCGAGTTACCGATCAGCGGATTGATTTTGTTTCCTTCTTTCAAAAATAAATTGAGGAATTTAACAAACAATACCCCCATCGTGGTTGCAATAACAAATGAAAGCGCTCCCAAGAAAAAAATACCTACTGACTTCATTGTCAGGAAGGTTGTTGCCTGAGTTGATGCTCCAACTGTTAAGCCAAGCAGAATGGTAACAATATCGATTAGAGGTCCTTTGGCCGTGTCGGCCAAACGTTTCGTAACACCGCATTCTTTCAGCAGATTACCAAAGAATAGCATCCCCAGGAGCGGCATACCACTCGGCACAATAAAAGTCGTGAGCAACATCCCGGTGATGGCAAAGATGACTTTTTCGGTTTTCGAAACGGCGCGCGGCGGTTTCATACGAATTAACCGTTCTCTTTTATTCGTCAGCAGTTTCATAATTGGCGGCTGGATTACAGGTACCAGGGCCATGTATGAATACGCTGAAACAGCAATTGCCCCCATCAGGTCTGGAGCCAGTTTGGATGAAATAAAGATCGCAGTTGGGCCATCGGCACCACCAATGATTCCGATTGCACCAGCTTCGGTAGGGCTAAAGCCCAGGGCGAGCGCAATACAGTAGGCTCCGAAAATACCAAACTGGGCCGCAGCGCCAATTAAAATCAGTTTCGGATTTGAGATCAGCGAGGAGAAATCGGTCATTGCACCAATCCCCAGGAAAATCAGAGGCGGATAAACCCCTTGCGATACACCAAAATACAAGTAGTTTAAAACACTTCCGGATTCGTAAACACCTATCTTAAAGCCAGGTGCAAAGGCCACGTTCCCCACCAGAATACCAAAGCCAATAGGAATCAGTAGCATAGGCTCAAACTCCTTTGCAATAGCCAGATAAATAAAGACCAAACCAATGGCAATCATAACCAGGTGGCCTACCGTCATATTTGCAAAAGCGGTAAACTGGAAGAACTGAGCAATGTTTTCAATGATAAAATCTACGAATGTACCCATATCTTATTCTCCTATTACCATTAACACGTCACCTTCCATGACCGAAGCTCCGGTGTTAACCTTGATTGAAATAACTTTGCCTGCTTTGTCTGCTTCGATATTATTTTCCATTTTCATGGCTTCGAGCATCAACAGTTTTTGTCCTCTTTCGACCTTGTCGCCCTCTTTTACGAAAATTTCCAGGATAACGCCTGGCAGTGGCGACTTGATATTGCCTGCACCTTTAGGTGCCGACGGACTGCTGGTTTTTGCTTCAGTAGGGTGGGTGTCTGTTGAAGGAATAGCTTTCGGACGAACCAGTTTCGGCGTTTTAGACGCTTTAATTTCCTTATCAACTTCAACTTTGTACATTGAACCATTAACTTCGATTTCAGCAATATTGTCTTCAATATTGATAATCTCAGTTTCGTATTGGTTGCCGTTTATAGTAAATTTAAACTTTTTCATTTTTGACGATTATTAGCGGGGAGTTTTTCTTAATGTGTAAATTTTTGAACTCCAGGGCGAATAAGTCCTGGAAACCTTTTTCATGGTCAGCACGGTATTTTCGAAGTCGTGCATTTCGGTTTGGTATAAATACAGGGCCATGGCAATGGCAGCATTTAACTCGCCCGAAATTTCCACTTCAGAAGGAACTACAGCGGCTTCTCCAACTTTTGGTTTGGCTTTCCGCGTACGTGTAAATTGACGCCCAACAAGTTTATAAAAAACATAAAGCAGTGCCAGTGCCGAAAATACCACAAACATGGCCACAAGTGTCATCCCGAAGCCAATCGGGTCCATTTCAACAAATTTCTCCCCGGAAGAAACTTTCCGACTGTGATCGTTATTTGATCCCGGCGTAGTTTTCTCCTTGAATTCCCATTCGTTGGATTCCGGGCTAAGGCGGGCATAAGAAATATCCGGCTGATGTCCGCTGCCGATTTCCAATTTATCGAGCATGGTGCGGCCATTAGCATCAAACAGGGCAATGGTTTTTCCGTTGTCCAAACTAAAGTTCAGGTGGAAAATACCCCTACTTGGATGATTATCGGCAAAAAATACAATAAATCCCCTTGGCGCCATAGCAGTTTCGGGCGTACCTGTCGGAATCCAGTATTTTGTCGGATTATTCAGGTCGTCGGTGATAAAGCAGCCGCCAATATTGATGCTACTATACGAGGAGTTGGTGATCTCAATCCAGCCGCTGCGTTCACCGTATTCGTCAACGTAGTTGGATTCGTTAAATACCAGAACTTCATTAAAACGCAAGTCGGAAGCATTTTGCGCATTCAGCGAATGGCCCGCCACAACCAGCAGTAAAACGACAATCCCGGCAAATAGCTGTTTAATTCTCTTTTGCATGGTCGTTTTTTATAATGGAATATTGGTATGTTTTTTCGGAGGCATAACGTCTTTTTTCGTTGCCAAAGTTTGAAGGGCGCGGATAATCCGGAAACGGGTATTGCGCGGTTCAATCACATCATCGATGTAACCATATTTGGCCGCGTTATATGGGTTCGCAAATTTATCTTTATACTCATCTTCAGCTTGAGCAACAAACTCGGCACGTTCCTGAGCGTTTTCAATCTCCCTGATCTTTTTGCTCTGCAGCACTTCAATAGCACCTTTGGGACCCATTACGGCAATTTCGCCGGTTGGCCACGAGTAGTTGATGTCGCCGCGCAGATGTTTGGAGCTCATCACACAATAAGCGCCACCGTATGATTTTCGAAGAATAACAGTCACTTTAGGAACAGTAGCCTCTCCATACGCAAACAATAACTTGGCACCGTGCGTGATAATGCCGCCGTATTCCTGAGCTGTTCCTGGCAAAAATCCGGGCACATCAACCAAGGTTACGATTGGAATGTTGAAAGCATCGCAAAAACGCACAAAACGGGCTGCTTTACGTGATGCATTAATATCGAGCACCCCGGCCAGATAGTTTGGCTGGTTGGCTACAATTCCGGTTGAAATACCATTGAAACGGCCAAAACCAACAACAATGTTCTGGGCGTAGTTCCGGTGAACTTCCAAAAATTCGTTGTAGTCGGTTATTGAATGAATGACATCTTTTACATCATATGGCTTATTCGGATTATCCGGAATGACCTCGTTCAGGAAATCATCCAGACGGTCGATTGGGTCGTCGCACGGGGCAAGCGGGGCATCTTCGAGGTTATTTTGCGGCAAATAGCTCAACAGCTTGCGGATCAACGCAATTCCTTCCGGTTCATCTTCGGCAATAAAATGAGATACGCCCGATTTAGAACCATGAACGCTTGCTCCACCCAGCTGCTCATCGGTAACATCCTCGCCGGTAACTGTTTTCACCACTTTAGGGCCGGTTACAAACATGTAGCTGGTGTCTTTGCTCATGATGATGTAATCGGTCAGGGCAGGTGAATAAACCGCACCGCCGGCGCAAGGACCAAAAATGGCCGAAATTTGCGGGATTACACCCGATGCCATGATGTTGCGTTCAAAAATTTC
This sequence comes from Gaoshiqia sediminis, assembly GCF_025907915.1. GTDB lineage: Bacteria > Bacteroidota > Bacteroidia > Bacteroidales > Prolixibacteraceae > Gaoshiqia > Gaoshiqia sediminis. The sequence continues at coordinate 3,680 of NZ_JAPAAF010000034.1, forward strand.
AGCATATCCGGCCAAAGCGGTTACACCTTCCTGAATACGGGCGCCACCGGAGTCGTTGATCCCGATAAGCGGAGCTCCAACTTTCAGCGCCATATCCATCACTTTGCATATTTTCTGTGCAAATGTTTCAGACAGCGAGCCGCCGAAAACCGTGAAATCCTGAGAGAAAACATACACGATACGGCCATCGATGGTACCTTGTCCGGTAACAACGCCATCGCCCAGAATCTTAGTTTTTTCGATTCCGAAGTTGTCACAACGGTGTGTGATAAACATGTCGAATTCTTCGAAACTGCCTTCATCCAACAATAAGTCGATTCGTTCGCGGGCAGTTAATTTTCCTTTTTGGTGTTGAGCTTCAATCCGTTTCTCGCCACCCCCCAGTTTGGCCTCTGCGCGGAGGTCAATGAGTTGTTTAATTTTATCCTGATTATTCATTGTTGATATTTGATAGTTGGTAGTTGAAATTTATTCTGAACAAAGCTCAGTTAATACGCCTAAAGTTGCTTTGGGATGAAGGAACCCGATATTTAATCCTTCGGCGCCTTTACGACCGGTTTTATCGATGGCTGCAACGCCTTTTTCCTGCACCTCGCTCAGAGCTTCGTTGACATTGCTGACCGCAAATGCCAGGTGATGGATCCCCTGCCCTTTCTTTTCGATAAATTTTCCTATCGGGCCTTCCGGATCGGTTGATTCCAATAATTCAATTTTGGTATCACCCACTTTAAAGAAGGCTGTTTTTACTTTCTGGTCAGCTACTTCTTCCACGGCGTAGCATGTTAAACCCAGAACATTTTCATAATAAGGAATAGCCTCTTCCAAGCTGTTGACCGCGATTCCAATGTGTTCGATATGTGATATATCCATTTGTTGTGATATTAAATTGTTATAAAAAAATGCTTTCAGTATTTAAGATCGCACAGATAAACTTGATAAAACTTTTTTCTAACAAAAAGCTCAAAAATTCGAAATTACATGTGCGGAATTTTGTGCAGGATACTTAAAATGATGATTTTATCTACTTAAAGTTCCTGTCTAATCAGTTAACGATTAATATGTATTTGTAAAAAAGGCAGGCCTCACGCCTGCCTGTATCTTTGGCAATTTTAAACAGTGGTTTTTCCAACAAAATGGAAATGAGGGCCAAAACGTTCGAATGCAGCTTTGTCAAGCGCCTCCCGATGCTCGGGATGAGCAATAGAAATCAGCAGTTTTGCCCGTTCCTGCAAGGTTTTTCCATACAGGTTGACAGCACCGTATTCGGTAACGATCCAGTGCATATTGGCACGGGTACTTACTACTCCTGAGCCCGGCAACAAAATGGGGCTGATTTTGGAAACTCCTTTAGCAGTAACCGAAGGGATCGCAATAATTGGCTTTCCTCCTTTTGAATATCCGGCACCACGGATGAAGTCAATTTGGCCGCCAACACCAGAATAGTGTGTTGTCCCGATTGAATCCGCACAAACCTGACCCGTCAGGTCGATGGCCAACGCTGAGTTAATTGCTGTAACTTTGTCCAACTGGCGAATGACGGCTACACTGTTGGTGTAACCTACATCCATCATGGCTACCATGGGGTTGTCGTCAATAAAGTCGTACAATTCTTTTGTTCCCATCAGGAACGAAGCGACCATTTTGCCACGGTCGAGGTTTTTATGTTTACCGTTAACGATGCCCTTTTCAACAAGTGGAAGAATACCGTCAGCGAACATTTCGGTGTGTACCCCCAAATCTTTGTGGTTGCCCAGCTGAGCCAGAACGGCATTTGGAATACCGCCAATGCCCATTTGCAGACAAGCGCCATCTTCAACCAGTTCGGCCACATTTTTACCAATGGCGATTTCAGTTTCTGATAAAGGCGCCATGTCGTGAGCATACAGTTCAATGCTGTCTTCCACGAAAATGTCAATCTCGTTGATGTGGATCATGGCATCGCCCCAAGCGCGAGGTACGTTCGGGTTTACAGCAGCGATCACCACATCGGCAGTTTGCACGGCAGCCAGAGTTGCGTCAACCGAAGTCCCCAACGACACGAAGCCGTGTTTATCGGGAGTAGAACACATGATCATGGCCACATTCACTTTTGTGTACCCTTCACGGATCAGTTTTTGGGTTTCGCTGAGGAAAACAGGAATATAGTCGGCATAACCGGCTTGCGTTTGTTTACGCAGGTTTCCGCCAACAAAGAATTGTTCGGGAACGAAAATCCCCTCAAACTCAGGATTGGCATATTCTACTTTGCCTTCAACGTGGATGTGTTGGATTTTTACATCATAAAGTTCTCCGTTACGTCCGCGTTCAACCATCGGTTTTATAAGTGTATGGGGCGTAACAGCCACACTACTCAGATGAACACGATCGCCGGATTTTATCACTTTTACAGCCTCGTCGGGTGTAACGTATTTGATTTGTTTCATAATTGTGAATTAGAATAGATTGCGCTCTGAAATTTGCGGCAAATATAGAAATTTAAAGATGAAAGGCCTTGGAAAGAAGGTTATTTAAACGTGATCTAAGGAAGGGCCGAGCGTATTTAAATTTAATGTTAAGAATGCTTTGAAAAAGCGTTCTAATTTGCAGTATTAGCGGACAATACAATCCTTAATTCTGATTATACAATAAAAAAAGAGCAGATACTTTCAGTCGAATCTGCCCCTCTTCGATGTTATTAGCCGATCAAGCTCAGAATCGTCTCTACGACATTTTTAGCGCCATCGTAAATCTGGTCGATGGTGGCATCGAGCATGTAGCAAGGCGAGGTTACCAACTTATACCTTGGATCCACCACTACATCTCCGTGAGAAGAAGGAATATGCTTTCCGCCCATCTTTTTAATTGCTTCAGCAGTGTCAAGGTCCTGCCCGATGGTGACTTCGGCATCGCCCAGGATTTTGGCAATTACTACCGGTGAAATACATAAAGCGCCGATCGGTTTACCGGCATCCACGGTGGTTTTAACTGCCCTTTCAACATCGGCATTAACCGTGCAATTGGACCCGTAGAAGGCAAAATTGCTCAGGTTTTTAGCTACCCCAAACCCGCCCGGAAAGATCAGCGCGTCAAAACCGGCAGGTGTATAATCTTTCAGGTCTTTGATTTTTCCACGGGCTATCCGGGCCGATTCAACCAATACATTTCGGTTTTCATCTGTCGCTTCACCCGTAAGGTGATTGACAACGTGGGCCTGCGGAATATTGGGAGCAAAAATTTCGTATTGTGCTCCCGCACGTGCGACAGCCAGAATGGTGAGGATTGCTTCATGAATTTCGGCGCCATCAAACACCCCACAGCCGGACAAAACGATTGCTATTTTCTTTGTTTCGGACATCATGTTTAATTTTTGGTTTCCTAAAATTACACATTTTCGAAGAACCGGCCTTCCTGAATTTTCAATTCAAGGACATGCCAACTACTGCTGTAGAATGAATCCTCCCCCTCCTCAAAACCAAAATTCTTTTGATCATTGACTTTTCCCTTTTTACTTTTCTAACTGATATCCTCCAAATTGTAGGGTGTTTCCTGGTACACGTAATAGTTCAGCCAATTATTAAACAGCAGGTTGGCAGCCGACCTCCATCTCAACACCGGTTTCTTTTCCGGGTCGTCATCCGGATAATAATTTTTGGGGATCTCGATAGGCATATTTTTGGATAAATCCCGTTTGTATTCATTATTTAATGTATCGCGCGAGTACTCGGCATGTCCGGTGATGAAAATCTGACGCCCGTTTTTGGCCATCACCATGTTCACCCCGGAATCTTCGGATGACGAAATGATTTCCAATTCGGAAACCTTAACGATGTCCTCGGCCCTGATTTCAGTATGCCGGGAATGGGGTACGTAATATTCATCGTCGAACCCCCTAAAAATGGGCAATTTGTTGTCTGAAACCTGGTGTTTGAACACGCCAAACATTTTTTTGCTTAACGGATATTTCGGAATGCCGTAAAAATGGAACAAGGCGGCTTGCGATGCCCAACAAATAAAAAACGATGATGTTACATGGTGAACCGACCAATCTAAAATTTCTTTCATTTCCCCCCAATAAGTTACCTCTTCAAAAGGAAGGTGTTCCACCGGGGCGCCTGTAATGATCATGCCATCATATTTTTTGTTTTTTATCTGGTCAAACGTTTTATAAAACATCCTCATGTGTTCGGCCGGTGTGTTTTTATGCTCGTGATCCTTGATTTTCAGAAAATCAATTTCAATTTGTAGCGGCGAATTGGATAAAACCCGCAGCAAATCAGTTTCTGTCGTAATTTTCAAGGGCATCAGGTTAAGTATGACAATTTTTAAGGGTCGGATATCCTGATGGCTAGCCCGGGTTTCGTCAATCACAAAAATGTTTTCCTTGAGCAACAACTCAATGGCCGGTAATTTATCCGGAATATTTAATGGCATAATCTGTATTTTTTAGAATTAAATCCCGGATGCTTTCGCACCCGGGAAAGGTATCTTGTTAACCGATTTTAGACAGTGCTTGTTCAAAATCGGCAATGATATCATCAATATGCTCCAGCCCCACTGAAACACGCAGCTGCGACGGATAAACGCCGGCCGCCACTTGAGCTTCGGCAGATAGCTGCTGGTGAGTGGTTGCTGCGGGCTGGATGATCAGCGTTTTTGCATCGCCGACATTGGCCAGGTGGCTGACCAATTCGAGACTGTCAACTACTTTTTTGGCTTCATCAATTCCACCTTTAACCGTAAATGAAAGCATACTGCCCGGGCCTTTCGGGAAATATTTCTTTGCCAATTCGTAGGATGGATTGCTTTTCAAACCCGGATAATTCACACTCGCTACGGTTGGATGATTTTCAAGCCAAACGGCCAGTTTCTGTGCATTTTCCACATGCCTGTCCATGCGCAAAGATAGTGTTTCCAAACCTTGCAGCAACAGGAACGAATTGAACGGACTAATAGCAGGGCCAAAATCGCGCAGCCCTTCAACCCGCGCTTTAATGATGAAGGCAATGTTTCCAAACGGCCCGTCGAAGTTAAAGATGTCCCAAAACTTCAGGCCATGATAACCTTCGGAAGGCTCGGTGAACCCTGGAAATTTGCCATTGCCCCAGTTATAGTTTCCGGCGTCCACAATTACGCCGCCAATGCTGGTGCCATGTCCGCCAATCCATTTGGTGGCCGATTCAACCACAATGTTTGCCCCATGTTCAATGGGGCGGAACAGATATCCCCCACCCGCAAAGGTATTGTCAACCACCAACGGAATGTCGTATTTCCTGGCCAACGCAGCAATGGCGTCAAAGTCGGGAATAACATACCCAGGGTTACCGATGGTTTCGAGGTAGATCAGTTTTGTTTTCCCGTCAATCAGTTTTTCAAACGATTCGGGCTTCAAATCTTCCGTCAAACGGGCCTCAATACCTTGCTTTTTAAACGAAACCGTAAATTGGTTGTATGTTCCCCCATATAAAAACGGCGAACTGACAAAGTTATCGCCCATATCAAGTAAGGTGTTGAAGACCAGAAACTGGGCCGCATGACCGGAAGCAACAGCCAGGGCAGCAACTCCACCTTCCAAAGCGGCAATACGCTGTTCAAACACATCCGAAGTGGGATTCATAATCCGGGTATAAATGTTTCCGAATTCTTTCAACCCGAATAAATTGGCAGCATGGTCCGCATCTTTAAACACGTACGAACTTGTTTGGTAGATGGGGACCGCGCGCGAGCCTGTTGTAGGATCGGGCTGCTGACCTGCATGTAATTGCAGTGTTTCAAATTTTAAGTTTTTGGTAGTCATTGTACTAATTTTTAGATATTGCTATGAAAAAAATATTCTATGGATTTCCTGTATCGCTTTCACTTTGTCCTGCTCGTCAACAACCAGGTAGCTGACCAGATCCGAGGCCCCCGAACCGCTTAGCAGCACATTGATTTTGTTTTTTGCCACGGCCGAAAACAACTGGGCCGAAATCCCGTGGTGTTGCTGCATGCCGTGACCGACAATGGCAATCAGCGAAACATGTTCGGCTGTTTCTACCTGCCCAACAGAAGGCAAATCTACTTCCTGTAACAGTTGTCGTGCCCGTTGGATAGAAGCTTTATCGAGAAGAATGTTGATGCTGGTTTGTGCCGTAATGACCGAGCGGATATTGATGTGATGGTTGCTGAAAGCAGTTGTCACTTTTGCCAAAATGCCGGGTTTAAATCCAACCCCCGGGCCATTCAGCTTCAAAATGGCAATATCGTCCGTATGGGCAACACTTTTCACCACCTGGGGAGCCACAGTACTTTTCGAATTAATTTTTGTCCGAAGTATTTTTTCGCCGTTTAACAACTCGAAAATATGAATCGGAAGGTGCTTTTCAATCAACGGTTCCACAATACGCGGATGGATTCCCGAATAGTTGAAATAAGAAAGCTCGGAGGCTTCGGCATAGGTCAAACTTTCGATATAAGCCGGATTTGGGACAAAACGGTCATCGGCGGTTTTAAAAGGTGTGCTGATTTGCCACAGTTCGAGCCGGTCGGCATCCAAAATTGAGGCCAGGGCTGCTGCTGTATAGTCGGCTGCCCGATGCCCGGTCCGTGCTATTTTCCCCTGGCTGGTGATCCCGAACGATCCTGGCACCAGGTTAATTTTCCCCCAGGGAAACGAGGTGACCGACGGTCCGGAAAGATCGGTAAGGATGCTGGCATTGCCGTATTCTTCGGTAACCTGCAAGCCCAACTCTTCGGGAGAAACTAATTTGGCATCTACCCCGTGACGTTGAAGGATTTCGGCCAATAGGGACGTTGTCAGCTTTTCACCAAACGAAAGAACCTGATCATGAAGTGCCAGCGAAAAATCGCCTGTAAAATGAATCCCCTTCAGCAACACCTCCAGTTTGGTCAATAATGGCTCCAAGACGGTTAAACCGTCCAATGCAAACTGTTTTTTTATCCGATCAATTTCACTGTTTAATGCAGCTAAAATCAACGCAGGCTCACTAATTGCAACACTAAGTGTTTTAATCCCTTTGGTTAATATGGTCTGTATTTCACTGGTTGCCGAAACAGTAAGAATATGTCGTGTTTCCGTTTGCTGAAGCAGGCTCACCAAGGTTGAAATAACTTGCGGTTCTTTTAAATTATTACCGCCAAACCTTACAATGCAATTTTGCATATGATGAATTTGTAAAAGTAAATTTGAGGAAAATTAACGCTGGAAATTTTGCACGCCTCCAAACCGCATTCAACCGAATACCGAATGAAGGCTATCGCATACACATAGACATCGACGGCATGGCAACAACAGCACAACCCAGGGAACGGGTTGAAGAAATGTAACGATATGTTTTGCTGTTATTCACGTCTAAAATGCCTTTAAGTGCTACAAACCTAGAAAAATGTTTTTATATAAACAACGTCGATTTAGAAAATGTTTAAATAAGAATGAGATCCGGAGTATAAAAAGTTGAACTCATTTCTGATCCGGTTACTCGCATTTCCCATACTCTCCTTTTCATTATCTGCTGATCATACATGTGACCTGAACTATTGAATTCCATTTTTACTATTACCTTTGTCATCCTATTTTTTTTCACATTTCAGGTTATGTTGATTTTAATTGGAATATTAGTGACTCTGGCCGTTGCAGTGGCGTTGGCAACGTGGTTATCAAACAAATACGGCAAAAAAGAACCGGAACAGGAACAAACTCCTGCTGAAGTGCCGTTGGATTGTTGCGGAGCACACGAGGTATGCGAATTTGAGGAAATGCGCAATACACCTGACAAAATTCTGTATTTTGAAGATGAAGAACTGGACCGTTTTCAGGGTATTTCGGCCGATCAGTACCAGGACGAGCAAATTGAAGAATTCCGCGACGTGATGTACACGTTAAAAAGTGACGAACTGAAAATGTGGCTGGTAAGCATCGAACGGCGCAACATTCAGTTGCCTTTAATCCTGAGGCAGGAAGCCGTTCAATTAATCGCCGAAGGTTAAGTATTCGGAGCTTCCACAAAGATTTTTACTAGCTGAAAACCGGTTTGACGTAATTTCTCCTGCAAATATCAACGGGAATATGAAACCTGAATTGAATTTCAGTTTACAACCGGATACACATCCGATCATCACCCGGAGGTCGGCAATCCTTTCAACAAAATAGGTCAAAGTTTTATTTGGCCCAGGCATTCTCAGCTTTGGTTAAGGCAATCCTACATGCTTTTTTTGGGAAAGTCAAATCGGTAAGCCCATGTCTTCTCCGGTAAGGATATTCTGTTGTCTGGTAGCCTCATTCTCTTTTCTGGTAGAGGCATTCTCCTTTCTGGTAGAGGCATTCTCCTTTCTGGTAGCCTCATTCCCCTCTCTGGTAACCTCATTCTCCTCTCTGGTAACCTCATTCTCCTCTCTGGTAGCCTCATTCCCCTCTCTGGTAGAGGTATTCTCGTTTCTGGTAGCCTCATTCCCTTGAGAATTTGGTAAAAAGGATTAGTTTTTGATCGAATAAGGCCAGGAACAGGTAAAATGAACGATTTTGAACCGAAAAAAATCTTTCAAATGCTTTTTGCAAGCCCCACCCGAGCTTGTTTCGGGGTTAACCTCTCCGTAACCACCCTCCGGGCGCCGCAGTTTTCGTACAACCTGCGGGGTAAGGTTGCATGCAGTACAAACAAAAAGAGGCTGAACCGTAGCAGGTCAGCCTCTTCACTTTAGAAAAAAGTAAAACTATCTAATAGTCACAACAACGGGATTACTCAGTTTTTCAGCTTCTCCGGAAATGTATTTTTCAAATTCGCTGATTTCTTTCCACTTCGGATTTTCCAATCCCCAAACAGCGAAGAAGAAATGACGGGCCGGAACATCGTTGGTGATTTTTTGCGCCAAATAATACGTTTCGGAAATCACCTGACTGAAATTCTTCTCCGGAACGGTTTGGTATCCCAGCTCAAAAAAGTTGATATCAGTCGTGCGGTCAATCCGTGTAACCTCGTCGGCTTTGGCCAACACAGCCATGCCCAGTTCGTCGTTGTTCAGCGACTGCACATCCAGGGTAGCAATGGCCTTGTACACATCGGCATCAAACTGGAAGGGCTCATTTTTCAGCAAACTGGTCACAATTCCGGTTACTACTTGCTTTTCGCCGGTAAACCCGGAAACTGTCACATCCGACTGGAACCAGTATTTTCCGGGATAGATACTCACCCGCTCAACTGCCGACAGGTTTTGTCCGTCCACATCCCATCCACCGTACTTTAGGTCAAAAACCGAACGCACCGGACCTTCAACAATTTTCTGATATTCGTAGGTTTCGGTTGATCCCAATCGATAAAGCGAATCATTTTCGAGCAGAGCCAGTCCACCCGATCCCAATGAACTTCCACAGTGCAGCACATCCATTCCCCAATCGGCCAACGTATGGTAATCGCCCAGCTCGGGAGTATGGATCTTGTCGAGCACCATGTCCGGTTTCAGTTTTCCGTACAGGTCTTTCACATTACGCACATCGAAATAGCAGCGGAAGCCCATTTTATCGTTTTCCCAGCTCACACTTTCGCCTTGCGCTATAATCTCAAAACCATCTTTATTGTCGGGTGCCAGGTAGTAATCCACCTCTTTAAAGGTATGATCTCCCTGGTCGATACCCAAACGAAGATTGGTACGCTTTGTGAATTCGGGGTATTCGGCAGGATCAACAAAATCAACGGCCAGAGTCAGCTCTTCCTTTGGTTGAAGACTGACCAGTACAGCCAACTCGTCCCATTCACCGTCGCCGTCCAGGTCGTCAACCTGTGATGCCAAAAGTTGCTCACCGTTTTTCACCACCGGCACAAACGAAGCCTGTGCAGGTGTGAATGAACCTTCCAAACTAGCCCGCTCAATAACAACCACTTCATCTGCACGGACCTGATCAAGCGGGTTGGTCAGCACCAGCTTTTTGTCTTGCTGGCAAGACATGGTCACCAGTGCGGCGCCAACCGCAAGAATTAATCTGATTTTCATGGCAACAACTATCTATTAAAGGTCGTTTTCGCCTTTCACGTAACCGAAGTTGGCCAGGATACCGCCATCAACAAACAAAATATGTCCGTTTACAAAATTGCTGGCTTCGGATGCCAGGAACAGGGCGGCATTCGCCACATCTTCAGGCTCGCCCCAGCGTCCGGCCGGCGTACGGGTCATTACCAGGTCGTTGAATGGATGTCCGTTTTCGCGGATGGGGGCAGTTTGCGAAGTAGCAATGTAGCCTGGTCCAATGCCGTTTATTTGCAGGTTGTATTTTGCCCATTCGCAGCACATGTTGGCGGTAAGCAGTTTTAAACCACCTTTGGCCGAAGCGTAAGCCGAAACCGAGTTCCGTCCGTAAATACTCATCATCGAGCACATATTGATGATTTTACCCGAGCGTTTGGCAATCATGCCCGGAGCAACACGTTTGGCAACAATCAGCGGCGCAACCAAGTCAACATCAATAACCTGCTTGAAGTCGCTGATTGGCATATCCAAAATAGGGACACGCTTAATAATACCGGCATTATTTACCAGAATATCAACCGGGCCGACTTCTTTTTCAATTTCCGAGATGCCACGATCAACGTCTGCTTCATCGGTTACATCGAATTTCAGCGCCAAAACGTCGATGCCATCTTTTTTATATTCTTCGCGGCAAGCTTCCAGTTTTTCACCCGAAAGGTCGTTTACACAAATTTTTGCACCTGCTTTACCAAGCACTTTGCCAATTGCCATACCAATTCCGTGGGTCCCGCCGGTAATCAGGGCAACTTTTCCGGTCAAATCAAATAATTCGTTCATTGCATTTTCAATTTTAAATTTGGAAAAGATTAGTCAACCTTCCGTTCGTTATTATCTTAATTCATTGGGTTTAATCACATCCATATCGGTATAATCGAGGTTTTCGCCTGCCATACCCCAAATGAAGATGTAATTGCTGGTCCCGGCAGCTGAATGAATTGACCAGGTAGGTGAAATTACCGCTTGTTCGTTGCTCATCCACAGGTGGCGAGTTTCGTTGGGTTGACCCATAAAATGACAAACAGCCTGTCCTTCGGGGACATTGAAATAGAAGTAAACCTCGTTGCGGCGGCTGTGGGTGTGTGCGGGCATGGTGTTCCATACGCTGCCCGGTTTCAGTTCGGTCATTCCCATCTGCAATTGGCAGGTTTCTACCACAGTATTAATAAGCAACTGATTGATGTCGCGTTCATTTGACGTTTCCAGTGATCCCAGGTGCAGAACATTTGCATCTTTCAGAGTGACATGTTTCACAGGAAATTCTTTATGCGCCGGGGCCGAGTTCAGGTAAAAACGAGCTGGATTGGAAGCATCGGATGAAGAAAAAACGATTTCTTTTTTGCCGCGGCCAATGTACAAAGCATCTTTGAAGTCGAGCACATATTCAGTTCCGTCAACCGTTACCGAGCCTTTTGCGCCAACATTGATGATACCCACCTCCCGGCGTTTGCAAAAATATTCAGACTTTAGGGCGTCCACTGTTTCCAGCTTGAGCGGCTCGGAAACCGGTACAATCCCACCTACAATATAGCGTTCAATATGTGAGTAAACCAGACGGATATTCCCTTCGTCCATCAACTTTTCCACTAAAAACTCTTTCCGAATTCTTTCGGTATCATACTGCTTGAAATCCTGTGGATTGTAAGCATAACGTTCTTCAAAAAATGTCGCCATAACTTTCTGATTTTAATTTTTCAAGGCAAATATAAGATTTAAAGAGAAAAAATGCAATCGATTGCGCATAAAAATTTTAATTTAGCATAGATTCAAAATTTATTGGCATATTTGCATGAATTTTTTTACAAAATGGACGAAAAGGCATCAGTTACCATACACGATATTGCACGCGAGTTGAAGATTTCAGCATCAACTGTATCACGCGCGTTGAACGATAACCCGCGTATTAGCCAGGCTACGAAAGATAAAATCAAATCGTTGGCCCTGAAAATGGGTTATCAGCCCAACATTATCGCGTCCAATTTGCGAAACCAAAAAACCAACACCATTGGTATCGTGGTTCCACTTATTAACCGGCATTTCTTTTCATCCTTTATTTCCGGTGTCGAAGATGTAGCTTTTGCATCGGGATACAATGTTATTATTTCTCAATCAAACGATCTGCTGGAAAAGGAGAAGAAAATCGTCCAATCACTTTTTTCAAACAGGGTGGACGGGCTGATTGCCTCGCTTAGCATGCAAACTAACGAGTTTGATCATTTTCAACTATTTACAAACAAAAATATACCGCTCGTATTTTTCGACCGGGTGGTACCGGAACTCGAAGCCCACAAAATTGTGGTGGATGATTTTGCAGTCGGCTTCAAAGCGACACAGCACCTGATTGACCAGGGCTATCGGCGCATTGCCCACTTGGCCGGGCCAACCGTGCTGAACACTTACCACGACCGTATGGAGGGCTACAAAGAAGCTTTGCGGAAAAATAACCTGACGGTAGAAGACGAGCTGATTATTTTCAATCGGCTAACACGGATGGACGGCCAGGAGGCCATCAAACAATTGCTGGCACTTCCCCACCCTCCTGATGCTGTTTTCTGCGGAAACGACACCTCGGCTCTGAGTATGATGGTATATATGAAGAAAATCGGCATTCGGATCCCGGAAGATTTCGGATTAATCGGGTTTAGCAACGAACCTTTTTCGGAAGTGGTGACCCCATCCATTTCAACCTTGCAACAACCGGCTTTTGAAATGGGTTTGAAAGCTGCCGAATTGCTCATTCGCGAAATTGAAACCAAAAATAAAACCCAGAATTACCAAACCATCACCATGCCAACCGAACTGGTTATTCGCGAATCTTCGCTCCGGAATGCTCCCCGATCTGCATAATCTTTTGCTTTTTACCCGGGTACAGTTCACTAGGGTTTACGCTTCCGTTCTGCTCTAAATTAAAGTGGCATTCGTCCGGTTTTACTTCATTCTTCGAACATTTTCTGCCTCTCGATATCTTGCTTTTATTCGATAAAGATATTGTATAGCAACACCATACCTATTTCTTCACCGAGGGCAATTGTTAAATTTTTACAAAAATCAAAAAAAACTTCCTTACATTTTTCATTTTGAACTATTGCTCACTATCTTTGTATTGATCAAATGTTCATTACTATGCCCAGAAGAAAACGCCATAGACGAATCTCCGGACCACCTGAAAGCAAAGGCTTTCAGACTATCGGAAACTTGGGAAGGCAGCGAGAACCCATTTGGATGAGCTACGAAGAATACGAAGCAATTCGCTTGAATGATTATTTAAAACTGGGTCAGGAAGACGGGGCCGGACAAATGGATGTTTCCCGTTCAACCTTTGCCCGTATTTATGATTCGGCCCGAAAAAAAGTGGCCCGATCATTAGTAGAGGGCAGGCCAATTGTATTCAGTGGCGGTGATGTTTATTTTAACCATCCGGCGTTTCGGTGTAAGAAATGTGCCAATTGGTTTCGGAATTCCTCTGCAGGAAAAAAGCCCGACAATTGCACTATTTGCAGCTCAACCGATATTGAACAATTCCATGAGAATGTCAATTACAAATTCAATTCATAACGCATTAATTTTTAAACTATGAAAATTGCCATTACCGCATCGGAGAATAAGCCCGAAGCCAAACTGGACAGCCGGTTTGGCCGGTGCGCCTATTTTGCCATCTACGATACCGAAAACGGATCGACCGAGTTCATTCAAAATCCAAACAAGGAAAGCGTCGAAGGAGCTGGTCCCGCCTCGGTACAGCTCATTGCTTCAAAAGGCGTTAAACAAATAATATCGGGCGAATTTGGCGGAAAAGTAAAATCTATTTTGGAGAGTCTCCAGATTCAAATGATCATGTTTAACGGACCTGAAAAATCTGTCGATGAAATTATAAAACTGATCAACCAAAATTAACCAACCTGAAAGGAGGTGAGTATGCCTGGATTTAACAGAAGAGGGCCACAAGGAGAGGGTCCTATGACCGGACGGGGAAGAGGCCGCTGTGCAAACAGGGGCAACATTCCTTCAGAAAAAAATTCCGGATCAGCACAAAATCAAAATCCCGATGCAATATCTGATGATGCAGCCTTTGGAAACAGAGGATTTGGATTTGGTCTCGGATTGAAACGAGGACGCTGGCTTGGACGCGGTTTTCGCAACCGCTGGTAATCCATGTTTGTAAACCAGTCGGCAGCCCGGCGAACGTGTTGCCGACTAATTTTTAAAATTCCAAAACAGAAAAATTGAAAAACACATGAAGAAATTTGCTATTCCTTTAGAAAACGGACGTTTATGTTCGCACTTTGGTCACTGCCAGCAATTTGCCATCATCGAAACAATGGATGGAAAAATAACTGTACAAAATTTGGTTACCCCACCCCCGCACGAACCAGGACTGTTGCCCCAGTGGCTCAGCGAACATGGAGTAACCCACGTTATTGCCGGCGGAATTGGCCAAAAAGCGATCAACCTGTTTAATGGGCAAAACATCCAGGTGACGGTTGGTGCACAACCTAAACAACCCGCTGAATTAGTTGAAGACTGGCTGACAAACTCCTTGGTTTCCGGTGCAAACGCCTGCGACCATTAAACAACGTATTATGGGTTTTGACTACCGCTGCTTTTTTTGTTTTAACCGAGCTTTTGAGCGATTGCTGAAAAAAGAGCAGTTGACAACCGAAGAGGCAAACCATTTTACCGGTGAGATGATGAAACTATATCTCGAAGGAAGTAAAACGCTTTCAACACCTCAATTTTCAAGGGAATTGCACATCCGGCTGAAGAAATATACCGGCCAGTCCGATCCGTATCTGCACGGGAAAAAGCAAAGCAATGATCTGGTACTTTCGATGTATCAAACGCTCAAGAAAAAAGTTGAAGCAGCCACCGACCCGTTTGACATGGCGCTTAGATTAGCTATCGCAGGCAACATTATCGATTTTGCCGTGAATGACCAATACAACCTGAATGAAACAATCGATTTTGTGCTTAGTTCCGACTTCGGAATTGACCACTCCCAAGAGTTGAAAGCAGCATTAAGCCAGGCAAATACCGTTTTGTACCTGGGCGATAATAATGGGGAGGTGGTATTCGACAAATTGTTTATTGAAACAATCAATCATCCCAATCTGGTTTATGCCGTGCGCGGGGCGCCCATCATCAATGATGTTACCCTGGAAGATGCAACCTATGTTGGAATGGACAAACTGGTGCCTGTTATTTCGAACGGCTTCGATGCCCCGTCAACCATTTTGGAACATTGCTCCGGGGAATTCAGAGAAGTATTCAACACAGCCGATGTCATCATTTCCAAAGGACAAGGAAACCTGGAAGGATTGCTTGACCACCCGGCCAATAACCTGTTTTTCCTGCTCATGGTAAAATGCGATGTGATTGCCGAACGGCTCGGAGTTTCAAAAGGCAGTTTTGTGGTGAAGCACAACACAAATAACACAAGAAAGACAGCATGAAAATAGCCATTGCAAGCGGAAAAGGCGGAACCGGGAAAACGCTGGTTTCAACCAACCTGTTTCAGATCGTCCGAAAAGCCGGCAAACCGGTAATCCTGATTGATTGTGACTCGGAAGAACCCAATGACCAACAATTTATCAACGGGAATCTCATCGATGAACAACTGGTCACCCAAAACATTCCGGTCATCGATACCGATAAATGCACCTATTGCGGGAAGTGTCAGGAATATTGCCACTACAATGCCATACTGGTTTTACCTGAAATCAAACACATTCAAGTAGTTGAAGATCTTTGTCACGATTGCGGCGCCTGTCTGTACGCCTGCCAGTACGGTGCCATCACCGAAAAAGAAAAAATGATTGGCGCCATCACGAAATTTGAAGTTGATGAGCGCTCATCGCTGTATGAAAGCCGCATAGAGGTTGGCGTTTATTCGTCGGTGCCTTTAATCCGCGAAGCCATCAAAGATGCCGGAAACGGGCATTTTGCCATTTTAGACGCACCTCCCGGCACCTCCTGCCCCTTTATCGCCACAGTTGAACAGGCCGATTACGTGGTATTGGTTACCGAACCCACTCCCTTTGGACTAAACGACCTGAAATTGTCGGTAGAAACACTTCAGGAGTTAAAAAAGCCGTTTGGCGTAGTCATCAATCGGGCAGGTCTGGGCAACAATGCCGTACAGGAATATTTAGCTGAAAACAAAATTCAACTGCTGGCAGAAATTCCTTTCGACCGAAAAATTGCGGCAAGCTATTCCGAAGGGGTATTGATTACCGATTCACTCGATGAATATCGTGAGCTGTTTGTCCAATTGTATAAAACATTAGAAAAGAAGGCATCATGAAAGAAATTGTCGTTTTAAGCGGAAAAGGGGGAACCGGAAAATCAAGTCTCAGCGCGGCACTGGCCACATTGGCCTCTAAAATTATTGTAGCCGATTGCGATGTAGATGCCGCCAACCTGCATATTGTCCTTCATCCCGAAAACTACCGGGAAGAAGTTTACGTTTCAGGGCAAAAGGCGGTGATCGATTATGACAAATGCACCGATTGCGGAACCTGCATGGATTACTGCCGTTTTGATGCCATCCGCCTGGAAAACGGAAAGTATCTGATTTCCGAAACGGCCTGTGACGGGTGCCAGTTATGTGAAAGAGTATGCCCGGCAAAGGCCATCAATATGGTTGAGCATGACAAAAGCCGCTGGTATGCCGGCGACATCACGAATGGGAAAATGATCCACGCGCGCTTAGCTCCGGGCGAAGACAACTCGGGCAAGCTGGTCAATATTGTGCGCGAACAGGCCCGTGAGGCGGCCAATGAAATCGGAGCCGAACTGATCCTGATTGACGGGCCTCCCGGTATTGGGTGCCCGGCTATTTCCAGCATGACGGGTGCCGATGAAGTGGTACTGGTTACCGAGCCAACCCAGTCCGGCATGCACGATTTAAAACGCATCGTCGAGCTGGCCGGGCAATTTCGGATCCACTCCAGCGTGGTGATTAATAAATACGACCTGAATACCCGCATCAGTGATGAACTGGAAAAATGGTGCCAGTACATGAAAATTCCGGTAATTGGAAAAATCCCGTTTGACAGGTCGATTGTGGATGCTATGGTAAACTGCCAAAGCATCATTGACTGGGCCCCCGATTCTGATATTAGCAACGAAATAAAATTAATTTGGAATAAACTCATTTGTCATGAAACCACAAGATCCATTTGAAAAAATAGCCATGCCTGGTGTGAAAAACGTTATCGTCGTTGCATCCGGTAAAGGTGGAGTCGGAAAATCGACCGTATCTGCCAACCTGGCCGTGGCATTGGCCCGTGAAGGTTATAAAACAGCCTTGTTTGACGCCGACCTGTACGGCCCTTCGGCGCCAATCTTCTTTGGCCTTCAGGATCAAAAACCGGAAGTAATAAAGGAAGGAGAACATGAACAGATCATCCCAATTGAGAAGTACGGAGTCAAAATCATGTCCATCGGATTTTTCATCCTGTCCAAAAAATCGCTTATTTGGCGCGGACCGGCAGCCACTGCAGGGCTTGTCCAGCTCTTGTCAACCACCCAATGGGGCGAAACCGATTTCCTGATTATCGATTTCCCTCCCGGAACCGGCGACATTCAGCTTACAACGATTCAGAAATTAAACCTGACCGGGGCCATCCTGGTAACCACACCCCAGCACATTGCCCTGGCAGACGCCCAAAAAGCCGCCGACATGTTCCACACCCCACTGATCCAAGTTCCCGTACTGGGCGTGGTCGAAAACATGTCGTACTTCACCCCAACGCAACATCCCGATGAAAAGTATTATCTTTTTGGCCAGGGGGGTGGCGAAAAACTGGCACACCAACTCGGTGTCCCTCTACTTGCGAAGATCCCGCTCGTAGCCGATGTTTGCGAACTGAGTGACAGTGGAAAAACCATATTCTCCTCTGCGGACCATCTTATCGGAGATCAATTTCAACAGTTGGCCCAACAAGTAAGTCAATTGTTAGTAACTCATGTTTAATCGTACTTTTTATGGAACCGATCACCTACACCCCTATCGGGATCATTCATTCTACCAACAAAAAACCGGAAGGGACACCCATTCAGTTTTCCGGTGCTAAAAACTCACCAGGTGAAATTGAAATTTTCCCTGAGTATATCGAAGGGCTGGCAGATCTGGATGGTTTCTCGCATGTGATTTTGCTGTACCATTTTCATCTCATCGAAAAACCCATGCTGACGGTGAAACCTTTTATGGACGACTGTGAACACGGGGTATTTGCAACCCGAAGCCCGGCCCGGCCCAATCCGATTGGTTTTTCCATTGTACGAATTACCGAAATCAGGGGAAACCTGATTTTTATTGAAGGCGTGGATATTGTGGACAGTACTCCGCTACTCGATATAAAGCCTTACGTTCCACAGTTTGATGCGGTAACCATCGAAAAAACCGGCTGGCTGGAAAACAATGCCCATAAACATACAACGACCAAAGACGACGGAAGATTTTTAAAATGAACGAAAACAATCAGATTGTGGGGATCTTTAAACTGCGCCCGCGTTATGGCGAAGTTGACCGCATGGGCTATGTTTACCATGCCAACTACGTCAGCTATTGTCATCAGGCACGCACAGAATTACTGCGGCAATTTGGGATTGACGACAACACCCTGGAAAGCCATAATATCATGTTACCGGTGATTAGCATGAATCTGCGCTATTTAAAACCAGCCTGTTACGACGAATTGCTGTCCATCAAAACCACTATTTCAGAAATGCCTTCCACGCGCTTTTCATTTCATTTTGAAATCCGTAACGAAACCGGCGAACGCATCTGCACAGCCGAATCGTCGGTTGTTTTTGTTGACAGCCATTCCCGGAAACCCATGCGGGTGCCGGATTTTGTCATTCAGGCTCTTGAAAATCATTTAACCAAGCAATATGCCGAAACTAACTGTATTAACTGAAAACACAGCGGGCGGCCGCTTTTTGGCCGAGCACGGCCTTTCGTACTTAATTGAGATGGACGGGCACACGATTTTATTTGACACGGGATCCAGCGATGTTTTTCTGCGCAATGCTTCGAAAATGAATATCGACTTGCAAAAATCGGTTGACCAAATTGTACTGAGCCACGGCCATTGGGACCACGGCGATGGACTTCGTTTTATTGAAAAAAAGCCACTTCTAACCCATCCGGCTGCTTTCATGAAACGCTTCCGAAAAACCGATGGAACTCCAGTTGGCTTATCGTTGGATCACGATACGCTCAGCAAAAAATTTGATTTGCACACTACAGCCAAGCCTTTCCAGATCTCCAAACACCTTTTCTTTTTGGGCGAAATCCCCCGAAAAAACAATTTTGAATCGCAAACCACCAGTTTTTGCGATGAAAACGGGAACGATGATTTCGTTCCGGATGATTCGGCCCTGGCGTTGATTGTAAACGACCAGCTTGTGGTGATCTCAGGTTGCTCCCATTCAGGCATTTGCAACATATGCGAATACGCCAAACAGGTAACGGGCATCAATGCCATTGATACTGTGATCGGCGGTTTTCACCTGAAACACAACAACGAACAAACCGGGAAAACCATCCGGTATTTTGAACAGGAAAAAGTGAACAGGATTATTCCGTCACATTGTACCGAACTTCCGGCGCTTGCTGCTTTTCATCTAAAATTCAACACAGCCCAGCTAAAAACCGGACAACAAATTCGGTTCTAATCCAAATGAACAATAATCAATTCAATATCATGGAAAATCAAAAAAAAATAATCGTAATTGGCGGTTCGGCAGCAGGACCAAAAGCTGCTGCACGTGCCCGAAGAATGGATGAATTTGCCGAAATTACCATGTTCCAGAAAGGACCGGACCTTTCCATGGCCTCCTGCGGATTTCCTTATTTTGTGGGTGGCTTTTTCGACGATCGGAACAAGCTGTTGTGCACCCCGACGGGAGTGGTCCGCGACCCCAAATTTTACTGGAATGCCAAGGGGATTGTGGCCCGGATAAATACCGAAATCACCCGTATCGATCGGCGAAAAAAAACTGTGGAATACAAAGACCTGATTACAGGCGAAACTGGAGTACAAACCTATGACAAATTGGTGATCGCTACCGGAGCCACTGCGAACAGGCCGCCAATTAAGGGAATTGAGCTCGATGGTATTTCTACATTGCAGTCGATGCAGGATGCTGACTATCTTCGGAAAATACGCGACGAAGGTAAGATTAAGAAAGCTGTTGTCATTGGTGGCGGCTTAATTGGCATTGAAACACTCGAGGCGTTACAACTTTCGGGTATTGAACTCACCATGATTGAACTGCTGCCCCAACTACTTACTTTCCTGGATTGGAAATTGGCCAAATTGGTAGAAAATTACCTGAAAACGAAAGCCAACGTAATCACCAAAAACGGAGTAGCTGAGTTTATCGGAGAGAACGGAAAGCTGGTTGCCGTTAAACTGCAAAACGGCACTGAAATACCGTGCGAACTGGCAGTGGTAGCAATCGGTGTGCGTCCAAATGTGGCCCTGGCACGCGAAGCGGGAATCGAGATTGGTTCCCTCGGTGGTATTTCAGTGAATGAACACATGCAAACCAGCGATCCGGATATTTATGCTGCTGGCGACTGCTGCGAAATTACTAACCTGATTACCGGTCAAAAAGTACTGGCTCCATACGGCGACTTAGCCAACCTGGAAGGCCGCGTTGCCGGCGAAAACTGCATCCGGGGAAATGTGGCTACTTTCCCGGGAACCATCCAAACCGGTGTCTGCAAGTTGTTTGAATACGGCGTTGGTATCACCGGGCTTTCCGAAGAAAAAGCACTCGCAGCAGGAATTGACTTCGTGAAAGTGATCAATGCCAGCCCCGACAAGCCCGGTTTTATGGACGGTAAATTACTGGTCACAAAACTGATCGCCGAAACGGAAACCGGCACCATACTTGGCGCCCAATGTGTGGGCCCGGGCGATGTAAGCAAACAATTGGCTATCTGGGCAACAGCCATCAAAGGCGGTCTCACGGTTGACGATATGGTAAATGCCGACCTGCCTTATGCCCCACCCTTCTCATTAGCTATCGACCACAGTATTGCCACAGCACATATTCTTCAAAATAAAATGCACGGTTTGTTTGAAGGAATTTCGGCGCTCGAAGTAAAACAAAAGGTGGATCGCGGCGAAGATTTGTTCATCCTCGACACCCGCGGGGCTGATGAGTATGAAGAAACACGCCTCGGCATTGGAGAAACCCTCATTCCGGTGGGAATGCTTCGGAAACGAATGAATGAACTTCCGACAGATAAAAGCCAGGAAATTATAACCTATTGCAAGATTTCGCTACGTGGCTATGAGGCGGCTATGCTTTTAAAAGCTCACGGATATACCAACGTCAAAGTGATGGAAGGGGGCATTGCTGCCTGGCCATTCGATAAGGAAAAATAGCATCAGGCAGAGGACATCCGAACAAGGTGTCCTCTGTTGTTTTCTACTATTGACGACGTTGCATTCTTAAAAATCGAGGGTCAACTGCACCGGCCCGGAGCCGAGATGCGGAAAATTGGAAACAGTCAGCCCCAACAGGCGTACGCCCTTAACAAACGGCGCTTCGTGCCCTAGCAGTTCAAGTGCAGTTTGGTGCAACAGTTCCCTTTGCGTAAAAGTATCTGTCAACGTTTTGCTGCGGGTAATCTGCTCAAAGTCGGCAAACTTAATTTTCAAGGTGAGTGTTCGCCCGAAAGTTTGAGCACGCTGGAGCCGGCGCCAAAGCTCGTCCTCAATTTCCTGCATGCGCTCTTCCAACACCTCCAGTTGCTGATAGTCTTCGCTGAAAGTGTTCTCTGCCCCCAGCGATTTTCTCTCGCGTTCTGGCTCCACCTGGCGATCGTCAATCCCGCGAACAATTTGGTAGTAGTAAATTCCCGATTTACCAAATTGGTGCACCAGCTCGGCCAGCGTCAGCTTTTTCAGGTCTGCACCCATGTAAATTCCCTGCTTATTGAGCTTCTCTGCCGTTACCCGCCCGATGCCAAAAAATTTTCTCACCTCCAGTTTATCCAGAAAAGCTTCGGCCTGGTCGGGCGTAATGACAAATATTCCATCCGGTTTGTTCACATCCGAGGCCACCTTGGCCAAAAACTTGCAGTACGACACCCCTGCCGAAGCGGTCAGCCCGGTCGTTTCCTTGATACGTTTCTTAATTTCTTTGGCAATCAGTGTGGCTGATGGTTTTCCTTTTTTGGCAAACGTTACGTCCAGGAAAGCCTCGTCGAGCGATAATGGTTCCACCAGGTCTGTATATTCAAAGAAAATCTCCCGGATTTGACGACTGACAGCTTTGTATTTTTCAAAGTTTCCGCGGACAAAGATCAGATTGGGGCATTTTCGCTTGGCCACTACCGACGCCATGGCCGAACTCACCCCAAATTTTCGGGCTTCGTAACTGGCCGCCGCGACAACCCCGCGCAGGTGGTCGCCTCCAACAACGACAGGCTTTCCGCGCAAGGCCGGGTTGTCGCGCTGCTCCACCGATGCAAAAAATGCATCCATATCCACGTGTATAATTTTTCGTACTGACGTATACATAGATCAAGGCAAAAATAGAAATTCAAAACAGGCACACGGACTTGATTCAGTTGCGTTGCAAACAGATACGTTTACGAAATCCGGATCAAACTGGTACAATCAACTCTGCACCAGCTACAAAACACAACCCTGGACATAAAAAAAGCACCCGAAATTCAGGTGCTTTCATTCATATCATATCTAAGCGGGTTTACCAGGCAAATAAAGGAAGATCCTTCATCATGGCATTTACCCTTTTGCGAACGGAAGTAATTACTTCTTCGTTTTCTACGTCCGACAATACTTCGTCGATCAGATCAACGATAATCCCCATCTGGTCTTCTTTCAGGCCACGGGTTGTAACGGCGGGAGTTCCCACACGCAAACCGGAAGTCGTGAATGGCGAACGACTGTCAAATGGCACCATGTTTTTGTTGATGGTGATATCAGCTTTCACCAGTGCATTTTCGGCAGTTTTACCTGTCAATTCAGGGAATTTAGTCCGCAGATCAATCAACATGCTGTGATTGTCCGTCCCGCCTGAAATCACCTTGTAGCCTTTATCCACAAAAGCCTGGGCCATCACGGCAGCATTCTTTTGAACCTGAGTTTGATATACTTTATAGGAAGGATCAAGCGCTTCGCCAAAAGCTACTGCTTTGGAGGCAATCACGTGTTCCAACGGACCACCTTGCTGTCCGGGGAAAACGGCAAAATCCAGCACAGCCGACATCATTTTGGTTTCACCCTTTGGTGTTTTAAAACCGAAGGGGTTCTCAAAATCTTTGCCCATCAGGATGATACCGCCACGGGGCCCGCGAAGGGTTTTGTGGGTAGTTGAAGTAACCACGTGAGCATATTTCACCGGGTTTTCGAGCAGGCCGGCAGCAATCAATCCAGCCGGGTGGGCCATATCGATCATCAGCATAGCGCCAACCTCGTCAGCAATTTTACGCATCCGGGCATAGTCCCATTCACGCGAATAAGCCGAGGCGCCGCCAATAATCAGCTTGGGCTTGTGTTCCTTGGCCAAGGCTTCCATTTCATCATAGTCAACCAGGCCGGTCTCTTCCTTCACATGATAAGCAATGGGTTGGTAAAGAATGCCGGAAGAGTTTACCGGTGAACCATGAGAAAGGTGACCGCCATGCGACAAGTCGAGCCCCAGGAATTTATCGCCCGGGTTCAGGATGACGCTCAATACGGCAGCGTTTGCCTGAGCGCCCGAGTGGGGTTGCACGTTGGCATATTCAGCGCCAAAAAGCTCTTTCAAACGGTCGATGGCCAACTGCTCGGTTTGGTCAACACACTGGCATCCGCCATAATAGCGTTTACCAGGATAACCTTCGGCATATTTGTTGGTCATTACCGACCCCATTGCTTCCATCACCTGGTCGCTGACAAAGTTTTCCGAAGCAATCAGCTCAATTCCGCTAAGCTGGCGCTGGCGTTCTTTTTCAATAATGTCAAATACAAGTTGATCTCTTTTCATCTGATATATTTTCAAATTTTTGAAGTTACAATAACCACATGGTTCCAAGCAGGAACCCGGAATACAATCGTTGAAAACTATTTTAAAAGTGAAACCGCAAAGGTAAGATTTTTTGGTGTGGGCGAAACGAATAGAAATCAACAAAATGCTATTTTTTATGAACGTCAGGACCGCATGAAAACATTTCTTGCTTCTCAGGACCATTCGGTGTAACAACAAATCAAACTTTCAGCGCCCAAAGTTCGTATTGTTATATGTAATCTGCTAATCTCGTACTCTCAACCATTTTGCCGTTGGGCTTTCCGGCATTGCGGGTGCCTGACAATTAAAACGGTTAATGGTCTATGCGCGATGTATCTGCAACATCTATTAAATTAACGGTTTTAAACCTGACACCATGCCCATCAAAAAACTTAAAGAGTATCTGGACAAAAATAACATCGAGTACATCACCATTCGTCACTCGCTGGCTTACAATGCCCAGAGAATCGCTGCCACCACCCACATTCCCGGAAAAGAACTGGCCAAAACCGTCATGGTAAAAATTGACGGACGTATGGCGATGGCCGTTCTGCCGGCTTCGTACCTGATCAACTTGAAACTGCTGAAGGAAACTACCGGAGCCAAAAAAGTTGAAATAGCCAACGAATTGGAATTTAAGCACTTGTTCCCTGATTGCGAAATCGGCGCGATGCCACCATTTGGAAATTTGTACGATATGGAAGTATATGTGGCCGAAAGCCTGGCCGACGATGAAGAAATTGCTTTCAACGCCGGTACTCATGTCGAACTGATCCGCATGGCTTATGCCGATTTTGAACGGTTGGTACAACCCGTGGTTCTCCAGTTCTCAAATGCCCGGACGGCTTGAGCTGACGGCAGGAAAAAAAACATTCAATTTACAGGAAAAGAAACCTCGCTTTGTTGGAGGTTTCTTTTTTTTACATGAAATTTGAAAACTCATAGAGCATCAAATGATTGTAAATCCGCATAGAATAGTTTTTAAATGACATTTAAAGAACGCCCTCTGTTACTCACATCCGCACTCGCCTTAAGCGCACTCGGAAGCAGCTTGGCCATGTTTGCCTATTTGGGGACAGCCGCCTTTTTTGATCCGGCCAGAACATTCATACAAAAATTCACCGATCTGCAAAACAGCCAGCTGATACATCCGTTGTACCTGCTTATTTTTGGAGCATTGTATCTGTTGTCGCTTGTTGGCGTGCTAAAAATGTGGAAGTGGCAAAAAACAGGCTATTTCTTTTACACTGCTGCCCAATTGGCAATTTGGTCCATCCCCTTGATCCGGATTGGAGCAAACGCCGTTTCGAGTACCAATACCGTTTTCACGCTGATTTTTATTGGCATTTATACGGTTTACCTGAAGTCGTTCAACTAAAAAACTCCCGGATTACCCGAGAGCTTGTTCATTTTACCGGTGAAATTATCAGGTGCCTTTCAATCATGCGAGAGCGTGCGTACCTTGTTCCGGTAATTCGAAAATACCCTCGCCCTGGAAATGAAACCGATATATTTCCCTTTGTCAATAACAGCCAGGTTAAAGCGTCCACTGCTTTCGAATTTGGCTGCCACCACGTGCATCGAATCGCGCGGTGAAATATAATGCTCTGGCATATACATAATATCACGGACATGAACCGTATCATATAATTCATGGTTGAAAATTATCTCGCGGATATCATCCATTTTCACCATTCCACGAAGTGTTCCATCCTCTTCCACAACCGGAAACAGGTTTCGTTTGGAGCGGGCAATAATTTTGGTCAGATCACCCAGTGTGGCATCGGGCGAAACCACTTCAAAATCGGTTTCAATCAACTCGGCCACTTCCATAAAATGCAAAACGGCTTTGTCTTTATGGTGGGTAATCAGTTCACCCTTAAGTGCCAGCCGTTTGGTATAAATTGAATGCGGCTCAAAACGCATAATCGTCAGATACGACGCCGTTGCTGAAATAATCAGCGGAAAAAAAAGCTGATAACCACCCGTAATTTCGGCTGTCAGGAAGATGCCCAGCAGCGGCGCATGCATCACACCAGCCATCATGGCACCCATACCTGCCAGCGCAAAATTGTCGAGCGGAAGATTAAGCCCAAGCGCCAGATTGGCAAAGCTGGCCACAAAATACCCGCCAATGGCCCCTACAAACAGGGTTGGCGCAAAAATCCCTCCTACCCCGCCACTTGCCGTTGTAGCAGTCATAGCAATCACTTTAAAGAAGATCAGCATCAACAAAAAAACAACAATAAACCAAGGATTGTCCTTAAAACCGTAAAACAAGGAGTTATCGAGCAAATTGGCCCCCATATCATTAAACACCTTATTAACAGATTGATAACCTTCACCCCAAAGTGGTGGAAATATGAAAATCAGCAGCCCCAGGATCAGCCCTCCGTAAATGATTTTTAGGTATTGTTTCCGGATGCTTTTAAATTTAAATTCCATATACATGGTCATGCGTGTAAAATAAAGCGACACGAAGCCAGAGAAAATTCCCAATATCAGGTAAAAGGGCACATTGGACGCGTCGAATCCATGAATGAGTTCAAATTTAAACATGACGGCATCACCCATAAAATAGTATGCCAAAACAGCAGCCGAAATGCCAGAAATAAGCAAAGGGATCAACGAGGCCATTGTCAGATCGAGCATCAGCACTTCCAGTGTAAAAATGATCCCGGCCAGCGGCGCTTTAAAAATACCGGCGATTGCCCCCGTTGCCCCACACCCGAGCAACAACATGGTATCAGCATGATTGAGCTTAAAAAACCGCCCCACATTTGAACCAATTGCCGAGCCGGTAAGCACCACCGGCGCCTCGGCCCCTACCGAACCGCCAAATCCAATAGTAAAACTACTGGTAATGATGCTCGAAAACGTATGATGCACTTTTAGCAAGGCTTTGTTTTGACTGATTGACGCCAATACCTTTGAAACGCCATGTCCCAAATCGTCTTTAATAAAGTGTTTGACAATCAAAACTGTAATCACAATACCGGTTACCGGGAATGCAAAAAATAAAACATTCTCGCTTGTAATATTCAGATTTCCCACTAAGGTTTCGCCAATGAAGTGAACCAAATTTTTTAGAATTAGAGCTGCAATGCCGCTGATAATCCCAATTGCCAAACTGAGCCAATAAATTTTCCGATCCCCCGCAAAGCGCATAAACAGGGAAATAACCTTCTTTCTAATTTCTGCCATTTCTATATATTCTTATTCATGCGAAAAATCACTCATAGTTTTCCGGTAAGATGAAAACACTCTTGCCCGTGATATAAACCCAATGTATTTACCATTGTCGATAACCGCAATATTGTAACGACCGCTGCTTTCAAATTTCTCAACCACCTGCTCCATCGAGTCATCCGTACTGATGTAATGCTCCGGATGGTACATCAAATCGCGCACCCGGACTTTATCGTACAATTCTTGTTTAAAAATCAGGTGCCGGATGTCGTCCATTTTCACCATTCCTTTCAAATACCCGTTTTCATCCACAATGGGAAAAAGGTTCCGGTGGGCGGTTGAAATGGCATTTGTCAAATCCCGCAGACTTGCTTCTGGATGCAAGGTCACAAAATCAGTTTCAACCAGTTTGCTCACCTCCATCATTTGCATCACATTTTTGTCTTTATCGTGTGTCATCAGTTCCCTGCGTTGGGCCAGCTGAAAGTGGTACACCGAGTTAGGTGCAAAGGCCTTCACTGTGAGGTACGAGAAGGTTGCCGTAATCATCAGCGGAACAAACAGCTGGTAACCGCCCGAAATATCAGCAATAAGGAAAATGCCCGTCAAAGGAGCCTGCAATACGCCCGCAATAAGTCCTGACATTCCGATGAGCGCAAAGTTGTTTTTATCAATCTGCTGAATCCCAATTTTATCAACCACCAGAGCAAACAACATTCCCGTGTTTACGCCGATAAACAAAGTTGGTGCAAAAATGCCCCCTACTCCTCCACCGCCGAATGTTATGGCCGTAGCAGCCACCTTCAGTAAAATAATGGCAATTAAGATGGCAAATGTAATCAACATACTTTCTTTCCACTGAAAGAAAATTGATTTTTCGAACAAGTAGCCAACATCACCTTTCAGACAGGAATTTATTGATTCGTATCCCTCGCCGAAAAGCGCCGGAAACAAGAAGATCAATGCGCCCAGCAGTAATCCGCCAATCAGCAAACGGTTCCATAAACTGGTCATCCGTTCAAACAGATCCGAAATGAAGATGTATATTTTTGTGAAATAAGCCGAAATCAAGCCAGCCACAATGCCCAACAAAATATAGTACGGCAAATCTGCAATTTCAAATGTACTTTCAACCTTGAACGGGTAAAGAACATCGTGCCCCATGAAAAAATACGAGGTGACTACCGCCGACGACGAAGCCAGCAACAATGGCACGAGCGAAAAGGTTGTCAGCTCAATCATTATCACTTCCACGGCAAATACGATAGCAGCAATCGGCGCTTTAAAAATGGCAGCCATGGCCGCCGCCGCTGCACAAGCCAGCATCAGGATTGTATAGCGGTAATTCAACCTGAAAAATTTTGACAGCCAGGAACCATAAGCGGCCCCGGTCACCACAGTTGGGCCTTCCAACCCTACCGAACCCCCAAAACCAACTGTAATGGCGCTGGCAACAATCGACGAAAACAGATTGTGTTTGCTCAATTCGCCACGCCGCTTCGAAATGCTGTGCAAAACATTAGGAATACCCGGCCTCACCGGTTTTCGGATTACAAATTTGACAAACAATACCGTCAGGAAAATCCCGACAAAAGGCAAAACCACGTATAACGAATTATAGTCTTCCGGGTTAATAGCCCTGTTAATCAGGCGTTGGATAAACCAAACCGTGTTTTTAATGACAGTTGCAGCGATGCCAACCATGACCCCAATGGCCACACTCAACACCACGATAAAATTGCGTTCGCTCAGATTCCGTAAACGCCAACGGTGAAACCGCACAAAGATGGGCAGGCGTTTTTGCATACAGTACAAAATTAGTTATTCGCCAAGGAAAAGTTAAGAATCTATTTTTTCTTTTTGAATATATCTTTGATGGATTCCCAAACTTTTTTCTTTTCGGGTTGCGACTTGTCTGTTCTCCGGGATTGTAACTGTCCCGAATCCTTCTTTCGGGCAAACACACGCTCAATGATGTTGCCAATATTTTCTTTTTCAAGCATTTCGAGATATGGTGGTATGTCCAGATCAGCCAATATTTCGGAAGAAGGATCAATAAACGAAGCATGCTGCAAGTTCCGGTAGCGCGGGTCGTTGTACATTTTGTTGAAAAATTTACCTACGATGGGCAAGGCCATGTATGCGCCCTGTCCGTATTTGATGGTGCGAAAATGGATGCCGGGGTCATCGGCGCCCACCCAGCAGCCAGCGACCAAACGCGGGCTCATCCCAATAAACCACCCGTCTGAATGATCTTGGGTAGTGCCCGTTTTTCCGGCAAAATCGCCAGGGATACGGTACACCGAACGAATGGAGGTTCCTGTCCCTTCGTCAATCACCGATTCAAGCATGTGCACCAGAATCCGGCAATTCTCCTCATCCATGCTGGTACGCAAGGGGGCAGGCTTTTGAAATTGAGCCAACAGCTTGCCCTGGTTATCTTCGATGGCCACCAAATAATGGGGTTTAATTTGTGTACCTCCGTTTACCAACGTAGCATAGGCCGAAACCATTTCTTTTAAACTGACGGAAGCAACCCCCAACGCCAGCGAGGGAAACTCAGGCAAATCGCTCGTAATGCCTAGTTCATGCGAAGTTTTGACTACCTTGCCGATGCCTGTCTGCATCAG
This sequence comes from Gaoshiqia sediminis, assembly GCF_025907915.1. Taxonomy (GTDB): domain Bacteria; phylum Bacteroidota; class Bacteroidia; order Bacteroidales; family Prolixibacteraceae; genus Gaoshiqia; species Gaoshiqia sediminis. The sequence continues at coordinate 33,526 of NZ_JAPAAF010000034.1, forward strand.
CATATCTACGGCAACGGTATTGATTGACTGGGATAAAGCACCTTCCATGCTATAAAAACCTTCATAATGCTCGTGTGAATTTCGCGGTGACCAGTCTTGGTATTCCTCATAAACTTTGCGCTCGTTGGCAAAATAATCATACGGGCTGATACCGTTTTCCAGGGCAGCCAGGTAAACAAAGGGCTTGAAGGTGGAGCCGGCTTGCCGAGCTGCACTAACATGGTCGTATTTGAAAAAACGAAAATCAATACCGCCTACCCAAGCTTTCAGTTCGCCGGTTGCCGGCTCAACTGCCACAAAACCTGCGTTGAGTAGCCTTAGGTAATGTTTTACCGAGTCGATCGGCGTGGTTTGCACCTGCTTGTCGCCATCCCATGAAAAAAGAGTAGTTTCAATTTTTTTATTGAAAGCTTCCTGGATTTCCGCCTCTGTTTTTCCCGCGGCGACCATCTTCTTATACCGTTCGGTTTGTTTGATGGCGCGCTGCAAAATAGCTGGTTGCCGCAACCATGGCTCTGAACTGTTCCAGTGGAAATCGAATACAGCTTGCAGGTTTTTCATGTATTCTTTCACCGATTGTTGAGCAAAATACTGGAAATCGTAATTTAATGTCGTAGTAATCCGCAAACCGTCGGTATATAAGTTATAAGCATCTCCATTTTCTTTCTGATGTTCTCTGCACCATTCCAACAGTTCTGGTTTCAGCATCTCCAAAAAATAGGGAGCCGGCCCTTCGTTGTACGAAATCCTGCGATAACGAAGCTTTAGTGATTTCGCCTGAAAAACTTCCCCTTCATCGGGGCTCAGAAAATTATTTTTCACCATCTGCCCGATCACTACATTTCGTCTTTCTTTCGAACGTTCGGGATACAAGCGCGGATTGTACGCATTGTTTGCCTTCAACATGCCCACCAACACGGCGGCTTCGTCAACCGTAAGCGCCTTAGGACTCTTGCTGAAAAATCGTTCCGATGCTACTTCGATCCCAAAAATATTTTCCCCAAACGGAACCGTGTTCAGATATAAAGTGAGAATTTCTTCTTTGGTGTAAATTCGCTCCAGACGATAAGCAATGATCGCTTCGCGAAGTTTATTCACCGGCATGGAAAACACCCACAAATCGTTACGGGGAAATAAGTTCTTGGCAATTTGCTGGCTCAGGGTACTGCCTCCCCCTGCGCTCCGGTTTTGCATGAGCACTGATTTCACCAGCACCCGGAACAAAGCTACTTCATCAATTCCACGATGCTCGTAAAAACGGGAATCTTCCGTGGCCACCAAGGCATGAATGACGTTGGGCGAAATCTCATCGTACCTCACATTGCTGCGATTCTCCACGTAATAACGTCCCAACAACTTACCATCGGAGGAAAATACTTCCGACGCCTGTGGGTTTTTGATATCGTGTAATTGGGCCGTACTGGGAACAAAACCCAAAAAACCAAGATAAACAGCAGTAAAAAAGAGTCCAAACAAAATGAAACCAGCAGCAAATACCTTCACAAATAATAACAAAGCACGCTGAGCTAAGGATGCTTTTCGTTTCGTTTTTCGCTTGGTCTTAGGTTTGGACTTGGATGTAGTACTTCGCTTTACGGGCGTCTTCTTCTGCGGCATGTGATCAAAAATTTTCATTCAAAACTACGCAATAAAACGTGAATTCGGGGCGCACATTTTCAAATGCAACAAAAACTTTTCAAAAAAATAATTGTCTTATACAAAGAAAACGAACTGAGAAGCATCATGAAAATAGCCATCACCGGAGCAAACGGATACATTGGTCAAGAATTGATTTACATCCTGAAAGAAAGAGGGCATAAAATTTTTGCATTAAACCGGCAACAATTATACGGACAACCTGAAACACTGGCTGCATCTTTGGAAAATACAGATGCAGTGATCAACCTGGCCGGAGCACCGATTCTGCAGCGATGGACAAAATTCAACCAGTCAGTAATTTATAACAGCCGGGTAGTTACAACCCGTAACCTGACCCAAGCCATCAATTTGCTGGCACCTGGAAACAGGCCCAGAATATTTGTGTCTGCTTCTGCGGTTGGAATCTATCAAACAGGTCAATCGCACGATGATAGCAGTAGCAAGTTCGATCCCGGATTTCTCGGGAAATTAGTCACCGATTGGGAAAAGGCCTCTGATGAGCTGCCGGTGGATGTTCGGAAGGTCACTTTTCGGATTGGCGTAGTATTGGGCAGAGAATCTCATACAATAAAAAAAATGCTCCCTCTTTTTAAACTGGGACTGGGCGGAAAATTGGGCAACGGACAACAACCATTTCCGTTCATCCATATTCACGATTTGGTGCTGGCATTCTACCAAAGCCTGGAAGACGAAACATTTACCGGAATTTACAACCTGGTAGCGCCGGATCAGACTACCAACCAACGCTTTACCCAACTGCTAGCAAAAAAACTGAAGGGGCCTGCCTTCTTTAAAGTTCCCTGTTTTATGCTGAAACTAATCTATGGCCGGGCATCTGAAATTATCTTAAAAGGGCAAAGAGTCATTCCGAACCGTCTTCTTTCCAAGGGATTCATGTTTCAATATCCTGATATATCTGCTTGTATAGAAGAAATTCTGCAATTAAATGGATCAAAAAGCAGTTAACCGAGACGCAAAAAAGCCCCACCAAAATGGCAGGGCTTAAATATATTATAAATGGGAATCCAATTACAATTGAGGTCCGGCAGCAACCAATGCTTGCCCTTCTTCGTTATCGGTAAATTTCTCAAAATTCTTAATAAAGCGAGAAGCAAGATCTTTTGCATTTTTCTCCCATTCCGAAACATCAGCATAGGTATCACGAGGATCCAAAATTTTCGGGTCAACACCTGGCAAAGCGGTAGGAACCTCCAGATTGAAGATAGGAATAACTTTAGTTTCTGCCTTATCAATCGAACCATCTAAAATGGCATCAATGATACCGCGAGTATCTTTAATGGAGATACGTTTCCCGGTGCCATTCCATCCTGTATTTACAAGGAAAGCTTCAGCTCCATGCTCTTCCATCTTTTTCACCAACTCTTCACCATATTTAGTGGGATGCAGAGAAAGGAAAGCAGCCCCGAAACAAGCAGAAAAAGTTGGCTGAGGAGATGTAACGCCACGCTCTGTACCAGCCAATTTAGCAGTAAAACCAGACAGGAAGTGGTATTCAGCCTGCTCAGGTGACAATTTAGAAACGGGAGGCAACACACCGAAAGCATCAGCAGAAAGGAAAATAACTTTCTTAGCGTGACCGGCTTTAGATACAGGTTTAACAATATTGTCGATGTGGTAAATCGGATAGGAAACCCGTGTATTTTCAGTCACAGAACCATCTGTGAAATCAATTTTCCCATTTTCGTCAACTGTAACGTTTTCTAACAATGCATCGCGTTTGATAGCACGATAAATATCAGGTTCAGATTCCGGATCAAGGTTGATGGTTTTTGCATAGCATCCACCTTCGAAATTGAATACACCTTCATCATCCCAACCATGTTCGTCGTCACCAATAAGCTGGCGCTTAGGATCAGTTGACAAAGTTGTTTTACCAGTACCTGAAAGCCCGAAGAAAATAGCAACATCGCCTTCTTTTCCAACATTGGCAGAGCAGTGCATTGAAGCGATTCCACGCAATGGCAGGTAGTAATTCATCATGGCGAACATACCCTTTTTCATTTCACCTCCATACCAGCTACCACCAACAACATGCATCTTTTCAGTCAAATTGAAAACGGTGTACACTTCAGAATTTAAACCATGTTCTTTCCATTTAGGATTCGAAGTTTTTGAAGCATTCAACGAAACAAAATCAGGTTCTCCGTAATTTTCCAACTCTTCAGCTGTTGGTCTGATGAACATGTTTGTCACAAAATGGGCTTGCCATGCAACTTCCATGATAAAACGGACTTTCAAACGGGTATCTTCGTTAGCCCCGCAAAAAGTGTCAACAACAAAAAGTTTTTTCCCGGAAAGTTGCTTGGTTGTAATCTCTTTCAGATCATTCCATACTTCGGGAGTAGTTGGTTTATTGTCATTTTTTGCATGATCAGAAGTCCACCAAATAGTATCTTTCGTTGTATCATCTTTTACGATGAACTTGTCTTTTGGCGAGCGTCCGGTAAAAACTCCAGTCATCACGTTTACAGCGCCCAATTCGGTCACCATTCCTTTTTCGAAACCTTCCAAACCTGGCTTGGTTTCTTCTTCAAATAAAACATCGTAAGAAGGATTATAAACGATTTCTTTGACGTCGGTAATACCGTACTTTGATAAATCAAGATTTCTCATAAGTCAACAATTAAAAAATTAAAATTTCCAACAAAACCATTTTTCTCGGCAGACAAAAATAATTTTTTTTGAAGATTAGGGAGGAGGGCACTTTCCAAATTCAGGTTATTTTTCAGTTATCACTATAAAAAGTAGGCAGTGTGTTTGTTAACACACTGCCTGCCAGTTAGGTTACAAATCAACTTCTATAAAATCAGAATGTTAAGAAATTATTATCAAAAATTCTGATTAATCTAAGAACGGGGATGAAAATGCGTAAGCGTATTTTTCAAATAATCCCGATCCAGATGCGTGTAAATCTCAGTTGTCAAAATAGACTCATGCCCAAGCATTTCCTGAACTGCCCGTAAGTCTGCACCCCCTGAAATCAAATGGGTAGCAAAAGAATGACGAAACGTATGCGGACTGATTTTTTTGTTCAAGCCAACTTTTTCGGCCAAATTTTTAATGATCGTGAATATCATCACCCGGCTCAGTTTTTTACCACGACGGTTCAAAAACAAAATATTTTCGCTTTCGGGACTAATTTTTAATGTTTTGCGGTATCCATGTAAGTAACGGGTAATTTCCTCAATGGCCTTTGAACTGACCGGCACTAGTCTTTCTTTTTCGGATTTACCTTCCACCTTTATAAATCCTTGGTCAAAAAACAGGTTTGTCACTTTCAGGTTTACCAGTTCGGAAACGCGTAAACCGCAACTGTAAAGTGTTTCGAGCATGGCTTTGTTACGCTGACCTTCTGGTTTGATTAAATCCACACCGTCAATGATCAGATCTATTTCTTCCATGGTCAACACATCGGGCAGTTTTCGGCCAATCTTTGGAGACTCAAGCAAAGTGGTAGGGTCGCTGTTGATTTTGCCTTCCATCAGCAAATATTTAAAGAAGGACTTAATCCCCGAAATGGTACGGGCCTGGGTACGCGGAGAAACGCCGCGATCATTGATATATTCAATAAAACTGCGCAGATGGTTTATCCTTACCTTCTCCGGTGTTAAACGTTTAAAACTTTCATCCAAAAATGCCATCAGTTTATTGATGTCATTAATGTAAGCTGCGATTGAGTTTTGAGACAGAGACTTCTCCAATCTCAGGAATGTCTCAAATCCTTTTTTACTGTCTTCCCATTTCATAATTAAAACAATTAATTTTTTCTAAAAACTTTTAAATACTTTTGTTTTTTGCTGTAGCAAATTTTTAAAGGCCTTGGCATTGAAATTAGTTTCTTCCCCAAGATTACATAATTTTCAATACGTAGGAGCCTTGATAAAGTTACTGGTTTTTTTTAAAAAACAAACAAAAAATGAAAATATTGTTAATAAATGGCCCAAATTTAAACTTATTGGGCAAAAGAGAAAAAAATATTTATGGTGATCTTTCTTTTGAAACATATTTTAAAACATTAAAAGATAGATTCCCATCTTTAGACCTTGAGTACTATCAGTCTAACATCGAAGGAGAGATCATAAATAAAATTCATGAAGCAGGTTTTACGTACGATGGGATTGTCATAAACGCAGGGGCTTATACACACACTTCGGTGGCTATCCGCGATGCTATTTCCGGTATTACAACACCCGTAGTTGAGGTTCACATCTCCAACATTCTCACCCGCGAAAGTTTCAGGCACGAATCGCTGATTGGGCCGGTATGCCGTGGAAGTATCATGGGATTTGGACTGGACTCATACCGGTTAGGAATCGAAAGTTTCATTAAAAATTAACGTTCGGAGAAATTACCTGCATTAACGGGTGACTATTACAAGGAGTAAAGAAAATTAGCTAATTTTGTGGCCCCATAATGTTATCTAGTTTGAAATGAAACACACAAAAATTGTTGCCACAATCTCAGATCTGCGCTGTGAACCTGAGTTTGTTGAAGCCTTGTATAAGGCAGGGATGAATGTTGCCCGGATGAACACGGCACACATCACCGAGGAAAGCGCCCTGGACATGCTCAACAACATACGTTCAGTATCCGACTCAATTGGTATCCTGGTTGATACGAAAGGTCCTGAAATTAGGACAACTGAGGTGAAAGAATCCTATAAAGTTGAAGTTGATCAGTTGATTGAAGTATCCGGATTGGTGCGAGAAAGCACTCAAGGCCGGAATGTACTAACGGTTTCCTATCCAAAATTTCACGAAGAAATTCCTGCTGATGGCTCTCTGCTAATCGACGATGGAGAACTGGAATTGAGCGTTGTTGAAAAACACAATGACTTCGTTCTTTGCAAAGTTGAGAATCCCGGAACAATCAAAAACAAAAAAAGCGTCAATACTCCGGGGTTCAGCGTACAACTCCCTTCGGTTTCCGAAAAAGATGAAAAATTCATCGAATTTGCCGCGAAAAATAATGTTGATTTTATCGCCCACTCCTTCGTGCGCAATAAAGAGGACGTGCTAAAAGTTCAGGAACTGCTGGACAAACACAATAGTCCGATCAAGATCATCGCCAAGATTGAAAACCTGGATGGAGTGAACAACATTGATGAAATCCTGGATTATGCATACGGAATCATGGTTGCTCGTGGTGACCTTGGAATTGAAATCCCCGCCGAAAAAATTCCGGGCATCCAACGTCAGTTAATTAAAAAGGCTGTTCAGCGCAAGAAGCCGGTGATTGTTGCCACCCAAATGCTCCACAGCATGATCGACAATCCACGCCCTACACGCGCCGAAGTAAGTGATGTCGCCAACGCCATTTTCTCCCGGGCCGATGCGATTATGCTTAGCGGTGAAACGGCCTACGGACAATATCCCATTGAAGCTGTAAAGTACATGGATCGTATTGCACAGGAAATTGAACGTAGCAAAGACAAACGCAACGACATCATCATTCCGGCCGTGGAAAACGAAGTGGTAGCTTATTTGGCTGAAGCTGCCATCCAGGCATCCAACGAGCTGAAGACATCTGCAATTGTAACGAACACACTCACCGGCAAAACAGCACGCTATCTGGCCGCCTTCCGGGGTAACAACCCGGTTTACGCCTGCTGCTACGATATTAGTATTGCCCGTCAGTTATCGCTTTCGTATGGCGTTAGGGCCAACGTGATTGAGCCAAAACGCAACAAGTTTAAAATGGTGCGCTCGTCGCTGAGAACCCTGCTTGAGTCCAAACGACTGAAAGAAGAAGATATGGTCGTATATGTTGGCGGCAGCTTCGGAATCGGCGGCGGATCTACATTTATGGAGATCTCAACCGTTGATAAACTGACACACAAAACAAACGAATAGACCAGGTTTTTACCAACTATAAAAAGAAAAGGAGCCTGCAAGCTCCTTTTCTTTTTTCATCTTTTTTTTTTGAAATTTATCTCAAATCAATTACTTCAACTCCCGGATGTTTTGACTTGTCAAAAACAAAAGCGGAATCCTCGGCCGGAACATTTGTTTTCAGGTCGTTCACCTTCACAATATAATTGTTCCCTTCCTGTCCACCCATTTCAGCTTTTTTGATCAACATCTGTTTTTTATCAACTTGAATACGGATTTTGGAGTATTCAATGGAATTCGTCTGAGGGAAAAGGTCAATAACATAAATATCAGCCGTTTCTTCCACAAACTTATAATTAAAGCCCTCTTCGTAAATAGTAAACAATTTGGAAGGATTCATCATTTCACCGGAATCTTCATCCAGTGTGGTAATACTGACTTCATTGGCATCTTTCATATATGTCCAAACATTGCTTCCGTTACAGTAAATTTCGAGACCAAGAAGCGGTAGCTTCAACTGGTAGTTATCCCCTTTCATCAATATGTTCCCTTTATTTTCTTCGAAAATACCCTCCTCTTTATTCTCCATGACATAGTCGAACGAAGCCTGAATGGATGTATAAGATTGGGTAGTTTTAGTGACATTTTCGAGGATCGACTTGGCTTTGGGATCCTGCTGGGCCATGGCCATGATTCCGGCAAAGGCAAAAACGGCGAGCAATAAAAGTTTTCTCATGTTCAATTTTATTTTTTACAAGCTATTCAATAATTGTTCCAAACTATATTCATCCTGAAGCAACACCTGCCGAGCCTTGCTTCCTTCGCTGGGGCCCACAATTCCTGCAGCCTCCAGCTGGTCCATGATCCGGCCGGCACGGTTATACCCGATAGAGAATTTACGCTGGATCATCGAAGTTGATCCCATTTGGTTCATTACCACCACACGGGCAGCATCATCAAACAGCTCATCTCGGTTATTCAGGTCGGTATCAAGTGCCCCGCCTTCCGATTCGCCCACATACTCAGGCAACATAAAGGCCGTCGGGTAACCTTGCTGTCCGGCAATGTGTTCGCAAATGCGATCTACCTCGGGCGTATCCACAAAGGCACATTGCAAACGGGTCATACTGCTGCCCATCGCAATCAGCATATCTCCTTTCCCGATCAGCTGGTTGGCACCAGGCGTATCCAAAATAGTGCGCGAATCGATCATTGAAGCCACCTTAAAAGCAATACGTGTTGGGAAGTTCGCCTTGATCACCCCGGTGATGATATTAATAGACGGCCGTTGTGTTGCGATAATCATGTGGATGCCGACCGCACGCGCCAGTTGGGCGATGCGGGCTATGGGCAACTCAATTTCCTTTCCGGCCGTCATAATCAGGTCGGCAAACTCGTCGATGATGACAACGATGTATGGCAGGTATCGATGCCCTTTCTCCGGGTTCAGTCGACGGGCAGTAAACTTGCCGTTATATTCTTTAATATTCCGCACATGTGCTTTTTTTAGCAGGTCGTAACGCATATCCATCTCCAGGTTCAACGAGTTCAGGGTATATTTAACCTTCTGAATGTCCGTGATGATCGGCTCTTCATCATCGGGCAACTTGGCCAGAAAATGTCGCTCAATGGTGGAGTAAAGGCTTAATTCAACTTTCTTCGGGTCAATCATCACCAGCTTCAGTTGCGACGGGTGCTTTTTGTAGAGCAAGGAGGTGATAATCGCGTTCAGCCCAACTGATTTACCCTGACCAGTTGCACCCGCCACCAAAATGTGCGGCATCTTGGTCAGGTCAATCAGGAACGTTTCGTTCGAAATGGTTTTACCCAACACCACGGGCAAATCGGCCGTACTTTCCTGGAATTTTTTGGATGAAATGATGGAGCGCATCGACACAACCTCAGGTTGTTGGTTGGGAACCTCGATACCAATCGTACCGCGCCCGGGGATTGGCGCAATGATGCGAATACCCAAGGCCGCCAGGCTTAGCGCGATATCGTCTTCCAGGTTTTTGATTTTGGCAATACGGATACCCGGCGCAGGTACAATCTCGTACAAAGTAATAGTTGGCCCGATGGTAGCCCGGATTTTGGTAATCTCAATTTTGTAATGACGGAGCGTTTCAACAATCTTGTTTTTGTTAGAAATCAGCTCTTCGTTGCTGACTTCGGCATTGCCTGATGGATGGTCGTCCAGCAAATCGATGGAAGGGAACTTGTAAGTTGACAAATCGAGCGTGGGATCATAAGCTTCCTGGCTTTCACCCGGATCAAAATCCTCATCCGTTTCTTCTTCAATTTTTTCCACCGTCATTTCCAACTCGCCTTCATCCACATTCGCTGAGGCATTGGAAAGCTGACTCTCCACATGGCTTCGGGCTCCTGAAACGTCCAACCGTTCCTCAATTTCAAGGTCGTCACTATCTGGATCAAATATCGTCTCAATCAAATCGTTTTCGTTGATAACTTTCGAAATCGAGTCGTCAGGCTCCACCTGTCCCGGGGTATCATCCACAACTTCATTGGTACCGGCGATGACAGCCTTTGGCTTGTTAATCCGGCCAAAAAACTGCTTCAGCCAGGGAATAAAATTTTCGACCCCAAAAAGGATAATCAGGAACAAGCTGCAAACGAGTACGAAAAACGTACCGATATTTCCAACCATTGAACTGAGCCAATTTGCCAAAAACAATCCATTTTCGCCCCCCGGGTTCAGGAAGCCGTTTACATTGAAACCTGAAAACAACAACCCCGAAAAAATTGATATCCAAAATATCAATACGACTGAAAAAAGCATGGCCCGGGAGAATTTCACCAACGACCTTCCCCAAAGGTCAAATGCGGCAATAATCAGCAGGTAAACAAAAAAGAAAGAGGAAATACCAAACCCCCGGTTGATGAACATTTCTCCCAGAAAGGCTCCGGTTTTCCCTGCTTTGTTCTGCACCTTAATGTCGGCATTGCGGATGAGCTCGCGCCACGAAATATCCAGTTTACTATGGTCTGCATGTCCATATATCAAAAAAGAAACAAATGCCACCAGCAGATAAAGCCCAAAAACAAACAGGAACAAGCCCAGCGTGTATTTGAATTTATCACCGGTAAAAAATGATTTCAGGCGAAAAAAAATGCCTGCTTTGGAGGACGACTTTTGGGTCTTGGTCTTCTTTGCCATGTTTTTTTGTAAAATTCGATTGCAAAGTTAACGAATTTTAAACAGGATATCTTGCCCGGGATGAAAGTAAAAACGTGAAGAAATCTGCTTGAAAAAGTTAAAACCAGCCAAAAATCCAGGTTCTTTCGGTATCACCGTATGAATCAGTTTCGATCAAGGTCAATACCCTGACATGGCCGGCATAAACGGCATTAAAAGTAAGATAAGGATCGTGGCAAACACACAGGTGATGACGCCCACCAGAACGCCAACCCGAAACCATTCACGGAACGACATATGGGCACGATAACGCTTTTCCATCATACCAATAGCCACAATGTTGGCCGTAGAACCAATCATGGTAATATTTCCGCCAAAACATCCGCCAAATAGAAGAGCCCACCAAAGCGGGGTTGAACCGATGTCGTTGATCACCGGGATAAAAGCGGCGATGAAAACCACATTATCAACAAAGGCCGAACCGGCAGCGGTGATAAACAGGACAACAGGAGCAAGTATCACCGGATTTTCACCAAAAGTTTCGGTAAATAGCTCTGCTATTTGCCCGGTCACCCCCGTTGCCTCCAGCGAAGCGGCAATAGCAAACAGCATCATAAAAAACATCAGTGTCCACCACTCCACTTCCGATTCGATGTAATGCCGCGCCCGCTCATTTTTCCAGATCATCAAAATTCCGGAGATAAACAGCGGCGTTACAATCAACAGGGTGTTTTTTTCGACCCCCAGCTTCCTTTCCAGAAAATGGTGCATAGCAATGAGCGTAATGGCAGCGCATAAAATGAACAATCCTTTTTTATACGGTAACTTCACCAAAGGACCCAAGCCGAGCTGCTTTTTTCGTCGGGCTTCGAGTCGTTCTGCCAGCATATCGATGTCCGCCCTGAACCAATAGAGCACAAAAAGCAAGGCGCCAATAAGCGACAGAATCATGATCGGTGCAGCCCAGGTAATGAAATCCAGAAACGAAAAGCCAGCTTTAGTCCCGATCAAGATACCAATCGGGTTGCCCAACATAGTGCCACTCGAACCAATGTTGGTGGCCAGTACGGCAATAATCACAAAAGGTGTTGCCCGCACCTTCAAGGTATCGCAAACCTGAAAAATTAGCGCCAGGATGATCACAATGGAGGTCACTTCGTCCACAACACTAGCCATCAGAGCCGAAATAACCATCACCATGGTTATAAATTTTCGCCCGGTCATATTCTCCATCCCTATTACCGACTGTATAATCCAGCTAAACAGGCCCAAATCCTTCAATACACCAACTAAAGTCATCATTCCCACCAGGAATAAAATGATATCGAGTTCTGAAGAAGCAATGAATTCTTGCAAGGTCAGTACATTCCCGCCCAAAATAGCAGCCATACCGATGAAAGCAATAGCCAGCCGGAAGTTCCAGAATAGCAGGGTGGACGAAATAATCAGCACAAAAGTGAAGATAGCCAGCAGTTGCTTTGTTTCGTGAAAGCTAAACAACAAGGCCAAACCGCTGGCTGCGGTACTGATGCCCAAAATAATCGCACCACGCAAAGCAACCTGCACCAAGTTTAGTTTGTGATTTTCCTTTTCCATGTTATTTCCGCAAAATCATGTTAGCCAGATTTTTTATGGTTACCAACCCAACCAGTGTCCGGTTGCGCAACACATACACATGTTCCGTTGAAAGCTTGGTCATGCCAATAGCCGCTTTTACGGCAGGATCGTCCCACTGGACCGTGGCCACCCGGTAGTTCATAATCTCGGTGAGCCAGGTGGAGGATTCGTTGTTCAGGATATTCCGGAAAGTTTCGAACTGAAGGATGGGAGTAATATCGTCCATCCACAAAATATGACGCGGAAAACAAATTTTCAACAGCTCCTCCAGCGAAACTTCACCAATCAGTTCGTTCTCGCGGTCAACTACCGGCAGGCACCGGCACTGGTACATGATCAGCAAGTCAATCGCCTTTTCCAGGTTATCCGTATCCTGGACGGCATTCCGCGGGGGCACCATTACATCCTGTGCCATGACATAAGGAGACAGCTGAAAATTCTGTTTATTGATCTGTTCCCATATGCTGGTTGTATTTGACTCATCCAGCACATTTTTGATCAAAACGACATCCTCGCTCATTTGCCTGATAGCCGGCAAAACTCGGTAAAGCAGATCGGGCCGGTTGTGGGGCGTAACAAGGAGTACAAAAATACCCGGGTTCTTCGCGTGTGTGGGCCGCGGCGACTCGATTCCACTCTTCGTGACAGCCATGGCAATATGCATCTTACCGTTAAAATTAATGCGAAAATGAAGGACGGAAATGTATGGATTAAACTTTCGGATGTGATATTCCTTGTGCTTTTCCAGGTAATGTTTCCGGGTTTGTACAATATGCCCGATCCCCACGGTAACAGCCAAGTTCACGAGCAGCTGTTGCACTAACTCGTCAAGCAAAACCGGCTCGCTGAAAACGAGGATATTCTCATTGGTAAAATAATATCCCAATTCCGGGTTTTCTGCTTGCTCCTTCTTCATCACCAAAACAGATTTATTGCTAATAAGTTAATGTATTTCAGTTGAAAATGAAGTAATATCCCCACTGTTTGTCAGCACGTCAGCCGGATTGTAACCGGCCTATTTAACCAATGCCCAATAAATTACAATCCGTCAGTCATAAACCGGTAAAATCCACCAATCCTAAATTCCATTCAGACTCAATTATTCAAATTGAAAGAAGAAAACATCCAATCCCCTACAAACTGTAAAGCTCACCAAAAACCAGTGTTTTAAAGCAGTTAAAACACACATCAAATAAAAGGAAGTTCAGTATTTAAATTGGGCTGATTTTTTATGTTTGTGTGGTACGCAATTCATTTGAACGATGAAAAAATTAGCGGTCATCGCACTTGGCGGCAATGCCTTGCTCAGGGGAAACGAGGCTGGCACTATTGAACAACAGGAAGCCAATACCACAGAAACACTCGAAAACCTGGTCCACTTGATCAAGGCTGGTTATAACCTGGTGATTACCCATGGCAATGGGCCGCAGGTGGGCAACATCCTGATGCGGAACGATGCGGGAGAACAACTTTATGGCATTGCAGCCATGCCCCTGGACATTTGTGTCGCCGACTCACAGGGGGGCATCGGGTATATGATTGAGCGGATGTTACGCAATGTACTGAACAAACACGGCATCAGTAAGCATATCATCTCCATGATGGGCATGGTAACGGTTGATCCGGTTGACCCGGCCTTCGACTTTCCCTCCAAACGCATCGGAAAAATCTATAGCCAGGCCGAAGCCGGTCACCTGCAAAAAAACAAAGGATGGCTATTCAAGCCTTCCACTAAAAATGATGACGGATGGCGACGTGTCGTTCCATCGCCTGAGCCTATTGATATCCTGAACAAAGATGTGATTGAAACCATGGCTAGAGATGGCAACATCGTCATAACCGCAGGCGGCGGCGGAATACCGGTTTATTACGATGCCAACAATGAGCTCCGCACCATCGATGCAGTAATCGACAAAGACATGACCTCCTCACTACTGGCCACTGAGATTGGCGCCAATGAGTTTTATATATTAACCGACGTGCCGTTTATTTTCAAAGATTATAGACTGCCCACCCAGGAAAAACTGGAATTTCTGGATTATGCAGACACGAAAATGTACCTCGAAAAAGGTATTTTTGGCGAAGGAAGTATGGCGCCAAAAATCAGGGCCTGCCTTCGGTTTGTGGAAAAAGGAGGCGAAAAAAGCGTGATCACCGAAGCCAAAAAGCTGAAAGACAAATCATACGGATCAAAAATCACCATGTATTATGACAGCTGAACAGATTCCCTGATCATCCCAAAAACACCATAAATGACAAAGAATGACCACAAATGACCATAAATAAAATGGAAATCAACCTGCGAAACCGGAATTTCTTAAAACTGCTCGACTTCACACCCGAAGAAATCAGTTACCTGCTTGAATTGTCAAAAAACTTAAAAGCAGCCAAAAAAGAAGGCATCGAACAACATCTGTTGAAAGGCAAAAATATCGCCCTCATTTTCGAGAAAACGTCAACCCGTACGCGTTGCGCATTCGAAGTTGCAGCATTCGACCAAGGAGCACAGGTGAGCTACCTGGGCCCGTCAGGAACCCAAATCGGGCATAAAGAATCGATGAAAGATACCGCACGTGTGCTTGGCCGTATGTATGATGGAATTGAGTACCGCGGATACGGGCAGGTTATTGTAGAAAAATTGGGGCGTTATGCCGGTGTTCCGGTTTGGAACGGGCTCACCAACGAGTTTCACCCCACCCAGGTGCTGGCCGATTTTCTGACCATGCAGGAACACCGCGGAAAACCCCTCTCAGAAACCACCTTTTGCTATTTGGGTGATGCGCGTTTCAACATGGGCAACTCGCTGATGGTGGGAGCCGCCAAAATGGGCATGGATTTTCGCATCGCTGCACCGAAAGGCTTTCAACCTGATGCCGATTTGGTAACTGCCTGCCGGGAAATCGCCGGCCAAACCGGGGCAAAAATTACCATCACCGATCAGGTAGCAGAGGCCGTGAAAAGTTGCGATTTTTTATACACAGACGTTTGGGTGTCAATGGGTGAACCCGAAAGCGTGTGGGCTGAGCGCATTGAGTTGCTTAAACCATACCAGGTAAACCGTAAAGTGATAGAGCTCACCGGCAAACCAGACGTGAAATTTTTGCACTGCCTGCCAGCCTTCCATAACCGCGATACAAAAATAGGCGAAGAAATCTTCCAAAAGTTCGGGATGGATGCGCTGGAGGTAACCGAAGAGGTGTTCGAAAGCCCGGCCTCCATTGTGTTCGACGAAGCAGAAAACCGTATGCACACTATAAAAGCAGTGATGGTGGCAACACTGGTTTAATC
>NZ_JAPAAF010000035.1 GCF_025907915.1 Gaoshiqia sediminis
TGGATGATAAAGGGAACGACTTCTTCGAGCAGATTTAATTCGGATAGATTAATTTCAAAGATATCGAGGGGCGTTCCTGTTTTGGGAATGCCCTTTGTTTTTAGGTAGGTGTTCGTGCAGGCTATTTAATATGCTGTGCTTTTGGAGGGACGGTTTTGGAGAGATGGTCATTTGTATTACTTTTACCGCTTTCTGATTGGATGATCCGGTGGACTTTGGGATGGTTGAAGTGGTCAGATGTAAATCGATTCGTGTAAAACAAAAATAAAAATGAAGGATATGAAAAGCCGGGTTGGAGTGATTGTAGTGTTGGTCGGTATGTTGGTGGGCTGTAGTGCTCCCAAGGTAATGGTTTCGCACCGGCAAAATGCCGAGAATGCTGAATTAAACGGAGATTATTCATCAGCCACAGCGTCGTGGCAATTGTTTTTTGAACAGCAGATGGCTGCTGGAAGTGATATGGCTCCTGAGGTTTATGCCCGTGCAGCCCGCTCGGCTTATCGGGCCAATCAATTTGATTTGGCCGAAAATTGGTACAGCCAGGCACGGCAAGGGAACTTTGCCAATCGGGAGTTGTTTCTGGACTTGGCCGATATTTATAGCCAGCAGCAAAATCTGTCGAAAGAATTACAGACGTTGGAATCCTACCACGAAAATTACCCGGAAAATCCGGACTCGGCAGGGGTGGCTACCCGATTGTTTGAAATTTATGAAAAGATTGGAAATGAAGGGAATGCGGCAGAACTTTGGCCGATGATGAAGGCTGAGAACCGGTCCGCTGAAAAATATCTGGATAAGTATTTCTCTATCCAGCGAAAATTGAAAAATGATGATGTGGCCGACACCGCGGCAGAAGAATTGTTGGCTCTGAATCCGAAACATGTGAAAGCCCTTGAATGGCTGGGCGAGAAATATTACCGTCAGGCAGAAGAGCGTTACCAACGCGAGATGAAAGCTTACGAGAAGAACCGTACCCACCTCCAACATCATCATTTGTTGCAGGAACTAAAACTGGTGAATGCCGATTTTCAGAAATCGTTACGCCATTTTGAAGTTTTGTGGGAGATGGGGCCCAATTCGCAGTATGCTGCTTATATGGTCAATATTTATACCCGTTTCGAAAACCCGGAAAAGGCTAATTATTACCGGAAATATCTAAAATAGAACTACTTGATTTTCGGACAGGGTGACGCAGAAACCGACAGGCGCAACCGGGTCAAATCCTTACGTGTTTATGAAGCGGCTGATAGCCTCCATAAACAATTTGGGTTGTTCGGCATGGAGCCAGTGCCCGGCATCGGGGATGGTTTCAATCTTGGCTTCGGGATAGATTTTCCGGATCATCGTTTCATCTTCGGCAGTCAGGTAATTCGACTTCTCGCCCCGGACAAACAAAACGGGGTATTGCAGGATCGGGATACGGTCTTCCAGCCAGCGATAATTCACACCACCCACAATTTCATCGAGCGAATCATATAAAACATCCACGTTTACGCGACATTTAAAATGCTTGGTTTCCTTGTTGCGGTAAATACTTTTCAGCAGAAACTGAACCAGTTCCCGGTTGCCCAGTTTTAGTTTCAGGAAGTCGGCAATTCCTTCGCGCGATTGGTATTTTTCGCAGTGATTGTTCAATTCGCGCAAGGTTTCCAGAATCAGCTGGTGCTGATAATATTGGCTGGTTTCCTGGTATTGCAGGTAATCTTTTGGAGCAATGTCCACCACGATCAACTTTTCAACTTTTTCGGGATAATCGGCAGCAAAGTACATGGCCGTTTTGCCGCCCATGCTGTGCCCAATCACGATGGCTTTTTCGATTTGCTGACGTTCGAAAAACTCAGCCAAATCTTCTTTCATTAATTCGTAGGAATGTGCAGGTGCATTGGGCGATCGACCATGGTTGCGCTGATCGATCAGGTAAACATGGTAGTGGGCGCCCAGTTTCTTTCCGGTGGTCAGCCAATTGTCCGACGAGCCGTAAAGTCCGTGTACAATGACAATGTTTTTACCCGGCGAACCTTCTTCCCTGAAAAATAACTCCATGCATTTAAGGTTTGATGCATTCGAGGTATTCCTGTATGGTATTTCGCAGTCCCATGTAAAGGGCATCGGCGATCAGCGCATGGCCAATGGAAACTTCCTCGATATAGGGAATCATGTCGATCAGGTATTTGAGGTTCTTCAAGTTCAGGTCGTGCCCGGCATTGATCCCCAAACCCAAGCTTTTGGCAAGTTTTGAGGCGGCCACAAATGGGGCAACTGCTTTTTCCGGATCGGCCATGTATCCGCTGGCATAAGGCTCTGTGTAAAGTTCAATGCGGTCGGTGCCGACTTTTTTCGCGCCTTCTACCATTTTCTGGTCCGGATCAACAAAAATGGAAGCCCGGATGCCATGAGATTTAAGTTCGCTGATCACATCACGCAGAAAAGATTCGTTTTTGATCGTGTCCCAGCCGTGGTCCGAAGTCAGCTGTCCCGGCTTATCGGGTACCAGAGTAGCCTGGTCGGCTTTCACATCGATCACTAATTTCATGAAATCTTTACTTGGGTAACCCTCGATATTTAATTCGGTGGTAATGTGTGGTTTAATATCGTACACGTCCTGCCGGCGAATATGTCGCTCATCAGGCCGGGGATGCACCGTAATGCCCTCTGCACCAAATTTTTGACAGTTTATGGTAGCTTCCACCACACTGGGGATAGAACCTCCGCGGGAGTTTCTTAATGTTGCTATTTTGTTTATATTTACACTTAGTCTGGTCATGGTAAATGAAATAGGCCTGCAAGTTACAACATACTATTGAAAGATTAGAATTCAAACTTGAAAAGTTTTGTTGGCAAAAGAACTCATATCGGATGTCATTCCTTCGTTACGGTTGACGGACAACGGCCAAAAGGCGTTGAATTGGATGGAAATTTTCCGTATTTCCCACTTGCCGGTGGTGGATAACCATCAGTATCTGGGACTGATATCGGACAAGTCAATTTATGATTTGAACCTGAATGATAAGTTGATGGAGGACTGCCGCGATTTTTTGGTTCAGCCGCATGTTGGTGTCAGTCAACATATTTATGAAGTGGTCTCGGTCGTGTCGAGATTGAAAATTACGGTAGTTCCTGTGCTTGATCAGGAGCACCAATACAGAGGGGTTATTACCGTATTTGACCTGGCACAGCGTTTTGCCGATCTGGTCGCTGTAAATGAGCCGGGAGGGGTGATTGTGCTGGAGTTAAACCCGATTGATTATTCGCTGGCCGAAATTGCCAGGATTGTGGAAGGGAATGACGCTAAAATTTTAAGCCTGTATGTTTCGAAGTCAGATGATTCAAAGGAGATTACGGTGACTCTGAAGATAAATCAAATGGATTTGTCGCCCGTTATCCAGACTTTTGTGCGTTTCGATTACGTTATCAAATCGGTGTTTATGGATGATTCGGTGTTGAAACATTTATATGATGACCGGTTTGAATTGTTGATGAAGTACCTGAATATTTAGTGTTTCGACATTTCTGACAGGAGTTTTAATGAATTTATTAATAAAAGTTTGATGTCTTTTTACGGTTTTGACTTTTGACTTTACAACAGTAACCCCGATATGATGATAGCAATTTTTGGTTTGAGCCTCGATCCCGTCTTTTCGCCTGATTTAACCAGGCTTTTTTTATTGCTGAAAGAACGGCAAATAAAAGTGTACCTCTATAAGCCGATGCACGAGTTTGTAAAATCGGCTTGTCATATTCAGCCGGATATTGCTGGTGTTTTTACCACTGGAGCTGAGTTGCCCGAATCGGTCCGTTACCTGATCAGCATTGGAGGCGACGGCACATTTTTGAAATCCATCCTGGCTTTAAAGAATAAATCGATTCCGGTAGCAGGGATTAATCTGGGGCGGCTGGGCTTTTTATCGGCCATTGCTCGCGAGGATATCGATGAGGCACTGGACAATATTGTGAATGGCCATTTTGAAATTGAGGAGCGTTCGGTTTTGCAGGTGGATGGCCTGATTGATACGTTCGGCGATTTCAATTATGCGCTCAACGAGATCACGGTTACTAAAATGGATACGTCATCGATGATCAATATCCACACGTATTTGAACGATCAATACCTGACCACCTATTGGGCCGATGGCCTGATTATTGCCACGCCCACCGGATCGACAGCCTATTCGCTGAGCGTAGGAGGGCCCATACTTACCCCCGACTCTAAAAGCATCGTTATCACCCCGATTGCCCCGCACAACCTTACCATGCGGCCTATTGTAGTGCCCGACCACAATAAACTCACGCTCCGGGTTGAAGGGCGTGGACAACAATTTCTGGCCTCCCTCGATTCCCGTTCCGAAGCCATAAACTTTCCGGGTGAAATCTTAATTCGCAAAGCTGATTTTCATGTCCAGACACTAAAGCTTCCCGGGCACGATTTTTTCAGTACGTTGCGCAATAAACTGATGTGGGGTGCCGACCGCAGGAATTAATTTGGGACTTAACAATTTTTAACCTCTATTTGGGTTTTATAGGGGGCAGCAGGCATGATGTTTTGAGAATTATATTACTTTTGTAGCCTTTGAAAGGTGTTATGTTTAAAATGTAAAATCTGATGCCGGAACGATATGCAATGCTGTCTTTTTTAATCAACCTTTCACGAAAAAAGATAATCCATGAAACGATTGTTTTTACTCGCATTTAGCTTGTTGATGTTTGGTGTGTTATCGGCACAAAAGACAGCTGATATTGGTATTTGGGGCGGCGTTGGAACTTACACCGGAGATATGACATCCGTGAATTATAAAAGTTCTTTGGGGCCGGCAGCCGGGGCGTTTGTCCGGTACAATTTTAATCCTCGGTACAGTTTGCGGGGTACGGTGATGGTGAGCGACCTGGACGTAATCGGCTCATATGAAAGCCATCCCTGGGAATTTGGCAAAATGGTGAC
This sequence comes from Gaoshiqia sediminis, assembly GCF_025907915.1. Classification (GTDB taxonomy): domain Bacteria; phylum Bacteroidota; class Bacteroidia; order Bacteroidales; family Prolixibacteraceae; genus Gaoshiqia; species Gaoshiqia sediminis. The sequence goes on from NZ_JAPAAF010000035.1 coordinate 4,937, forward strand.
CGACGTATCGGCGATGTTCGAGTTCAATTTTTTCCGGTATATCATGGGGAGCAAGCGTCATCCGATAACGCCGTATTTATTGGTAGGTCTTGGGGTCAGCCTCTATCCGTATGATTATGATCCGGAAATGTTGGCAGGCGTAGTGCCTTATCTGAATACAAATTCAGCGCCCAATTTACCGTCCGGATATGACAAGGCTTACCGGGAGAATGTTGTGGCAGCCAATATTCCGCTGGGATTTGGCTTTAAATTTAATGTGGGTGAACGCTTGTCGGTAGGAATGGAAGGGCAGATCCGCAAATATTTGGATGACCGCCTGGACAACCTGGATGATCCGTTGAAATATTACACCGCGACAGGAGAGAATGCGGGCTATTGGACAACATACAACGACGCCTTGCATAACAACGACTGGACATTTCATTTTGGAGTCCATTTGTCCTACCTCATTTACCGGGGGGGCAAGAAATGTCCGGCCTACGACAACATAAATTAGTGTGAATGATTTTGAAAGATAAAATAGCAAGCGAAAAATTACCAAAACATGTGGCCATTATCATGGACGGAAACGGTCGTTGGGCCGCACTTCATGGAAATGAGCGGACTTTTGGGCACGAACATGGTGTTGAGTCGGTTCGATCGGTGGTCGAAGGCGCCGGCGAAATCGGCTTGAAATACCTTACTTTGTACGCTTTTTCAACCGAAAACTGGGGGCGTCCCAAAGAGGAGGTTGATGCCCTGATGGGCCTTTTGGTTCATGCCATAAACGAGGAAACCGAAAAGCTGAAGGAGAAAAATGTATCCTTACAGATGATCGGCGATTTTGATAGCCTCCCTGTTGATGTTCAGGATAAACTGAACTGGTCTATTAACGAACTGAAAGATTGCACCGGGCTGACGCTCATTCTTGCCTTAAGTTACAGCGCCCGTTGGGAAATTACCGAAGCTGTTAGAAAAATTGCTGACGATGTAAAAAGCGGAAAACTCGGGACTGAACAAATCAACAACGAATTAATCGATACATACCTTACCACCAATGGAATTCCAGACCCTGAACTGCTCATCCGCACCAGCGGGGAAAACCGGGTAAGTAACTTTTTGCTGTGGCAAATAGCCTATACCGAGTTTTATTTCACCCCGATTTTATGGCCCGATTTCAGGAAAGATAACCTGTTTGAGGCCATTTGCGATTTTCAAAACAGAGAAAGAAGGTTTGGAAAAACCAGTCAACAAATTGTGAGCTAACCAATTTACCGGAAATGCGAAAACTGAAGATTTTCTTAGTATTGTTTTTATTGAGTTTAACTACGTTTGCTCAGGAAGAAGGAACAAACTTTTCAATTTACTACTCCAGCCCCCAAAAATATACCATTGCAGGAATTGACGTTCTGGGCATACGTTATTTGGATACCAATGTGCTGATTCAAATATCCGGCCTTGCTGTTGGTGACGAAATCTTAATTCCCGGTGAGGAAATCTCCAATGCCATCAAGAAATTGTGGGGACACCAAATGTTCTCTGATGTGAAAATTGAAGCCAGCAAAGTAGATGGCGATTTTATCTGGCTGAACATCTTCCTGCAGGAGCGTCCCCGGTTGGCCGATGTTAATTTCTTTGGCGTTTCGAAATCGGAAAAAGATGACATTACTGAAAAAGTATTGTTGTTGCGGGGCAGCCAGGTAACAGATAACCAGCTGATCAATGCAGAGCGGATCATTAAAAACATTTTTCACGACAAGGGGTTTTTGAATACCGAAGTGAATATTGTACAACGAGATGATACTGTCCAGGAAAATAGTGTCATTCTGGATATCATGGTCGATAAAAAGGAAAAGGTAAAGGTTGAAGAAATCATTTTTCACGGGGTTGAAAACCTGAGTGAAAGTACCCTGAACCGGGCCATGAAAAAAACCAATGCCCGGAAGCTGCGCAACTTCTTCCAAACCAAAAAATTTCTGGAGGACAAGTTCCGGGAAGATAAAGGCAACGTAATTGCCAAGTATAACGAGAAAGGTTACCGCGATGCTACTATTGTAACCGATACGGTGACCCCGGTTGCCGAAGGCCGTGTCCGTCTGGATATTTGGGTAGAAGAAGGCGACAAATATTATTTTGGCGATGTGAAGTGGATGGGGAATACCGTTTATCCGGGCGATTACCTCGATGCTGTGTTGGGTATTAAAAAAGGTGATGTGTTTGACCAAAAATTGTTGGATAAACGATTGACCACTGACGATGATGCAGTTAGTAACCTGTATTTGGACCACGGGTACTTGTTTTTCAACCTCGAACCGGTAGAAGCAAACATTAATGCCGACTCCATCGATTTTGAAATGCGCATCTACGAAGGTACCCAGGCTACCATCAATAAAGTAATTATCGAGGGGAACACGAAAACGCACGAACATGTTGCCCGTCGCGAACTTAGAACGTATCCGGGTGACTTGTTTAGCAAATCTGATATTATCCGTTCGGTGCGTGAGTTGTCGCAGCTCGGCCATTTCGACCCCGAGGCTATTAATCCTGTTCCTATTCCACATCCCGAAGACGGTACGGTTGACATTAAATATGAATTGCAGGAAAAGGCAAACGACCAGATTGAATTGTCGGGTGGTTGGGGTGCCCGCATGTTTGTGGGTACGGTAGGTCTGCGTTTCTCCAACTTCTCGGTGCGCAATTTCTTCAATAAAGAAGCATGGCGCCCCTTACCCACAGGCGATGGACAAACCTTGAGCGTACGTGCTCAAACAAGCGGCAAGTTTTACCAATCGTATAGCCTGTCGTTTATCGAGCCCTGGCTGGGTGGTAAAAAGCCGAATTCGTTGTCCGTTTCATTTTCACGTTCAAAAGTGAACTATTCGGCCAACAATTATTACAATAGCTCTTACAGCCCCTATGGCAGTGGGTATGGATACGGTAACCCATACAGCTATTATGGTGGCTACGGTGGTTATGGCGGTGGTTATGGTGGCTACAGTGGTTACGGCTATCCTTATCAGGAAGATACAAACCCGGATGATGATCAGGTTCAGATAACCACTTCTGCAGCATTAGGTTACGGATACCGCTTGAGATGGCCGGATGACTTTTTTACGCTTTACCACGAAGTGTCCTATCAGCACTACAACCTAAAAAATATGGCTAGTTATTATTACTTCCTGAATGACGAAACCGGTGATGGAAGTGGTAGTTTCAATAACTTCAGTTTTAAAACAACTTTCGGACGTAACTCGGTTGATAACCCGCTTTACTCGCGGAGAGGTTCGGAGTTTTCATTGGCCTTACAGTTTACTCCTCCATTTTCATTGCTAAACGGAAAAGATTACAGTGATCCGGACCTGACCAGTGAAGATCGTTATAAGTGGATTGAATACCATAAATGGAAAATGAAAGGGGCTTGGTACACGCCGGTTTCGAAAAATACCAACTTGGTGTTGCACACCAAATTTGAATATGGCTTTTTGGGTTATTTTGACAAATACCGCCGTTCACCGTTCGAACGCTTCCGCGTTGGTGGATCGGGTATGTCCGGATACAACTTCTACGGTGCCGATATCGTGTCCCTGCGCGGTTATCAGGATTACAGCCTAAGCCCTACTACCGGATCGAATATCTACCATAAACTGACGATGGAATTACGATACCCCGTTACCCTGAAACCTTCGGCAACCATTTATCTGTTGGGCTTCATTGAAGGCGGTAATGCCTGGATGGACTTTAAAGATTACAACGCGTTCGACCTGAAACGCTCTGCCGGTTTGGGTGTGCGCATCTTCCTGCCCATGTTTGGGTTGATGGGTATCGACTGGGGATATGGGTTTGATGCGGTTAACGGCGATAAATCGGTTGGAGGAAGTCAGTTCCACTTCGTTATGGGTCAGCAGTTCTGATAGTTACGAGTTTGGCTTGGTATTTGATTGAACTGATTCAGAAAAAACTTAAAAAAAATTGAAGTGATGAAACGGATAATCATGTTAGTTGCCTTCCTGGTGGTTGCTGGAGTGACCATGGCGCAGAAATATGCTTTTGTCGATACGGAATACATCCTCGAAAATATTCCGTCTTATACGGCTGCCCAGGAACAGTTGGACCAGATCTCGAAACAATATCAAAAAGAACTGGAAACCATCCATGGTGAGGTTGAGAAAATGTACAAGGATTTTCAGGCTGAATCTGTTCTTTTGTCCGAAGACATGAAACGCAAACGCGAGGATGTGATTATTACCAAAGAGAAAGAATATAAAGCTTTGCAGCGAAAATATTTCGGTCCCGATGGTGACCTCTTCAAAAAGCGCCAGGGGCTAATCAAACCCATTCAGGACGATATTTTCAACGCCGTTCAGGAATTGGCCAACGAAGGCAGCTATGCTGTTATCTTCGACAAGGCCGGTGGCTTAAGCATGCTCTATACCAATCCTAAGTTTGACCTAAGTGACCAGGTATTGCAAAAGCTTGGTTATAAGAATTAATATCCTATATTTGTGAACCAATATTAAAATCTAAGAATGATCATGAAAAGTGTTTTCAAAATTTGTTTGATAGCAATTATGCTGGTTTCGGCTGGCTTGGTACAAGCGCAAACGCTGAAGTTTGCCCATATAGATTCACAGGCGTTGATTCAGGCAATGCCCGAAACTGCAGCCGCTCAAAAAACGCTCGAAGAACAAGCCAAAGGACTGGAAGATCAGTTGGCAAGCATGCAGCAGGAATTTCAATCGAAATTGGCTGAATATACACAGAAAGCTGATTCTTTAACTGATATTGTCAGAGAGTCCAAAGAAGAAGATTTGCAGAATCTACAGCAGCGCATTCAGAGCTTCAATTCTACAGCTTCGCAAAAATTGCAGCAAAAGCAAGGCGAACTGATGCAGCCCATCTTCAATAAAGCCAACGAAATGATTGAAGTAGTTGCTAAAGAACAAGGCGTTGTTTACGTGTTCGACTCGAACGCTGTACTTTACAAATCAAATACAAGTATCGATTTGTTGCCTTTGGTAAAAGCAAAATTAGGCATTCAATAAGACATTCAAATAAATTGAATGGAAAGCCGCCTGTTCAGGTGGCTTTTTTTATTTTTGTTGAAAAGGTTTTTATGTCAACAGATTTTCATCCCATAGGCGTTTTTGATTCAGGCTACGGTGGCTTGACCGTGCTAAAAGAATTGGTTCATTACTTGCCGCAATACGATTTTATTTATTTGGGTGATAATGCCCGCACACCCTATGGTACGCGTTCGTTTAACGTGGTGTACGAATACACGCTGGAGGCGGTGAAAAAGCTGTTCGACATGGGCTGCCATCTGGTGGTGTTGGCCTGCAACACGGCATCTGCAAAGGCCCTCCGTTCCATTCAGCAAAACGACCTGCCACGGATCGCTCCGCATAAACGAGTTTTGGGTGTGATCCGTCCCAGTGTAGAGGTAGCCGGAGAAATAACTCAAAACGGCCATGTGGGAGTATTGGCCACATCGGGGACGGTGGCATCGCATTCCTACCCGATTGAGCTGGAAAAATGGTCGGATGGCCGCGTCAAAATGGTTAGCCAGCAGGCCTGTCCCATGTGGGTGCCTTTGGTGGAGAATGACGAAATTGGAACCCCCGGTGCCGACTACTTTATTGAAAAAAACGTGCTCCAGCTTTTTGCACAGGACCCTAAAATCGATAGCCTGATTTTAGGCTGTACCCATTATCCTTTGCTGATCGACAGTATCCGGAAATATTTGCCTAACCCGGCTGTGAATGTGATTGAGCAAGGCAAAATTGTTTCGGAGAAGTTGCTGGATTATTTGCATCGTCATTCAGAAATCGACAAGTTTTGCTCCAAAGGCGGGAGAGTAGTGTACTATACCACCGAGCAGGTTGAGCTTTTTGAAGCCCGCGCCCAACAATTTATGGGGCAGGCTGTCAATGCTCAAAAAATTCATTTATAACGGAAGTACTACCACAATTTTTCAGGATAAACGCCTTCTGCTGTTAGCTTGCGAATCTGCGATACCACATAGGCCTTGTCTTCGGGGTAGGTAACGCCAAACCAAGGCGAATCGGCCCGCAAAACTTTCGATTGTATTTGGCCAGTTTGGATCAGCTCAAAGACAACGCTCGGAATGTAGAACTCTGACTTGGGCTGCTGCATCTTTTCATCCAGGAATGCACGAAAGAGCGTTTCCAAATGATTGAATATCGATGGGGCAAAACCCCAGAAATTCATAGAAACAGGAGTGCTGTCGTCCACTTTTACCGGTTGCCCTTGTTCGTCTTCAAAATAAATAGAACCGTTATTCCGGGCAATCTGATGGCGCTCGGTGATTTCTACCAGGTTTCCGGCTTCATCGGTCTGACAAATACCGCGCGAAACAGTCCCAAATTCCGATAAGGTATTTTTTAACAGATAACCCACCATGGCATAAGTTTTTTTCGATACTTCCTGCTGAAAAAAGGAGGCGATGGCACTGAAAGCGCCCGCTCCGTAAAAGTCATCCGCATTGATGGCGGCAAAAGGCTCCCGGATCACATCTTTGGCCATCAAAATAGCGTGACCCGTACCCCAGGGCTTTTCACGTCCTTCCGGAAGAGCGTATCCTTCGGGGAGTTTGTCCAGCTCCTGATAAACGTATTCTACCGCTATTTTACCGTCCAGCTTTCCTTCAAAACGAGCTTTAAACTCGTCGGCAAAGCTCTTGCGGATCACAAAAACGACCTTGCCAAAGCCGGCTCGGATGGCGTCAAAAATGGAATACTCGAGGATGGTCTCTCCATGGGGGCCAACCGGCTCAACTTGTTTCAATCCTCCGTAGCGGCTGCCCATTCCGGCTGCCAATATCAATAGTGTTGGTTTCATCTTTTTCAATCGTTATTCTGTATTCATCAATCATCAATCATCAATCCTGATACCAGCTGGCATAGGTACTGTAGGCGTCGGCAATGCGGTGCAGTTCACCTTCCAGCAGTTCTTTGCTGAGCGTTTTAATTTTTTTGGCCGGAATACCGGCATACACGCTGCTTCCTTCTACACGAGTACCTTTGGTAACTACTGATCCGGCTGCAATAATCGTATTGCTCTCTACCACTACATCATCCAGTACAACGGCATTCATCCCAACCATCACCTGGTCGTGAATAGTGCAACCGTGAATGATAGCTCCGTGGGCAATGATGACATTGTTGCCAATATTGGTCGGTGATTTCTGATAGGTGGCGTGAATCACGGCACAATCCTGCACGTTGGTGTTATTTCCGATTTTGATGTAATGAACATCGCCACGCACCACCGCACTGTACCAAATACTGGAGTGATCGCCAATTTCAACATCGCCGATGATCGTGGCATTTTCAGCTAGAAAGCAATCTTTGCCGATTACCGGGGTTTTTCCTTTGAGGGATTTTATAAGTGCCATAAACCGTATTCTTTAATATTGTTTGCAAAGATAAGAAACCCTCCAAATTATTAATTGTGTCATGAAAACCTTATTAATAAATGGTTATTTTTGCTTGGGTCTGTAACGGATGCCCTTTATTCAAACTGGTTCCAAGGTTATAATTTGTTATTTTTGGCTATGTTTTTATAAAGGTTTGTAAGAACAGTTGTAGGTATTTAAATTATATGTTACATGAAAGACGCTAAAGTAATTGAACTTGAAGAAGTAGCCATTCGGTTTTCCGGTGACTCGGGCGACGGGATGCAGTTAACAGGAACGTTGTTCTCGGATGCTTCTGCACTTTATGGAAACGATATTTCAACCTTCCCGGATTATCCTTCGGAAATCAGGGCGCCGCAGGGAACTGTTGGCGGGGTATCGGGCTTCCAGGTGCAGTTTGGCCGCAGACAAATCAATACCCCGGGCGATTATGCCCATGTGTTGGTCGCCATGAATCCAGCTGCAGTAAAGGCAAACGCCAAGTTTATGAACCCCGGTGGTACCATTATCTTCGACGTAGATTCGTTTAATGAAAAGAACCTCGCAAAGGCAAATTTCAAGACCGACGATCCGTTTGGAGAATGTCACCTCGATGATTACGAGAAAATTCCGGTTCCAATTACCAGTCTTACCCGGGAAAGTTTAAAGGACTACGGCCTGGATAATAAGTCAGTGTTGCGCAGCAAAAACATGTTTGCGCTGGGACTCGTTTGTTGGATGTTTGGCCGTCCGCTCGATTATATCGAAAATTACCTAAGAAAGAAATTTGCCAAGAAACCGCTGGTGGTCGAAACCAACCTGAAGGTGTTGCACGCAGGTTACAACTACGGGATGAACATGCAGCACATGACCCCGCAGTACATTGTTCATCCGGCTGCCATCGAAAAGGGATTGTACCGCAATATAAATGGTAACCAGGCAACGGCTTGGGGCTTCCTGGCTGCTGCCGAAAAAGCTGGCTTGGAGCTGTTCCTGGGCTCATATCCCATTACCCCGGCCACCGACATCCTTTCGGCCTTGTCGGAACGCAAAGATTTAGGCGTGAAGACTTTTCAGGCTGAGGATGAAATTGCCGGTATCTGTACGGCGATCGGCGCAGCTTTTGCCGGCGACCTGGCTATCACCACGACTTCGGGACCAGGCTTTGCCCTGAAATCCGAAGCGCTTGGCCTGTCGGTAATGGCCGAGTTGCCCCTGGTGGTGGTAAACGTACAGCGTGGTGGTCCTTCCACCGGCCTGCCTACCAAAACCGAGCAGTCGGACCTAATGCAAACCCTCTACGGACGTAATGGCGAAAGCCCGGTGGTCGTGATTGCCGCCAGCACACCTTCCGATTGCTTTTACTATGCATTCCTGTCGGCCAAAATCGCGTTGGAACGCATGGTTCCGGTAGTGCTGCTCACCGACGGTTTCCTGGGTAACGGCAGTGAACCCTGGCGTGTGCCCGGCATGGATGAGCTTCCGGAAATTACGCCGCGTATAGCCAAAAATAAAGATTCCTTTAAAGCTTATGCACGCGATCCGAAAACCTTGTCACGCGAATGGGCTATTCCCGGAATGGCTGGCTTCCAGCATCGCATTGGCGGATTGGAGAAAAATGTGGAAGGATCGGTTAGTCACGATCCCGAAAATCACCAGATAAATACCGAATACCGGGCTGATAAAGTAGAGAAAGTGGTGGATATGCTCCCGCAGCTGGAAGTGTGCGGAGATACTTCGGGCGATTTGCTTGTCGTAAGCTGGGGGGGGACGTATGGCCATACCCTGAGCGCCGTTCGCGAAATGCACCACGAAGGTAAAAACGTGAGCCTGGCGCATTTCAACTTTATTAAACCGCTTCCCAAGAATACAAAGGAAGTTTTCAGTCAATTTAAGAAGATTGTTGTATGTGAGTTGAACATGGGGCAATTTGCCGGTTACCTGCGCGATAAAGTGCCCGGGTTCACTTATCACCAGGTGAATAAAGTAAAAGGTTTGCCTTTTACTGTGCTTGAACTGAAAGAAAACTTTAACAAACTACTGGAGGACTAGAACATGGCAGATTTTAACTATACAGCAAAAGATTTTAAGAGTGAAAACGAGGTTCGCTGGTGCCCGGGTTGTGGCGATTATGCCATTATGAACGCCGTGCAGCGCACGATGGCCGAGATGAACGTACCGCACGAAAAATTTGCCGTCATCTCCGGTATCGGTTGTTCGTCCCGCTTTCCGTATTACATGAGTACGTTCGGGTTCCATTCCATCCACGGGCGTGCTACGGCTATCGCTTCTGGGGTGAAAACAGCCAATCCCGACCTGAATGTATGGGTAATTACCGGCGACGGCGATGCCTTGGCCATTGGCGGAAATCATTTCATCCACCTGGTGCGACGGAATATCGATTTGAACCTGATCCTTTTCAATAATAAGATTTACGGACTGACGAAAGGCCAGTATTCGCCGACCTCAGACCGGGGAATGGTTACTAAAACTTCCCCGTTTGGTACGGTAGAATCGCCCTTCGTCCCCGGACAGCTGGTGCTTGGTTCCAGTGGTTCCTTTTTTGCCCGTGCGGTGGACAGCAACGTGAAGCATACCCAGTCGGTTTTGGTTGAAGCTGCCAAACACAAAGGGACTTCTGTGGTTGAAGTTTTGCAGAACTGTGTCATCTTTAACGATGGAATCCATGATCAAATTGCTGATCCAAAATATCGTGCCGAACGGCAACTCTTCCTCGAAGACGGCAAACCCATGATCTTTGGACAGGAAAACGAGAAAGGCCTGGTATTTGAAAAAGGCCGGCTGAAAGTAGTTACCATTGGGCAGAATGGTTATACGATAGATGATATCCTGGTGCATGATGCAAAGGAAGTTGATCCAACTTTGCACTTGGCGCTGATCAATATGGCCTTGCCCGATTTCCCGGTAGCCATGGGGGTAATTCGTAGTGTGCAGGCGCCTGTTTACGACCAGGAGGTGGTGCGGCAGATTGAAACCGTACAGGCCAGCCGCAAGATTTCGAAAGTGGAAGAGCTGTTGCGTTCCGGAAATACCTGGGAGGTGAATGAGCCTGGAAGCCATGAGCCGGTTCCTTTCTTCCTCAAAAAATGTCCGATTAACGGCGATTAATGTTTTTATCAGATATGTTTCATAAAAGGAGGCTTCGGCTTCCTTTTTTTGTCTTGTGCTGCAAGTTTTTTCCTAATTTCATCGGTTAATTGAAATGATTACTGCATGAACCAGCTCGATGATATTACCCTCGCTTCGATATACAAGCACAAGAAAAACGACCGCGACATTTTTGAGGAGCTGATGCCCACCAAGGTGAAAGAGGTCATGCTGGTGGCTACCTTGTACGATAGCTATTCGATTGTGCGCGAAGGACAATTTACTGAAAAAATTTTCGGGGAATTCCTTCAGCTGAATCTTTATACCTACCCGCGTTTTACTAGTGTGAACTCCGAAGAGGAGGCTTTGAAGATGTTGAGCGTACGCGATTTCGACCTGGTCATTATTATGGTTGGGGTGGACAAGGACATTCCGGTGAAGATGGCTGATGTGATCAACCAGGCGAACAATAATGTTCCGATTTTGCTGTTGGTAAACAACAACGGCGATTTGCGCTATTTCCAGAAAGCTGCCAATCAATTTGCATCCATCGACCAGGTGTTTGTCTGGAACGGCAATTCCAATGTCTTCCTGGCCATGGTGAAATATATCGAGGATAAAAAGAACCTGGAAGCCGACACCCAAAACGGGAATGTCCGGGTTATTTTGCTGATCGAGGATTCTATTCAGTATTACTCCCGCTATTTGCCCATGCTGTACACCAATATCATGACGCAAACGCAAAACCTGGTGCAGGACGAATCTGGTGACGAGCTGCACATGATCCTGAAAATGCGTGCGCGTCCTAAAGTGGTGCTGGTGAGTACCTACGAAGAGGCGATAGCGATGATCAATAAATACCGCGACTACCTGCTGTGCGTAATTTCGGATGTGAAATTCCATCGTAATGATCGGGAAGATGAAGATTCGGGGATTATGCTGTTAAAATATGTGCAGCAGTTTCTGCGTTTCCCGGTGCCCCTGCTCCTGCAAAGCCAGGATGTTAACAATGCTATCCGGGCACGCGAAATTGGCGCCGAGTTTATCAATAAAAACTCCGAAAGTCTTTCAATGGACATTCATAACTTCATTTATAAACGGCTGGGGTTTGGCAATTTTGTTTTTAAGGACGATAAAGGGACGCCTATCATGGTGGCGCATAACTTACAGGAATTTCAGGAAATGTTCAAGGTAGTGCCCGATGAAGCCTTGGCTTATCATGGCAAACGAAATTCATTCTCCACCTGGCTGATGGCCCGCGGGGAGATCAATATTGCCGAGCAATTACGACCTTACCGGTTCGAGGATTTTGAAAGCACACTGGAGCTGCGGTATTTTTGCCTCGACGTTTTTGAGAAAATGCGCCTGAAAAAGCTTCGGGGCCGCATCATTAACTTCGATCCCGGATTGCTGAACTCCGAGCGGTACGTGCTGCGTCTTGGGAAAGGTTCGCTGGGCGGGAAAGGACGTGGTATCGCTTTCATGTGCAACTTTATCGAAAATATCGACTTCAAAAAAATTATCCCCAACATCAATATCCGCATTCCTGCAACCGCGGTAATCGGTGCTATCGAGTTTGATAAATTTCTCGAGCTGAACAATTTGTATGAGGAAATATATAGCAGCAACGATTATGAACATATTAAATCCATGTTTTTGGAATCGGAGCTGAGCGATAGTTTACAGGCCAGGCTGATGGCTTATGTCGAGAAAGTGATGAGGCCTTTGGCTGTCCGTTCTTCGGGTTTGTTTGAAGATTCGTTGCTGCAACCTTTTTCGGGTGTGTATGCCACTTACCTCATTCCGAATAATCATCCCGATGTGATGGTGCGTTATTCTCAATTGCAAACGGCTGTTAAGTTGGTGTATGCCAGTATTTTTACCGATTCGGCAGTTTCGTATTTCGATGCGGTGAACTATAAAATTGAAGAGGAAAAAATGGCGGTGGTTATACAGGAGGTGGTTGGGCACGAACACAACAAACGCTATTATCCATCCATCAGCGGGGTGGCCCAATCGTATAATTATTATCCGGTGTCGTACATGGAGCCACAGGATGGTTTTGCCGTTGCGGCAGTTGGCCTGGGCATGTACGTAGTTGGCGGGGAAAATGCGTTCCGTTTTTGTCCGCGATACCCAAATATCAACCCAAGTAGCATCAAAGACCAGGTGCGCGATTCGCAACGTGAGTTTTACGCCTTGGATATGCACCGAAGCGGGATTGACCTGGTGCATGACGGGGAGGATGCTGCCATACTGAAACTCCCGATACGTGAGGCAGAGGTTGATGGTACCCTGGAACACAGCGCTTCGGTGTACGATCCTGAAAACGATGATCTCGTCCCCGGCGTGGGGATTAGGGGGCCCCGGGTAATCAACTTTGCCAATATTCTCAAGTACAACCACCTTCCGCTGGCCGAAACCATCCGTTTTTTATTGCGCTTGTTCCGTGAAGCGATGGGCTCGCCGGTAGAAATGGAATATGCGGTTGACCTGGAAAAAGGCGAAGATGGCGTCCCTACGTTTTACTTGCTGCAAATAAAACCATTGATCAGGCACGAGGAAGAGCTGAAAATTGACCTGGGTGAAATGGATAAATCAAACACCTTGTTGTTTGCCCGTAGGGGGATGGGCAACGGTCAGATTAGTGGCATCCGGGATGTGATATACGTCTCGGACGAAAAATTCGATAAAACAAAGACTAAGCTCATCGCGCAGGAGATCAATCAGTTTAATAAAAAGATGGACATTGCCGGGAAGGAATATCTGCTGATCGGTCCCGGACGGTGGGGGTCACGCGACCCATTTACGGGTATCCCGGTAGCCTGGGCTCAAATTTCTAAAGCCCGTGTCATTATTGAAATGGGCCTGGAGGATTTTCCACTCGAAGGTTCGTTGGGCTCACATTTTTTCCATAACGTGACCTCCATGAATGTTGGTTATTTCTCGGTACCCCACAACAGTAGTGATGCGGTGATGAACCTGGACATGCTGAAAGAGCAAACCGTGGTGGAGGAACTTAACTTTGTGAAACATATCCGGTTTGAACATGATCTTAAAATCCTGATGGATGGCCGGAAACGTGAAGCGCTGATCAGCGTGTAGACGGATGGTCGGGAATTTAATGAACCCACTGGGCAATTAGCTGGAGCCATAGGGTTGCAAGGATAATGGCAATCAGGAAAATGCCCGTGTGCCCAATCAACGGCAGCGGTTTCTTTTGATGAAGGGCATACCGGCTGTAGGTCAGAATTCCGGCCACACTTCCGGAAAGTGTGATGGTCAACAATGTGTAGCTGGAGGCAGTCGGGATTGGCCAAAAAAGAACGACAAAAATTAGCGCATTGAATAAACCGGCAAAGAGGAAGGGCATTTTCCGGTACACCACAGCAGCATGGTAAGCAAACATGAACAGCAAGACAAAGCCGAATTGGATGAGGGCATCCAGCCAGGGCGCCAGCGTGGAGAAAATGGCTTCAGGCCCGTCTTCGCCACGAATAACCAACAGGCCGGCAGCAAAAAATTTGGCAAACTGACGGAGATAGCGATATCCATGCCCGGAGTCGATCACCAGTCCCGAAAAAAGCAAAACCACCATGGCCGATATAAGCGGATGAAGCTCATTGAAGCCTTGGTTGTTGGTGCACAGGGCTATAGCCAGGGTTATGCCAATAAACATGGAGATTCCGCCCAGGGTGAGGAGCGGAATGCCCGGAAAGGCTTTTTCAGGGAACGCTTTGAAATTTTTTGCAAAAGCCACCTTGGCCACCGAAGGTTGAATCAGAAAGATGATGCTAAAGGCCAGGCAAAAGGCTAAACCCGATAGGAAAAACTGGGACATTGAAATAAGGTGTTTACAAAACCGGTTTGAAAAATTTTGAGTCAATGCTTGCATTACCCATCTAAATGGTTGCTACTGCATCCTGTATTCTAAAAAGACGAAATTTTTTTTGAGGGCTTTACCGCCGGATACGGACTTGGATGGCATTGGGAATCGGTTTGTCCGATACCAGTACCAGGTAGCCCCCGCCACCAGCCCCACTCAGTTTCCAGCCTAAAGCCGTATCACGATATTGTTCAATTTGTTCGTTGATTTGCTCATTTACCATGTTGGGAAATAGTTGAATTTGTGCTTCGAAACTTTTCCTGAAATAGTGCCCAAAAGCATTCAGGTTTTTTTGCAGAATGGCATCCCAACAACCCAGGGCAGCATCGGCCAGCGCTTTCGCGTTTTCAGCATTAATTGCCGTATCGGCCAGCACGTCATAGCTCCCGTTTCGCGGAGAAAGGGTGATAAACCACAGGTGACGTTCGATGAAATCGAGTACTTCTTTGTTGGATTGGGCGGTAATAGCAGATGGCCAGTATTGGCCGGGCTCATAGTCGAGTTTGTTAACGCCCGGAAAGACGATGCCAATGGCATCCTGCGAGCCCGAAACATATTTTGTTCCGGGTGGGTTTTCAAAACTGAACAGGGTTTTGGCGAGCAGTTCGGTGTCGCCTTCGGGGATATCGGTCTTCCAAAGCTGAATGGCTTTTTTCCGGGTGCTGCTCGACATGCCGCTGCGGTCGTTAAAATCGTAGTCAGGTTCAATGGAGATGGTAATCACCGGACCGGGATGGTGCTGCGACACAAAAGGCTGATCGAGCCAACCACCTGCCAGATCGAGACGAAAAGGGATACGGCACTCACTGCGTAAAGCTGTCGTCGAGCGCACCGGTAGTCCCTGGTGTGGTTCGCGCTTGCTCACCAGTAACTCGATGCCTATTTCAGCACATAGTTTCTGTTTGTCGGGGGTGTAGCCATCTTCATTTACAAAGAAGATGTCGGGTTTCAGTTGTCTCACTTCCTGTTCGAAGTCCATCAGGCCCGAGCCGGAATTGATCCAGGCATCCGTTACGTACCGGATCGCACGCACCATGTAGAGTCGTTCTGCATCCGTATTGATGGTTTTACGGCCTTTCAGGTTAAATATGGTTTTGTCGGAACCCAGTCCAACATACAGGTCGCCATGTGTTGCTGCCTCGCGGAAAAAGGCCACGTGCCCCGAATGGAGCATGTCAAAACAACCGGAAACAAATACTTTCTTCTTCATGTTGCTGTATGATTATTTTCCTAAAATTCAAAGATAAAGACCTGCGGTCTATTTTCTGTCCACAGATGGTCACAAATAAACACAAATTACAGATAACCGATATTACTTACGCTGTTGACAGTTGCGCAGTAAAAACGATACCTACCTAATCACCCGTTTATATTGCAGTCTTGTTTTGCCAAAGTTCACCAATAGGGCCAATTTCATACCTGTTGCTTTCAGATAATTTAAAGCCTGGGCTGTATGTTCTGAATTTAATTCATTCACTGCTTTGAGCTCAACAATAATTTGGTCGAAACAAATAAAGTCAGCTTTATATTTCTTCTCGAGCAAATATCCTTTGTAATAGATGTCCAATATTTTCTCCCGAACGAAAGGAATTAATAAGTCATGAAGCTCCAGTACAAGGGCTTCCTGATAAACAGCTTCCATAAATCCCGCACCCAATTCATTATGGACATTCATACAGGCGCCAATAATTTGGTAGCTTTCCTCGCTTAATGGATAATCATCTGTGTTCATTAGTGGCATCTGTGGAATAATCTATTCAAAGTAGTTCATCACCGTATATCCACCTTCTTTCAGCCAGGCATCTTTTTGCATGAGCTTAATGTCCGATTGCATCATGTCTTTCACCAGCGCGTTCAGGTCGTACTGTGGTTCCCAACCCAGCACGGTTTTTGATTTTGTGGGGTCGCCAATCAGCAGATCGACCTCGGTGGGCCGGAAGTAAGCCGGATCGACCTCTACGATTGATGCTTGACGTTTGATGACTTCAGCGATCCGGTTTAGATAATCGGAACCTACCTTTTCGTGGAACAGGTTTTCATCTACATGCGTGATAAACCCTTTTTCGCTTGCGCCTTCACCGGTGAAGCTGATTTCCAGGCCAATCTCGGCCCCGGCCAGCTTCACAAAGTCGCGGATGGTGGTGGTAATGCCGGTAGCAATCACATAATCATCGGGCTTGTCTTGCTGTAAAATCAGGTACATGGCTTTAATGTAATCCTTGGCATGGCCCCAGTCGCGCTTGGCCGACAGGTTGCCCAGGTATAGTTTATCCTGCATGCCCAACGCAATGCGGCTGATGGCACGGGTAATTTTTCGGGTGACGAATGTTTCGCCGCGGATCGGCGATTCGTGGTTGAAGAGGATGCCGTTGCTGGCATGCATCCCGTAGGCTTCGCGGTAGTTCACGGTAATCCAGTAGGCGTACATCTTGGCCACGGCATACGGCGAACGCGGGTAAAAAGGAGTGGTTTCGCGTTGCGGAACTTCCTGTACCAAGCCATACAGCTCACTGGTAGATGCCTGGTAAATACGCGTTTTTTGCGACAGCCCCAGCAGACGAACGGCCTCCAGGATGCGCAGGGTGCCAATCCCGTCGGCATTCGCCGTGTATTCGGGCGTGTCGAAACTGACTTTCACATGGCTCATTGCTGCCAGGTTATAAATTTCGTCAGGCTGAACTTCCTGGATGATGCGGGTCAGGTTCATCGAGTCGGTCAGATCGCCGTAGTGTAAAATCAGGTTGCGGTTTTCCACATGCGGATCCTGGTAGAGATGGTCGATGCGGTCGGTGTTGAACAGCGACGAACGCCGTTTCAGTCCGTGAACGATGTAGCCTTTTTTCAACAAATATTCGGCGAGGTAGGCCCCGTCTTGTCCGGTAATCCCGGTGATGAATGCGATTTTTTGTGACATGATCTAATCTGCTGGTGTTATTTTGAATAATTGAGTGTACAAGTTTACAATATAAAATTGAAAGTAGGAAGATAAAAATTCAGTGGTTTATGTTTGAGAAATCCCAATAATATAAAAAAAAGGAAGGAAATTGCTTTCCCTCCTTCATCTAACCAAACACGTGTGACTGGCACACAAAAAAACACATTATCAACAACTATTTTTTTAGATATTCTTCCAGCAAATGCAGTTTTTTCAATTCTCCGACAACCATAGAAGCCACTTCGGTAGCTCCGGTGTGACAGAAGTGTGTATTGTCCTGAACGCCATTGGGGTAGTTGGCATTTTCCCCGGCTTCGAGCCAGAGATACAGTTTTTTCGACTCCTCGGGGCCCATATCGGTCATTTTCTGTTCGGTGAGCAGTTGCAAGTCTATAAACGGTACATCCAAATCGGAGGCCACCATCCTGACAACCAGCGGATAGTTTCCGTGCGTGTCGATTAGGCTGCCTTTTTCGTTAAAGTTGCGGCGCACCACCGAAGTCAGCAAAATCGGGATGGCCCCTTTTTCGCGGCTTTCGCGTACAAATCGCTCCAGGTTGGCCCGGTACGTTGTGAATGGATTGGTAAAGCGGTCGGGGCTTTGATCTTTCTGGTCGTTATGCCCAAACTGGATGAACACATAGTCGCCGGGTTGAAGCTGGTTGTACACTTTTTGCCAGCGCCCTTCTCCGATGAAGCTTTTTGAGCTACGCCCGTTAACAGCATGGTTTTCAATAGTCACCTGTTCGTTGAAAAAATCTCCGAATACCATTCCCCAGCCGGTTTCGGGTGCTTTTTCGGGTGCTTTGTTGGCCATGGTCGAGTCCCCAATCATGAAGATCCGGACATTCTTTTCACCGGTTTCCCGAAATGCGGTGATCAGAGCTATTACCAGGACTGCCAAGACAATTAATTTTGTTTTCATATTTTGGGTTTTAAGTTTCAAGTTTCAAGTTTCGGGTTTCAAATTTCAAGTTCCAGGTTCCAGGTTCCAAGTTTCGGGTTTCCTGTTTCCCATCGTTAATCGCAAATCGCTAATCGTCAACCGCATATCTCTGCGTCTTTGTTCCTTTGCGGTGATTTGAGTTTCAAGTTCCAAGTTTCAAGTTCCAAGTTTCGGGTTCCAGATTCCAGGTGTTTACTCCGGCTACTGCCGGATCCAGGTTTCATATCCATGAGCAACAAATGACTATGAATGACTAATGACGAATGACCAGTTTACCAATCCCCAATCATCAATCATCAATCATCAATCCCTTATTCCACCCGGAACCAGTCAACATCCACATAACCACAATCATTGGTTAGGGTTGAGCTGGTTGCAAACAGTCCCATCTTAGCACCAATCCAGCGACCGGCTGCCGGTTGGAAATCTGTACCAAAATCCTTGAAACGCTTGCCATTCAGACTATAGCTGAACGTAGCCACGGCATCATGCGTTGGGCTGTTGGGGACGTGTTTTACCGTCACTCGCAGATAGATTTCTTTTTGGTCGATGTCTATCGAAGCTTGTTCTTCTTCTGTGCCTCCTGTACGGGCTTTTATACAGGTATTTTGCACCAGTTTCACGGCGCCGTCTACTTGTTTCAACCCGATATATGAATAATCCTCTCCCATGATCAGCAAGCCGGTGCGGTCGCCTTCTTCGTGGTTAAAGAAATTAAGTTTGGTGGTTGCGGTAAAGTCGGGAGCCGGAAATTTTTGCAGGAACAGGTTCGGCAATTGCCACAAGCTCACATAGTCTTCGGGTTGTTGAATGCAGTTGAGGCGCAGGTAGCCCAGGTTGGCCGACATGTAGCCGAAATAGACTTCGGGATTGGCATGCCATTGCCATTGCAAGCCCCATTCGTGGGTGTTAAACTCGTCGGAAGTTACCAGGGGAGTGGCCGGATATGTTTTGCCAACATTCGGTTTGGTCCATTCGGCAACCGGCTCGCCAATGCCATCTTTGTTGCTGTCCACACCAGGGATAGGCCATCCATCCACCCAGGTTACCGGTTGCAGGTGAATAATACGTCCGTAAGCCCAGCGGTCCTGAAAATGGTAAAACCAGCTGTCGCCGTTTTCCTGTACCACCAATGCTCCCTGGTGAGGTCCGTTGATGTTGGTGTCTCCCTGGTGAAGCACGACTTTCATTTCGTACGGTCCCCAAATGTTTTTGGAACGCATAGCCAATTGCCAGCCGGGTTTTACACCACCGGCCGGGGCCATGATGTAATAGTAATCGCCATGCTGGTAGAATTTCGCTCCTTCGCAGGTGGTATGGCCGTCGTGACCATCGAATACCATCACGCTATTGCCAATGGCTTGGGTTCCGTCAGCGGTTAGCTCGGTCATCATGATGACGGTTTTTACGCCTGCACGACTGCCTGCGAAAGCGTAAGCCATATATGCTTTTCCGTCTTCAGCCCAAATGGGGCAGGCATCAATCAGTCCTTTGCCTTCTTTTACCATGACCGGTTCGCTCCAGGGGCCTTTCGGATCTTTGGCTTTCACCATGTAAATACCAAAATCGGGGTCGCCCCAGTAAATGTACAATTCACCTTCGTGGTAACGGATAGAAGGCGCCCAAACACCATTTCCGTGTTGCGGTGTTTTAAAGTGGTCAATCGGGTATTGTTGTTCCAGGGCGTAACCAATCAATTCCCAGTTGACCATATCTTTTGAATGCAGTATCGGCAGACCAGGTGCGCAGTTAAAACTTGAAGCCGTCATATAGAAATCGTCGCCTACCCGGCAAACGTCCGGGTCGGAATAGTCGGCAAACAAGATCGGGTTTTTGTATTTGCCGTTGCCCAGGTCGGCGTTCCAGGGCTGGGCTTGAACCGTGGCTGCTACCAGGAGTACACTGAGAAATGTGAAGAATGATTTTGCTGTCATAATCCTTTAGTTTTATTGAAAATTGTATTCAGGAAATCCCGGATATAGCCGTGTGTTTCGTCAAACCAAGGGTGGAACAACCAAAATGGATGAGGCGTATCGGGAATTTCATGAACTTCATTATAAATGTTATTTGCATTCAGAATGCTTAACAGCGAATCCCGTCCGGCATGAAAGCGGGGCAGGGCGCTGTTTATATACAGCGTTGGCGGGGTGTTTTTATCCACGTAATTGATGGCAGAAGCATCTTTCCAGAGCTCCGGCTTTTCGTTGTAGGTGGCGCCAAAAAACATGGCCCCGGCCGAAGGTTTATCGGGATTGGTATCTTTGGCGCTTTCGTTTGGGTCGGTAAAGTCAACCACCCCGTCGATGTTTATCAGCGCCTGCACGCGGGCGGTGTGTGCCGGATAAAGCGATGCCGGGTCGTCAAACGTAGTCAAATGACCGGTAGTGGCCAGCAGGCTGGCCATGGTAGCACCCGACGAGCAGCCCAGCACGGCAATCCGGGTGGTGTCGATGCCATACAATTGGCTGTTGTGCTTCAGAAAACGGATGGCCTCTTTCAGGTCGTGAACGGCAGCCGGGTACAGTGCTTCGATGGAAAGCCGTTGCCCTACCGTGGCTGTTACATAGCCGTCTATCGCCAGCTTTTGGGCAAGCGGTACCAGATGCGATTTGTTTCCTGAGCGCCAGCCTCCGCCGTGGATCATCATTACCACCGGGCGGCATGTTTTGTCGCTGTTGTTGGGAAGAAAGACGTCCATGCGTAGCAGCCGGTTCTCGCGAACCCGGTACACCTGGTCGGGCAGCGAAAGGACTTTTTCCGAAGCGAATGGTTTTACCGGCCGGGCTTGGGGAAAATCCTTTTTAATCTTTTGGAAGGTGGAATACACTGCGAACGATGTGTCTTGCGGAAATTCGTTTTGGGCCATTGCCATCAACGGGGCGATCAGAAGGACGAGAAAGTAAGTTTTTAGTTTCAGCATGATCTGATGATTGATTGGGTGACTTTAATAATCGTAATCCGAGCTTGGGTTCAACTTCAGCTTTTCGGGTTCCCAGCTGACCGATTTTCCATCAACTGAAACCTGGATTAAGTTGATGTTTTCGGCATAATCCACAAACACACCACGAGAGGCACTATCGACCCTGAAATTTTCAATCGTGAAACCGTGCACTTTTTTCAGCTCGTGCCCTTTGATGTAAATGCCGTAGTTGTTGGCCTTTTTACACGTCACGTTGCTGATGTAAATGTCCTGGATATTGGTTGGGAATTCGGTGCCTTCGTTGTGATAGTTCGAAGTAACCATAAAGCAGTCGAGCACTTCGCCAAAATGTACGTTGTTGACGTAAATGTTGGATAACTCGCCGCCACGGTCGGGGTTCGATTTCAGATAGATGCCGCGTTTCAGGTAACCGGCATAGTCGCAGTTTTCCACAAACACGTTGCGCACCCCCGACGACATTTCGCTACCCATTACTACGGCGTGCAGCCCTTTGAAGTGGCAATTGCGGATGATGATGTTTTCGCTGGGGCGTAGCATGGCCCGGCCTTCGTGGTCGCGTCCGGCTTTTACGGCCACATTGTCGTCGTTGTTGTTGAAGGTGATGTTTTCGATCAGGATGTCGCGTGAATATTCGGGATCGATGCCGTCGTTATTTTTGTTTTGGGCATCGTAGGTGAGGCCGCGCAGGGTAACGTTTTCGCACATCAGCAGGTGGATACACCAGAAGGGCGAATCTTCAACCCTTACATCTTCCACCAAAATATTCTTGCATTCGAACAATTGCACCAATTGCGGTCGCAGGTAATGTCCTTCACCAAACTGTCGTTCTTCAATCGGCACATTTTGATGGTTCATGCCGCGCGAGAGTTGCTGGTCTTCTTTCTGCCGGCTGTGCCAGGGAGCAAAAGTTACCGAGCCTTCTCCGTCGATGGTCCCCTTTCCGGTAATGGCAATGTTTTCTTTTTGGTAGGCATAAATGAATGGGCTGTAGTTGTAGAGCAGGGTGCCTTCCCAGCTGCTTTTCACTACCGGGAGGTACGAAGCGGGGTTGGTTCCGAAACGGATGGTAGCTCCTTCTTCCAGATGAAGATTGAGGTTGCTTTCCAGGTGAATGGGGCCATCCACCTGGTAGGTGCCTGCCGGGAACACGACCTTGCCGCCGCCAGCAGTTTTGCAGGCCTGAATGGCAGCATCAATGGCCGGTTTGCTATCTGTTACAGAGTCGGCAACAGCGCCAAAATCAGTCACTTTAAACGTTTGATCCGGAAAGTCAGGGGCCTGGATGCGGGCCAGGATTTCTTCTTTGCTGTCGAGCCGGGTTTTCGGCGCATGGCAGGAAACCAGAAAGGCAACAAGGAAAAGCAGGAGCAGGTTATAAATCTGTTTCATTTGGTTTGAGTGCTGTTTCGGTTTTTATGGTGCGAAGTGAAAAAATCGGCTTCGGCATTTTATTCAGGCGACGGTTTTTTGTTTCCGTCTGTCAAAAAAAGCATCAAGTATCAGGGAGCCTTCTCCCTTTTCTCTATCAACCAAAACCTGGCGCCCTGATACTTAGATTTGCTTTATTCGTTTATTAGCCCGGCATCGAGCAGGGCCAGTTGTTTCTTCAGGAAAGTTTCAAATTTTTCAATCGAATCCATTTTCGATGCATCCTGCTCCCATGCTGCACCATAGAAGTAGGTCAGCTCGTTGTTGGTTGGCTTCAGTACCACCACATGGCTGTATTTGTCTTCGGTCACTTCAAGCAGATCGCTTTTCTTATAGAAAATGGCCATGCCCATGTGGTCGTTGTGCAAGGTTTGAACACCGAACGTGGCCAGATAAGCCCAATCTCCTTCGCTGTCAGAATTCAACACGCTGGTGTTGGGCAGCTTTACGATTCCGGTAGCCAGATTGTCCATCGGGGAGCTGGTTTTCAGATGGCCTTTGGTCAGGTAGCTTCCGGCGCGGATGGACAACTCGGAAACCAGGTCGGTTTTGCCTCCGGCGTACTCCCAGCCATAGTATTTGGTGGTTAATTTCGATTCGAGCAGGCCACTGTAGGTCACTTCTGTATAGACGCTGTCGGTTTTGGCTACCCGGTTGGCAGCTGAATCAGCCCAGTGGGCAATAGAGCCAATACCCAGTGCGTTGCCGACTTTCAGCACATCGGTGCCCCAGTCGCACATTTCGTGGTACGAGTCGAAACCGTCGAGGCCAACACCCTGCAATACGAGTGTGTCCACTTTTTTGCCGAAGATGTCAACCGCATTGCGCCAGTCGAAGTAAAAACGGTAGCCGATTTTGTCCGACTCCCAGCCTGGTCCTTCGTAGCGGATGTCAAATGAGTGGTCGGTATGTTTCTCGTCCATCCATACTGACGTAACATTTTTCCAGGTACCTCCTTGATATTCGTACTGTTCGTTGCCATTGTTTTTGGTTACCCAAACCCATTCGCCGCCTTCTTTCACCGAAATTTCGGCCTGTGTTTTTTGCGGAAAGTCAGTTCCTTTTCCGGCCACAAGGGTCAGTTTTTTTTCTTCACCGGCTGCAAAATCGGACTGAATGAGCAGCGCCGCCGGAGCATTGTCTTTTACGATAATCTGAAACGGAATTTCAGTTTCTCCGTCCAGAATGTGAAAGCCGGTAGTTTGCATCGAAGCAATCGATTGCATTACATCGGAAGAAGAAAGCTCATAAGTCAGTTCGGAAACTGGTTCTCCAAGCGGGTTGCTAATGGTGAGGGTTTGTCCTTTTTCCTGCTGCGAACAGGCAGCCAGTAAAAGTACAGCAAATAAAAAGTTAATGAATCGGAATTTCATAATCGGTTATTTTTTTGAGGTTAATGTATTGAAATTCCCCGTCCGACCTGTTGCCAGGCAGACAGGGAATAATTCAAGCACTAATATAACTCAACTTTTTCGTTATTGATAAAAACGTTATTCAGGTTCAGATTTTTTACATCACGGATCAGGCTGATATTTTCAACGCCTTTGAAATCGCAGTCGCTGATGAAGATATTTTCAACAGCGTTTTCACCCGCTATCCCCTCCAGACGAAGACCGTATTTGGCAGGGGTTTTTCCGGTCATATCCGCTGTGATGTTCGAAACATACACGTTGCGAACCATGGGCGGGTAGTTGCCCTGGCCTTCTTTCGGGTCGTATGAGCAGTTAATGCGGATAACGGCATCCTTCACCTGGCCGACTTTGATGTTGCGAACATATAGGCCGTCGGTTACACCACCACGATGGTTGTTGGTTTTCAGGCGGATGGCGCGATCCAAATGGGGGCTGCTCATTTCGCAGTTTTCGGCGAAAATGTTGCGGGCACCACCCGAGATTTCACTGCCGATTACCACGCCTCCGTGTCCTTCGAGCATTTTGCAATTGCGGATCAGCACATTTTCAGTTGGAATGTTCGGTTTACGGCCATCGGAATTACGGCCTGATTTGAGGGCAATGCAATCGTCGCCGGTATCGAAAATGCAATTTTCAACCAGCACGTTTTTGCACGATTCAGGGTCAAATCCGTCTGAGTTTGGTCCGAGGCTTTCGATGTGAACACCGCGGAAGATGATGTCTTTTGATAGGATGGGATGAACCACCCAAAATGGTGCATTTACGATTTTAATATCTTCAATTTTTACCGAAGTGCAATGGATGAAGCTGATGAACTGAGGGCGCAGGTAATGCCCTTCGCCGGCCTGGCGTTCGAACAACGGCGCTTCTTCGCGTTCCCATTTGTCGAGCAGCGGACGTCCGGTTTCGAGCAGTTGGCTGGGCATGCCTTCTTTCCATCCGTATTGAGCCTGGCCTTTCCAGGGCCACCAGGTGTCATTGCTGCCTTGTCCGTCCAGTGTTCCTTTGCCGGTGATGGCAAAGTTGTTTTGCCCGTTGGCGTAAACAAGCGGCGAATAGTTAAAGCAGTCATTCCCTTCCCAGCGGGTTTGTACCAAGGGCAGATAATCTTTCGGATTGGTCGAGAATTTCAGTAACGCACCTTCCGAAACGTGCAGGTTGACATCATTTTTCAGGTGAATGGCACCAGTCAGGAAGGTTCCCTTCGGAACGAGTACGGTACCACCCCCTGTTTTTGAGCAGGTGTCGATGGCTTTTTGAATTGCTTCCGTATTCAGGGTTTCTCCGTCGGCAACCGCGCCAAAATCAACAATATTGTAGGTTTTATCTTTGAAGGAGGGCTCCTTCATATTAGCGATAATCTGGTAGATTTCTTCCCACTTTTGGGTGTCCTGTTGCGCGCTTACCAATAAGGTTGCGCAGGAAATCAGGAATAAACTCAGGGCAAATTTTACTGTCTTCATGTGTTTTAAGAAATTGAATGGTTTACATGGATTACGAAGGAAGCTTTCAAAAAGGCAGCCTTCGCCCTTAAAAACTAACGTGTCAAAAGTAAGTTTTACAGCACAGATCTACTGGTGACAAAATGATTGTTGAGGGGGTACGAATTGTCGTTTGTTTTGAAGTATAAGCTTTTTATCCTACTTTTCGCATCCGAAAAATCAGGCGCCAGTGAAAATTTTTGGTCACATACTTTCTTTCTTCCTCCTGACTATCATGGCACTACAGGCAGAGGCCATCGATATTGAGCGTTTCGAGGTGCTGAATACCAGTGATGGCCTTTCGCAAAATTCGGTGCAAAGCATCTTTTGCGACAGTCGTGGCTATATGTGGTTTGGTACCATGGACGGCCTGAACCGTTACGACGGCTACGAGTTCAAAATTTTTAAAACCAATTTTAACGATCCATATTCGTTGACCAACAACCGCATTGTTTCCATTTGGGAAGACCGGCAGGGCTTTATCTGGCTCGAATCGCACGACGGGCATTATCATTACCTGGATCATCGTACCGAGCGTTTTTATTCTTTCCCCTCCAAAACTGAGCCCGGAAACCCGCGAAATACGCGAATTACCTCTTTCCTGGAGCATGAAGGTGCAATCTGGCTGGGTACCTCCAATGCCGGTATTTACCGGTTGAGATTGCCTGATGAGGACGGCATCTACCAGGTGGAAACCCTGGATAAGGAGAGTGATGGTTTGTCAGCCGACTCGGTGCGCTTTGTAGTGAGCGACCCGGATGGCGGTGTCTGGGTTGGGACTAATGCGGGACTGAATCTGTACCAATCGGACACCGAAGTCAAAGCCGGTTTGCGTGTCTATATGGAAGAACGGTCCTTTACCTGCGGTGTGGCTACTGATAACGAATTGTTTTTAGGCACCGAAAGCTCCGGTATTTTACGGATTGATCTTCAGCAATATGAAGTTTCGGCATTGCCGGTATCCGACTTTCGCGACAATGTTACTGTGATGCACCTGACAAGCAACGGCATGCTGGTTGCTGGCACCAATCGTTCGGGACTGCTGGTTTACGACCCGGCAACCGGAGACGAAAAACGATTTATGCCCGGCCAGTATATTGAGGACGTTTTTGAGGACAGCCGTGGGAATTTGTGGGTCAGCACCCTCAGCTTTGGCATTACCCGCATTGACAATCAACTGGAAAAGTCTGCTTTCCACGAACTGGTCCCTCGCGAAATTCAATCGCTGGTGGATTTGCAACGGCAATATCTTTTTGAAGACAGCGACTCAATCCTATGGGTGGCTACGCATGGGGGCGGGTTGGGGGTATTCAACGAGAAAAGCCAATCGTTTCAGTTTTTCCGAAACGATCCCAACAATCCAAATTCGCTCAGTTCCGATATTGCCTATTGTGTAGCGCAGGACCAGTCGGGACTGATTTGGGTGGGCACCGGTCAGTTTAACGGAGGAGTGAACAAAGTGATTCCGGCTAATCCGCTTTTTCGCCAACTGAAAGTTGAAAAGACGATCTCAAATTTGTCTGACAATGTGGTGCGTGCCATGATGCAGGACCGGGGAAACAACATCTGGCTGGCTACAAAATCCGGCCAATTGTATGTGTACGATACCAATTTCCGCTTGCTGAAAGAGTTTCCCGGCATTCCGACCGGAAGCGGGAATCTGCCTCGCTTCAATGTATATGCCCTGTTGCAGGACAAAGATGGGTTTCTCTGGATAGGCTCCAAAGGTGGGGGGCTGGCCCGTAGCCGAAAGCCGCTGCATCAATACGCCTCGTACAACGACATCATTTTCCGTATTTATCGCTACGATCCGGATAGCCCGGTAGCGCTGGCCGACAACAACATTTACGCATTGATGCAGGACCGGCAGGGGCAAATCTGGGTGGGCACCTACGGAAAAGGCATCAACTTAATTGACAAGCCAGGAGCAGATCCGTTGACTTTTCGTCTGGTTTCAACCGAGAACAGCAACCTGTCGAGCAACGAGGTGAGGCAGATCTTTGAAGATGCATCGGGCAACATTTGGGTGGCCACCACCTTCGGGCTGAATCAGCTGGTGAGCGCTTCGGATGCTGACACGCTGCGCTTCCGTTCGTTCTTCTATGATGTAAACGATCCGCAGAGCCTGAGCTACAACGATGTGGTCCATATTTTCGAGGATTCGGACCGGCAGCTGTGGTTTGGTACATTCGGTGGCGGGCTCAACCGCCTGCAACGCTTAACGGATGAGCAAGCTATCTTCAATCTGGTAACCCGAAAGAACGGGCTGATCAGTGATGCCGTGTTTGGCATCCTGGAAGATGAAAGCGGTAACCTTTGGCTAAGTACCGAGAATGGCATATCGAAGTATGAAGTGGAAACCGGCCAGTTTTATAATTTCGACGAAAATAACGGGTTGCAATGCAGTAATTTTTCCGAAGGTACCTGTCTGAAGTTGAACGATGGGCGCCTCCTGTTCGGTACGTTGGATGGCCTGCTGGTGGTTTCAAATAAGGAGTGGAACCCTGAGAAGTTCCAACCGCCGGTCGTGTTCACCCACTTTTCCATTTTCAACCAGGATGTGTCGTTCCGGGCCGACGATTCGCCGCTTCAAAAGCACATCAACTATACCGATCACGTTGTGCTGAAGTACAACCAGTCGAGCTTTAGCATCGAGTATGCTGCCCTGAGCTTTTTCGATCCGCGGAAGAATGCCTATGCCTACACGCTGGATGGTTTTGATCAGCAGTGGTACGATGTACGCAACGAACGCAAAGCTTCGTACACCAATCTCCCCCCCGGTGAATATACCTTTTTGGTACGGGCGGCCAATTGGGACGGCACGTGGTCTGACACGCCGCGCGAACTGAAAATCACAATCCTGCCGCCCTGGTGGCGCACCCATTTGGCTTACGTGGTCTATGTGCTGCTGTTTTTGCTGGTGGCCGAGGTGTCGCGCCGTATCTTCACCAAATACAATCGCCTGCGCACCGACCTGCGGGTGGAACGCAAGGTGAACGAGATCAAGCTGAAGTTCTTCACCAACATCTCCCACGAAATACGCACCCCGCTCACGCTGGTTCTGGGGCCGCTGGAAGATATGAAACGCATGGCCGACCTTCCGCCGCAACTGAAAACGCCCATCCAAACCATGAGCAACAACGGCAAACGGATGCTCCGGCTGATCAACCAGTTGCTGGATTTCCGCAAAATACAGAACCAGAAAATGCGACTGAAACTGCGGGAGGTGGAACTCACTGCCTTTGTGCGAGATATTTGCCACAACTTCGAACAGATGGCCCGGCAGCGCCAAATCCGCTTTTCCTGCCCGTCCGAAGGTCCGGAAGTGCGGGTGCTGGTGGATCCGGAAAAGATGGACTCGGTGCTCTTTAACCTGCTGTCGAACGCCTTTAAATTTACCCCGGCCGGAAAACAAATTGCTGTGCGCATTATTCCCGACGACAAGGGGCGCCAGGTGTCGGTGGTAGTGGAAGACGAAGGTAAAGGTATTGCCCGCGAAAAGTTGCCTTTGCTGTTCGAGCGCTTTACCTCGCTGACCGACGAAAATGCCGACTTCAGCGGAACGGGCATTGGGCTGGCCTATTCGTACGAGCTGGTGAAGTTGCATCACGGCGATATTGCGGTGAAAAGCGCCCCTGGCGAGGGCAGCAGCTTTACCGTAAACCTGCTGCTGGGTAATGCGCATTTTTCGAAAGATGAGCTGGCCGGCCTTCAAAACGAAGACCTGCGCCATTTTTCTCATGCCGACGAGTTTGAGCCGGAGTGCAAGGAGGAACAACAGGCTTCTGCTGTTCAGCCGGAGCCGCCGGAAACGGAGCAAACGGTTTTGCTGGTGGAAGATAACCTGGAAATACGCAACTACCTGGCATCCATTCTGGCCGGCCGCTACCAGCTGCTCCAGGCCGGCAACGGCGAGGAAGGCCTGGCCCTGGCCCGCGAGAAGCAGCCCGACCTGATTGTGACCGACCTGATGATGCCCGTGATGGATGGCATCAGCATGACCAGGCTCATCAAAAACGACTTCGCGCTCAGTCACATTCCCGTGGTGATGCTAACAGCCAAGTCGGCCCTTGACGACCAGCTCGAAGGCATCGAATCGGGCGCCGAAGCTTATGTCATGAAGCCTTTTCATTCGGAATATCTCAGCACGGTGATCCGCAACCTGCTTTGGCAACGGCAAAATGTGCTGGGCTATTTCAACAAAAACAACCCGTTTAAGGGCGATCTGAAAATCACCAACCGCGACGAAGAATTTCTGAAAAACCTGGTTGAACTGATTGAAAAAAACTGTCAGGATGCCGACTTTAACGTGGATGCCCTGGTGAAGGAGACCTCCCTCGGGCGTACGGTTTTTTACAACAAGGTGAAGTCGCTCACGGGCATGTCGCCGGTAGAATTTTTGCGCAACACCAAGCTGCAAATCGCGGCCCAATACATCATGGCCGGTGGCTATAGCGTTTCCGAAGCTGCTTACCTTTCGGGCTTTAACGACCTGAAGTACTTCAGCAAAAAGTTTAAGGAACGTTACAACTGCCCGCCCAGCAAGTTTAAAGAGGGCGGGGGCGAGTAAGAATTTTTCTTTTTTACCCATATTAAGTCCTTCACGGGGCTGTCGGAGAGGCCAACTAATTTTCACAAAAACTGTTTTTACCCGAGCGGATGGGCAGGATATTCTTTCGGAGATGATCCGTACCTCAATCAGACAATATACATAGTATTTCTAAAAATTATCTAAGTTTTCTGTTAGTTAGCTAAGAAAAACCTAACAGAAAGCTCAGAGAAAACTAAGAGAAACTCAGACTCAAAAGCGAAGGATGTACGAAGGAAGAGTAAACCGAAAGCAAACTTTTTTTAGTCTTCTTTGCGGTAAAGTACTTTTCCTGCCCGGTTAATGTGGTCGATCAGGTTATCGGATTTCAGCAGGTGGAAGATGGAAATGTCGAATAAATAGGGGGTGTCTAGTTCGTCGATGTCCAGCCATACGCTCGCACGGATTTGTTCAGTCAATTATGTTCCTTTCAGGGTGATGTCAATATCGGAGCCTTCGCGGTAGTTTCCTTTGGCCCGCGAACCGTAAATGATCACCTCTTCAATTTCCGGGTAGTTTTCAAATACCGAGCAAAGCAGACTGATGGTGGTTTCGGATAATCCAAATTTCATAACCAGAATTTCATTCTTGATCGAAAGGCTTTGAACAAGTCGAGATAAACGGTAACGATATTCGAAAATTCGGTTTCCAGAATTTCCGGGTTGTAGGTGTGTACGGTTTCATTCCGGCTTTTAATCATGTTCATCCACTCCTGTCCGTTGGAAATCAGCCCTTTGTTAAAGGCTTCCCGGGTCACGCTCCGCGAGCCTATCAGTTCCTGAATTCCCTCGTATTCCAGAAAATCTTTCATGGTTTTCCAGGCCAGCTCATGGGTAAATTCAAACCGTTGAATGATACCTTCCTTTACCAGATCAATTGGATTATCATGATAATAAGCAATACCATTTTCCAACTGATGAAGGGCATTCTCGAAATTTTGAAACCGTTGTTTCCATCGGATATCCTGTTCCATATCTTTCGGGGACTTGGTTGATTTAGGCAAATATACACATTTAGTTGCGGCTGCTCATTCTTCGTCCTACTCAAAAGGCCAAAGGGTGTCCGGCCTGATAAGCTGTTGAATAACAGGTGCCTTTTGTGTCAAGAAGTTTCAAAACAGCTGGTCGCCTGTATCCTAAGCAATCAATATTCAGTATTTTACAGCAGTATAGTGTTTGACCAAAACAACGAAAGATGAAGATTCTGTTCCTTTGTTCGGGGGCCGGTTCGTGCCGTAGCCTGATTGCCAAAACGATCCTGGAATCGATTGATGATCGCCTGGAGGTTTTTGCGGCGGGCACTGCGCCGGTGAGCGAGCTTAATCCGGTGGCTTTTGAGGTGATGAAGTTCTTCGGCTACCCGATGGCGTCGGAAGAAATACGACCCTTGGATGATTTTAAAACGATGGAGTTGGAATACGTGATTACCCTGTGTGACGGGACAAAAGAAGAGTTCGACCGTTTGTCGCTCACTTACAGGAAGAAACTACACCTGGGATTTGCCGATCCGGGCAAAATTACGGGCAGTTCTTCCGATCAGATTAAAGCTTATAAAAGTTACATTGAAGAGATAAAAACGGAACTCGATTATTTTTATCACCGGATTTTGAAAAAAGAAAAGGCTGCGGAATGAGCAGCCTTTGCTATTTTAGAATTAACCTTTCACGGTGGCTTCAACTTCTTCCGGTGTGATGGGTACCCGTTGGCCCAGCAGTTCGCTGCCGGCAGCAGTTACCAGCAGGTCGTCTTCGAGACGGATGCCTCCAAAGTCGCTGTAGCTTTCCAGCCGCCCGAAATCAATAAAATCGGTATTGATTTTTTCGTGCTTCCATTTGTCGATGAGCGCCGGGATAAAATAGATGCCGGGTTCGTTGGTAATCACAAAGCCGGGTTCCAGCTTTTTGCCCAGGCGCAGGTAAGCCGTGCCAAACTGGTCAACCGGGCGGGTTTCATCATCGTAGCCCACATAAATCTGACCTAAGTCTTCCATGTCGTGTACATCCAGTCCCATCATGTGCCCCAGTCCATGCGGAAAAAACAGCGCATGCGCGCCATTCCTGACGGCCTCATCCACATCGCCTTTCATCAGACCCAATGCTTTCAATCCGGCTGTGATCACGCGGGCCGCTTCCAGGTGCACCGACAGGTAAGTTACGCCAGGCCTGGTCAGTTCGGCAGCCCGGTTGTTGGCCGCCAGCACAATCTCGTAGATCTCGCGCTGCTTTTGGGTAAATGTACCGCCAACAGGCGTGGTGCGGGTAAAGTCGGAGGCGTAACGCAGGCTGGTTTCGGCGCCGGCATCTACCAGCAACAGTTTTCCTTTTTTCAGATAATTGGAGTGGTCGTGGTTGTGCAGGGTCTCGCCGTTTTGCGAGAGAATGATGGGGAAGGAGGGCACACTGCCGTTGGCCAGCGAAATGCCTTCGATGGTGCCGGCTATGGTTTGCTCCCAAGCGCCGGGTTGGGCCATTTTCATGGCCGTAACATGCATCTGGTAACCGGTAGCGCAGGCCTTTTTGATTTCTTCAATCTCACAAGCTTCTTTTACCGACCGCAAGGCGATCACTGCTTTGATTAGTTCGAGTGAAGCGTATTCTTTCTGCTTCTGGGCATGGATGCCCAGCAGTTCCTGAAGCAGCAGTTTGTTTTCGGCACGGTAGGGCGGCAGGAAATGGATTTTGCGCCCCTGGCGGATGGCCTGATTGATGGCGTCGAACAGCTGGCTGTAAGGGGCGGTTTGCGTGATACCCACTTTCGCTGCTTTTTCCTGCAAGCTCACTTGCGGCCCCATCCAGATGATGTCTTCAATATCCACATCATCTCCAAAGATAATTTCGTCACCGCTTTCCACATCAATTACCCCGGCCAGGCGTTGGAAACCGAGGCCGAAGAAATACAAAAATGTACTGTCCTGCCTGAAATGAAAGGTGTTGGCGGGATAGTTCATGGGCGAATCGACATTCCCTAACAAGAGTATCAGGCCATTTCCCAGCTTTTGTTTCAGCTTTTTTCTCCGTTCGGTATAAATTTTTTGATCAAACATAGGTGCTGATTTTCTGATTTAACGATTTGGTGCATGATTTGCCGATCCGGAGTGTCTGCCTGTCTGAAATTTCATTGGCACGAAGGCAGCACCAGCAGGTTGTTGTTCCGAAACCGGACACGAAAGATAAAAATTAAATGGAGATGATTTTATGATTTTTTCCCGAACTAACAGCTAATTTACAAAAAGTTTTCCGATAAGTTGCCTACTGCCAAACATATAACATAAATTAAGACGGTCCGTAAAATCATTTACAAACCCAAAATCCCGAGTCATGGAAAACACAAATACCTTGGTGAATTATATGAATAAGCGATTTGGCGAGTTGGGCAAAAAGGATGAGATGAAGCCTCAAAACGCCGGACCTTTTATTACCATTTCGCGTGAAGTTGGCTGCGGTGGTGAACATCTCTGCAACCTCCTGGCCGATGAGTTAAACAAGCATGTGTATTGCAAACGCTGGCAAGTCATCAGTAAGGAGGTGCTGAGCCACTGTGCCGAAGAACTGAAAATTGCCCCGCAAAAGGTTCACCGGCTGTTTTCCACCGGCGAACATTATGCGTTTGATGAAGTTATCTCGGCGTTTACCGACAAGTATTATAAAAGTAACCGGGTGATTGTGAAAACGGTACGCGAGGTGATCCGTAATTTTGCGTACGACGGTTGCTGCATCATTTTGGGACGTGCTGCCCATATTATTGCCGCTGACCTCGACAATTCGTTGCACCTGCGTTTTATGGCTCCGCTTGAATGGCGGATTGACGCAATTTCAGAGCGTTTCAAACTATCCAGACCTGAGGCCTTGAAATACATTCAGATAAACGAAAAGGAAAAAGACATTTACCGGAAACATTATCTCAAGGACAAAAATGCGCATGAGCATTTCGACCTGATCATTGATGTTTCCCGGTTTACGACCGAACAGGTGGTGCGTCTTATTGTTGCCGCTTTCGAAATAAAAGGCATACCGGAAAAAATGAAAAAAGTACCCTATTTTTAATCATCCGGTTATATGAGCCGGCAGGCCTTTCTTCTGTACCGGCTTTTCTCCGTTGGGTTTGGGCATAAACATATCTTTCCAGGTGAGGCCTAGTTTTTCGGCCATTTCAAGTGAGTATTCCAGGCGTCCCAAGTCGTTGCCAGCATTGTTGGTGCCGAAGGTGAACTTCACGCCGGCCTCCTTCGCTTTACGCAGTATTTTTTCTGAGGGGAGCCTGAACCGGGAATTGATCTCCAGCGCTACGCCGTGGTCGGCCAACACTTTCACAAAGCGGTCGATGCGTTCGTCGGTCCACAATTCGTCATACTTACCGGCAATCACCTCGGGCAGATAGGTCGGGTTTACATGAATGTCAACGGGCTCCTGCGCGATGACCGCTTCAATTTTGCCGACCAGTTCGTCCATAAAGGCCTGTTCGTCGTCCACGAAGGTTTCTTCGGGAATCCACAGTCGCAGGCGTCGTCCTTTATGGTCGGTCCAGGTCATGGCATCGGTGAAAACGTAGTCGAACCGGGCCACGGCTTCGGGCGAAAACAGGGTGACCCACTCGCGGCCCTCAGCTTGCATGCCCCGGAAAATGGGTTGCGCCTTCACCGTATCCATATACATATACAATGAGGCATCGTCGGTAACCGGGAACTTCAGCCCGCAGTTGGGGGCGATCCCGTAATTGATCCCCAGTTTCATCGAATTCTCGGTGGCCTGTTCAATGGTCAATCCGCCTTTCAGATGGGTGTGGAAGTCGATCACCGGGAAATTGGCCAGGTGCAGTTTCGTAATTTTCGTGTCCCATGCCTTGTCGGTGTAAGGTTCCCGTTTTTGGTCTTCCGGCAAAATTTTTAAGCGGATGTCTTTGAAGTAAGTGGTACTGTTCTTGTCGTGTGCCTGAAGGGCAATAC
Organism: Gaoshiqia sediminis; assembly: GCF_025907915.1. Taxonomy (GTDB): domain Bacteria; phylum Bacteroidota; class Bacteroidia; order Bacteroidales; family Prolixibacteraceae; genus Gaoshiqia; species Gaoshiqia sediminis. The sequence continues at coordinate 39,996 of NZ_JAPAAF010000035.1, forward strand.
GGCCGCGGTCAAATACCTTGTATTTGTCATTTTCGGGGCGGTAAGGCTCATCGGGTTGAATGTAATCCACCACCTTAGTCCCGTTTATGCTGATTTCTACCTGGTTTTCAATCACCTTAACGGTCACTTCAAACCATACATTGTCGGGTACCGTTTGAAAAAAGACGTTTCGGATTCCGTACAGGCTGCCGGTTTTTTTCAGTTCACGGAAATCGCCGCTTCCTTCGTGCGAATTGTTGATTTGCACTTCGTAGCCTTTCAGTGGCCAGCCGCGTTCCTGTTCTTTGGTATGAAAGAAGATTCCCGAATTGGCGCCGGGACGGGTCATCACCATTGCTTTCAGTTCGAAGTTTTTATAGATGCCCGATTGCGGATCTCCCATGTAATACAAATGGGCACGGGGGCCACTACATACAATGGCTCCTTCTTCCACCCGGAACGATTCCGGGTTTTCCAAGGCGGTCCAGCCGTCCAGGTTTTCACCATTAAACAGATTATGCCATTTATTTTCGTGGTTGGTAGTGCAGGAAGTGGCGGCCATTAATAACATGAACAGCCCGGATAGCAGGGATAATTTAGCCATGATGGATAAGTTTAGCAGGTTACGTTGTAACAAAGATAAACTTCCTGCTGAAAGATGGGCTATTGTCTGCTCAGTTTTTCCTGTGGGTTTTCAGCCTTGAAGGAGGTTGCAAAGGTGGCGCCCACGATGGACAGACAAAGGAAAGCCGCCCAAGCGTATGAGCCCAGCCTGGTGTACGAAGCGCTGAAAAGCAGTGGTCCCAGCGCACTGAAAAACACCAGCGCACTCATGGCAAAACCACTGATGGCGCCCAGGTGTTCGCGACCGTAAAAGCGGGGCCACACCACGGCTGCCAGTACGCTGAACAAGCCACCTACGATGCCGTTGCCAATTATCAGGAACAAGTATGGTAAGCCGGGCGACAGCACGGACAGGCTCAAGAGCGAGATGATCTGGCCAGCCAAAAAGACCATCAGTAAATATTTCAGTTTAATGTGGTCGCTTAGCCAACCGCCGGTCAGCGAAATAAAGACCGAAATGGCCGAAGTAGGCAAGAAGACAGAGAGGGCCGTGGTTTTGTCCATTCCGGCAGATTCGAAAATGGAAACAATATTGAAGGTGAAGCCGGTAATGGCGAGCGACTGCATCGAAAGCGCAATTACAAATACCCAGAACGGGAAGGTGTGTTGGGCTTCTTTCAGCGAAAATTGTTTGACCGGCTCATAGGCAATATGCTGTGGATTTTTCTCCTGCGTATTTACCGGTTCGCCGTCAGGCTTCAGACCGCAATCCTCGGGGTTGTCGCGAAAAAACAGGAACACGAGCATGCTGAAGCCAAAACCGGTGATCATTGCCAAAATGATCCAGGCTCCTCGCCAGCTGAAGCTTTCGATGAAGTAATCGAAGACCAGCGGAGCGATAGCAAAGCCCAACGAGGTAAACACGCTACTGATACCGTTGGCAAAACCTCTGCGGCGGGAGAACCATTTCATCATCATGTTGCGCGAAAGCATAGTGAGTACACCCTGTCCGCTGAAACGGACCAGAAAGAATCCTGCCGTGATGAAAAAGAAACTCAGGTAGAACTGAAAATCGGTTATGGCAAGAAGTTTTCCCAGTCCAATGGCAATTCGGTCAACCTGGCTGAGCAGGATGAGGGTAGTGCCCAACGCCAGGCTAATACCCACGCCCAGCCAACGCGCCCCGATACGGTCGTACCATTTTCCGGCCTTGGTAAGCATCAACGAACTGGCAATGGTGCCAATCAGATAGGCAGTGCTTAATTCGTTGCGGCTCAGTTTCAGGGCGCCGATCAAATGGTCGGTGAAGGTGGACACACCCATGGTTTGCCCGGGAACACTCATGATGACCCCCAGTGTGCCCCAAAGCACGATAAACCAGCCGTAAAAAACAGGTGATTTGGTGGGGGAAAAGGGGAAATGGTTATAGCGGTGCTTGATCAAAACAGTAACTTTTGTGCAAACTTACCGCTTAAACAGTCAAGCGGTGCCAGAGTTTGAACAATCTGTTAAACGTTTTCCGATTTTTTAATATTCCGTTGCGAAAAGCAAGGTTATTACGGATGCCGGTTAATTCCTGTTTAATATACTTTGCAAGGCGCCCGATTCCAACAAATCTCCCTTACCTGCCAGTTGAGCCAGCTCTGCTACGGAGAAATTACCTTTCACGTAGATCAAGGCTTTATCATTGCCGTCTGTCAGGATGAGCAGCTCGTTGATGCGATCTTTCTTTTTCATATTGGACAGGATGCGGATATCGTCGCCAGCTGATTTTACAGCCATGAGTTCGGTGTAGTTTTCCTGGTCGATTAATGGCTTCAACTCTTTGTAGAAGTTGAGGTCCCGGTAGTTTCCCCGGTCCTCCACCGAAAGGATTTTTACCTGATCGATTTGGCGCAGCAGGCGCTCTTCTTCCGGTTCCAGGGATTGTCCCCAGGTAGCTGTGCGGATCAAAAAGCCCGGGATGGTCATGGAAACTATTCCTTCCCGGTGGTTGTATTTCGAAAAAGCCGCATCGATTGTTGTTTTCCTGGTACAGGAAAAAAGCAGCAGCAGAACAGTTGTCGCCCAAAGCAGTCGGATCTTCATTTTTATACCTTGTGTTTAATAACCTAATTCTTTCCCTTTATCCAGCGCCGGAAGTCCGTATTTCATCCATCCGGGCATTGGGGCGCCTTTCAGGTAATGGTCGAAAAATTGCTTCATCCGGCGGCTCAGGTCCATGCGGTTTTCCCAACTTTCCTTTTTCAGGTTGTGGGGTTCGTTGTTGTAATTGAGCAGCCAGGCCGGTTTGTTAAGGCGGCGCATGGCAACAAATAGCTCAATTCCCTGGTACCACGGCACGGCGCCGTCCTGGTCGTTGTGCATCATCAGCAAAGGCGTGTTAATTTTGGGTGCGTAAAAAAGCGGTGAATTCTCGATGTACTGAATCGGTTTTTCCCACAGGGTGCCGCCAATCCGGCTTTGGGTGTTTTCGTATTGAAACATGCGCGAGAGGCCTGTTTCCCAGCGAATTCCCCCATAAGCGCTGGTCATGTTGCTAACCGGCGCCCCGGCCATGGCGGCTGCAAACATGTCGGTTTGGCCAATCAGGTAGGCCGTTTGGTAGCCGCCCCAGCTTTGCCCCTGGATGCCGATCCGGTTTTTGTCAATAAAGGGGAACTGGTTGATTAGGAAGCTGGTCCCGCTCACCACGGCGTTAAACGCGCTTTGCCCCGGATAACCGGTTTGGTAAGTGATGTCGGGCACAAAAACCAGGTAGCCGTTGCTGGCATAGAATGTTTTGTTGATTATCGACCGGCTGGGGGAAGGCAGGAAGTGCCGGTGCAATTCTTCGGAGCTTCGTTCGTAAAAATAAACGATCATCGGGTAGGATAAGTTCGGGTTGAAATCTTCGGGGTAGTAGAGGATTCCGTGCAACTGTTCGCCCGAAAAGGAAGTCCAGCTCACCAACTGGTTTCTCGCCCAGTTAAACCCGGCTTGTTGCGGGTTGGCATCCGATAGTTTTCGGGGGTGGCCGAAGGTCGCGTCACTGGTCCAAAGATCGGGAAATAGCGTACAGCTTTCCTTGCGCCAAATCAGCCGACCGGCTTCTTTGGCTTTTTTTACCTCGCTGAACCGGTAATCCTCCAGTAGGTGTAATTTAGGGGCTTTTACCGTTTTGGTATCCACGGTAAAGAATCCTGAAGCTTTATTTCGTTCGTCAAAACCGTTTACCAGGATTTCTCCGTCCGGAATAAATTTTCCTTCCGGATCGGTTTTTACATAGCGCAGGTTGATGCTGTTTTTCCGTCCGTAGCCCGAAGTCAGGTTTACCGGGACACGTGAGCCCGTCGGGTCAATCTTCCAGAGGTCGTAGCGATCGTAAATGTAAACGTAGCGGTCGTCATCGCTCCAGCCGGCAATTCCGTAAGGTTTTACCTCCAGGGGCGTGTCGTCCAGTTCGTCGTAAAAGTTTACCGGAAGATTTTTTGTGAGCGCGTACACCTGTATCTTATAAACGTCGGTTGAGCGGGCATAGTAGCTGCTGTCGGCCGGATCGAACCAGATAATGAATTTCCCGGCAGGTGAAATTTCAGCCTTGGTTTTATCGGTCACCATTTGCCTTTTGATACCGGTTTGGGTGTCAACGACGTAGTAGTCGGCGCTGTTGCGGCCGGTCCATGAGCTGGCCTTTTGGTATAGTTTCTCGTCTTTTCCGAGGGCCATGCGCCCATCGCCGTCCTGAATCAGGCTTATTTCCGGTATTCCGGGATCGGCCAGTTGCAGGAATTTCTTTTCAGCCGGATGGTACACGGCCAGGTAAGTGCGTTTTTTCTCCTGGTCGAGTTTGACAAGCTGCTGCGGCATTAGTTCAGCATCAGTCCAGCTCCAGATGTCGAGTACGGGTTTTTCGTCGGGTGCGAGTGTGTCTTTGGGTTCCGGTTCCGGAATGTGTGCTGTTCCGAGGAAAAGCCGGTTCCCGTTTTTCGAGAACAGAAGCTCGCGATGTTCGCTGGGCGCCCAGCTGATGGGTATGCCCGGTGTGCTGGCTGTAACCACAGCCTGTGGCGACTCGGTGCTCTTGGCATAATACAGGTCGAAGGTTTTTTGTTGGGTGGTATCGGTTGAGAAGAGAAAGGCGAATTGGTTACCCTCCTCATTGGTGGCTACCTGGCGGATGTGGCCGTTTTTTTCAAACAATGTGTGTGTGGTTCCGCTTTTCGTGTCGAACACAAACACACGGCTGATGGTGGTCGAGTCGCCGCTGAAGGTGGAGTAGATGACGCTATTCCCTTTTTTTGCAACCCTGTAGTCGGTTACCTGTCTTTTGGTCAGGGTGTCGCCTGTATCCAGCCGATGCAGGATCAGGTTTTGAAGTTTCAGTTCGTCCCTGGTTTTCACAACACTGTCAGGCTGCTGCAAAATGGCCGCCCAGTTGGCGTTTTCTTCCGGCAGTTGCCACGATACCAGCCGTGGATATTTTGTGATCTGCCCGGTGTTTATTTGGAAAATTCCAACACTGTCGAGTGGCATCTGGTCTTCTTTTAGTTTTTTTCGTTTGGCAACCTGAATACTGTCGAAAGGCACTTTAATGCGATGCAGCAGAACGTCGGCACCGGGGGTAAAGGCTGCCGAGGCGCCGCGTACCAGCGTGTCGGTGCGTTTGCCTTCCGTGTCGGTTAAAACCAAGGCGCCATCTCCTTGTTGCGGGTTCAACTCGTAGGCTACCCACTTCCCATCGTTTGAAATTTGTTGGTTTTCCAGTACTTTCCAGTGTGCGAAGTCTTCCACCTGAAGTGTTTTTTTATGGTTCTGGGCGTACAGTACCTCCGAAAAGAAGAGCATGAAAAGAAGAATAAAATACTTCATAAGGAGCTAATTTGTAAGTTTTGTTTTCAGGAAGTCCAAATATAACAAATAAGGGCCAATCTTTTCTGTTGTGCGGAAAGGATTGGCCCATAGGTGGATAAGCCCGGCAGTCAGCCGGATCAGCTAATTTTTTTTTCGATAAGGTATTTGTTGCGTTCCGAAGCATTTCGGGAAACCAGTTCACCGATAAAGCCGGCCAGAAATAGCTGCGACCCAATAATCATAGCGGTGAGCGCCAGGTAAAAATAGGGGCTTTCGGTTACTTTCGGGGCGGGCACCTGGTTGGCCAGAGCAATCAGTTTGTGGATGCCCACGGAGGCTGCTGCTATCAAACCGGCAAGAAAAACCAGACTGCCCATCAGTCCGAAAAAGTGCATCGGCCGTTTGCTGAATTTGGCAATAAAGATAACCGATAGCAGATCGAGCGGGCCACGCAGGAAGCGTTCAAAGCCAAACTTGGTGACGCCGTATTTGCGTTCCTGATGCTGCACCACTTTTTCACCGATTTTGCGGAAACCGGCCCATTTGGCCAGAATAGGGATGTAGCGGTGCATTTCGCCATACACTTCAATGCTTTTTACCACCTGTCGGCGGTAGGCTTTCAGTCCGCAGTTGAAATCGTGGATCTTGATGCCGGAACTGCGCCGGGCAATCCAGTTGAAAAACTTGCTGGGGATATTTTTTGAAAGCAGCGGGTCGTAGCGTTTCTTTTTCCAGCCCGAAACCAGATCAAACTGCTGTTCGGTGATTAATTGATACAATTCCGGTATTTCTTCCGGGTTGTCCTGCAAATCGGCATCCATGGTAATCACTACATTGCCCTGGGCTTCGGTAAAGCCAACCTGCAGCGCCGCCGATTTGCCGTAATTGCGCCTGAACTTGATGGCCTTGATATCGGGATTTTGCAGGTGCAGTTTTTCAACTACTTCCCACGAACGGTCGTTGCTCCCGTCGTCAATTAAAATAATTTCGTACGAAAACCCGTTGGCGTCCATTACCCGGGCAATCCAGGAAGTCAGTTCGGGTAAGGATTCTTCTTCGTTAAACAGGGGAACAACTACGGAAATATCCACTTGAAAATGTATTAGTTAATGAATAGGAGTTGCGATGCGGTGTGTTTATTCTTCGTCTTTTATTTCACCCATGGCTTCGGCAAAGGCATTTTCCTCGTCATTCTTTTTTACGAAAATAGAAGTCACCAGGGAAATGATGAAGCCAATAAAACCAAATGTCAGTAAGCCGGAAATGGCAATAACCAAGGGACTTTGCATCTTGGTCATCATCTGGCCAACGGCTTCGATCTGTTCGTCTGACATGCCTCTTTCCATCAGGGCTTCTTCCTGCATCACCCGGATTTGATCGAGGATGGAGGGATCGAGGTATTTGATGAGAATGACAGAATACAGCGATTGGATGACTCCGGCAAACAACATGACAACAATCCCGAAACCAAGCGCCTGGCTATAGCTGATAAAACCATTGAGTTCGGTGTTGCGGTAATGGATTTGCGAGTAGAAAACACCCGCCGCCATAATCAGATAAGAAACCAGTCCAAGGGTAGTGTTCAGATTTTGTCCGGCCACATACAGCAATACATTGTATAAAATCAGCGCAATGCCTAAGTAAAGGCCATAGGTCATGGCGCTTTTCCAGAAAGTTGATTTTTGTTCCATGATGTTTTTTTTGTATGAAGGAGTTAATGACAAATATATCTGATTTTTCATTCGTGTGAAAATTAATTTCGATTGTCCAATGCCCGATGGCGGTGGATTTCCCCTCGATTCATCTCAATTTTGAAGTCAGCTACTGTATATCGGCTGTTTGCATCGCAGCTTTTGACCGGATTAAAAGAAAGTCAAAAAAAAGTTACGCAAATATTTCTTTGAAGGTTAGTCGTTTAGTCGGGATGGTGGGGGAAAACTTCGGGAATAGTTGGGATTTGGTTTGCCGGGAAAGTAAAAATTTCTACTTTTGTCGCCGGGTAAGTCCTGTGCGACCAGCTCCTGCTGAATCCCCCCAGGGTCGGAAGGCAGCAAGGGTAGGTGGTTGAGCGGTGCGACACAGGTAGCTTACCCACTTTTTGTGAAAAGTTGCCGGATTAGCTCAGTTGGCCAGAGCACGTGATTTGTAATCTCGGGGTCCACAGTTCGAATCTGTGATCCGGCTCAATACAGATTGATGATTGATGATTGATTAATGTGGTATGCTATGGATGTTTTTGCCAATCATAAATCATCCATCATCGATAGTAATTCCAAAGGGGAGATACCAAAGTGGCCAACTGGGGCTGACTGTAACTCAGCTGACGTACGTCTTCGTAGGTTCGAATCCTGCTCTCCCCACACGAATGATGA
>NZ_JAPAAF010000036.1 GCF_025907915.1 Gaoshiqia sediminis
GGATTTGCACCAATATTGATCAGAGTGGCTGGTCAGGCAATCCTGAACAGCCGGGTTGGGATGTTTATAGAATTGGCATATGCCGCAACGGTGCGCCCCCATCCGGGGCCGAATTTCTCACCGACATGCTCTTTCTATAAACATACGATGCCTCCGGCATCAAATTGGATCAATTGGGAGCCTTTAGCCCGCACTTCGCCGCCGCTTTGTAATTGGTGTCTTGCCCGTCACAGCAAACTTTTGCATTTTCAAAGTATAGGGGACGGAGGGGTACGCTTTATAGAAACGCACCAGCCCGGGGTTTTTTGTGGCCAATTTTTTGTAATTTTGTTATAAACAAAAGAAATATGGCAACAGTAATTATAAACGAAAAAACAAAAGTAGGAAAGGCCCTTATTGAGTATCTGAAAAATACCGGTCATGCTACAATTATTGAAAAATCACCGGCAGTTGACAGCGTAACAAAAGGACTTTCAGAGCTTAATCAGGTATTGAAAGGTAAAAAGAAAGGCACTCCTGCCCGTAAATTCCTGTCTGAGCTATGACCGATGTAATTTTGCTTGACAACTTTAAACACGACGCAAAACGCTTGGTGTAAAATAATATATTACCGACGGAGTATTCCAGCCATATATTGTAGCCCTGCCTTCACTGGTGGGGCTTTTTTCGTTATGCCCCAAGCTGGCGCCGCTTTGTAATCCCGATCTGGCAGGATATCGGTGTTGGACCCCGAAGTCTTGCCGTTGCCCCGGGAGACACGCATGTTGCTCTGCGAAACCCTGCCGCGGATGCGCGGCAAGGTCTTGTTGACTGGAGAGATCATGCCGTTGATGCGCGGTGGGCCCGTGTTGCGTTTCGAAACCTTGCCACAGCTCCGGGGGAAGCCGTTGTTGCGTTGAGAAACCCTGCCGTGCGTCAGCGGGAAGGCCTTGTTGCGTTGCGAAATGTTGCCCCGTGGCTGGTCCGGATTCAACCACGTTGTGGTTGTTGGCACATCGGCAACCCGCGACCACGTATTTCATCCCCCATACATTCCATCCCCATGCATTCCATCCCCATGCATTTCATACATGGCTATTCACATTTAATCGCTTCGCGATTTTTGCGGTGGTTTGAATGGCCTGGTGCAATGCAACGACAACGGGTGAAACCCGTTAAATGTGAATAGCCATAGGTGCAACCTGTGGATGTGGTGAAACCTGAGGTTTCAATGCGCTCCGCGGCCCGCAACCCAGGGACGGGGTTGAATCTGGAATAAACGATATCACATTCTAATTTAGCCACATTCGTGGTTGTTGCCCCCGATTGTCATTTTTCCCCATACATTCCATCCCCATGCATTCCATACATGGCTATTCACATTTAATCGCTTCGCGATTTTTGCGGTGGTTTGAATGGCCTGGTGCAGTGCAACGATAACGGGTGAAACCCGTTAAATGTGAATAGCCATAGGTGCAACCTGTGGATGTGATGAAACCCGAAGTGTCAATGCGCTCCGCGGCCCGCAACCCCGGGACGGGGTTGAATATGGAATAAACGATATCGCATTTTAATTTAACCACATTCGTGGTTGTTGTCCCCGATTGCCATTGTTCCCCATGCATTCCAACCCCATGCATTTCATACATGGCTATTCACATTTAATCGCTTTGCGATTTTTGCGGTGGTTTGAATAGCCTGGTGCAATGCAACGATAACGGGTGAAACCCGTTAAATGTGAATAGCCATAGGTGCAACCTGTGGATGTGGTGAAACCCGAGGTGGCAATGCGCTCCGCGGCCCGCAACCCCGGGACGGGGTTGAATATGGAATAAACGATATCGCATTCTAATTTACCCACATTCGTGGCTGTTGCCCCCGATTGTCATTGTTCCCCATGCATTCCAACCCATGCATTCCATGCATGTCTATTCATATTTAATCGCTTCGCGATTATAAAAAAAATGCTAAATGATTGGTATATTTATAGAAAACAAAGCTATGAGTACCTATACACAAATCCTTTATCAAATCGTTTATAGCACCAAAAACCGGGAACAAACGCTGTTAGAACCCAATCGGGAAGAACTCTATAAATACATTTGGGGAGTTCTGAAAAACAAAGATTGTCACCTATACCGAATTGGGGGTGTTGATGACCACATCCATATTGTAACTCATATCCATCCATCAGTTTCGTTGGCATCGCTTGTAAAAGACATTAAATTATCCAGTTCAGGTTATATCAAAACCAATCGGCTATTTCCGGATTTCAACGGCTGGCAAAACGGGTATGGTGGTTTCACTTATTCATTTAAAGACAAGGATCATTTGATTGGATATGTGAAAAAACAGGAGCAACACCACAAAACAGTAACTTTTAGAGATGAATTGATTGAATTACTGAAAGATCATGGAATTGAGTTTGATGAGAAATATTTGTTATAAACTCTTCTCGCTTGCGCCGATCTGTGTCGGTGTGCAATTCAATAGAATTGGAATTTTATTTTTGCAGGATAAGGCACACATTACAAATTTGCTTTGGACGGGGCGGGATCCGCGACAGCCGTAAAGCACGAAAGGGCGTCCTTGCGGACAGCCCTCCCGTTTTCTACCTTCCAATCATTCACTCAACCTATCATGAAAATCAGTTTGCTTAGGCTACTTCGCCCAGGAACAGTTTCATATCTTCATCCACGGTAGTGATTCCGGCAATGCCGAAGTTTTGTACCAGTACGTTGGCCACGTTTGGCGACAGGAATGCCGGCAGGGTTGGTCCAAGGTGGATGTTTTTCACGCCCAGGTACAGCAGGGCCAGCAATACGATCACCGCTTTTTGTTCGTACCAGGCAATGTTGTAGGCGATGGGCAGATCGTTCACATCTTCCAGTTCGAAGATTTCTTTCAGTTTCAGCGCTACCACGGCCAGTGAGTACGAGTCGTTGCACTGTCCGGCGTCGATCACGCGCGGGATGCCGTTGATGTCGCCCAGGGGCAGTTTGTTGTAGCGGTATTTGGCGCAACCGGCTGTCAGGATCACGGTATCCTGCGGCAGTTTTTGGGCAAACTCGGTATAGTATTCGCGGCTCATCATGCGGCCATCGCAACCGGCCATCACAAAGAACTTACGGATGGCGCCGGTTTTTACGGCTTCAACAATCGGTCCGGCCAGTTCGAATACTTGGTTGTGGGCAAATCCGCCGACAATCTCGCCACTCTCGATTTCAGTAGGGGCAGCGCATTTTTTTGCATGCTCAATAATGGCCGAGAAATCTTTCATCTCGCCTGGTTTGCGGTCGGGGATGTGCATCGATCCGGCCAGTCCGCTGGCGCCGGTGGTGTAAATGCGGTCTTTGTACGTTGCTTTTTCCAGTGGCGGAACAATGCAGTTGGTGGTGAACAGGATCGGTCCGTTGAAGGTTTCGAATTCTTCTTTTTGTTTCCACCAGGCATTTCCGTAGTTACCTACCAGATGCTTGTATTTTTTGAATTCCGGATAGTAGTTGGCGGGCAACATTTCGCTGTGGGTATATACATCCACACCGGTACCTTCGGTTTGTTTCAGCAGGTCTTCCATGTCGCGCAGGTCGTGGCCCGAAATCAGGATCGCGGGGTTGTTGCGCACACCGATGTTCACTTTGGTCACTTCCGGGTTTCCGTAGGCCGAGGTGTTGGCAGCGTCGAGCAGGGCCATCACGTCCACACCGAATTTACCGGTTTCGAGGGTCAGGTTAACCAGTTCGTCAACCGACAGATCTTTGGTAGTGGCAGCCAGGGCATCTTGCATAAAGTCGAAGATTTCCTGTTTTTCGTGGTTCAGGTTGTAAGCGTGTTCGGCATAGGCAGCCAATCCTTTCAACCCGTAAATAATAAGTTCTTTCAGCGAGCGAACATCTTCGTTCTTTTCGCTCAAAACGCCTACTTCTTGTGCTTTGGCTTCAAATTCGTCGCCGGTTGAGGCAGTCCAGTGCAGCGATTCGTGAGCGCCAACCGATAGGCCTGCTGCTTCTACTTTGGCTTTCAGTTCGTCGCGGAGTTTCAGCATCCGTTTAATGCGGATCACAAATGCGGTATGGTCGAAGTTGGCATTGGTGATGGTACTGAACAGACCGTCGAAGATGGCTTTGTTTACGCTTTTTTCAGCCTTGCCGACTGTTTGTAACTGGCCGTTCAGGATGGCGATTCCTTTCAAAACGAATAGCAGGGTGTCCTGCAAATTGGCCACGTCGCTGGTTTTTCCGCAAACGCCTTTAATGGTACATCCAATTCCTTTTGATGCCTCCTGGCACTGATAGCAAAACATGTTTTCCATAACTAAATTCTATTAATATTTAATTTTTACTTTTTTAAAAATTCCAAAGACTCTTGAGCCGGGTCATCCTGAACTTGTTGCAGGTTCTGCTTTTAATAAACATCTTTCCTGTCGTAAACAGATTCCGAAACAAGTTCGGAATGACCTCAACTGGTTAAGATGGCAGAAATAAGAACGTTTCCGGCGTAGTCTGTCTAAATCCACTCTTCCGACAGGATGTCGCCTTTGATTCCGACCACAATTTCTTTTACCGGAACTTTGCGTTTGGCTTGCTGTGCCGCAATCTGCACCAGTTGGGTGAGGCCGCCGCAGCAAGGAACTTCCATAATAACCAGGGTGATGGTGTTTATACGGGAGTCGTCGATTAAACGACGTATTTTTTCCACATAAATTTCTTTTCCTGAGTCGAGTTTCGGGCAAGCGATGACCAGTTTTTTTCCGCGAATGAAGGTGCGGTGAAAGTCGCCGTGGGCAAACGCAGCGCAGTCGGCAGCGATCAGCAAATCAGAGCCTTGAAAATATCCGGCAGCCGGGTTGATCAAATGTAATTGTACGGGCCATTGTTGCAGTTCCGATTGTCCGGCTGGGGCTGCCACTTCCGGCGCCATCATGAAGGCGGGGCGTTCGAAGCTTACCGGCGCCGATCCGGGGCATCCGCCCGAGGCGCATCCCGACGAGGCTTGTGCCTGCGGTTTGCTGTTGTGTACCTGATTGATTACGTAAGCAACATCCAGCTCCAGGCTGTCCTCGTTGGCTTTCAGGTACCGGACTGCTTCTTGCAAAAAGCCGGTTTCGCCATGATCTTTCAGGTGTTTGAGGTGGGCAATGACCAGGTTCTCGCCTTTTGAAACCATTTGTTGAATCACAGCTACTTCATCGTATTCTTCAGCTTCGCGTTTTTCAATCTCAATAGCGCCTTGCGGACAATGGCCAAGGCAGGCCCCCAACCCGTCACACATCAACTCGCTAATCAGCCTGGCCTTGCCATCAATCACCTGTAAGGCTCCTTCGTGGCAGTTGGGGATGCACAATCCGCAACCATCGCACAACTCTTCGTCTATCTTAACTATTTCGCGTATCATCTTTTTTCTGTTATTTTCCACAACAAAAGTAGGGCGGCACTGTTCCTCTTTTTGTATCATTTATTACAAACAACGCATTTTATGATCGATTTTGAGTTACTGGCCAAGTCGCCGGTTTTTATGGGATTGACCCCTGACCGGCTATCCGGTATTTTTGAGGATGTACATTACCAGATTAAGCGGTTTGATAAAAACGAGTTGGTTGTTCATGCCGGCGACGAGTGTTCAAGCCTGGTGATTGTTCTATCGGGCAGTGTGAAAGGCGAAATGGCCGATTATACCGGGAAAACCATTAAGATTGAGGATATAGAAGCGCCCCGGCCGCTGGCAGCGGCTTTTTTGTTTGGAAAGAACAACCGTTTCCCGGTAACGGTGCTGGCCAACAACGAGGTGGAACTGCTCTACATCCCAAAGCCCGAATTTTTAAAGCTGTTGCAAAAGGATCAGCGTATCCTGACCAATTACCTGAATTCCATTTCGTCGCGGGCGCAATTCCTTTCGTCACGGATTAAGTTCCTTTCATTTAAAACCATCCGGCAAAAGATTGCCCATTATCTGCTCGATTTGGCTGGCGACCGGCTGGCAGTAGTTGAGCTGCCGCTGTCGCAGGCCCAGCTGGCCGAGTTTTTTGGGGTGACGCGCCCGGCCCTGGCCCGCGCTATGGGCGAGATGGACCAGGAAGGTTTTATCGAGGTACAGCGTCGGTCGGTCCGCATTTTGGACAAGCAAAAGATGAATGATTTGTTGAAGGGCTAGTGAATGAACGACCGAAGCCATCCGTCGTGAGGCAGATGGCTTCGGTGCGCTTTTACTGTGGGGGACAAATCAATTTTCGTTTGTGGCGATCGAATAGGGCTTGCTTTCCTTTCCGGTTCCCCATTTTTTGTTGGGTTTTCCGGCCATGTTGAAGATGAGTTCGCCGCCATTCATCACATCTTCGTGGGTGATGTAGGTTTTGTGCCACGGTTTTCCGTTAAGTGTTACCGACTGAATGTAAATGTTCTTATCCGTTAAACTGTTGGCTTTCATGGTGAATGTTTTACCCTCGCCGACGTCGATCGTCGCTTCGTTCACACAAGGACTGCCAATGACGTATTCGTTGGTTCCGGGACAAACCGGGTAAAAACCCATCGAACTGAAAATGTACCAGGCCGACATCTGTCCGCAGTCGTCATTTCCACACAACCCGTCGGGCTTGGGGTTGTATTTGGTGTTGATGATCTGGTGAATCTTCTCGGCTGTTTTCCAGGGGGAACTGGTCCAGGCGTACAGGTAGGGCACATGGTGGCTGGGTTCATTCCCCTGCACATAGCCGCCAATAATTCCAACACGGTCAATGTCTTCCGATTCCTCAAAAAACTCATCCGGCAAGTGCATTTCAAAGAGCGAATCGAGCCGCGAGATGAACTTCTTTTCGCCCCCCAGCAACTGCATGTATCCGGCCACATCCTGCGGTACATAGAATGAATAATTCCAGGCATTTCCTTCAATGTAGCCCTCGCCGGTTGTTTTCAGCGCGTTGAAAGGTTTTTTCCATTCGCCGGTCGAAAGTTTTGCACGGATAAAGCCAACCTCCGGATCAAACAGGTTTTTGTAGTATTGAGCACGTTTCAGGTAAGCTGCGGCTTCTTCTTTTTTCCCAAGAGACTGAGCCATTTTGGCGATTGTCCAGTCGTCGTATGCGTATTCCAATGTCAGCGAAGCGGAGTTGTTCACGTTGTCGAATGGCGCATAACCGTATTTCATGTACTCGCCAATGCCATCGTAACTGTTGTGGGTGGACGACTTGATGACGGCTTCAAAAGCCTTGTCGATGTCGTAGTCGCGAATGCCTTTCAGGTATGCATCCACCATTACCGGAACGGCGTGGTAACCGATCATGCACCAGTTTTCGTTGTTAAAGTGCGACCAAACGGGCAACAGGTGGTGAACGCTTTGTTCGTAGTGCTTGATCATCGATTTCACCATGTCGTTGGCCCGTTTTGGCTGGAGCACAGTGAACAGCGGGTGAAGCGCACGGTAAGTGTCCCACAGTGAGAAAACCGTGTAGTTGGTGAATCCGTCTGCTTCATAAATGTTCTGGTCCAACCCGCGGTATTTGCCATCCACATCGTTGTAAGTAATCGGGTTGATGAACGCGTGATACAATGACGTATAGAAAGCCACCATCTTTTCATGACCGGCTTTAATTTTTACTTTCTCCAGTTCTTTCTCCCACAGGTTGCGGGCTTCGGTTTTTGTCTTTTCAAAATCCCAGTGAGGAATTTCCGCTTCCAGGTTTTTCCGGGCACCTTCGGTGCTTACCGCCGAAAGTGCAAATTTGATTTTCACCGGTTGGCCATCCGCCACATCAAAGTCGAAATAATTAACCATCTCTTTCGCTTCCATTTGCGGGAAGTTTTTTGTTTCATCGAACTTGCGCCAAAAGCCCTTGTAAACAAGCTTCTCGTTGCTTTTCATCCCGTATTCTTTGATCGGTTTCGAAAAGCTCATCGCGAAATACAGGTAGCGGTTACGGGCCCATCCCCGTGTGATGCGGTAGCCGGTTACCAGCGTGTCGTTTTCAACCCGAACCGATGCCCAGATTACTTTCCCGTCATAATTGTAGATGTTGTAATTCATATCCAGAATGATATGGCCAACATCGGTTTTTGGGAAAGTGTATTGATGAAGACCGGTGTGTGTGGTGGTCGTCAGTTCGGCGGTGATATTGTCATCCTCGAGCAGAACTTTGTAGTAGCCGGGGCTGGCACTTTCCTGTTCGTGGCTGAACCGGGACCGGTAGCCTGTTTCGGGGTGTTCAGTTGTTCCGGGATTCAGTTGTAGTTTACCGGTAGTCGGCATAATCAGGAAATCACCCAAATCGGAGTGACCGGTGCCGCTAAAATGGGTGTGCGCAAAGCCCACGATGGTTGGATCGGTGTATTGGTAACCCGCACAGTAGCGGTACACCTCGCCATTATAACGGCCATTTACACTGTAGGGAATGGTATCGGTTTCGGGGCTGAGCTGCACCATCCCGAACGGAACGGTGGCGCCGGGAAAGGTGTGTCCCATTTCTTGTGTCCCGATAAACGGATCGACATAATCGCATAAACTGGTTGAGGCATTTTGAGCTTGGCTGGTCGCAGCCATTGAACAATAAAGGACCAGCATTCGGCTGAAACGGACAAAATATTTCTTCATAATCTTGTTTGAAAGAATTTTTACCGGTTAACGTTTGGTTGATTTCAGATGGTTGGGTTTGCTTGGTATTCTTCCCACAATTCGGCAGTTGTTTTTCCGGTTAGTTTTACCCACACCTCATCGGAATATTTATGGTCCCGCATGATTTTATCCATTTTCTCCACGAACTTTTTATTCTTGTTTTGTTCAATCCAGACAAAAAAACGGGCCGTTATCCGGTACGAGTTGTCGTAATTCTGGTTTTCGGTTACATCGGGCAACGACCAACCTGCTTTGGCATTATCCAACCCGAACCTGAAGCGCACGTAATCGGCAATGCCTTCGGTGACCCACCAGGGGCCTGACCCATGGCCGTAAGCCTGCACAATGTGCATAACTTCGTGTGTCACCACGTCAATATCATTCGGGTGTTTGTCGAACCATTGCGGGCTGTACACGACCTGGTTGCCTGAAGTGGCAGCAACGCCGTCGTAAGCGGGATCGACCACAAAAGTAACCGTGCGGGTTGAGCCCGGATTATATTTTTTGCACAACACAGGGTAAACCTGAAAGAAAGTTTCTTGTAATTTTTGAGATAAATCGGTGCTGAAACCGGCTTCTTTGTTGATGAAAATAAGTGTATAGCCAGATTGGTTGATCGTATCCGCATGGACAGAAGCATTATCGGTTACTGATTTTTTGCTGTGAGCAAAGATAAATGCAGGTAAAGCCAGTAGTAGCAAAATAATAATCGTTTTCATAGGTGCGGGTGTGTTTTTAATTCGGGTAATAAAATGTTTTCCAACGAGAAAATAAAAATGAGCTATTTTACATCAATACGACTTCTGCGTTGTTTTTACTCATAGGTAATCATGCAATTTTGTTGATTCAGGGCAATTTTGTGCGGGCTGGAAAAGGTACTTTTGTGCCCGTTCCGGGTAGATGAGGGAATAAATATGCAAAACGCCTTTGAAAATCAGATATATGAAAGTAATACAAGCAAACTCGAAGCAGTTTTTCCAGTTCGACCACCTTGCGAAAGTTGGTGTGCTTCATTTTACCTCTACCCGGCATGGCTGGGGAAGAGATGGATATTCGCGTTTTACCGGTGACCAGGCTGACGAGTATGCGTCTTTTCGCCACGAGCTTGCCCGGTCGTTACAGATAGCGGCAGAACAGTTTGTTTTTCCGCGCCAGGTGCACGGCGATCAGGTGATGGTGGTGGATGGGCCCATTCAGTCTGCGGATGTCCCCGATACGGATGCGCTGATCACCAACCAGCCCGGGATTTGCATTTGCGTGCAGACGGCCGACTGTGTTCCCATCCTGTTGTTCGACCCGGTGCAACGGGTAGTTGCTGCCGTACATGCCGGTTGGCGGGGAACTGTCAACAAAATCGTGGCCAAAACCATTCATGCCATGCAGCGTAATTTCGACTCGCAGCCCGAGGATATCCTGGCGGGCATCGGCCCTTCCATCCATTTACATGCGTATGAAGTTGGGGAAGAAGTGATGGTGGCTGTGCGCGAGAGTTTTCCCGACCACCGGGGCCTGCTGAAACCTGCCGACAACGCGCATAAAGCCTACTTCGATTTGTGGGAAGCTAACCGGATCGTGATGATCAATTCGGGCGTGCTTGCCCAAAACATCGAGGTAATGGGATTTTGCAGCTATTCGCACGAGCCATTGTTTTATTCCTATCGGCGCGAGGGAGTCAAGACCGGGCGTATGGTGTCCGGCATCATGCTGAAGTAATTTTTTCTGTCCCGCGGGATTAACGAAAAAAGAAAGGTTTGCCGCGGCCTGAATGATGGCCGGAAAACCTTTCTTTTTTAGGAAGTCTTTCCCGGTTAAAAGTCCACATGAAAGGGGTCGGGGCCAATCCGTTTGCCTTGGTCCAAGGCGTCGATCTTGACCATGTCTTCTTCCGACAACTCGAAATCAAATATTTCGGCGTTGATTTTTATCCGCTCCGGGGTCACCGATTTCGGAATGGTAACCACGCCTTTCTGGATGTCCCAGCGCAGGGTGATTTGTGCCGGTGATTTTTGGTATTTGGCGGCAAGCGCCTTCAGTACCGGAATTTCGTTTACCCGCCCTTTCATGATCGGGCTCCAGGCTTCGGGCTGAATTTGGTGGCTTTTGCAAAATTCGAGCAGCGCGGGTTGCACCAGCTCGGGGTGGAATTCGTACTGGTTGACCATGGGTTTAATCCGGCAACCTTTCATCAGGTCTTCGAGGTGAGGTATCATGAAGTTGCTCACACCGATGGCCTTTACCCGACCGCTGTCATACAATTCTTCCAGGGCCGTCCAGCTTTCGTGCGAGCTTTCACCTTTTGGCCAGTGCACCAGATAGAGGTCGAGATAATCGGTTTGCAGCTTGTTCAGGCTTTCGTCAAAAGCGCGCAGGGTGTTATGGTAACCTTGGTCGGAGTTCCACACTTTTGATGTGAGAAACACCTCCTCGCGGGGCAGTTCGCTTTCGCGAATGGCTTGCCCAACGCCGTTTTCATTTTTGTAAACGGCAGCCGTATCGATGCTTCGATAGCCTACTTCCAGTGCATATTTTACGGCGTTGATCACCTCGCTGCCTTCTTTCGATAAAAAAACGCCCAGGCCCAGAACAGGCATCTCCAACCCATTGCTAAGTTTTACAGATGGATGTGTCATATTAAAATTGTTTTTCAGGATTAACATTGCAACGACAGAAACTGTTCGGATGAATGAGGGTTGAAAGTACAGAAAATTCACCACTCGGGGAAATGCGGATTGTGGCCAGGCGTCAATCGGTTGATAATTAGATTACCGACAACTTAATCAGCTTTTTTTAAAAGCTGTTTTAACTTCCTTTGAATTAGCTATTTTTGCCCGGTAGAAAATGGTATAAAATTATTAGCATGAAGGTATTCAAATTTGGGGGCGCCTCTGTCAGTTCGGCGCCAGCCATTAATAATGTGGCGACTATTATCGACATGTACCCAGGCAAAAAGGCCATTGTGGTTTCAGCCATGGGAAGTACAACCAACGCGCTGGAAGACCTGGTCCGCAGTTATTTCAAAAAAGACAATAAGAAAGCGGAGATTTTTCAACAGATCAGGAACTACCACGATGGGATTATCCGTGAACTGGGTATTTCCGAAGAAAATCTGGGGCAGGTGAATGAGCTTTTTGAGCAGCTGGAGGAGCGGTTGGAGCGCACACCGTCCCTGCAATTTGATTATGAATATGACCAGTTGGTTTGTTATGGCGAGCTGATTTCAACAGCCATTATTTCGGCGTTCCTGAATGAAAAAGGCTTGAAAAACAAGTGGGTGGACATTCGCGAAAGCCTGCGCACCGACGAAACCTACCGCGAGGCCATTGTGGATTGGAAATGGTCGGCCATGCTGGTCAACAACAATTTTAGCTTTAATGGTGTCGATTTGTATGTTACCCAAGGGTTCATCGGATCAACCACCACCAACCAAACTACCACGCTGGGACGCGAAGGTTCCGACTTCACGGCAGCCATTTTGGGAAATTTGCTGAACGCCGAAAGCGTGACCATCTGGAAAAACGTTCCCGGCGTACTGAATGCCGATCCGGTGGATTTTCCCGAAACCGAAAAACTGGAAGAGCTTTCGTACAAAGAAGCGATTGAATTGTCGTATTCCGGGGCAAAGGTCATTCACCCAAAAACCATAAAGCCGTTACGGAACAAAAACATTCCCTTGTGGGTGCGTCCGTTCGATTATCCCGATCAGGCCGGAACAGTTATCCATGAAGTGGGGCACCAACTCGATCTGGTTCCGGTGTATATCCTGAAAAAGAAGCAGGCGCTGGTTACCCTTTCGCCCGACGACTTCTCGTTTATCAGCATCGATGTGTTGTCGGAGGTATTTGCCTTATTTAAGAGCCGCCGCATCAAGGTAAACCTGATCCAGCAGTCGGCCATCGACTTGTCGCTTTGCGTTGACGAGCCCGAAGTGGGCCTGGAGTCGCTGGTGGTGGAGCTGCGCAAGAAATTCGATGTGCGCTACAATACCGGCTTAGTGCTGGCAACCATCCGGTTTTATAACGATGCCTCACTGGCAAAGATGAAAGATGGACGCCAGGTGTTTATGGAACAAAAGAGCCGTCGTACAGCCCGTTTAGTGCTGAAATAATTGAGAGTTTTTTTTAGAAAAGCTTCTTCTAAGAGAACCAATGACTTGCAGGTAATTATTAACTGGCAGGGTCATTGGTTTTTTCTTTTTCCAGGGAATTGCCAATGAATATTTTTCCGTAACTTGTGAGTGTGGTAAATTATTCACGGATAAATAATCTTCAAAAACCCAGGCATATGACTACTCCTTCCGGAAACCTTTACAAGTTTATGTCGATTCTCGGACTACTGTTATTTTTTTCCTGCGTGCTTTTGCCTGCCATTTTCCTCGAACTGAATATCCGCGAAACCAATCAGGTGAGGCGCAATTTGGTCCAAATGGGGCAGGAGCGCGAATCGCTGATCAACCGGATTAAAATTTACGAAGAAGAACTGGCAGCAAACGACAGTCTGGCGGCAACGCCCGAATTTATGGAGATGCGGAAAGAGTTGGAGCGATGCCGGGCCGAAATTGATTTGCGGACCAAGCAGCTTAACCTGGAAAAAGATTTGTACGATGAGCAACAGCTTCGGGAAAGATCCATTCATCCGGTGATGTTGGGAGCTCTAGTTATCAGTGCCTTGCTTCTTGTTGCCGGGATGCTGGGCTGGTATTTTCGGGTGCAACGCCCGTTAAACCGACTTATCCGACGAGAATTGCGGCGGGAAAACCCACCGGGAACCTGACTTCAATAAGATCATTCCGGTTATCCAAGTTTGCTGATTTTCCGAACGGAATTGTTATCGCAACTTACGGTCAAAAAAACCAAGCTCATGCAAAAAACTGCAAAAAAGAAAAACAAGCGACTGCCTTATGCCATTGGCTTTTTGGTTGTGGTGATTATCGTCCTGCTGGTTGGTAAGAAACAAGGGTGGTTCGGAAAAGAATTTGAAGTGAAAGTGGTGACCCAGGTTGTCGAGAGCCGGACTATCACAGAACTGATTACGGCCAATGGGAAAATTCAACCAGAGACCGAGGTGAAGATCAGCCCCGATGTTTCGGGCGAAATTATCGAATTGCACGTGGAAGAGGGCGATGTGGTAACGGCAGGTCAGCTGCTGATGGTTATCAAACCCGATCTGTACGTGCAGGCACTTAACCGGGCCGAGGCTTCCTTAAATTCGTCGAAAGCCTACCTGGCCCAAGCCGAAGCTCGTTTAATAGAAAGTGAGCTGGCTTTTAAAAGGGCGCAAACGTTGTTTGATCAGCAGGCTATTGCCCCTTCGGACTTTGAAACGGCCCAGGCTGCCCACAAAGTGGCCGAGGCGGAAGTGCGGGCAGCCGGCTTTTCAGTAAAATCGGCCGAAGCCGGTGTTGCCGAAGCCAATGAACAGCTGATAAAAACTAAAATTTATGCTCCGATGGACGGCACCGTTTCGCGGCTGAATGTGGAAAAGGGTGAACGTGTGGTGGGAACCAATATGTATGCGGGAACCGAAATGATGGTGGTTGCCAACCTCGATCGCATGGAGGTGAAGGTGGATGTGAATGAAAATGACATTGTGAAGGTGACGAGAAATGATACAGCGCTGGTGGAAGTAGATGCGTACTTGAAACGGAAATTTACCGGTCTGGTTACCGAAATAGCCAACTCGGCGAACACGGTGGGCAGCACCAGCGACCAGGTAACCACCTTTGATGTGAAAGTGCTTTTGCTTCAATCATCTTATGCCGATTTAATGGACTCTGCGGGGGTGAACCGTTCGCCTTTCCGACCGGGCATGTCGGCTACGGTGGACATACAAACCGAAACCCGTCCGCATGTCATTTCTGTGCCCATCCAGGCAGTTACCACCCGTGTCGCCAACGAAGGGGAGAAGAACGAAGCAGCGGAAGTGGCCGGGAAAGACGATAAAGAAGAACTGGTTTTTGTGCTCAAGGATGGCCGGGCCTGGAAGCGACCGGTCGTTACCGGTATTCAGGATAATACGAACATTGAGATTCTTGAAGGCCTGCAGGTTGGCGATGAAATTATTACCGGGCCCTTCAATATCGTTAGCCGCACCCTGAAAGACAGTATGTTGGTAAAACCTGTTGACGAGAAGGAGTTGTTTAAGTCAAAAACATAGCGCTCATCCAACCCGCTGCAGTAATTTTAAGTTCCTTGCCTTTATTTCTTTTCTGCGTGAAAACTTTTCCAGAAGCTTTCGATGTATGTGGTATTTTCAAAATAGTCTCGCCCGACTATTTTTTCGGGGGCGTTCGTTCGTTTTAATACCCCGGCTTTGCGGGAATACGATACCTGTTCCCCTTTTTCGTTGGCGTAGGTTTTGTCGCAGTCGAGATAACTCAGCGCGTATTTTCCGTCTTGTTGTTGGTAGAGGCTGGTCAGGTGGTAACGTACCTGCCGCTGCTCCTGGCTATTCGTAAAAAGCGAACGGTTTTGGCTGTTGTTCTTAGTGGCTTCGATGACCATTTCGTTGCGCACCAAGGCGTAGTTGCTTTTCAAAATGTACATTTTCCCATCCAACCGGGTAGCATAAAAGTCGCCGGTATGTGCCAGGTTCGGCTGGTTGGTTTTGTACGAGATCACCCAAACCGAATCGCCATTGTATGCGCTAATTCCTTCCAGGTGAAGATCAAAATCATTCAGCAACGGTTCGGCAAAAATGGTGTTCGACAGGCGTGCCAGATCCATTTCCAGTAATTCGTCAAACCCGGTTTGTCCCGATGGGAACGAGTATGGTTCAAAGTTTCGGTTTACCTGGGTGAAGCGGTAATTGCGGCTCGCAAAGGCGTCTGTGATCGACGGGTTTTGATAGCCGGCTTCATCGTACAAGTCAACAATAGCTTCGCGGATGATGGGTTCGGCTTCCTCAACCTGCATCGTTTCCAGGTAATGAAAGGTCAGTCCGAGTGGTCCCTTCTGAAAGATGGCCGGTACTTGTTTCGCGGCAGTCCTGATCACCCGGAACAGTACCCGCGATTGGGCAGCCACATCGATCCCTTCGATGCTGTAGGTTTGTTCCTTCAGCGCAATGCGGTTGAAATCCTGTTTCAGCAGATCGGTCACCGCGAAGGTCACATTTTCGTAACCCACAGCCGAAACGTACAGTTTTTCACCATAAAACTCCTCGGGCACTTTCAGCTCAAAAAAACCTTGCAGATTACTGGCGGTTCCGTAATACGTACCTTCAATACCAATATTGGCATAGGCCACTCCTTCTTGTGTGTCGGCGTCAACAATGCGGCCTTTCAGCGTTTGGGGCTGCGCAAAAACTTGTGCTGTTATCAGTAAAAAAAGAATAAAGATGGTTCGTCTCATGCGCTGTCAATTTTAAGATGGTTCATTTTCCTAAAGTCAGGTAAAGGTGTTTTCGTTATCCTGCAAATGTTGTGGCGCGGAGGCCGATTTTTTTTGCTGAATGATTTTTCCTACTTTAGGTACCGTTGTTTAAAACGCCCGGATGGTAAAAAAATTACCGGCGAAATAACATCTTTCGATGGATGGCGTTTTGAGTACAAGCACCGAACTTAGGAAAAAATCTGTTGATAATGAAACGAACACCTGCCAAATGAAAAACAACCTGAGGTAAGCAACGGTGTTCAAAAAACGAAAAATATGAGGACAAAGACATTGCTTTTATGGATGACAATAGGAAGTATGGGGATGACAGCCTGTGTTTCCAAGAAGAAATTTGTGGAGATGGAATCATCGAAATTGCGGGCCGAACAGCGGGTGCGCGAGCTCACCGGCGAAAACGAAGCCAAAGCCACCCGCATCGGGCAGATGATTGCCGACTTTGAAAAGATGAAACAGGAGTTGTTGGAAAGCAATGCCCAAAAAGATCAACTGATCACCAACCTGAACGGACAAATCAATGCCTTAAATTCCAACGTGAAGGAAAAAGATGCCACGATTGAAGAAAAGCTGTATGCTTTTGAATACGAAAAGCGGAGGCTGGAAGAAGAGCTGGCTACCGGCAAATCGGCACAGGTTGCCCTTCGGGCCGAAAACGAATCGCTGTCGGGTGAGCTCAACCAGACGAAAAACCAGTTGTCCGATCTTCAGTTTGACCTGAAACGCAAAAAGGACGAGGCCGAACGTTTGGAGCAACAACGGCTGCTGAAGGATAAAGAATATGAAGCGCAGGAAGTACAACTCTCCCGGTTGAAAGCCGAAATACAGCAGTTGAAAAACCAGCTTCAGGAGAAGGATGAAACCATTGAACGGCTCAACAACAATGTCAACTTGCTGAAAAGGGAGTTGGGGAAATAGAGCAAGGCAAAAGGAAAAAGCTAAAAGGCAAAATTCAGGAAAAGAGAAAGGCGAAGAAGGCAAAGATGGAGGAAATGATTTTTTGCAGGAAATAAACGGATTTTCAACCCTAACCATAAACCAGTATGAAACGATTTCTTTACCTCATCGGCCTGTTGGCAACTTCGGCCGTGCTGACTGCACAGGAGCAACCCAAGGCGTTATTTAATGGCGAAAACCTGGATGGCTGGCTCATTCATGGTACCGAGAAGTGGTACGTTGAGGATGGCGAGCTGATTTGTGAAAGCGGGCCTGACAAGGCTTACGGCTACCTGTCAACCGAAAGATGGTACGATGATTTTGAGCTGGAGCTGGAATTTAAACAGGAAGCCGATGGCAACAGCGGCGTGTTTTTCCGTTCCACTTTTGAAGGCACAAAGGTGACCGGCTGGCAGGTGGAAGTGGCGCCTCCCAACCACGATACGGGCGGCATTTACGAATCGTACGGGCGGGGCTGGCTTTACCAGATTCCGGACGAAGATGATGTTCACCTGAGCATGGGCGATTGGAATCTGTTGAAAATTCGACTGCAAGGTGGTCGCGTAACTACCTGGCTGAATGGTCACCAGCTATGCGACCTGGACGATCCGAAAATAGCGAAGGGCAAAGGGGCCATCGCCCTGCAAATCCACGATGGCGGCGGCATCAAAGTGCGCTGGCGCAATATCCGAATCACGGAGTTGTGACAGATCTAAGCTGTAAGTTCCGGGTTTCAAGTTCCAAGTTTCAAGTTCCAAGTTCCAAGTTCCAAGTTCCAAGTTCCAAGTTCAGAGTTGTTCATGCCTTAATGACACCCAATGACCAATTACCAATCATCATCCAATTACCGGCAGGTTGATGCCTTTGATTTTTCGGTATAAATCCAGCGCGTACAGGTCGGTCATGCCGGAAACGAAATCGATGACCGACTGGATTTTTTCGTAACTTGTTTGATGGTCGCCCCGGTATTGCAGGGGCATGAGCGACAGCAGGCGCCTCGACAGGCCAGCCTTGGGAGAAAGTACCGCGGTGATAAATTCATCGAGTAGGGTGCCCAGAATCCGGTAACCCGCCATTTCAATTTCAACGACCGAGCGGTCACGGTAGATTTTTTTTACCGACAGCGGGCCAATTTCCTCCATGGCCATTTTTGAACTGCCACCCACCTGGGTGATCAGCGCCGATTGGAAAGTTCCCTCCAGGATAGCGGCTTGCTGTTCTTCAAACACCCGGATGCATTCGTGTACCAGTTTATTGATTACCCCGGCACGCAGGTAGGCAATGCGCTCATTCTGGTCGGTCACAACCTTAAATGTCTTTTCAATCTTGTCGAACAGATGCTTGTCCCGCTGTTCATCATAGAAATTCAAAAACAGTTGTTTGGTGGTTTTGTAGTCCAGGATCTTCAGCTTGTGGGCGTCTTCCAGGTCCATAATCTGGTAGCAGATGTCGTCGGCAGCCTCCACCAGAAAAACCAGCGGGTGGCGGACAAATTTCATCGGGTTGCTTTCCAATTGGATGATACCCAGCTCCCGGGCAATATCGTGGTACAGGTTTTTTTCGGATTGAAAAAAGCCAAACTTGGGTTTGCTCACCCCCACCGATTCGAACGGGTATTTTACAATCGAAGCCAGCGTGGTGTAGGTGAGGGCAAAGCCGCCTTCGCGCCGTCCTTCAAACTGGTGCCCCAACAGGCGCAGGGCATTGGCATTCCCGTCGAAATACAGAAAGTCGCTCCATTCCTCGGGCGACACCAGCATTTCCAGGGTTTTCCCGTTACCTTCCCTGAAATAATTAGAGATGGCTTCTTCGCCGGCATGGCCAAAGGGCGGGTTGCCCATGTCGTGGGCCAGGCAGCCTGCTGAAACCACGGCGCCCAACTCATACAGCAACGGGCTTTTTTCGCCCGATTGGATCAGTTTTTCCGACAGGATGTTGCCCAGTGAGCGGCCTACGCTGGCCACTTCGAGCGAGTGGGTGAGGCGGTTGTGCACAAAAATGCTCCCCGGCAACGGAAAAACTTGTGTTTTGTTTTGCATCCGGCGAAAGGGCGACGAGAAAATAATGCGGTCGTAGTCGCGCTGAAACTGTGTTCGGTTATACAGGTCTTCTTCTTTCACAGCCGGGCCTTTGCCCAGCCGTCGTGTCGATATCAATTGGTTCCAGTTCATCATAGCGTTCGTGTTTTGTCCAATGCGGTTTGGGTTTGTACGTTAAAAAATGTCCACATGGTACTTGTTCAGTTCTTTATCCAGGCTTTTGGCGCCCGGGCAGATTTGCTCCAGCAGCTTCCAGAAACCGGGCCCGTGGTTTTTCTCTACCGTGTGTGCCAGCTCGTGCAGCAGCACATAGTCGATCATTCGGTCGGGCAGGCGCATCAGGTGCAGGTTCAGGTTAATATTATTTATGGAGGAGCAACTTCCCCATCGGCTTTTCACATGTTTTACATACACGTTTCCGAACACCAGCCCATGGCGTTTGGCCAGTTCATTGAGGCGTACCGGCAAATAAACTTTCGCTTCCTGTCGCATGACATGTACAATGGCCCGGCGTATAAACTGCTGTATATCGGCTCGTTGATGATCCTGCTGGCGAGGAACATTAATCTGGATGACGCCATTCCCCACCAGCCCTGAAACTTTTGTATGATCAACGGGTATAACTTTCAGGGAATGAAATTTTGTTTTAAAACAGTTACCGGAACCAAATATGGTTAAACCGGCTTTAATATCTTGTTGTTGTTTTTGTATCCATTCCAGTTTGGACTTTACAAAGTCGATCGCTTTTTGTTCGGAACCCAAAGCCGGCATGGATACGTGGACCTGGCCATCGGGTTTTACCCGTAGCCGTATCCGGTGGGAACGGTGACTTTTTGTGATCCGTACCGCCCCGATGGGGTCAACATGATAGTATGTATCCGTCGTTGTCATGAAGTATTGACGACGAAGATAGTGAATCCCACAAAAATTGAGATATGGAACTAAAAAATGCAATTCAAGTATTCGGTACCCTTACCAAACAGGAACCTGTTTTTACGATTGATGAAAAAGTTCTTCCCGGGACTTTGGTTTTTGAAGCCCTGGCGCCTTTTCCCGGTTACTATAACGATGGACCCGATGCCACCAAGCCAATTTACATGTATCCGGCCCTGGCGCAACAGTACACCCTGATGGATGTTCTTAAGGCGACCGAAAAGGTGGAGAAGGTTTTTCATGAAACCTTTGATGCCGGGAAAGGTGTTATTCAGGTTTATGACCTAAGCTATCAAGTGCTCCGTATCAGGCACCTCAACCGGTACGACCTGATCGGCCAGTTGCAGCAAGCTTATGAGGAACATGGAATATTGTTCCTGAAAAAACATAAAAAGTACATGGAAGAATCGGTCCAAATCAACCTCGAAAAGTTCTTTAATCTGACTCCACTGGACGAAGGCATTTACCTGGACAACAAAGAAGATTACCATGCCTACCTGGAACTTCCGAAAGAGCACAGTTGGAAGGAATTTAACGAGCTGACCGACCGCGTGAAGTACAATTGGGAAGAGAGCAAGTTCGATGCCGCCATGGGGGCTTTCTATTACCAAGATCGACTGCACGATTTTGTGCGGATCTATTCCAACAAACTGGATCTGGAATATTTGAAATGTTTGCGTAAGTTGTATCTCGAAAAAATAAAGTAATTCACAGGCTCCGGTTGAAACGATAAGCCGGGTCGTCAACGTATCCAAGATTAGTTTTTTATTGACATAGTACGAAAGATGTCATCGCCTGCGGGGGGTGGCATTTTTTTGTATCCTACAGCCAGGCACCTCCTTCTCCTTTCTTAATCCGATTCCTCAAAACAGTAAAAAAACAAACATGATTCCCGAGAATCAACAATAGGAATGGAAGTGCAGATAAAAAACAGGCTTTAATTTTCTGTTTCCTTTTTGTTTCAAGACAAAGAGTAAAATCCGTCTGATAAGACATTACTTGTAGCAATAGCGTTAGTGCAACATCGCATAAACCACACCGGTGATAGGTTAAAAATAAAGACCCTTTCAGAAAAAAAAGTTGCAAGCTGTAACGTAGGCCCAACTTGGTCGTCCTACTTCATGTAAAACCAGTTGACAAGGTAGTTGGCCATCCATATTACCAGTTCAAAAAAGGCATTTACATGTAAAAATCAACAGTTCATCGAATTAATTCTGCACATGAACGTCTGATTGACCAACTTTGAGGAACAGAAACAGAAACAGAAAACCACAGCCATGATTAAATTAAACAACATCCACAAATCTTATGAGATGGGCAGCAGCAAGCTGCATGTGCTCAAGGGGATTGACCTGGAAATTGAGCAGGGCGAGTTTGTTTCCATTATGGGCTCGTCGGGCTCTGGAAAGTCAACCTTGCTGAACATTCTGGGCATGCTCGATAATTACGACGAGGGCAGTTACCACCTGGCCGGCAAGCTGATCGCCAATATGAGCGAGAAGAAAGCTGCCCGGCTGCGCAACGAAATGGTCGGCTTCGTGTTCCAATCGTTTAACCTCATTTCGTTTAAAAATGCCATGGAAAATGTGGCGCTTCCGCTGTATTACCAAGGTGTGAGCCGCAAAAAGCGCAATGTGATGGCGATGGAATACCTCGACAAGCTGGGGTTGAAACCCTGGGCCGAACACATGCCCAACGAAATGTCGGGCGGACAAAAACAACGGGTGGCCATTGCGCGTGCCTTGATCTCGAAGCCCAAAATTATCCTTGCCGATGAACCTACCGGGGCCCTCGACACCACCACTTCGTACGAAGTAATGGAGATTCTCAAGGAGATCAATGAGATTGGCATCACGGTTATCATCGTCACCCACGAGCACGATATTGCTGCCATGACCCAGAAAATTGTCCGCCTAAAGGATGGCCGGATCCACGAAGTTATCCGCAATGGCGAGCTGAGCGAGTTCCGCTATAAATATTCGAAAGAATTGCAACCTGCCTAAAACGTTAAGCCATGTTTGATATCGATAAGTGGCAGGAGATTTTTGCCACCATCAAAAAGAATAAAATGCGCACGTTTCTGACCGGTTTCTCGGTAGCCTGGGGGATTTTCATGTTGATGATCCTGCTGGGTTCGGGCAACGGGCTGAGCAACGGCGTGGCCAGTAATTTTATGAACGACGCGGTAAACGCTATGTGGATCTGGACGGGCGAAACCACAATTCCCCACCAGGGGTTAAAGACGGGCCGTCCGGTGCAGTTTCATAACGACGATTACGACCTCATCAAATCGCTTTCCGGTGTCGAAACGGCTTCGGGGCGTTACTACATGGGAAATACCCGCTATTCCTATGGCAAGGAGTCGGGCGAATACACCACCGTCACCTGCCATCCGGAGCTGAACACGGTCGAAAACATGGAACTGCTGGAAGGCCGTTTCATCAATTCGGTGGATATCGTGGAAACCCGCAAAGTGGTGGTAATCGGGAAAGACATCAAGGAGGCGCTTTTCAAAGATATTCCGGCGCTGGGTGAGTATGTAAACATCAATAAAGTACCCTTTAAAGTGGTCGGCGTTTGTATAGAGCCCGGTTCAACCAGGAACCGCAATGCCTACATGCCGGTTTCCACGGCCCAGAAAATCTTTAGCGGCGGCAACCGCCTGCATAATTTTGCCGTCACCATCAACGGGCAGACTCTGGAAGAAAGTCAACAGATTGAAGAACGCATCCGCAGCACCTTTGCCCGAAAACTTCGTTTCGACGAAAAAGACGAGAGTGCGCTGGGCATGTACAATAAATTGGAGAACTACATCCAGACGATGCGGATCTTTCAGGCCATTAAAATCTTTATCTGGA
This sequence comes from Gaoshiqia sediminis, assembly GCF_025907915.1. GTDB lineage: Bacteria > Bacteroidota > Bacteroidia > Bacteroidales > Prolixibacteraceae > Gaoshiqia > Gaoshiqia sediminis. The sequence continues at coordinate 22,732 of NZ_JAPAAF010000036.1, forward strand.
TCATTGGCATCGGGACGCTCATTGCCGGTATTGTTGGGGTGAGCAACATTATGCTGATTGTGGTGAAGGAGCGGACCAAGGAAATCGGAATCCGCAAGGCGATTGGCGCCAGTCCGGCATCGGTCATTGGTCTGATTTTGCTCGAATCGATCCTGATTACCACCATTGCCGGTTATATCGGATTGGTGCTGGGTACCGGACTGATGGAGGGCATTAACTACATGATGGTACAGTCGGCAGGCGAGGCCGCCCAGCAAGGCGAAACCGTATTTCTGAACCCGACAGTGGATTTTAACGTGGCCGTTGCGGCTACCCTGCTGCTGATTGTTGCAGGCGCCATTGCCGGATATATTCCGGCCAAACGGGCTGCCAGTATTAAACCAATTGTTGCCCTGCGCGACGAATAACCTCAAAACCGAAAAGCCATGTTAGATCTGGATTTATGGAAAGAAATTTTAAGCGCGCTGAAGCAAAACCGCATGCGCAGCTTCATGACCGCCTTCGGTGTGTTTTGGGGGATCTTCATGTTGATTATCATGTCGGGGGCAGGCCGTGCACTGGAAAACGGCGTAATGGAAGGCGTAAAAGCTTTTGCCACCAACTCGGCCTTTTTCTGGACCGAGCGGACCAGCATCCCTTACGAAGGTTTTCAACGCGGGCGACGCTGGAATTACGATAACCAGGACATTGAGTACATCCGCCAGAATGTGCGCGAAGTCGAATACCTGTCGCCCCGTCTGTTTGGCTGGCAGCAAAACGGCGATAACACGGTCCGTGGCGAACGCACGGGTGCTTTCAACATATATGGCGACTACCCCGACTATTTCAAGATTGACGGCTGGACACCGGTGAAAGGCCGCCTGATGAACGAGATCGACGTGTTGCAAAAACGCAAAGTGTGCGTGATTGGCGAGCGGGTGGTTGAGGTGATGTTTGACAAAGAGGAAGACCCGATTGGCCAGTATCTGAAAATCAGTGGGGTGTACTTCCAGGTGGTCGGAGTGATTCACCCCGAAACACGCATCAACATTGGCGGTGGCAAGAAGGAAGAAACCATCATCATCCCGTTTACGACCATGCAAACGGCTTACAATTATGGCAATGTCATTCACTTCTTTTCCGTCACTGCGAAAAAGGGGTACAGTGTAAGCGGCCTGCAGGAAAAATTGCAGCGTATCCTGAAAGAACGCCACAAAATTTCGCCCGACGATGTGCAAGCCATCGGATCATTTAATATTGAAGCTGAATTTGTCAAATTCTCCGCCTTGTTTACCGGTATCCAGGTGCTGACCTGGATTGTGGGCATTGGCACTCTGCTGGCCGGGGTGATTGGCGTGAGCAACATCATGCTGGTCATCATCAAGGAACGGACGCAGGAAATCGGCATTCAGCGCGCGATTGGCGCCACACCGGCAAAAATTATCACCCACATTGTGGCCGAGAGTGTTTTCCTGACCGTGATGGCCGGTTACGTCGGCCTGTCGCTGGGAGTTGGCATTCTCGAAATACTGAATAAGATTCTGGAAGCAGCCGGCGATGAAGTTTTCTTCCGCAACCCGGAAGTGAACCTGACGATGGCGCTTGCAGCTCTGGGCGTACTTGTCATCTCTGGCATGTTTGCAGGCCTTATTCCCGCCAAACGAGCCATCAGCATCAAGCCGATTGATGCCCTGCGAGACGAGTGAGGTGATTGATGATTTATGAATGATTATTGATGATTGAAATGGAAGATGCCAGCGATTATACGTTAAAGCCACTTAGTCACTTAGGAACTTAGGGGCTCAGGCACTTAGGAACTTTTAAAGAAACAAACAGAAAACAGAAACAATAAAAACCGAACACAAATGAAAAAGATTTTTAGGATTTTGGGAATTGTCATCATCGTGGCCATATTTGGAGGTACGATTTACTTCCTGTACACCAAATCAAAAACGCAGCCCGATATTTTTGAAACAAAAACGCCTTTTGTTTCCAATGTGATCAAAAAGACGGTGGCTACCGGATCGGTGGTGCCTCGCCAGGAAATCGAAATTAAGCCGCAGGTTTCGGGTATTATCGACGAACTGTATGTCGAGGCCGGCGACTTTGTGAAAAAGGACCAGGTGATCGCGCGTATCAAAATCATCCCCGACATGGTGAACCTGAATACGGCCGAATCGCGCCTGAACCGGGCAAAAATCAATTTCGAGGATGCAAAAATTGATTACGAGCGTCTGCAAAAGCTGTTCGACGGCGATGTGATCTCATACGAAGAGTTCAAAAAATCAAAGGTTGGCTACGACTCGGCCAAAGAAGAGCTGGCCGCTGCCGAAAACAACCTCGAATTAATCAAGAACGGGGTGACCAAGAAGGCTGAAACCGCCACCAACACGCTGGTACGCTCCACCATTAACGGCATGGTGCTCGATGTGCCCATCAAGGTCGGTAACTCGGTTATCCAGTCGAACACCTTTAACGACGGGACCACTATCGCCACTATAGCCGATATGCAGGACATGATTTTTGAGGGTAAGGTGGACGAGACCGAAGTGGGCAAAATCAAGGTCGGCATGCCCATTGAGCTCGAAATCGGCGCCATCGAAAAAGATAAGTTCGAAGCCATCCTGGAATACATTTCGCCCAAAGGTGTGGAAGAAAACGGGGCCATCCAGTTCGAAATCAAAGCTGATGTTTCATTGAAAGACAATCAGTTCATCCGGGCAGGTTACAGTGCCAATGCCAACATTGTGCTTGAACGGAAGGACAGTGTGATGGTGATTCCCGAAGGGATGCTGAAGTTCGAGAACGATTCGGCCTATGTGGAAGTGCTCACCAACGAGGTGGAAAGCATCTACGAAAAACGCAAGGTGAAAACCGGCCTCTCCGATGGCATCAACATTGAGATTGTGGAAGGCCTGGCGAAAGAGGATAAGGTGAAGGGCGAAAAGATTGATCCGAAGAAGTTGAAAGAAAATGAAAATAAGCAAGGCTAAGCTAAGTTGAAGTTCAACTGAATGATTAATTTAGCTTGGTTTAATAAAAAAACAGATCTATGAAGTACTATTTATTTACCATAATTGCCTCCGCTCTGATGGTTGCCGATGGTTTGCATGCCCAGGAAACCTGGGATTTGCGCCAATGCATCGATTATGCCCTGGAGAACAACATTCAGATACAACAGCAGACCGTTAATACCGATTATTACGGTAATGAGCTGCAGCAAGCCAAAAACAACCGGCTGCCGGGGATAAACAGCAGCCTGTCCAACAGTTTTAGCTTTGGGCGCACCCTGCAATACGACAACACGTATGCCGATTACAACTCGAACCAAACCGGGGCCAGCCTCAGCGCAAACGTGACTTTACTGAAAGGTCTGGTGCTGAAACATTCGGTGGATATGGCCCATTACGACCTCAAAGCCAGTTTGGAAGATTTGCAGAAGGCGAAAGACGATGTGATGCTGAACGTCACGGCTGCCTACTTGCAGATTTTGTTTTCGGAAGAACTGGTGCAGGTGGCACAGGACCAGCTGGCAGTGACCAAACTTCAAATTGACCGTACCCGCAAACTGGTGGAAGCCGGTAGCCTGGCCAAAGGCAGTTTGCTCGAGATTGAGGCCCAGTACGCGCAGGAAGAACTGAACCTGGTAAACGAGCAGAACAACTTGCAGCTGGCCTACCTGAACCTCTACCAGTTGCTCGAACTTCCGTCAACCGGCCAGTTTAAAATCAGTCAGCCAATTTTGCCGGTGGTTTCGGCCAATCGCACCGTGCTCAACTCCATGGACGTGTTCCGCACAGCTGTTCAACTTCGCCCGGAAGTGAAAGGCGCCGAATACCGGTTGGAAAGTTCTAAAGCGCAGGTTTCCATTGCCAAAGGAAATTTATACCCGACGCTTTCGTTTGGGGCCGACTACTACACCTCGTACAACAATAAGTACAAGGATGCTGTAGGAGCGGATATCTCTTTTTCCGATCAACTGAAGAACAACGAACGATATGGGCTTGGGGTGAACTTGTCTATTCCGGTCTTCAATAAATTCCAATCACGCACGCAGATTAAAAATGCCGAGTTGCAGGTGATGAACCAGGAGTTAACGGTTCAGAACACCAAAAACCTGTTGCGTAAGGATATTGAGCAGGCGTATGCCAACGCGCTGGCCGCGCTGAAAAAGTATATGGCCAGCAACAAAGCCGTGGATTCCATGCAGGAGGCTTTCCGCTATACCGAAGAGAAGTTCAGCGTGGGCATGCTGAATTCGGTAGAATATAACCAGGCCAAAAACAATCTTACCAAAGCTAAGAGCGACCTGGCACAAGCCAAGTACGACTATATTTTCCGAACAAAAATCCTCGATTTCTACAACGGCACCCCGATTGAATTATAATCAACCGAGAAATTCACCAGGCGACTTAAATTCACCTGGTGAATTTGCTTTTGTGTCGGAACAACTTCCGCTTTTCCTTCCTTCCTCATCTGCCATTCCTTCAAAGCAGTTTCTTTTATTGGGGCCTTTGCCAGGCTCAAAAACAATCCGTTGGCCTTTATCGTAAAATAGCCCGGACGTTCCGGCAGTTTGTTGTTTTTCAAATAAAAGCGTTAGGCGATACGGGCTGCCCACCCACATGATGCGTATTGGTTTTTCCTTGCGAAACCAAGGTGTCAGAACCGGCAAGGCGAAAAGGCCGAAAATCGGAAGAGTAGGCTAATCAGCAAGTGAAATCAAATGAAACGAATTCTGTTCCTATTGGCAATTGTCCTGTTCGGCATTTCTGCCACCGGACAACGTATCGGAGTTAAGGCAGGGGTTAGTTTTTCAAATGCCAACTTCGAAATTATGGACCTCAATCTTTCACCCGAAGGTCGAACCGGGATTCATTTTGGCTTTACAGGTGAGTTCCCGTTGACCGGTACCCTGTTTTTGAACCCCGGCGTACTGTTCTCGCAAAAAGGTTATAAGTACCGGTTTGATGATGAATTCGGACTTGGAAGCTTTAGCGGTAAGGATAATATGAATTACCTCGAAATTCCGGTCAACTTGATGTTTAAGGCTGACCTGAAAGGCCCGAAACTGTTGCTGCAGGCCGGTCCGGTCTTTGGAGTTGGACTAAATGGAAAATCTTTTTTTAACGGCGACCAGGAAGACATCGAATTTGGAGGCGACGACGATCAACTGGACCGGATGGATTTTAGCTTGAGCATCGGCGGCGGACTGGAATACGGGCACCTTCAACTGACCGTTAACAATGCTTTTGGCCTGTCAGATATTACCCATTCCAATGACGTGCACATCAAACACAAGGTATTTGCCATGTCGCTGGCCTATCTGTTTGGTGAATAATTTGTGCTATTCCCGTTTTGATGAATTGACAATTTCTGTTACAAAACAATAAAAATCAGGCATTGAAGTGGAGTGTAAGTCTTTCATATTTCATAAATTAGTGTAGCATAATCAATTCAGGACAACGGGCATGACGGGGCCTGCCTCCCCAACTACTACCGGGTGGTTTTTCCTTGTGCAACCAGTCGGGTATTCTACAGCAAGGCGAAGACGCCGAAAATCGTACGAGTAGGCAACATCAAACCCAATAAACATGAAAAAACTAATTGTAATTGCATTGATCCTGTGCGCTTATTTACTTACCGATGCTCAAACGATCGGTATCCGGGGCGGTTTCAATTTAGCAAACATTGAGATCGAGTCTGAAGGCATCAGTATTTCACCCGACGACCGCTTTGGCATCCATCTCGGTGTTGTGGGCGAATTCCCGGTAGGCGAATCCCTGTTCATCAACCCCGGACTGTTATTTATGCAAAAGGGCTTTAAAATGGAAGGAGATGGTGAAGATGTCAAAGGACGTATGAACTATCTCGACATTCCGGTAAATGCACTTTACAAGGTTGATCTCACCGGAGCCTACTTGCTGCTCCATGCCGGTCCGAATTTTGGGTTCGGCCTGAGTGGAAAAGAAGAATATGACGGTGAAGAGGAAGACATTGAATTTGGGAGCGATGAGGAGCAGTTAAAACGCCTGGACTTGGGCCTGAATTTGGGGGTAGGGGCTGAAATTCAGCAATTCCAGGTGACCCTGAACTACACGCTGGGATTAAATAATCTGTCGAATTATGACGAAATGGATTGGAAAAACAAAGTCCTGACTTTATCCCTGACGTATTTGCTGGGAAAATAAACCAAAGATACCATTGAAAGCGAAACGGCCCGGATCAGTTCGGGCCGTTCCTGTAATAACGAAAGGGCTGAAAGAGGCCTGTTCAAACTTTTTTCAGTTATGCTGAATGCGTGGAAAGTGGACGTGTTTTATGAATCTATCTGCCGCCGAACAACGTAAATAAAAGCATTTCTAAACGGTTGGTTTTCTGCATCAAAATCAGGTTGAACTATGAAGAATCGTTGTTCAGTTACCGTGGTAATTCTGATCGCAGTGAACATCTTTCAATGGGCTTGTTCATCCACTACGGTCCTTCGCCAGTTGGCCAAAGCCGATGAAATTCAGATTGACAGTAAAAAGAATGAATACCTGAAAGTACACATGAAGGACGGTGGTTTATTTGTCCTGTCTGTCGATCAACTCCTATTCGATCAGGATTCTGTTACCGGGGATGGAAATTACTTCAATGCCAGGCGTCAACTAACTTCCCCGGAAAGCGGTAGAGCCGGAACGATTAACTTTGCCGGTGGTTTCTACCGGATCGCCTTTACCGATATTGCCCTGATTGAAGCCAACACGGTTATGGGGCTGGAAGGGAAATGGATTGCGCTCGGCCTGGTCGGGGCACAAAATGTTATTCTTACCGTTTATTGTATCGCCAACCCGAAGGCTTGTTTTGGCTCTTGTCCCACTTTTTATGCCTGGGATGGAGAGGGCTTCCGGCTCATGGCGGAAGGGTTTTCCTCAAGCATTCTCCGGGCCTTCGAGAAACAGGATATTGATATGCTGCATGGGGCGAAAACCTATGGCGATGATTTTCAGCTTCGGATAACGAACGAAGCGCTGGAGACACATGTTATCCGGTATGCAAACCTGTTGGTTTTCCCGAAGGCGGATGGTGAGCGGATTTTTGCTACCGAAAAGGGTAATTTTTTTCAGTCCAAAACCATTGTCCCACCTTCATCGTGCAGCGGACCGGAAGGGGATTGTCTGACCTTGGTTTCAAACATGGATGCTCGCGAACGATTTAGTGAAGCCAATTCCAAAAATCTGGCGGCTAAAGAATACCTCGAAATGGAGTTTGAAAACGTGCCGGATGTTCCCTGGGGGCTAGTCCTGGGAACTCGTCAAACCTTGCTCACCACGTATCTTTTTTATCAGGGTCTGGCCATTACAGGTCAGTCTAACGGTTATTTGGCCGCCCGGATTGAAAGCGGGGACCAGTCCTTGCGCAAAAGGGTGGAGAAGATCTGGGATATTCTGGGTGGCATTGAAATTGAGCTGCAAGACAACTCCGGGAAATGGCAGAAAGTTGGTAAAATCAATGAGATGGGGCCGATTGCTCCCGATGTCCATGTCGTGACTATTCCAAGGGTGGAATCGGAGAAATTACGAATTCGGTTAAAAATGACCCAGGGACTTTGGCGCATCGATTACGCCGCCCTGGCTGCCTTGACCGCTCCGGTATATCCGGTTGAAATTCGTCCATACCTGGTAAAATCAGAGGGCCGGGTGAATGAAGATGCGCTGACCGCTTTATGCGATAGCATTGAGCCTTTAATCACGCTTCCCGGTGATGCCTATGAGCTACACTACGAACTTCCGGATAATGCCCACCAGTATGAGGTTTTTCTGAAAACCAAAGGATATTATCTGGAGTGGTTACGGGATGAATGGCAGGAAGAAGCTGACCTTAAAAAAGCTTTCCTGATGTACCGCCTGCCTCGGCTCTATCTGAAGTTGGTTGCAGCTAAGTTCAAGGAAGCAGAGCCGACAATGGAGGAAACTTTTTGGAACAGCAGATATGTCAAAAATTAGCAAATATGGTTTGTGGTTAATGTTGATTGCGTTTTGGGCAAGTTGCAAAACACCATCCAACATACCATCAGCTTATTTGGTGTCCCCAAAGAAAGTGCCTGAAATGACTCAGGGGTGCTGGATTATCGTTAATCAGGCTGAATCCGGAAAATCAGATGAACTCCCACCCGGAATTCAAGGGGAACTTATAGCAGCCGACAAGGATACGTTCTATATTTTAACCCGGATCGGATTTATTAGTCACCCGACGGAGAAAATCAACCAGGCTAAGCTTTATATTTTCAGAAACCAGGCAAACACCTTTGGACTGATTACCTTCTTTGGTCTTGTTCCCAATGTTATCGGAGTGGTATCTCGTGGAATGCCCGAATTTTTCGTCATCGGAATTCCCTATGCTGCCGTGGGCGTTTTGATGACTGTTTTGGAAGGTAATTCTACGGCAAACGAGTTGAACTACCCGCAAACTTCCGATCTGACCAAGTTTGGCCGCTATGCCCGGTTCCCGCAGGGAATACCGAAAGAAGTGGATCCGAAACAATTACATTTGATTGAGTAAAGGCATGCGTTATAAAATTCCGGCCTTTCGCTAAATCATGTTCAATGTTCCTGCGTCCAGAGTTGGCCTATCCAATTCTGGGATTTTATTCATGACCTACAGTGTGTTAAGTGGTGTTCTGAGAAAGTACGGAAACAGCAGCTAAGGAGACAAAAAAAAACGAGGCTGTCTTGAATTTGCTCAGGACAGCCTCTTCTATACTGCTTATTTTTCAAAATTAGTAAGTCACAATTGGGTCAAGCCCTTTGGCCTGATCGATAAAATCGCTTACCTGTTTTAGGGCTGGCACAGCATGGGTGATTTTTTTCTCATTTTGGACTTCAACCAATTTGGCATGAAGGTTTTCGGCGTTCCGGTTGCGTAGTTCCTTGACGGTGTCCACGCCCGAAGCCTTCAACAGTTCGGCAAACTGCGAGGCCACGCCTTTTATCCGGAACAGATCGGCCATGTTTACCCAGTCCAGAATCTTGGATTCATCAATTCCGGAATCAGCCGCAATTTTTTTTCTGCCTGTCTTGGATGCTCCAGCTTCCAGCAAGCCTTCAACAGTTGTAATACCTGCCTGGCCTAATTTTTCAGCGAACACGGGGCCAATGCCTTCAATTTCAGTAATTTTCTTTGCCATAACTTTATGAATTTAGTGACTAGATAATTTAAAAGCCTAATTTCTTGCCTAATCCGCCCAAGAGTTTGTCTTTTAAAGAGCCTTTCACCACATCACCCAACAAATCAGTCAGCCCCTCGGCGTTGTTTTTTCCTTTACGGTCGGCAAAGTCTTTTAGTTTTCCAATGATGAAAGGAACAGCGACTGTGGCAATGGATCCTGACATTTCTTTGGAAAGACCAAGCTTGGATACAAAATTTCCTATCATGTTGTTAGTCAGGCTTCCGGCGAATGCTGAACTGGCCCCGCCCTGGCCTAAAAGTCCCAGGATATCATTGATTTTTCCCGATTGAAGTTTTTCAGCTATTCCCTCTTTAACGGTCGTAGCAGCAGTGCTGGTCAGGCCTTCCAGTTTGTCTGAAGGCACGTTTAACTGGGATAAGAGTTTTTCCCCTAATTCCCCTTTGATGGTGTTTAGAAATTCGTCAATCATGATTTTTAATGTTAGTATGTTGAATACTGGAAAAATGATTAACTTGAATGAAAAACACTTATGGGTAAAGAAGTATTCATTGAAACAATCCGAAGCTCACAAATGTTCAAAGGCGGGTCGATTTTAATTGGCTCAGCGGTATATCAGGATGACTACGATACGCACTGCCAGGTGCGCTTACCTTTGAAGACGATCAACCGGCACGGATTGATTGCCGGAGCTACCGGAACCGGAAAAACCAAAACGCTACAGGTATTTGCCGAAAACCTATCGGAAGCCGGAATCCCGGTCATGGTGATGGATATTAAAGGCGATTTAAGTGGCTTGGGCGCTGCCGGAACCACCAACCCGGTTATTGAAAAAAGGGCTCAACAGATCGAAATGGACTGGCAAGGGAAAGCTTTCCCGATCGAGTTCCTGAGCATCTCGGATGAGCCAGGCGCCCGGATGAAGGCAACCATCTCGGAGTTCGGCCCGGTGTTGTTGTCGAAAATACTGGGGCTGAATTGCAACCAAGGCGGGGTCATGTCCATGATCTTTAAATATTGCGACGATCGTGGATTGCCGCTACTGGATATCAAAGACCTGAAAACGGTGCTGAACTTTATTCAGCAGGACGGGAAGGAAGACTTCCTGAAGGAATATGGCTTTATCCACTCCAATTCTTCCGGGGCCATCCTGCGGAGTATCATCGCCCTGGAGCAGGAAGGCGCCGATGCCATTTTTGGCGAACCTTCTTTCGATATATTCGACTTGATGCGGAAAACAGCAACCGGTGAAGGCATCATCAGTGTGCTGCGCTTGACCGACATGCAAAGCAAACCCGCCCTGTTCAGTACCTTCATGTTGTGCCTGCTGGCCGAAATTTTTCAGAAAATGCCGGAACAGGGCGATACCGGAAAACCTGAGCTGGTCTTGTTTATCGACGAAGCGCACCTGATCTTCAAAAATGCGTCGCGCAGTTTGCTGGACCAGCTGGAGATGACCATTAAGCTGATCCGATCGAAAGGTGTGGGCATCTTCTTTGTAACCCAGTCGCCAACGGATATTCCGGCAGCCATACTGGGGCAGCTGGGCACCAAAGTGCAGCATGCCTTGCGGGCCTTTACGGCCAACGACCGGAAGGCCATCAAGTCAGCTTCGGAGAATTATCCCTATTCAGAACATTACCGGGTAGCTGACCTGATCACTCAACTGGGCACAGGCGAAGCGCTCGTAACGGGACTGGATGAAAAAGGCCGCCCTACCGAACTGGTTCACACCTTGATTCGTCCTCCCTTTTCGCGCATGGATGTACTTACCGATTATGAAATAGGCCAGCTCTTGAAAGATTCTGCGCTCATCAAAAAATACAACATCGACCTTGACCGGGAAAGCGCTTTTGAACTCTTAAGCGAACGGATGGACGAAATGGCCAGGAACCAGCGCGATGAGGAAAAGGAAATCAGGAGTACACGAGCAAAAACCGGACGCACCAGCCAGCGACAAGAAACTTCAACCTTCGAGAAAATTCTGAGAAGTTCAGTGACTCAAACCATTGCCCGCGAAGTCACCCGGGGCTTGCTGGGAGTCTTGGGAATTAAATCAACCGGCACTCGCGCCAGGAAAAGATAAATGTTCTTAATTGGCTGAATTGAACGTGTCTCCCTGAGTGATATCGCCGGTGCTGAAGCCGCGCTTAAACCAGCTCATTCGCTGGGCCGAGGTGCCATGCGTAAATGAATCGGGCACAACATAGCCCTGCGATTGCAGTTGGATGCGATCGTCGCCAACCGCTTGAGCAGCGCGGAAGGCTTCTTCCAGGTCGCCCTCTTCCAGGATGTTTTTCATCTTCTGTGCATGATGTGCCCAAATACCGGCATAAAAATCGGCCTGCAGCTCCAACTGAACAGTCAGTTTGTTGTAGGCCGTTTCGTTCAGTTTACCCCGCAGCCCATGTACCTGGTCGAGCGTACCGGTTAGTTTCTGAACGTGATGGCCTACTTCGTGAGCAATGATGTAGGCAACAGCAAAATCGCCCTGCGCGCCAAGCCGGTCCTGTAGTTGTTCCAAAAACTGCAAGTCAATGTAAACCCGCTCATCGCCGGGACAATAAAAGGGGCCGGTAGCTGCTCCCGAAAACCCGCAGGCCGATTGCACCTGTTCGCTGAACAAAACCAGTTTCGGTTCCCGGTAAGTCTGCCCCATTTCATCGAAGAGCAGGTGCCAAACATCTTCCGTATCGGCCAGGACTACTTTTACAAACTCGGCCAGCTCCTGTTCATGGGCCGAAGGTTCATATGGGGTGGCACTTTCGGTAAAGCCTTGTCCGGTATCAAACAGGTTCAGCAGCGATTGCGGATCGCCTCCCAGCAGCAGAATGATGACGACGATTACGATGGTTCCGATTCCTCCGCGAAAGCCAATTTGCCGGCCCGACAGGCCGCGGCGGTCTTCCACGTTTGAGCTTTGTCTTCTTCCTTTGTAACGCATGGTGTTTGGGATTGTGATGAATTACACGAAATGCACCCTGGAATAGTTCCAAAAATCAACTGGAAAAAGGAACTGCTAGCGTAGTTCGGTTTTCAGGGGCGGCCATTGAATGTTCATTTCTTCCAGGGCTCTCAGAACGCTGTTGGCAACATGCCACAGTTTTTCCCAGTTCCGGTCGGATGGGATGACTTGCCAGGGAATTTGGTTGCAGCGCGTAAGAATGGACTCATACACCTCCAGATACTGATCGAATTTTTTTCGGGTCTCCCAGTCGCCATCGTTGTGCTTCCAGAATTTTCGTTCGTTTTCCATACGTTCGGTCAAACGCAACTCCTGCTCTTCGTACGAAATATGCAGAAAGAACTTCAGGATTCGGGTCCCGTTATGGGCCAGCAGCTGCTCAAAGTTGTTGATCAACTGATAACGCTCTTCAATGATCTCCGGTGTAAAAAGATTCTCCACCGTGGGTACCAGAATATCTTCGTAATGCGAGCGGATAAACACTTGGACAGCTCCTTTGGGCGGGCTGTGCCGGTGAACCCGCCACAGAAAGTCGTGTGCATATTCTTCGGGCGTGGGCTTTTTGAAGCTCTTCACCGAAATGCTCACCGGGTTGCAGTACTTAAACAGATCGCGCGTCAGGCCGTCTTTCCCCGATGCATCCATTCCCTGAAAAACCAGCAACAGACTGTGTTTCGATTCAGCGTACATTTGGTGTTGAAGTTCGCCGATTTGTTTCAAAACCGCCTTGGTTTGTTTTACGGTTTCTGCTTTGTTCAGGCCTTCGGTAAAGGTGTTTCGTTTCATCATGCAGACTTAGTTTTCAATAGGTTTTCAAACGATAAAGCTGAAGATATTGTTTCGTCTAAACCTGGCTTTTCCGTTTGCGGCGTTTCGGGTTTTATCCGGTGCGTAGGGTCACGGTATGCCGTGGCCGGGCGGATGGTAACGGACCTGAAAGGACAGTTTATATCCTTAGAGAAAGAATAGCTTTTGAATCCTTAAAAGCAATTTCCCTAAGCGCGGTATAGACTTACAAAGGAATCACGGTTATTTTTCTTAGATCACCTTCAATTCTTTCCCCACTTTAATAAAGGCGTCCACGGCCTGGTCGATCTGTCCCGGTGTATGGGCGGCGGAAAGCTGCACACGGATACGGGCCTTTCCCTTCGGTACTACCGGATACACGAAGCCGATTACGTAAATGCCTTCCTGTAGGAGCCTGTCGGCAAACTTGACAGCCAGCGGCGCATCGTACAGCATGACGGGGACAATGGCTGTTTCGCCTTTCACCAGATCAAAACCGGCAGCTTCCATTTTACTGCGGAAGTGATTGGCATTTTGCATCGTGCGGTGTTGCAGTTCGGACGAAGAGGAGAGCATGTCGAGCACCTTCAGCGTGGCTCCCACGGTGGCCGGGGCCAGCGTGTTGGAAAACAAGTACGGGCGAGAACGTTGGCGCAGCATTTCAATAATTTCCTTACGCCCGGAGGTACAGCCTCCGTTTCCGCCACCCAGCGCTTTGCCGAAGGTGGTGGTGATGATGTCAATTTTCCCGAGCAGCCCGAAATGTTCGGCCGTGCCGCGCCCGTTATCGCCAATGTAACCCGAGGCGTGGGAATCGTCCACCATCACCAGGGCATCGTACTTGTCGCACAGGGCAACAATCTCGGGCAGTTTGGCCAGGTCGCCGTCCATCGAGAAGACGCCGTCGGTCACCACCAGCCGGTATTTGGCCAATTGGGCATCTTTCAGGCATTGCTCCAATTCGTCCATATTGGAGTGTTTGTACCGAAAGCGCTGAGCCTTGCACAAGCGCACGCCATCGATGATGGAGGCATGGTTCAGCTCATCCGAAATGAGGGCAGAATCGTCGCCCAGCAGGGGTTCAAACACGCCGCCATTGGCATCGAAGCAGGCACAGTACAGGATGGTATCTTCCGTGCCCAGAAATTCGGAGGTTTTTTGTTCCAGCTCTTTGTGGATCGCTTGTGTGCCGCAGATAAAGCGTACTGATGACAAGCCGAATCCCCAGTCGTTCATCATTTCCTGAGCGGCTTTTACCACCTCGGGATGATTGGCCAACCCCAGGTAGTTGTTGGCACAAAAGTTCAGCACCTCCTGCCCGCCGCCCACGGTAATCCGTGCACTTTGCGATGAGGTGATGATTCGTTCGGTTTTATAAAGTCCCTGTTCTTTTAGTTCTTCGAGGGTGTTTTGCAAGTCTTGTTGAATTTTTCCGTACATGGCGCCATCTGATTTAGGGTTCTCTACAAAATAAAACAATCGGCAACGGAAAAAAAGTGATAAAAAACAGCTGCAAGTTGTGTAGCAGCGATAATTCCGAAGCAGAATCCAAAACCAGGAACTTGAAACTTGAAACTTGGAACTCTGAATTCGGAATTTGAAACCTGAAATTTGAAACTTATCCCTTCAGCCTGGGATTGACCACATTGTTGAACAGGGAACCAAACGTGAACGAAAGTCCCATGTTGATTTGGTAACGGTAGGCTGTAGCCATTTGTCGCTGCTGAAGCAGGATTTCTTCCAGGCTGGCTTCTCCTTTTTCGAGCGAGAGCCGGTCGTTGATCAGCGAATAGTTGCCCGACAGGTTCAGCGAAAGCCCGCGCCAAACCCTGACGTAAACGCCCGACCAAACCGACAGGCTGTTTTTGTTGAAGTCGTGAAAATAGTTTTGGAAAGAAATGGTGGTATAGGCAGAGCCCCATTCTTCTTTTACCCGGTAGGCAATGGCAAATTTCCCGCGGAACAGATCTTCATCAATCTTGTTAAAGATCGTCGTATCTTCGTATTGACGGCCGTTGTAGCCCAGAAAGTAGGAGAAACGCAACTGGCGGCGGCTCGAAAGTTCATAGGGGAACAAGTTGTATTCGATGGCCGGGAAAAACCAATAGTTAAGTTTGATGTTGTCGTAACTGCTGCGGGAAATACCGCTTTGCATGCCAACGGCCATGTGCTCGCCGATGCTTTTTACAACCAGCGACTCAAACTGACGGAAGTTTCGGGTTGCGATAACTTCATCCTCGCCGGTGTCGTACCAATCTTCATCGTATTGGTTGTCAAAATCAAACTCGTATCGCCATTCCGGCGTGATGCGGGTGGATTCAACGGAAATGTCAAAGTCAGTTTGTCGTTCCGCTTCTTCACCGCTGATTCGTGACGTTAGGTCAATATCGAAAACCCAGCTGTCCCATTTATCTTTTTCAGGCAAAGCTTTCACGGCTGCTTTCCCGTTGAATTGCAAGTCGACCCATTGTTCAGCATGGGCCAGGTAGCGTACCAGTCCCATCTTGATCGCTTTGGTGTACCCTTCGCGTACTTCGGTGTCGGTTTGGGTGCCCGATGAGAAATAATGCAGGGTGTCACTTTTCCCGCTGAATTCGTGCAAACCGATAAAATAGAAGGTGTAGTCGCTCCCTCCGCTACCGGTTTGCGATACGGTGCCCAATAAATGAACGTTGGCCGCATCGCGCGTGCGGGCATAGTTTACATACCTGAATTCCTCCCGCAAAAAGGTGATATCAATTCCCGGAGCGTCAATGAAAACGCGTACGGCCCGGTTTAATCCGGGGGCAGGTTGGCTTTGGGCAGATTGGCAGAGGAATAATGCTGTCAGCAGAAATAGGACAATACCTGATTTTTTCATGAAAAACGGGTTAGGTGTATTTGGTTCTGCCCGCTAAAATAGCAAGAATCAGGCATTAAGAACAGGCCTGTTAAGAGATGTTAACAAACTTGCAGCGATTTCTTACAGATCCAACGTCAGCTGGTCGTCCAGCAGGCGGAAGGTCATGCGGTGAAAAGGCGTGGTGCCAAACTCGCGGATGGCCTTGCGGTGGGCCTGGGTAGGGTAGCCTTTGTTTTTGTCCCAGGCATACCGGGGAAATTGATGGTGGAGTTCGTTCATCAGGTCGTCGCGGTAGGTTTTGGCCAACACCGATGCTGCCGCGATGGGCAACAGCTTGCCGTCGCCTTTCACCACGCAGGTGTGAGCGATATTGGGATATGCGCGAAAGCGGTTCCCGTCAATCAGCAAATGATCGGGCACGGTACCCAACTGCTCAATGGCGCGGTGCATGGCCAGGAACGAAGCGTTCAGGATGTTGATCTCGTCGATCTCGGTGTGGCTGACCACGCCCACCCCGTAGGCAACGGCCTGTGCCTCAATCAGGGGCCGAAGCTGGTAGCGCTGCCGTTCGGTGAGTTTTTTGGAGTCGTTCAGCAAGTCGTTTTCAAAATCGGGGGGCAAAATAACGGCTGCTGCCACCACCGGCCCTGCCAGGCATCCGCGCCCGGCCTCATCGCAGCCAGCCTCCACACGTCCTTCTTCCAAATAGAGTTGTAATTTTTTATCAGGCATAGCTGTCCTTTTAAGTTCCAAATTCCAAATTCCAAGTTCCAAATTCCGAGTTTCAGGTTTCAAGTTCAGGCTTTTGAGTCTTTCTCACGACTCACGACTCGCTAACGCATGCCCGGATGCTTTCCCAGAGCCGTTCAGCCGTCTGATCCCAGCTGAATTGCTGTTGCCGGATCGTCCCTTTTTCAATCAGTCTATAACGCAATTCCGGATCATCGGCCAGGCGTTCCATGCCTTCGGCGATCTCTTTTTCATTAAAGGGGTTGACATACAAAACCGCGTCGCCACCCACTTCGGGCAGGGAACTGGTATTGGAACAGATCACCGGCACCCCGGCGCGCATCGCTTCTACTACGGGCAAGCCAAATCCTTCGAAATACGGCACAAAAATAAGCGAAAAGGCTGCCCCCAGCACCTGGTGAAGCTCCTCGGTCGTTAGTCTCCCGGTAAAAACTACCTCGTCCGGATCGTGCATGGCTTTATGCGTTTTGCGAATGCTACCGGTTTTAAACATCTCACCCCCGGCAATCACGAGCTTGAAATCCTTGTCGGTGCGCTTTCGGATAGCGTCGAAGGCCCGGAGCATCCCGGGAATGTTTTTGCGGGGATGCAACGAGCCAATGTATAAAAAGTAGGGCTTGCCCTCTGTGTATGTTTTTCGGGTTGCAAGCTGTTCTTCCTTAGCTGTCGGCGTGTACAGCGTATTCACGCCGTTGTAAACCACGTCAATCTTGTCCCGATCGATGTGATAGCTCCGAACCAGATCTTCTTTCGAATACGACGAAACGGTGGCTATGCGCGTTGCCCGCCGGGCAAATTTCGGAAAAAAGTAGTTATAATACCATGCGGTCAGCCAGGGCAAATCCTGGGGGCGGTGCACAAAATTGAGGTCATGGATCACGGCCAACTGTTTCACCGGTGTGTTCAGCGATAAATAGCCATCGGGCGACAAAAACAGATCGGCCCGGTATTTTCGTAACACACGCGGCACCTGCCACTGGAACCAGACATGCCACAGCAAAGGGTGGCGGGTTGGGGGCGGCACTACCACCGGGGTAATGTTGTCCGAAAAAATAAATTCCGGATCGTAGGGGCGGTCGAAAATAAAGATGAACCGGTGCTCCGGATGGTGGCGGGTGATGCGCTGCAAGGTTTCATACAGAAACCAGCCTGTTCCTTCCAGTTTCCCCTGTTGCAATAATCGGGTGTTGACAGCAATGACCATACGGGCCCCTCGTGGTTGATTTCGTTCAAAAGTAAAAAGTCTGCGTAAAAATTGCGTAATTTTAACCCGATAAATAGGCTAATATATTCAGGACGTTGAAGCGGAAGTTTGTCACCAATTTATTTTTATTGTTGTTGCTGAATGGTTTGATCAAGCCATTCTGGATTTTCGGGATCGACCGGACCGTGCAAAATGTAGTGGGGGCCGAAAGTTACGGCTTGTATTTTTCGCTGTTTAACTTCTCCCTCGTGCTGAACATGTTCCTGGATCTGGGCATCACCAATTTCAACAACCGCAATATGGCCAGGCACAGCCATTTGTTACGCAAATACCTGGGCAACCTGGTCAGCCTGAAATTCTTGCTGGCCATTGGGTATGCCTTGGTCAGCCTGAGTCTGGCCCTGTTGATTGGATATAGCCGGCAACAATTTCACTTGCTTTTCTTTTTGATCGTGAGCCAGTTTCTGGCTTCGTTAACCCTCTTCCTGCGCTCCAACATCAGCGGCTTGCACCTGTTCCGTACCGACAGCCTGCTATCGGTGCTCGATCGCAGCCTGATGATTGTTTTGTGTAGCGCCCTGCTGTTTACCAATTGGTTTGGCGGTAATTTTAGCATCGAGTGGTTTGTGTATGCCCAAACCCTGGCTTATCTGATCGCGACCTTCATCACCTTTGGGGTGCTGCTGCGCTTCTCGGGACGCGTTCGGCTGAATTTCGACCGGCGCCTGTTTGTGGTGTTCATCCGGAAAAGCTGGCCTTATGCCCTGCTGATTCTCCTGATGTCAATCTACTTCCGCACCGACGCGGTGTTACTGGAGCGCTTGCTTCCCGAAACCGGGAAAGAGCAGGTGGGCATTTACGCGCAGGCTTTCCGGCTGATGGATGCCTTTTCGTTGCTGGGCGTTTTATTTGCAGGCTTGCTGCTGCCGATCTTTTCGCGGATGATTAAGCAAGGGGAGAAGGTGGGGCAATTGTTGCAGCTGGCCTTTTTGCTGATCATGGTGCCGTCGGTCTTGATTGGGGTGGCCGCCAATGTCTTTGGGCTCGAAATCATGCAGCTGCTGTACCGCGAACACGCCGAAATTTCGGCTCCCATGCTGGGCTTGCTGATGGTGGGTTTTGCAGGCAACTCGGCCAGCTATATTTTCGGCACGCTGCTAACGGCAAACGGCAGCCTGAAACAACTGAACGTGTTGGCAGCCGGTGGCATGGGCGTTAATATTGGCCTCAACCTGTTGCTGATTCCCCGTTTCGGGGCGCTGGGCGCGGCCTGGGTGTGCATGATCACCCAATTGCTGATGGCAACCGCCCAACTGATCCTGGCCGTGCGTATCTTTCGGTTTCGGGTGAATTGGGTGCTGATCCTGAAGCTGACCGGCTTTCTGCTTTTCGCGGTGCTGGCCGCAAAAGTTACCCACCTGATGGGTAACTGGCTGGCCGGAATGGGGCTTTTTGCGTTGGCCGGATTGATGTATGCTTCGCTGGTTAAACTGATCGACCTGAAAACGCTTTTCCTTCTTTTAAAAAACGAAACACGATGAGCCAACTTACCCCCGAAGATTTAAGGAAGGAGGATCAATTTGAATTGCTGGCCGAGGTGGAACACAGCCAAATCAAACAGTTCATCCTGGATCAGATTACCCCTGAGGTACGGCTGGTACGCTGGTTCTCGGCCTACCAGGTGGCCATGATCACCTTGTTTGTCTTTTTGCTGGTGAAAGCTATATTGCTGGCTGCGCGGGCGATGAACGATGCCTTGCTGTGGATCGGCCTGTCGGTCGTATTTTCGTTTACCGTGCTGATTGTGCTGCACGAGCTGTTGCATGCCCTTGCCTATTGGTTCACCGGTGCCCGTAAGCTGAAGGTTGGCGCCATCTGGAAGAAGTTTGTCTTTTACGTGGTGGCCGACCGCCAGGTCATCGATGCCCGATCGTTCCGGCTGGTGGCCTACGCCCCGCTGGTGGGGGTCAAACTGCTGTGCCTGGCGCTGGGGCTTTTTTTCTGGTCAAGCCCGTCGGCTTATTTCTTTTTCAGCATCATGTGCATCCATTCCTTGTTCTGTGCCGGTGATGTGGCCATGCTGGCCTTTTATCAGATCCATGCTGATCGGGAAATCTATAACTACGACGATGTGTCCACCGGCAAGTCGTTTTTCTATGTCCGAAAAGAAAGTTAAAAGGGCAGTTTAATCTGCTGAAACGTGGTTGTCTGCAAGCTATTCCCCTACCCATATTTGATCCCTCCGGGATTACCCGTCATGACCGAACAGCCGATTGTTCGATGTCAAAAGTAGCCGTGGTGGAGGTACAGTCCCGTAGGGACGTAATATCGGTAGAAAAAGAAAGTAACACCTGATTACCCAAGTCCGGCAACTGCCGGACTCAATAAAAACACGGGTTACAGCAATTCTGGAATAAATTAACCGGACACCAATGAACCTTAAATACGATTTACCAGTTAATTTCCCGGATCGTTTGGTCGTTTTATAAATTTTCGGTAGCTTTTGCTATTCTATTTTAAACCGTATGACCGATAAAATCAAGTCTTTTGGTACTGCTCCGGTTTTCTTTACGGCCATCTCTACTATTCTGGGGGCCATTCTCTTTCTGCGTTTTGGTTTTGGCATTGGCACCCTTGGCTTTTGGGGTGTAATCCTGCTGATTTTTGTCGGCCACCTGGTGACCATCCCGACGGCCCTGGCCATTTCGGAGCTGGCCACCAATAAACGGGTCGAGGGTGGTGGTGAGTATTTTATCATTTCGCGCTCGTTTGGGTTGAATATTGGCGCCACCATCGGGATTGCCCTTTACCTGTCGCAGGCCATCAGCGTGGCGTTTTACATCATCGCCTTCACCGAGTCGTTCGAAATGCTGTTCAACATGGTGCAAGACCAATACGGGCTGACGCTTCCCCGGCAGGTGGTGAGCCTGCCTGCTATGGCGGCGCTGGCCTTCCTGATCCTGAAAAAAGGGGCCAACATGGGGGTGAAAACCTTGTACGTGGTGGTGACAATCCTGGCGCTGTCGTTGCTGTTTTTCTTCCTGGGCAAAACGGATTATGCAGCGACCAAAACCTTCAGCTTGTTTTCGGCTGAAATGCGGAATATGGACCAGTTCTTCTTTGTTTTTGCCATCATCTTTCCGGCCTTTACCGGCATGACTGCTGGCGTGGGCCTGTCGGGCGACCTGAAAAACCCCGCCAAGTCCATCCCGCTCGGAACCACGGCGGCCACTGTCACCGGGATGATTGTGTATTTATTTGTGTCGTGGAAGTTGGCTGCTTCGGCCAGCGAAGCCGATATGCTGGAGCATCAGCTCATCATGAGTAAAATAGCCATAGGGGGCAGTATCATTGTGCCCATTGGGCTGGCGGCATCCACCTTGTCGTCGGCAATCGGTTCGGTGTTGGTGGCGCCGCGCACCCTACAGGCATTGGCTGTCGATGAATCTTTCCCGGCAAAAAAGTTGAACAACTGGCTGAAAGCCAATGATCAGCGCAAGGCCGAGCCGGTAAATGCCAGCTGGGTTACCATTATCATAGCCTTTGTTTTTGTGGCCATTGGCGATGTCAACGCGGTGGCTCGCATCATTTCCATGTTCTTTATGGTTACTTACGGATCGTTGTGCCTGATATCGTTTCTGAACCACTTTGGCTCATCGCCTTCTTACCGGCCTTCGTTCCGCTCGCGCTGGTATTTCTCGCTCACCGGTTTTATCACCTCGGTGTATGTCATGTTCAAGATTGACACCGCCTATGCTTTCATTGCCTTGCTTGCCATGGCGGGTATTTACCTGTTTATCGACTATTATCATTCCGACCGGAAAGGCCTGGAGCTGATTTTTTCGAATGCCATCTTTCAGGTAAACCGGAATTTGCAGGTGTATTTGCAGCGAGTGCGCAAACGCAAGGTGTATCAGGAATGGCGTCCGAGTTCCATCTGTATTACCGACCGCAGCTTTGAACGTAAGCAGGCTTTCCGTCTGCTGAACTGGCTTTCCTACAAGTATGGTTTTGGCACCTTCATTCACCTGATTCACGGCTATTTCTCCAAATCGTCGAACGCCGAAGCGCAAAAAAGCCTGGAAGAGCTGATTTCCCAATTTGAGCGCATCGAGAACCACGTATATGTGGACACCATCATTTCGCCATCGTACACATCGGCCATTGCCCAGGCCATCCAGCTGCCCGGCATTGCTGGCATGGAAAACAACATGCTCATCTTCGACAGCGATGTGGACGACCCCGACGGGCTGAAACGGATCATTGAAAACTACGCGATGGTGAATGCCGGTAACTTCGACGTACTCATCCTTCGGACCGGCAAGCGGAAAATCGACACCTATAAAGACATTCATGTGTGGCTTCACCGCCACGACGAGCACAATGCCAACCTGATGATCCTGCTGGCCTTCATCATCAGTGTTCACCCCGATTGGAAACAATCGAAGATCAAAATATTCGAAGTGTCGGCAAAAGAATCGGTTGAAAAAAGTATGGCGGAATTGCAGGAGCTGATCGTTCGCGGACGCCTGCCCATCACCCTGAAAAATATCGAGATACTGGAAGAGCGGCCCGATCGCAGTGTCCGCGACTGGATCAATGAGCTTTCGGTGGATGCCGGCCTGGTGATTACCGGTTTCCGGGGCGACCATCTGAAACATGCCCGCAAGCAGGTGTTTGAAGATTACCAGGTGGACGCCATGCTTTTTGTGAACAGCCACGATGAGAAGATCATTGAATAGTCCGGTAAATGCTGCGGCAGATGGACCGCGAAGAAGAGAAAAAACGTTTCAGGCAGAAGGTGATTGAGTTGGTGAAACGTCCCGGAGCAATTCCCGGTAGCCATCAGCCTGCGATATCGAGAAAGCGATTCCTAGTGCTAATATAAAATTGATCTGTCCTCAAGCCGGACTGGCTCTTCCTTTTCCATTCGATGAAAAGCCTGCCTGCGGTAGGCAGGGAAGCAAAAACCGTGTCAAAACGAACCTTCTGCCGGGCGTTTTGACGGCCAACGCACCCGCTTCGATCCGGGTTCCACGCAGCACGAGCAGGCATTGGAATCTGTTACTTTGGTGTCGCATTTTTTATGGTGCGGCCTGGGGTGCTTAGAAAGCCAGGGAAGGGAATCTGATTTCCCAAAAACCTTATTTTGGGTTTCTCAACCTTAGTAGCGTTGTGTGCAAATTGACAGCATTTTAAACCTTATTACCGTATTCGTGTAAACCCAGTTTATAGAAGGGAATAAGGTTGGTAGGAGGTTCGGTGCGGTATTTTTTTCTACTAAGGTTTGTCAAATGAATAAGGTTTTTATTGGTCGCAATCCCCCAATTCGATTGGGGGTGATGAATGGTTCTATCCCTTCGGGA
>NZ_JAPAAF010000037.1 GCF_025907915.1 Gaoshiqia sediminis
TGGAACCATAAACAAACCAACTACAAAATCTAAAATCTCCAAAATCCAGAAAAAGAAAGACCGTCCCAAATTTTGTTTTGAGACGGCCTCTTTTTTCATAAAATCCACCTGAAAACCTGATTGAAAGCATGGCCTTTTTGTTTGACTTCCTGTTGGTCTGGCGAAGGAAGAAGAAAAGTTGTTTGTATATTTGCTGAAAATTAAAATGAAATGGCTCAGACCTTACTATTTATAAGTGGCGGCGAAATTGTGATGGTGATGTTGATCGCCTTGCTCTTTTTCGGATCAAAATCAATTCCCGATATTGCCCGTACCCTTGGAAAGGGTGTCAGGGAGTTTAAAAAGGCCACCAACGAAATTAAACGTGAACTGAACGAAAACACCGGCGAGTTTAAAAAGGATATCGATAATATCTCTTCTTCGGTGAAAGAAAGCACCCATAAGTTAACGAAGGACATTAACGATGGCCTGTCTGAATAAGACCAGGATATCCTCTTTTGATACAGAAACACGTTGATTAAAGCAAAAAATATAACCAAATCGTTCGGTTCCTTGCAGGTGCTAAAGGGTATCGACCTGGAAATCCCACAGGGAAAACTGTATTCAATTGTCGGCCCCAGCGGCGCCGGGAAAACTACTTTGTTGCAGATTTTGGGTACGCTGAGTCTGCCCGATACAGGTTCGGTACAAATAAAAGACAGACAAGTTTTCTCGTTGAGCGAACGTCAGCTGGCCGCATTCCGGAATCAGGAGATTGGTTTTGTGTTTCAGTTCCACTATCTGCTACCCGAGTTTAACGCGCTGGAGAATGTCTGCATTCCGGCTTTTATTGCTAAAAAATCGAAAAAGGAAGCCGAAGAAAAGGCCAAGGAACTGCTCAGCTTTTTGGGACTGGGGCACCGGCTTACGCATAAGCCTGCCGAATTGTCGGGTGGCGAACGTCAGCGTGTGGCTGTTGCACGGGCGCTGATCAACGACCCGGCTGTGATTATGGCCGACGAACCCTCGGGCAACCTCGACACCAAAAACCGCGAAGATTTGCACGACTTGTTTTTTAGGCTGCGCGACCGTTTCAACCAAACGCTGGTGATTGTTACCCACGACGAAAACTTTGCCCGCCAGTCCGACAAAATCATCCGCATGAAGGACGGCCGGATTGAAGAATAGTTCGATCGCCTGAAAAATTTAATTCCCATGTTTACCCATCGCGAGCTATTTGAACTGCTGGAGGAAAAATCCCAACGGTACAATAGGCCTTCCTTTATCGAAACAGATCCCATTCAGGTACCAAAACAATACTCGCAAAAGGAAAATATTGAGATTGCCGGGTTCCTGGCCGCCAGCATTGCCTGGGGACAACGACCAACCATCATTAAAAATGCATTTCGCCTCATGCAGCTGATGGGTAACAATCCGTATGAGTTTCTGCTTCATACCGAAGAAAAGGATTGGGGACAGTTTCAGACGTTTAAACACCGTACCTTCAATGGCACCGACTGTCTTTTCTTTTTGCGCTCGTTGCAGCATATTTACCGAGACTGCGGCGGACTTGAAACGGTTTTTACCAAAGGCTTTCAAATCGATAACCGTGTTGCCTCGGCTTTGCAGCATTTCCGGCGGGTGTTTTTTGAAGTCGAGCACGAAGCGCGTTCCCAAAAGCATGTGTCCAACATTGATAAAGGGGCTTCGGCCAAACGGCTGAATATGTTTCTGAGGTGGATGGTGAGAACGGATAAAGCTGGCGTTGATTTTGGCTTGTGGCGCGGAATTCCTTCATCGGCGCTGATGCTCCCGCTGGATGTGCACACGGGTACGCAGGCACGTCAGTTGGGTTTGCTTTCGCGCAGGCAGGACGACTGGAAAACTGTGCTGGAAGTGACCGAAAAGCTCCGTACATTCGACCCGAATGACCCAATCAAATACGATTTCGCACTGTTTGGAATGGGAGCTTTTGAGTGAACCTATAATTTCTTCTGCGATAGCGGACAGGAACAAAGCTTTTTGTATCTTCAACAGCTAAACCTGATAAATCAATTACTATGAAGCGGAGAAATTTCATCAAAGGAACTGCCCTTCTTACCGGAGCTGCTGTTGCCGGGCAGGCAGCTGCCAGTGTGCAGCCGGCCATTATTGCAAAGGAAATTTATGAATGGCGTGTGTACCATTTCAAAAATAATGGACAGAAAAACAAAGTGGACCAGTTTTACCGCGAGGCCTTGATTCCGGCGTTGAATCAAATGGGCGTGAAAGTGGGCGCCTTTGGCGAATACAGCCAAGCCGAGCCGCCAACAGTTTATTTTTTACTGGTTTATCCGTCGCTCACCGACTATCACCGGGTTAAAAAAGCCATTTGGCAAGATAAATCGTTTCTGCAAAAGGCCAGCTCTTATTTTGGTGAATCGGCTGAAAACGGCGCTTATACCCGGTTTGAGACCTATCTGCTCGAAGCCTTCGATGCTATTCCGAAATTTCGGCAACCCGGCCAGTCGCGTGGCGTTTTCGAGTTGCGCACCTACGAAAGCAGCAACGAGGAGGCAGCACAGCGCAAGGTCGCCATGTTTAACCGCGAAGAACTGACACTGTTCGACAACGTTGGGCTTCATCCGGTTTTCTTTGGAGAAATCCTTGCCGGTCCGCAAATGCCAGCGCTCATGTACATGCTCTGGTTTAATGATTTGGCCGAGCGCGATCAGAATTGGAAAAGATTTACCAGCAGTCCCGAATGGGAAGAGATGAAAGTCAGGCCCGAATACGCCAACACGGTGAGTGTGGTCAATAAAATATTCCTCGTTCCGCTTGACTATTCACAGCTGTAAGTGCAGCGAATAATCATCCGGTACATGAAAACCAGCAACGTGTATCGTTTTTAATAGGAGGGAAACGGAAACAGGCCGCTCCCTTCTTTTTTGTTTCCAGTCAAGCTGTATTTGACGGGTATGCTGAATTTTAACCGACTGATTGTCTGTTGGGTGTCTTTTTAATGTATTCAAAATGAATGAAATAACTTGATGGTGGAGATTTAAAATAATAACCCATAAAGCGTTTTTATCGTATCTGATATCGTTGCTGAATTCGAGCCTGAACTTTTTAAACACAGCTGCGATGAATGAAAAGTTCATAAAAAAACTAACAGAGATTGTTGAAAAGAACCTGGCAAATGAGAACCTCAATGTGTCCGATCTCGCACGGGAAATGGATATGAGTCATTCCAACTTGCATCGCAAGCTGAAGTCAAGCCTAAACAAAACGAGCAGTCAGTTTATCCGCGAAGTTCGGCTAAATAAAGCCAAGGAATTGTTGATGACTGACGACTGTACCGTTTCCGAAATATCGTATCGTGTAGGATTCGGTAGTCCAAGCTACTTCAATAAATGTTTTCACGAACATTTTGGATATGCGCCGGGCAAATTTAAAAGCCTATCCGAAAATGAATCAACGGGCAGCTTCCGTTCAAACAAATTTTGGGGACGAAATAGTACACTAATAATATGGGCACTCATTTTTGCCGTTCTCACCATCCTCGCTGCCGGGATTTATTTTCTGATTGGTGTTTGATTTCCTCTGTATCAACTCATCAGGACTTTTCCCCTGCTATTCCTTGACCAGCTACCTGGCCGTTTCCTGAAAAATGTGATAGCGAAATTCATTCCTTTTAAAAAAGACCTCAGAAGGTGGGATATATTTTCAATTATTGGTCTGTTTTTACACTGATCGTGTTAATCTGTACTAAGTCATCCCATTTCATGCTTTGTAACTTTACCGTGCAAAAAACGGCGATTTGTTTGATTGTCGTTGATCTATGTTTGATTGAATTATATTTTAAACTCGTGTTTGGAAAACTAAAAATTTCATGGCCATGAAAAGAACAATGATTTCCATGTTGTGCATTTTACTCTCCTTATTCGCCTTCGGGCAGGTGAACCCTCGAATAATGGTGGGGGAGATTGAGGTAACTCCCCCGAAATTCGCAGGAACCGAGAAGTTGGTTGAACGAATGCAGATGCAGAATTTCAGCACAATCGAAAATTATCTGATTTCGCAGATTGAGTATCGTCGAAATACCAGAAAATGGTATGATGAAGGAACCGAAGTGGTCCGATTTATTGTAACGGCTGATGGCAAGGTTACCGACTTTGAGATCATCAACAGTGTGTCGCCGGACATTGACGAGGAAGTGATCCATGTGCTTGAAAGTACAGAAGGACTTTGGCTGCCGGGATTCAATAACGGTTTACCGGTAGATATGGAAAAAGAAGTTTCGGTCAGTTTTTGTGCCAATCCCAAGAGTGCGTTGGAGAACAGTACCTATTTTTTGGAACAGGCCAGGCATTATTTTTCCAAAGCCAACCAGAAATTGTACGATAAACACCAGAACCGTCGTGCTCTGCGTAATTACGACCGTGCTATTTGCTATATGCCAAATGATAAATGCTTATTGGCAACCAGAGGCATGTGTCGCTACAGCGTAGGGGATAAAGATGGTGCTTGCCGGGATTGGAACCGTCTGAAATCGCTTGGTGGAACAGACAGCGATTATTACCTGAACAATTTTTGTGAAATGGAAGGCTATGCACAACTGCTGAGTTTGCTGAAAGAAGAATAAACGGAGATGTGCTTTTGGTTAAAAAAGAAAAAGAGGAAAACTTTTGTAAAGTATTCCTCTTTTTGTGGGTGGGGGTAATCGTTAAAACGATTGGGATAATATTATGGCTAAATGTTTTCAGATCAGACGCATGCTGTTTTTTTTTCTCTCTCCATTTTCTTTAAAAGTTGTTGTAATCGTTGATAATGTTCTGATTGAATCAATTTTACAGACAGACTAAATAAGTTGTCTATGAGTAAGCATTCGCCCAACCACGTCTTGTTTTTAAAGACAGAGCAGTTCTCTTTCAAAGTTTCTCTAAAATGTTCGGAGAACTTTGAGAGATTTAAGAGTTCTCCGGAATCTGGGATTTAAAATTGTGCGGCAGTAGTTTAGCCAGGTCTTTGGTGTAATCGTTGTCGTAGAGGTGAACATTTTCCAGGAAGAAGACCATCCAGTCGCGGAAGTTTACCCCGGCGGCTTTGCAACAGCCCATCATAGAATAGATAACAGCCGCATTTTCCGCAGCGCTGTCGTTGCCACAGAACAGCCAGTTCTTGCGTCCCAAAGCAATGGGGCGAATGGCATTTTCGGTCAGGTTGTTGTCCATCTTCAATTTACCGTCCAGGTGATAACGGGTTAGTTTGTGATAAATTCCGTAGGTGTAGCTGATGGCTTTACCAATCCTCCCTTTAGGCAAGACCTTGGAATGTTCGCGGACCATCCATTTTTCGAAAGCTACCATAATCGGATAGGCCAACCTGGAACGCAGCTCTGCCCGCTGCTCATCGGTCAGGTTTTCTTGGTCAGCTTGCCGTTCCACATCGTAAAGCAGGCCGATTTGCTCCAGTGCATACGATGCCCGGGCTTGGTCTTCTTTTAAAGCTTCGTCAAATTTACGGCGTTTATCAAAAGCTTCTGATAAACGCCGTTATCAATACTTGTAGGTAATCAAAAGTCTTTACATTATATCCACTATAACTATCTGACATTCAGCATTGACTTTTGATAGTAATCTGCTGATAATATTTGATGTAAATTGATTATAGCTGTAATGTCACAGCCATAATATTTACATTATGAACCATACATTTATTGAGGAACTAGTCCAAGACTGTTTGAACACACTCAGCCAGTTGGATTTTAAAGCGAGCGTAATTAAACGCCACCGACGACATCTCTTTCAATTGAAGGATTACATGAGGTCGAAAGGGCAAGACTTGTACGATGAGAGTGTCGGTGAAAAATATCAGCTGGAAATGCTAACGGAAGGGAACATCAAAGATTACAGGCTGAAAGAGATCGGGCATTCTTTAAACCTTCTAAATGACATGCTCAACCATGTTCCGGTACGAAGAAAGCGAATCCGTCTTAAAACTTTTCCTTTATCAGGCGCGTTCGGGAAACATGCGCAGACCTTTTTGGAACAATTTGAGGTTGACAGCCGCCCGACGGGAAAAACGATGCGTATGTATATTACGGCACTAAGCCATTTTACAGTTCGTATGCGGCAGGACCATATCTGCTTGAAGAATCTGGATAGCGTCGCCATCAGTCGGTTTGTTGCTTCACTGCAGAACACCCAACTGCGCGTTTGTGTTCCGGTGCGTCGTTTCCTTCATTATCTCTTTGAAATGCACCTGACAGAAACGGATTTAAGCAGCCCTCTGTATTACATCAAAGGCTATCGCGCAGAAAAGCTGCCTTCTCTATACAATATCGAAGAAATCCGGAAGATGGATGCATCGATTGAGAAGACGAGCAGAATAGGAAAACGTGATTATGCCATATTCCTGCTCGCGTCCCGGTTGGGGCTGAGAGCAAGTGACATTTGTCTGTTACAGTTCCGCAATTTGGATTGGGACCGGAATATTATCAATCTCGTGCAATGGAAAACGAAGAAAGAAATCGAACTACCGCTTTTAGCTGTCATTGGAGAAGCCATTATCGATTATATTCAGAACGGGCGTCCCAAATCTGACAGTAAAACGATTTTCCTTACTGCCAATGCACCATATACACCCATATCCGTTCCCGGTTTGTCCGGTATAGTATCCGGTATCATTTATAAAGCTGGGATCGAGACTAAAGACAGGCATCACGGGGCGCATTGTCTCCGTCATAGCCTGGCAACCCAGCTCCTGAAACAAGGCACTACGTTACCTGTAATCTCAGAAACATTAGGCCACCGTAACAGTCAGACGACCATGATTTATTTGGGGGTTGATGTAAACGGACTCTTGCGTTGTTCACTTTACGTTCCGCCCGTTCCCGACAGTTTTTACATGCAGAAAGGAGGTTGGTTTTATGAATAAGATATTTGAATACACCAGCATTTTTGCTCCTTTCATTAATGACTTTATACACGGGAAAGAACTACAAGGCTATAAGGCAACACAACTTAAGTGGATGTTGCTGGAATTTGATAAATTCTTCACGCAAACTTTTAAGAAGGACCTTTTTATCAGCTCCGGGGATGTAAAGAACTGGGTGGGCACCAGAACCTGCGACAAGCCAAACACCCTTTATCAGAAGTATTGTGCCATGGCAGACTTCTGCCGTTATATGTGCCTGTTGGGCTACGAATGCTATATTCCCAGACGGCCAAGAAAATGCTTTGCCAATTATACTCCCACTATCTTTACGCATGATCAGATGAGGACTATCTTCAATGTTTGTGATAACCTGGCCATGAAGGAGCATCATGCTAAAAGCATCATGATTATTATGCCTGCGCTGATACGGGTGCTTTACAGTACCGGAATAAGAATCAGCGAGGCTCTTTCCATATTGAATAAGGATGTCGATTTTGATCGGAAAGTCATCGTACTGAATAATACCAAGAACCGTTGTCAAAGATTGGCTCCTGTCAATGAAACATTGGAACAGGTTCTCAGGCAATACATCAGTTACCGGAACAGGATACCCACACCAGGTGTCGCAAATCCGGACTCCCATTTGTTTGTTTCCGCTACCGGAAGACCTTGTTCCCGCCGGACTGTTTTGACCTATTTCCATCGTATTATAGAAGAATGCGAAATCCCAAGGCGTTGTGACCAACGGGGGCCTATGGTTCACGAAATCCGTCACAGCACAGCCGTACACTCTCTCATCAAACTGACAAGGGATGGAGTGGATCTTTATTGTTCTCTCCCTTTATTGGCAACATTTATGGGGCACAGGAAAGTGCTGGATACGGAGACCTATGTCAGACTGACACAGGAAATGTACCCGGAAGTTCTGAAAATGAACGCCGAAGTTACAGATCAGGTCTATTCATTTATCATCTCTAAACTCAAACAGGATTATGAAAACAGGTGTGACTGACTTTGCAGAATATTTGGAATCATTCTTTACCGATTATTTGGGTGCGGAACAAGGAGCCAGCAAACATACGGTTCGTTCTTACAGGGATACATTTATACTTTTGATTGATTATATGAATGATCTCAGAGGTATATGCGTCGACAAACTCTCGATGAAAAACCTGAGCCGTGACGTTGTACTGTCGTTTCTGAACTGGCTGCAAAACAACCGGAATAACAGTGTGTCCACACGTAACCAGCGCTATGCGGCTATACGCTCTTTTTGTGAGTTCCTGGAACGCAAGGACCCGACCAGGCTGGCAACATGGCAATCCATGCGTTCAATCAAATCAAAGAAGGCTCCGGTGCCTGTGGTAAATTACCTTACTGTAGATGGCATCAAGTGCTTACTGGAGCAAGTTCCGACCAAAGAAAGACATAGCAGACGGAACCTTACTTTGCTTTCGCTCCTTTATGAAAGCGGAGCCCGTGTTCAGGAGCTGGCAGACCTTACACCATCTTGTTTGAGGCTGGACAAGCCTGCTTTGGTTCGTTTGCATGGGAAAGGGAATAAGATACGGGTGGTTCCACTGAGGGAACAACAAGTCGATATCCTTACGACTTATTTGGAAGAGAACCGTTTGAACACTCCTTCACAAATAGATCGTCCGTTATTCTTCAACAGTAGCGGTGCCAAACTTACCTGCTCGGGAATCACTTATATATTGAAAACATATGCTGCTATGGCCAGGGCTGCTTATCCCGAACTCATCCCGAAACAAATCAGTCCGCACATCCTGCGCCACTCCAAAGCGATGCACCTCTTGCAGGCAGGCGTGAACTTAGTGTATATACGCGACATCCTGGGGCATGTCTCCATACAAACTACGGAGATTTACGCGAGAGCTGATTCAAAGCTGAAAAGAGAATCTTTGGAAAAAGCATCCCGTGACGTATTTGATAAAGAAATCAGGATTTTATCTTGGGAAAAAGACAAGAAGCTCAGATCGTTTTTAAAAGGTCTCGCATAATTATTATCAAAAGCTGTTCTGTAGAGTATCGACGATAATTGGCTTATTATCAGAGACTCAAAAAGACAGCTTTTGATTACCTACAAGTATTGATAACGGCGTGCGTGTGCCCAGCACCCGATGGGCAAAACCCCCTTCTTGCGTTTGTATATATCGTAAACCGAATAACCATCGGTTTGGATGACTCCCTGGTAATCTTTGAACAAACCGAGCGCTACTTTTTGTGCCCGCGACCCGTGGTCGTAATGAAAAAAAACCAGGTTTTCCATCACAGCCCGAACCGTCCAGAGATAACCTTTTACGGTTTGGTGCTTCTCGTTGTGGATGATGGGGATGGTGGTTTCGTCGCTTTGGATATAGTTTGATGCCAGCACCAGTTCTTTGAGCCGATACCAGGCAGGCCGCATCAGGTCGGCTACCTCGGCAAACCAGTCGTTTATAGTAGCCGGGGAAATGGATATGCCCTGCTGCTTGAACATTTGGATCTGCCGGTAAAACGGCAGGTGGTTTACGTATTTGTCGATGATAATGTCGGCCAGCACACTTGCTCCTGCATAGCTTTTGGCAATGGGCAGGACTGGCATTGGGGCGGTAACCACTTGTTTTTCGGTTTCCTGGCTTTTATCCTTCAAAACATATTTGTGACGGATAATCCGGCGGACATACCAGCGGGCAGGATCGCGTTCCAGCACCTCGGTAATTTCCGGGCTTAGTTCGGTATAGCCAGCCAGATCGATTCCTTCAGGATAAATATGGCACTCCTTGCGGGGTAAACTCTCAGGGAGCGGTTTGCGCACCGGGTGTTTCTTTTCTTTCACCTTCACACACACCGTTTTGTAGCTCTCAATCTCGGTCTGGGCAGCCTCGGCCTGTTCTTTTTCCTCGGGTAACAGGTCCAGGCCGTCAAAATCGAGTTTGCGCTGCTGAGGGTCTTCCGCAATGTATTTTTCGCTTGATTTGCCCCAAATACGACGCTGAAGCATTTCAACCTGCCGGGTTAGCTTACTGATCAGTTCATCTTTTTCATCCAGCAGTTTGTGGTAAGCTACTTTCTCGGTTTCGAAGTTTTCCAACTCCGAAATCCGGCTTTTCAACCGGGCGGTTTCGCGATAAAGCTCATCGCGGTGTTCCAGCAGCTGCTGCACAAAATAGTGGTCTTCCTCAGTCATCCCCGTTGCTGTTTTTGATGTCCCGAAGATACTCAAAAACAGGCAATAATTACGACCAAGATTGGTCTAAAACCCGCTTATTTTGAAGGTTTTATCCACTTGTGTTTGTTCATATCTTCAGCCCCGGCAGCGCCCTGAACCATCATCATTAAATCATGCCAACTGGCGCGGAATGTATTGGTCTGCTCATCGAAAACCGGAAGTTTGAAGCGTCCCGATTCGAGCTTTAGGTGATAAATGACCAATCCGCCGCATTCCATGTGCAGGATTTTCATGCTCGTGCAAAGGCGGTTGATGAAGATGAAAACATCACCATGCTGTACGTTGCGTCCCATCTGGTTGGTCACCATGCCGCTGAGGGTGTAAAAACTGCGGCGCATATCGGTAGGATGGGCATACAGGTAGTAGTTCATCGATGTAGTCAGGCTGAACATACTACTGACCGGTTAACTGAAGCAATGAACGCAGGATATCGGCATCGGCCATCCCACTCAACTTCACAGAAATGCCGTTAGGATAGCTGATTTCACAACTGAAACCTTCCCTGCTGCCGGAGTGTTGGTATTGTTTATTCCCAGAGACAGCGGGAGCCGAAGTTTGCCCTTGCGGGTTAAAAACCAACGGGACAAAGCCTCGCTTGGGAGGAAGCTGATTCTTTAGTTTGTTTTGCCAGTAATAAAACTTAGCCTCATTCATTTGCTGGTTGGCACAATAATCCCGAACCGTAAGCCCCGAATCCAGGTAATCATGATACATCGTCAGGAACTTTTGAGCGTTTAGCATCTCTCTTTCATTTTTAGTTGAGAGCAAACTTAATGACTCACTGCATTGGAAAATACACGGGGTTCAGCGAATGCTTACGTCTATAATACCCGGCTGAGTCTATCTATCACATTACCTAAAGCATTTCTACCTTTCAGTTGACCAACAGTATTTGAATCCAGTTTTTCTTGATTATTTGGATGAATTAATTCCCTAATCAACTGCTTGTCTAAGTCTGAGTTAATCCGGCTTCAACCATTTATCAGCATAGTTATTCGAAAGGATTACAGGCATTAGAGGGCCTTATATCCTGGGATCGTTATGGATCTTTGCCTTCTCTGAAGTAGTTAGCCAATTAATTTAGAATTGTGTCTAAACAAATCCATTAAAGATTGATAAGTTTTTGAATCCTACCCTTCTGCTCCATTGTGAAACATGCGTTACATCCCCGCAACATAAGCTAAAATGCCAGTCAAATTCCCTGAAAATGTAACATGTATATAAGTCTTTGAACCATGAATGGAAGCCAAACCTTGTTGGTTGAAATAACTTTGATTCAGGATAAACCAATAATTCTGAATTGAAATGAAACAGCAAGACATCTTAACAGTTGCATTAATCATCGCCTTAGGCGGATTTCTTTTTGGTTACGACATCGCCATGATGTCAGGTACTACTGCACAACTAGAAACTTTATACAATTTGAATAGCTTCCGACTGGGTTTTACCATATCGATTGCCATTATAGGTACCATTATAGGCACCATTATAATTGGTAAACCTGCCGAAAAATATGGAAGAAAGAAATCGCTCATTTTCTTATCCGGACTTTTTGCTCTTTCAGCACTGGGAAGTTCTCTTGCAATAAACTGGACAATGCTTTTGATTTTCCGCTTCTTCACGGGAGTTTTGCTTGGTTGTATTACTGTGGTTACGCCTATGTTTATTGCAGAAATTTCACCGGCCAAGAAACGAGGGCAGCTGGTACTGCTTAACCAGTTTTTCGTAGTAACCGCCATTTTTCTTGCTTTTGCTGTAAATTATATTTTAGCACAAATGTTTGAATATTCATCATGGCGTTGGATGATCGGTGTTGAGTTTGTACCTGCAACTCTTTTCTTTTTATTACTGAATTTGGTCCCCGAAAGTCCGAGATGGTTGATCAACAAAGGACGAAATGATGAAGCACTTTCTGTATTTCAACGCATTAAAGCAGAAAATCCGGAAGAAGAAGTTCGCATTGTTAAAGATGCTGTTGAGAAGGAGGAGAGAATTGAACATGGGAAGTTATTTATTAAAGAGAATCGCTTCCCAGTAATGATTGCCATTTTGATAGCAGCTTTCAATCAACTGGCTGGGATAAATGCCATCATGATATATGCGCCTCGAGTTTTTGAAATGGCCGGCTTTGGAACGAATGCTTCTTTACTTCAATCCATCTCCGTTGGAGCCACGAACCTGCTTTTCACTTTTGTTGCATTGTTTCTGATCGACAAATATGGTCGCCGCACTTTGTTGATGGCCGGATCTATTGGCATGGTCTTTTTTCTCGGGATGCTTTCAAAATCCTTCTTTACTGGAAACTATAGTGATTTGGGAGGTTATGGAGTCATGATTTACCTGATGGGATTCATCGCTTTCTTCGCTTTTTCTCAAGGTGCTGTGCTTTGGGTTGTAATCTCAGAAATCTTTCCGAACAAGGTGCGGTCAAAAGGTCAAGCGCTGGGAACATTTACTCACTGGATAATGGCGGCGGCCATTATATGGGGATTTCCGGTAATTAATGATTCTGTGGGAGGCGGAATTTCTTTTGGCTTTTTTGCAGTAATGATGGTTCTGCATTTCTTTTTTGCATGGAAAGTATTACCTGAGACCAAAGGTAAGTCGCTTGAGGATATTCAACTTGAAATGAAAGCGAAGCAGGTCGTTTAAGAGCTTCAATTAATGTTAACTGATTCAGTTATATATCATGAAAAAAAAGAACAAAGAAATTTTATGCATCGGTGAGGTACTTTGGGACCGGTTGCCTTCTGGATCAAAACCAGGAGGAGCACCCATGAATGTTGCGCTTCATTTGAATGCAATAGGCATGGATGTGGCTATAGCTAGCTGTATTGGAAACGATAAGGAAGGCAAAGAGTTAAAAACGTTCCTCGAAGAGTCAGGTCTTGATACTAAGTATATTCAAACAGATGAATACCTCCCAACCAGTGAAGTTCTTGTCCATCTGGATGAGAACAATAATGCAACCTACGAGATTTGCGAACCAGTAGCATGGGATAGTATTAAGCTGACTAATGAACTAATGAATAAAGCTAAACGGGCAGGACTCATGATTTATGGTACTCTTGCTTCCCGGAATCCACTATCACGTGAAACTATTATGTTTTTGTTGGATTATAGCGGAATTAAGCTTATTGATGTAAATTTTCGCAAACCCCATGATGAACAATTAGTTACGGAATCTCTCTTGAGGAAAGCCGACATTGTAAAATTGAATGATGATGAACTCTTTGTGTTTGCTCAATGGTACAACAAACATAAATACGACGAAAGAAGCCTGATCAAGTGGTTCGTATCGCACTACAACGTACAAATGGTTTGTGTTACAAAAGGTGAAAACGGAGCGCTTCTGTATTATGATAATAAATTTTACGAACATCCCGGATTTAAAGTTAAAGCCGTAGATACCGTTGGGGCGGGCGATGCATTTTTAGCAGGGTTGGTGTCTTCACTGGTAAATGATAAAACACCGGAAGAATCTCTGGCTTTTGCCTGCGCAACAGGAGCTTTTGTTGCAACAAAATCCGGCGCCACACCGAAATATGATATGGATGAAATCAATGGGATTTTATCGGGTAACTAATCGAAATTTAAAACAATGATGATCCAGGTGGCTTTAATAGTCCTGCTCTAACCGAGATCGCGTACAATGATCCAAAAGTTAAAATGATAGTACCTAACTCTTAATATATCATGAAACTAATTAATAAATTCTATTTAGCATTTTTCGTTAGTCTCACATTATCGTGTGGTAAAAATGATGAGCCTGGTCCTCCGGTAATTCCTCCGGTTGAAACCATCAAAGAGATTGTCGCTTTTGAATTTAATGAAACTACCGGCACTACCACAGTTGAATCAATTACAAATAACAGTTACGAGATATTAGGTAACAGCGTTAACAGAATGCCTGGTGTAAAAAGCAATGCATTATTTTTTGATGGGTTATCCAGTCAGATTCCCGGAAACATACCAAGCAACATACTTCCCGGCAGCCAGTTTTGCTTGTCTTTATGGGCTTCACCGAAATCATATCCTATTGGTACCGCAGCCATGTTAGCAATGACTTCTGAAGGATCAAATACAGGTATTATGGTCGGCATAAATCGCTTTGGTCAAATTGTAATCCAGTACTATCTGAGTGGCATTAAGTATGAACATGTTACATCCGAAAGTTTACCAAGAGACATGTGGAGCTTTATCATGGTAGGTATCAGTCCAAAGAGCAGACTAATAAAAGTTTTTATCAATAGTAGAATTGTTATAAACACCACTATTCCAGTCGGTAACATATCATGGCCAGTGGGAACCACTCCTTTTAGTATTGGTAAAAACACGAGTGGTGAGAAGATTGGCATTTATGATGTTGACTATTTTTCAGGAGCTATTGATGAGTTGTTGATCTATTCAGGGCAGTTATCTCAGGAGATTGCCGATTCCGAGTATGGCAAGTATACCCCGCCGTCAGCAGTATCTTATCAAATTAACATTGATTATTCAGATGATACTAATCGTCCTGTCTACCATGCTGTCCCTGAATATGGATGGGCAAATGAGTCTTACGGACTTATATATCATCAAAATAAATACCATATGTTTTACCAAAAGAATGACGTTTTTCTGGGGATTGCTCAACAAAACTGGGGGCACTTCACGAGTTCTGATTTAGTGAATTGGGACGAACAAAATGCCGTTTTATGGCCCGATGAGGGGTGGGACCAGGTGGGTATATGGTCTGGCTGTTCCATTATTTTGAAGGACGGGACACCTGCAGTAGTCTATACAGGTGTTGACGGAGTAAAAGCAGGCATTGGCACCGCAACATCAGCAAACAATTATCAGACACTTCATAAAGATTCATACAACCCTGTAATTTCTCAAGCACCTCCTAGTGTAAATATGGATTTTAGAGATCCTTATGTGTGGGAGAAAGATGGTATGTATCATATGATAGTCGGTAGTGGAATATCATCAATTGGTGGTAACGTAGTCTATTATAAAAGTCAAGATTTTAAAAATTGGAACTATGAAGGGATTGCCTATCAAGGGCAAAAAAATGAAGGCGAAGGACAATTCTGGGAAATGCCTGTTTTATACGAGTTTCCTAACGGAAAAGAAATGCTGTTAGTTCAAAAAACTCCTGATGATACTCCGGCAATTACAACTTATTGGATTGGACAGTTTGAAAATGGCGTTTTCACACCCGATTTTGAACAACCAAAAAACTTAGAAGTCGTTAATGGCTTTCTATCTCCAACAGTTACAAAAGATGCACAAGGCCGGATAACAGCCATCGGTATTATTCCTGACGAGGTAGATGCTACGTTTCAAATGGAGCAAGGGTGGGCTAATTTATTCAGTGTGCCGCAGGTATGGGGATTGGATGCTGACAACACCATTTTAATTAAACCTCACCCAAATTTAGAGGGACTCAGAGGAACTCAAAGTACATTCAACAACCTGACATTAGAAATTGGCGGAACGAATTATTTCAACAACTATAATGGTCGTCATTTTGAAGTCGACGCAACAATCAATACCGGCGATGCTGACCAGGTTGGCTTTATCTTCGGCAAATCACCTGATGGCCAAGAAGAGTATAAAGTTTACTACAACTTTGCTACCCAGAAGTGGGGTGTAGACGCTTCAAAATCGTCACTGAGCTCAAAGGTTCGGAAAGATGTCAGAACAGGTAATTATGCCATCACTCAAGGGGCTACAATTCATGTACGTGTCTTTGTAGATGGATCGGTATTAGAAGTATTCATGGATGACAAAGCACATTTTACCGGACGTTTTTTCCCAACACTTGCCAACGCAACCGGCGTCGATATGTTTGTTAACGGCGGAACCGCAACAGCAGACGTTACTATTTACGAACTAACTAATGATAATTAATATGAAAAATGCAATGAAAAGCTTTTGTTTTATTTTAATGGTCTTTAGTTCGCTTTTATCTTTTGCACAACAACGCACCATTTCCGGAACAATAAAGTCAGGTGATGGAGAACCATTACCCGGTGCGACTATTGTAGTAAAAGGGACGACGAACGGGACAATTACGGATTTTGATGGTAAATATCAAATCCAGGCCAATCAGGGGGATATGTTGATTGTTTCTTTTATTGGCTTCAATGATGCATCACAAGTGGTTGGTGCAGAAAGTGTTTATGACTTTATTCTAGAAGAAGACACCGAACAACTGGAAGAAGTGGTTGTCACGGGGTACGCAGTTGAGAAAAAAGCAGATATCACCGGGGCAATTTCCATTGTCAAAACCGAAGATTTAGGCCAGGTATCAACTCCAAACGTCGTATCAAAGCTACAGTCGAAGGTGCCTGGCTTAACGCTGACATCGTCAGGAGTACCGGGAGGTAATGATACCCAAATCTCGATACGTGGTTTAACATCTGTATTTGGAGGAACAGGTCCGCTTTGGGTTATCGATGGTGTTCAAACAACATCACCGGCAGGTTTAAACCCCAATGATATTGAAAGTATTCAGGTACTAAAAGATGCTGCCTCAGCAGGTATTTACGGAACCGAAGCAGCAAGAGGTGTTATTATTGTTACAACTAAACAAGCTAAAACCGGAGCACATAAAATTACGTTGGACAGTCGGGTGACATTGAACACGGTACGTGACAATTTCAGCGTGTTAGATGCCCAGGAATGGTTAGATGTAAGATATATAGCCCAAGGGAACGTCCCTGTAACAGCAGGCAGCTTTACTTATACGCCCGGAACACCTTTACCTGAGTTTTTAGATGCAGACAATAACCTGAGATTATCTAATACAAATTGGATTGATGTTATTTTGAAAAACTCCGTTTCTACAACTACCGACCTGGGATACTCTTATGGTAACAAACGGTGGAAAGTATTTATGGGTTTAGGATATACGAAGGACGATGGATTAGTCGAGTATACGTATTACGAACGCAAAAACTTCAGGTTAAACAGCAGCGTTAAATTGTTTAACGATAAACTGACAATCGGTGAGAATCTTACAGTGGCAAATTTCCAGGAAGTAAAAGGAAATTCGATGGAAGACGCCTTGTTGCAAAATCCGTTAATTCCGCTAAAAGCGGAAGACGGAACCTGGGGAGGCCCCGTTGGAGCAGGGCTTCAGGATAAATGGAATCCTCTGGCGATTTTATATATAAACAGGAATAACACTCAAAAAACATGGAGGACATTTGGCAATGTATACGCTGATCTCGAAATTATTGGAGAGTTGAAGTTCAGCACCAAGTTCAATTTTGACAATAATCGTTTTAAGTTTGATGAGCAAACAGAAGCTTTTAATCAAAACGGAAGTATTTTAGGAAACCTGGTCTACCTTTCGAATGGCGAGGAAGTTGCACGGTATGCTCGAAACAGGAACAATACGGACACCTACATCTTCACAAATCTGCTAACCTATAGTCGCGAATTTGGTGTACATTCATTAAACGCGTTTGTTGGCCATGAAGTATATTGGAAAAATCAGGATAACAGCTATTATCGTATTCAGGTTCCCTATGGTACTGAGGTCGACTTTGAAAACGTCGAAGCTTATGATATTCTGGCCGATAACAGTAATCTGGATGCCTATGGCATAGGCGCAGACAGTCGTAGAGAATCGATGTTTGCAAAAACATCTTACGACTATAAAGACAAATATTACCTATCTGCCAGTATTCGACGGGACGGATCTTCACGTTTTGGCCGCAATAACAGATATGCGGTATTCCCGACAGCATCAATTGGCTGGACCCTAAGTAATGAAAATTTCCTGAAGAATAATGCCAAAGTAAATAACTTAAAGCTCAGAGCTTCATGGGGAGCCAACGGAAACGCGGATATTCTTGAATACGCGCAATATTCGATTTACCAGCAGGCAATTGAAAATAGTAACTATGATTTGAACGGCAATGGAAGTGGCGAAATTGATTTAGGAGTATCGCCAAACCAAGTTGGTAATCCGGATCTGAAATGGGAACAGTCGTATCAAACCAATCTGGGGTTGGATGCTAGTTTATTCGACAGCAAGATAAACTTAGTTATCGACTTATACGAAAAGAAAACATCAGATTTGTTATTACAGATCATTCAGCCATCGGTATTAGGTGAGGCGGGAAAAACTTTATTTTTCAACGCGGGCGACATGACCAATAAAGGGATAGATGTGGTTGTAGGCTATAAATCTTCTCCTCGAAATAAATTTACCTATGGGGCAGACCTTACTTTTTCAGCTTATGAGAACGAAGTAACAAAGCTTAACAACTCAGACAACTTCATCCTAAATGGGGTGTCTTACACAGGTGTTGGTCACCCAATCGGGTCTTACTTTGGATATGTTGCTGACGGTATTTTCAGAACCCCGGAAGAAGTGGCCGTACATGCAGCCCAACCGGGAAAGGCATTAGGTAACATCAGATACAGGGATCTGAATGGGGATGGTGTGATTAATCAAGATGACAGGACCATTATCGGAAATCCGCATCCCGATTTTATGTATGGAATAAGTTTATACGCCGGATATAAAAATTGGGATTTTAATGTGTTCTTCGATGGAAGACAGGGTAACGATATGTATAATGCCCAACGCGAAATGCTCGACTTTCCCTATTTTGGCTTTAACCACGGGAGAAACACCTTAGATGCCTGGGCTGTAAATAACGCTAACTCTCTTATACCGGCATTAAGTACCTCAGATGTTAACGATCAGAAACGAGCTTCTACTTATTTCGTCGAAGACGGTTCATACTTCAGGCTTAAGAGTGTAAATATTGGGTACAACTTCACCGCCAAGGCGGACAGCTTTTTTAAGAAGATAGGATTGGAATCGGGGAAAGTCTACATACAGGCGGAAAATCTGATGACCATAACCTCTTTTACGGGATTTGACTACGAAGTACCAGGGCTTAGCAGAACCGGTATTGGTATTGCAGGCATGGGCGTGTATCCCCATACTAAAACTTATAGTTTCGGACTTAACCTACAATTTTAACGAGATGAAAAAATTACTAATAATAGCAATTGCAGTATCACTGCTTGCTGCATGCCAATCAGACTTTTTGGATGTAGCTCCGGAAAATGTAGTTTCTGAAGATAATCTGGACCCGGAACAACTTGTTGTGAGTGCTTACAGTGGATTAGATTATCGGTTTAACACAGGGGAGTTTAGGGATAACTGGCCTTTTGACCACGCACCTTCTAATTGGTGTTTCTCGGATATTCGAAGTGGAGACGCCTATAAAGGCGGCGGAGGTGTTGGTGATAATCCAGGCGGCGGTATGCATGCATTGGAAATACACCAGGTTTTTCCTTCGTCCGAGAATGCTTACAATTTGTGGCGTGCACTCTATTTTGGAATCTTCAGGATAAATAATGCAATAATTGTCCTGAATAACACTTCTGATTTTTCCCAAAAAGAATTAAGAATAGCCGAATTGAAAGTGCTGAGGGCCCATTTCTATTTCGAATTGATGAAAAATTTTGGATCCTTCGCCTATATCGATGAAAACACACCGGTTGAAAGCGTTGCCAGTGTGGAAAACTCTTTTGATACAGCCTTTTTATGGGGAAAAATTGAGAATGACCTAAATGCAGCGATTCCTGTGTTGCCCGAAACCCAAGCGGATTTAGGACGGGTAAACAAACTGGTTGCTTATGCCTTCCTGGCCAAGGCTAAATTATTTCAGAAACAATGGAGTGAGGTTATTACCAATGCAGACAAGGTAATAGCCGGGCCATATGATTTGGTTGATGACCTCGAAAAACTCTATTCAACACCTGGATATGGTAATTCTGAAAATGTATTTGCCATCCAGTATTCTGTAAATGATGGATCGGAGTACGGAAATTTAAATTTTGGAGATCTGATAAATTCTCCTGATTCCCCGTCTGATGATACAAATCACCCCTATTTAAATGGAGACGATTTTCATAAACCGTCACAAAATGTTGTAAACGCATTTAAAGTTGGTTCGGATGGATTGCCACTATTGGATTCATATAATAGCTCTGATTTGGCATACGATGATACGACAACACCTGTTGACCCAAGATTGGATCACTCTATC
Organism: Gaoshiqia sediminis; assembly: GCF_025907915.1. Classification (GTDB taxonomy): domain Bacteria; phylum Bacteroidota; class Bacteroidia; order Bacteroidales; family Prolixibacteraceae; genus Gaoshiqia; species Gaoshiqia sediminis. The sequence goes on from NZ_JAPAAF010000037.1 coordinate 20,200, forward strand.
GGTAGACCAACTATAACCTGGAAGCATTGGCAAAACATGCCCATGCAGGTTAACTGGAACAGAGATTTACCAACGTACGGATACTATGTCGTAAAGAAATATCAAATTGATCCTTATTCCGATTTAAGGGCGTCAGGTGGTTTTCCCTGGGCTAAAGGGGCACTGGATTTCCCAATAATTAAGTTTAGCGATGTCCTTTTATGGAAAGCTGAAGCTGCAATAGAATTAGGTGATGTTGCTACCGGAATGACTATCATTAATCAAATTCGCTCCAGAGCAAAAAATTCGCCCAGAGTTTATGATTTTAACATCCCTTCTCAAGACGCAGCTAATTACTCCATTGCCCTGTATCCTGCAGATGTAACTCAGGACTATGCCAGAAAGGCATTACGAATGGAACGTCGTTTAGAGCTGCATAATGAAGGGCATCACTTTTATGATTTGGTTCGGTGGGGCATTGCTGCGAGTTGGTTAAATGACTACATGTTTAAAGAAAGTGCCAAAAGGAGTTATTACGCAGGAGCATCATTCACCTCCGGAAGAGATGAATATTTACCGATACCACAAATTGAAATTGATGCATCAGGTGGTGTTTACAAACAAAGATCAGGCTATTAACCGCTGATTATACATAATTAACTATTTACGAACATTAAAAAGAAACGATAAAATGAAAAGCACAATTAAAAATATTAGCAGATGGATTCCTGTTCTTTTTTTAGGGATCATTGTGACATTATTCACCAGCTGTGAAAATGACGTGAAATTTAATGACCTGGTACCGGATTATACTTATTCCATTATGAGATCCTTCGAAGCTAATGGTCAAAAGGCAACGATTGATCAAACGAATGGAGCGGTGAATTTAACTTTACCAGCGGGAACTGATATTAGTTCTGTAGTCGTTAATATCACACTTCCTGAAGGGGCTACCGTAGATCCTGCTTCAGGAAGTACAGCTGATTTTTCCGCTGGCCCTGTCGTATTTAAGGTTGCGAATAATGGGATAACCAGAGAATATACTGTTACGATAGCAGCTTACGGAGATCCAATGATCATGACCTTTTCGATAGGTGATTATGTTGGCGTTATTGACCAGGTAAATGGTACAATTGACATTACAGTTGGCAGCCAGGAAAATATGAAAGCATTAACACCTTCATATACCATACCAGGAGGTACCACATCGTCTCCGCAATCAGGTATAGCTCAAGATTTTACCAATCCAGTCAAATTTACAGTTCTATCGAATGACGGATTTACCGGTAAATCCTATCTGGTAACTGTATCACAACTGGCAGCTCCAGTAATTGATGTTTTTGCAACCTCGGAGGATGTTTGCGCCGTGACTGGTGTTATCGATAATGATGCATCAACAATTACTGTTATTCTTCCTGCAGGATCAGATTTAACTTCTATTTCTCCGGTAATTACACTAAATGATGAGTTAACAGTATCTCCGGTTTCGGGTGTAGCTCAGGATTTCAGCCAGGGAGCAGTAACTTATACTGTTACCAATTTGGAAGGTTTAACGACAGAATACCAGGTAACTATATCGGCGAAGGAATCTACTCAAAAAGTAGTCTTTTTAGGAGAAGCTGATTGTATAAATACCCTTGAAGATGATGATGCGAAAGCAGCAGCGCAATATTTAAAAGCTCAATATCCTGATGACTTTGCATATATCAAAATTGCAAATGTTACTGAAGAAGCTTTGGCGAATACGAATGTTGCTATGTTATATTATTTGACCCCACTTACTTCCGGTACGCAATATTTTGCAACAAATGATAATGTTATGACACTATTGCCAGCCGAATTACAACCTGGGGCATCTCAGGCTACTGCAATAACAAATTGGGCTAGAGGAGGTGGAAACTTACTCTTGGCAGGAGATCCTACTTCATTCATTCATGTTTTAGGTCGTATGCCTGCAGATTATAGTGCTCCAAGGGGATTAGGAAACTATATGTATACTGAATTTGGCTGTGCTGGTGTTGGCGGTTGTGTCGATTACGATAAACCGGCAGATGATATTTGGGGATTAGGCGTTAGAGATGCCAACAATTCCGGTGACCGAAGGGGACACCCGATATTTAATGGTTTGACATTTGCAGGCGATGGGGAACTTTATTTAAACAACGCCGGTACCCGGGAGGCAAGATTGATCTGGTGGCAACACATGGATGGTATTCTGTCACCCGGATGTTGTGGACAAGATGCAGCTCTCCTGTTCGAACAAGCAGTAAACGCGGTTAAACTTGGAACATTGCGTCATATCGGCGATGCTTTTGGATATGGAGCTGTAGAGTTTTTACCGACAACCGGATCGTTGGATGCAAACTTCGACATGAATATCCCCACAGATTTTGCCGGACGAATAATTACGCTTGAAAATACCATTATTGGTTATGAATTTGACTCAAATGAAGGAAGAGTCAACGATTATCAAGGTAATATAGAATTGCTTACCTTGAATATTATCGACTATTTAAATGACTAAAATTCAATATAATGAAGAGATTAGTTTATGTAAATATAGTAGCGGTTGTAGTCCTTATCTTAGGACTACAATCCTGCAATGAACGCGAAAACTATATGGACGGGCCCAAGGTTCTTGATATAGTGGAAAGTGTTACCATCAATAGCAAAAGCGCTGAAATTGATCATTTGTCCGGTTCAATAAATATCAGTCTGCCAGGGGGTACCGATTTAAGTTCTGTGGCATTTGAGGCTTCTGCCCCGGAAGGAGCGACGGTAACGCCTGCAAGCGGATCGAGCCTTGATTTAACGACCCCTTTTCAGGTGGTTGTGAGTAATGCTGTCTCAGAAAGAACTTATACAATCTATGCGACTTTATTGCCTTCAAAAGTCGCTTTTCTGGGGGATGGTGCAACAATTGCAGAAATAACTGATGATGATGCGAAGGCTGCTGCCCAATGGACAGAAGCAACTTATGGAAGTGATTTTGTGTACATTTCCTATGCTGATTTATCAGATGAAGCATTAGATGGTGTTAATGTTATTCTATATGTATATGATAACGTCGGTTCATCGGCTCAACCGGCCGCCTTGTTGGATAATTTAAATGTGCTTTCTAAATTTTATGTCCAAGGTGGTAAAATCGTAGCTGGCTTATTGGGAACCGGGCTCGTTGAAGAATTGGGCCGGGATAACTCCGGGCTAAGAAATATTATCGGAACCGGAGCAGGAGGTAGTAACCCTGATACCTGGGGGGTTGGGTTTACAGGTTCGCCAGTTTCTAATATTATCTCGGCCGGTTTGGACTTCTACGCCCCGAATATGGCCTACGTAATCGATGCGGGATATAAAGAAGACCATAATGCGTTATGGAATTTGGGATCGATCACCACTTCGCCTTATAACACGTTCAATTCACGCTACGATGCCGAACCAATTGCCGCATGGGATTGGGCAGTAGGCGGTCAGGGTTTTGCAGGTATTATTGTCTGGAATCCATCTGGCAGGTTCGAAGGCTATATTATCACAATTGGAATTGGTGGTATGGAATGGAGTATGAATGATGATCGCGATAATCCCTGGTTAAGTAACGTGCAAAAGATATATAAAAACAGTATTGATTATTTATTAGCAAAATAAATTTCAAGTTTGAGAAAGTAGAAGAGAGGCTGACTAAAAATCAAATTAGCCAGTCTCTTTTCATTTTTGTGGCGTTTTTCTTTCATGGAAAATCTTTCCTGAAATGGGCTACTTACTGACTTTCGAATCAACGTTCCCCGCTAAAATCTGATAAAATGAGAGTGAAAATAAAATCCATATTCATTGGGCTATCTTTTTTTCTTTTTTGCGCATGTACCTCCCAGGAAAAGTACGACGCTAGCTGGTCTTTTGAAGAGAATTTGCAGACTGAAACCATGGAGACAGTTTCCGGTCAATATTCCGTTATTCGGTCATTTAAAACAAGCGCTGAATTTGTTGCAGGTATAAGTGGAACAGGCCTTCGCACCGATGGGTATTCTACTTTCATAAATGCTAAATTCCTCAATGAGGTCTCAGCTCCTGTTTCTCTTGAAGGCTGGTTTGCTCTTGAAACTTATCCAACCGACACTGCCGGATTTTTCGCTATAGAACAGGATTCGGCAAACTGGATTTCAGCTTGCATCAATCAGTTTGGCGAACCTATGATTTCGGTTTGTAACGATGGAAAAATATCCTGGTATCCTTCCAACACCAAAATGGAGAGATTTAAGTGGCTAAATGTTATTTTAAGTGTCTCAGATAATAAGGTAGTCCTTTTCCTGAATGGAGAAAGACTCGTATTCGCGGGTGGCGAGTCATTTAAAACGCCAGATTCATTTACGAGCATTTTGATCGGACGGGATACACGCGAAAAGAAGATCCATATTTTCCCGGTTACTTATATCAATGGGATTATTGATGAGGTAAAGGTTTGGAATAGGGCGCTTTCGGAAAGTGATCTGAACAAGAAAGAAATTGAATTACTGGTTGAAAACAGCCCTAGCCTGGCGATACCGGAGATACGGTTTGAAGGTGATTTCAACCGCCCAAAATACCATATTCTCCCGGCAGCAAACTGGACCAATGAAACACACGGACTAATCTATTATAAAGGGAAATACCACATTTTCAACCAAAAAAATGGGAACAATGTCTATCTGGGCCAAATCAACTGGGGACATTTCAGCAGTCCTGATTTGATGCAGTGGACGGAACATCGCCCTGTCCTCACCCCGGAGCCGGGCTACGACCAGCTGGGGATCTGGTCGGGACACGCGGTGATTGATGATTCGGGAACCCCCGCAATCATGTACACCGGTGGCAATGGCGGACCGAATGGAATGTGCCTGGCGTTTCCGAAGGACAGCAGCTTGATTGAATGGGAGAAGTACAATGGGAACCCGGTGGTTGACGGACCTCCGCAACAATATACACGAAAAGATTTTCGTGATCCTTATGTGTGGAAGGAAAACGATACCTGGTATATGATCGTTGGTTTTGGCATAGAAGAAGATGTGAAAAAAGGGACTGTATTGCTTTACCAATCTTCCGACCTGAAGAATTGGGAGTATTTACATCCCTTGTTTACAGGTGATCCCGCCAATGACGGTTCGGGCATATTTTGGGAAATGCCTGTTTTCTGGAAAATGAACGGAAAGTATATTCTTTCTGTGAATCCAATCCCCTATGACGGAAAACCGGCAGTAGCCATTTATTGGGTTGGTGATTTTGTCAACTATCATTTTGTTCCCGATCATAAAAAACCGCAAAAGCTTGAAGTAATCAATCGCATGCTTTCGCCATCAGTTGCCCTGGACGAAGACGGTCAAACCACGGCCATCGCAATCATCCCCGATCTTATCCCGGCGGAAATGCAAATGAAGCAGGGCTGGACACATCTATACAGCATCCCGCGTACCTGGGATTTGGTGAATGGAAAGATTTACCAACAACCGCATCCGGCGATCCAAAAATTGAGGAAAGATCAAACTTCCTTCCCCGAACAGGAAATAACCCCCGGGAAAAACCTGGTTGTTTCAACCGGAAAGCATCAGTTGGAAATTATAGCCAAAATCGTTCCTCAAAATTGCGAACGTTTTGGGTTTAATATAGGCAAGAACGCGGAGAACGGGGAAGTAACGCCGATCTGTTTCGATCTCAAAAATGACAAACTGCTGGTTGATTTGACACACTCAAGCAAAAACGAACAGATATACAAAAAAATGGAATCGGGAGACTACAAGCTCAACAAAAATGAACCGGTTGAATTGCACCTGTTTATCGATGGCTCGGTGGTGGAAGGCTTCATTAACGGTAAAGATGCTTTTACAACACGTATTTTCCCGGAATTTGAGAACAGTAATGAAGTGGAGCTCTTTTCTGAAGGTGGGAATATTCTCTTGAAAGAATTAATGCTTTGGGGGCTTAAAAGTAGTAGTAATCAAACTGACTTTTAAATGGTGAACCCAATTAACCTCAAGCTGAACTTAATGTAAGCGAAAGTAGAACAACCGGATATAAACAATTTAAACAATAATCAATGAGAATAACACTAATCCTAATTTTCGCCTTAGTGGTAATTAGCTGCACCACTAAAGAGCAAAAGGGAATAAATGACCAGCAGCAAAAATTTTATGCTGAAAAATACCGCCCTCAGTTCCACTTCTCTCCGGAAAAAATGTGGATGAATGATCCCAACGGAATGGTTTATTATGACGGAGAGTATCACTTATTTTATCAACATTATCCTGATGACAATGTATGGGGACCGATGCACTGGGGGCATGCCATAAGTAGGGACCTGGTTCATTGGCAACATCAGCCTGTTGCTTTGTATCCTGACTCTTTGGGGATGATTTTTTCCGGAAGTGCAGTTGTTGATTGGAAGAATACCTCAGGGTTGGGCTCAGCCAATAAGCCTCCTCTCGTGGCCATTTACACGATCCATAACAGAGAGGACGAAGAAGCAGGGCGAAATGATTTCCAGTCTCAAGGTGTTGCCTATAGTCAGGATAAAGGAAGAACCTGGATCAAATATGCGAATAATCCTGTGCTTAAAAATCCAGGAATCAGAGATTTCAGGGATCCCAAGGTTACTTGGTTTGCAGACTCAGAAAAGTGGATCATGACATTGGCGGTACAGGATCGTGTTGAATTTTATTCTTCACCAAATTTGATTGATTGGACAAAGGAAAGTGAATTTGGAAGTAGTCTTGGTGCACATGGTGGCGTGTGGGAGTGCCCGGATCTGTTTGAAATGAAAGTCAAAGGGTCGGATGAAAACGTGTGGGTATTGCTGGTAAGCATTAATCCTGGAGGACCTAATGGAGGATCAGCAACCCAGTATTTTCTTGGTGACTTTGACGGCAGCGAATTTACGACAGAACAATCCGAAACAAAATGGCTGGACTACGGTAGGGATAACTATGCCGGGGTGACCTGGAGTGATATTCCGGAAGCGGATGGACGTCGTCTGTTTATTGGCTGGATGAGCAATTGGAGCTATGCTACCGCGGTGCCTACCGAAAAATGGCGTAGCGCCACAACCATCCCTCGTGAGTTGATACTGGAAAAGGTGAATAATGAGTATGTTTTGACTTCAGTTCCCGTAACCGAACTCGAAATAATCAGGGATGAAGGAATCGAGCTACCGTCACAGGTCGTTTCCGGACAAATTCAACTTGAAACTGCGAATATTGAGCCCATGCGTTCGGAGATGAAATTCAGTTTTCAGCTAAAAAACGATTCACAAAATGATGGCCCTGAAGAGTTTGGTATAGTGTTAAAAAACAACCGAGGTGAGGACTTTAAAATTGGATATTTGTCTACTGAAAGTATGTTTTATACCGATCGCTCAAATGGTGGCCTTGATTCATTTTCTGATAATTTTGCAGGAAAACATTCCGCAGAATACAGAGCCGGTGAGACAATGGAGATCCATTTATTTATTGATGAAGCTTCGGTGGAAGTATTTGTTGACGGTGGATTACTCGTGTTTACTGATATCGTTTTTCCCACAGAGCCCTATAATAAAGTTGAACTGTTTGCAAAGAATGGAAGCATGAAACTTCAAAAGTGCGAAGTTTGGAGTTTAAAATCCATTTGGGAACCATAGTTTTGTTAGTTTAGCCAGATCCTGCAGCCCGATTCTTACATCGGGCTATTTTTTTGCGTAATCGGATGGCGAAATACCAAACTGTTTTTTAAAGCACTGTGCAAAGTAAGAAGGGGAAGAGAATCCAACTTCGTAAGCGATTTCTGACATACTTTTACCACTCGTTCTAATCAATTCAAGGGATGCTTTGAGTTTCACCATACGGACATATTCACTCACTGACATTCCGGTAAGTTTCTTGATCTTTCGATAAATTTGCACCCTCGATAAACCTACCAAATCACTGAGTTCTTCTACCGTAAATTCATCTTTTTGAAGATTGTCTTCTACAATCTTTGATACTCTGTTAAGAAATTTTTTGTCCAGTCTTGAGATATCATTGGGTACCTCGTCGATAAAGTGTTGGCTTTTATATCGTTCGTGAATTTTTACACGAAGCTCAAGCAATTTTCTAATCCTAATTTGTAAATGATCTTTGCTAAATGGTTTCGGAATGTAAGAATCTGCTCCTTCCTCAAGTCCCTCTAATCTTTGTTCCAGCGAGGATTTTGCCGATAATAAAATGATTGGAATGTGGCAGGTTTTCAGATCATTTTTAAGCTGGTGGGTTAGTTCGAGACCATCCATCTCAGGCATCATTATATCGCTCACAATTAAATCCGGCTCTTCCTCTTCAATCATTTTTAAGGCAACCTTCCCATTTGGGGCTTCCAGAATTTCATAGCTTTCCTCTAAGCATTCTCTGATGTACGAACGGACTTCACGATCATCTTCAACCAACAGAATTCTTGGTCGTTCTGATGAAACTGTTTCTTTTCCTGTTTCCCTATCGGCAATTTCTGGATTTAGGTAAATTTTATTATAAACCAGTTGTTCATGCATTATTGGTTTTTGAACGTCATCTGACACTTTTTCATCCCGGTTTAAATGCGCATCTCCCAGTGGAAGTTTTACTGTAAAAGTTGTTTTTTTGCCTTCTGCACTTTCAACATTTATTCTTCCATGATGCAGTTCAACGAATTCTTTCGACAAAGCCAGTCCAAGGCCTGTTCCTTTAAAATTATCAGATTTTTCAACCTGGTAAAAACGGTCGAAAATATGATTGATATGTTTGGGAGAAATTCCTTTCCCGTTATCGGTAATTTCGATAACCAGTTCTTCGTCCCACAGTGATTTTACGATCGGATTTTCTTTTCGGAGTTTTATTTGAATCGTACCTTTTTCAGGAGTGAATTTAAATGCGTTGGAAAGAAGATTGAATACAACCTTATCCAACTTGTCCCAGTCAAACCATGCCATAAGTTCTTGCAAATCGGTATCAAAAATCAAATTGATCTGTTTATTATCAGCAAGTGGCAAAAATGATTCACGAACCTCGTTAAGAAAATCAACCAAATTATAATTACCAGCCTGAAGCCTCATTTTAGCATTTTCTATTTTTCGGAAGTCCATGAGTTGGTTGATCATTTGAAGCAAACGAAGTGCGTTCTTATGCATCAAACCAACTCGCTTTCGAATATCGTCCGGCAATCCTGATGACTTAAGAAGATCCTCGAGAGGTCCAACAATCAGCGTTAGCGGGGTTCTGAACTCATGCGATATATTTGTAAAAAACCTAAGTTTTTCCTGTGTCACTTTCTCCAGTTTGTCCGACAGGGTTTTTAATTCTTCTTTTTGTCTCTCCAGGTTGTGATTGGCATCTTTCAATTTGTTAAATGAACGAAAAAGCAGGAACATTAACAGGATTACAAGCAGGAAAGTACCGGTAATAAAATACAGCATGAACTGTTGGACTTTATACCTTTCTCCAAGGGTGAGCAGCATGTTCTGAGATTTGGAAATGTCAGATTGCAGGGAATTAATTTTATCAAACTGTTTCCTGATTATATCAACATTGGTAGGATCAACAAGGGTGGTAGCTAATAGATTTTCTTTTTCATAAGGTTCGCCATGCAGAATTTTTGATGCTATTTCAATGGCTTCTTTCCCTCCTGTTGGATAAATTAAAGTCGCAGAAAGTATACCTTCTTCAACCATTTCTATTCCACCTCCTTCGTTCGGTAACCCATCAACCCCTACAATCAAGACCTCTTTTCCCAAAGATGATTTTGAAATAACCGTACTCGCAATCTTCGCAAAATCATCATTAAAAGCGAAGATGGCTTTAATATTACTGTCTTTCTTAATTATCTCTGGTAGTTTATCAGAAATAACCTCAAGAGATTCATTTGTATTTATTTTATCAATGTTTTGTATCTCAGGATAATTCTCAAGGGTTTGATTAAATCCTAATGTTCTTTCTATTGCTGGTGACGAATTTAAACCGCCCATTATCTCAACAATCTTACCCGTATTTGCCAGTCTGTTGGCAATGTAATTTGCAGCCACTTCACCAATTTCATAATTATTTCCGCCGACATAAGCACTGTAAAAATCAGAATCAATTTTCCTATCGACGAAAACCACAGGGATACCCTTCCTATAAACTTCTTCAATAACCGGTTGTACAGGACTGATCTGATATGGAGATACGATTAACAGATCTATTCCCATTTCCATCAGTTCATTAATTTGTTGCACCTGAAGGTTGGCATCATCGTATGCCTGTTTAATAACCAGGGATAGGTCATCATGAAACATTAATTCACGTTCCATTTCTGCTTCCATGTTTTGCCGCCAATCTGCATGCTGTGCGCATTGCGAAAAACCAATCAAGTATTTATCTTTTGAAAAGCCGTTCTGAAAGGAAAATATTAATAAAAAAACGGTAAGTATTTTGTTGATTTCTTTTGTCATTTTTTTTATCCTGAATACGAGATTGTAAAAACTAAAGTAGCAATAAATTTCGTGTTAAAATAGGAAACCTGTTCAATAACTGAGATTAGAAATCGAGGTTCAATATGATCGAAACAAATTTAATCTCATGCATCACTTGTGCTTGATATTTAGAGGATTGGAAGTGTGAGGAAGACTCAGTCTCAGTATGCCGTTTCGTCAGCGGGATGGCGTGTTGTTGCCAATGGCTGGCGATTGTTTCAATGCGGTTGGAAACGACTAACTACATTCCTTTGTTAACGCTGTACTCAAACGGAAAGGGGAGCGGAGAAATAAACATTATCTAGGTGAAAAAAATAATTAAGATACCAAATTGAAGTGGGAGAAACGATTTGGATATAGCTTTCATATGCAGTGATCCGGAATTGGATTTTTTTGGTATGAGAAAAAATAAAAAAGGCAGTAAATCAACGATTTACTGCCTTTTGATTTCATTTGAAATCCATTTGTGTGGGCGGTGAGGGATTCGAACCCCCGACCCTCTGGGTGTAAACCAGATGCTCTGAACCAGCTGAGCTAACCGCCCGATTTCTTTAGAACGTTGCCTGTTTTTCAGAAAGGCGTTGCAAATATAGGCGCTTTTTTTTACGGTGCAAAAGAATCGTAAAAAATTTTCAGGAAAAATAATCGGCCACCACAAAGGTGCTGCCGCCGATAAAGATCAGATCGTGCACGTCGGCATTTCTACGGGCTTCACTTACAGCTTCTTTCACCGGCGGGATTACTTTTCCGGATAAACCGGCCGCCTCGGCCTTTTCTTTTAAAATTTTTGCATCGAGTGCCCGGGGAATGTTCGCCTGGGTGAAATAATAGCTGGCCTCGGGTGGTAGCAGGGCCAAAACGCCGTCGATATTTTTGTCGTTCACCATGCCGATTACCATGTGCAGTTTTTTCCAGGCCATATTGCGCAACTGTTCGATCACCAGTTTCAGTCCGGCCTCGTTGTGCCCGGTATCACAAATGATCAACGGATTGTTGCTCACAATTTCCCAACGGCCGCGAAGCCCTGTGTTTTTCTTTACACCGGCCAATCCCCGGTAAATATCATCCCGGCTGATTTGCCAGCCTTTTTCCCGAAGAATTTCCAGTGTTTTCAGTACTCCAGAGATGTTTTTACGTTGGTAGCTGCCGAGCAAATCCGTTTTCAGTTCGGGGAAAGCCGGTTTTTTGCCTTTATTGAAATTGAAAAGTTGCAACCCTTCCGGTAAAAACATCGAATAGGCAGCCGAATATTCCTGGTCGGCAAAATAGATTGGACTTTTCGTTTCGTTGGCCTTGTTCTCAAAAACAGCCTGGTAGTTTTCATCGGTTTCCGAAACCACCACCGGCACCCCGGGTTTAATAATGCCAGCCTTTTCGTTGGCAATGGCCGGAAGGGTTTCGCCGAGCAGGTTGGTGTGGTCCAGGCTGATGTTGGTGATCAGCGACACTTCGGGGGTGATGATGTTGGTCGAGTCCAGCCGGCCGCCAAGCCCCACTTCGATCACTGCTACATCCACCCGGCATTTCCTGAAGTATTCAAAGGCCATGGCCACGGTCAGTTCAAAAAAGGAGGGTTCGAGGCGGGCAATTTTGTTTATTTGTTGAAAGTGTTCCACAAAGGTTACTACTTCCTCCTCGGGAATCATTTCCCCGTTTACCCGGATGCGCTCCCGGAAATCGATCAGGTGAGGCGAGGTGTAAAGCCCAACCCGGTAGCCGGCTTCCTGCAAAACGGAAGCGATCATGTGCGAGGCCGATCCTTTCCCGTTGGTGCCGGCAATGTGGATGGACTTAAATTCGCGGTGCGGGTACCGGTACATTTCGTCCAGCGCAAGCGTGTTCTCCAGCGTATTCTTATAGGCAGCAGCTCCTGTCCGTTGAAACATAGGCAACTGGCTGTATAAATAATTCAAAATTTCCTGATAGCTTTTCATTATTGTTCAAATAGTTATGACAACCGCGCCGGGTTGTCAATAAAACAGTAACATCTTTTAACAGTACATGCAGGATTGGTCTCTTATTTTTTTCTACATTTAAGAAAGTCTAAAACGTACTACTATGGCAGGCCGAAAACTCACTAAAACGTTCGTGTTGGATACCAATGTTATACTACACGACCACAACTGCATTTACCAGTTCAAAGATAATGATATCGTGATTCCTTTAACAGTTTTGGAGGAACTCGATAAATTCAAAAAAGGGAACGACCCGATTAACTTTCAGGCCCGCGAGTTTGTGCGCATCCTGGACGATATTGTTGGTGAAAAATTGTTTAATGGGGGTATTCAATTGGGAACCGAGCTGGGTAAGTTGATCATCGCCACCGGGAAGCCTTTTTCCGAGACGATGAAGCAATCCTTCAAGGAAGATATTCCGGATCACCGGATTTTGGCTATAGCCGAACACATTACCAAAGAGAATCCAAAGCGTCCTACTATTTTGGTTTCGAAAGATATCAACTTGCGGATGAAGGCAAAATCGTTGGGCATTCTGGCCGAGGATTATGAGAATGATAAGATAAAGGATCCCCAGGTTTTCGAGAAGTCAATCATGGAGATGGAAAACTTCAACGATCAGCTGATCGATACCCTGTACAACGAAGGGGCATTTCCCTATGCCGAATCCGGCTTGAAAGAGCAGCCCATTCCAAATGAATTTTTCATTCTGAAAGGGAACAAGTCCAGCGTTTTGGGTCGTTACGATAGCGCCACCCAACGTATGGTGCGGGTAGAAAAAAAGGTGGCATACGGCATTAAGCCTCGGAATGCCGAGCAAACATTCAGCCTGAATGCTTTGCTGAATCCCGATCTCAAACTGGTGTCGCTCACCGGAAAAGCCGGTACAGGGAAAACCCTGCTGGCGTTGGCAGCTGCCCTGGAACAGCACAAACTATACGAGCAAATTTTGTTGGCCCGCCCTATTGTGGCCCTCAGCAACCGTGACCTGGGTTACCTGCCCGGCGATGCCACCGAAAAGATCAGCCCGTATATGCAACCGCTCTTTGATAACCTGAGTGTGATCAAACATGCCTTCAACCCGCGAAGCCAGGAATATCAGAAAATTGATGAACTGCTGAAGGAAGAGCGGCTGATAATTACCCCGTTGGCTTATATTCGGGGACGAAGCCTGTCGAACTCGTATTTTATTGTGGATGAGGCCCAAAACCTGACACCACACGAGATAAAAACCATCATCACGCGGGCTGGCGAGGGAACCAAGATGGTTTTTACCGGCGACCTGCAACAAATCGACTCGCCCTACCTCGATATGAAATCGAACGGGTTGGCCTATATGACCGACAAAATGCGCAAGCAGGAACTGTTCTCGCACGTCAACCTTGTGAAAGGCGAGCGAAGCTATCTGGCTGAACTGGCCAGCGACCTGTTGTAGCCGGAACTCATTTTCAGATACTTTTCAGGGACTTCAACTTAATGTAGTTGAGGTCCTTTCTTTTTAGCGGTCAATTTTTTGTATTTTTGCAGCGCCAAAAACAAAGGGAACGAACAGATGGATTATAAAGGCAAAAAAGCAGCTTTCTTTACATTGGGTTGCAAACTCAATTTTTCGGAAACTTCAACTATTGCCCGCCATTTCGAGGTGATGGGCTTCGAGCGGGTTGATTTTAAGGAACAAGCCGATGTGTATGTGGTCAACTCGTGTTCGGTAACTGCCGAAAGCGACAAGAAAAGCCGCAACATCATCCGGCAGGCCATCCGCCGAAACCCCAATGCCGTGGTCGTGGTTACCGGATGTTATGCGCAATTGCAGGCTGATGCGATCAAGGAAATTAAAGGCGTTGATTATATTTTGGGGACCAATGCCAAGTTTCGCATGACTGATTTTATGAACGGGCTACAAAAGCGCAACGAAACTTTTGTGTTGCTTCAGTCGCAACAGAAGAACAAGGATTTTTTTCATGCCGTGTCGTGGGGCGACCGTACCCGCAGTTTCCTGAAAGTTCAGGACGGGTGCGACTATTTCTGTACGTACTGCACCATCCCGTTTGCGCGGGGCCGCAGCCGGAACGACAAAATCAGCAATACCGTGGCCGAGGCCCGCGAAACCGTTGCGCAAGGCATTAAAGAGATCATCCTGACCGGCGTGAATATTGGTGATTTCGGGAAAAGTACTAACGAGAAGTTCATCGATCTGCTACGCGGCCTGGATGAAGTGGACGGCCTGGAACGCATCCGTATTTCGTCGGTAGAACCCAATTTGCTGAATGATGAAATCATCGATTTTGTAGCCACGTCCAAGCGGATTATGCCTCATTTTCACCTGCCCCTTCAGTCGGGTTCGAACGATGTATTGCAATTGATGCAACGCAAATATAATCGCGAATTGTTTGCCGAGCGGGTGCACAAAATTAAATCGGTATTGCCCAATGCTTTCATTGGTGTTGACATCATTGCCGGAACCAATGGCGAAACTGAAGCGTTCTTTCTGGACAGTTACAACTTTGTGAAAGGCCTGGATGTCTCACAATTACATGCTTTCCCGTACTCCGAAAGGCCGGGCACCAAGGCTTTGGAAATAAAACCGGTTGTTCCGGTGGACGAACGCAAGCGACGGACCCATCAGCTGATCATGCTTTCGGAGAAGAAATTGCGGGCTTTTTACGAACAACATGCCGGGCAGGTTCGTCGGGTGCTGTTTGAAGACGAACACGATAATGGACGTCTCAAGGGGTTCACTGACAATTACATCCGGGTAGAAGCGGATTATCGTCCCGAACTGGTCAACCAGGTGTGCCCGGTTAAACTTTCAGAAATAAATAACGAAGGAAATTTTGAAGTCACCTTGCTTTAACCGAATTTCGAACAAAAAAGAAAGATGGATTTGCAAGATATTTGCAGACAGATTGGGGTAATTGCGAAAAAAGCGGGACAGTTTATTCGCGAGGAACGGTCGAAAATTACCAGTGAAGACATTGAGCTGAAAGGTAAAGCGAGCCTGGTTACCTACGTGGACAAAACAGCCGAGCAGATGCTGGTGGCCGAGCTTCGGAGAATTTTGCCGGAGGCCGGTTATATTACCGAAGAAGGTACAGCTGGCGAGCAGGGAGAAAAGTACAAATGGGTGATCGATCCGCTGGATGGTACCACCAATTTCATTCATGGCATTTTCCCGCATTCGGTATCCATTGGTTTGCTGGAAGATAATGTCCCGGTTGCTGGGGCCGTTTACGAGGTTGGCCAAGACGAGCTTTTTCTGGCCTGGAAGGGAGGCGGCGCCTGGCTGAACGGACAACGAATTTCGGTGTCCAGGTCATCAAAGCACGAGGATGTGTTGCTGGCCACCGGCTTCCCGTACTACAATTTCGAGATGCTGAACGACTACCTTCGCCTGCTTGAGTTTTTCATGATCGAAACGCGAGGCATGCGCCGCATGGGATCGGCAGCGGTTGACTTGGCCTACGTGGCTTGCGGACGTTTCGACGGTTTCTTCGAACATGCCCTGCATCCCTGGGATGTGGCGGCCGGCATTGTTTTGGTCCAGGAGGCGGGCGGTAAATTGTCTGATTTTAAGGGAGGCGACAATTTCCTGTTCGGAAAAGAGCTGGTGGCGGCCAATGCCAATTATTTCCAGTCATTTTTTGAGAAGGTAAACGAGCACCTTGGATAGTTTTTCAGCATACCCGTTGTTCAACCACGGCCAATGCCTTAACTTGCATGAAAAAGTACGACATGGCTGAAAAAGAAATTGCGCTACTCAACAAACAGGTTGAAAAACTTGCTGATAATAGTTTCGACCTGGAGGCCTGGAAAAAACAGACCCTGCTTTTCCTGACCCGAATTTTTGGGCCGGACCACCCGGTTGTAAAGATGATCTCGGACCTGAAATACGACTATTCGAGCTGGCATTTGCGCGATGCGACGGGTAATGAAAAAACCGACGACCCCGTAAAGATGCAAGCCCGTGAAATACTCGATGCTGCGGTTCTCGAACTTGAAACATTGGGGATCCCCGGGAAGACAGAGCACACATCGGCTATTTGGGATATTCTGGAAGATGAACTTACCGGCAAGCAGATCAAAGAGCTTAAAGAAATTATGTCAGAAAATATTTCAGACCGTGCGCAGAAAATCAGTGAAAAATTAAATGCTTTGAATAAGGAAAACCTCATCAATATTCTATCAAGGATTATGATTTCCTGACTATCTTTGCGCGGATGAAGCCATTGAAAACTGCCATTGTTATACTCAACTGGAACGGGGAGAAACTCCTTCCCCGGTTTTTGCCATCCGTCATTGAAAACAGTCAGCAAGAAGGTGTCGGAATCATTGTTGCCGACAATGGTTCTACCGACCAGTCTGTTTCACTTCTTCAGGAAAAATTTCCGCAAGTTCAATTGCTTCAGCTTGACCACAATTATGGGTTTGCACGTGGCTACAACGAGGCGCTCAAACAAATAGACGCCGAATATTACATATTGCTCAATTCGGATGTGGAAGTGACTCCGGGATGGATCGATCCACTGATCCAACTGATGGAAGATAATCCGGAAGTGGGAGCTGTTCAGCCCAAAATCCTCAGTTGGCACAACAAGGATGAGTTTGAATATGCCGGTGCGGCCGGTGGTTTTATCGATAAGCTGGGCTTCCCGTTTTGCCGTGGCCGTATCCTCAATATCAATGAGAAAGATACAGGTCAGTATGATCAGGTTACGTCTATCTTCTGGGCTACTGGCGCTTGCATGGCCATCCGGGCGAACCTGTTCCGCGAGGCCGGTGGATTTGATGCCGACTTTTGGGCCCACATGGAAGAAATTGATCTGTGCTGGCGGCTGAAAAATATGGGGTACAAAATTCAGTTTACGCCAAACAGCCGGGTTTTTCACCTGGGCGGTGGTAGCTTGCCATACGATAATCCGCATAAGCTTTTCCTGAACTTCCGCAACAGCTTGTGGTTAATGTATAAAAACCTGCCACGCAGAAAGTTCTACAAAGTGTTGGCAGGGCGCATGTTGCTCGACGGGGCCGCTGCTTTTAAGCTGCTCAGTGAAGGGAATGTAAATGGGTTTGGCAGCGTTTTTAGGGCGCATGTGGCTTTCTACCGTTCGTTGCCGGCGCTGCGGAAAAAGCGGAAAGAATTGCGGCATCTTTCCTCGCAAAAGTGGCACGATGAAATTCTGTGCAAAAGCGTGATCTGGAAATTTTACATGGAAAAGAAAAGGACATTTCAGGATATGTGACCCCTCTCCGGAAGACGAGAAAAACTTCATTCCGGATAAATCATACGAACAAAAGGGGAGGTGTTTAATCTCTTGATAGATAAAAGATTGGGTGTAGATGAATAGGATTTTAATGTTCTTGGTTTTGATTTGTTTGCTGTCATCTTGTGCCGTGCAGCACAAAAGTCTATCCGGCCTCCGGGAGTGGGCCTATCCGCAATCGCAGTTTGATCATCAGGTGAATTTTGGATTTGTTGATGATGTTTTGGATGAAACCAACAATAAACGGGCGGCCAAATGGGCCAAACGGAAGAATATTCATGTAATTGCGATCCGGTTGGTGAATACGGCCAATTATCCGGTGCACGGATCGCAGATTTCTTTTTTGACAAATGGCGGGCAGGCTGAAATTATTCACAATCGTTGGTTGGCCAAAAAGGTCAGGCAGCGCGTTTCTCCGTTCATGATCTTGTTTCTTCCGGCCCACCTGATCGAATACGGTCTCTTTCATTCGAATGATGATGAGGAGGAATATTATCACCAGGCGTCCAATGAACCGGAATCGTACTACCTCACGGACGAGCTTGCCCGTAAAGCCGAGGCTAATCGTAAAAAGGCCAATTTCGACCTTCATCGGGAACTGATGGACTTTCAACTGGCCTCTCAAAAGTTGATGCCCGGGAAACCCGTTTATGGGTTAATTGGCATACGCAGCAAACAGGATCTGACAGATATGAAGGTCATTGTTAATGAGATCGATTATCAGGTTGTTCAATAAAAAAGCCCCGCCAACCGGCAGGGCCCAAAACTCAACTAAACTAAAACCAATTATGAAAATCGTTTGTGCACATGATGCCGCGCTTACGAAATTTCGATCATTCGTGGTGCATGACCTTTAAATTCCTCCCGTTTGGGAAGAACTACTTTCAGCACGCCATTTTTGTGCGAAGCGTTAATTTTATTAATATCCACACCGTCGGGCAATTGGAACGAACGGCTGAATGACGAGTAATTAAACTCGCAGAACACTACTTTGCTGCCTTCTTTTTCCTGTTTTTCTTCTTTCCTTTCCGACGAAACCGTCAGGACATTGTCTTTCAGGTCGATATGGAAATCTTTTTTATCCAGGCCCGGAGCGGCAACTTCAATCTCGTAGTTTTCTTTGTTTTCGTAAACATTCACACTGGGACTTGAGTTCCATCCGGATTTTTCAAAAAAATCATTCCACAAATTTTTTCCGAAAAATTCATCAAATAAATTCGGAACGTTTCTGTTGTTTCGGATTAATGGTAACATAACTTGTCCTCCTATTCTTTAGTTAAACACTGTTTGTTATTGCTTTTCACCTGTAGATTATCAAAGTGCAGGCCAAGCCATTTTTTGTATCCCGATACGATTTTCCTGCCGGTTTTGCTTGTCAAAATGTCGCTTCAAGGGTCAATATTTCAGGTTTTTAACTCGTTCGTTCTGAAAAAATTTCAGTGTGGGGTGAAATTTGAATAAAAAAAGATGTTGAGGTTTTCTAATTTTTTACATTACCTTTGCTACCGATTTTACGCAATGGGGTGTCCTAAAGAATCGGACTGAGATCATACCCAATGAACCTGATCCGGGTAATGCCGGCGTAGGGAGGGCGAAAGGAAATGCTGTTTCCTACCTCATTGGTTAGTTATTAACCAAATTTTCAAAAAAAATGAAACGATTATTCATGCTGTTGCTGTTGCAAGGAGCTGTTGTATGTGCATTTGCGCAACTTTCGGTAACCGGGGTTGTGAAAAGTGCGGATGGAGAAATTTTACCCGGGGCAACCGTCATTTTGAACGGCACGTACCGGGGAACTGCTACCAGTGAGCAGGGACAATTTGAGTTCGGGCAACTGAAGCCCGGGAATTACGAACTTCAGATTTCGTTTATCGGTTACGAGAAAAAGACTGTGCCGGTTAAGCTTCAGAAATCGCTCACGCTGCAAATTGAGTTGAAGCAATCCGGGGTGTTGACCGATGAGGTGCTGGTTGCTGCCACACGGGCAGGCGATAAAGCGCCTGTGGCCAAAACCTCAGTTGACAAGGCCACCATTGACAACCGGAACATGGGGCAGGACATTCCGTACCTGCTAAGTATGACCCCCTCGTATGTGGCCACATCGGATGCCGGGGCAGGAGTAGGTTACACCAATTTCCGCATCCGGGGCACTGATTTGAACCGCATCAATGTCACCATCAACGGTGTGCCCATGAACGATGCCGAGTCGCACGGTACCTGGTTTGTGGACATTCCCGACCTGGCCGGATCGATCGACAACATTCAGGTACAGCGCGGGGTGGGGACTTCTACCAACGGGGCTGCTGCTTTCGGGGCAACCATCAACCTGCAAACCACTACGCTCAACAAAGAGGCGTATGCCGAGTACAAAACTTCATCCGGTTCGTTCCATACCGTTAAAAATTCGGTGGCTGCCGGTACGGGACTGATCAACGGCAAGTTTACCGTGGATGCCCGCCTTTCGAAAGTAACTTCCGACGGGTTTATCGACCGCGCCTCGTCTGATCTGAAATCGTTCTTTGTTTCGGCGGCCTACTATTCGGGTAACACCCTTCTGAAAGCCAATGTTTTTTCGGGTTTCGAAGAAACTTACCAGGCATGGAATGGAGTCCCGTCTGTTCGGCTAAACAACGACCTGGAAGGGATGAGACGTTACGAAGAACACTGGTTGTACACGCCGCAACAAACTGAAGAGATGATCAATTCCGACAGCCGCACATACAACATTTACACTTACAAAAATGAGGTGGACAACTATCAGCAGGATCATTATCAGCTGCATGTCTCGCACAAGTTTACCGAAGCGCTCAATTTGAACGCTGCCCTGCATTATACCTACGGTCGGGGGTATTACGAAGGCTACAAGGAAGACAAGAAATACAGTAAATTTCAGATGATTGCCCCCGACGGGCGTGAAACTACCGATTTGGTTACCCGCAAGTGGCTGGACAATGATTTTTACGGAGCCACTTTCTCGTTGAATTACGAGCAGGATAAATCGGCCTTTACCTTTGGAGGTGGTTACAACGTGTACGATGGCGATCATTTTGGACAGGTGATTTGGGCGCAGTACATGGGAGAAAACGAGAAAGACCACGAATGGTACCGGGGTACCGGGCTGAAAAAGGACTTCAACCTCTTTGGAAAATACAATTACCAGTTGACCGAAGCGCTCAGTTTGTATGCGGATTTGCAATACCGCCACATCAATTACGATATTGACGGTATCGATGACGACCTGCGCGATTTGACGCAGTCGCACAAATTCAACTTTTTCAACCCAAAGTTCGGGCTGTATTACCGGCCGGATAACTCACGGGAAGCTTATTTGAGCTATGCGCGTGCCAACCGCGAGCCCAACCGCAGCAACTTTGTGGATG
This sequence comes from Gaoshiqia sediminis, assembly GCF_025907915.1. Lineage (GTDB taxonomy): Bacteria > Bacteroidota > Bacteroidia > Bacteroidales > Prolixibacteraceae > Gaoshiqia > Gaoshiqia sediminis. The sequence goes on from NZ_JAPAAF010000037.1 coordinate 41,228, forward strand.
TGGATGAAGGTGATCCAACGCCAAAATCGGAGACGCTGAATGATTTCGAAGCGGGCTACACCTGGAAAACATCGCGTTTTCTGTTAGGGGCTAACCTGTATTACATGGATTACAAGGACCAACTGGTTCAAACCGGCGAAGTAAACGATGTTGGTACGCCGCTTCTGGTGAATGTGGACGATAGCTATCGCGCCGGGATTGAACTTTCGGGCGGTCTTAAAATTAGCCGTACCTTAAACTGGGACGCCAATGCCACCTTCAGCAAAAACAAGATTAAAAACTTTATTGAGTATGTTGACAACTGGGATACCTGGGGCCAAGAGTCTTTTGAACTGGGAAAGACCGATCTGGCTTTTTCGCCAAACGTGATCGTTAACAGTCAGTTAAGCTATAAGCCGATGCAGGCGCTTAATATCAGCCTGCTTTCCAGCTATGTTGGCGACCAGTATATCGACAATACATCGAGTAGCGAGCGTAAGTTGGACGCCTGGTTTGTGAACAACCTGAAAATAGACTATGCCATGAAGTGCAGGCTATTTGACGAGGTGAAGTTGCACCTGATGGTGAATAACCTGTTCGATACCGAATACGATAGTAATGCCTGGGTATATTCGTATCTGTTGGGGGGCGAACGCTTCGCGATGGACGGGTATTTCCCGCAGGCCGGAATTCATTTCTTTGCCGGAATTGATTTCAAGTTTTGATTCCAAAATCCCCGGGGCTTCGGCTTCGGGGTTTGTTTTTTAGCTATGCTTGGATCTGGGCAATTTTGCCGGTATCCACATTAAAATACAGCGGGGCCACTTTTATGTTGGGATAGCGTTTTCGCAGACGGTTTGCCTCGGCCACCAAAAACTCAATGGCATCGCCAATTTCAAAAAAAGGCGACAGGTTTTCGAAATGATTTTTGGCGCTTTCTTCTTTCCATCCTGCATTTTTCACCAGTCCGCTGATAAATTCCTTTTTTCGTTCTTCCAGTCCAACCATGCCACATTTGTTGTGCCCGATGAGGGCGATGTAACGAAGGTCGCCCACCGCGATGGCATACGAAACCTGAAATTCATGATAAAACAGGTTGGCCCCACCCGAACGGATGATAAAAGCAAAATTTTCCGGTATCCACAAGTTTTTCCGGTTGTCCATACACATCCCGATCAGTAGTTGTGCCTGATCGTATTTGCAGAAGGTTTTATTCAAGTTGTGATATTCCAGCAAAAGTCCGATGGGGGTGTTCCTGTATTCCGGCAGAATATCGCTGGTGGCATGTACTTCGATCAATTTAGTCATTTCGCTTAGATGTTTCCCTTTCTTTCAAACCGGGAAGCAGAACGAAAAGTTCACCCGCATCGGGATAAAACAGGATTGCTTTGTGCCTGAATTTTGTGTGGTGCTGCTTAAGTGTTTGTGATATAGACACTACGTGGGATTCTGGTGACTGGGGCAATTGTCGTTTTCGTTGCTATTGCGTTGGTGGGTGAATTATTTTTAGGATATCGGCGTTTCGGACACTAGCGTTTTTCTGCTACTTTTGGAGCTAAAATTAGCGATATGGCAAAAGACTGGAAAGATAGGCTGGGGGTGGTTTATTCAACCAATCCTGATTTTCAATTTGAAGGCGGGCAGGAGGAAGGCCAGGATACCCTTCCGCCAGCAAAGCAAAATCTGAAAGTGGAGCTTGATAAGCGAAACCGGAAAGGCAAAGCTGTAACACTCATTAGCGGTTTTGTGGGCACAGAAGATGATTTAAAAGAATTGGGCAAAACCCTGAAAACCAAATGTGGGGTAGGAGGCTCGGCAAAGGATGGCGAAATCTTGATCCAGGGGGACTTTCGCGATAAAATTATTCAAATCCTTCAGAGCGAGGGTTACAAGGTAAAGCGCGTAGGAGGTTAGGTCGGTAAATGATTCAGGGCTTCACGTGATGTGAAACCCTGAATAGGAATTAGCCGGATATCCCTGAAGACACCCCGCTTTCAATCAACTTAGTATTAACCCATTATTTTTTTAGCACGGTTTTCAGCACTGTTTCTTTGTCCAGTTTCTTGGTGCAGAAGAACCAGTCTTTGCATTCCAGGCCTTCTTCTTTTCCATCCATCCGGTCTTTGGCTGTTCCGCACGATCCGGCAGGCGAAATGATCACGTCGTCGCCCGGAGTCCAGTCGGCTGGCGTAGCAATCGAGAAAGCGTCGGCAGTTTGCATGGCAATCAGCGCACGGTAAAGCTCATCGAAATTACGGCCAAGGCTTAGCGGATAATAAATGATGGCGCGGATAATTCCTTTGGGATCGACAAAGAAGACGGCGCGCACCGCTTTGGTGTTGCTTTCACCTGGCATCATCATTCCGTATTTCTTGGCTACTTCCATGGTGATGTCTTCAATCAGCGGGAACTTAACTTCCACATCCTTCATGCCCTTGTACTCGATCTTTTCCTTTATGGTGCGCAACCAGGCAATGTGGCTGTACAATCCATCAACCGACAGGCCAATGAGTTTACAATTTGCTTCGGCAAATTTATCTTCCAGGGTGGCGAAGGTCATAAACTCGGATGTGCAAACCGGTGTAAAGTCGGCTGGATGGCTAAACAGGATGGCCCAACTTCCTTTATAATCAGAAGGGAAGTTGATCTCGCCCTGGGTAGTTACGGCTTTAAATTGGGGAGCAGCCTCGCCAATGCGCGGCATGCCAAAAGCTTGTTGTTCTTGGACTTGTTCCATTTTCTTTTTAATTTTTTGGTTAATTATTAAAGTTAAGACTTGAAGATTAAAAAAATGTCATAAATCGGTAAAAGATAACCGCAATAATCAAACACTAAATAGCGCACGAATGTTCATGTTTCTTCTGCGAAAATTTACCTGCTGGATGATATAAATACAGCTCCTGAATAGTAATCCATTAATTTATAGTACGTTCGTTTTTGTCTGAAAGGTCATTTCAACCCCGGCATACCCCGGCATTTGCCAGGCCTGTAAGGCAGGCCAATCAGGTTCGATCATCGAATGGATTCTGCCATATCAACTTCAGACTATAAGCTTACTTTTTCCAAGGTTTCTGTAAGCTTACTACTAGATAAATAAGAAAAGACTTAGATATAATTAAGGAAAAGTCAGGGTTAAATTCGATTCGGATCCAATGATGGTATTTGGGTGCTGATCCAAGGTTTCATTCAACCCGCTTCGGGGTTGGGGGAGTGGTGGTTGGTTGTCGTATTCCCCCAATTGGATTGGAGGTGATGAATGGTTGGATCACTTTGTGATCGGGGTGCTTCGGTTGAGCTTGGCTTTTCCAGTCGTACTGATTACTCCAAAGGAGTTGAATTGGATTTTAGGGTCGAAAAGTTGCTTCCGGTATGCAGTAAAGCGTATGGTCACGACATGTCGTGACCGTCCGGCTGCCAAAGAACAGGCGCTTACGTTTAATTGGGCGTTTGGGGCTACGTTCCATCATCTATTATTTTTGACGGAAAGCTTTCCGGGAGACGTGATATCCGTTTAGTACAACCCGCTTCGGGGTTGCGGGAGTGGTGATTGGTTGTCGTATTCGCCCAATTGGATTGGGGGTGATGAATGGTTCGATCATTTCGTGATCGGGGTGCTTCGGTTGAGGTTGGCTTTTCTAGTCGCCTTGATTACTCCGAAGGAGTTGAATTGGATTTTAGGGCCGAAAAGTTGCTTCCGGTATGCAGTAACGCGTATGGTCACGACATGTCGTGACCATACGGCTGCCAAAGAACAGGCGCGTTCGTTTAATTGGGCGTTGGGGTCACGTTCCATCATCTATTATTATTGACGGAAAGCTTTCCGGGTGCCGCGATATCCGGTTCGTACAACCCGCTTCGGGGTTGGGAGAGTGGTTGGTTGTCGTAGTCCCCCAATTGGATTGGGGGTGATGAATGGTTGGATCACTTCGTGATCGGGTGCTTCGGTTGAGGTTCTCTTATTTAGTCGTCCCGATTACTCCGAAGGAGTGTCACGTTCATCACCGCCAGTGTAACTGGCGGATAGCGGATCGGAAAAGCAGGAACTCCGAAGGAGTTCAACATTCTTAAATCAGATACTTTTCGTCGAAG
>NZ_JAPAAF010000038.1 GCF_025907915.1 Gaoshiqia sediminis
ACATGACGATACGCTATTCGAAACATCGTGCTTCTCTTTTTGTATAAATACAGGCAATGGGGTAAGGAATATTTTCTGTATTTTAACCTATTGCTTGAAAAATAAAATGAGACCATTTATCCGATTGTTGTATGTGCTAATTATTGTTCTTGTTGCGTTGTTACAAGGGACAGGGCAACCTTCCTATCTGTTTCATCATTTGAGTACGGAAGAGGGGCTTTCGAACAGCAATGTCAGAACAATTTTGAAAGACAGTTATGGGTTTTTATGGATAGGTACCGAGTCCGGGTTAAACCGCTATGACGGTTATGGGTTTAAAGTATATACCGAAAACCCGGATGGCGACAACACATTATTGCCAAACGATATCCTTGGGCTACAAGAAGATGGGCTGGGTAACATCTGGATAAACAGTGTTTACGGCTACACTGCATACAACCGGAAAAAAGACAGTTTTGTCACTGATATTGTCAAATTGCTGCAAGGCCTGGGCATGCAGGTAGATCGTAACTACAAGGTATATGTTGACAAAAAACAAGACTTATGGGTATTGAGCGGTCAACGGGCATTTTTCTACGATACCAGCAAAAAAGCATTGAAAGTTTTTGGGATAAAAGTACCTGTAGGTGAAATAGTAACTACAGAACTGAGTGATGATGGGGAATGTTTGTATGGCCTGTTGAAGTCAGGAATTCTGTGGCAGATAAATAAATTCACAGGGGAGCAGACTTTCATTGATTTGCATGAATATTTTAAACCCGAAATCCTTGACCAATACACCCAGATATACGTAGATAGCCGAAGTGGAATTTGGTTGTATTCCTGGAAAACCGATGAGATTATTTACAGGGAGAAAACAACACCGGAGTGGAAAATATTGGTGTTGAGTTCTTCGGTTAAAATCCAGAGCAATGGCGTATTGGATATCGTGGATGATGGAAACGGACGTGTGTGGATAGGAACTGACCATAAGGGATTGTTTATCTTCGACAGGGCCAATGAAAGCATGATTAATCTGTTGCACGATCCGGGAGCGAATTCTTCGATTGCATCAAACAATGTTAGTTGCCTGTTTATGGACAACAACGGGATTATCTGGATGGGGCACAACAAAAAAGGAATTTCATTTTATCATGACAGCTTTGATAAGTTTATAAACATTGTACATCCTGAATGTAAAGATATCAGTACAATATTTGAGGACCGGCAAGGAAATGTCTGGTTAGGCACTGATGGCAATGGATTGTTTCTGGCTGAAAATATACGAAAAGGTGAAATTAGAAAACTGCCCATGCCCAATCATGCGATTGTCTCTTTACTGGAAGACCGGAAAGGCAGGATTTGGATTGGAACATACCTGAGCGGTCTGTTTTGTTATGAAAATGGACATTTTCGCCATTATACTAAAGAAAATAGCAAACTGGCTTCCAACGATATCTGGAATTTAACGGAAGATCGGTACGGAAACCTCTGGATCGGTTCTCTCGGGGGTGGCATTCAATGTCTTCGATCGGATAAGGAAAGTTTTGATTCTCTTATTCATGTTAGTGAAGAAGTGAAACATCCATTATCAGTACATTATGATGGCAACGACAAATTATACGTCGGTACCGTTTTTGGACTCTATCTGATTGACATTACTACAGGTAACCAAACCATGTATATGGGGAATTTTCAGTGGGACCAACAGTACAAACAACTTTTGATAGGCAGTGTATATAAAGACGAGAAAGATAATATATGGCTGGGACACTCAACGGGAATGACCTTATGGGACATAAAGAAAGATACGCTCTATTACCTTGACAAAGAGAGTGGTCTGTGTGACAATATCGTCCGGGGTATTACGGAGGACAGTAATGGTAAAATATGGGTAACAACCAGCAACGGCTTATCTGTTTTTTCAACCGAGCGTGATATTCATGGCTCGATGAATATTACCAACAGAAATTTTTCTACCAAAGACGGACTTAAGTCCAATTATTTTAACAATCATTCTATTTGCCAACTTCAAAATGGCGATATTCTTTTAGGAGGAACAGAGGGATATACCATCGTCAATCCGAATAAACTGGCGGAAAAGGACCAACGTCCTGCCAAGGTAATCTTTACCGGCTTGAGTTTGGCCAATAATGAGATTCGGGTAGATTCCCTTTACAACGGGGTAAAGTTGTTAGAGCATTCTATGGAATATACGTCAAAATTAACGTTTAGCTATAACGATAAGCTGATCGCGTTACATTTCGCTACCGGAGATTTGCTGAATGCTGACAAAGTGAGATATGCTTACAGGATGGATGGCTTCAACGATCAATGGCTTCCAACGCAGGAGAACAAAATTGTATTTTCTTCATTAAACCCGGGCAGCTACAAGCTTTTTATTAAAGCCTGCAACAGTGATGGGGTCTGGAACGACGAAGCGGTTGTTTTGGATATTACTGTTACGCCGCCTTTCTATTTGTCAAATTGGGCAATAACATTCTACATTTTCTTTGTTATTGGCCTTGTCATTTTTATTATTTATCGTACCCGAAAACATCACCATGCCAAGCTCGAACGGCAACGGGGGCAATTAAAGCGCGAACAGGAAGCAAAACTTATCGAGATGAAATTAAGGTTCTTTACCAATATAAGTCACGATTTACGCACGCCACTTACGCTTATCCTCACTCCTTTGCAAACGATATTAAGTGGCGTATTGGACGATGGTTTGCGCAAAAAACTTAACACGGTAAACAAAAATGCTGAACAATTGCTCCAATTGATCAATACGTTGCTTGACTTTCGCAAATTGGATGTGGGTGCCGAAACTTTGCGATTGCAGGCGGGCGATTTTGTGCATTTCATCAGAGAGTTATGTCATCCTTTTCAGGCTTATGCTATCGACCGTCACATGAAATTTACTTTTTCAACCGAAATGGAAATGCTGTCGATGCAATTCGATCCGGATAAAGTACAGAAAATAATCCTGAACCTGCTTTCCAACGCCTTTAAATATACTCCGGATGGTGGAAGTATTAAAATCCGTATTTATCAAGAGGGTGATCGAGTATGTGTCAGCGTGTCGGATACAGGTCAGGGTATTAGTAATGCGGACAAGGAACATATTTTTGAACGGTTCTATCAGGCCTCTCAGAAGCAAGAGAAAACCGGTAGCGGGATCGGCTTGCACATTGTAAGTGAATACGCCCGCATGCATGGAGGAGCTGTTATGGTTACGGATAACGAGCCGCAAGGCAGTGTGTTTACCCTTAAGCTCCCGGTTCAGGAAGTCGGCATTACTGAAGAATTTCCCCCCGAAACGGTACAGTACGAAGAGCCATTCGAACAAGATGGAGATCAGCGCCTTCCCGCAAAGCCTGTCTTGTTGCTGGTTGATGACAACAGGGACTTTTGTGAGTTTATGGCCGATAGCCTGTCGGATGAATACGCCGTATTGTTGGCCTATAATGGGCAGGAAGCCGCGGAACAACTCAGGAAAAACGACGTTAACATTGTTGTAAGTGATGTGATGATGCCCGTTATGAGCGGAACAGAACTTTGCGCTCGGATAAAAAACAACATCGAGTGGTCGCATATCCCGGTGATCTTACTGACTGCCCGTACCGCGGAAGAATACCAGCTTGAAGGTTTGGAATTAGGTGCAGATGACTATCTCACCAAACCTTTCAATTTTAGTTTGCTAAAACTGCGCATTCGTAAGTTCCTGGAATGGACAGAAAAGTGCCACATCTCGTTTAGCCAAAAAATGGATGTTTCCCCGGGTGAAATCACGATCACCCCATTAGATGAGAAACTAATTGAAAAAGCGATCAATGTAGTGGAAGAACATATTAGCGACACGGAATTTTCAGTTGAGGAACTCGGGGCCGCAGTAGGCCTAAGCAGGAGCCACTTATATAAAAAACTGATGAGCATTACAGGCAAAGGCCCGGCCGAGTTTATCCGTACCATTCGGCTTAAACGCGGAAGGCAGCTCTTAGGGAAAAGTCAGTTGCAAATAGCTGAAATTGCGTATGCTGTTGGATTTAACTCACCCAAAAGGTTTTCTATCAATTTTAAGAATGAGTTTGGCATTTCGCCATCAGATTATCTTCGTGGCCAGGAAAATAAGACGGGGACAGATACTGATACTCCACAGTGAACACGATGACCTTTTTTATGGTTGTAAATCTGACTAATTTTAGTGTGTTGAATGAACCAATTACTTAAGAATAGAGAATTACAATTATTTGCTAAAATGAAATTGGGGAGTATAGAGTCGTTTAACTATTTCTTCGATTACTATTACTCCGGGTTATGCCTTTATGCCAACGCGTATATTCGGGATATGAGCGCTTCTGAAGAATTGGTGCAGGATGTGTTTGTACGTTTTTGGGAAAAACGACGGAATATCGAAATAGAAAGCTCAGTCCGGTTTTATTTGTTCAAAACAGTGTACAATCAATGTTTAAACCTGCTGAAACATAAAAAAGTTGAACAGAAATACAGACAACAAAAAATCTCCCATGCCGAAAACCTGTACGAGGAGCAATGGAGCTTGTTTAATGAGTCAGAGCTTCGTCAGGTTTTAGACCAGGCAATTTCAAAATTACCCGAAAGGTGCCGGGAGGTTTTTGAGCTGAGCCGGTTTGAAAATCTGAAAAATAAAGAAATTGCCGAAAAACTTGGGATAACGGAAAAGACCGTTGAGAACCAAATCACCAAAGCATTAAAAATTTTAAGAAAAGAATTGAAGGATTTCCTGCCTTTGTTCCTGATGTATATGTCCTAATCAAGAGTACCTGACTCCACCTTTTTTCAAATTAATTAAAAAAATACTTGCCGGCATGGGGGGTAGCTAAAAGTTAGTTGTCTGTTATTACGAAATGCAGTCAATATGAATAGTGAATATCCCTCGATAGAAAAACTAACTGATTATCTGAATGGAGGATTGTCCATTGAAGAATCTGAGGAAATAAGAGCCTGGTTCGATCAATCAGCCGAGAGAAAAAAAGAATTGGACCACCTGGAAATTATCTGGGGGTTAGCTGAACGGCTGAACCGAATGGAGCAAATAGACAAACAAAAGGCAAAGAAGAAAATAGATTCCCGAATAACCCCTGCTAAAGATCAATGGAAGGTTTTCATACACTATTTTCAGAAAGCAGCGGCAGTTCTCATTTTACCAATCTTGTTGTTAGGTGCCTATCTGTTTTTTCAAAACGGAAATATCCGGTTATCAGAACAGGAATTTGTTGCGGCATACGGAACCCGTTCCGAACTAGTCCTTCCCGATGGCTCTAAAGTTTGGTTAAATTCAGGAAGTAAGCTAAAATACGGGCAGGATTTTAACTTGGATAATCGGAGAGTGTTTTTAACCGGTGAGGCTTTCTTTGAAATTTCGGCTAATAAATCTAAACCTTTTGATGTGGTTACAGGACAGTTTACCGTAAGGGCTGTAGGAACGGAGTTTAATGTTTTCTCGTATGAAGAGAATGAGTTCGAGACTTCACTGGAGGAGGGGCAAACCGAAGTATTCCTGTCGGGTACCAATGATCCTGATGACTCGAAGCTGAAGATGAGGCCAGGTCAACGGGTTGTATTTGATAAACACGAGGAAAGATTGGTCCTTTCAGAGGTGGATGTGAGCCAGTTCTCATCGTGGAGAGATGGGAAATTATCCTTCAAAAATACGCCTGTAAGCGAGGTGATTACGAAAATGGAAAGATGGTTTAATGTTGATATTGAATTAAAAGACACTGAATTATTGAACTACCGTTATACCGCTGTTTTTGAAAATGAGACTGTGTTGCAGGCATTGGAAATGCTCAGCTTCTCCTCTCCCATAAAGTACAAAATAGTTCCTGGCGAAAAGCGACAGGACGGTACCCATGCAAAAAGTAAAATTGAAATCAGTATTCGAAATTAAATCTGCAATTATCTAAAAACATCTTGAAGCCTATGACGAATCACTAAAACTAAGACTAAAAAAAGCAGGAAAGTGTTGGCCCACAATCCTGCTGTAATTTAATCCTTGTTTCCTGATCGTTCAAAAAAAGGAAACAAATACTTATTAATCAAATCAGTTCAAATTTATGGAAAAAAAGTTAATTCTCGCAGGGAGACGAAAATCCCCCGCGATTAAACAATGGATGTTAGTTATGAAGATAACAGTCTTTCTTATCGTCTTTTGTGTTGCTTCGGCGATGGCCGGTAATGGTCATTCCCAGGAAGCAAAGCTCACCGTTCAACTGAGGAATGCAACTCTCGGTGAAATTCTCAATAATATTGAGGACAACACCAATTATTACTTCATGTATAATAATGAGTTGATCGATCTCTCAAAAAAGGTGGACATTGATGTGCAGAACAAATCTCTGGAGGAAGTTCTAACCATGTTGTTTGAGGAAACAGGGATCAAATATAAGATTTACAATCGGCAGGTTGTTTTGTCCCCAACAACTGGAAAAGATACCGATTTTTCTTCCCTGCAGCAGGTACAGAATGTTTCCGGCAAGGTTACCGATTCTTCGGGCGAACCGCTCCCCGGCGTAACGGTTGTTTTAAAAGGCACTACCCAGGGAACAATCACCGATCTGAACGGAAATTACTCACTTCCGAACATCCCCGGGGATGGCGTTTTGGTGTTTTCATTTGTGGGGATGAAAATGACTGAAGTACCAGTTGCAGGTCAGAGTTCAATTGATGTTACCATGCAGGAAGAAGCCATCGGGCTTGAAGAGGTTGTCGCTGTTGGCTATGGGGTCCAAAAGAAAAAATTGGTGACCGGTGCTACTACTCAAGTGAAGGGTGAGGAATTGGCCAAAATGAATACGACAAGCCCATTGCAGGCTTTACAGGGAAAAACTCCCGGCGTGAATATTTCATCTACTTCCGGCCAGCCGGGGGCAGCTATGAAAGTAACTGTTCGTGGTTTAGGTACCATTGGAAATTCACAACCATTGTATATTATTGATGGGGTTGAAGGTGATATTACTACTTTGAATTTATCGGATATTGAATCTATTGATGTTCTAAAAGACGCAGCTTCTGCTGCTATTTATGGTTCGCAGGCAGCAAACGGTGTTATCTTGGTCACAACCAAACAAGGTGGAAAAGGTAAAGGACAAGTTTCGTTTGACGCTTATTATGGCGTTCAGAATGTTGAGCGTAAAGTTCCGTTGTTGAATGCACAGGAATATAAAATGATCATGGACGAACAACAGATTAACTCTGGTCTCGATCCGTTCGATTGGGCAACAAAGGGGGATCTCGCCGATACAGACTGGATGGGACAAATGATAAAAGATAATGCAAAGACCCAAAATTACTCTCTTAATATTAATGGTGGTTCAGATGTTTCAACTTATGCAATGTCATTAAGCTATACTTCACAGGAAGGTGTTGTTGGCGGTTCAGCAGTTTCGAACTATGAACGATACGGATTTCGATTGAATACAGAGCACAAAGTATATAAAGACGTACTCACAGTCGGTGAACATCTGAACTTAAATTTTATTGACAATATAGGTATCAGCGACGGAAATATTTGGGGTAACTCATTGCGTGGCGCTTTTAATGTTTCCCCGTTAGCGCCGGTATATAGTGACAATAATATTTATGACAGTCCTTATAACGATACAAGCAATTCGTTATGGAGTAAGACGGAAGGTAACCCCTATGCATCGATGATGACAAACTATAGTCTGAATAGGAACCAAAAGCTTTTAGGCGATATTTACGCGGAACTTCAACCGGTTAAGAATTTGAGAATAAAATCGATTTTCGGGGTCAATTACAAATCGGGTAATTACCGAAGTTTTAAGCCATTATATCAATTCTCAATTTATTCGTATAATAATGATCATGAGACTGTTAGCCAGAATATGAACAGCGGGCTTACGCTAACCTGGACAAATACTGTTGGTTATGATTTTAAAATAAATGACGATCATGCATTCAATGCATTAGTCGGGACAGAGGCTGTAAAATATGATGGTGTAAGTATGTCGGGCAGTAACTGGAACCTTGTACCGCAGCTGGATGATTTTGAACATGCCTATTTGGATAATGCAACAGGAAAAGCTTATCTAGATACTGACGGAACAACTGTTGTAGAAACACGTTCAGTTGGAGGAAGCCCGGATGTGGAATATCGTCGCCTTTCTTATTTTGGAAGGTTAGGATATAACTACAAGGAAAAATATATATTGAATGCAACATTGAGGGCAGACGGTTCTTCAAAATTTGCTACGGGTAACCACTGGGGATATTTCCCGTCAGTTTCTGCCGGGTGGACAGTTAGCGACGAGTCTTTTATGGCTTCAACAAGTTCCTGGCTCAATCAGTTAAAATTGCGTGCAAGTTGGGGACAAGTTGGTAACCAGAACATCCCTGATTTCAGATATGCTTCGTTGATTAGTACTTCAACAGCGGTTAGTGGTAGCAATCCGGCTGCTTTTTACGTTTTTGGTAATGCAGGGGTAAATACAGCCGGTGCTTATCAAGGGAAGTTATCAAACCAAAAACTGAAGTGGGAAACATCGGAACAGACTGACTTTGGTTTTGATTCCCGCCTTTTGAAGGGGCGTTTGGCAGTAAGCGGGGATTTCTATATTAAATCCACAAAGGATTGGTTGGTACAAGCGCCTGTGCCGGCAACTGCCGGTGCAGAGGCTCCATGGATTAATGGTGGTAGTGTGAAAAACAAGGGAGTTGAACTGTCTGTTAACTGGACCGATCATATTGGTGAATTTAGATACAACCTTGGCGTAAATGGCGCATACAATAAGAATATTGTAGGTGTAATTCCAACATCTGATGGAATGATTCATGGACAGACCAACATGCTTTATGCTAACTCCGAAGAGTTTTATCGTGCAGAAGAAGGACATGCCATTGGCTATTTCTGGGGTTATCAAACCGATGGACTTTTCCAGAATGAAGAGGATATTGCAGCCTGGAGAGCTGCCGGAAAAGGAATTTTGCAGTCTGAAGTTATGGCAGGTGATGTGAAATTTGTTGACCAGAATATGGATGGCGTTATTAATACAGAAGATAAAGTCGATTTAGGTAACGGTATGCCTAAAGTAACAGGTGGTTTTAATATGGGCTTTCAGTATAAAAACTTTGACTTTAGCATGAATGCCACTTTTGCAATGGGGAATAAAATTGTACAATCGTATGGTCAAACCGGGCAACAGTCAAATTATACGACCGCAATTTTGCAGCGCTGGACTGGGGAAGGTACTTCAAACCGTATTCCACGTGTAACTGTAAATAACATTAACTGGGTTTTCTCTGATTTGTATGTACACGACGGGGATTATTTGCGAATAAGCAATATTAACCTGGGCTATGACTTTTCAAAACTCATTAATTTAAGAATGGTCAGCCAGTGCCGTTTATATTGTTCTGTACAGAATGCGTTTACATTTACCAAGTACAATGGTATGGATCCGGAGATTGGATATGGTGTGGAATCTTGGGTTTCCGGTGTTGATTTAGGATACTATCCCCGTCCCAGAACGGTAATGGTTGGAGTTAATCTTAAATTCTAAAAAAAATTAAACGAAAATTATTATGAAGAGATTAAAATTAAATATACTGCTTGCGGGGGTAATGGCCCTGGGCCTTCTTCCGTCATGTTCAGACAGCTTTTTGGATGTGGAGCCTAAAACCCAGCTTCTGGACGCAAACTTTTTCAAAACACAGGCTGACGCTGAAATGGCATTGGTGGGGTGTTACGATGGTTACCAGCTAACAAGCTCAGGTTTCCCGATTTACCTGGTTTCTGAAGTGGCCTCTGATGAATGCTTTGGTGGTACCGGGGCTAACGACGGCAGAGGTTACCAGGTAATTGACCGAATTGATAAAAGTCAATCGCCGGCAGATGTCGACATTTTTAATAATACCTGGATTCAGTATTATAAAAGTATTTTCCGTTGTAACAGACTGTTGCAAAAACTTCCCGATGTCGCAAAATGGGATTCCGGCGATGCTTCAACGGATTCCATTGCAAAGAACCGTATTGCAGGTGAAGCACGTTTCTTACGTGGATTAATGTACTTTGACCTGGTCCGTCTTTTTGAAAGGGTTCCGCTGCTGACAGTACCTACTACTGAATATGTGCCACAGGCAGATCCTTTTGATACTTATAAACAGATCGTTGAGGATCTGAAATTTGCCGTAGCAAATATCCCTGCTGATGCATATCCAAAAGCCCAGGCCGCAACCAATGATGGGCGTGCTACCCGTTATGCAGCCGAAGCATTATTGGCCCGTGTTTACCTTTTTTATACCGGATACTACGGTAAAGATGATCTTGGGGTAACCAAACAAGAAGTGTTGGCCGGGCTTGAAGATGTCATTTCAAGCAACGAATTCGAGCTTGTTCCTGATTATAAAAAGCTGTGGCCTGCCGCAAGTTATGTTCCCAATGTTGAGGATAATACGTTGGATAAATCGGCTTATGCAGGTAAAGGCAACATCGAAGTTGTATTCTCTCAAAAATTCAACGGTACATCAGATTGGAATGGTATGGTCGATGGAAATGGCTGGCTTGTGATGATGGGAATGCGCGGCACAAACTTCTCTCCTTACGGAAAAGGCTGGGGCGCTTGTACCGTAAACCCGCAATTGGTTAATGCTTATGCTTCCGGCGATACCCGTCGTACTGCTTCGATTATCGACCTGGTTGGCGAAGATATCGAAAGTTCTTTCAATATTGACGATCAACGTTCGTACACCGGATACACCGTTAAGAAATATACTCCTACCGTGCTTCCGGATAATAAAACGTTCGATTTAGGCGGTATCAAAGATTTCCAGATTTCGCAGGATCAGGACTACGTTCAAATCCGTTATGCCGATGTACTGCTTATGGCAGCTGAACTTGGTTCGCCAAGCGCTTTGGAGTACTTCAATGCCGTTCACACCCGCGCGGGCTTAGATGCGGTAGCTTCAGTTTCCTTGAGTGATATCATGACGGAACGCAAATTTGAGTTTGCTTTCGAAGGTATCCGGTATTGGGATTTGTTGCGTACCGGGATTGATAATGCAGCCACTGCAATTGCTGCTGCTGCTCAGGATGTTAAGAGTGGCGGTGTTACTGAAAATATCACGTATGACGTGAATGAAATTAAAGCCACCAGAGGGTTTATGCAGATTCCGAATACTCAGATAACGCTTTCGAACGGAACGTTGACTCAAAATTCAGGATGGTAAAAATTAAACTTTAAATGATGATTGTTATGAACAAGATATTAAAACTATTTTCGAGATTGGCTTTGGTGTCAATTGTGTTCGCAGCATGTACGCCTGATGAATATGAGTTGCAGGCACCATTGGCTAAAAGCGAAGTGAAGTTCTCGGTGACGGCGGATCCGCAAAATCCCAATAAACTTTATCTGAAAAGCGAGACCCCAAATGCCCAGCCCTATTGGGTAACCCCGGTCGGTACATCCATTAAATTGAATGAGACCATCGTTATCCCTTTTGGAGGCGATTACACAATTACTTACAGTGTTGAGACTGCCGGAGGTATTGTAACTGCTGATCCTTATACGTTTACTATAACTACGGTAGATGAAGATTATGTAAGTGATCCGATGTGGACTTATCTTACCGGTGGTATCGGCCAATCGAAAACCTGGGTTATGGATTTGGATGCTAACGGTGTAAGTAAGTATTTTACAAGTCCATTTTACTTTGGTGGTACCGGATGGGAATGGGATCCAAATTTTTCAGATATTGGCTGGTCTGGAGTTAGTGCCGGTGATTATGGAACTATGACTTTTGATTTGATTGGGAACGCGAATTTTACCTGTGACAATAAAATGTTCCCTGATTTATCAGGCACCGGTAAGTTTATGTTGTATCCGGGTACGAGCGAGTTGATAACTTACGGCGCACAGGTTATCCACGACAAAGCGCAAGGTGGTGGTGTCGCAAACTGGAATGCAAGAATGACAATCAAAAGTCTTGATGCGGATCACATGCAATTGATTGCGAAGAAAGACCCGAACAATTGGTTAATCTATAACTATATCACAAAGGATTATTACGATTCTCATTAATGTACTTTAGTAGAACTCCTTTTTACTAGTACTATATCCCCCGGGACAAAGCGTTTCCGGGGGATATTTTTTTATCGATCGCTCCCTTTCTTTTTTCCCGCAGGACCTTAACACGAAACTAGTCCCCAAACAAGCGGGAGAAGCGCGTTCTAAGGGGCATTTTCTCATCTGTAAAAATGACCACCAATGACCACCAATGACAAAAAGTTCTAACTCTAACCTTACTGACACTCCTGTTGGTGGCTCCCGAGATCATGTCTGGTTTTCCCGTGACGATGTTGGGCTTAAACCGCTGCTGACTGCTTCGGAAAACACATAGATACCCCCAATGCAATACATGGCGAACCCCCTGCCTTAAATATTGACATTACTTTTGATCGTCTGTAAAAGCCTGATTGACTATGGACTCTAATTTTTTAAACTAATCTATTCATTATGAAATTAAAATCGCGTATACGCATTAAATGGCTGCATGGAGGACTAAGGTGCCTTCTGGCCATAGTGCTGATGAACTTTATTGTGTTGCCCGGTTACGGGCAGAAGGTCCCCATCTCGGGGACGGTTAAATCCGGTTCCGACGGGAGTTCCCTTATTGGTGTTACAATTCGGTTGAAAGGTACAGCCACGGGCACAGTAACCAATGCGCAGGGAACTTATTCACTTGAAGCGGAAAACGGGCAAACGCTTGTTTTTTCGTATATCGGCTTTGAAAGTCAAGAGGTTGAGATTGGAGAAAAAAAAGTGATCAATGTTACCCTAATGGAAGACACAAAGTCTGTTGATGAAGTGGTGGTTATTGGTTACGGTTCGGTAAAACGAAAAGATGTTACCGGTTCGGTATCATCTGTTAAGGCCGAAGACATCAGCCGATCTCAGCCGGTAACCGTTGAACAATCCCTCCAGGGAAGGATACCGGGTATGGTGGTAATGCAGTCGTCCGGGCAGCCGGGTGGCGGAGTTTCCGTGCAAATCCGCGGGGTAACCGGTTTCGGTGGAACCGGTCCGTTGTATGTATTGGACGGGGTGGAACTTCAGGGCATTGCTTCCATTGGAGGCGGAACGAACCCCCTGGCCGGGATAAACCCATCGGATATTGAATCGGTTGACGTGTTGAAAGACGCTTCGGCCACAGCGATTTATGGTGCAAAAGGTACCGATGGCGTCATCATTATTACAACAAAAAGGGGCAGGATAGCGCCGCCAAAAATCTCCTATGAATTTACAACCGGCATTCAACAGTTAACGAAGAAACTTCCGGTGATGAACCTGCGGGAATTCGCAACCTTTGTAAACGAGCGGAATGCCGGTATTGGCTGGGGCTTCGATACCCGGCCCGAGTTGGCTAATCCCGAATATTTGGGCGAGGGTACCGATTGGCAGGACGAACTTTTCCGGAACGCACCTACCTCAACACACACCCTTACCGTGAGTGGTGGCGATACCCGGACCCAATACCTGTTGTCGGGGGCATACCAAAACGAGGAAGGGATTGCCCTGGGATCTAAGTTTGAGCGGCTTTCCTTCCGCTTAAACCTGGATAATAAAACGACGGAGTGGTTAAAAATCGGGACCAACCTGCAGCTTGTGAACATTGATGAGAACATCAACAGCACCACCTCCAGCGTAATCCGCGCTGCATTGGAGCAAACTCCCAACATCGCCGTGCAGAATGCTGATGGCAGTTGGGGAGGATCCGCCAGTACGGTTGGCTGGGTACAACGGCTGGTGAACCCTTACGCGATAGCGAAAATTAATACGGACAAGGCAAACCGGAAACAGGTTTTCGGTTCCCTTTATGCTGAGGTTACCTTTGCCAAAGGCTTGGTGTTGCGAAACGAAGCTTCCGGTAATTTCACCATTGCTACCCACGATGTGTTTCGTCCAACTTACACCATGGGGAACCTGGTAAGATTGACGAATGATGGTTCTTCCCAGTTCAATCAGGGCATGTATACCTCATTAAAGAATTACTTGACTTATTCCCACCTGTTTGCCAATAAGTACAGTTTAACTGCCATGGCAGGGCATGAGTCGTCATTGGACAAATCGGAAATGTTAAGCGCAGAGCGCAGTAATTTTGCATCAAATAATGTGACGGTAGTTAGTGGCGGCGACCCTACTACGGCAAAAAATGCGGGAACGAAAGGACATAATTCCAACGAAGCGTACTTTGGCCGTTTAAACCTGGGAATCAACGATAAATACTTGCTTACCGGTAACATTCGCGAGGATGGCGCTTCCATATATGCAGAAGATAATCGTTGGATTTTGTCTTATTCGGGAGCTTTGGCCTGGAAAATAAATAATGAGGGCTTTTTAAAAGGCGCGAAAGGCGTGAATGAACTGAAACTGCGTTTGGGCTATGGCTTGACAAACAGACAAGCTGGCCGGGCCTATGCATACACGTCAACACTGGCCACAGTCCCTACTGGTGTCAGTACCATATCACAGCTTACCCAGAATATGGCCAGCCCGGATTTGGAATGGGAACAAACCAAAAGTTCCAATATTGGTCTTGACGGAACATTCTTTAACTGGCGGTTGAACTTTTCGGTCGATTTTTACCTAAAGGAAACAGATGGCCTGGCTATGCAGACTTCGCTGCCGATGTACTCGGGAACTGCTGTCGGTTGGAGTCCCGGCAAGCTGGATGCCCCGTGGGTAAACGTGGGATCAATGGAAAACAAAGGGTTTGATTTCAGGATCAGTTCCACCAATATTAAAGGAAGGAATTTTACCTGGAAAACAGACCTGACCGTGTCGCGAAATTTCAACAAGGTCTTAAAACTCAATGCTGACGGGGCCCCGATCATGGGGCAATACAGTAAAACGGTTGTTGGAAGATCGATCGGTGATTTTTATGGTTATATTGTTGAAGGCGTGTTTGCCAACGCGGTTGATGTTTTTGGCGACGAAGCAAAAGGTATTGAGCCTCACGCCCGGCCAGTAAAGAACGACGAAATATTGGATTTCGCGAACGCTTCAGGAAGTATTTGGTATGGCGACCTCATGTTTAAAGATATTAATGGCGACGGTGCTATTGACGAAAATGACCAAACCTATCTTGGATCCCCAATCCCCAAGGTGCAACTGGGGTTAAACAATGCATTCACCTATAAGAATTTTGATTTGAATGTGTTTTTCAATGCAAGCATTGGCAATAAAGTATTTAACCAGTTGCGCGTTACTGCCGAGAATCCGATCTCGAGTTACGGTTATTTCCGGTCGTTAAGTAATTATGCCAGACTTGCGTTAATTGATCCCGAGGGCTCGGATACTGACCCTTACAATGTCATTGTTACTAACCCGGACACGGATATTCCGGGGGTCCGGAATGACCAGACAAACGGTAATTTGAGGTTCTCTGACAAATTTATCGAAGACGGGTCTTTCGTGAGATGTAAGAACATTTCATTGGGATATACCTTTTCCGAGAACCTGCTGAGAAGATTGTCCATCCATTCCTTGCGGGTTTACGCCAATGTGACCAACGCATTTATCATTACGAAGTACTCGGGCATGGACCCGGAAGTCGGATCGTGGGACCCGATCAATGCTGGTATTGACAACGGTTACTACCCTCAGGCACGGAGGTTTACATTTGGATTAAACGTAACATTATCGAAATAAAAAACTAATGATATGAAACTGAAATCAAAAATATTATATCTGGCGCTTGCTGTTGCCGGGTTATTCACATCCTGCAGTGAGGACTTTCTGGATCGTCCCCCACTGTCGGAGATCAGTTCGGAGAACTTTTATCAAACCTTTTCTGATTTGAAGTTGGCAACCGCAGCCCTGTATGCTGGTTCGCCCTGGGCAGAATGGACCTATAGCAGCTATTTGACCATAGGCGACGTGATGAGCGGGAATATGGTACTTGGGTGGAACGATGACGCTATTCAGCTCAATACATTCTCGGTAACCGGATTAAACGGCGCGGTAATCGCAAACTGGAGAAGCATGTACAAGGTCATTGCACATTGTAATACCACTATTAAAGCGATCAATGAAAAGACGCCCGAATCGGTTCCGGAAGCAGAAAAGAACGCAGCCCTTGCCGAAGCAAGATTTATCCGTGGCTATGCCTATTACAACCTGGCCTTGTTATGGGGTGATGTTCCGATCATCGAAGACAATACCGAACTGATCAGTTCTCCGTTGGTTCCCAGACATCAGGTAAACGATGTTTTCCGGTTTGTTGCCGAAGACCTGACATTTGCCGTTAATCATCTGCCCGCCGCGTTTGGTTCAGCCTGGGAACGCGGAAGGGTCACTACCTGGTCGGCTCAAGGTTTGTTGGCCAAAGTTTATTTGTCGTGGTCGGGCCTGAACCCGCAAAATGGCGGACAACGCGACCAGGAACTTTTAGACATCGCGAAATTATTGGCGGGCAGTGTTTGTAAAAACAGCGGCCTGGAATTGATAGAAAATTATGCCGATCTGTTCAAAACAGAGAATAATTACAATGAGGAAGCCTTGTTTGCACTGCGGTGGGACCCCAGTGTTGGTGGGTGGCTTGCTGGGAATATGCTGCAGATCTACTCTTCCGGTGGCCCTGAAATTTCTGCTGAAGGAGCGGCCGGTTGGTTTGGTATTCGGCCTACTTACGATATGTACCTCCAGTACTCAGAGGATGATTCTGTCAGGCGCAAAGCAACCTTCATGCTCAAGGACGATTATTACCCAGAGTTAAACGCTGCCGGAGGCGGGTTTACCTACACCGGAGATTCCGGTATAAAGAAACACGTCATTGGCACCAAGAAGGACAACAACGTTCCAATCATGACGTTGACTTCTTCTGCCGAACACAATGCCCTGTTGCGGCTTGCCGACGTGTACCTGGTGTATGCCGAAGCGATACTTGGCAACAATGCATCAACCTCGGATGCCGATGCGCTGATGTACTTTAATAAAGTCCGTACCCGGGCAGGGCTTGATCCGGTAACTTCGATTGATGCTGATATCTTGCTTAAAGAAAGACGGATCGAGCTGGCTGCCGAAAGTCAGTACTGGGCTGATTTGGTAAGCCTTTCTTACTACAATCCCTCAAAGGCTATCGGTATTTTGAATGGAGGAGCCGGACGACGGGTTACCTTCACGTATAACGCTGGTGTTGCAACGCCAGGGGATCCGTTTGGCGTGATTACGCCGGCGACGGTCAATTCGTTCAGGCTCCCGATACCATCGTCTGAAATAACGGCCAACCCAAAATTATTAGATGCGCCGGTACCTTATTTTTGATTAAATTAAAAAGATACAATTATGAAAAAGATATTATTCAATCGAATTCATTTTTTTGTCCTTTCTTGCTTGGTGCTTGTTGTTATGCAATTAAGCTCTTGTAAAGAAGAGGTTCAGGACGCCGCCCCGGTTATCACAGCCGTGCGTAATTATGCTCCCGCACCTGATGATACGTTAGTAACAGGTATCAACCCGGGACAATGGATTGTAATTCACGGATCCAATCTAGCAGGCGCTGTTGGCATAAGTTTTAACGGCATGGCCGCTGATATACTACCAGAACTGTTTTCGGACAACACCGCTGTTGTACAAGTTCCGGATGCGGTACCATTTTTCAATGTTGCTCCCGATGTGTTGAATACGATAGATTACGTGACCACGGCAGGCTCAACAGTTTATCGATTTGATGTAATTCCGTTGCCGGTTGCCATCACAGGCAATTCGTTGCTCGCACGCAATGTGGTGGGAGATTCGATTTTTGTTTATGGTACTAATTTGTTCTTAGTTGAAAACCTAACCATAGCAGATGTAGAGATAGCGCCGCTAAAAACCGTGAGCGATGGTAGTTCTATCGGATTTGTATTTCCGGTTATTGATGCACCACAACCTTGGGAAGCAGTGGTTGTGGCGAAATCAGGCACTTATACGTTTACGATTTCTGTTGAACCGAAAATTTTGGCTGTCTCTAATGCAAATCCGGCAGAGGGTGATTCGGTAAAAGTGTATGGCATAAATTTGAACGGCGTTTCCAGCGTTAGTTTTGGCGGTGCCTCTATTACGGATTACACCGAAGATCCTGATGGTTTTTATGTTGCTTTTAAAGCGCCTAACCAGTGGAGTTACGCAAGCGGTCCGCTAAGCATTGAGGCTACTTATGGCACGGCTACCACTCCTTATCCAGTTAATACTCAAAATGGGGTTACTGAAGGTCTCTTAGCCAATGTGGAGTGGGGAGACTATTTTAGCTGGGGATGGTGGGGAGATGTTTCCCTTACTGTGAATAATGTTGCAAGTAGTGGTGGTTGGATGACTGTAAGGTCTGATTTTGATGGAACCTTCGGAACAAACAACTCTATGTTTTTGTCGTTTAATACACCTGTATTGGATGGTGGCGCTAGTAAGTACTGCCCCTTAGGTGGTAATATTAACCAATGGGTACCTGAAGCGAATACTACAGATCCTGTTGAAAATTGGGCGCTTCAATTTGAATTAAGTGTGGCTCATCCCTGGAATGGAGGTACGCTTTATTTTAAAACCGAGTTTGCAGGCGAAAGCTATGTAGCCCGTTACGAACCCTGGAAAATTTCTGCTACAAAAACAGTTGATTATGAAACAGACGGTTGGCAAACCGTAACCCTCCCTCTTACTTTATTCAGGCAAAAAGACGCAAACGGCGAGTTAGGATTAGGAGAGCCGCTTGCAAGTTTAAAAATGTTGTTAGGGTCTTCTGGTAACACAAAATATGATCTTACTCTTAAAAATTTCAGTGGTACACCAACTAAAACGGGTTTTTATGGCGCTATTGATAATATAAGGGTAGTAAAAATCAAATAGCATTGTGGATATAACGCAAATAGCAGTTTTATAGCGATCGAATATGACCTACGGGGTGCAATGAAAATTGAATTACCCCGTAGGTGTTAAAAATCAAATTATTATAGTATGAAAAACAGATTTTATCATAAAGCATTGTTTTTTCTCAGTGCACTTGTGCTACTGTTCTCTTGTAAAGATACGGAGACCGTAGATCCTGTACTGACTGTTTCCGAGAAGGAAATTACCATTGTGGCAGAAGGCGGGGAGGCAACGATAACCGTAGACTGTAACGACGAGTGGAATGTCAATAATTCAGCCGCCTGGTTACAGGTGGACTTCACTTCCGGTAGTAGTGGTACCGCTACCATTACAATCACAACAGCGGTTAACAACACCGGGGCCAACCGCTCGGTTATATTGCATATTAACTCGTCAAACGGCCAGTCCCGCCGGGTTAAGGTTATACAGGCGGCTTTAATATACCCAATCTACAACTTAACGCCCAAAGAACCCGATGCTACCGGTATGAGCAGTACTGCAATGGAGCTCGCGGCCAAAATGGGATTGGGCTGGAACATCGGCAACACCATGGAAGCTCCCGGAGGAGAAACGGGTTGGGGCAACCCTGCCATTACCGAAGATTATATTAAGTTTGTAAAACAGCAAGGGTTTAACGCTATCCGCCTCCCGGTTGCATGGGATTGGAATTGGGATAAGGATTATTATGGGGATAATTACCATATTGAAGATCGCGCGAAAGCCCGTATTAAAACCGAATGGCTTGACCGCGTAAAAGAAGTGGTTGGCTACTGTGTGGACAATGACATGTACGTTTTGCTCAACATCCACTGGGATGGCGGATGGCTGGAGAACAACTGCGTCCCGGCAAAAATGGATTCGGTTAATGCTAAACAAAAAGCCTACTGGGAGCAAATTGCCACCGCTTTGCGCGATTTTGATGAGCACCTGATGTTTGCCAGCGCCAACGAACCGAATGCAAGTAACGCCGAGCAAATGGAAGTTTTGCTGTCGTATCATCAGACCTTTGTAAACGCGGTTCGCTCCACCGGTGGACGAAACACCTACAGGTCGCTCGTTATCCAAGGGTCGCATCAGTACCTTGACGCGAGCAAGTTCCCTACGGACCCAACCCCTAATCGCCTGATGTATGAAGAGCACAACTATACCCCGTCACAATTCACTTTTCTCAGCGAAGATGTAAGCTGGGGCAATATGGTTTACTACTGGGGAGAGGGGCATCATTCCACCATTGAGCCCGACCGGAACCCAACCTATGGAGAAGAGGCTGCCCACATTGAATTTTTCCAAAAAATGAAGAGTGAGTTTATTGATAAAGGTATTCCCGTGCTGATGGGAGAGTATGGCGCTTACCGGCGAAATAACAGCGAACATGTTCCCTTGGACCTGGAAACACACGAGGCTTCGGTTGACTATTGGACAACTTTTGTGACCAAACAGGCCATAGCCCATGGTGTGATACCCTTCTGGTGGGATACCGGCGGCGCTTTGGACCGAACCAACTTAACGGTAAAAGACCAACGGACAATAGATGCCATTATGGCAGCTATTGCGGAATAGCTATCCGGCAAATATTTTTGGTTGTACCTTTGCCAGGTATTACTGGGAATGCTTTAATGAATAAAGGTGCTGGCTGGAATTAAAAAGCTGGAAAAAAATTGGCATTTTGAGTAGAGAAAGAGAGTTTGCCGCCGGGTTTCCCGTTGGCAAACTTTTTACTATTTGGTCAATATTCTGATTCGTAACGATTTAAAACTGTGATAATGAATTTGATGAGAATAACTATTTTTTTTGCATGTATGATCTGCTTTTCTATTGCAGGCGCCGCTCAAGGATATCAAAACCCCGTGATCCCGGGTTTTCATCCCGATCCAAGTGTCTGCAAAGCAGGCGATGACTTTTATTTGGTGACCAGTAGTTTTGAGTACTTTCCGGGTGTGCCAATTTTTCACAGTAAGGATTTGGTAAACTGGGAGCAAATCGGGCACTGTTTGACGCGTCCGTCACAATTAGAATTAGAGAAAACCAGGCCTTCGGGTGGCATTTACGCACCGACGATCCGTTATCATGACGGTACATTTTATATGATTACAACAAACGTATCGGATAAAGGCAACTTTATTGTTCATACAGATGATCCCGCAGGCGAATGGTCGGACCCTGTTTGGTTAAAGCAGGGGGGGATTGACCCTTCCTTATATTTTGAAGGCGACAAATGTTACCTCACCTCTAATCCCGGTAATTGTATCTACTTGTCGGAGATTAACCCGATGACGGGTGAACAACTTTCCGAAAGCAGGGCCATTTGGACGGGTACCGGGGGCCGCTATCCTGAGGCCCCGCATATTTACAAAAAGGACGGCTGGTATTACCTGCTGATTTCGGAAGGTGGGACCGAGTATGGACACAAAGTAACGATTGCGCGGAGCAAAAATATTGACGGGCCGTACGAATCGAATCCTGCCAATCCCATTTTAACACACATGAATGTAAATGCTCAAAATAACCCAATCCAGGGCACCGGGCATGCCGATCTCGTTCAGGCCAACGACGGTTCCTGGTGGATCGTGTTCCTCGCTTTTCGTCCGCAGTCCGGGCTTCACCACATGCTGGGCCGGGAAACTTTTCTGGCCCCGGTAAGATGGGACAAGAACGCGTGGCCGGTTGTAAATGGCGATGGAACGGTTGATTTAAACATGGATGTTCCCACGTTGCCGTTGCAGCCATTCCCGCAGGTATCTTACAACACCGAATTCGATGAAGATAAATTGGGGTTTGAATGGAATTATTTAAGAAACCCAAAAAGCGAAAATTATTCATTAAGCGCAAGAAAAGGCTATTTACGCTTAAAGGCAACGCCAGTATCGCTGGACGATCTTGATTCGCCGACTTTTGTTGGCCGCAGGCAGGAGCACATCGACTTAACCGCTACTGTGAAAATGGATCTTTTCGATGCACAAAAAGGAGACGAATCAGGCATCACTGTATTTATGAACAACGAATCCCATTATGACCTGTTTTTAAAGCAAACCGCTACCGGGAAACGTGTATTGGTTTTACGCTACCGTTTGGGGGCATTGTCCCATACCGCTTGTGAGGTCGTAATGCCAAAAGGCAACGTATATCTGCAGGTTCATGGCGATAAAGATTATTATTCATTTGCATATTCGACTGACGGTAAGAATTTCGAAACTTTGGACAAAGTAAATGTACGTTACATCAGTTCTGAAACGGTAGGCGGGTTTACCGGGATTTACCTGGGACTGTATGCAACTTCGGCCAGTAAAACCTCAAAGGCCTATGCCGACTTCGACAAGTTTGTGTATGTGCCCAATGAGTCAGGCCAATAGTGATATTGTGAGACCGGGAGAAAGATCAAGGACAACTACGAAAGAGAAAAGAAACAGCGATTCATAAAAGGGCTGGGAGAAAAATATCGTTTGACCAAAGATGAAAATACGGAAACATTATTCATGAAAAAGCATGGTAAATACCGTTTCTTTTCCAGGCGTTGACTTGACTCTTAAACTGCCGCCATGCAGACGCATGATTTGACGGGAAAGACTGAGCCCAATGCCCGACCCGTGTTCGCGCGTGGTGAAAAACGGGACAAAAATCTCATCGATCAGGTCTTGCGGGATGCCGGGGCCATTGTCTTTCACCGATATTTCAACCTGGCCCTTTCGGTTTTGGAAGGCTGTCAGTTCTATCTCGGCCGGATCGATTTCTCCCAGTGCCTCTTCCGAATTTTTTACCAAATTGATCAATACCTGCGACACCAATTTCTCATCGGCCAGGACTTTTAGTTCGGAATTTTCTGTCTTCACCGAAAACCTGATGTGGCCATCAGGTAAGTTAGCTTTGCGGAGCAGGATTATTTTTTCAAGCAAGTCATTTACCGGTATTAGTGTTTTGTTTGGTTTTGGCAGCCGGGTCAGTTGCCGGTACGATTCAACAAAACTGATCAGTCCTTTTCCTTGTTCACGGATTACGGTGAGTCCGCGAATCGTATTTTGGATCATCTTCTCATTTACCTCGTCTGTTGAAATCGGAACGCCGTCTCTTTGATAGTAATTGCTAAGGCTTTCCGATAACGATGTTACAGGGGCAATGGAGTTCATGATCTCGTGGGTCAGCACCCGGATGAGCTTCAACCACGAATCCAGTTCCTTTTCGTCCAGCTCCTGGTTGATGTCCTGCACCGAGAGCAGGGTTAGCTGCTCGTTTTGGCTGATAAACGGACTTGCTTTGATCAGTAAGGTTGTAGGCCCCCGGCTTCCGGTGAAACTAATCAGTTTTTGCTCGTGTTGCTGGACTTTCTTAAATGCGCTGACCAGTTTTTCATCAATTTTTTCCAACTGCTTGAGGTGGGTGAATTGCTCCATCCCGAATAATCTTTTCAGGCTGCTATTGGCATGTAACACAAATCCTTTTTCATTACAGGTAAAAATACCAGTGCCCACATGCTCAATCAATGCCCTGAAATACTGCTCCTGCCGGTGGGTTTCTATTTTTATTTGTTGAATGTACTGGTTTACCTGGCTCAGTTTCTTATTCAGTTCGTAGATGATCTTGTCGTTTCTTTTGGATGGGAAAGCCTGGCTAAAATCTTCATTTTTGATTGCCTCAAAAAAGTAGTTGATTCGTTCATTAACCTGGTTTTGATAACGAAGAAGATTGCTGATCTGGAAAATCAGCAGAACACCAAAACTGATACTGAAAATAAGGGACACACTTGCAAATACCGACCAGCCCAATCCAAATGCAACAATTGCAATTAGCAGTATCCGGCAAAAAATATTGAAAAGGAATGAATATCTCATCAAAGGCCGAATTTTTTCATTTTATTATATAGCGTTTGCCGGGTAATGCCGAGTTGGTCGGCAGCAGCGCTTACGTTGCCCGGGGTTTTCTCCAAGGCAAGCATGATCAGTCGTTTCTCCATTTCTTCCAGTTTCAGGGTGTCATTCTCTGTTTTATTCCCGCTAACCGGACGCAAAAAGAAATCATCAGCTTTCAGCACGTTGTTTTCGCTTAAAATGACCGCTTTCTCGATACTGTGCTCCAACTCGCGGATATTTCCCGGCCAGTTGTATTTCAGCAGTTTTTCCTGGGCCTGGTTGTTGAACTTTAGCGATGGTTTATCGTATTTGTAAGCATATTTTTTCAGAAAGAAATCTGCCAGTACCAGGATGTCGTTTCCCCGTTCGCGCAATGGCGGGATTTCAATCTGGATCGTGTTGATCCGGTACAGCAAGTCTTCGCGGAATAAGCCTTTTTCAACCAGCTCCGAGAGATTTTTGTTGGTGGCACAAATTAGCCGGATGTCAACCGGGATAGGCTGGTTGGAGCCAATGCGGGTGATTTCGCGGTTTTGCAGGGCGGCCAGCAATTTGGCCTGAAGGTGAAAGGACAGATTGCCGATCTCGTCTAAAAAAAGTGTGCCTTTGTTGGCCACTTCAAATTTCCCGGCGCGGTTTTCCCGGGCATCGGTAAAGGCACCTTTCACATGGCCAAACAGCTCGCTTTCGAACAGCGATTCACTCACGGCCCCCATATCAACACTCACCATCATCTCGCTGCTTCGGTTCGACAAACGGTGAATTTCCCTGGCAACCAGTTCTTTCCCTGTCCCGTTTTCGCCGGTTATCAGGATGTTGGTGTCGGTTTTGGCAACCTTTCGCACGATGGATAAAACCTGCATCAGCTCGGGCGATGATCCGATGATGAACTTTTCATCCTGATTGATCACTTTCTTGAGTTCTTTCTCCCTTAATTTCAAGTTTTTTACCTCCTGGCGTGACATGCTTAGTTGGATGGCCGATTTTACCGTTGCCAACATTTTTGAATTTTCCCATGGTTTCAACACAAAATCGGTAGCGCCTGATTTCAACGCTTTTACCGCCAGTTCAACATCTCCGTAAGCAGTAATCAGCACAACCGAAATTTCCGGGTGGTTTTCTTTAATCTGCTGAAGCCAATATATTCCTTCGTTTCCGGTATTGACACCGGCCTTAAAATTCATATCCAGCAGTACCAAATGATAAGGCGCCTTGCGAAGTTCACTGATTAACAGGTTTGGATTGGATAAACATTCTACTTTGTCGAACTCGGGCGAAAGCAAGATTTCAAGCGCACTCAGTACACTTTTGTTGTCGTCAACTACCAGGATGTTTCCTTTGGGCATTTTTATTTCAAAATTAGCGAGAGCGTGATTCAGAGTCAATGAAGTGTCAATTTTTTTTACGATTTTTTGCCAATTATTTTTACATGTTTTCTGGTTTTGGTTTTTAATGTGCATATATTCAGCTTGTTATTGTTCTGGCAAAGGGTTGGTATAGCTAGTAATTGAAAAGACAGATTAACCAACATTTAAACAGGACAAGAATATGAAAACAGAAGTCGAAAACAGAGAGAGGTCGGTAGAATACGCAATTGTTATTCGAATGCTGACTGTAATAGCAAGTATTGTTTTGGTAAGCTATACTGTAAGCGCACAAGAACTTTGGGAACAATTACTGACTCACAACAGCTTTGGGGAAATAGCCATTTTAATGGCTGAGGAACATGAAACTGCATTAACTGTTAGCCTCGGAGAGTTGAACCCAGAAAAACCAACGACAAATTTAGCTGCAAGTTTTTTCAGGGAACCGGTAGTTGATGAATGCCTCGAGCTGGAAAGCTGGATGACCGATGACGTGTACTTTGGAGCCTGTAATTTCATGTTTCAAATCGAACCGGAACCGGCTCTTGACATTGAAAGTTGGATGACCGATGAAGCTTATTTTGGAAATCCATACGCAGATGAGGCAGACAGAGAACTGGAGTTGGAAGCCTGGATGACCAACGATAGCTACTGGACCGCGAAACAACATGGTAACTGATGAATCAATAACCGCTAAATCGTTCAAGGATGTCAATGAATTAGACAAAAGGTTGTCAAATAATTTTACAACTCCTTGTCTTTTTGAGTTACTAAAATGCTCAATGTTAGTGAATTGAAATTTTGGCATTGAATTGGAGAACGGTTTTGTAACAGAAATCAAGAAGATGAAACAAACATATATCATATTATTGCACGTATTCATGATAGCCGTTGCCGGTTCAATCCATGCCCAGGAAAGCTGGACGCTGAATCAATGCATCGAATATGCACTTAACAACAACCTGGATCATCGGTTGTACGAACTGGACGAACAGATGGCAAAAGTGGATGCAACACAATCGAAATTGAATTTGCTGCCTTCGCTTTCAATATCTTCCTCGGCCGGTACCAGTTATGGCCGCTCTATCGATCCAAATACCAACGGCGTGATCAATACCGAGTTCTTCAACAACAGCAACAGCTTAAATTCATCGATTGGTTTATTCAACGGGTTTACTCAACAGAACAGGATTGCATATTCGAAGTTCAGGTTGCAGGCTTCCCGGTATCAAAGAGTTAATTTCCAGGATGATCTGGCATTCGGTATTTCAATGGCTTATTATGATGTGGTATATTTTGAGGGTGTTGTCGAGATTGTACGAGAGCAACTCAAGTTGTCGGAATTTAACTTGAAGAAAACAGAAACACAAATAGCAACAGGATTGAAAGCCAAAACCGATTTGGCCGAAATGCAGGCAACCTACGAAAGAGAAAAGCTCAGCCTCATTCAGTCTGAAAACAATTTAGAAGAAGCAAAACTGAATCTTGGCCGGCAAATGAACTTGCCGGCCGGGCAGTTGATCCGCATCGTGAGTGATGCAGGGGAGCCAGTTGATACCCAAAATCTTCGGTTGTCGTCTGACTCTCTTTTTGCTTCGTTTGTTCAGATTTCGCCCTATGTGAAAATGTCTGAAGCAAACCTTGACGCTGCCGGAAAAAATATAGCCATGGTCCGTGGTCAATATTTTCCTTCTGTTTATTTAAGAGCTTCGGTAAATACAGGTTATTCCGATACTTACCGCGATCAGGACGGGAAAACCTTTTCATTTTCCGATCAGATCGATAATAACATGAGCCAGTATGTAGGGGCATCTGTCACGATCCCCATTTTTGGGCGCAACCAGGTACGAAGTGAGGTCCGTAAAGCCAAATTGTACCGGGACGATGCACTTGCCGAGGTCGAAAAATCCAAACAAGCAGTGTATTACGAATTGATTAACAATACCCGCGAATTGCAGGCCCTGTTTGCTGAATATGTTCAAACCAAAAAACAAGTTGAAGCGGATGAGTTGGCCTACCAGGTTGCCCGTCGGAAATATGATGAAGGATTGATTGATGTGATTGAATTGCTTGCTGTAAAAAGTCGTTTAAGCGAAGCGCAAGGGCATCTTCTCCTTACCGGATTGCAGTGGAAAATTAAAGACAAGGTACTCGAATTCTATAAGGGAATTAGGTTCTGGGAATAATTTTACCCAACCCAATCGTTACAATAAAATCAATAAATACAGCATTTTAAAAAACAGTTTCGTATGTCAATGGACAGAGTCATAGAAAAGAAAAAAGGAATTAAACTTAAGTACATTTTTGGGGGAGTTGGAGTGCTTGTCCTGGTGTTTTTGGTATATACTATATTCTTCACGGAACACCAGTCGGTTTACCGCGCAGAAAAAGACAAGCTGACCGTGAGTACCGTGGAGGATGGTCTGTTTAATGATTATATCACCGTAATTGGCCAGGTTGAACCCATCACGACCATTTATCTGGATGCCATTGAGGGTGGTCGGGTTGAAGAACGTTTAATTGAAGAAGGCGCCATGGTGGAAAAGGGCGATGTGATCCTGAAATTGGAGAACAAACAACTTTATCAAACCATCCTGAACAGCGAAGCCGCACTGGCCGAGAAAGAAAACTACCTCCGAAACACGCGGATCGGGTTTGAAACAGAACTCATTCAGTCGCGCAAAAATTTGCTGGACAATACTTACCGGCTCACTCGTAAAAAGAGGACATTTGAGCAATACGAAAAATTGTTCAGCGAAGAACTGATTTCGAAAGAAGATCACCTGCAGGCAAAAGAAGATTATGAATATGAAGTGAAAATGCTGGAAATTAACAAACTAAAATCCCGGAATGATTCGATGATCCGGGTTACATCGATGAAAACACTTGAAACCGACCTGCAAAAAATGCGTCAAATGCTGGAACTGGTTAGGGAAAGATTGGATAATCTGAATGTGAAAGCACCTGTTGACGGACAGTTGGGCATGTTGGATGCTGAGGTTGGACAATCCATCAACCAGGGACAGCGCATTGGGATGGTTCATGTATTGACAAACTATAAAGTGAACGCCAAAATTGACGAACATTACATCGACCGCGTCCGGCGCGATCTGAAGGCCACTTTCGATCGGAATGCGACCAGTTACCGGCTGAATGTGAAGAAAGTATATCCCGAGGTGAGGGAAGGACAGTTTAAAATAGATATGGTTTTTGAAGGAGAAAAGCCTGACAATATCCGGGCCGGACAAACTTACCATGTCAAATTGGAACTGGGCCAGTCCGAAAAAGCAGTTTTGTTACCGCGCGGTGGCTTTTTTCAAAGTACCGGTGGCCAATGGGTTTTTGTGCTCAGCGAAAACGGGACCGAAGCTACCCGCCGCCCTGTCCGGATAGGAAAGCAGAATCCGCAATATTACGAAGTGCTTGAAGGGCTACAGCCAGGAGAACAGGTCATAACGTCGAGTTATGAATTATTTGGCAATAACGATAAAATTGTGTTTAAATAATCGATTCTTTTAACCGAAAATCACTTCAGGAGAAACTGATCAGGTAACAAGACAATAAAACTAAAAAACGCAAAAGGAAGGTATTAAAATGATAAAAACAGTCAATTTAACCAAAGTATTTCGCACGGAAGAAATTGAAACCAGTGCGTTGAATCAAGTGAGCCTTCATGTGCAGAAAGGCGAGTTTGTAGCCATAATGGGGCCGTCAGGTTGTGGCAAGTCTACCTTGCTCAACATTATCGGCTTGCTCGATAACCCTTCGGATGGCGACTATTATTTCGATGGGAAAGAAGTTGGCCGACTGAAAGAGCGGAACCGAACCCAGCTTCGAAAAGGGAACATTGGCTTTGTGTTCCAAAGTTTTAACCTGATTGATGAGTTAAATGTGTATGAAAATGTTGAGCTGCCACTCATCTACCTGAAGATGAGTACCAGGGAAAGGAAAGACCGGGTTGAAACGGTGTTGGAGCGGATGAAGATCAGCCATCGCCGTAAACACTTTCCGCAGCAACTTTCCGGCGGGCAGCAGCAACGCGTAGCTATTGCCCGGGCTGTGGTTGCCAATCCCAAGTTGATCCTGGCTGATGAGCCAACCGGTAACCTCGACTCCAAAAACGGATTGGAAGTGATGAACCTGCTCACGGAACTCAACCGCGAAGGGACTACAATCGTCATGGTGACCCACTCGTTGCATGACTCCGAATTTGCCCATCGCGTGGTGAACTTGTTCGACGGCCAGATCATCACCGAAGA
Organism: Gaoshiqia sediminis; assembly: GCF_025907915.1. Lineage (GTDB taxonomy): Bacteria > Bacteroidota > Bacteroidia > Bacteroidales > Prolixibacteraceae > Gaoshiqia > Gaoshiqia sediminis. The sequence continues at coordinate 29,343 of NZ_JAPAAF010000038.1, forward strand.
AGTGAAACGTCAAATGGCCGATATGCTGCTTTAATAGGCACGAGCTTAAATCAAAAAATGGAAGCGATGTTCCGGACAATTATAAAAATATCGGTGCGCAATCTGTTGAAACACAAAGTTTATTTATTGGTTAATGTGTTTGGGCTTGCATTGGGTTTTACGGCATTTATTCTTATCGGCTTGTTTATTCAGTTTGAGCTGAGTTGGGACAAAACAAACGAACATTATGACCGTCTTTACCGGGTGCAACGGCATTATTCCAAAACCAGGTATGCTATGGACGGGAACGATATTTCTCCCCACAGCCGGGCCATTACCGCGCAACTGTTGGAAAATCAATTCCCGGAATTTGAGAAGGTGACCGTGATTCGGGAGAATGGCGGAAAATTTCTGTCCGCAGTTGCCGACCGGCAAATTTACGTGGATGGTGGTATTTGTGCCGACAGTTGCTATCTCGATGTCTTCACATATCAGTTTATTGACGGAACCCGGAACGGTGCTTTGGGTGAACCTTTTTCTATATTGTTGTCAAAGACGTTGGCCGACAAACTATTCCCCGGTGAAAGGGCAATGGGAAGGACCGTAACGATTGAGAAGAAATTCGATTTAAAGGTGGTTGGAGTTTATGAAGATCTGCCTGAAAATACCACTATCCGCCCCGATTATATTGTATCTTTTTCAACCCTGGCACATACCGACAGGATAACCAGAAGAGATATCCGTACGGGTGATTGTATGACCTTTGCGTTACTTAAGCCCGGTGTGGAATATAAAAGCGCCGAAAGTAAAATCAAATCGGTTTTCGCCGGGTACCGGGGAGTTGAATTTGAAGAACTCCAACTGTGTCCGATGAAAAAAGTTTATCTGGATTTTAACGGCAACGGTCATTATTATGTCGTGTTGGTTTTGTATGGCTTAATCGGCGTATTTATCCTGATCATGTCGGCCTTTAACTACATCAATTTAAATACCGCCAATGCTGCCACACGAGGAAAGGAAGTGGCCGTGAAGAAAGTAAGCGGAAGTAGCCGGGGTACGCTTATCGTGCAATTCCTGGGTGAAACCATGCTGATCTCTCTGCTTGCACTTGGTTTGGCATTTTTGCTGGTTGTGGTTTTTCTTCCTGTTTTTGCTGACATTTCGGGAAGACAGCTTGAATTTATCTGGGCAACAGATTGGGAATTTGCTGCGCTTTCCGTGCTGATTTCATTGAGTGTGGGCATCTTGTCGGGCATTTATCCGGCCCTGATTTTATCTTCAAACAAGATTGTATCCTTATTTAAAGGCGATTTGTACAGCCATCATCATGAAAAATTTAACCTGAAAAAAATACTGGTTACGACACAGTTTGCTATTTCTGTTTTCCTTATTTCGATAACGATTTCCTTTTCGTTGCAAATCCGTTTCCTACTAAGCAAGGACCTTGGTTTTAACAAAGAAAACATGATTTATACCAAGATGTCGGTTTCCAAAAGCGGAACAAGTTTCAGCCAGCTTCGTGACCGGATTTTACAGCATCCCGAAATTTTCGATGCCTCCATGTCGAAGCATATCCCTTTTGTGAGTTTTGGGGGTGGGATGACCAACTGGGAGGGCGGTGACCAGGAAGAAAAAATCAGTTGCCGGTTCAATACGGTGAGTTATGATTTTGTGAGGAATATGGGCATTTTCCTCATTGCCGGACGCGACTTTTCCCGCGATTTCCCGGGAGATATCGGCAATGCCTGCCTGATCAACGAATCGGCGGCCAAATGTTTTGACTGGGACGATCCGATCGGAAAAAGACTGAAAGATAACCGACTGTCAGTTGTCGGGGTGGTCAGCGATTTTATCTATAAAGATATGCACAATGGCATTGAACCCTCCATCCTGATATTGGCCTCCGAAGAAATTACCGGAACCTGGACTTTTGCATTCCGGGTCGACCCAAATAAATACCAACAAGCGAAAGCAATTTTAGAACACGAATTTTCATTGGCTTTCCCGAATGATCCATTTGAGTTTAACGAATTATTAATGGCATTTGAAAATGAAAACACGTTTCAGATATATCGTGCTATCAACCGGACCATTTTATTTTTCACCCTATTCAATATTTTCCTTGCCATAATCGGTTTGTTGGGCCTGGTTTCGTTCACTGTTTTCCGCCGGACAAAAGAAATTGGGGTGCGCAAAATCAACGGGAGTTCATCATTGAATATCTTTTGCATGTTGAGCTATGAGTATTTTATTTTGGCGTTTTACGCGATGGTAATCGCCATTCCTGCATCCTGGTGGGTGTACGAATGGATTCCAAGCGCTTATAAATTACATATTCAAGCCTGGGTGTTTGCTTTGGGCGGCGGAATCCTGATGATTATTATTTTGCTAACAACCAGTTACCAAACAATTCTGGCCGCAACACGAAATCCGGTGGAGGCGCTGCGGTACGAATAAAAAATCAAGAGTATGAATTTTATTTATCATACAAAAACGGCATTCAGGGCAATCATACATAATTGGAAACCCACCATTTTACTGGTTATTTCAATGAGCATAGGTCTGGTTACATTTATCCTGGTTTCGGCCTATGTTACGTATGAGCAAGTTTATGACAAGGACTTTCCCGATTCGGAAAATATTTTCAGGATTGTAACGGATGTATATTCACACGGTGAACTCATAATATCGAAGCCGGAATGCGAACGCGCACTTGGAACCGTCTTAACGGAAAACTTTCCGGAAGTGCTTGACGCAGGTTTTTTGGCGGGGACCAACAATCCTCAATACAAAATCGGGGAGAACATTTTTAATGACCAACATGTGTATCATGCCTCACCCAGATTTCTGGATATTTTCTCCATCCGGCTCTTGCAGGGAAATCCGTCAGAGGTATTGCGTCAACCCTACACGGTACTCTTATCCGAAGCGACAGCCAGAAAGTATTTTGGCAATGAAAATCCGGTTGGGAAAACAATTCTGAAATATCCGGCTTTTGAGTACCGGGTGGAAGGGGTTTTCCGGGATATTTCTGAGCAGGCCCATTTTCGGGCAAACATGCTTTTGTCCTTTCATGATCAAATGCACTTGCCTCCCCCGGTAAAAGATCTGTGGGGCGAAACCGTTTTTTATACTTATCTGAAAATTAAGCCGGGAACTGACCTGTCCGATTTGGAAAACAAAATGAACCAACTGGTTTTGTCTCACAAAAAGGGTGATTTCGAAGAAAGCAATTTACTGCATCAATATCATCTGCAGGCATTACACGATATCCACCTGCATTCGCATTTGAGCGATGAGCTGCAACCCAATGCGCATGCCAGCTATGTATATTTATTGCTGGTTATCAGTCTTCTGGTTGTTGTGGCAGCAGGATTGAATTACGTTCATTTTTCATTTGCAAAATCGCTGAATAATGCAGTTAACACTGCCTTGAGGAAAGTAGTAGGGGCCTCCTGTTCCACACTTGTATGGCAATCGTTTTTAGAGTCATTAATTATTCATGTGGCATCGATAGCGGTAGCTTTGGTGGTTTGTTTTTTACTCGCCCCGTATATTCAGCATCAGTTTCAAATAACGGTTGATTTTTCTTTCCGCAACCAACTGTTTTGGATCGGACTGGCAGTTATTCTTTCGCTCAGTGCGATTGCCAACGGAATTATTTCGGGACTATTAATCGGACGGTACAACAGCCTGGAACTATTCCGGCTAAAATATACACCGTTGGCTTCGGGTATTTCTTTTCGTCAACTATTTGTGGCAGTTCAGTTTGTCATCGTCATTTTCATTATAGTGGCTATTCTTGGAATCAATAAACAGCTCATTTTTTTGAAAGAGAAAGGCACAGGAATGAATATTGAAAATACCTTGGTTGTTAAAATTCCGCAAAACATGCGCAGGACTTCCTCCCGGATAAATAACTTGGATGTGTTTGAACAGGAAATGATTCGGAACCCTAATGTCCAGGGAATTACACAGAGTAGCCGGATTCCGGGCGAGTTGCCAGCATTTAACTTCAGTTTTTCAGAAAAAGGTACGGGTAGGAGCGGAAAGGCAGCGGTGTTAGTCACCGGCCTTGATTATTTTAAGATATTCCAGATTTCGTTTCTTGCAGGTGAAGATTTGGGAGCAAGCACTAATAGAAACGCAGGATGTATAATTAATCAGTCGTGCCTTGCCGCTCTGGGTTATAACAACCCGGAGGGAGCAGTTGGCAAAATCCTGAACCTGCAGGATGAAAGCGGTTTCCAAAATCTGGAGCTGGTAGTCAAAGGTGTATGTGCCGATTTTAATTTCCGGGGTATGCGGGAAAAGCCAGGTCCAATGATCTTTTTCGACTGGACGGAAAACATGGTATGGGGCAATTATCTGGTTAAACTCCATAGCAACAACCAGGCTTCTGTCATTCCGTTTATTCATGAAAAGTTTAGGGCTACCTTTCCGAATTTTCCTTTTGAATACTTGGTTTTGGAAGATTTTTACAATCAGCAGTTCTATCGTGAAAAGCATTTGCTGATAATGCTGCAGGCCTTTGTTTTGGTGGCTATTGTAATCAGCACAATCAATTTGTTTGCGATGGCTTGGTTTATCGCTATTGCCCGTACTAAGGAAATCGGCATCCGCAAAGTGAACGGCGCGCGGGTAACCGAAGTGATTTTAATGCTGAACCGCGATTTTGTGAAATGGGTCGCTATTGCCTTTGTAATTGCTATCCCCTTGGCATACTTTGCCATGAAAAAGTGGCTCGAAAACTTTGCGTACAAAACCGAACTTAGCTGGTGGATTTTTGCTTTGGCTGGTTTGTTGGCTCTGGGAATTGCTTTGCTGACGGTGAGCTGGCAAAGCTGGAAAGCGGCGACGAGAAATCCGGTGGAGGCGCTGCGATATGAATAACAAGTTCGTTAACATCTAGGTTGTAAACCTGAACTTCCTGAAAATCTTCTTCCGAAATCAACGAAAACACAAAGTTGTTTCGGGTATAATTTTAACAGCCATACTGGTGTCCATCCCGGTTTCCTGGTATGGGTATAAAAACTGGTTTTTGTCAAATTACATTCACCGGATTGAATTTAGTTGGTGGTTTTTTCTACTTCCGGTTCTGGTTCTTTCTTCAGTGATTGCCATTGTTGTTATTCTTTTGGCAACCCGTGTGCTTCGGGCCAATCTGAATGAGGTGCTTCAATGTGAATGAATGGGTAGATAAGTAGATAAGGATGTAATTTCGATCAGGTGCCGTTCTTCGGGTACTACACCGTATTTAACCTGAAACAAACCGAGGGGATTGATGAAAGCAAAATTCCGGCAACAGACGCTTGTGATCACGATTTTGACACGATTGCCCAGGCTGAAGAGTTAATAGAGTGCTGGACCGATTTACCCGAGATCAGGCTCGATCAGTCTCATGCCTTCTATTGACCAGCAGGAGACTATATTGGGATGAACAACCCACGTAATTTCTTTCATGATGAACAATTCTACTCAGTTTTTTACCATGAGCAGAAGGAATTAGTGGCTGAATCAGGAGCAGCTTATCTGTGCTACCTGACCGGAATCCAACAGGCACCCATTGATTACAATGCTGCTTCCTGAATGGCGGCTGTAGGGGGAACCAATCCCAATCCATTCTTCGAAACAGCGCGAGTCAAAAAACACTAATTTCGGAAGCCGCCCGACTCCAAGAATTCGATCTTTACCAAATGTATTTATATGATTTGCAAACCGAGGCAGGTGAAACCTATTCCGTAGTGATTAAATAATTGATTCTGAAATTCTTCTAGCTGGAGAACTTCAGCCTCGCTTTTGCCAGTGCCAAAACTCTTGATTACCCAGTACCGGACATGGCTTTTATCGATGACCTGTACTCTAATGGATCCCGTCTTTGTTCGCTTACATCGAACAGAAATGAGCACAGAATAGCGGAGGGACACCCAAAATATTTTTATAGCTGTAATCGGCTTATTATCAGTGTTATGAATGACGTTAGAGAAAATGAGGAAAACAGGAAACAGGCCATCTCGATAAAACAATTGAGATGGCCTGTTTGATTTGAACCCTTTAGTGGAATTAATTGTGGTTTAGAGAATTGCAAATCTTTTTATTGATTTCACGCAGCCGATCTACTTCCAGCTTAATCACTTTCCGGTCGTAGGTCATCAGCCCGTTTATTTCACCCTCAACATCCGTTGTTTGCGTGTAAACGGCAGCTGAGAACCCGGCTTTGATGAGTTTCAGTAGTTCTTCGCCATATTTTACGTATTCATCGGTTACTTCTTTTGAGTTTTTAAACTGAACATAGCCCCAGTTACGATCGGTTGCCCAAAGGTGACCTTCCAAGGCAAGTCCGATTCCTCCGTATTCGCCCAAAACGGTTGCCCGTTGTGCATCATACAAAAACATGTTTGGTCCCGGATAGTGGTGCAGGTCTAGCATGTCTCCAACCTGGTAGTGGTTTCCTCCGCTGGCCGGGTTTACAATCCGGCTTGGGTCGTATGCTTTTGTCCATTCCACAATTTCGGCGGTTTTAAACTGTCCCCACGCTTCGTTAAACGGCACCCAGCATACTACCGATGGATTGGAATACAGGTAATCCATAATGCCTTTCCACTCTGCCCGGTAATTGGCTTCGGATTCGGCACTGCGGATAAGTTCGTTCCCGTTGAAATAGTTGCGTGGTTGCCACTGAGGAGAGCGGCCCCCATTGGGCATATCCTGCCAAACCAGAATTCCCAGCTGGTCGCAGTGAGTGTACCAGCGGGCCGGCTCAACTTTTACGTGCTTGCGGATCATGTTGTACCCGAACTCTTTGGTCTTGACGATATCGTATTTCAGGGCTTCATCCGAGGGAGCTGTGTATAAACCATCGGGCCACCAGCCTTGATCGAGTGGTCCAAACTGGAACAGATCGTTGTTGTTCAATTGCAACCGGACAATGCCGTTGCCATCCCGTTTAGTAGAGATTTTCCGCATGGCGAAATAACTTTCAACCGCATCCGTCACTTTCCCAGCCGAAACTAATGACACTTTGATGTCATACAGGAAGGGAGAATCGGGGCTCCAAAGTTTGGCATCGGGCAGGGCAATCACAGTTTTTTGGCCGGTAGCGGATTTCGCAGTGGCAATCTTTGAATTGCCGTCAAATACCTGAACTTCGTAATAGTCTGCCTCGTTTGTTCCGCACGTTTGCACATCGATGGTTACCTGGTTATTGTCGATGTCGGCTGTAGAGCGGATGTTGTTGATGTGTTTTCCGGCTACCGGTTCCAACCAAACGGTTTGCCATATACCCGTTACCGGCGTGTACCAAATTCCTTCAGGGCGACTGACTTGTTTCCCACGGGGTTGATACCCTTTATCTGATGGGTCCCACACTTTCACTACCAGTTTTTGTTCCCCTGATTTTTTAAGGAAAGGAGTAATGTCGAACGAAAAAGGTATATAGCCTCCTTCGTGTGAGCCAATTTTGATGTCGTTTAGCCAGATATCCGACCGCCAGTCAACAGCACCGAAATGGAGCAGGATGTTTTTGTTTTTCCAGTCTGTGGGAACGGTGAAACTGCGTTTATACCAGAGTTCGTTCGCATCGGTAACTGTTTTTTGCACACCCGACAAGCTGGATTCAACAGCGAATGGTACCAGGATATTTCCGTCAAAGGCTGCAGGTTCTGCTGATCCTGTTTTAACAATGGCATATTCCCAAAGTCCGTTCAGGTTTTTCCAATCACCGCGTTCTAGCATAGGACGCGGGTATTCCGGGAGCACGTTGTTCACATCGATTTGTTCGGCCCATTCCGTTTTAATTTTTTCTCCGGCGGGTTGCCACTGCGCAAAAACTCCGGATAGGATCAGGCTGAATACACTCAGTAGTACTGATTTTTTCATGTTAAATGGTTTACTATTAATTAAATTGTATTGTGCTACTTCTAAAAGATAGCCCTTTTCACTCACCTATTATTACAACTTAATTATCCTTTTTGCTCATGCTGCATGCTGAATTTGGAACAGACAAGATTATTTCATTATCTTTTTTATATTTGTTCGTTTGTTGTAAATTCAAGTAAAACAGTGTTTTATGAAATATGGATGAGTTGTATTTTTGCATTATCGTCCAAAAAGAACTTGTGTTGATTAAAAAAATGCAACAGTCGGGTGAGTGTTTCTAGAAGGAAAAATGTATAACCTATACATCAGGTTTATCCATGGGGTGCTGGGTGTGTGGATGATTTCATTTTATGAAGGAACGATTGACTGGTGCTCATTGGGGAAGATAAAATTTTCTGTTGCTCGATAGTTTTCATTGATAAGGTTTTAGAAAATATGATTAGTTTAGATGCCAATGCAATTGTTCCGGAATAAATCGGCTTTGCATTGGTTTTCTTTTCTTGAAATAGACGGATTACCTGATTTGGGGCAAAAAAATAATAGTTTGGAATTTTAACAATTCATGAATACAGAATTTAAAAGATTGGTTTTGGTGTTATTCCTGGGAATGCTTGCAGGATGCGGACTAATAACGGACAAAAGTTCTGAAGGCTATCAAAACCCTGTTTTGCCGGGTGATAATCCAAATCCTTCAGTGGTGTTAATTGGTGATACTTATTATGCTTCTGCTACTAGTAATGAGTGGTCGCCGCTATTCCCTATTTATAAATCAGACGATTTAAATAATTGGAAGCTTGTTTCCTATGTCTTTCCGGGAGGAGCACCTGATTGGGCACAGCAGAATTTTTTTGCACCGGAGCTTTCGTACGACGAGAAACAAGGAAAGTTGTATGTCTATTATACGGGGCGTGATAAATCAAACCATAAAATAACCATAGCCGTAGCCAGCGCCGATTCACCGGAAGGGCCTTTTACAGATCATGGCCCTTTGATGATCTCCGACAATATAGAAACCATAGATGCTTTTGAAATAAGAGATGATAATGGTGATTTGTACCTGATTTGGAAAGAGGTGTATTTTCCCGGGAAACCTTCTGTTATTTACGCGCAACCCATAACTGAGGATCGAAGACGGGTTTATGGACAAAAACAAGAACTGATACGAAATGACCAGGAATGGGAAGAAGCTATTGTTGAAGGCCCATGTATTTTCAAGCGAGACGATTTTTTCTATTTATTTTATTCAGCCGGAAATTGTTGTGATATAGCCTGTAACTATAAAATTGGAGTTGCCCGTTCGAAAAATTTGCTGGGCCCTTGGGAGAAGTACGAAGCAAACCCGATTTTAAGTGATAATGAAACCTGGAAATGTCCGGGTACAGGCGATGTATTTAAACAAGGGCGTAATTATTTCTTTCTTTTTCACTCCTATAAAACTATTGGTGGAGATTACATTGGTCGGGAAGGTTTATTGGAGAAAATCTATTGGACCGACGATGATTGGCCATACTTTATGTTTAAAAGTAAATTGGATTCAGAAAATCACCGGATAGATTATTTCGATGATTTTTCGAAGGCATTGAATCCTTGCTGGCAGTGGAGAGCCACTCAAACACTGAGTTATGCAACAGGAGAAAATGGGTTGATGTTGGCTGCTTCTACCGAGAACGATCTGCTTGGTAACTTGCTTGCACAGCCTGTAAAATCTATGGATTTTGAAGTAACAGCCACGCTCGATTTAAGTAACAGTGGACAGGATGTAAACGGCGGCATTTTGTTGATTGGTGCAACCCATAATGGCTTTGGAGCACCTATGGCCGGCTTGGGAATTACAGCCGGTCACGATCTAATTGAGGTTTGGATCACATCGGGAAATGAAAAACATATATTCGAAGCGGTACCTGCCGATCCCTATGGCGACTTAATCAAACTAAGGATGAATGTAAAAAAGGGAGATCGGTTACAATTTTCGGTATCAGACGGAAAGAAATGGGATGTCATTGCTGATTCTATTGATGCCTCTGGCTATGTTCCCTGGGGTATGGGATTTCGGTGGGGAGTCGTTTCAAAGGGCGAGACCAACGAATTTATTAACATCCAAAATGTGGAACTTAGAAACTATTAAATGATACAGGGCTAGCTCGGTATGATATAGACTTTTAACGCAATGTGTGCTGGCCAAATTCGATATGAAAAGATAACTGCTATTAGCTAAACACAAACGAGAAGATTGAGGATTGAATTAAAAAATATAGACAGAAAATTAATCCGAAAGCTAAAGGTTGGCGACCGAAATGCCTTTCAGGTAATATTTGAGGCTTATAGTGAGCCTCTTTTGCACTTTGCCTACAGTTATCTGAAAGATTCAAATGACACGGAAGAAATTGTTCAGGATGTTTTTCTTCACCTTTGGGAAATCAAATCTGAAGTTGATGAGGAAAAGTCATTGAAAAGTTTTCTTTATAAAATGACTGTCAATAGAGTGTTTAATCATCTAAAACATCAAATTGTCCGTCAAAAATATGAAAGCTATATGATGAATCTTACCCCGTCATTTAGTGAAAATCCGGAAGAGAAACTACACAAAAAGGAGTTGGATGAACGTATTCAGGAGTTGTTGGAATTATTGCCGGAACAGAAGAGAAAGATATTTATAATGAGCCGGATGAAAGGGATTTCTAATGCAGAAATTTCAGAAAAGCTGGGGATATCCTTGCGTACTGTTGAAAACCAGGTTTACCGGGCCACGAAATTTATAAAAGATCATCTTAAAGACGACTACTTGCTAGTGTTAGTTTACTGTTTTAGTTTTATTAATGGAGTTTTGTAATTTTTTTTTTGACGAAGAGAAAAAAGTACTAAATGGTGTGAGTAGCTTTGTCTGACACATTGTATTGTAAGTGAAATGAGCGATAAACGAAATATAGAAAAGCGATTTAAGCAATTACTTGTAAAATTTCAGTCAGGAGATTTTACAGCATCCGAGTTGGAGGAATTGCAGCAGCTGGTTAAAAATGAGTTAGCGGTTTCTGTGATTGAAGAAGCAATGTACAGTGAGCTGGAAGTTCAGGATTTTTCTGAATACCCTACCTTTGATAAAGGTGAGCTGTTTCAGAGTATAGAACACCAACTGGATGTGGTTTTGCCCGGTTCTGCTTCGTCAGGTCATAAGTTGCAGCTTTTCGCTCTTTTAGTGCGCGTTGCGGCTGTTTTGATCCTGGTATTTGCTGTCAGTGGATTAACTGCCTACTTTATAAATGAAAGGCATTCAGTAGAGAAACAGTTGATTTCTTCAAGCGAAATTGTTGCTCCTCAAGGTGCTATGACACAAGTTATTTTGCCCGATAGCTCTGTGGTTTGGTTAAATGCCGGTAGCAGACTTACTTACTCGACCAATTTTAACCTGGATAACCGATTGGTTCATTTAGAAGGCGAGGGATACTTTCAGGTTGCAAAAAATAATGAACTTCCTTTTGTTGTCGACGCCTACGGATTCTTAGTTGAAGGTGGCCAAACCGAGTTTAATGTGAAGGCTTATCGTGATGAACCAACCATCGAAGCCATTTTGGTTGAAGGAAAAGTATGGTTGAATCATCGGACTGAAACAATTGCCAGTGATGTTTCACTTGGACGCAAGTATAAAGCAACTTTTTATAAACAGTCTGATGGGGCAGCTTCAAGTAACAGGCAACCACGTTTGGTAATTAGTCCGAATGTGGATCCCAAACCGTTGATTTCTTGGAAGAATGACCAGTTTATCCATCAAAAAAGTGAAGTGTTGGACAAGCTGCTGATTCAAAGGGGAAATGATTTGGTTATCCTATATGATCTGCATGATAAACATTTAATTCGCGCTGATCAGATGATTGGAATTGAAAGACTGAATCTGAATTTAATTTAAAGTGGATATTAGAACATTAACTGAAGAAAAAATTAAGTGTTAATACTTGTGATTAAATTGAAAGGGTGTGAATTCCACGGATTCAACTCCGTATAAAATACACAACTGAGGGACAATATTTAGATATCTGTTGAATATCAGGTTGTTGTCTGGTTTAGAGGAGATTTACTAGTGTCATTGAGGGTGTTGCTGTTTAAATACGGTAACATCCTTTTTTTTGAGTAGTGATGAGTAAATCTTTATGCCAAAATGTATTGAGCATAGATAATTTACGCGCAGGGATGGAATCGCTCGCTCTTAATTACCGGATTCCTCTCCATGTAATATGTCATTTGATATTTAGAATCAAAAATCAAATCAATTTATTAGATTATAAATCAACTGAAAGATGAAGAAAAGGTTTTATTTTGTTTTTATGTTGCTATTGGCTGGGATCGCATTTTCATTTTGTTCTCAACTCAAAGTTGCAACTAAAGTATCCACCACTACTACCTCAGAACTACGGGCTCCGGCCTATCCGTTAATTACTATCGATCCGTACACCAGTGCCTGGTCAACTACCGATCAGCTTTACGGCAGCCCCGTGAAACACTGGACCGGGAAAACCCATTCGCTGATTGGCGCAGTGCGTGTTGACGGCCAGGTTTACCGCTTTCTCGGCCAGGTTGATGTTCCCTGGATGCCTGTTGTCCCGATGGCCAATTACGAACCCTGGGACGGGCAGTTTGCCTTGAAAGAGCCTTCTGCAGGCTGGGAAAAGCCGGGGTTCAACGACAGCCAGTGGCAAACCGGTAAAGGCGCTTTCGGTACGCCGGATATGCCTTCCTTGGGAACGCGCTGGGTAACCAAAGATATTTGGGTGAGACGTCAGTTTGAGATTCCTGCAAATTTGCCGGCAAACGATATTTACCTGATTTATTCGCACGACGATATTTTTGAGTTGTATTTGAACGGGACTCAATTGGTAAAAACCGCTTACGAATGGCACAACAATGTGGTGCTGAAGATTGACCGCAGTTTGTTGGTTGAAGGTGGAAAGAATGTATTTGCTGCTCATTGCCACAACCGCACCGGCGGTGGTTATGTCGATTTCGGATTGTTCCAGGAAGGAGATCAAAAAGAGATTTTCGCTCAAACCGCTTCCCAAACGCGGGTAGGCCTTTCAGCCACTCAAACGCATTACGATTTTACCTGCGGCCCGGTTGATCTGAAAGTTCAGTTTGTATCGCCCTTGCTGCCGGATGATCTGGATTTGCTGTCGCGTCCGGTAAACTACATCAATTACGAAGTGGTTTCAAACGACGGCCAGGCACACGAAGTGCAGGTTTACGTTGAGGCCACCCCCGAGTGGGCCGTGAACGAAGTCAGCCAGGAAGTACAGGTGACCCAAGGCGAAACCGGCAACATCAGCTATGTTAAGGCCGGTACCACCGAACAACCCATTCTGCAAAAGAAAGGCGACAACATCCGCATCGACTGGGGCTATGCCTACCTGGCGGCCAACAAAGGCACAACCAACACGATGGCCATCGGCAATTATTTCGATATGAAATCGGAATTTGCAGGCAGTGGAAAGGTCAGCGGAGTCAGCAGCATGACCACCAAGCCCGTGCGCGAAATGCCGGCGATGGTTTGTGTAGATGACCTGGGCCAGGTATCGGGCAAACCCGCATCGGGCTATGTGATGATTGCTTACGACGATATTGAGTCGATCCAGTATTTTGGCAACAACCTGAAAGGCTGGTGGGCCAACGAAGGTGAGGTGACAATTGATGCCGCCCTGCAGGCCGCCTCGGACGAATACGAACAAATCATGAACCGTTGTGCCGGATTCGACAATCAATTGTGGGAAGAAACCCTGGCCGCGGGCGGAAAGAACTATGCCGACCTGTGCGTGCTGGCCTTCCGCCAGTCGATTGCCGCCCATAAGCTGGTGAAGGACAGCGAAGGCAACATCCTGTTTTTGTCGAA
>NZ_JAPAAF010000039.1 GCF_025907915.1 Gaoshiqia sediminis
TACACCAAAAGCGACTGGATTGTTTGGACCGCTACCCTGGCCGACGATGTGGAAACCTTCCAAAAGTTCATCGATCCGGTACACAAGTTTGTAACCGAAACCCCCGACCGGGTTCCGATGAGCGACTGGTACGAAACCCCGAATGCCCGGCAGGTAGGCTTCCAGGCCCGTTCGGTGGTAGGTGGGTACTTCATCAAGTTGTTGGAATAGGCATGATTTTAACCACAATAGATACTGATTGATGTTTGTAGTAAAATGCCCGCATTTATTCCGCAGTTGGCAGCACCGACCTGTTAACCCAAAAATGGTGTGGGCATTTTTGTTTTAATTTTTCAATAGATTAAACCAACTTGTTAAATCTTACTTATGCACCTGAAAAAATTATTGTTTTTCGCGATTATTACCACTATCGGTTATTTGTCCGCCTGTAAGGACAGCAGGAATGATGCATCTGTTACAGTTGTTGACTATCCGGTTTTAAACAAGCAAAACGATTTTTATTTAAGTAATCGGGCGCCTCTTCAGCCTGCCCACTTTATCAAGTTACCTCTTGGAAATATTCAACCTAAAGGATGGATACTAAAGCTGCTCGAACTTCAAAAAGACGGTTTGTGCGGACATCTGGGCGAAATCAGTGCCTGGCTCGAAAAAGACAACAATGCCTGGCTATCGGAAGGTGGTGATCATGGCTGGGAGGAAGTTCCCTATTGGTTAAGGGGTTATGCCGATATGGCTTTTATTTTCGATGACGCGGAAATGAAGCAGGAAGCCATGATCTGGATTGAGGCCATCATCAACAGCCAAAAAGAAAATGGTTGGTTTGGCCCCGAAGTCCGCTCGGAAAATGGCAATTTGGATTACTGGTCAAATATGATTGTACTTTTCACCCTACAGAATTATTATGAGTATTCCGGCGACCAGCGGGTGATTGATTTTATGACCAAATACTTTCGGTATGAGATGACGGTACCGGATGAAGAATTTCTTTCCAGTTACTGGGAAAACAGTCGTGGAGGCGATAACCTGTACAGTGTTTACTGGCTTTACAATATTACCGGTGATAGCTTCTTACTAAACCTGGCTGAAAAAATTCATCGCAATACGGCCAACTGGACCCGGAAATCAACCTTGCCCAACTGGCACAATGTTAATATTGCACAGTGTTTCCGCGAACCGGCAACCTGGTTTTTACAGTCGGGCGATTCTGCCCATTTGGAGGCCAGTTACCATGTTCATGATTTGATCCGTCGTACGTTTGGTCAGGTTCCCGGCGGTATGTTCGGTTCCGACGAGAATTCCCGCATGGGCTACATCGATCCGCGCCAGGGTACCGAAACCTGTGGCTTTGCCGAGCAAATGACTTCTGACGGAATTATGATGCGCATTACCGGGGACCCGCTTTGGGCCGATAATTGCGAAGATGTCCTGTTCAACAGCTTTGCTGCCGCTTTTACGCCTGATATGAAAGCATTGCGCTACCTTACTTGCCCTAACGGGGTTACCGCTGATGCAGAAAATCACCACCCGGGTATCGATAACCGCGGCCCGTTTCTTACTATGAATCCGTTTAGCAGCCGGTGTTGCCAGCATAACCACGGTCACGCGTTGCCCTACTATTTGCAAAATCTGGTGATGGCCAGTAACGACAACGGTTTGGCAGCTGTTCTTTATAATTCTTGCGTAACCAAGGCCAAAGTAGGCAACGGCACAGAAGTTACCCTGACAGAAGAAACCAAATATCCTTTTGAGGAAAACATTTATTTTACCCTCAATACAACTGAAAATGTACAGTTTCCCTTATATCTGCGAGTTCCTGCTTGGTGCAATAAAGCTTCGGTTACACTGAACGGAAAACGGTTGCCCTTGGAAGCACAACCCAGCGCTTACCTGAAACTGGACCGCGAGTGGGCGGATGGAGACCAGATCACACTAACCCTATCAATGGATTTGACCTACCGCAGCTGGCAGGTGAACCAGAACAGCGTGTCGGTGGATTACGGGCCGTTGACCTTTTCGTTGAGAATTGAAGAAGAATACAACAAGATCAGCAGTACCGAATCGGCTATTGGCGATTCAAAATGGCAGGCGGATGCAGACCCTGAAAAATGGCCGGCTTACACCATCGACCCGAAAAGTCCGTGGAACTATGGACTTGTTCTTGATAAAAACAACCTGGCAGGATCGTTGAAAATTGAGAGAAAGGAATGGCCTGCCGATGACTACCCGTTTTCGCCCGAAAACACGCCTATCGAAATGCAGGCCAAAGGTCGTCAGATCCCTTCGTGGGGCATTGACCGTTACGGATTGGTGGATGTACTGCCAAGATATCCTGTAAAAACCAGTGAACCGGTCGAAGATATTACCCTAATCCCGATGGGCGCTGCACGTTTGCGTATTTCAGCATTTCCTTTCTTAAGAGAATAAGACATGAACTTTTTGGTATTATCTTTTTTTGTTTTGCTGCAGTGTTCACTTACCCTCGAAATTCGAAAAGAAGGCATGTTGTTTCCTGAATTAACTCGTGCCGGGCTGTATTGCTAACGAACGACAAGGCTGAACTTATCCAGCTGCAAGGAAGTTTTTTTGTAGCAAAGATGTTCCTATGTCTGCGTGAGCTCAGGTAATTCAATAAACAGATTAACATTAGAATATGAAGTTAAAAATCGTAGCATTCGCATTGACCCTAATTGTTTCATTCGTGCGTTGCGGAGAGAGTGAAGCGGTGGTGGGCGATACCGTAAAAACAACCTTCACCAACCCGGTTTGGGATG
The DNA here is from genome assembly GCF_025907915.1 of Gaoshiqia sediminis. Lineage (GTDB taxonomy): Bacteria > Bacteroidota > Bacteroidia > Bacteroidales > Prolixibacteraceae > Gaoshiqia > Gaoshiqia sediminis. Next base: position 2,772 of record NZ_JAPAAF010000039.1, read on the forward strand.
GCGCCGATCCTTGGTTGACCAAACAGGGCAACGAGTATGTTTATTGCTATTCGGCCAACAATTCCATTGTGGTTTCGCGTTCAATATACATGACACGGAAAGGTGAACTGAAACGGATTTGGCAGGCCCCGGCTACAGGCTGGAACAGCCATAGTGTTTGGGCGCCCGAAATCCATTTTGTTGATGGTAGATGGTACGTTTATTATGCAGCTGGCAGTACGCCTGGTTCTCCGTTTATCAATCAGCGCACCGGAGTCTTGCGTTCCAAAACGGCCGATGTTTTCAGCGATTACGAAGATATGGGCATGTTGTACACCGGCGATAACCCAAGCGATCCGCAAAGCAATGTGTGGGCAATTGATATGACGGTATTGGAACACCAGGGCAAACTGTTTGCTATTTGGTCGGGCTGGCTGGAGCAAAAAGACACAGATGCCACGCCTCAACATCTCTACATTCAGGAAATGGAAAATCCTTATACGCTGAAAGGAACCCGGGTTTTGCTTTCGTCTCCCCAGGAAAGCTGGGAAACCGGCGAGCCGCTCAATCTGAATGAAGGACCCCAGATTCTGAAAAACGGAGAGCAGGTTTTCGTTGTTTACTCATGCCGCGAATCGTGGCTGGTGGAGTACCGCCAAGGCATGTTGCAACTGAATGACCCGGACGGTAATTTGCTCGACCCGGCAAATTGGACTAAAAATGGGCCTGTTTTCCAGGGAAACTCACAGGTACATGGGGTAGGGCATTGTTCGTTTGTCAAATCGCCGGATGGTGCCGAGGATTGGATTGTTTACCACTCGAAAAAAGACGCCAACCCTGGATGGAACCGCGATGTACGCATGCAGCCTTTCACCTGGAATGCCGATGGAACGCCAAATTTTGGAACTGCCATTCCCGCCGGAAAGGAAATCAATCGGCCCTCGGGCGAGGTGGAAATTGAAAACGCAGAGTGATTAGATAGCTGAACTAAACTAAGATGCGTTGTATTTGATTCGTTTGTGTTGTGAGTAGTTGAAAGGTATTGTAATGGTTCATTTCCATTCGAATTGTTCTGTTTTTGCTAAAGGACACTTTCTTGAATAAAAAATTAAGTTTTACTTTTGGTCAGATTCTGGTATTCCAAATTTTTTCGGAATGGACAACGACCTAAATTATCTTTTGCAAAAACTTCGGGAAGGGGATGAAGATACCTATGTGTATCTTTTTCGGGAATATTATATTCAGTTGTGTGCGTATTCAAAGCGTTATGTGGGTCGAATGGATATTGCAGAAGAATTGGTGTCGGAAACTTTTTTCAACATTTGGAAGAATCGGAAAGCCCTGGAAATTCATTCATCTCTAAAGGGGTATCTATTTCACGCGGTCTGTAACAACTCTCTTAGTTACCTTCGAAAGCTAAAGAGAGAGGAAAGCCTGGATGAGTTTTTGGAAATATCGAATGATATTCACGCAGGTATCACATCTGATGAATCGCCTTCAGATAGTTTGATTTTTAGTGATTTGAATGAGGCCATCACAAAAGCCGTTGATGCACTCCCCTCACAACAAAAGAAAGCCTTTTGTTTAAAACGGTATGAGGGAAAGAAGAATGCTGAAATTGCTGAAATAATGGGGATATCTGTTAAAACGGTAGAAATGCACTTATCGAGGTCAGTGCTTACACTTCGGCAGAACTTAAAAGAATATTTGCCCGAATTCCTTGTTTTTCTGGCCCTTCAGAATATTCTTTAATTTTTTTTTCATTCTCCGTACAGGGTTTTTGTTCTTTTGTGCATCATTACTTCTGAAAGTTAAAAGCATGTACACAGAACAAGATATACATCATTTAATTATTCGCTTATTTGCCGGTGAGGCAAATCAAAGTGAACAGGAGATTGTCGAAACCTGGTTGGAACAGGATGACAATAACCGGAAACTATTCGATGATCTGAAGGAAATCTGGCAAGGAACATGGATTGATCAGGATACGGAACAATACGATCTTGAAAGCGCCATTCAGAAATTCAGACAGAAAACTTCTTTCATCAACGCAAAAGCAAAACGGAGAAATCAATTACTGCAAATTGGCCGCTATGCAGCCATTCTGCTATTGGGGATCTTAATTCCTGTTAGTTATTATTTTCTGCAGGAATTAGCCGTTGATTCTGTGTCTTATACTACCATCACTTGTCCGGAAGGTGATAAATCCACGATTGTATTGCCGGATAGTTCTACAGTCATTCTAAATTCAGGAAGTAAATTAACTTTCAATACTGATTTTAGGAATGGTACCCGCCAGCTCTTTTTGGATGGGGAAGCTTATTTTTCGGTGCGGAAGGATCCACGAAATCCGTTTCGGGTGAAAACGGAAACGATTGAGGTTGAAGTTCTTGGTACCGAGTTTAATTTAATGGCATATGCCAACGAGGCAATAAGCTCAACAACCTTGGTGAGTGGTAGTTTAAGAGTCTCAAGTGAAAATAATTCCTACAAAATTGAGCCGAACCAGAAGTTAGTCTTTGATAAAGTGGATAAGCAAACAAATTTATTCAACCTTTCAGATCTTTCGCCCGAAACTGCCTGGACTGAAGGACGGCTGGTCTTTCGGAACCAGTCACTGGAAGAGCTGGAACTCAAACTGGAACGTTGGTTTGACGTCGAAATCGAATTTGCCGATGAACAGGTAAAATCCAGACGTTTCACCGGAACATTAACACGGGAAAGTATTCTGGAAGTAATAGCTTATCTCGGGAACTCAAAATATGTAGCCTACGAAATTGAAAATAATGTAATAACCTTCTATACAGAACAAAAAAACTAAAATGCCCATGAATTGAACCTATCGTGAAAGACGAAAGGGAAGTGCTACCAACACTTCCCCTTCTGAGAAATTAAACCAAAGTTTAACTGTAAAATTCATTCAAATTTATGAAAATTAATCTAATTAAACTGCCCGACAGTTGTGCGGGGGGCCTAAAAAAATTTTATCTGACTATGAAACTCACTTGGCTGTTGATTCTTGTAATCAGTCTGCAATCTACTGCTTCAGTTTGGTCGCAAACAACCAGTATTTCACTAAAAGGAAATAATACGTCGTTGCAAGACTTGTTTATTTCAATTGAGAACCAAACCGGATATCGTTTCTTTTATAATAACGATGAAGTGGATGTTTCGCAAAAAGTAACGATCGAGGTTACCAATAAAACCATTGGAGTTGTACTGAATCAGGCATTTAAGGATTTACCGTACACTTTCAAGGAATTGGAAAATAATTTGATCCTGGTTGAACGAAAATCGGGGAACCAATCGGGGAATAACGTTTCGCAACAACAAATAAAAATTACCGGTAAGGTTACTGATTCGTCAGGTGGTATTTTACCTGGCGTTGCAGTAGTAGTAAAAGGTACTACGCAGGGGACGGTTACCGACGTGGATGGAAATTACTCCCTGCCAAATGTTCCCGGAGAGGCTACCTTGGTTTTTTCGTTTATGGGAATGAAAAGTGTTGAAATTGAGGTTGCTGGAAGCACTAACATCAACTTGGTGATGGAAGAAGATGCAATTGGTATCGAAGAAGTGGTGGCTATTGGCTATGGCACGATGAAGAGGAGTGACTTGACTGGAGCCGTTACCAAAGTAAATATGGATAATTTCAGGGATCAGTCGAATGTTTCGCTGGTTGAATCATTACATGGATCGGTTGCTGGTTTGAATGTCAGCCAGGTGAACGAGGCAGGTAGTGGCCCGAGCATCTCTATTCGTGGACGAACTTCAATATCAGGTGCCCAAAACCCACTCATCATTCTAGATGGTGTAATATTCCGTGGCAGCATGATTGATATTAATCCCAATGATATTGAGTCTATCGATATTCTGAAAGATAACAGTGCCGCTGCAGTTTACGGATCGCAGGCAGCCAATGGGGTTATTATTATATCCACTGTGAAAGCGTCTGCCAAGAAAGCGGGAAAACCCCTGATTAACTTTACCGCAAAATATTCGATGCAAACACCAACATTAGAACTGAAACCCGGAGATGCAGATTATTTTGTTGAAAAAATAAGTGAGAACGTATGGCAGGAAAGCCGGACAGCAGAATCCGGTTATACCGAACTTAAAGAAGGCTGGGACGTGACGCCTCTTTTTAAAACAAATGACCAAGTTCAGAATTACCTCTCAGGAATGGACACTGATTGGTACGGGCTGCTGACCAACAACAATATCTTCATCAACGAACAAAACTTAAGTATTTCTAATCAAACAGAGAATGTGAACTATTTCGCATCGGTTGGATACACCGATCAGCAGGGGTACATGATCAATGAAGGGTTTGAGAGAACCAATGCACGTATTAACATAGAAAACAAAATCACCGACAGGCTTACAGTCGGACTACAGGCTTTTGCCTCGGTGAGCGATTACTCCGGTGTGACGCCTAATCTTGAGCATAGGTATATTATGCCTTTTGAAGCTGCTTATATTGATGGAGAAATTAATCCGTTGCTGGACAACTCTTCGTTGATAAATCCGCTGATGAGGGCTAAGGCCGACAATAAAGATATTCGGCAGAACCTTTTCGGAAATATTTACGCCTCGTATGATATTCCGTTTATCAAAGGCTTAACATATCGAATCAATGTGGCCAATAATCAGGTTACAAACCGCTATTACATTTTTGAACCCTACGCTGAAAACTCTCAGGGAAGCGGCAGTAAGTTTCACAGTATCGGGAATGATATGTCAATCGACCATAACCTGACGTATAAGCACCGATTTAATGAAAATCATAAACTGGAAATTACGCTGGTTTACGGGCTTGAAGACCGGAAATATGACGATACCAGGGCAGGTTCCTCTGTATTTGTAAACGACCGGCTTGGCTATAACCAGTTGGAAGCCGGAAGCAGCGAGTTACAGAAAGCGGAATCTGCAGCCTGGAAAGAATCCAGTTTATTTGCTATGTCAAGGGTTTTTTACAGTTTCAAAGACAAATATCTGTTTACCGGAACTTTCCGTCGCGATGGCTTTTCCGGCTTCAGCGAAGACAACAAATTCGGTTACTTCCCTTCAGGATCAGTTGGTTGGGTAGCTTCAGAAGAACCATTCTTCAAGAACCTGTCAAATGTAATGAATTACATGAAAATCAGAGGATCATACGGATCAAGCGGTAACCGGACAATCGGTCGTTATCAAACGTTGGCAAAGGTGTCGGGCGGATACAATTATGTTGACGCCTCCGGAACTTCAATCTATACTCAGTCGATTTCAAGTTTGGCAAGTCCGAACCTAAAATGGGAAACTACCACGGGGATCAACCTGGGGATAGATTTTGGCTTCCTGAACTCACGCATACACGGTTCTGTAGAATATTATAATAATAATACGAAGAACCTGCTTTATGTTGTTGATATTCCCAGCATTGGAAGATTTGATAAATTCCCCGATAACCTGGGGCGTATCCATAACTCAGGGATTGAATTCACGATATCAACCTCAAATGTCAATACTCCGGATTTCAAATGGACATCTGATTTCACATTCTCACGAAATCGCGATGAGTTGAAGAAATTGTTGGGAGCAGATAATGATGGCGATGGAAAGGAAGATGACCTGATTTCAGAACGTTTGTTTATTGGTCATCCGTTGAATACGATTTATGATTACCAGATTACCGGTGAGAAGTACCAGTTGGATGACGAAATTCCGACAGGCTATGACTATGGGACAAATGTTGTTGTAGATCAAAATGATGATGGAAAAATTGATACTGAAAATGACAAAATTATTGTGGGCTACAACGATCCTTCCTATCGATTCAGTATTACAAACAACTTTCAGTACAAAAACTGGTCGTTAAGCTTCTTTATTAATTCGGTTCAGGGCGGGAAGAATTATTATATGGCTGAAAATGATGTTTATAATCTCCAGTTTGGAGACCAGTATAATTTGAGTATTCCGCATGGTTACGATAATTACTGGTTGCCGGAAAACCCTGGTGCCACTTACCAGAAAAAATCAAATAAACAGACAGGCTCGCTTCGTGGAAAGACATTTGCAAAAAGAAATTTTATTCGTTTGCAGGATGTTTCCTTATCATACAGATTTAAGCGCGAACTTCTTGAAAAAATCAAAGTTAGCAATTTGCGTGTTTTCTTTAGCGGGAAAAACTTACTGACATTAACTAACTGGGAAGGATGGGACCCGGAAACAGGACAGGGAATTACTCGCGGTGGCCGTCCTGTTTTAAGAAGTTACACTATCGGTTTAAATCTTGAATTTTAAAAAACAGCAATCGTTATGAAAAAATATAGAAATAAATTATTTAGCACAGCTAAGATTTTCATGCTACTCGGTTTGTTTTTACTTACATTTTCATGTGATGAAGACAAATATATGGATGAAGTGCCGCTGGACTTTCAATCACCTGAAAACTCTTTTGTAACCAACGATGATTTTGTTGCAGCCATTTATCAATTGCACGTAACTGTTCGCAATGAGTTGTGGGGGCAGGGCGGACGTGATGATATGCCCCGCTTAGCCTGGTATGGAACCGACCTTTGTTGTACTTATTTTGATACCTCAGGTAGTCAGGATTATAAGGCCAGGTGGGGTGCCGATGGGGTTCAAACCAATTTATGGAAAACATTTTACAAATTGATTTATGACGCGAATGTAATCATTGGACGTTCAGTGTCATCCGAAAGTAAACTTACACCTGACGAACAGGTAGTTATTGAGGCAGAAGCACGCTTTTTCAGAGGATATGCCTATACCATGCTCGCTCATTTGTGGGGGGGTGTTCCAATTGTTTTGGAAGAGACTTCAGGGCCCAAAAAGGATTATGTTCGTGCAAGCCGCGATGAAACCTATCTGCAGGCTGCCAGCGACCTTAAATTTGCAGCTGAAAATTTACCTGATATTGATGAAGTTGAGGAATCAAGAATCAATAAACTGGCTGCCAGCCATGTTTTATCCGAAGTGTATATCTCACTGAAAAAATGGAATGAAGCTATTGCCGAAGCATCAAAAGTAATCGATCATCCAAACACAGCCTTAATGACACAAAGATTCGGATCACGCGTGAACGATACAGCACACCCGGAATATCCATGGGGCAGAGGAAACGACAAAGACCCTTATTGGGATTTGTTTCAACCCGGTAACCAGGACCGTTCTGCCGGAAATAAAGAGTCCATTTGGAACCTCCAGTATGCTTATCAGGTTAGTGGTGGTGGAGATAACAATTACCTGCTTGAACGCTTTGTAGGGCCATTTATTACCCGTGCAACCTTGAAACAAAGTGATGGGAAAACTGTTGCCGTATGTGTGTCTCCAAGTACTTACTACATGGGACGCTCGCAAGGATTCATGAAACCAAGTTCTTATTTCTTAAAGTCATTATGGAACAAAAGTGGTTGGGATACTGACCTTCGTAACTCGTCGTACAACATCGTCCGCGATATTAAAGTAAACAATCCCGGATCCGAGTTCCATGGAAAATGGATTATTGCTGATGATTTACCTGTCATACTAAGTAGTAACAATGACACAGCCAGGTACTACTACCCGATGGTTATGAAAGTTACTACTCCGGAGAAACATCCGGCAGAGTTCTGGGATCCAAATCAAACAATACCGGGAACGGTATTGGGTACTGTTCAGCAAACCTGGCGTAAACACTATATGATTCGTTTGGCTGAAACTTACCTGCTAAGGGCTGAAGCTTACCTTGGTTCGGGAGATAAAATAAAAGCCGCTGCTGATATTAATGAAGTTAGAAGAAGGTCAAACGCTCCTGATGTATCTTCAGATGATGTGGATATAGACTATATCATGGATGAACAGTTGCGGGAACTTTCGTTTGAAACATTGCGCATTTTCACGCTGGGGCGTTTGAATAAAATTGTGGAACGTAATAGGGAAGTCAATCCGCTGGTTGGCATCAAAATTGGCGATCATCAAACCGTTTGGGCCATTCCAAATAGTGAAATACAAAAAAATACCGGCGCCGAACTAGAGCAAAATCCTGGCTATTAAAACTTCAGGATTGAAACAAATTTTGAAATAAGAATAAGCCTGCCTGGTCAGGCGGGCTTATTCTTATTAGCCATCTGAGAGACCAGGCTATATTCTCTCTTTGGTACCAGTAATATTTGATCATCTCGAAAATCCGGTCTCAGAGAATCGCGTTTAAAGTGATTCGTCACAAAACTGGTAATATCGAGGAATAATTCAATATACTACCTCAGATAATCACTCGCTTACAATTACGAATTAATCAGATACTCGTGTATATGAATAATAGCAATTTTCTTCTTGTTTTATTTTTAGTGGTTTTTTCAAATTTTCTTTTTGCACAAAAGAACGTTAAAACCTCCGACACTAATGACGAAATCACAATCACTGCTCGCATAGAGGATGGCTACGACTTGTGGTTGCGCTATGTTAAGGTGCAGGATTCAGAGCTGCTGGCGCATTACCGGAACAATTTGACACAGATTATTGTCCAGGGCGATTCGCCGACAGCCAACGCGACAAGGGAAGAGCTGCAACGGGGACTGTCGGGGCTATTGGGCAGGGAAGTCCCGTTGGGCGATGCTGTCACCCTGAATGGTGCCGTTGTGGTCGCTGCGCCAGATTCCTTATCGGATGAACTAACGCCGGTGCACGGTGATGGCTACGTTTTGCTCACAAAGAAGGTAGGAGGCAAAGAGATCACCATCATTGGTGCAAAAACCTCCTTGGGGGCACTTTATGGGGCATTTGGCCTGTTGCGTCTGATCCAGACCAATCAACCTATTAGCAAGCTGAACGTGATGGACAATCCAATGATTCAACACAGGATGCTGAATCATTGGGATAATACCAGCGGGCGGGGCACTTATTTTGGACGTTCAATCAACCTTTCAAAGTGGTATGAATTGCCGGAAAAGCTGGATCCGCTTTACACCGATTATGCGCGCGCCAATGCTTCGATAGGGATCAATGGAACAGTTATCAATAACTTTACGGTTGACCTTCTGCGCACGGAAGATCTGAAAAAAATGGCGGGGTTAGCTAAGGTTTACCGGCCCTATGGGATACGCATTTACCTCTCGATCAATTTTGCCTCGCCGCTGAAAGCGACAGAGGAGACGAGGGGAGGAATTGGCGACCTGGATACCGCTGATCCGCGAGACCCTCGTGTTGCCACTTGGTGGAAAAACAAGGCTGACGAGATCTACTCCATTATTCCCGATTTTGGCGGATTCCTGGTTAAGGCCGATTCGGAAGGAATGCCTGGTCCAAAGCAGTACGGACGCGATCACGCCGAGGCGGCCAACATGCTGGCAGCCGCGCTGGAACCCCATGGAGGACTCCTTATCTGGCGAGCCTTCGTTTATGATCAGGATGTTGATCCCGACCGTGCCAAACGTTCATACAAGGACTTCAAACCGCTGGATGGAAAGTTCGCTTCCAATGTTATCGTACAGGTCAAGAATGGTCCATTGGATTTTCAACCAGACGAACCGTTTCATCCGCTCTTTGGTTCGATGCCTCAAACCCCGTTGATGATGGAATTTGAAATAAAGCAGGAATATCATGGCCGTGTTACAGACCTCGTCTATTTGGGCGAACAGTGGGCGGAAGTCTTGAAGTCCGATACATTCGAAAACGGAAAAGGTTCGACAATAGCTAAGGTGGTCGATGGCTCGCTGCATGGGCATGCAATAACGGGCATAGCAGGGGTGGCCAACATTGGTGACGACCGCAACTGGACTAATCATCCCTTCGCACAAGCAAACTGGTACGCCTTTGGCCGTCTGGCGTGGAATCCACACTTAGAAGCCGATGAGATTGCCAGGGAATGGGTTCGGATGACCTGGGGCAATGAGCATACACTGGTGAATACCCTACAGACGATGATGAAAGGTTCCTGGCAAGCTGCCGTGGATGTCAGGAGTCCATTGGGCCTGAATTTTGTATGCGCGCGCGATCATCACAATCCCGATCCGGCAGGAAGGGTCAACGACTACTGGTACGCCGACAAAAACGGAATCGGCTATAATAGGACAGATCATGCCGAGAGCGGCTGGAACGAAACCGGTAATAACGAAAACAAGATCGGCTATGATCGGAAAGATTTAGCCGGGAACAACTGGAAAGAAACAGGTACCAATTATGTAGGGCAATATAACGAGCCGCTGCGGACGATGTTCAATGATATGAAACAATGTCCGAAGGAATATCTCCTTTGGTTTCATTTTGTGCCATGGGATTACAAAATGAAATCGGGGCGTAACCTGTGGGAGGAGTTGTGCTATAAATACGAAAGCGGATATGAATATGCAAAAACGTTGCAAAAAGAGTGGAAATCACTCGAAGGGTTGGTTGATGCCGAACGTTTCGCTCTGGTTTCCCGAAAGCTGGATGAACAGGAGGCACACCATAAATTGTGGCGTGATACATGCGTAACTTTCTTTGCACGGACGAGTGGACTGGAGATACCGAGCTTTGTGGAGGGCTTGCCATCTCATTAGGAAAGAAGGCTAACACTAAATAAATTGATGAGAAACTGGATTAATTAAAACAAACAACATTGAAAAAGCCTATCACATTTTTGGTTGTATTGACTTCCATCGCATCAATTGCTGGCTCAAAAAATAGTAAACCGAACATCCTATTTGCCATTAGTGATGACCAATCATTTGCCCATACCGGTTTTGCAGGCTGCAACTTTGTTAAGACACCGGCTTTCGACCGGGTGGCCCGCGAAGGCGTTTATTTTAGCAACTGCTATGCTGGTTCGCCAGGTTGCGCTCCCAGTAGAAGCACTATTGTAACTGGAAGATACCACTGGCAAAATGAGCAGTCGGGGCAGCATGCCTCTTCATGGATGAAGAATCATGTTCCGTTTGTGGATTTACTGGAAGCAAACGGATATGCTACCGGGCGGACAGGAAAAGGTGTGGCTCCGTTCCGGTATGCACGCACACCGATGGACTCACTCTGGAGAGCGACCGATGCAGCAGGGATTGAACATAGTCAAATCCGGTATCAAAAATGTTCGTTAAATGACGAACGAACTGCAGAAGGAATAAGCGATATCAATTATTTCGAGAACTTCAAATATTTCGTTGAACATGTTCGAGGCGACAAACCTTTTTTCTTCTGGTATGGAGCCAAAGAACCTCATCGCGATTATGAACGGGATTCATGGAAGCGAAATGGTAAAAAGTTGGAAGACGATGAGTTACCTGGTTTTTTTCCCGATCACGAAATTGTACGGGGAGACCTGCTCGATTATGCTGTGGAAATAGAATGGTTCGATCTGCACTTGCAGCGCATGTTAGCGTACCTGGAGGAAACCGGAGAACTGGAAAATACTATTGTTATTGTCACTTCCGACAACGGAATGCCGTTTCCCCGGGCAAAAGCGAATTGCTACGACTATGGAGTCCATGTTCCTTTTGCGATTCGTTTCCCCAAGGAATTTCCGGGGAACCGCATTGTTTCCGACCTGCTCAGTTTTACAGATTTGGCTCCTACAATTCTTGAGCTGACAAGAACAAGTACAAAAGGGATGCTCCCAATTTCCGGCGTAAGCATCTTAAATATTCTGAAATCGAAAAAAGAAGGGACTGTCAATCCGTCTAGAGAATATGTTTTTGCAGGACGTGAACGGCATTCTTCTTCAAGATACATGAACCGTGGTTATCCGCAGAGACTAATCCGAAGCAAGGATTTTCTTTTGATCTGGAACTTAAAACCCGACCGTTGGCCGGCCGGCGCCCCTCAGGTGATAAAGTCCGGAACGAAGAATGAACTTGTGCCCATGTTTGGAATTGATGAGCAGGGTAAACATCATGCTGAATGGGCATTTACTGATATTGACGCTTCGCCGTCAAAATCGTTTATTGTTGAAAATTGGCAAGGTGCCAAATTCAGATACTTTTTTGACTTGGCTGTTGCCAAACGGCCGGAATACGAATTATTCAATGTAAAAGAGGATCCATTCTGCCTTGATAACCTTGCCGGAAAGCCTGAATATGCATGTGTGGAGCAGGAGATGAAAATTACATTATTGGCGGAGTTGAAAAAATCGGCTGATCCGCGCATTGTCGGACCGGAAAAAGAACTCTTCGATTCCTATATCCGGTATAGCCCGATACGGGAATTTCCAAGACCTTGAAAATCAGATTGTATTGTTGTTTTTTTTGAAAAATAGTACCAGATGAAAACCTCCCACTTAAAATTATCTCAATTCGTTTTACTAAGCGTGGCAACAAGTGCGTGTGCAATTGCACAGGATGAGAAACAGCACGATAAGCCTAATATCTTGGTCATCCTTGCTGATGACATGGGCTACTCGGATATTGGCTGTTACGGCGGGGAGATAAATACCCCGAATATTGATCAGTTAGCCAGAGAAGGCATTCGTTTCAGTCAGTTTTACAATGCGGCACGCTGTTGTCCAACCAGAGCATCGCTATTAACCGGCTTATATCCGCATGAAGCGGGAATGGGAGGGATGGTTTCAACGCACACTGGCAATAAAAATACTGGTCCGTACCAGGGATATCTGAATGACGAATGTGTAACCATTGCTGAAGTATTGCGTGACGCAGGTTACTACATAGCTGCAGCGGGTAAATGGCATGTGGGAGAAGATCGTCCAAATTGGCCGATCGACAGGGGATTTGAAAATTATCACGGGCTGATTAGCGGTGCGTCAAACTATTTCGACATGACGAAGACGAAAAGTCCTAACGTAAAGCGGGTTTTTGTTAAAGACAGTACGGCTTACGTGCCAGATCAGGCCAATTTTTACATGACTGATTTTATTACGAAAAGTGCCTTGGAGTATTTAAAAGTTGCGCAAAGCAAGGAAAAACCTTTCTTTTTATACCTGGCATATACAGCCCCGCATTGGCCATTGCATGCTTTACCTGAGGACATTCAAAAATATAGGGGCCGATTCCTAAAAGGATGGGATGTCTTACGAGAAGAACGGTTTGACAGGATGAAGGAACTTGAAATTGTGGACTCAATAATGACCTTAAGTGAACGAGATGATAGGGTGCATGCCTGGGAAACCTTGAGTGATGATCAGAAAGATAAAATGGATTTGTTGATGTCGATATATGCTGCACAGCTTGATCGCATGGATCAGGGAATCGGCCGGGTGATGGATGAGTTGAAACAAATGGGGGTTTCGGATAACACCTTGGTTCTATTTCTTTCCGATAACGGAGCATGTGAAGAAGAAGGAATTTGGGGCAAGGATTTTTGGGGAAATTTTTGGGATGGTAAAGCTGTCCCCGGTTCAGGAGATTCTTATCATTCTTATGGTCGTTCGTGGGCAAACCTAAGTAATACGCCATTTCGGATGTTCAAAAGCTGGGTACACGAGGGCGGCATCATAACACCGCTTATTGCCCGATGGCCAAATGGAATTGATGGTGTTGGCCGTATTACCAAACAGCCAGGCACGATCATGGATATCATGGCAACCTGTTGCGATCTGGCTCAGGTTGAATACCCTGAATATCACAATGGGAAAAAGATCAAGCCTTCCCGTGGAAGAAGCCTGGCACCGATATTTAATGGAGAAACCCGTGAAAAGCCCGGTATTTTGTTTTGGGAACATCAAGGAAATGCAGCTGTTCGTGCAGGCGATTGGAAACTCGTATCAAAAGACGGAGAGGAATGGGAACTTTATAATTTGAATGAGGATCCCTCAGAATTGAATAATATGATTGAAAAAAATCAACGTCAAGGCGATCAAATGATCGAAGCCTATCAAAAATGGTCTTCTTCGGTAGGTGTAAAGTGAAATTTATTAAACAAACCACAATATGACAACTAGATTATCAGCCCTCAGGCAATATTTGAATTCAATGTTATTTCGAAAGATTCATTACCATTTGATCACGGTGGCGGTGTTGACTGCCCTTCTGTTTTCTTTCACCCAACTGAAAGCAGAAAAAGCACCAGCGGAAGATGGCTACAGCATGTGGTTACGTTACAACCTGATTGAAGATGAGGTGCTGTTAAAGGAGTACCGTGAGACTTTTGAGAATATTGTTTTAACCCGAAATTCTGAGACCCTGCAGGCTGTCGAGAATGAATTGACCAAAGGGTTTACCGGTTTACTCGGTCTGTCTCCGGAAGTAAAATCTGATATTGATTCGAACGGCACATTGGTTCTGGGAACTCCGGCGAATTCAGAAATTATAGCTTCCTTGAAAATTCAAAACAAATTAGACCGGCTTGGCGAAGAAGGTTTTCTAATTGAGCAAAAAAATATTCAGGGGTATCATACCATCGTTGTCGCCGCGAATACTGACCTTGGTGTTCTGTACGGTGCATTTCATTTATTGCGCATGATACAAACACACCAGCCACTTGCCAATCTATCAGTAGTGAGTAGACCGCACATGCCGCTCAGACTCGCCAATCACTGGGACAATGTTGACCGTTCGGTTGAACGAGGTTACGCGGGCCTTTCTCTGTGGGAGTGGAGTACATTGCCCGAGTATAAACATCCCCGTTATGCCGACTATGCCAGAATGACCGCTTCGTTGGGGATCAATGGGGTGGCCATTAATAATGTCAATGCGGTCGCCTGGTTTATTACAGACCATTTTCTTAAAAAAATTGCTGTTTTGGCCGATATCTTCCGCCCCTATGGCATTAAGGTCTATCTTTCAATTAACTATAGCTCTCCTGTTTCTTTGGGAGGGTTGGATGGTGCTGACCCGCTTGATTCTATGGTGATTAATTGGTGGAAAGAAAGGGTTCAACACATCTATGCCTCCATTCCCAATTTTGGAGGCTTCCTGGTGAAAGCCGACTCCGAAGGCCAGCCTGGACCTAAGACCTATGGACGAAATCATGCCCAAGGGGCGAACATGCTGGCCGAAGCTTTGGAGCCTTTTGGTGGAATTGTTATTTGGCGGGCTTTTGTTTATGGCGAAAGACAGGCGGATCGGGTTCGCGAAGCCTACGACGAGTTTGTTCCGCTCGATGGCAAGTTTAAGGACAATGTTGTCCTTCAAATAAAAAACGGGCCGCTTGATTTTATGCCCCGCGAACCATTTTCGCCACTTTTTGGCGCTTTGCCAAAGACCAACACGCTGATTGAATTTCAGGTGACTCAGGAATATTTGGGAAATGGAAACCACCTGGTGTACAAAGGGCCTATGTTTAAAGAAATCCTGGATGCCGACACCTACGCAAAAGGGAATGGCTCTACCGTCGGAAAAGTACTTTCAGGGGAGGTGTTCGATTATAAGTTAAGCGGAATGGCTGCCGTAGTTAATCCCGGAACCGACAGGAACTGGACCGGGCACCCTTTTGTACAATCAAGCTGGTACGCCTTTGGTCGTTTGGCTTGGGACTATTCTCTGCCAGCCGGAGAGCTCGCAGAAGAATGGATCAGGATGACTTTTTCCAATGATGAAATGGTTATTTCGACGATCAAAAAAATCATGATGACTTCAGGCGAGGCGGCTGTAAACTTCAGAGAACCGCTTGGCTTGACGCATATCGGAACCGGATCGCATTACGGACCTGCACCCTGGTCAAACCGCTCAAATCGGTTTCATCAAGCCGATAAATACGGAATCGGTTTCGATCGAACAATAAACGGATCAAATGCAGTAGAACAATATTATCCTCCTTTAAATGATATTTTTAACGATATTGATCGTATTCCTGAAAAGTACTTGCTCTGGTTTCATCATGTATCCTGGAATCATCAAATGAAATCAGGCCACACATTGTGGGAAGAACTGGTGTACAAATATTACGAAGGAGTTGAACAAGTTCGTCAAATGCAGGCGGAATGGGATTCGCTGGAAGGTATGATCGACCGGCAGCGTTTTCAGCATGTCAAGGCTTTACTCGAGATTCAGGAGTGCGATGCCGTGAGATGGCGTAATTCATGTGTGCTTTATTTCCAAACTCTCTCTGAACTGCCCATACCCGAAGGACTGGAGCAACCAAAACATGACTTGGATTATTACAAAGAACTGGAACGCAAGGTATATGTGCCGTAGTTTCAGGCGATTTTTCTAAAGCTAAATGAAAAAAGATGGTATTCGAAAATAATATAACACGAATGATGACCAGAATGAGAATGTATTTCAGTTTGATATTGCTGGTAAGCACCTTGTTGTCATGTGCAAACTCATCCGAAACGCTTGAAATTAGCGGTGGTATTCAGATTTATGTTCATCCGGATGAGGCTCCTGCAGTGCTAACAGCCGTACGCGACTTGCAGAGGGATTTGGAAGCTGTACTTGGAGAAACATCCATAATTGTTGATAAAATACCGGAATCGGGTGAAGTAATCGTGGTGGCGACCGGCGACCGATATGCGGGTAGTCAGCCTGCCGTTACCGGTTGGGAGGCTCACCAACTGTATGCCGATCAGGGACGTATGGTTCTCAACGGTGCTGATCCCCGGGGGACTATTTATGCGATTTACTCTTTCTCCGAGATGTTCCTCGGGGTTAAGCCGCTTTGGTTTTGGGCATCCGAACATCCTTCAAAGAAAGGCATCGTTCGAATCCCTGATGATTTTCGGAAGATTTATCCAACTCCCGATGTCAAGTATCGGGCTTGGTTCCCGAATGACAGGGATCTGATTATTCCATGGCAAAAGCTATCGGAGGAAAATTACGAAGCTTTCTTCGAGACCATGTTGCGGCTAAAACTTAATACACTTGAAGGTGGGATTGCCGACAAGCAAAGCTTCAACCCTCCATATCCGACAGGAAAGGAAGCCACACTCGCCAGGGACCGGGGACTGATGGTTACCGGGCACCACATGCTGGTATTCGGGTCCAGTTACAAAAACTGGAATGATTATTGGCAAAATGTAAGGCAGCAAGCAGCGCCGAAGTTTTCCATCAACGATCGTCAAAGCCTGCGAGAATTTTGGGAGTTTCACATCGATCTTGCACTGAAAAACAACTTGGATGTCATTTGGCTCGTTGGTTTCCGGGGAAACAGGGACATCCCGTTTTGGGAGTTCTTCCCGGATTCGCCGTCTGATGATTCAACACGGGCAAAAGTCATTGAAGAAATGGTACAGATTCAGATTGATTTGTTGAAGGAAAAAACCAGGAAGGAAAATCCCCTCATGCGAATAACGCTCTACAATGAAATGTCGAGACTGGTTTCCAACAATCTTTTCCATATTCCGGATGAAGATTCTCTGATTCATAATTTTGTCGCAGCCCGACGGGATCATTTTCCGAATGAAGATTTGTTAAGTTATTCTTTCTCGGATGAATTGGTGGGATATTATATGAACTTGCAGTTTACTTCCAGCGGATCGCACTTGGCCCAGGCAGAAGGGCCTCATAAAATTGAGCAAAATTACCGGATGGTGGACAGTATCAGCGGTGGAAACCTGATTTTTTCAGTAGTCAATGCCGGCAACATCCGTGAACACGTTTTAGGACTTTCGGCCAATGCCGATATGATGTGGAATTTCAACGATTTCAGTGCCAATTCTTTTTTGAAGAAATTTAGCGCTATGTATTTTGGCGATCAGTTTGGGGAAGAAATTGCTGACTTGTATCAAGACTTTTTTACTTCGTATTGGCAGCAAAAAAAGGGTGATTTGCCCGGATTTGAAAGACAATACCTGTTTCACGACTTGCGCTATGCTCGGGCAGCGGAAATGATCCTGACAGACATGGAAGAAGGGAAGTACCGGCCAAACGTGCTGCACGGTCATAAACTGGATAACCCGGATAAAGGGAGTGTCGGGTATTTCCGGGTTGAGCCGGAAGACAACGGTGTTGAAAACCAGGTGGAAGCTATATTGAAAGGTACGGCCGTAAGTATTGCCAAGCTGGAACAGGTGACTGCAAAGGCCGATGAGATCTATTCAAAGCTAGAAACAGGCCAGCAGTTCTTTAATGATAACCTGCGTGGACAGGCTTACTTAATGCTGCATCTGAACCGGATGCTGAATTATTTGACAAAAGCTTACCGGGAAACTCCCAATGCAAATCAACGCAAGCAATTCCTTCATCAAAGTGTGACCGAGCTTGAACTTGCCGGACAACAATTAAGAAAGGCGGAACATGTTAGGTTTACAGATTGGTATGCGAATGACCGGGTATTTGGCATTAAAAACCTTGAAAAAAGGCTAAAAGAGTATTTTACTAAAATTGATCAACAATAAATAGTAAGCTTGAATTCGGGAGGATTTGATTTTTTGCTTTAAGTTGTATTTGAGTGGACGTTTTTATGAGTAATAATGAACTCCTTGTTGTATGCTTTTTAGTAGCTTTTCCAGTTCGATTGGTTTTGCCTTGTGCTGAATGATTCTTATTGGTGTAGGTGTAGTTTTTGCCATTGAACTTGTAATGGTATTGTAAACACTAAATTAATGCTGACATGAAAAAATGTATTCTTTTATGCCTGGTGGCGAGTGTAATGATGCTTTACGCCTGCCAAACGCAATCAACCCGGCAAGAGGCATCAACAGAGCCTGCAGTAAAAATCTGGACAAAAGAGCAGGCCAAGGCTTGGGTTGATGAGCATGGATGGCTTCGCGGCGCCAACTTCAACCCCAGTACTGCAATCAACCAGTTGGAAACCTGGCAGGCCGAGTCTTTCGATCCGGAAACGATTGACCGGGAACTGGGCTGGGCCGAAGAGATTGGGCTGAATTGTATGCGTGTTTATTTGCACCATGTGGCTTGGGAAGTGGACAAAGAAGGTTTTAAAAATCGGATGAAACAATACCTGGATATTGCCGACAGTCACGGAATCAAAACTATTTTCGTGTTTTTCGATGACTGCTGGAATCCCACGTATAAAGCTGGTAAGCAGCCTGATCCGAAACCTGGAGTTCATAATTCCGGTTGGGTGCGGGATCCGGGCGAACTGATTTTCCTGGATGAAAATTTAATGCCACTCCTCGAAGAATATGTAAAAGATGTGCTCACTACATTCAAAGACGACAAGCGCATTGCCATCTGGGACTTATACAACGAACCGGGAAATAATAATTTGAAGAACAGTTCTATGCCGCTGCTTCGTAACGTTTTCCGGTGGGGGTGGGAAGTTCGCCCCTCTCAACCATTATCGGCTGGCGTTTGGAATTTGAGTTTGTCTGACCTGAATAAGTTCCAGGTAGAAAATTCAGACATCATCACCTACCACAATTATAAAGGACCGGAAGAGCACCAGGCAGCTATTGATACACTGAAATTGATTGGCCGCCCGCTGGTTTGCACCGAATATATGGCCCGCCGAAACAACAGCTTGTTCCAGAATATCATGCCCATCCTGAAACAGGAAAACATCGGAGCGATCAACTGGGGGCTTGTCGATGGAAAATCGAATACCAAATATGCCTGGAGTGAGCCAATTCCGGATGGATCGGAACCACCACTGTGGTTTCACGAAATTTTCAGAAAAGATGGCACTCCCTACAAACAGGAAGAAGTGGACCTGATCAAGAGTCTGACGGGGGCCCAATAAGTATGTATCTTTCATTTTTGATAAAATCGATTGAAATGCTTCAATCCCGTCAAATCGGGGGTTGGAGTATTTCAGTTTTAGCCTTTAAATAGAAAATCATGAAATTGAGTTCTTTACTTTTTTTTATTATTGCACAAATCTTGTTGTTTACGGCTTGTCAACCTAAAAACACTGCTTTTAAATCCGAAAACCCTTTGCCGGTTGAATTTGGCGATCCTTACATCCTGAAAGCCTCCGATGGTATCTATTACATGATTGGCACCGGCGGGGTAGAGGATGGTTTTAAAATGTATTCGTCAGTTGATTTGAAAGATTGGAAAGACGAAGGGCGCATTTATCAGGGAAATACCGACAGCTCGTGGGGAATTGCCAACTTCTGGGCGCCCGAAATGTATGAGATTGACGGAAAGTATTACTTGCTTTTCAGTGCCGACTGGCGCGAAAATCCAACCAATGAGCTGGAAAATTTCCGTATCGGGGTAGCTGTTTCTGATAAGCCCACCGGCCCCTATGCCGATTTGTACAACCGCCCGATTTTTGATCCGGGTTATCCGGTTATCGATGGCAACCTGCTCTTCGAAAATGAGAAAGTGTATCTCTACTATTCCCGATGCTGTTATAAAAATCCGGTTGAAAGCGAAGTGGCCGACTGGGCCCGCCAGCAGGGAATGTTTGATGAAATTGAAGAAAGCTGGGTGTACGGCGTAGAGATGGAACCTGACTTTTCGGGAGTCATTGGAGAGCCTGAATTATTGCTTCACCCACCGGTAAGCATGAACGATAAACAAGCTGAATGGGAAAGCCGGTCGGTTACTTCGGGCGAAGTGAACAGGCGATGGACTGAAGGTTCCTACATTTTCAAAAAGAAGGATACCTATTACATGATGTATTCGGCAAACTTCTTTGGCGGGAAAAACTATGCGGTTGGTTATGCTACCTCAAAATCGCCGCTCGGGCCGTTTGAAAAAGCTGCCAATAATCCGGTATTGGAAAAAAATGTAGAAAAAGGTGGAATTGTTACAGGAACGGGGCATAATATGGTAACAACAGCGCCCAACGGAAAAGACATATTGTGTGTGTATCACGGAAGGACTGAAAAAACAGGTGAAAACCGCGTCGTGTTCATCGACCGCATGGAAGTGCTGGATGACGGGACGTTGGTGGTACACGGACCAACAACTAAGTATGACTCAGAAAAAAGCGAGTAAGCATTTTATAAACAAACAAAATTAAGATGAAGCTGACAAATCTATTCATGATTTTACTGGTGGCTGGCTTGATGAATTCGGGTTGCAGCCCCAAAAAAACGGAAACAAAATCGTGCATTAACCTGAAAGCAGAGGACTTTCAGCAAGCCATTGACGGCAAACAAACCAACCTGTATTTTCTGAAAAATGGAGATATATCGGCAGCGATTACCAATTATGGCGGGCGTATCGTCAGCCTTTGCGTTCCCGGCCGCAACGGGGAATTGGCTGATGTTGTTCTGGGATTCAGTAGTATCAACGGTTATCTCAACGCAAAAGAAACATTTCATGGCGCACTGATTGGCCGGGTTGGAAATCGCATTGCAAAAGGTAAATTCGTGTTGAATGATGAAGAATATAATCTTCCGTTAAACAATGGTGTCAATCATTTACATGGTGGCCCGGGCGGATTTCACAATGTGGTATGGGACGTTAAAGCAGTGACCGATACGTCTATTGTACTGAGTTATTTGTCGCCGGATGGTGAGATGGGATATCCTGGAAATCTGGCCGTTGAGGTGGTTTATACCTTAACGTCGAACAACGAAGTGAAAATGGATTATTTGGCCACCACCGATAAGAGCACCCCCGTAAACCTGACTAATCATGCCTTTTTCAACCTGGCGGGCGAAGCAAACGGCACCATCAACGATCATGTGCTAACAATCAATGCCGATTATTACACGCCTGTTGACTCCACCTTGATCCCTTTTGGCGAAAATGAACCTGTTGCCGGAACACCTTTCGATTTCAGGCAGGCAAAACCAATCGGGCAGGATTTGAATTTACAGGAAGAAAACGAGCAGTTGACGAATGGGTTGGGTTACGATCACAACTTTGCCTTGAACAAGGAAGTTGGAAAGAAAATGACTTTGGCGGCAACCGTGGTTGAGCCGGTTAGTGGACGGAAGATGGAAGTTTTCACCGAAGAGCCTGCCCTGCAATTTTACGGAGGAAACTTTATGGATGGCGCGGATACCGGTAAATACGGGAAAACCTTTAATTTCCGTGAGTCGTTTGCCTTGGAAACCCAGCACTTCCCGGATTCGCCCAATCAGGCCAACTTCCCGTCTATTATTTTGAATCCCGGAGAGAAATACGAAACTTCTTCCACATACAAATTCAGTATTCAATAAAGTCTTTTTGCAGTTGAATGATATGATTTAAACATATAAGGGGCTGATTCTTTTGCGGCCCCTTATGATATTTTCTGGTGTAAATTTTTACAATTGAAAAGTAAGCGATTTAACGAATTCAGTCTGTGTAAAGTTTTGATATAATCTTCGGTTCCCTTATTTTGGTAGATCAAACCCGGATTTTTGCATGAATAAAAGCAGTCAGTGTTTTGACAGTATGGAAAAAAGACAGTATCGCTCTTTTGAGGAGTTGTTTCGGCTGTACTTTCCCCGCATGCAACGTTATGCCTGTTATCTGCTTCGCGACTCGGATGAGGCTGATGATCTGGTACAGGATGTCTTCCTTCAGTTATGGCGGGATCAGGATTTGTTGGACCGGGACAAGAATGTATCTTCCTACCTGTTTACCATACTTCGCAACAGGTGTCTCAATGTGTTGAAAAAGAGGATTGTCGAAGATCGGTACCGTTTGCATGAAACCAGTGTGCGTGCCGACGAACTGTATCATACAAGCTTCGAAAAGGAGGGCGAGTTTATCTCCTTCGATGAATTGCTCTATCAGGAAGTTTTAGGACTGATTAGTGAAATGCCAGAAAAATGCGGAATTGCCTTTCGCTTAAAATGGATCGAGGGAAAGAAAATCCGGGAGATTGCCGAGATCATGGATATTTCCGTTTCGATGGTGGATAAGCATTTATCCAGGGGACTTACATTGGCGAAGAGAAAACTGGATCCCGCACTATTCTTACTTCTGGTGATTCCATCGGTACAGTGAGCATTCATCTTTCAGCTTCTTTTTTTACCTTCCAGGCTGTTTTAAGCAGAAGTTTTAGCAAGGCCTTGTATCCTTCATTCGAAAACAGAAAAAAATATCAATAATCAGGTTGGTAAAAGTTCTGCGTTCTTGTATTACTTATGAATATGGATAGCAAAATGAAGAACAAACCAACATATTACGACTGGACTTTCAAGTTTTTGGAAGGGAAACTGACGGAAGCTGAAGAAATTGAGCTGTGGAGCAAGATAAATGGTGGTGAATATCCAAAAGAACAGTTTTTGAAAGATCAGCAGGACCTGAAGAAGAAAATCATTGCTTCTGAAAACCCGTTGGTTGATAAAAATTGGCGTGGGGTGACAAAAAAAATGGAAGCTGGTCGAAAGACTGGTCGAGCCATTGATCAACAATACTTTGGGCGCAAAAACATACTGGCTATTGCAGCGGCCTTTGTTTTCGGGATAATTATTGCAAGTGCATTCTACTTTATCGGGAACCCTGATTTTTCAAAACAGGTACAGCAACAGGAAGTTTATATCCCTTACGGAGCTAAAACCAGAATTACGTTGCCCGATGGTTCCGCTGTTTGGCTGAACTCCGGATCGAAACTCTCTTATCCTTCTGTTTTTAACGGCGAACGTTCGGTACATCTCGAAGGGGAAGCCTATTTTGATGTGGTCAAAAGTAAGGTCCCGTTTCAGGTTGCTACGCATTTTGGTCAGGTTGAGGTGTTGGGTACTTCCTTCAATGTAAAATCATTCTCAAACGAAGAGTTTCAGGCAACTCTGGTGGAAGGCTCTGTGCGGTTGAGCGGCTTTGGCGGGAAGGGTGTATTGCTGAATCCGGGAGAACTGGCAAGCTTTACCGAGAATTCCAGCCTGGTGGTTACCCCGGTAGATACCAATCTTTTTACCTCGTGGAAGGACGGTAAACTGATTTTTTACCGCGAACCGTTTTCGAAAGTGGCGGTGCGGTTGGAACGTTGGTACAACGTGGATATTGAGATTGAAGATGAGGAGTTAAACAATCTTTGGTTTACCGGAACGATTGAAATGGAAACATTTACAGAATTTATGGAGCTGATTGTCAGAACGTATCCGATACATTATACTTATGACCAGAATACCAGGATTTTAAAAATAGAAAAGAAATAAAATAAAATCGAAAAAGTATGTAAACGAAATCTGAGATCAATTCTTTAAAGAGAAAAGATGGAAAGTAGCAGTTTCCACCTTTTCTGAAAGAGTTTAAAAAAAGTTATTCATTAAACCAATTTCAAAACTATGAAAAAAAAGCGATGTAATGATGGCTTTATGCCACTGTATTACCAAATTTTTAGAAAAATGAAACTAACTATTCTTCTTCTATGTGTTACATTTTTAAGTAGTTTGGCATCACAGAGCTATTCTCAATCAACCAAACTTACTGTGGTTGTAAATAATGCCACGGTCGAAAATGTACTAAGGGACATTGAAAACCAAAGTGAATACCGGTTTTTATACAATGGAAAAATTGACGTGGACACCCGCGTATCCGTTAATTTCGTCAATAAGAATATTTTCGAAATTCTGGATAATGTGTTTGAGGAAAGTCCGATAACCTATGAAGTAATTGGACGGCAAATTGTTCTTTCTGAAGGGGAGAACACTCTTAATTCGCAGCAAGTAAAAACGATAACTGGTGTTGTGACCGGTGTAAACGGAGACCCAATACCCGGTGTCAGTGTTGTTGTTAAGGGTACAACTCAAGGGACAATTACCGACATTGAAGGAAAATTTTCTCTGAAGAATGTAAATGCAGATCAGGTGTTATTGTTTTCGTTTGTCGGCATGGAGAGTACCGAAATCCTGATCGGCAGTGAGTCATCTTTTAATGTTGTGCTTGAAGAAAGTACCGTTGGGATAGAAGAGGTGGTCGCTATCGGTTATGGAACGGTTAAGAAAAGTGATCTGACGGGTTCGGTTTCTTCTCTTCGAAAAGATGATTTGAATAAAGGAGTTACCCAAACAGTTGCCGGTCTTTTGCAGGGAAAAGCAGCCGGTGTTCAAATCACACAGGCCAGTAATGAGCCTGGTGGTGGTACAACGGTGCAAATTCGCGGGGCCGGTTCGGTTAACGCTGGTGCAGGCCCTCTCTATGTTATTGACGGCTTACCCATTGAAAACAGCCAGGTTATCGACGGGAATGGAACTACGATTCCTGGAGTACGGGTACCCCGAAGTCCGATGGCGAACATAAATCCTGCTGACATTGAGTCCATCGAAATATTAAAAGATGCGTCGGCAACTGCGATTTACGGGGCCAGGGGAGCTAACGGTGTTATTCTGGTAACCACAAAAAAAGGTTCTTCCGGAGCATTGAGAATCAATTATAGCGGATATACCGGTTTGCAGACTCCTAAGGACATGATTGAAGTCCTCAAGGCAGATGACTATATGAGAATACTGAATGAGATTTTGGATACACCGGGGTCAAATGTTTCCGAAGCTGAACGGGTGACTGAGATACAGAACGGTGGAACTGACTGGCAGGATGAACTATTGCGCAATGCAATCATTCATAGTCACAGTTTGTCGTTTACCGGTGGAAATGATAAAACGAAGTATTTCGCGTCATTAAATTATTTTAATCAGGATGGGGTGTTAATAACCTCCGGATATGAACGTTACGATTCACGATTTAACCTGGAACACAAAAGCGATAATATGACTGTTGGCATAAACTTCTCGACATCATATACGCACGACAATGTTGTTCCGGTTGGTTTTAGTACCAACGAGGAAGGAAGTTCATTATATGCAGCGAGGGGCTATGATCCTTCTCTAAGTATTTTTGATGAAGATGGAAATTATCAGGTTGTTTCCTGGATGAATCTTGACAATCCGCTTGCCCTTGTTTACGGAAAAACCAGTGAAACTGATAATTACAGAACGCTTGGGACCATATTTGGTGAATATACTCTTCTGAAAGGCTGGACCGCGAAGTTGAATATTGGTTTTGATAGCAGAAACAGCCGCAGAGATACCTATGTTTCCCGACTAACCAAGGATGGTAGGGCGAATTCAGGAATCGGGACCGTATTGACTGGTACCCGAAACAACTACCTGGGGGAATTTACGACTACATACCATCGCGACCTTGAGAATAAAAGCAGTTTTACTGTCATGGGCGGTATTACCTACCAGAAATTCATCAATATCAATTTCTCGGGCACAGGGAAGGGCTTCCCGGTTGATGAATCAAAAACCGATAACATGTCACTGGCTAATGCATCGTTGTACACCATGGACAGCTCGAAGAATAACAACAAGCTTCTATCTTATATCGGACGTGCCAATTATAATTTGTTTGATAAGTTCCTCTTTACAGCTACTTTAAGGGTGGACGGGTCATCGCGTTTCGGTGAGAATAGCAAATATGGTTATTTCCCATCGGGGGCGTTCGCGTGGAAAATGCATGAACATGATTTTATCAAAAACCTGAATATTTTCAACTCATTGAAATTCCGGGCGAGTGTCGGTCGGACTGGTAATCAGAATATTGGTAATTTCCTGTCAATTACCACCTTTAATCAGGGCGCGAATGTTATTCTTGGTGGCGAACAATATGTTACACTCGCTCCGACACGAATCGCCAATCCTGATTTGAAATGGGAGACGACTGAGCAAATCAATATTGGGTTCGACATGGGATTCCTGGAAAACAGGATAATGGTTTCTACAGATTATTTCCAAAAGAATACGTTTGATATGCTGTTTGCCCTGCCAATACCAGCATCTACAGGTTATACATCCATCATGTCAAATATTGGAAATATCAAAAACAGTGGATTTGAATTTACAATTGATTCAAGGAACCTGACCGGGAAATTCAAATGGAACACCAACCTCAATTTCAGTACATTGAAAAACAGAGTGACTGACACGGGAGATATTACTGAAATCATTCACACAGGAGCTGGCCAGTCAACTTCTCAAATTGCCATCATCAGAAAGGGAGAAACACTTGACTCATTTTACGGGTATAAAACCGATGGAATATGGCAATCCCAGGAAGAGATAACAGCGTCCGGGACAAAAGACCCGGTTAAACCTGGCGATGTGAAGTTTGTGGACCAAAATGGTGATGATGTTGTTAATACCAACGACCGTGTTATTCTTGGAAAATCATTCCCCTCATTTACAATGGGTATGACAAACGTGTTTGAATACAAAAATTTCCAATTGAACGTCTTTATCGATGCCGCTACCGGAGTTGACATGTTAAACAACTCAAAGGTTGAAACCTACTATCCGGTTAGTCACCGAAGAAACCGGATGGCCGAACCTTATCTAAACAGGTGGACGGAAACAAATCCGTCTAATAAATGGCCATCCTTTGTTAATCCGGCCGGGCAGGGGAACAAAGCAGTTAGCGATCTTACCGTGGAGGATGCTTCCTACATCAGACTTCAAACTGCACAGTTATCCTATCAGGTGCCTCTGAAAAGCAAACGTATTTTTGATCGGGTTAGTGTATATGTCAGTGGGCAAAATCTCTATACCATTACTAATTATACCGGACAAGATCCGACGACAAACTCGAACGGAAACAGTAGTTTGAAGATTGATTTTAATTCATACCCGGTGTATCGGACATATACTTTCGGTGTAGAATTAGGTTTTTAATTTTAATCTGTTATAATTATGAAATTGAGATATTATTTTTCAACCGTTTTACTGGTCGTATCCATGATATTCACCAGTTGTGAAGAACAATTGAAAGAGGACGTATTTTCCCAGCTCGATCCCAGCGCACTTTTTAATTCAGCGAACGGAATAGAGCGTGTTCTCTTTGGAGCATACCGAGATGCCCAGATCACTGATAACTTTGGCGGGAATATTTGGTTCCAGGAAGAATGGACCTGCGACCATTTTTGGGAAACCGGCGGCGCGGTAAACCTCCAGGCAACGGTTATGTTGGCTTACACTTGGGATGCATCGTATCCTACTCACTGGACCGGTTTGTGGAACAACTGTTACTATTCGGTCCGTAATTGTAATCTTGTATTAGAAAACATAGACCAGTCGCCCATAGATGATGCAACAAAAGAAAGGTTGGCGGCTGAGGCCAGATTTGTCAGGGCTTCTGCCTATTATATTCTTTATACCATGTGGGGCCCAGTTCCATTACGCTTAAGCACTACAGGTGATCTTGCCTTGGCCCGTGCTACCGACGCCGAAATGCAAACATTTTTCGAAAAGGAATTCACGGATGTATCAATGGTACTTCCAGCCAGAGATACGCCAGGTTATCAATACGGCCGTGCCACAAGGGGAGCTGCCTTAGGTTACTTGACAAAATTCTACCTGAACACTAAGCAATGGCAAAAATGCGCCGACGCAGCCAAAAAGCTTATGGACCTGAATGAGTATGAATTATGGGCCGATTACACAACTTTATTCACGGTCGATAACGAAACCAAGCAAAAGGAATTTGTTTGGGTTTATCCTTGTAGCACGCAGGGGCCCGGAAACGAATTTATGAATGGGGCATTCCCTCCTCAGTTCAAAAGCACAGTTGATGGATCTATTGTTTTTAAAGAAAATATGCGGAATTGGGCTAGGATGGACCGGGTATTGGACTCATTCTATAATTCGTTTGATCCGGCTGATGAACGCAGAAAGTTGATTATCACTGAATATATCAATACAGCGGGCAAAACAGTTTCATTGCTGAATAATAATAATACACGTTCTTTCAAATATATTCCTGATCCGAATGCTGTAGGTAACAGCCACGGGAACGACATTGCCGTTATCCGTTATGCTGATATCCTACTGTCGCGTGCCGAAGCGCTGAATGAATTGAACGGACCAACCAAGGAAGTGCTGGACCTGATTCAGGAAGTTCGTGATCGCGCTGGCTTGACAACTCCGTTGGTACTTGCAGATTATACCAAAGAAACATTGCGTGACCGGATTCTGGAGGAAAGAGGCTGGGAATTATATGGTGAAAAAATGCGCAGACAGGATTTGCTCCGTCACGGCAAATTCATTAGTTCTGCAAAAGCCAGAGGAATCACCATTGCCGATGATCATCATAAGCTGTTCCCCATTCCGCAAACCGAGATCAATGCCAACCCGTTATGCGAACAAAACCCGGGGTATTAATTTCCCTTTAAATTAAGCAGAAGCCATCCGGATACAGTTTTTGCTGTTCCCGGATGGCTTATCTGCCTGTTAGTGACACCATAGGATGGAGACATTGATACGGGACGTGTGTTGCCATTTGAACACCAGGGCGTACCGGTTACCGGGAAAGGAAACGGGAAAATGGTGTCAGGAAAGCGTAACTCGATGACACATTCTAATTTTGTTGAAGATCTCTAGTTTGAACGATATTCCCTAAAAATTTTAATATGCAGATTTTGAATAAACTAGCATTGTTTGTTGTCCTTGTTTTAACCGGTCTGTATTCTTATGCCCAGGATAAGGTCAATATTTTGTTGATTTTTATTGATGACATGGGCTATGGAGATTTGGGGTGTTATGGGAACAAAGAAGTTCATACGCCTAACATTGATCGTTTGGCACAAGAAGGGATTCGCTTTAGTCAGTTTTATGTGAATTCGCCCATTTGCTCTCCCTCACGTGTGGCCATTACAACCGGTCACTATCCTTCCCGCTGGGGAGTAACCTCTTATATTAGCGGCAGAACTGACAATAAGGAGCGGGGCATGAACCATTGTCTGAACCCCTTGGCGCCTTCGGTGGCCCGAAATTTGAAAGCGGCCGGTTATTATACGGCTCACATTGGTAAATGGCATATGGGAGGAGGACGCGATGTGGCCGATGTTCCCATGATCACCGAATATGGGTTTGATGAATCGGTCACCCAGTTCGAAGGCTTGGGCGAACGTTACCTGGCAACTTACGAAACCCTTAATTTGCAAGACAGCACCCGCGGGCTTGAGAAACAGTCGGCAGCGCTTGGCAAAGGAGAAGTCCATTGGGCCAAACGGGAAAATTTTACCGAAATTTTTGTTGATCGGACCATGGAGGCCATCAAGCATTCCAAGGCTGCAGGAAAACCTTTTTACATCAATCTCTGGCCCGATGATATTCACACGCCGCTGGAGCCACCGGCAGCTTTGCGGGGCGACCTTAGTACCAAAGCTCGGTTCCTTGGGGTGATGCAGGAAATGGATCGACAAATGGGCCGATTGTTTGAATTTCTTAGGAATGATCCGGACTTGTATAAAAACACCCTCGTTGTTTTTACCAGTGACAACGGGCCTGATATGGCAGTCAACAATGCAGCGCCCCTGCGCGGGTTTAAAACATTTTTGTACGATGGCGGAATTCGCGAGCCTTTCATCGTTTGGTGGCCAGCTGAAATTGATCAGAATGAAGCGGGAACCATCAATGAAAAGACGGTGCTTGCAGCCATCGACTTGCCACTTACATTTATGGAATTGGCTGGGGCCAATCCCGACCCGGATGTTGAATACGACGGGCAAAGTATGCTGAAAGTTCTAAAAGGAGAGCAGGAAATTCTTCGAGACAAACCGCTGTTCTGGATCCGTCCACCCGATCGGCCGGGCTACAATGGAGAGAATAATCCGGATTTGGCTATTCGGTCGGGTGACTACAAACTGCTGATGGATGTTGATGGAACGAATGTCCAGCTTTATAACTTAATGCAGGATGTTGGAGAATCAAAAAATCTGGCTGAAAAAATGCCGGAGATCACTGGAAAATTAAAAAAGCAGTTGACAGCTTGGTACAAGCATTATCCGCACGATGTGGATAAAACCAAATATGAGACACATTCAGAAAATAGATAGTCAAAGTGCTGTTTGCCTGTTATTTGTGGAGTGGGGGACTGGTGCTTGGCACAGGGTTGTGGTGGAAGTGTTCATTTAAAGGGTGGGCGTTTAGTCAGAAAGTTTTACAACATTTCGAAAAATTCGGATGAGCAAAATAAGCCCACTTGCGGTAATAACCAAGAAGGAGTGTATTAACGAATTGCGTGATGAGCCCCTTTAAAGCCCTTTGACTAAATCAACCATTTCCAAATTGAAAATTGGGATTGAATAAAATCCATAAAATATAAAAATATGAATTCGTTGAAAAATTTATCTTTTAAAAGCAAAACGCCATTTGGTGCAGCAATTTTGCTTTGTAGCTTGAGTGTTGGGCACGGCCAGCAGGCCATGTCTCAATCAAATGAAAATCGCAAAAATGTGGTTCTGTTTTTGGTTGACGATTTAAAACCTAATTTAGGTTGTTATGGCGATCCGGTTGCCGTGAGCCCCAATATCGACAAACTCGCAAGCAGAGGGGTACGTTTTAATAAAGCCTTTTGCAACCAGGCCGTGTGTATGGCATCACGCTACAACATCATGCTGGGGGCCCGGTCAACAAGCACCGGACTTTACAATTTTGGCACCGAGTTCCGCGATGCCTATCCGGATGCGGTCACCCTGCCTCAATATTTCATGAATGCCGGATATCATGCCGAATCGATGGGGAAAGTTTTTCATATCGGACACGGCAATACCAACGATGAAGCATCGTGGAGCATCCCTCACCACAAGGAAAAAGTCATTGAATATTTGGTTCCCGAAAGTACCAACAGGGAGCTTACCCGCGAGGAAGCTTACTTTGAGAATACTCCCATGTATTTTGAGGATTTTCCGCCGAATTGGAAGTTACCGCGGGGTGCAGCCTGGGAGTCGCCCGATGTGGTGGATGATGCTTATGCCGATGGACGCGTGGCCAGGCATGCCATTGATCGCCTGCGTGAGTTGAAGAAAAAACCGGAACAACCGTTTTTCATGGCCGTTGGATTCGCTCGTCCGCACTTACCTTTCAGTGCACCAAAAAAATACTGGGACATGTATAACCCGGAAGAGTTGCCAATGCCCGAGTATGAGAAAGATCCCGAAGGAGCGCCCCGGTACGCAACAAAAAGAGGAGGCGAAATTAATCAGTTCAAGCCAATCCCCGCAGACCAGTATGTTTATGCTGATTCATTAACCCGAAAGTTGATCCATGGTTATTATGCCTCGATGAGCTACATGGATGCTCAGCTTGGCCGGGTGATGGATGAACTGGAACGTTTGAACATGCTTGAGAATACGATTATCGTTCTTTGGGGCGATCACGGCTGGCACCTGGGCGATCATGGCTATTGGACCAAGCATACCAACTACGAACAGGCTAATATCATTCCGATGATCATGGTGGCACCGGGTGTTGCCAAACCAAATACCTCAACCGATCAGCTCGCCGAAACCGTTGATATTTATCCAACCCTGGCTGAGTTGGCCGGATTGGAGAAACCTCAGGGGCCACAGCCTATTGATGGCGTTAGTATGGTTCCTGTCCTGAAAAATACAGATGCAAGTATCCGCGACCATGCCTATCATGCCTTTCCCAAAGACGGACATCTGGGCCGCGCCATCCGAACTGATCGTTACCGCCTGGTTGAATGGACCAGCCTCAATAATCCGGATGCAGAAAAGGGGTATGAATTGTACGATTATTTGAATGATCCGCTAGAGACAAAGAACATTTATGACGAGAATAAAAAGGTTGCCGATGAATTAAAAGCGATACTGGCAACACATCCCGAAGCTAAAAGACAATATCGAAAAGGCAATAGATAACGGGAATCAGTTTGATTACTCGTGTTTTGGAGGTTAAGGTTAATGGATTTAACAGATCGAAAATGAATAAATTAGTTTATGCTGCTTCATTAACGGTTTTTTGCGCTCACAATATTAATTCGCTGGCACAGGAAAAACCGAACATTGTCATTTATCTGGCCGATGATCAGGGGCAGGCTGACGGAACGGTTTATGGGGCAAAGGTCTTACAAACTCCCACTGCGGAAAAACTTGCCAGGGAAGGGCTAACATTTAACAATGCCTTTGTCGCTTCACCTGCCTGTGCCCCGAGCCGGGCGGCGCTGCTGACCGGGCTAATGCCGTCACGAAATGGCGCTGAAGCAAATCATGCCTATCCGAAACCGGGCATACCGGTTTTAACCGTCAAACTCCGGGAAGCCGGATATAAAGTATTGGGATTTGGTAAGGTAGCTCACGAGAAGATGAATTACGAATGCGGATTCGATTTCTATTCTGAACCCAAAGTAAAATTGTATGATCACGTTTCAGAATATTTCGCAAACAACACCACCGACCAGCCGGTTTGCCTGCTGGTTGGCGACCGCCGTCCGCATGTGCCCTGGACAACGAAGAATATTTATAATCCGGATGAGCTTGAACTTCCGCCCTATTTTATCGATACAAAAGAAACCCGCGAACACTGGGGACAATATTATTCCGATATAACCGGTTTCGATGCTGAAATGGGTAAAGTATATGCACTGGCTCAGGAAAAATTTGGCGACAATTTTATTTTCATTTATTCTGCCGATCATGGCGGGCAGTGGCCCTTTGGTAAGTGGAACCTGTATGACGCCGGGATAAAAGTGCCATTAATCGTTGTCTGGCCCGGTCGCGTTAAACCGGGTACACGTACCGATGCAATGGTTAGTTGGATCGATATCTTACCAACTTTGCTTGAAATTGCCGGGACAAAAGTCTCTGGCGATTTGGATGGCCAATCGTTTAAAAAAGTGTTGGAAGGCAAAACCGATAAGTTTCGCGAACATATTTTCACCACCCACAGTGGCGATGGAAAAATGAACGTTTATCCCATCCGAAGTGTCCGCGATGATCGGTTCAAGTTCATTCTGAATCTTTATCCGGAGAACTATCATTCCAACCATTCCGACATCTTGAGAAAACCAAGGGCTGGTGCTTATTGGGATTCGTGGGATGAAGCAGCCAGGACCGATCCGGCAGCAGCTGCCATTATTCAGAAATATTACGTTCGTCCGGCCGAGGAATTTTATGATCTGGAAACTGATCCGACGGAGCAGAAAAATCTGATTGACAGCAATGAACACCAGGAGCAAATTCAGAAAATGCGCCAACTGCTAGAGGAGTGGATGAAGGAACAGGGAGATACCCGGGCGCTTTTTGAAACACCTTACCCAATTTCCGGCCCAACGCCTCATGAACGGGGAATTCGTTAAAAACCAGGAATTAAATTTTCACCTAAACCAATTTCAGAATGAAACAAAAATCAATACTTGCAGCACTGGCCACATGCTCAGCATTGGCATTAAATGCTCAGAATCAGGAAAAGCCAAATCTGGTTTTGTTTTTGGCCGACGATTGCACCTATTTTGACATCGGATGTTACGGAAGTGCGGATTCTCAAACTCCCAACATCGACAAATTTGCAAGCGAGGGCATTCGCTTTACAAACGGTTTTCAGGCTGCTCCCATGTGTTCCCCAACCCGGCATAATCTTTTGACCGGTCTATGGCCTGTGAAAACCGGGGCATATCCCAATCATACGAATGCGATAGAAGGTACGCTGAGCATTGTTCAGCAATTGAAACCGGCTGGTTACCAGGTGGCTTTGGTCGGAAAGTCGCATGTAAATCCAGAGTCGGTTTTTCCTTGGGATTTATATGCTCCCCTTACAAAAAGTAATGATCTGAATTTTGCTGCGATTGATTCTTTTATTGAGGATTGTACGTCGAATGATCAACCATTTTGCTTGGTTGTTACTACCAATCAACCGCACACACCATGGAATAAAGGAAATCCCGACCTTTTCAATCCTGAAAAATTAACGCTTCCTCCGTATTATGTGGATACCAAAGAAACCCGACAGATGTTATGCAAATATTTGGCTGAGATTAACTACATGGATAATGAATTTGGTACTTTGCTGAAGAAGCTGGATCAATATAAAATAGCGGATAAGTCGGTTGTTGTGTACCTGAGTGAACAGGGAAACAGCCTCCCGTTTGCCAAATGGACCTGCTACGATGCTGGCGTGCATTCAGCTTACATGGTTCGCTGGCCGGGCGTAATTAAACCGGGAACAGAATCCGATGCGATTGTGGAGTATGTAGATATTGTACCAACTTTCCTGGACATTGCCGGTGTTGCCCCTTCAGGACCTCTTGACGGAAAAAGTATTGTGCCGGTTTTGGAAGGAAAGCAAAAGGAGAATAAGCAATACACGTTTTCCCTGCAGACAACAAGAGGCATCTACAGTGGAAGTGAATATTACGGAATCCGTTCGGTTGCCGATAAAAAGTATCGGTATATCGTCAACCTGACCCCCGAAGCTACTTTTAAAAACACCGAATCGGCCGGTCGCCTGTTTAAAATCTGGCAGGAAAAGGCCAAGACTGACCCAAAAGCGAAGTGGCTGACGGAGCGATACCAGCATCGACCTCCAGTTGAGTTGTATGATGTGGAAAATGATCAATACTGCATGAACAACATCGCAGACAAACCCGAAAGCCAGGAGATCATTAAGCGATTGGATCAAGCGTTGAGGGAGTGGATGGAATATTGTGGTGATCAAGGACAGGAAACAGAAATGGAAGCCCCTGAACATCAACACCGAAATGCGCAGGGCAGGATCGGAGAATAACCGGAAGATATCACGCAACTGAACCTAAACAATACTATACTATGAATAAAATTTCATTATTAACGCTGGCAACAACCTTGACCTTGAGTGTTTCGGCGTCAGAGAAGCCAAATATTATTCTGATCATGTCGGATGATATGGGTTTTTCGGATTTGGGGTGTTACGGTGGTGAAATCCAGACACCCAACTTGGATAAACTGGCAACGAACGGTGTCCGGTTTACTCAATTTTACAATACAGCTCGCTGTTGTCCGACCCGGGCTTCACTGATGACCGGCCTTTATCCGCATCAAACGGGAATTGGTCACATGACCAATGATCCGGAAAATCCAAAGGCGTTTGATATTGGATTACCAGGCTATCGCGGATTTTTAAACCGGAATTGTGTGACCATTGCCGAAGTTTTAAAGGAAGCAGGCTATTCAACTCTGATGACCGGCAAGTGGCATCTAGGCATGCACGAGAAAAACCAGTGGCCTCTTCAGCGGGGATTTGACCAATTTTATGGTATCCTTGCCGGGGCAAGTAATTATTTTGAACCCCGATATCCCAGGGGGATCACTTCCGGGAATGATACTATTTCGGTAAATGATCCGGATTACTATACAACCGACGCTTTTACAGATCATGCCATCAGCTTTATCCGCGATGCAAATTCCAAAAATCCCGAAAAACCATTCTTTCTGTATTTGGCGTACAATGCGCCACACTGGCCTTTGAATGCTCCAACAGAAGATATCGACAAATATCGGGGCCGTTACAAAGATGGTTGGCAGGCAATTCGCGAAGAAAGATACATACGAATGATTGAACTTGGAATCATTGATTCATCGTGGACACTTTCCCCGCAGGATTCCAGGAGTTGGGATTCATTGCCGGAAGAAAAAAGGAAAGAGATGGCGCTTCGCATGGAAATTTATGCTGCCCAGGTTGACCGGATGGACCAAAATATTGGCAGGTTGATTGACTATCTCGAAAAAAATAATTTGATGGATAATACTATTATCGTTTTTATTGACGACAACGGAGCCTGTGCCGAGGGTGGCGAACTGGGCGGTGGTCCGGTCCGCCAACTGGAAACCCGGCAAGGCTACTTTTTGACTTACGGACAAGCCTGGGCTAATGCATCCAATACTCCGTTTAAACGATACAAGCACTGGATACACGAAGGTGGAATCTCTTCGCCAATGATCGTTCACTGGCCGAATGGAATTAAGGAGAACGATCAGGGGAAATTTATTCGTCAATATGGCTTCTTGCCGGATATCATGGCCACTTTCGTTGACTTGGCCGGAACCCAATATCCTGAAAAATATGACGGAAATGATATTCGTCCGCTTGAAGGGAAAAGCTTGGTGCCTTTGTTTAAAGGCTCAGAAAAACCAGTTCATACCGAACCTGTTTTCTGGGAACATGAGGGGAATAAAGCCGTGCGCATGGGAAAATACAAACTGGTAATGGCCTGGAACAATCAAAACCCGGATAAATGGGAATTGTATGACCTGGAAACCGACCGGACCGAAATGAACGATCTGTCTGAACAATTCCCGGATAAAGTTTACGAGATGAAAAGAATGTGGAATGAGTGGGCACAACGTGTGCAGGTGGAGCCCTGGTCAAAAGTACTGGAATTGGAGCGAAAGCAAAATAAGAAATAATAACTGTTTTTATGAGCCTTATAATAAGTTGATTAATTGAAAAGTGAATGGGCCGAGTGAGTAAAATCGGCTGGTTGATTATATTAATAGCAGAAAGATGCATTCAGGAACCTGGGTGGGATTTTTAAGTAAATAACAAACTAAAACATTACCAGAAAATGAGAATTATATCCTTAACGTTGTACATTCTGTTCGCTTTATTAATTGCTTCCTGCCAACCCTCATCGGTTGCTACCAGCAGCTCTGTCACGACTGAGCTCCGTGCCCCGGCCTATCCGTTAATCACCATCGATCCGTACACCAGTGCCTGGTCATCTACTGATCAGCTTTACGGCAGCCCCGTGAAACATTGGACCGGTAAAACCCATTCGCTGATTGGCGCAGTGCGTGTTGACGGCCAGGTTTACCGCTTTCTGGGGAAAGAAGATATCCCGTTAAAAACACTTTTGCCAATGGCCAAAGAAGAAGCATGGGAAGGCCAGTTCACCATGAGCATACCTGCAAAAGGATGGGAAAAGCCTGAATTTAATGCGGCGAAATGGCAGTCGGCCCCTGCGGCTTTTGGAACTCCCGGTATGCAGGCAGTAGGGACCAATTGGGAAACCAAAGAAATTTGGGTGCGTCGCGAGTTTACGCTTACAGAAGTTGCTGCCGGCGCAAAATTGTATCTGATTTATTCGCATGATGACGATTTTGAGCTGTACCTCAACGGAATTGAAATCATCAATACAGGAAACCGTGCGAAAACAAATGTGGTAACAACCTTGGATGCTTCGCTTTTGAATAAAGATGGCAAAAACGTTTTTGCTGCTCATTGTTTGGATCGTGGAGGACTGGCTTACGTTGATTTCGGAATTTACACCGAAAGCGACCAGCCGGAAATTTTTGCTCAAACCGCTTCCCAAACGCGGGTAGGCCTTTCAGCCACTCAAACGCATTACGATTTTACCTGCGGCCCGGTTGATCTGAAAGTTCAGTTCGTTTCTCCCTTGCTGCCAGATGATCTGGATTTACTTTCCCGTCCGGTAAACTATATCAATTACGAAGTGGTTTCAAACGACGGCCAGGCGCACGATGTGCAGGTTTACGTTGAAGCCACCCCCGAGTGGGCCGTTAACGAAGTCAGCCAGGAAGTACAGGTCACCAAAGGCGAAACGGGCAACATCAGCTATGTTAAGGCCGGTACCACCGAACAACCCATTCTGCAAAAGAAGGGCGATAACATCCGCATCGACTGGGGTTATGCCTATCTGGCGGCCAACAAAGGCACAACCAACACGATGGCCATCGGCAACTATTTCGATATGAAATCGGAATTTGCAGGCAGTGGAAAGGTCAGCGGAGTCAGCAGCATGACCACCAAGCCTGTGCGCGAAATGCCGGCGATGGTTTGTGTAGATGACCTGGGCCAGGTTTCGGGCAAACCCGCATCGGGCTATGTGATGATTGCTTACGACGATATCGAGTCGATCCAGTATTTTGGCAACAACCTGAAAGGCTGGTGGACAGCAAACGGCACGAAAACCATCGACGATGCCCTTGAGTCAGCTTCCGTAGAATATGGACAAATCATGTCCCGTTGTGCCGGATTCGACAATCAATTGTGGGAAGAAACCCTGGCAGCGGGTGGTAAAAACTATGCCGACCTGTGCGTGCTGGCCTTCCGCCAGTCGATTGCCGCCCATAAGCTGGTGAAGGACAGCGAAGGCAACATCCTGTTTTTGTCGAA
>NZ_JAPAAF010000003.1 GCF_025907915.1 Gaoshiqia sediminis
CCACCCTGGTCAAAGCGGTAATGGTCGTGGATAAATTTTGGCCCGTCGAGCGACAGGCCAACCAGCCAGTCATATTTTTTCAGGAATTTGGCCCAGTCGCGGTTCAGCAGGAGACCGTTGGTCTGCAGGCCATTGCCCACCATTTGTCCGTGCCCGTACTTCATCTCCAGTTCGATGGCGCGTTGGTAAAAATCCAGCCCCATCAAAGTGGGTTCCCCACCCTGCCAGGCCAGCGAAACACTTTCTCCCGATTGCTGCATCACCTGGCGGATGGTCTCTTCCTGCACCTGCGGACTCATCCGGTGCGCTTTGCCCGGATCGAACAAAGCCGACTTTTCCAGGTAAAAACAATACGAGCAGTTCAGGTTACAATCCGGCCCTGAAGGCTTGATCAGAACAGAAGTCAGCGGTTTCATTTTTTTGGCCATGCTTATGAGGTCTTTATAGATGGAAAGTCACAAACTTACAAAAACAAATAAAAAGGCCCTCAAAGCAGCTGGATCGATTTTAAATATGACTGCGGTTGTTCGCCGTCAAAGGTGTTGAAAGTCTTTATCATTTTACATCAAACCACAACGTTTCGGTTCCACAAACATCTAGAAACTTAGTTGAAAGTCTTTATCATTTTACATCAAACCACAACGAGGTGTTCCGGCTGGTGATGCAGGTAATCGTTGAAAGTCTTTATCATTTTACATCAAACCACAACATTACGGTCAATCACCCGGAACTGGGTGAAGTTGAAAGTCTTTATCATTTTACATCAAACCACAACAAACTAGAGTTACCAACCTCTTCAGCTTCGGTTGAAAGTCTTTATCATTTTACATCAAACCACAACGCCTTCAAGCACCACAACGCCGACATGAAGTTGAAAGTCTTTATCATTTTACATCAAACCACAACTTGATAGAATTTGTAAATTTTATCTTGACGGTTGAAAGTCTTTATCATTTTACATCAAACCACAACAGAAGGTATAAGTTCGTCAAATCCGACGATGTTGAAAGTCTTTATCATTTTACATCAAACCACAACTCATTTGTAGTAGCAATGAAAACACATTGTGTTGAAAGTCTTTATCATTTTACATCAAACCACAACCACTGGGAGAAAGTACCCGAGAATGGCCGTGTTGAAAGTCTTTATCATTTTACATCAAACCACAACACGGAACGAAATTGAATTTGCCCGAAATGAGTTGAAAGTCTTTATCATTTTACATCAAACCACAACTTACGTGTATAGTGGGGAGGCTTGCTCTAGGTTGAAAGTCTTTATCATTTTACATCAAACCACAACATCTATGAGCGATTCTATTTTATTAGATTCGTTGAAAGTCTTTATCATTTTACATCAAACCACAACATAGCCCGGTCGGGGTTGTTTTCGGCTATGGTTGAAAGTCTTTATCATTTTACATCAAACCACAACGCGTTCGAGGGTCTTCATATCGTCGAACTGTTGAAAGTCTTTATCATTTTACATCAAACCACAACTGCAAAGGTTGAAAGCAACCAGCAACCAGCGTTGAAAGTCTTTATCATTTTACATCAAACCACAACATTTGATGCTTACAGACCCTCCGTATGGTGGTTGAAAGTCTTTATCATTTTACATCAAACCACAACCTATATTCTCTTGAAGATTTATCCGATGTAGTTGAAAGTCTTTATCATTTTACATCAAACCACAACTTTTTGCCCTTCAGTGTAAACCGGTACTCGGTTGAAAGTCTTTATCATTTTACATCAAACCACAACTATATGAGCATTCCATAAATCAAATTGTTCGTTGAAAGTCTTTATCATTTTACATCAAACCACAACTTCTTCGCGTAGTTCAGCCAAGCGGCCTTCGTTGAAAGTCTTTATCATTTTACATCAAACCACAACTATGATCGACTTATAGGTGCTTACCTTATGTTGAAAGTCTTTATCATTTTACATCAAACCACAACTGGTTTAGGTTTAGTTGATTTTTGGTTTTAGTTGAAAGTCTTTATCATTTTACATCAAACCACAACACAATGGCACCAGCTGGGTGCAGCTGGATTGTTGAAAGTCTTTATCATTTTACATCAAACCACAACCTTGGGCTTCTTAGCCTTTGTTTTATGGGCTTTACGGAGCATTTTACAGTTGAGAAACTGCCCTCGCGACTCCAAAGAAGCGGAATGATGCACGATTTTTTTAATCCTATCGCCAACGAAAATAATAAGAATAGCCAAAATGTCAAGGAACGACCATTATATTCTTTGGATATCCTGAAACAAGTTCAGGATAACACAATACCGTTATTGTATGTTATCATTTTTCCAACGTTTAAAGGTTGAAAAAAATCCATTTGCATCCTACTTAATTTTAAAACAATTCCAGCTGCCGGGGGCCTTCGGGCAAAGGATCATCTTTTTTACCCCAGTAGTTGGTGATGTTTCCGTACTGCTTATCGGTAACCGAAAGGATGCTCACCTGCCCTTTCTCCGGTATAAAATCGTTCACCCGCTTAACATGTACCGCTGCACTTTCCTTACTGGCGCAGTGACGAATATATACCGAAAACTGCATCATGGAAAACCCGTCTTTCATCAAATCTTTGCGAAAACGGCTGGCCTGTCTCCTCTCCTTTTTTGTTGTTACAGGCAAATCGAAGAAGACAAACAACCACATAATATGATAGGCATTTAAACGGGTTTGTTCCATGACGTTCTCTCTTAGACTTTCAAGGTTTTAAAAACCTTGAAAGTCTAGCTAATTGAATTCGGGATATACAATTTTCCGGCCTTCGCCGCTAAAACAGCGACTTAGCGAAGCCGTAGTCTGCGACAAGGCCACCATCAGCGGACGTTTGCTTCCGTCAATCCAAACATCGCCAGCCATCAGGCCTAGCATCTCGGCTTTCATCTCCTTGGTCAAGAAGAGCTCGTCGGGATAATCGCCGTAAACCCGCATGGCCAACTGATCGACAAACGGACGGTAAGGCTCCATAATATCGTCGGCCAGGCAAAAAGCGTTGTATTTGTTGTGATGGTGGATTCCCAGCGTAGGCAACAAGCCAGATCCCACCAGCGCGCGGGCCACTGCCGACCGCAGCAGAATGTACCCGTAGTTAAGCAGGTGATTGGGCGGATCGCCATACCGGTCGCGGATGAAGCCATTGCCCACCAGGCGCGACCAATACACGCGGGCGGCAAGCCCTTCGCGGTTTTCAATATCACCGCTCTTCACGCTACGGGCATAGGCCCGAAGCTCGTGTGCCTTCTGCCCCTGCTTTTCGAGATGCTGTGCCTGGTTGGTAATTTTGGCCTCGATGGTTTGCTTCCACAGGTTCTTTTTCAACGGTTCTGACGCGCTGATCTGTGCCCGGAACAGTTCGCTTTGCAGGCTGTGGCTTTCCAGGTTCAGCAACATCGACGAGGGCATGTGCGAACTGTCGCAAAATACCATCGCCACGTTATTGGCATTTAACTGCTCCACCAGCTTCATACTAAAACTGATTTGCGGGTGGTCGAGCACCAAAAAACCCACGTCCTCGACCGGAACAGTCTTGGTCACCAACTCATCTTTCGACTGAATGACCAACTGGCAGTCCTTCAAGCTTAAATGATAGGGATTCGAAAAAAATAAGGTTCGTTTTAGCATAGGCTTTTCTTTATTATCCTTGAAGGTAAAAAAACTTCAAGGTCTATTTTGATGAACAAAATCGAGTTGAAGTTCCCGAAACTTATCAATCGATTGCTGGCTGTGATATTTCTTAAATAGATCAGCCTCCCGGTACCAAAGCAGCACTTCATCGCGCTTCAACCGGGTTTGTTTGGGCGATAAGATGGTCAGGTACGAACTCCACGGATAGTCCAGATAATGTTCACAAAAACCGTGATGAATTGGATTATGGTGAATGTAATAGACCAGGTATTTGAGCCGGGCCAACGAATCAACGCGAAC
Organism: Gaoshiqia sediminis; assembly: GCF_025907915.1. Lineage (GTDB taxonomy): Bacteria > Bacteroidota > Bacteroidia > Bacteroidales > Prolixibacteraceae > Gaoshiqia > Gaoshiqia sediminis. The sequence goes on from NZ_JAPAAF010000003.1 coordinate 3,945, forward strand.
CCGACGGAACGGATGCTCAAACAGGCTGCCGGTACGGTTATAACGCTTATTGTAAGCTTTTGTGTAGGCATTGAAAAGGTTGGCAAACTGCTGGTTTACCCGGTCGCGGTTTTTTAGACCTTGAAGGTTTGAGAAACCTTCAAGGTCTAAAACTTGCTGTTCGTTTTTAATTCGTACCAGCAGATGAAAATGATTTCCCATGAGCACCCACGAATACGTATCGGCCACCGGCGAAATATACTTATCATACAAACCCAGGAAATGCTCGTAATTGGATGATTCGCGAAAAATCTTACAACTATTTATTCCCCGGTTATAAATGTGATAAAAGTATCCGTATTCAAGGGGTATTTGTTCCATGCGGCTCGTGGTTATTTAAGAGTTAAACACGTTCAGGCCAAAAAGTCGCCGAAAGGTTTCCGATCCCCGAAGCATCTTTTAGACCTTCGGGCATTTCGCTTTTGATCAGTATCAGACCAATTGAAATCTGCTCCTTGTGAGAATAACCGATCGGCAACGCCGAATCTTTAACCGGCACTAGTGCCGATTCGATCTACGATGGTGCAGATTAAATCGGCAAGACGGAATACAGGTTCTGCTGTGTTGCCGATCGACGCGGCATGACTGCCGAAGAGTTCGGCAGCGCCGCAGATTTAAACTGCAACGCTGCCAAATTAATATGCGATACTGCCGAAGCGTGCTGCAACCGTGCAGATCGAATCGGCAACATTGCAGAAACATTCGGCTGCCAACGTACGGATCACTTTCTCATTTTTCGGATTTCCTTCACAATGGCATCGTCTTTACCATAGATACCCGAAATGAGATCGGCAAAATTCGATGCCTGCTTGTAAGCGGTATCCAGCGTTTCGACAGCAGCGGCCGTGGCATTTTTCAGGGCAGCCTTCGCTTCCTGCTGGCCCACCTCGGCGGCCTGGGCGCTGGTGTATTTGGTTTTCAAGTCGGCTAATTTTGTGGCGGGATCGAAACCGGCCCCGGTTAAACTTGGTTGATTACTCTCGATAACACCAATCATTTGTCCGATGAAATCGCGTTTTTTGGATTCATTCATACCCATAAAAGATTTTTTTTTGATTGTTAATTGGCTTTCCCCTACCTACCCGGGGAAATGAGGGTTAGGTTGTTCTTTTGATTACACCCGCCGGATTTGCCCCAGCGGGTCAATGGTTACTTTAATCGGGTTAGCCTCTTTCCATCCTTTCATACTTCGAATACTAAATTCCGTTTTAGAATCATCTAAAGATGAGGCCAGGTGGTGCCTAAATGTATAATACGAACTTGACACTTTCTGAACCCGGTACAAATGTTTATTCAGCAAGACAGCATTTGTATTACTTATCTCAATCGTATCGTCCACTCCCAGCAAGAACATATCGTTTATTTCGAGGGTGGCAATTATTCGCTTGCCGTCTTCGGGAAGCTTGCAAACAGGTTCATTTTGGCGTTGACGTTCCACCACCTCGATGAACGAGACAACCTGCTCTTTCAGGTTTCCTTCAATATCTTCATAGAGAATTACATGGTGATTGTTTCTTGGGTTTACATACTGCTTGATATTCTCTTTTAGCTGAATCGCATTCCCGATATTCTCCCGCATTCGCACCTTCTTCACAGGAACAGGCTCTCCACCCTTCCGATTAGGTAGAAATAAACGGTGTTGCCCATCTTTTAAAAAGGCATCCTTGGGAACGGTGAAATTATCTTTCGAGGTGTCAATTCCGCAATTGTCTCTCAAATGGTTTAAAATGAGTTGCCGTATCGAATCGTCAACCACTTTATTAATCTGTTTTTTGTCTTTCAAACTGGTAAGATCCTTGCGGATGTGGAACGAATCGTCCGCCTGTCCTGGTGAGCGACGTTTACCAAAAACTGTTTCTTTGTGTAACTGACCGCGGGCTGCATAGCCTACACTATGGTATGTCTCGCCATTTTTGCCAATAGCCTTCGAAATTCGGGTCAGCACTTTGTTGTTTTGCTTGTGCGAAATAAACATGGCTTCGGCGGCTTTTTTCACATCATCGGTAAATCCCAACCATGGTTCCGGGAACTTTTCGGTACTGTCAATTCCCCGTTTTACATTTTCCTCCTGTGCATGGTAAGTACTCAATCGTTGCAAAAAGCCCTGTTCGGTTAAAGCAACCGTAATGGCATCAATGGCATGGTGGCGATGGTCGTCGCGGTTCTTTTTAGGATCGTATCTTATTTCGCCGGTTGCTTCGTCCACCCAAACTACGGCTTCGGTCAGTCGTTGCCCTTTCGACGGTGCGGGTGTTTCGTTATCCACCGGATATAATTCAGGTTCCACCGATTCAATGTTGAACAGGCAATAGTAACGACCTTTCGGTTCAGCAACTTTTCGCCGGTAGCCCGGATCGGGGTCGGCTGCCAGCCAACCTTCCTCATCTACCGTGGCATAACTCATCAATTGCTGTTCTGTAGCTTCCGGTTTGGGGTTTACAGCCCGCACATATTCAGCCTGTTCAAAATCGAGTTCGAGCAAAACCCAGTATTTACCGTCGGGCAGGTTGGTTTTGCATTGGTAGATGTGGCAAGCAAACTGGCCGTTGCGAATTTCGCCGAATAACGCAACCTTAGAACCAGTGGCTTTCAGTTTCCCCTTCCCTTCAGCCAGCTTAAATTCTTTATCCTTAACGCTGAAGCTGGCCCAATAGGCGCCATCTTGCTTCCCATCAACCCTAATCTTCTTCCCAATCGTATCATTCGTGAATAATTGCTTTTCAATCCGGCCTTTAAATACAAGATGTTGCTCGTCGCCCGATGGTTTTTCGGCATATACTGGCTGAAAACTATGCGGTTCCGAAACCGTTACAATAACCCAATATCCACCGTCTTTCAGGTTGGGCGCATCCACTTTCAGGTGCAGGTTTTTCGATATAAATTTACCCTTGCTTATGTCTCCTGCTAATACCAGTTGTTCTGGAGCCACTTGCGGACGGTCATTTGTTTTCCGCTGCATGCTCACAACCTTATTATCTTCGTCGGTAAGCACATAATAAGCCATCCGTTCTTTCTCCCGCACTTCCACATGGAGGTTCTCCATGCCAAACACCGGGTTCAAAATATTGTTAATCCCCCACAAATGGCGAAGTTCAGCCGTTACTTGCCCGGGAAGCATACGAACATCGTCACAAATAGCTGATAGCAATTCAACAGCTTTCCGGCTGATATAGCGGCTGTCGTTAAGTTGCCGCTCAATGAAATCACTTGTTTTGAATTCCCGTTTCGACACGAAGCGCTTAGCTTTCGGATAAGGCAACAACTTGAAAACACGTTCTGATATTTCCTTCCATCCATCTTCCGGTTCTTTGTATTTATTTATGCCCCAAAGCCTGTAATCGGGATTCTCCAGGTAAAATTCGTAAGGAGTCTTCTCCCCTTTCATACGGTTGAAATTGGCTTCGCACAACGTTTTGTTTCCGAAGCTATCGTCGAGCGATACACTGTACGGAATCATATGCTCAATTTGCACCGTATTACCCCCGCCAATCAGATCAGCCATACTGATAACCTTGCCGGTATATGGGCAAAGCACCGGCCCCGACACGTGGTTCTGAATTTCTTCGTACAACAGGTAACGCAGCAGGTTATCTCGTGTAGGCCGCAAACCAAATTCAGCCAACCGCTTGCGTGCATTATCGTTCTTATCTTCATTTTCACGAATTTTAATGGTGAGCTCCCTACGCTTGGTTTTATTGTTCTTCAGATCACGCGCCATTTCAACATGGATGCGGTCAAAAGAAAAATCAGGATCCGTTTCGCGGTATTTTTTCAATAACGAATTCACCAAACGGCGCATTTCCTGCAAGGCTTGCTGTACTATCGGGTTGCGAAGGTTTTCCAGTTCGGGCACGAATTCCAATTTTTCTTCCGTGGAAACTTCCTGACTATGGTGGTAAAGTTGCGAAAAAGCCGGATCGTCCTTCGAAAATCCGTAGCTGTTCACCGGTGACGATAAATAGTCTTTAATCTTACCAATAGCTTCGCCTTCCTTATTGTCCTCTTTTAGAATTTGACAGACAGCGTGTTCTATTTCATCATGATAAATTTTGAAATTCTCCCAACGGTTGCCAAAAGCATTTTTCACGCCACCCAAGACCACAGCATCAGCATATAAATAGCCTTTCTCCACAAACGGGTTTATATTTCGGATTGCCTTCAGCGAAACATTCGAATAACCTTCTTTTAGCCGGATTTTAGCGATTTTTTCCAGATCGTTGGTTTTTAGTAGAAAATCTTTCTTCAGTTTGACAAACAACTTTTCATTATCTTCAAAAAAGTAAAAACAATGCCAAATTTCTTCACCATGCTTATTCCAGACTTCGTCAGGAAAAAGCGGTTTCAGGTTCCTAATTGTGTTATTTCCCGCGATTTTTTGGTCGGTTTCATAATTGAATTTTTCATAGGTTAGACCTAATGCTTTGGGTATCTCTTCAAAATTGAAATTGCTAACTTTCGTATTCATCACATCTAATGCCAGCTGCCGCTGTTCCGCAGTCAACTTCTGTCCTTTTCCGTATTTGATGTTATTGATGAATTGATAAGCCCGAAACAGTTCAAATTCAGGATGAGACAACGGACAAGGTTTTTTACTGCGCAAAACAACTTTTCCATCTTTAACACGAAGATGTCCGTTAGCCATCAATACCGGCAATTTATTTTCGAAACGGCAATTGTCCAGCAAATTCTTTTGAGAACGAAGCGGACGTTGCCAAAACAATAAACTTTCGTTGCTTTTAAATTTTAGCTGCCCGTTTGACTCCTTGATTTCTCCGGCAAAAAATTCCTTCAATGGCATTTCGGAAATAGTTGTAACCTTATTCCCATCTACTATAACTTGATTACATCCATATTTCTTTGAATAGTGCTCCAATTTATGCTGGTTGCGGCTACTGTTCAGGCTTCCTTTCAAAAAGCGGATTTTTCGCACTGGCATTTTCTGCTGATCCAATCCTAAACGTGCAGCTTGCTGTTCCCATATCTTCTGGAACTCGTCAATGTACATATCCCGCTGGGTGTACCGGGCTCGTACCCGTAATACTTTCCCTTCCGCACCTGTTTTATTGTTGTACTTTTCTCCATTTTTATATGAAATTTGGTACAAGGATTTTCCTAAGGTTTCTCCATTCATCAGGACTCTGGTAGCATCAATCCCCGACATATTCTCTTTCCCTTTAAAGATGGCACCATCATCGCTCCCTTTCCGGCTACTTAAAAATCCGCGACGCTGAATGAAATGATAAAAAATACGTCCTAACTCTGCTAAACTAGTCGGTTCACTCAATGCTTTTGCCCTCAGTTCATAGGGATTCAACTTGAGCCAAGCCACAAAGTTAGGTTCCGTTGGAAATTGCTTCCCATCGGTTTTCCGAGCTTTGTCCCATTTACTCCATATGTGAAGATCCCCAAAAGTCAAAGGACACATCTTCAACTGAATCAAAGCTTCCAACAGCTTTATTTTTCTCAATTTTTTCCGGTAAAACTGGCGGCGCATTTGCCGGTGTTCTCGTCGAGTCGCGTTTTTCGATTGCTCTTTATCTCCCTGTCCGATAGTGGTTGGTTCCACTCCTTCCGGGAAAATCCTCACCCCGGAATCTACAATCGAATTGTAACCTTCTATTTTTCGGTCTTTCATTGTTGCATCTATCACAGCCCAGCCAATGCTGTTGGTGCCCAAGTCTAATCCTAGTATTCGTGCCATATTCGTTGGTTTTTTAGTTTTTTGTTTTTGCCTGTTAGTTTCTCCAAAGCTCAGAACTATGGAAAAAGATCTGTTCCGGCTATTTCAGTTTTATTTTCGTTTTTCTATTGCGTCGTATGAATCAATTCCCTACTTTAGCCATCACAAACAAGAAATCATTTTACGTCTTATCACAATAAGGCTATATGCCGAAGGTGTTAAAACCTATACTCCCGCTTCGGTGGGAGTTTTTATTTTCTCCTCTTTTTGTCTGTAGGCCTGTTATATACCGGCAAGTATTATCTGTAGTATTAAATCTTCCGCTGGTACTTGTCAGAATATCCAAGAAATTGGCTTCGCTTAAAAATGAATATGCTAAACCAATAAATTACCCGACAAGTTAGATTATTACAACTAAACAAAAAAGCAGAATCGAAAAAACTTCATGAATGAGCCATTTTGAGCCATGAACTGCACCTCTCAGCACATGAACACAGTTTCCGTGATGATGATAAATAGCGAAAAAAGAAATTTTGGCAGCATCGACACACAAAATTTAAATCCTATTTTTGCAGAAACATTAACGGATAATGGGGCAAAACAAACCTGAATTACTGCTGCCCGCGGGCAATGTCGAATCGTTCCGGGCGGCCATTCGCGGAGGGGCAAACGCCGTTTACCTGGGGTTAAAACAGTTTAATGCCCGGGCCCGCGCCAACAATTTCACCGAAAACCAGCTGCCTGCCATATTACAGGAAGCGCACAGGAACAAGGTGAAGGTGTACGTCACCCTAAATACAGTGATCAAAAATCCTGAAATTGACAAATTGCTCGATTTCCTGTTTTACCTCGAAAAAGTGGGCGTGGACGCAATTATTGTTCAGGACTGGGGCGTTTACGACCTGGCACGACAGTATTTCCCCAAACTGGCCATACATGCCAGCACACAGATGGGCACACATAATTCACAGGGAGTAACTTTTGCCGCCCGGCTGGGTCTTTCACGGGTGGTGCTGGCCCGCGAGCTCACTATGCCCGAACTGGAAAAGATAGCCCGACAACCGGCCTGCGAGCTGGAAGTGTTTATCCACGGGGCCTTGTGCTACTCGTTTTCGGGACAGTGTTTTTTCAGCAGTTACGTGGGCGGACGGGGCGCCAACCGCGGGCTGTGCAGTCAGCCCTGTCGCATGGTTTACCAGGACAGTCAGCAGCAAAAATACCTGTTCAACCTGAAAGACAATCAGCAATTGCCGAATCTGCCCCGCATGGCAGAGCTGGGCATTCATTCGCTGAAAGTGGAGGGCCGGATGAAATCGGCCGATTACGTGTTCCGCGTGGCTGCCGCCTACCGGCTGGCACTCGATCATCCCGAACGGACCGTTGAAGCGGAAGAAATGCTGCAACTGGATTTTGGACGGGCAAAAACAAATTATTTCCTGGGGAATGATGTTAAAGAGGCCATCGCCGACACGTCGAATACCGGCATACCGGTTGGTACAATCATCCGCGTAAACCGGGATGAAATCACCTTTGTCTCGGACCATGAACTGAAAAACGGAGACCGGCTGCGGATTTTGCAGGCAAAAACGCAGGAAACCTGCAATGTAAAACTGGAAGATGTATGGGAAGAAAGTGGTTGCTACTCGTTTACCCACGAAGGGAAAGAAAAGCTGTCGGCTGGCGACGAGGTGTTTTGGATTGGCCGCCGCGAGCAATCGTTTCCTTCGCGTTTGCCCAATGTTCCGGCGCCAACCGCCCGCTTGCCGTTGCACCAAAAAAAGGCTATTAAGCAAAAATTGAGCGTCGGCAGCCAAGCGGCTAAACCATGTTTATTCGTGCGCATCGATTCGCCTGACTGGCTCAACACGATCCGGTTGACGGATGTTGACGGACTGATTTTGTCGTTCGGGCGGCACGAGCTGGAAAAGTTTGATTTCAGCTCTCCGGTCATTCAGCAAAACAGGTATAAAATACACCTGGAGCTGCCCAAATTTATAGCTGAAGGGCAGCTGCCTGCCTGGGAAAGGCTTTTACAAAAAGCTGAGGAAAGCGGTATCCGGCAATTTTTTATCAGCCATTTGTCGCAAAAATTGTTCTTTTCGAAAGACAGTCAGGTTTGCTGCAACGAGCAGGTGTATGTTTACAACGATGCAGCGGCCCGGTTCCTTTCAACACAAAAAATTAAGGGCTTTTGCTACCCGGTAGAAAATGATTTTGACAACCTGAAAGCCATGCAGCGCAAAGACGGTTTTGTGCTGTTGCACACCCTGCCCGAGTTGTTTTACTCGCGCATGCCGGTTGGCCTGGACGACGCCGGAAATCATTTCAAGGACAACTTCAACAAAACCTACAGCAAGCTCACCCACGATGGCATCACCCTGGTAATCCCCGACAGGCCGGTCAACCTGTTTCAATACAAGGAGCAGCTGCTCCGGGAGGGTTTCCGGAATTTCATGATCGACCTGAAACACGAACAACCTTCGAAAAACCTGATCAAACGGCTGCTGCTGAAGTACCGGGCAGGGGAACCGGTGCAACCGTCAACGATTTTCAATTTTAAAAAAGGACTGCAATAACATAAGCAAATTGAAGTTTCGATAAGCAGCATTAGCTTCATTTTTTATATCTTAGACGAGTGTTTAACACCGGTCAAACCTGAAAACCTGAACATGAAAAAATCAATCCTAATCTGCGGCGGCTTGCTGTTTTTGGGCATCCACGGCCTCTTCGCCCAAATCGGCATGAAAAAACAAGCTGGTGGTTTTATGATCCTTGATGGCGAGAAAAATGTCGCATTCTATCAAAAAGATGAAATTAGCATAAACAGCGAACAGGGCCGGAACAACTTCTGGCACCCGGTTTTTCTTCCTGACGGCACGGAGATTACCGAAAATGCGCCGGAAGACCACTTGCACCACCGGGGCATATTTTGGGCCTGGCACCAAATCCTGATCGGCGACCAACCCGTTGGCGATCCCTGGGAGTTAAAAAACTTCAGCATCGATGTAAAAGACGTTGAATATAAACGCATCAACGATGGGGATGGCAGTTTTCGCACCACGGCCTTTTGGAAATCGCCCCTGTATGAAAACGGCGCGAAAGCTTACCTGAAAGAAGATTGCCAGTACACCTTCTTCGTGCAAAACGGAAATTACCGGATCATCCGCTTCGATCTGGCATTGACCGCCCTGGTTGACGAGTTAAAGTTGGGCGGCTCGGACGATGAAAAAGGCTATGGCGGCTTTTCGGTCAGGATGAAGTTACCCGACGATGTAAAATTCAGCGGCGAAGGCGGAAATATTGAACCGCAAAACACGGCTGTTGACGCTGGCCGGTATGTAAATATTTCCGGTTCGATGGCCAAAAGCGGCAATCATGGCGGCATGTTGATTTATGCGTCACCAGAAAATCAGCAGGATCGGCAAACCTGGATTTTGCGCAAAAAGAACAGCATGCAAAACGCTGTTTTCCCGGGTCGCGACCCGGTTGAACTGAAACGGGGTGTCCCCCTTAAACTGAGCTACACGCTGGTGTTGTATACGGGAAAGATCAACGAGAAAAGGGTGATCAAGAATATCACAAAGGCTGCCCGGTAAAAGCAGCCTTTACGTTGAGAAGGAAACGGGTTACCATTACAGCAATACCGTCCGTTTTTCTTTATGACTTTTCAGGCAGGCTTCCAGGATGACTAGCCCATCGCGGCTTTCTTCGGGTTTCACCAGTAATTCGGCGCCATTCGCCAGTACGTCATACACATTTTCATAGAATAGATTGTAATTGCCCGGGATGGTTTCCACCTTGCCGGTAAAGTGAAGGCCATTTAATTCGGTATCCAGCTCACCCCAATCGGCAGCAGGTTCACTCCCCCATCCCGCTTCGTTGGGCAAACGCCCGGCTTTCAAGGCATCCTCCTGCGGATCAATCCCCCACTTGTGGAACGAGCCCAAATTACCGTGTAAACTATACCTGGGCCCAGGCTTTCGGACCAAGTACGAACATTTCAGCAAAGCGGCAAAGCCTTCGTATTGGAGCCGGATGTCATAGTAATCGTTCACTGCACCGCTTTCGCGCACAATGCCCAAATGGGCCGTTACCGACATTGGCATACCGAACAATACACGCACCTGATCGACCATATGGGAGCCAAGATTGTACAACACCCCCGCCCGTTCGTTTCCGGCTTCTTTCCAGGTACCGGGCTGAATAAAATTTCGGTAGCGATCGAAATGGGACTCAAACTCCACCAGACGCCCCAAGCTGCCGTCTTTCAGCAACTTTTTTACCGTGAGGAAATCGCCGTCCCACCTCCGGTTTTGATAGACCGTGTGCATCAGGCCTTTCGAATTGGCCAGGGCAATCAGTTCATTCGCTTCGTCAACCGTTTGAGCGAAGGGTTTCTCGGCCACCACATGTTTGCCCGCCTCCAAGGCCTGTTTGGTCATTTCGTAGTGCAGGTCATCCGGGGTGTTTACAACCACCAGATCAATTTCCGGGTCGTTCAGTATCTCTTCATAGCTGCGCACGATCGTTGCCTCGGAATAGTTTTTGGCAGACAGGTTTTTTGAACGCTCCAAAATCTTGCAAATCCTGAAATTTGGGTTCACCCTCAGCGAAGGTCCGTGAAACACCATGCCCGACATGCCAAACGATGCCAATGCCGTATTGATTATTCGTTTCATTTTTCTCTTTTTCAGGCTAAGATAAAAAATTAGGGCATGTTCTGTAAGCTTGTTTTTAAACATTGGCCAGAATGCGTATTGTAGAACATTTTATATGGCGTTGTACTGGCTTGAATTGTAGATTTGTTTAACTGCATCAACAAAAAAACAGCGATTATGAAAAATTTCCTGAGCAATTATTTTGAAAATGAGGCCAACAAGCCTGTAAAAAACCACTATCCCGGCCCGGTTATCATGATTTCGAGGGAATGCGGTTGCTCGGCCAAGCGTATAGCGACCAAGCTTTCGAAAATCCTGACCGGATACAGTTTTCATTCTGAAACAAAAACAGATGTGGAGTGGAAATGGGTGAGTAAAGAGATTATTGAAGCTGCTGCCAATGAGCTCAATATGGATACTGAGAAAGTCAGGAACGTTTTTCTGGGCGAGGCCAAAGTTAGCTTAGAGGAAGTGAGCACAGCCTTTTCAACCGAAAAAGTTTACGATGCCGAAGACCAGCAAGTAATCGAAACAGTGCGTAAAGTAATTCTTCAGCTGGCCGAAAAAGGCAACTACATCATTGTTGGGCGCGCTGCCGGGGTGATCGCCCAGGACGTGTCGCGCAAGCTCAGCATCAAGCTGATGGCCCCGCTCGAATGGCGCATCAACCGAATCATGCAAATCAGCAACCTGTCGCACGCCGATGCACAGCAGTATGTATTGCAAATCGATCGCCAGCGTGAACTTTTTGTGGAACATGTGGCCGGAAGAAAGCTGAACAACAATGACTACGACATTATTTTCAACTACTCAACCCTGCAGGACGATCACATTGTGGACGCCATTGTAAACGTCATTAAAAACAAACGGTTTTTTGCCGAGGAAGAAGACAACTAAATAAATGATGATTGATGATTGATGATTGGTCAGAATCGATTGATTTTGATACAAGAAAGCCGGCAGTGTGTGAAGCTGCCGGCTTTTATTTGTTTGAAAAAACGTTTGAATCTGTGTGTGTGTTTGAAAAAATTAATTTACTCCGAAACTACTTCAAAGTTAAAATCAACGATTACTTCTTTGTGAAGTTTGATTTTGGCGGTGTATTTACCGACTTCTTTGATGCTGTCTTCGGCAATGCGGATTTGTTTGCGGTCGATTTCAAAACCAAGTTTGTTGATAGCTTCCGCCAACTGAATGGTATTGACTGAACCGAAAATTTTACCCGACGAGCTGGTTTTGGCGCCAATCACCACTTCTTTGCCTTCCAGTTGGGAAGCAAGCGCCAAGGCCTGATCTTTCAGCTTGGCTTCTTTGTGGGCACGTTGACGGATATTTTCAGCCAAAACCTTTTTGGTAGATGAATTGGCAACAATAGCCATTTTCTGAGGGATCAGATAATTACGTCCGTAACCATCTTTTACTTTGATGATGTCATCTTTGCTCCCCAAATTTTGAATATCTTGTAATAAAATAACTTCCATTTTTCTTTTCTTTTACTTATTTCAACATATCAGTTACGAAGGGCAGCAGGGCTAAATGACGGGCTCTTTTTACTGCTTTGGCCACTTTACGTTGGTATTTCAGCGAAGTACCAGTAATACGACGTGGAAGGATACGACCTTGTTCGTTCAGGAATTTCTTCAGGAACTCAGGATCTTTATAATCCACGAATTTGATTTTGTTCTTTTTAAAGCGACAGTACTTTTTCTTTTTGATTTCGACTGACGGCGGGGTCAGGTAACGGATTTCACCTTGATTGCTTGCCATAGCTTAGTTCTCCTTTTCAGCTTTAGTTTTGTTTCTTCTTTTTTCACTGTACTCAACAGCGTATTTGTCCTGCTTGAAAGTCAGGAAGCGAATAATACGCTCGTCGCGACGGTACTGGATTTCCAATTTTTCAATCATTTCCGGTTCGGCTTTGAACTCGAACAACTGATAGAAACCTGTACTCTTTTTCTGAATGGGATAAGCTAGTTTGCGCAATCCCCAGTGCTCTTCATTGACAATTTCGCCACCGTTCTCGGTGATGATGTCTCTGAATTTCTGTACCGCTTCCTTTATCTGAACATCAGATAAAACGGGAGTTGCAATGAAAACGGTTTCATACTGGTTTTTCATAAAACATCTAATTTATTAAACATTAAAAAATTACACCTATATTTTAGGTCGCGCAAAATTAGGAATATTTCTGTTTTATACAAAGCCTTTCGGGTCTTAAGATTTATTTTTCAAGGAAATGCCCATAATTAAATCAAGTTTAAGATTTTGATGAATCCCTGTTCCCGACCGTGAAATCAACTGATGCTCCGGATTTGTTTGCTAATTTTGCCACACAAAATCAGAAAAATGAAATTGGATAAACACCCGGAGGCCGAAGCCTTGATATTTGATTTGGATGGGACTTTGTCGGATTCGCTTCCGGTTCACATCGCCACCTGGCACAAGGTATGTGCCCACTACAACTGCACGTTCAACGAAGGAATTATTGAAGAAATGACCGGCATGCCAACCATTCGTTTTGCCGAACGGGTAATTGCCGACAACAATCTGCAGGGCATTGATCCCGAAGAAATAGTCCGTATGAAACAGGAAACCTTCTGGGAAAGCGCCAACCTGTTGCGCCCGCATGTACCGGTGGTTGACCTGGTGATGAAGTATCACGGCAAAATTCCGCTGGCTGTGGGGACCGGGGCCAGCCGTCGCAGCGCCATGGTGCAACTCGAAACGCTTAACCTGACGCATTATTTTGACGCCATTGTTACTGCCGACGATGTAACACGCCACAAACCTGAGCCGGAAACCTTTCTGAAATGCGCCGAACTGATAAAGGTGAAGCCTGAAAAATGCCAGGTGCTGGAAGACGGCGTCCTGGGCATGGAGGCTGCAAAAACTGCGGGCATGTACCTGATCGACGTTCGTCCGTTTACCTATCAATAGTGGTTGGCGCCATCCCGCGGTTTGAAATTTCGAAACACATAGCCTGCGATGAAAATATTTAAGCAACTACTCGTAATTCTGGGACTGAGTTTTGGGGGCGAGCTGCTGAGCAATTTGTTCAACCTGCCCATTCCGGGAAGTATCACCGGCATGATCCTGCTGCTGATATTGCTGTTGATGGGCGTGATAAAGGAAAGGCACATCGCGGAAACGTCCGATTTCCTGTTGGGAAACATGGGCTTTTTCTTCATCCCGGCGGGGGTGGGCATCCTTGTCTCGTACCAAAGTCTGAAAGGAAATTATATCGAGGCTATTTCAGTAATCATCCTTTCCACACTGTTGGTATTGGCTGTCACCAGCCTGGTTACCCAGCTACTTATCAAATCAGAAAAAAAGCATGATCGAAAAGTTGACTGACACCCATCTGTTTGGCATTCTACTGTCGGTAGCCTGTTTCTACGGGTTCTCGTACATCCGTTTCCGCTCGCGCCAAAGCTGTGTTAATCCGCTGCTGCTATCCATTGTCGCCATTATTATCGTGCTGAGCCTGACAGCTATCCCTTTTGACAATTATATGAAAGGCGGAAGTGTCATTCACGCATTTTTGGGACCGGTAACTGTGGTGCTGGCACTACCGCTTTACCGGCAACGCCGACTGCTCATCACCCACAAATACGCCATCTTGGGAGGAATCCTGGCTGGGGTTATTTCGGCCCTGACATCGGTAATTGTGCTTTGCCGTCTGTTTGGGTTGAATGAATTACTGGAGCGTTCGCTGCTGCCCCACAGCGTAACCACCCCCATTGGCATTGGGTTGAGCGATTTGCTTGGCGCAACCGAGGGAATTACCATTTTGTCGATCATCATTACCGGCATAACTGGTGCTGCCCTGGCGCCGTTCCTGTACCGCTTAATGAAAATCGTTCATCCCGTCGCCCGTGGTATCGGACTGGGAACAGCTGCCCACGCACTGGGCACGACAAAAGCTATTGAAATGGGCGAAACCGAAGGCGCCATGAGCAGTTTGGCCATCGGGGTGGCCGCGTTGACCACAGTGGGCGTTGTTATCCTGCTCCAGTACATGAGCTGGTATTGACACTGAAGAAATAAACTTTTCCCAGTCCGTTTAAATTTTTCTCAATTCACTAATTATGGTTCAAATAGCGATCCAGCTCGCTTGCAATCCGCTCGTTGTCAATACCATTTCCGATAAACACCAGCGTATTCACTTTTTCTTCCAGCGGGCTGATGAAAGAACCTCCCTCATACGAAACAGCCCCGCCAACCGATTGGACGATCACCTTTTCAGGCGAACCTTTCGGATAAAGAATTCCCTTCACCCGGTAAATGTGCGACTGATTGATTGCCGCAAAATAATTGAACCAATACTGAAAGCGCGCCAAATCGACATCGCCTCGAAACTGGTGGGTAAACGTGGTGTATTTTTTCGTTTCAACCACACGGAACATCACGGGTTGGACTAGCTTTTGCTCAAATCGGTTTTGTATGCTTTCGGCAAAAGTTTCCAATTGAAAATCAATCAAACGGGAGAAATTGGTTTGCCGGATCGTAGTATGAGAATTGAAAGCCAGCAGGCGACGCTCAAGGTCGGCAAGCGTTTTTTCATCCACACCGGCAGTTTTGTTCATTAAAAGAAAATCGCTCAAGATAACCTGCATCTGCTGTTCGGTGCCCTGTAATTGCTGCTCCGCGTTCAGGGCATCCACCAAACAAATGCTGCCCAATAAGTTGAAGCGGGCTTTCAGGTCTTCATCGCTGTAAAACGGACGGACCACGTTCGACAAATTGGCCACCCCCGTTGTTTCAATCAGCAAATAATCAATTTCTCCGGCTTTGTCGGCCAAATCGAGCAGAGTCAACGAAAATTCATTGGAAATACTACAACAAATACAGCCATTGCTCAGGTCGAAAATGTTTTCACTTCGCATCCCCACAATCAAGTCCTGATCAACAGAAGTGGCGCCAAACTCATTTTCGACCAAAGCCAGTTTCAGGTGTCGGTGCGATTTTATAATTTCATTGATAAACGTAGTTTTCCCCGCCCCCAGAAATCCGGTGACCAACACAACGGGTATTTTTACATCCTCTTTCACCTGATAAGTTCCAAGTTTCAAGTTCTAAGTTTCGAATTGTCAATGCCTTTTACTAATGGTCCAATGACCAATTTTCTATTTCCCAATTCTTTACTCATTAATATTCATCCGGGCAAATGGCACCGCATCCTGTCCAATGAATTCTCCCTTTAAAAATTTGTAATAGCCGGTGATAGCAATCATGGCAGCATTGTCCATCGTAAAGGCGAATTTGGGGATGAACAAGTTCCAATGGCGTTTTTCGGATTCGGCACGCAATGCATTTTGCAAACCCGAGTTGGCCGAAACCCCTCCGGCCACGGTAATTTCGCGAATACCGGTTTGTTTGGCTGCCTTCACCAACTTGTTCATCAAAATGTCGATGATCGTTTTTTGCAGTGATGCACACAAATCGGCTTTATTTTCTTCAATGAAGTTTTCATTTTCTTGCAGCTGATCGCGCAAAAAATACAGGAAACTGGTTTTTAAACCACTAAAACTATAATCGAGATTTTTGATACGGGGCTTCGCAAACTGATAGGCCAGCGGGTTTCCTTCCTTGGCCAACCGATCGATGTACGGTCCGCCCGGATAAGGCATGCCCATCACCTTAGCGCATTTATCGAAAGCTTCGCCGGCAGCATCATCAATGGTTTGACCGATCACCTCCATTTCCAGGTGGTCCTTCACCAAAATGATTTGCGAATTACCGCCACTCACCAGTAAACACAAATGCGGGAACCGGGGCGCGTGAAATTCAACCTCCTTTTCTTTGATGAAATGGGCCAGCACGTGTCCTTGCAAATGATTGATGTCGATCATCGGGATGCCCGCGGAAAGTGAAAAACCTTTGGCAAACGAAGTTCCCACCAGCAACGAGCCCAGCAAGCCCGGGCCGCGGGTAAAAGCCACCGCCGAAATTTCATCGCGATTGATGCCAGCCTGCCTAATGGCCTGATCGACCACCGGGACAATGTTCTGCTGGTGCGCCCGCGAGGCCAGCTCCGGGACCACACCACCATACGCTTCATGTACTTTTTGGCTGGCAATAATATTCGATAACAGATACCCGTTCTGAATAACGGCTGCCGACGTATCATCGCAAGACGATTCGATCCCCAGGATGGTAATATTTCGCGTTTGTTCCATTGAATTGCGTTGTATTTTCAAAATTAAATTACCGGCAAATCAAGCTAAATCTGCCGATTTTAGTTTATTTTGCCGGGTAAAAGCGAGGGCAAAATTATTAAAAAAACATTCAAAATAGCACTTTGGTTGACGGGGATCCTGCTGGCATTCCTGCTGACGGCCTATCTGGCTTTTCAAACCAGTGCCATACAAACCATTGTGGTACGGCAAATTGCCAAACACTATTCTGAAAAGCTGGGTACACGGCTGAGCGTAAAGAGTGTGGACATCGCCTTTTTTAACAAAGTTATCCTGAATGAAGTTTTAATTGAAGACCAGCAGGCCGATACGCTCTTTTTCATCGGGAATCTGGTAGCATCGATCGATCATTTCCGAATCAAGCAAATAGAGGTGAATCTATCGTCGCTAGCCTTGCTCGACACCAAGATTTACGTATCGCTCGACGAGAACCACCTGCCCAACTACACCTTTTTAATGGATGCCCTCCGAAATCCGGAGAGAAAAGCCGAACTCCCCGGCTGGAACATTTCCTGCCGCAATTTCATTTTTAACGACACCCGGCTTGGTTATTCCTATTATCAGAAAGAAGGCACCCATTTGATCGACCTGCACAATATCAACCTGGATGTTACCGATATAGTGCTGCACCCCGATTCGGTGTCGTTCCGGATTAACCAGCTTAGTTTCGACGACCACAAATCATTCATATTGAATGAACTGAGCACCAATTTCGTATCCTACAAACACATCATTAAACTGAATGATCTGAAATTCAGCACGCCGAGGTCGCAAATTGCCAATGCCAACTTCATCATCGATCAAACCGGGCTGGAAACAGGCACCGATTTTTCGCTATCACAAATTGATTTGAACATCCGTGAATCCATGATCGATTTTCGCGATGTGGGGCAACTGGTGCCGGCACTGAACGGAATGGACCTGCAAATGAACCTCTCCGGCCACATTTATGGTACCATTGCCGATTTGAAAGCCAAGGAACTCTCAGTGGGCTTTGGCGACCACACCCAACTGACCTGCGACTTTTACATCAACGGTCTGCCCAACCTGGATGAAGCTTATTTGTACTTCGACCTGAAAAATTTGTCCACCGATTTCAGGGACATTGCCAAGGTAAGACTGCCCGACAGTTCAGCGAAAAAATACCCGGAGATACCGTCCATGCTCTACGATGCCGGCATCATTCATTATAAAGGAAATTTTACCGGATTTCTGAGCGATTTTGTGGCGTATGGTACCTTACGTTCCAACTTTGGACGAATGGAAACCGACCTTTCGTTTATCCCATCGGCAAACAATTCGCTTGAAATTAAAGGTCATCTGAAAACCGTAAACTTTCGCTTGGGCAAGTTCTCCCAAATCAATAACCTGGGAGATATTACTTTCAACGGTCAGATCAATGGTAACTACCAGCGCAACCGGAAAATTTTAACCGCCGACATTGACGGCGTAGTTGACAGTGTATTTTTCCGCGGTTACCGCTATAAGAACATTGTGCTCGACGGCCAAATTCAGGAACAGAAATTTGAGGGCGATCTGAGCATTGACGATCAAAACCTAAAAGGACGATTTGCGGGAAAGGTAGACCTGAACCCTCAGATACCAGTTTTCGACTTTGAATTGCTGCTTGACCGGGCCAACCTGGCAGCCCTCAATATCGATAAAATTCACCGCGAATCGGACCTGGCCGTTGACCTGAAGGCAAATTTCAGCGGAAATGGAATCGACAACCTGAATGGAAACATTTGGTTTGAAGAAGGCCTGTATTCAAACGAAAATAATTTCCTCACCCTAAACAGCCTGACCATCAACACATATGTTGACAGCGTAAAGAACCTGGAACTGCGTTCGGATTATCTCGATGCCAACATCCGGGGCACCTATTCCTTTGGAACGATCGGCCAGGGACTGAAAAATCTGCTGTACCGCTACCTGCCCGCCTCGGGAGTTATGCAGTCTTCAACTCCCGGTTTAAACAAGTTCAATCTTGAGTTGAATATTAAGGATGCCGAACCAATCACCCAAACGTTTTTACCCAACCTGTACCTGAGCCCGGCGCAGGTTTTCGGTTATTTTGACGAAGCAAAAAACAAGCTCGACATCTATTCCGAAATTCCGCAAATTGAGTACAACAACCTCATTTTTAGGGGATATTCCCTTTCCATCCACAGTAGCGACAAATTGGAACTGAAAAGCCGGCTGGAGGAATTGCAGGTCAGTGACGGCCAAAAGCTTTACAACCTGGCTGTTTTGGCTGATGCCCAACAAAACAATATGGGCGCCAAACTTATATGGAACAATTACGATGAAAAAACTTACAGTGGCGAACTGGAAACGAACATTCAGTTTTCGAAGCCCCTGAAAGGTGTTCCGCATGTGGAGATGAACATTTTGCCCACGCGCATCTACATCGCGGATTCGCTTTGGAACATCCATCCATCAACTATTTCGATTGATTCCACAACAATTGGGGTGAATAATTTCCGTATTTCAAATCAAAATCAGGAGTTCCGGTTCAACGGAAATATTTCAAAGGACAAAACAGCCCGGTTGAATATGACCGTGAACAATTTCAACCTGAACAACCTGAACCTAATCACCGGACAGGATGCCAACCTGCAAGGATTGCTGAGCGGAACCGCCAGTGTTTTTGATGTGTACGAGAAAGCGCTTTTTCTGTCGGACCTGAAAATTGACGGGCTAAGATACAGCGGCCAGCAAGTAGGAAATGTGAGCGTTCTCAGTAAATGGGACCGGCCATCGGAGTCCGTTCAGTCTGAATTGATTGTGAATAACAATAACCGGCAAACCGTTTACGGCTACGGTAGCTATTCCCCCACACGCGACAGCCTCGACTTTACCCTGAATGTGGAAAATGTGTCGCTGACACTGCTTCAGCCTGTGCTTGAAAACACCTTCGACAATGTACACGGCGATGCAACCGGGGAAGTGAAGATTTACGGAAAGCCTGAAAAGATATTCATGAGAGGCGATGTTTACGCCCATAATGCCGGCTTATCATTGGGTTACCTGCAAGTGAGCTACTACTTTAGCGACACAGTACAATTCAGGGGCGATTCCATCATTTTCGACCAGATTACCGTCCATGATTTTGATGGCAACCAAGGCCTCTTTGACGGCTCCATCCGCCATGACAATTTCTCGAACATGGATTATGACATGTTGCTGCGTACTCAAAAAATACTGGCGATAAACACCACCGTCCGCGACAATGAGCGTTTTTACGGGAAAGCATACGGCAATGGCAACCTTCGTATTTCGGGGCATGGCCGCCAGCTTTATCTCGACGGCGCAGTACGCACCATGAACGGAACTAGTATCAACATCTCGCTGGACTACGAAGAGGAAGCCCAAGTGTATGATTTTCTGCAATTTCTGTCGCCCAAAGAAACAGCAACAACTACTCTCGATCGGAAATTACCGCAGCAGGAATCACAGGTATTCATGAATTTCGACATCGATGTGACCCCTGATGCCCGGTTTCAGTTGATATACAACTCTCAAATTGGTGATATGATCCGGGCCCAGGGCAGCGGAAACCTTAAGCTCGAAATTGATCCTGATTTCAATATCGCGTTGTATGGCGAATATCTGGTTGACCGTGGAGATTACCTGTTCACCTTGCAAAACGTGATCAACAAAAAATTTGAAATTGAACAAGGCGGCACCATCAACTGGAACGGCGACCCGTATAATGCCAACATCAATCTAAATGCCATTTACCGGTTGAAAGCTTCGTTAAGTGAACTGAATCCTGACAAAGAATCTGACCAAAATAACCCCAATACCCCCAATGCCCAATATTATCAGCGTATCCCGGTGCAATGCAAAATATCGCTTACCGACAATTTGAACAATCCCACAATCGGGTTTGGCATCGATTTTCCCACTATCGAAAACCGGATAAAAGAAGAAGTACGGCAGTTTTTCAGTACAGAGGAAGATATGAACAAACAAATTTTGTCGCTACTGGTGCTGGGCCGGTTTTACACTCCTGAATATCTAAGGGGCAGCTACGAGGCTTCCAATCCCAATGTAGTAGGATCCACGGCCAGCGAACTGTTTTCCAACCAACTCAGCAACTGGCTTTCTCAAATCAGCAACGATTTCGACATTGGCGTGAATTACCGCCCCGGCGATCAAATTAGTGACGATGAAATTGAACTTGCCCTAAGTACACAAATCTTTAACGACCGGGTTACGTTGAACGGTAATATCGGCAACAACGGGACACAGGCCACCACGGCCAATAATAACAATATTGTGGGCGACTTCGACTTGAATGTGAAGATCACCAATAACGGGAAGTTACAGTTTAAAGCATACAACCATTCCAACAACAATATCATTTACGAAACATCGCCCTACACCCAGGGCATCGGCCTCAGTTATCGTGAGAACTATGACAATTTTGATGAACTGTGGAACAAGTTTCTCCAGCTGTTCAAACGAAAGGCCCAAAACAAATAACGTTCATCTCAACTTCTTTAAACCTTGTATAAGTACAGGCATCCCTACTCTTTCCGCGATCCTTTGTACAGTTCGTATTTCCGGAAGCTGCACGCCAGCGCTCCGTTGAAAAGCGGGATTTTTCGGGCTGGTTTCAAGCCAATGGATTTCAGACAGTCGTTGGTACTGATGATCCAAGCTTCTGTTTCGGGATAATGATGTTTAAGACGCTCGCCAATCATGCTATAAAACGCTTCATCACCGGTCTCAATGCGTTCGCCATAAGGCGGGTTGAATACCAGGAAGCCACAATCTGTTTTTTTCTCCGACGTACGGAAATCTGCAACCTCCAGCTTGATCAGGTCGTTCACCCTCGCTTTTTCGGCATTCTTGAAAGCCAGGTCCACGCTGCCACGCGAAATATCGGAACCGTAAAGTTTAAAATCAGGTTTGCGGTGATCGGTTTCCGATTTTATTTTTTCAAACAGAGAGGACTGATAATTTTTCCAATGTTGAAAAGCGTATTTCCGGCCAATTTCGCCCGGCAATACATTTTTAGCCATCATGGCAGCTTCAATCACGATGGTGCCGGAGCCACACATCGGGTCGAACAATGATTGCTCGCCGTTCCAGCCGGCCAACTTCAACATCCCGGCGGCCAGCACTTCGCTGATGGGCGCTTCGTGGTTACCCACCCGGTAACCCCGCTTATGAAGCGACTCCCCGCTGCTGTCGAGCGAAATGGTGCAACTATTATTGGCAATGTGCAAATTAATCTGTACCTGTGGGTTACGGGTATCAACAGACGGTCGTTTGCTGCCTGCCCGGCGAAAACGGTCCACAATGGCATCTTTCAGTTTTAGCGATGCAAACATCGAGTTATTAAACAGGTCGCTGAAAACGGTACTTTGAACCGCAAAGGTTTTGTCCGCATCAAAATATTCTTCCCACTTTATTTTGAAAGCCTGATGATAGAGATCGTCGGCCTTCATTATTTTAAATGTACGCAGAGGAACCAATATCTTCAATGCTGTGCGCAATGAATAATTGGCACGGTAAATCATCTCCTCGTTTCCTGAAAAATACACTGCACGTCGAGCCGGTTGTACTTCATCGGCATTCAATGCAAGCAACTCGGCGGCCAAAACCTCTTCCAGTCCGGCGTAGGTGGTTGCCACCAATTGACTATTGTTCATCATGTTACTATAAATAGGGCCGAATCGTGTTATACCCGGCACATGGATTGATCTGTTAATATGCGATTATAATTCTTGACAGTCTATTAAATACCGCCGCCGTCACTAAAAGCGGTTTCCCGCGCCTTGGACTGAACAATTTTGGAGTCGGGCGGAACATTGTTGGTTACCCAAACGTTACCACCAATCACCGAATTTTTTCCAATCGTGATGCGTCCCAAAATCGTTGCCTGAGCATAAATAATGACATTGTCCTCCACAATCGGATGCCGCGGCACCCCTTTAATCGGGTTTCCGTGTTCGTCAAGCGGGAAACTTTTTGCCCCCAGGGTAACGCCTTGATACAATTTCACATTGTTACCAATGATACAGGTCGAACCGATCACCACACCCGTACCATGGTCAATGGTAAACGATTCGCCGATTTGTGCTTTGGGATGAATATCGATACCGGTTTCGGAATGAGCCATCTCGCCGATAATACGCGGAATAAGCGGCACTCCCAGCTCCAGCAAACGGTGAGCAATCCGATAATTGGAAATAGCACGGATGGCCGGGTAGCAATAAATAACTTCGCTGCGGCTTTTGGCGGCAGGATCGCCCACAAAAGCGGCCTCCACATCGGTAACCAGTATCCGGCGGATTTCCGGCAAGTAGGCAATAAAATCGGCTGCCAACTCCTGGGCAAACCGGTTTCGTTCGGGCATATCGATTTCTTCCGGTTGCTTATCGCATGTAAAGCACAAACCGGCCAGAATTTGCTCCGAAAGCAGCTCAAAAAGCTCGTCAACATAAACGCCCATGTAATGGCGGATGGTATCGGGACGTAAACTGGTATTTCCAAAATAGCCGGGAAATAAAATTTCGCGCACCATGTTGACAATTCGGGCAAGCTTTTCGGTTGAAGGTAACGGTTCGCCCAACCGATGTTCGTGGCAAACCATATCGTAGGTTTTCGGATCAGCCAGTTGCTTAACTGTCTGATTTATCTTTTGGAGGATGGTATGATCAGATTGCATTTTTATCTTCATTAAATAAGGTTGTACTTAAATATCGTTCGCCTGTGTCACATATCATGACAACTAGGTGCTTGTCTTTGTTTTCTTCGCGGCGGGCAATTTGCAAAGCTGCAAATACGTTTGCCCCGGATGAAATTCCGCAAAATATCCCTTCCTTTTTAGCCAAGGCTCTTGCCTGTTCAAAAGCCGCTTCATCCGTTACGCGAAAAACTTCGTCATAAATAGCTGTATTCAGCACCTTGGGGACAAACCCGGCGCCAATGCCCTGAATTTTGTGCGGACCTGCGGGATTCCCTGAAAGGACGGCCGATGTTTCCGGTTCAACCACCACGCTGTACAAATCAGCTTTGTGTTGTTTCAGTGCCTCCGAAACGCCGGTAATGGTTCCGCCGGTGCCTGCGCCTGCCACAAAAATATCAACTTTTCCGTCGGTATCGTTCCAGATTTCCTGCGCGGTTGTGGCCCGGTGCATGGCAGGATTGGCCGGGTTTTCAAACTGCATAGGCACAAAGGCGTTTCCAAGGGCAGCTGCCAATTCTTCGGTTTTGGCAATAGCTTCCTTCATCCCGCCTTTGGCCGAAGTGAGTACCAACTCGGCGCCATACGCTTTTAAAATCATTCTTCGTTCCACAGAAACACTTTCGGGCATCACGATGATCAGGCGATAGCCGCGCACCGCACAAACCATGGCCAAGCCAATTCCGGTATTTCCACTGGTTGGCTCAATGATCACCGTTTCGGTGTTGATCCGGTTTTCGGCTTCGGCTGCCGTAATCATTGCCAGGGCAAGGCGGTCCTTTACTGAACCTCCGGGATTCTGCGATTCCAGCTTGGCATAAACCCGTGCACAACAGCCCTCGACAACACGGTTTAGCTGCACCAAAGGCGTTCCACCAATCAATTGCGTGATATCCGATGCGATTTTCATAAGTGAACAATTTATTATGAGGCCACAGGCCTATTCATTATAAAGCATAAACAAAATTCCTTTTTTTCCGGTTGAATTACAAGCCTGTTTCCTGCAAACCATCAAATAATTTCTTTTACTGCCTGAATGGCTTGTTGAATCCGCTCCTCTCCCATTCCACCGATCTCTGCAAACCGAAAGCCACGCGAAGTCAATTCATTTTTATATAACTGAAACAGACGTTCCCGTTCGTCTCCCCCATGCTCCCGAAGCGGGTCCGGCTCCCAGGGAATATCCGGTTTACAGAGTAAGTAAAGGTCAACCGGATTTTCCCGGATAGCCTGTTCCAGCCATCCCGGAGTTCTTTGGTAAACCCATTCAAACCAAACTTTCGTGATAATCAGCCAGGTATCAAAAATGACCATTTCAGCCGTGGATTGCCGAGCCAGTTTATATTGCCGAAGCTGCTCCCGGGCGATTTCCTCCACATCATTGTAGGTATAATCATGACCCTTTTCAGCCAAATATTCACGGGCATATTCCGAAAATGAAAGTGCATGAAAACAGCTGGCCAGTTCTTTTGTCAGCGTACTTTTAGCTGTTGATTCGGGCCCGGTAACTGCGATAATTTTCTTCATTGTAAGATTAAATTTTCAGGATTCCGCCTCCAAAGATTTTTTCCAGCTCCAATAGCCCAGCACCGCCATTATGGTATAAACTACGAACAGAAGAACCGTTGGCCAAAGGCTCTTAAACGCATACAGGACGACGGAAAAGAAATCCACAAACACCCAAATCAGCCAATGTTCGAGATATTTTCGGGCCAGCATCCAAGTGGCCACCAGGCTCAGGGCCGTTGTAAGTGAATCGCCCAACGGAACCGGCGAATCGGTATAGTTCTTCAGCACAAAAGCAATGAGCAAAAACAAAACAAGAGATACACCCGCCAGAGCCAGCCACAGTTTCTTTGGGGTATGGCTAACAGGCAGATGATCTTTCCGGTCCGGTTTTCCTTTTAGCCAAAAATACCAACCGTAGATACTCACGCCCACGTAATAAACCTGTAGAGCCATGTCGGCATAAAACTTCGACACTAAAAAAACATACACATATAGGGCGGATGTGAGCAAGCCAACCGGCCAGGTCCATATATTTTGCCTGATGGACAGAAAAATGTAAACCAGCCCCAGTACGGCCCCGAGTACTTCAATAAAATTGGCTTGGAGCCAATCAAAAACCAAGTCAGCCATGCGTTTACTTTTCTACCAACAGTTTTTCGTATTGCGATGCGTTTTTCAGCACCTCCAGCGCCTGTTGTATGATTTCTTCCTCCTGATTGATCGCCTGGTAATAGTAACCGGGACCAAACAGGTCGCGAGCCAGCAGCGCTGCAATCTGCTTTTTGATCAGTGGACGAGCAAAAGCAACACTAGCCTCATCTTTTTCAATTTTTTCCTGATCAGCTTCAGCAATCATTTTTTCAATAATCACCTCATCCACTTCAAACTTGCTAATGAAGGTACCGAAATCAGTATATTTTTTAGACAGCTTTTCCCGGTTGGCATCCATATAAGTTAGCACATTCGAATACAGTATATTTTTTCGGATAAGCTGGTTGAAATAGGCATAATTGGCCGAGGTATCAATCGGGACGAAAACATCAGGCATCACACCGCCGCCACCATAAACAGGACGCTTGTTTTTCAGGGTTTCGTACAGTTTCGTTTCATCAAAATGAATGCTGTCTTCGGAGAAGAGCTCTCCGGTTTCGAAACGGGTCAGATAATCCTTTCGATATTCTTCCACACCATTTTCATACGGCTTTTGGATGCACCGTCCGCTGGGCGTGTAATAATGGGCCGTGGTAAGCCGCACCACCGAACCATCCGTCAGCGGGAAAGGTTGCTGCACCAAGCCCTTTCCGAAAGAGCGGCGACCGACGATCAGGCCACGGTCCCAGTCTTGAACGGCACCGGCAACAATTTCGCTGGCCGAAGCCGACCCTTCATCAATCAAAACAACCAGTTTTCCCTGCTCGAATTCGCCCAACGCAGTGGCCTTGTAGTCTTTTCGCGTGTCGTGAACCCCTTCGGTATAAACAACCAGGCGATAGGCGCCCAAAAAATGATCAGCCAAATCGATGGCTGCTTTCAGATAGCCGCCGCCATTGCCGCGCAAATCGAGCACCAGGTTGCGGAAACCAGGTTTCGTTTTCAATTCTTTGATGGCCGCCAGAAACTCATCGGTTGTCGTGGCGGAGAAGCGGTTCAGTTTGATGTAGCCGGTTTCGTCGTCAAGCATGTAGGAGGCATCCAGGCTGTTGATGGGAATTTTATCGCGGATGATGGTAAAGTCGAGCCAGTCGGTGTGTCGTTTACGCATCACTTTCAGATCGACTTTTGTGCCTTTGTCGCCGCGGAGCATACTCATCACATCGCTGTTCTTCAGTCCGGTACCGGCCACTGTTTTACCGTCGATCACCATAATCCGGTCGCCGGGCAACAGGCCCACTTTTTCGGAAGGCCCACCCGGAATGATCGTTACCACCATCAGCGTATCTTTCAATATATTAAATGAGATGCCAATCCCTTCGAAACTGCCTTGAAGTGGCTCATTCATCTTCTCAACTTCTTCTTTGGAAATATAAACCGAATGTGGATCTAGCTTGCTTAACATATCTGTGATGGCACCTTCGGTCAGTTTGTCAATATTGGTAGTATCCACATAGTAACTTTCAATCAGGCGTAACAACCGCCCGAATTTCATCATATTTCCCTGAACGTCCTGCGCCTGCGCAACCGGAATAACCGCCAGAAACAAAAACAGGAAAAACAGGCTGAAACCTGTTATTTTTAATTTACTGCTCATCCTCTTGTATCTTTTAATAATAACCGATAAAGATAAAATAATATAGCCCGACGTCAAAAGCGG
Source organism: Gaoshiqia sediminis (assembly GCF_025907915.1). Classification (GTDB taxonomy): domain Bacteria; phylum Bacteroidota; class Bacteroidia; order Bacteroidales; family Prolixibacteraceae; genus Gaoshiqia; species Gaoshiqia sediminis. The sequence goes on from NZ_JAPAAF010000003.1 coordinate 31,042, forward strand.
GGGCGCTAATAAATGTTAACAAAAGAGGGAAGCCGAAAGCCTCCCTCTTGTTTATCTTATTCCCACTCGATTGTTGCAGGTGGCTTTGAGCTGATATCGTAAACCACGCGGTTGATGCCGCGAACTTTGTTAATGATTTCGTTTGACATTTTTGCCAGGAATTCATAAGGAAGATGGACCCAATCAGCAGTCATGCCGTCGGTTGACATCACGGCACGCAGGGCAACCACATTTTCGTAAGTGCGCTCATCACCCATTACTCCAACCGACTGGACCGGAAGCAACATCACACCTGCCTGCCAAACCTGATCATACAGTTTCCATTCTTTCAGGCCATTGATAAAAATGGCGTCTGCTTCTTGCAGAATCCGAACTTTTTCAGGGGTAACATCGCTCAGGATACGGATGCCCAATCCGGGTCCCGGGAAAGGGTGCCGCCCTAGCAGTTCATCGCGAATGCCCAACGCTTTTCCTACTCGCCGAACCTCATCTTTAAAAAGCAGATTTAGCGGTTCAACCACTTTCAGTTTCATTTTTTCGGGAAGACCGCCCACGTTGTGGTGCGATTTGATGGTGGCTGAAGGTCCGTTTACCGAAACAGATTCAATCACATCGGGGTAAATAGTCCCTTGCGCCAACCATTTGACCTCCTGTATTTTGTGCGCCTCCACATCGAACACTTCGATGAAGTCGCGGCCAATAACCTTGCGTTTTTGTTCCGGGTCAGTTATACCTGCCAGATCATTCCAGAATTTTTGTTTGGCGTCAACGCCGATCACATTCAAGCCCATGTGCTTATATGAATCCAATACTGCTTCAAACTCATTTTTGCGCAACAAGCCATTATCCACAAAAATACAGGTGAGGTTTTTGCCAATTGCCCGGTTCAGCAACACGCCCGCAACGGTAGAATCCACTCCGCCCGAAAGGCCAAGAACAACCTTGTCGTTGCCCAGTTTTTCCTTCAGTTGGGCTACCGTGCTTTCGATGAAAGAAGCAGGAGTCCAATCCTGCTTGCACCCGCAAATATCGACAGCAAAATTCTTCAGCAGTTGTGTCCCTTCGGTGGTATGGTAAACCTCTGGATGAAACTGAATGGCATACGTTGTTTCGCCATCAATTTTATAAGCCGCATTATTCACGTCAGCCGTCGAGGCAATTACGTTATAACCTACAGGCAGGCGCTCAATGGTATCGCCGTGCGACATCCATACCTGCGTATTCAGTGTCATATGTTTGAACAGTTCATTTTCCTGATCAATGTATCCCAAATTGGCCCGGCCATATTCGCGCGAATTGGAAGGCAATACTTCGCCACCAAAATAGTGTGACAAATACTGCGCCCCGTAACAAACGCCCAGCAAAGGCAGTTTTCCTTTAATTGCCGACAAATCGGGTTTCGGTGCATTTTCGTCGCGAACAGAATAGGGACTGCCACTCAGGATAACTCCTTTTACTGTTTCGTCAATGGCCGGGAAATGGTTAAACGGGTGGATTTCGCAATAAATGTTCAGTTCGCGCACACGACGTCCGATTAACTGTGTGTATTGGGAACCAAAGTCAAGAATGAGGATTTTCTCTTGCATGAATCTGTATTTTTTTGATGGCGCAAAGATAGAAAAATCCTCCTAATGAAACAGACAGATTAAGAAACAGAGCAGCCAGAAATTAACATTTACAAACCAGAGTCTGCTGAATGACGTTTTGCAAAAAAAAAGGCCACAGAAAAACGCTGTGACCTTTTGTGATTTTACAATTCGCGAATCCAGATATTTCGGAAACTAACCGGGTTGCCATGATCCTGGAGGATGATTGGTCCGTCACCGTGAGGTTTCACCGAATACTCGGGAATTCCGATATATTCAGTGGGGCCTCGAACCACCATATTGTTTTGAACCAGGACACCATTGTGGATGACTGTCACCCGGGGAGGGGTAAAATAGGTCCCATCATTGTTGAAACGGGGCGCCGTGTAAATGATGTCGTACGTTTGCCACACACCAGGAGCTTTGCAGGCATTTACCAGCGGAGCATGCTGCTTGTAAATACTACCGGCCTGACCATTGCGGTAAGTGCGGTTATTATAATTATCCAGCACCTGCACCTCGTAAATTCCCTGCAAAAAAACACCACTGTTGCCGCGTCCCTGGCTCTCGCCAACCACTTCGGCCGGTGTGCGCCATTCCACGTGCAACTGGAAATCTTTAAACTGGCGTTTTGTTTGAATGATGCCAGCACCTCTTTTTACCGTGGCCACGCCATTTTCGAAATCCCAGCCCGGTTTTTCGCCGGATGCATTGGTCCATTCGTAACCCAATTCCTTCCCCTCACCAATCAGGACAATAGCATCGGAAGGGGCATCCATCGGGGACTCGCCAGGTGTAACAACGGTAACTTCAGGGTCCCAGATTTCGGTCATCTCCGGGACCATTTTAGGCATTTCGGGCTGAGCAAAAGCACTTATGCTCACCAGCGTGAGCATTACAAAAACAGGTTTTCTCATGGTTTGAATAAAATTTAGTTTAACATAGGTTGGCTATAGGTCAAGTTCTTGCATGATTGAGTCAATTTTTTGTTCAGCTAAACGTTCAACCTGCTCAAAATCATTTCTGCTGGTTAGTTCCCCGGCCACTTCAAAATAAAATTTGATTTTGGGTTCGGTGCCTGATGGACGAACTGAAATTTTGGTTCCGTCTTCGGTAAAAAACTGCATTACATCAGAAGTGATTTTTTGGTTGATCTTTTTCGTTTCGCCAGTCAATAGGTTGCGTTCGGTTAAATCAGCATAGTCTTTTACAATTTTCAGCGGACTGCCTCCCAATGTTTTTGGAGGATTGGTTCGGAAGTTCACCATCATTTGTTGAATCTCGTCGGCCCCGGTTTTTCCCGGACGGACAATGTACTTCATCTTTTCTTTCGAATAGCCATATTCAAGATAAATATCCTGCAGCAATTCGAACAGGGTTTTCCCCTGATCTTTTGCCCAGGCTGCAATCTCGGCCATCAAGGCACAAGCGGAAACGGCGTCTTTATCGCGCACAAAATCGGCCGGCATAAAACCAAAACTTTCTTCGCCGCCGCCAATGTATTTTTTCTGCCCTTCCAACTCGCGGATGATCTCGGCGATGTACTTGAAACCAGTGTAAACATCGTAATAATCAATACCGTTTTTTTGAGCAATTTCGGCAATCTTTTCGGTGGTTACGATAGTTTTCACAATGAATTCGTTGCCCTTAAAAGCGTTGCTTTCTTTCATCCGCGTAATGATGTAATAGATGAAGAGCAAAGCAGTTTGGTTTCCATTGATAATGATGAATTCGCCCTTTTCGTTGCGGACAGCAACACCGATCCGGTCAGCATCAGGGTCGGAAGCCAGAACCACATCGGCATCCACTTCATACCCTTTTTTCATGGCCATATCCATGGCGGCAGGTTCTTCGGGATTGGGCGAAACCACCGTAGGAAAATCACCGCTCACAACATCCTGCTCCGGCACATTGAAAATGTTTTCGAAGCCAAAAGCCCGCAATGCGGCCGGGATCAGTTTCACTCCGGTCCCGTGGATCGGCGTGTAAACAATCTTCAGGTCCTTGTGCTTTTTCACAATTTCGGGCGCCAGGGAAACTGTTTTCACCTTGGCAAGAAACTTTTGATCAATCTCGTCGCCAATAATTTCAATCAGCTCCCGGTTGCCTTCAAATCGAATGTCTTCTGCCTTTACCCGTTGAACTTCGTCGATAATGTTCACATCGTGCGGGCCAACAATTTGGGAACCATCTTCCCAATAAGCCTTGTAACCGTTATATTCTTTGGGGTTGTGCGAAGCCGTTAAAATAATTCCGCTCTGACAGCCCAATTCACGAATCACAAACGACATTTCGGGTGTGGGGCGTAAATCCTCAAACAAATAAACTTTAATGCCGTTGGCTGCAAATATTTCAGCGCTTTTTTCAGAGAATAACCGGCTGTTGTTCCGGCAGTCGTATGCAATTGCAACTTTTATCTGGTCCAATCCGGCGAACACTTTTTTCAGGTAGTTGCTCAACCCTTGCGTGGCTGCCCCAACCGTGTAAATGTTCATGCGGTTTGAACCGGCCCCCATAATTCCGCGCAAACCTCCGGTTCCAAATTCCAGATCGCGGTAAAATGAATCGATGAGCTCGCTTTTATCCTCTGCCTCCAACATCCGCTTCACTTCGTCGCGGGTTTGTTGATCATACACGTCGCTCAACCAGGTTTTGGCCTTCTTCACAACTGCATCTAAAACATCATTATTCGTCACCATATCTTTCAATTTAAAGGTTTTTCAATTCTTGAATGCACCCTTGCAGACTGTCGCGCCAATAAGGGATGTCGATACCAAAAATACGTTTAATTTTTGATTTGTTCAGGACCGTGTATGCCGGCCGTTTGGCCGGAGTTGGGTACTCGTCGGTACCAATCGGGTGAACGTTGCAACTGATGCCATACATTTCGTGGATGGCTTTGGCAAAATCGTACCAACTGCAAACACCCTCGTTGGAATAGTGATAAATACCTGCTTTCCAACAATGCTCATCGGCTGCCGTTTTCGAAATGATGGTCAATATAGCGCTGGCCAGGTCACCGGCATAAGTTGGCGTGCCCACCTGATCGTAAACCACTTTCAGCTCGTCGCGCTCCAGTCCGAGCCGGATCATGGTTTTTACAAAGTTGTTTCCATAAGCCGAATACAACCAGGAAGTGCGGATAATAATCGCAGAGGCATCTTCTTTCAGCAAAGCGATTTCGCCATTCAGCTTGGTTTTTCCGTACACCGAGTCGGGATCCACCAGGTCGGTTTCGACATAAGGCTGGCAATTGGCACCGTCAAATACATAATCGGTCGAAATATGGATGACTTTGCAATTATGTTGTTTACCAATTCTCCCTAAATAAGCAGGCACTTTGGTGTTCAGAAGCTCGGCCAACTCCTCATCCGTTTCGGCCACGTCAACGGCAGTATAAGCTGCGCAATTGACCAGAAAATCGGGCTTTTCCTGTTTACAAAACGTGTCGACTGCCTCAAAATTGGTTATATCGAGTTCGTTGATGTCGGTAAAAACAAATTCAAGGCCGGGAAACCGGGCAGACCGTTTACGTATCTCTGAGCCCAATTGTCCGTTTGCCCCTGTCACTAAAATTTTCATAAGCATTCTTAAAAGTTGATGTCAGCTTCACGAAATAAAGAATTTTTCTGGTCTTTTGCAGAAATGATGGCTTCCGGTTCCGGTATCTTCCAATCAATCTTCAAGTCAGGATCGTTATAGATAATCCCTCGTTCAGATTCCGGGTGGTAATAGTTATCGCATTTATAGCTAAAAACGGCCGTTTCGCTCAACACCGAAAAGCCATGGGCAAAACCACGCGGGATGAACAACTGCTTTTTGTTTTCACCCGTAAGCTCTACGCCAAACCATTGCCCAAAAGTAGGCGAACCTTTCCGTAAATCGACGGCCACATCAAACACGCTCCCCTCAATAACCCTTACCAGCTTAGCCTGTGCGTGCGGCGCCAGTTGATAGTGCAACCCGCGAATAACCCCGCGAACGGATTTCGACTCGTTATCCTGTATGAAACCAGCATCCATACCCAACTCTTTATATCGACCCGCATGAAAGCTTTCGAGAAAATAACCCCGGTCGTCCTGAAACACCTTTGGCTCCAACACAATCAATCCGTCAATGGGTGTTTTGTAAATTTCCATTCGTTTTGAAAAAATTTTAAAATGATGATATTTTCTTATTTGCGAGCTTGTGGAGGTATTCACCGTACTGATTTTTCAGCAAGGGCTTGGCAAGCTCCAAAAGTTGTTCCCGGTTAATGTAGCCTTTTTTAAAGGCAATTTCCTCAATGCAGGAAACCTTCAGCCCCTGACGTTGCTCGATGGTGGCAATAAAGTTTGATGCCTGCAACAGGCTGTCGTGTGTTCCGGTATCGAGCCAGGCAAAGCCACGCCCAAGCAGTTTCACATTCAGGCGTCCCTCTTCCAGATACAGGCGGTTCAGGTCGGTAATCTCAAGCTCTCCGCGCGCCGACGGTTTTAACGATTTGGCTTTCTGAACCACATCGTTCGAATAAAAATACAAACCGGTTACTGCATAATTCGATTTCGGCTCGGCGGGTTTTTCTTCCAGAGAAAGCACTTTGCCGGTTTCATCGAATTCGGCCACGCCATATCGCTCGGGGTCGTTCACATAATAGCCAAAAACCAAAGCGCCGTCTTCTAGCGAGGCTGCCTCTTCCAAAATAGCCCGGAAGTTGTATCCGTAGAAAATATTGTCGCCCAAAATCATACAAACCGAATCGTTTCCAATAAACTCTTCGCCAATAATAAATGCCTGCGCCAACCCGTCGGGCGAAGGCTGCACTGCGTACTGAATCTGAATCCCAAGTTGCGAACCGTCTTCCAGCAGATTTTTGTACAAGGGAATGTCGTGCGGAGTAGAAATGATCAGGATTTCACGAATACCGGCCAACATCAGCACCGAAAGCGGGTAATAGATCATGGGCTTATCGTAAACCGGAATAATCTGCTTCGATATGGATTTGGTTATCGGGTATAAACGCGTACCGGAGCCACCGGCCAAAATAATGCCTTTCATAATATGTGTATTTATGATTTCAATAAATTATCAAAATAAGCAATTGTTTTTTTGAGTCCTTCGTCCAATTGAACTTCCGGCTGCCAGCCAGCCAGTTTCTCCATGGCAAGGCTAATGTCGGGTTGCCGCTGAATAGGATCATCCACCGGAAGCGGCTCAAACACAATTTTTGATTTTGAACCGGTGAGGTCGATAATTTTTTGGGCCAATTCCATAATGGTAAATTCATTTGGATTGCCAATATTCACCGGCCCGGTAAACGAATCGTCGGTGTTCATCATGCGGATCATGCCTTCAACCACATCGTCAACATACTGAAAACTGCGTGTTTGTAGTCCGTTGCCAAACACAGTAATATCCTGTCCCCGCAACGCCTGCACAATAAAATTAGACACAACCCGACCATCGTCGGGCTCCATTCGAGGACCATAGGTATTAAAAATGCGCACAATTTTAATACGAACACCATTCTGGTTATGGTAGTTTACAAACAAGGATTCGGCGCAGCGTTTGCCCTCGTCGTAACACGAACGCACGCCAATCGGGTTTACGTTTCCCCAGTAACTTTCCGGCTGCGGGTGCAACTCGGGATCGCCATATACTTCGCTGGTAGAGGCCTGCAAAATCTTTGCCTTTACCCGTTTGGCCAAGCCAAGCATATTGATGGCCCCCATTACTGAAGTCTTTATCGTTTTTATCGCATTGTACTGGTAGTGGACCGGCGAGGCCGGACAAGCCAGGTTATAAACTTCGTCCACCTCAATATAATACGGCATAGTTACATCATGGCGCACCAACTCAAAATATGGTTGGCCCAACAGGTGAATGATTTTCGATTTTGACCCTGTAAAAAAATTATCCAGGCAAGTCACCTCGTTGCCCTCGGCCAGCAACCGTTCGCAAAGATGGGAACCAATAAAACCCGCACCACCTGTAACCAAAATTCGTTTCATTGCTCTTTGTTGAATGGAAGTTTATCCTCATACGGCCAATACAGGCACAAGTATGGTTGTTTTTGAAATGATATCATTTGCCCAACAAAACTACGGTGTTTTGCCACAAATCAAATGAAACATGCATGAAATTTACATCTACAAATCCAAATTCACTCATATCATATCTGTCAAAAGTTCGGAATTGAATAAAATTCACAATTGCCGCTTAACTGCCCGTTGTGATAAAAACGATAAAAACCACTGCTCAAAAAGCAAAAAAGGCACTGAAAATCTTTGTTTTAAGACGGATAAACACTAATTTTGCGGCGCATTAGTAAAATATAATGTCTAACTTATTAATTAATTGTATTTTAAATGGTAGAAAACAACACAGAGAACCTTGAGCCCAAGGAAGAACTCGAACAGCAAGCTGAAGTAGCTGCAAGCGCTCCTGCCCAGGAAGTGGCTGCAAGCTCAGAAGAATTTGACTGGGATGCACTCGAATCAGAAGATGAGGGATTTGCCGGTCAACGCAAAAATGACCTCGAAAAATTTTATGACAACACGCTGAACACCGTTCAGGAAAAAGAAGTGTTGGAAGGAACTGTAATCTCGATGAACAAACGCGAAGTAGTGGTTGACATCGGTTACAAATCTGACGGCATCGTCAGCTTGAATGAATTCCGCTACAACCCCGAATTAAAAGTGGGCGACCCGGTAGAAGTTTACATCGAAAGCCTGGAAGACAAAAAAGGACAAATGATCCTGTCGCACAAAAAAGCACGCGCGATGCGTTCATGGGACCGTGTAAATGCCGCTTTGGACAACGACGAAATCATCAAAGGTTACATCAAGTGCCGTACAAAAGGTGGTATGATCGTCGATGTATTCGGAATCGAAGCCTTCTTGCCAGGTTCACAAATTGATGTGAAACCGATCCGCGACTACGATATCTACGTAGGCAAAACCATGGAGTTCAAAGTGGTTAAAATCAACCAGGAATTCCGCAACGTGGTTGTTTCGCACAAAGCGCTTATCGAAGCTGAACTGGAACAGCAGAAAAAAGAGATTATCTCTAAACTCGAAAAAGGACAAGTACTGGAAGGTACTGTTAAAAACATTACTTCATACGGTGTATTCATCGACCTTGGCGGTGTTGACGGATTGATCCACATCACCGACCTGAGCTGGGGCCGTATTTCTCACCCGAACGAAATCGTTGAATTGGATCAGAAATTGAACGTGGTGATCCTCGACTTCGATGATGACAAAAAACGGATCGCTCTGGGTCTGAAACAACTGACTCCGCACCCATGGGACAACCTGGATGCCGAACTGAAAGTTGGCGACAGCGTGAAAGGTAAAGTAGTTGTGATGGCTGACTACGGTGCATTTGTAGAAATCGCTCCGGGCGTAGAGGGTTTGATCCACGTTTCAGAAATGAGCTGGTCACAACACCTGCGCAGCGCTCAGGACTTCCTGAAAGTTGGCGACGAAATCGAAGCTCAGATCCTGACGTTGGACCGCGAAGAACGCAAAATGTCTCTCGGTATCAAACAGCTGCGTCAAGATCCATGGCAAGATATCGAAAGCCGCTTTGGCGTTGGTTCAAAACACACAGCTACCGTTCGCAACTTCACTAACTTCGGTGTATTTGTTGAAATCGAAGAAGGCGTTGACGGTCTGATCCACATCTCCGACCTGAGCTGGACCAAGAAAATCAAACACCCATCCGAATTCACAGCCATCGGCGCCGAAATCGAAGTTGTGGTGTTGGACATCGACAAAGAAAACCGTCGTTTGAGCCTTGGCCACAAACAACTGGAAGAAAACCCGTGGGATGTTTTCGAAACCATCTTCTCGGTTGATTCAATCCATGAAGGAACAGTTGTTGAGTTGTTCGACAAAGGCGCAACAATCGCTCTTCCTTACGGTGTTGAAGGATTCGCAACTCCTCGCCACCTAGTAAAAGAAGACGGTTCACAAGCCAGTCTGGATGAAAAATTGGATTTCAAAGTAATTGAGTTCTCCAAGTCTGCAAAACGGATTATTCTTTCTCACTCACGCGTATTCGAAGATGAGAAAAAATCCGAAGAAACAGCAACTAAAAAGGCTCAGGCAAAGCAAACCAAGAAAGCTGTGAAAACTGTAAAAGAAAACCTGGAGAAAACAACTTTAGGTGACATCAGCGAATTGGCTGCCTTGAAATCTCAAATGGAAGCTGAAGAAAATAAAGAAAAATAAGCCTGGCTTATCGATTGTTTTATCAGAATTTCGTAATTTTCCATTCATGGATTTTGAAATTATCAGAAAAGAAGGTCACTCAGTTATTAAAGTACTGAGCAACAAGCTGGACACCAATAATGCCCCTGAACTGAAATCGGAACTGGTGGTATTGGGCAACGAAAGTGTACGGAACATCATTTTGGATATCAGCGAATGCAAATACGTTGACTCTTCCGGATTGAGCGCCATACTGGTTGCTAACCGTCTGTGCGAAGATGCTATCGGTACCTTTATCCTGTCCGGCCTTCAACCCGATGTTGAACATCTGATCCGCATTTCGATGCTCCACACGGTTTTGCTGATTACCAAAACCGTTGATGAAGCAGAACAATTGCTGGAGCAAAAAGGCAAATTATAGCCTGGCTGCATGCAGATGCCATTTCAATTAACAATTTTGGGAAGTAGTTCAGCAATGCCTACTTCTTCAAGATATCCAACCGCTCAAGTGCTCAATGTGCTTGGGCGGTTTTTTTTGATTGATTGCGGCGAAGGGACGCAGCATCAAATCCGCAAAAACAAAATTGGTTTTGGCAAGCTCAACCATATCCTGATTTCGCATTTGCACGGCGACCATTTCTTCGGATTGATCGGATTGATTTCAACCCAAATGCTTTTGGGGCGAAAAAACGATCTGCATATCTTTGCCCACTCCGAACTGCAACGGTACATCCAGTTTCAGCTCGACTTTTTAGGCATCACCGATCCCGGTTTCCGGTTGGTGTTTCACCCGTTGAACTTTAAGCGCCCGCAAGTCATTTCTGAAGATGACAAACTGACCATCACCTCCTTTCCGCTAAAACACCGGATTCCGTGCTGCGGGTTTCGGTTTGACGAAAAACCCAAAGCCCCCAATATCATCAAGGAGAAGATCAAACTATACAATATTCCGATCCGGGACATCAAACGGATAAAAGCCGGGGAGGATTTTGTGGCAGAAAGCGGTGCCGTTATTCCAAACAATCAGCTGGTGATTCCAGCCCCGCCACCACGTTCATTTGCGTATTGCTCGGACACCGCTTTTACCGAAACAATCATCGATACAATTAGCGGCGTTGACCTGCTTTACCACGAAGCCACCTTCGCGCACGACGACCTTAAAACAGCCAGCGAGACCTATCATTCAACCGGAGTGCAGGCCGCCCAAATTGCCCGGTTGGCCGGAGCTAAAAAACTGCTGATCGGCCATTTTTCGGCCCGTTACAAGCAACCGGAAATCATCTTGCAGGAAGCGCAGGCTATCTTTCCAAACACAGAGGCTGCCAACGAAAATGAGACTTTTCAGATAGGTTAATCCCGTCGGAGATTTCCTTTCCGGCACCGTAAACTTGTTACATTTTTGGATATTGAACTAAGCCCTGATCAGGAATAAGCATGCTATTTATCGGGCTTTTCCGGTTAGCATTGTTTAAGCGGTGAGCTTGTCATTCGCTGTGACGATAATACAAGCTCCCATCTTGATAAAAACAGGAACAAGAGGGAGTAAATTTTTAATACGTATTAAATATATTTTTAACAGGTATTAAAATATTTTTTCATACGTATTAAAAAATAAATTGACAAGTATTAAAAATTCAATTAATAATTATTAGATGACCTATTTTCCTGCGCAGAACACTCATTTCCTTCTTGCAACAGTAGCTGCTTTTGGCTGTCATTTCCCTTCATCCAACAAAAAAGGCTGCCCAACTAAAGTCAGACAGCCTTTTCTATGTTATCAGATTGTAGAATTACTTCGCGTAGTTCACAGCGCGTAATTCGCGGATCACCGTGATTTTAATTTGCCCCGGATAAGTCATTTCGTCTTGAATATGTTTGGCGATATCGTATGACAGCTGTTCGGTTTCTTTGTCCGAGATTTTATCGCTGCCAACAATCACGCGCAACTCGCGACCGGCCTGTATCGCATAGGTTTTCAAAACTCCCGGGTATGAAAGCGCCAGGTCTTCCAAGGCCTTCAACCGTTTGATGTACGACTCGACCACTTCGCGACGGGCTCCCGGACGGGCGCCGGATATAGCATCGCACACCTGCACGATGGGGGCTAGCAGGCTTTGCATTTCCACCTCGTCGTGGTGGGCACCGATAGCGTTGCAAATCTCAGGCTTTTCTTTGTATTTCTCGGCCAGTTTCATCCCAAGTACTGCGTGTGGCAATTCCGGCTCATCATCCGGAACTTTGCCAATATCGTGGAGCAATCCGGCACGTTTCGCCCATTTCGGGTTCAACCCAAGTTCGGTGGCCATTATAGCACACAGGTTGGCCACTTCGCGTGAGTGCTGCAACAGGTTTTGTCCGTATGACGAACGGTATTTCATTTTCCCGATCAGACGGATCAGCTCGGGGTGCAATCCGTGTACACCGAGGTCAATCGTGGTACGTTTTCCGGTTTCGATGATCTCTTCTTCCACTTGCTTTTTCACCTTGCCCACCACTTCTTCAATGCGGGCCGGGTGAATACGACCATCGGTTACCAACTGGTGCAAAGCCAGACGGGCCACTTCGCGGCGAACCGGGTCGAAGCCGGAAAGCACGATGGCTTCGGGCGTATCGTCAACAATGATCTCGACGCCGGTAGCGGCTTCGAGGGCGCGGATATTGCGACCTTCGCGACCAATGATGCGGCCTTTGATTTCGTCGCTTTCGATGTGGAAAATTGTGACAGCGTTTTCTATGGCTGTTTCGGTAGCTACCCGCTGGATGGTTTTCACCACTACTTTCTTGGCTTCTTTATTGGCCGTCAGCTTGGCTTCCTCCATGATTTCGTTGATGTACGACATGGCTTCGGTCTTGGCTTCGTTTTTCAGCGATTCTACCAGCTGGCTTTTGGCTTCCTCGGCCGACAATCCCGAAATGGCTTCGAGTTGTTCAACCTGCTGTTTGTGCATGCGCTCCAGCTCTTCTTCTTTTTGCTGAACCATGTTCAGTTGAACAGACAGGTTTTCGCGGATTACATCCACTTCTTTTTTATCCGTTTCAAACTCTTTTAACTTCCGTTGCAACTCGTCTTTACGTTGCAGAAAACCAGCTTCTTTTTGCTTCAGTTTATTATCGAGGGCAGTAATTTTATTGTTTTTCTCGTTGATGTACTTTTCATGTTCGGCCTTTAACTGAAGAAATTTCTCCTTGGCCTGCAACATTTTGTCCTTTTTTATGACTTCACCCTCAGCTTCAGCCTCGCTGATGATTTTTCTTTTCTTTCCCTGGATGGCTTTGTCCCACATAAAGTAGGAAAGTACCCCACCACCCAAAAAACCTGAAATTACGTATAGTATTATTTCCATGTTGGTTAATTGTTACTTTTAATTGTTAATAAAAAAAAGCCAGCAATTCAATTCAGTTCCTTTAAATGAAGGGACTGAATCAAATGCGGGCTTCCGATATATTGAATTTTTATTCGTTCAATGACAAGTAATCGTTCAGGTGTTCATCGAGCAGCTTGAGTTCCTCAATAATCGGTGACTCATCAGCCAGCTGCTCCATTTCCAGATTTTTCAATACAAACTGAAAAGCCGTCATTGCCAAAAAATCCTGTGCATCCTGGTTGGCGTACTTTTTTTTGTATTCAAGAACGATATCATTAATCATTTTCGCAGCTTTCCGACACTTCTCTTCCTGCTTCCGGTCAATTCTCAACGGATAAATCCGCCCGTTGATATTAATATTTATTGAAAGCTCGTCTGCCATTTTCAGATGTATTGACTATACATTCAACTGCGCAATACATTTATCAATTTCCCGCACTATCTTATTGATGCGCTGTTTTACCTGCAGCTTCTCAGGGTCGCTAACCGATAAAACTTTCGCAGCCTTTAAATCATCATACTTTTTAACCAAGCGCTCATTTTCACTTTTCAGGGCAGCAATTTCATTTTCCAACAGGGAAACTCGTTCCGACAATTGCTGTTTTTCTTGTTTTGAATGATCATGTCGTCGAATCAACAGCCGGAGTTTTGCCTTAAAATCGTCCAGTAAAATTTGATCCTGCTCAGTCATTTCGGTATGTTTCTTCGACAAAATTAATATTTTTGCCCAATTGATAACACGAAGATAGCTTTATTTGTTGAATAGCAGCATCGCCCCGTCAAATCTTATTTGTCACTGTTATCATCAGCGATCTGAATAACATTGCATTGCCATGAAACGATATACATTCCTACTGTTTACCTTGTTTTTTAAAACTGTATTTTCACAGGCGCCCGCCCTGGATTATTACAGCGCGCCGGTAAAGATTCCGATGTTGCTGTCGGGTAACTTTGGCGAATTACGATCTAACCATTTTCATTCCGGTATCGACATCAAAACCAACGGTCAAAACGGAGTTCCCGTTTATCCGGCTGCCGACGGCGAAGTTTCACGAATATATATTTCTCCCGGCGGTTTCGGACTGGCCCTGTATATCGATCATCCCAACGGTTCGACCTCTGTTTACGGACATTTACAAAAACTCAGGGACGACCTGGCAGCTTTCGCCAAGTCGGCACAATACGAAAAGGAATCTTTTGCGGTTGATCTCTTGGTTCCCAAAGGAAAGTTTAAAGTTCGCAGAAACGAAATAGTCGCCTACAGCGGAAACAGCGGTAGTTCCGGGGGCCCCCACCTGCATTTCGAAATACGGGAAACCAGCACGCAGCAGCCATTGAACCCCCTGCTATACCAATTCAATATTACCGACAAAATGCCGCCATCGATTTTATCGGTCATGCTGTATCCGTTGTCTGCAGACGCACATATAAACGGAAAATCCCACGCCCAACGCTTTGAAACCGTTTTTTACAATGGCGCCTTTCACCTGAAAAACAACCCCGTAATTACTGTTTTTGGGAAAGTGGGATTTGGGCTGCAGGCCCTTGATTATCTCGACGGAAGCTGGAGTAAATGCGGCGTTTATGAAATCGGGCTATCGGTTGATGGAAAGCAGATCTATACGTTCCGGATGGATAAACTAAGCTTTGACGAAACCCGGTACCTGAACAGTCACATCGATTACGGACATTTCCAGAAATACAACCGCCGTTTGCACAAAAACTGGATTGAGCCCGGCAACAAGCTGAATAACTACCCAGTTTTGGAAAACCAGGGAAAAGCAATGCTGGATGACGGGAAAATACACGAAGTGAGCTACCTGGTAAAAGACGTGAAAGGGAACAGCAGCAGGTTGACGTTCAAAGTTCAATCGAAACCCACAAAGATCTCGCAACCGGAAAAAGAAGGAATCCTCATCCCCTTCAACAAATCATACTCATTGGAAAAAGCAGGTCTGGAAGCATCCTTTAAGCCGGGTAGTTTTTATTCGGACCTTCGTTTGGATTACCAGGAAAAACCTTCAAACAATCTTTATTATTCATCCATTTTCAAACTGCACAACAACGAAGTGCCGGTGCATGATTATTTCCGACTAAAACTGAAGGCAGTAAAACTCCCCAACGAGCTGCAGGATAAAGCGCTGATAGCTGCTATTGATGAAAAGACCGGCAAAAAATGGGCACTTGGAGGTAACTACGAAAATGGCTGGGTGGCAGCAAACATCAGGCAACTCGGGAGCTTCGCCATTGCAGTTGATACAATAGCTCCTACCATTACGCCTGTCAACATTAAGAATAAAACGATCCTTACCGATAAGAACAAAATCAGCTTTAAAATTGGTGATGATTTCTCGGGGATCGAAAGTTACCGGGGCGAAATAAACGGAAATTGGGTACTGTTTGAGTACGACGCCAAAAACCGGTTGCTCGAATACTATTTCGACCCGCAGCGCATGGAGTTCAACAAAAAGCAACATTTCAAACTGGTGGTGAGCGACGCAAAAAATAACCGGGCCACATACGAGGCCAGCTTTTACAGATAATCCGACATTTTCAATTCATGCAATAAAAATTGAATAGCGAATAACGGGCACTGCGCATCTAAAAGCAAACGTTCTTATTGACCACCAAGACGATAACATCCAATCATACCAGAAACTCCAGTGATCAAACAAATCTGATTTCCAGAAGTCGCGTCACTTGAAAAAACATGTTATCTTTGTCGCCTGAAAAACTTAAACGTTTCATTATGAAAGCATATGTATTCCCCGGACAGGGCGCACAATTTCCCGGCATGGGAAAAGATCTTTACGAAAATTCGCCCCTGGCCAAAGAATTATTTGATAAAGCCAACGAAATTTTGGGCTTCAACATCACCGATATCATGTTCGAAGGTTCGGTTGACGACCTGAAACAAACCAAAGTGACCCAACCGGCCATTTTCCTGCACTCGGTGATTTTAGCCAAAACGCTCGACAACTTTCAGCCGGAAATGGTGGCCGGACACTCGCTGGGTGAATTTTCAGCGTTGGTCGCCAATGGGGCGCTCACCTTCGAGGACGGATTAAAATTGGTATCGCAACGTGCCACAGCTATGCAAAAGGCCTGCGAAAAAGAACCTTCAACTATGGCAGCTATTGTAGGGCTCGAAGATGCTGTGGTGGAAGAAGTTTGTGCTTCAATCGAAGAAGTAGTTGTTCCGGCGAATTACAACTGCCCCGGGCAATTGGTGATTTCCGGAAGCATGGAAGGCATTGACAAGGCCTGTGAACTGCTGACCGCCAAAGGCGCCAAACGTGCCCTGAAATTAGTTGTTGGCGGCGCTTTCCACTCGCCACTGATGGAACCAGCCCGCGAAGAACTGGCCGCCGCCATCGAAGCAACCACATTCAGCACGCCTGTTTGTCCGGTCTATCAGAACGTGAACGCCGCTCCGGTAAGCGACCCGGCAACCATCAAACAAAACCTGATCGCCCAGCTGACCGCACCCGTCAGATGGACCCAGACTGTTGAAAACATGCTAAAAGACGGAGCTACTGTATTCACCGAAATTGGCCCCGGAAAAGTATTGCAGGGGTTGATCAAAAAAGTGGACCGCACAGCCGAAACCGCCGGTATAGATAGTTATTCTGCTTAAAAAGAGTGCCACCATATTTATCCAGAAGAACTGCATTTCGACGAGAAGTGCAGTTTTTTCTTTTCAGGAAAACATCCAGGGATCCAATGCATTACCCAAAAGCGCAACCTGTCTGGCTATAATTATAAAATGGTTTATTTAAGCTGATAGCGAAGGCTAAATTCCACGCCCAGCGAAGGCTCTTCGTAATCTCCCAAATCAGCTGCCATTCTAACACTGTAACTGATGGGTTTTTGTTTGGGTTGATACTGACAGGAAACTGCCAGAGAAAAAAGCTTCTGAGACGGAGAAATCCGGGATCCGTAATTTCCGAAATAGCGTGACCAGGTCATCATCCCCGTCCACTGAACCTGTTCAGAAAAATAGCCGGAGAAACCGGAATGAATCCCCCACAACCTGGTACTTGCAAAACCAACAGAAACCCCATCCTCGTTTATCGTTGGAACAAACAGCGGCAGTCCCATCATTCGGTTGTATGCCACAAAACCCGAGCGATAAACGCTGTTATTGAAATAATTATCCCTTCCCCGTCCAGTGGGTCGAGCCGGATTTTCGGGATTGGGTTTGTCCAAGTGAAATGCGCCGCTTTGATCCATCGTATGGACATATTCCATCACAATTAATTTCAGCAGTGGCGTTTCTTTCAGCCAAGTCAGCGCCAATCCGCCGTAGCCATCTTCTGCATTGTCCCACTCCATCCCTGAACGGTCTTCAAAAAGATGATGCCAGTAAATATCAAGACAGTAACCATCCTGATGGTAATTCAATTGAAATACATATTGCCCAAGCTGATTTCCGGCTACATTATTCTGATCGGTTTCAGGCGACTCATCTCCCCCCTCTTTGCCGCGAACATACTTCCAGTAGTAATTGAAACCGGGCAAATCGCCGTATTCCGATGAATAGCCATCCCAAAAAACCCAATGGTCCAAGGCTGTACGAAACGTTAACTCAGGTGTAATCTTGAAATTAAACCGTATCCATTTGTGGTGTAAACCGGGATGCGAAACAATCCGGTCGTCTATCAGGAAATGCTCGGCATATTTAAAATCGAAAGAAAAAAAACTTGCCCCGCCGGATGGAAATGGCGTAACATCTGATGCCCCAAACTCAACACGCGGCAATGGGCGCGCATTTCGCGACTGAAACAGATCACCGTTCGAGAGCGAAAGCCCTTCTGCATAAACCGGATCGCTTTGTGCCCCGGCCAGCAGATAAGCCTTTCGGGCATAAAATTTCCCCCAGTATTCCGTCGCAAAAACCGATGGCTCATTTCCTGTCCGCCCGTTTAGTGAAGCTCCAAAATCGATCGAAAATCCACGCTTCCCAAATGGGTTTCCTCGGTGCTGCCAGTCAATCCCCCAAAGTTGCTGAGCGCCGTGTTTGTTGCTGACCGTTCCCAACCGGTTCACCTCCAACCAAAAAGGAAGCTGTTTGTCCGAGAACAAAAAATTGCTCTGCAACGAAACAGAAGATTGACCGGATAAGGGTTGTGCCGACAGGAGCCGGAACAACAACAGCAGGCAAAATGAAAGTATAATTGGCTTCATGGGTGTCAAAAAAAGCAGACCTGTAAGCCGGGTTCTGTATCTCCGGAAAACCGGAAACCTCTATCATTTATCTGGCCGCAACATTGCTGGTGCGATCTAGCAGCCTACCCCTCACGACTCCCGGACGAACCGGGACTGACCTGACGGTCAGAACAGGGCGGGCAACCCTGTCGGCAACATTTGCCGGCCGTGATATATTTGGCTTTGCAACCCATGACGCGTACGGCTTTCGGGATCACCCCCGAAACCGGTGAGCTCTTACCTCACCTTTTCACCCTTATCCGGCAGGGCCGGACGGTTATTTTCTGTTACGCGGCTAAAAGCTTTCGCCCTTCTTCCCGTTAGGAAGCATGGTGCCCTGCGTTGCCCGGACTTTCCTCTCTTCCAGTTTACCTGAAACAGCGATAGAGCGGTCTGCCCTGCAAAATAACAAAAAATTATGCTGGAAATGACCCCGGAACCACAAGTATTTCAAAAACTTCAGGCATCACAACAACAAAACGACCAAACGCTATTTATTCATCCCGGTATAAGCGCCCTTGCCAGGTTTCGCGTTCAGCCAGCCGCTTTTCCAGCTTGGCCACAAACTCGAAATTTTTCAACCCCCATTTGGGTGCAAGCAGCATACCCGCAGGTGCCTGGCTCACGAACCGCTCCACAATAATCCGGGGATTCAGCAGTTCCAGATAATCCACAATCAAATCGATATATTCCTCTGCCGAGAATAAGTTGAAATCATCCGGATTCCGTTGATATTCCACAGCCATTCGGGTTCCCCGGTGAATTTGCAGTTGATGAAGCTTCAGGTTCTCAACAGGAAGTTGCGAAACCACGCGAGCCTGTTCCAAAAAATCGGATCGGGTTTCGCCGGGCAGTCCTAAAATCAGATGAGCACAATTATGGATTCCCCGGCGGGCTGTTTCTTCCAATGCCTGCCTGGCAACAGCAAATGAATGCCCCCTATTTATCCGGATCAGCGTTTCATCTTTAACCGACTCTACCCCAAACTCCACCATCACATAAACTGATTTTGACAAGTCGGCCAGATACTCCAAAATTTCTTCATTGACGCAATCCGGTCGGGTACCGATAACCAAGCCAATCACTCCGGGATGGGACATCGCCTCCTCGTAACGCGCCTTCAAAACCTGCATATCTGCATACGTATTTGAATAGGCCTGAAAATAGGCCAGAAACCGCATCGTCTTGTGCTTTCTCGCAAAAAAATCAATTCCCTGTTGCAACTGCTCGGTAATGCTCTTATCCAACCGGCAATAATCGGGCTTAAAGGAATCGTTGTTACAATACGAACAACCGTTAAATGCTTTGGTGCCGTCGCGGTTCGGACAGGTAAAACCAGCATCGACCGATACCTTTTGTACCCGCCCGTCAAACAGTTGCCTGAAATGGGTTGGAAAATCATGATACCGTTTTTGATGGCCCCAGGGAAATTGTTCTGTTGTCATTACTCTTGATTGAGCCACGAAATTAATGATAAAGTTGTTGGAATTAAAATTGACGGAATCAGCTACTTCGATCTTTTTCCTTCCGGATGACCAAAAGCCAGCAGCCCACGTTATCAACAAATGTTGAAAACTTTAAAACCCCTCACGGAGTTAGCCGTTCTTTATGTACGGCTGATTTCCTAATTTTATAAAAACTCTAAAATAACAGGCTATGTTTAGTGCAAAAGACGTTTCAGACATGGAGGCAAGAGGGAGCAATGTACAAACCGTTTCCACACAGATTGAGAATTTCAAGAAAGGCTTTCCGTTTCTATCCATCATACATGCAGCCACAATCGGGCAAGGAATTATCAAACTAAACGGCGCTGAAATTGAAGAAAGCGTCGCTTTTTTTGATGCCTGCGCGAAAGAAGGCGTCAGCTTGCTGAAATTTGTCCCGGCATCGGGAGCTGCCAGCCGCATGTTCAAGGCGCTTTTCGAAGCAAAAGAGCAATTGGAGAAAGGGGTTCCGGAACAGGAAGTCCTTTCAAAATCAGAGATGCAATACTTCTTTTCAAACCTGAGAAAATTTGCTTTCTACAACGATTTGAAACAATTGGCCGGGAAAGATCCGGAACAGTTATCATTACTGGAAATTTTGAACCTGGTGTTGACTGAGGAAGGACTGAATTACGGCAACCTGCCCAAGGGATTGCTCAAATTTCATCAATACGGAACGGAGAACCGGACTTCGTTTGAAGAGCATTGCGTGGAAGGTGCGCTTTATGCCAAAAACAAGAACGGCAGCGTAAAAATACATTTTACCGTTTCGCCCGAACATCAGACAGGATTTGAAGCGCATTTATCGGCAATCAAAGAAAAATACGAAGCGGCATTCGTGGTGACCTACGACATTTCATTTAGTCAGCAAAAACCCTCCACCGACACGATTGCCGTGACACCGGACAATGAGCCTTTCCGGAACGATGACGGCAGCCTGTTGTTCCGTCCGGGCGGGCACGGGGCACTGCTGGCCAATCTGAACGACCTGGATGCCGATGTGGTTTTCATAAAAAATATCGACAATGTGGTGCCCGATTATTTGAAGCCCGAAACCGTTACATACAAAAAAGCGCTGGCGGGTTTGCTGCTCGATCTGCAACAAAAAATATTCAATTACCAACGCATTCTCAACACACACCATTACTACAGCCTGGACAGTGCATTTTTTGCCGAAGCGGCCAATTTCCTCGAAAATATATTGAACGTAAAACCGCCAAGCAACCAATATTATTCCGAAAAAGAAGAATTGTACCATTACCTGAAATCGAAATTTAACCGTCCTATTCGCGTTTGCGGTATGGTGAAGAACCAAGGCGAACCGGGCGGAGGCCCTTTCTGGGCAAAGAACAGCGATGGTTCAACCTCGTTGCAAGTGGTTGAAAGCTCGCAAATCGACCTGAAAGACCCTGATCAAAAAGCCCTTATAGATGAAGCGACCCATTTCAACCCGGTTGATTTGGTTTGTGCCTTTAAAAACTACAAAGGTGAAAAATACGACCTTTCCAACTACAGCGACCCGGAAACCGGATTCATTTCCAGCAAATCGAAAGATGGCAAGGAACTGAAAGCCCAGGAACTGCCCGGCTTGTGGAACGGAGCCATGTCTGATTGGAACACGCTGTTCGTGGAAGTTCCCATCATCACTTTCAACCCGGTAAAAACGGTGAACGACCTTTTAAGAAAAGAGCACCAACCGGAGTAAGTTGAATTTGAAAACTATTATTAAATTTGCACCTGCAATTATCTGTTTATGGACGAGGACGCAAGGGACTATTTTGAAAACGAAGAAATCATTGAAGCTGTCGACCGTTTCAAGAAAATGATCAAAGACAACCGCTTTGAATATTTTGATGTATTTGAAATAGAAGGAATTGTTGAATACTTTTTGGATGAAGGAAAAATAAAACTTGCCCAGCAAGCTGTCGAAAACGGACTCGAAATTCACCCCAACTCCATTGCCCTTCAAATAAAAAAAGCCCAAATCCTCTTAATTGACGGGCGGGCCGAAGAATCATTGGAACTGATTACTATCGCTGAAAAAATTGAGGACAGCAATTCGGATGTCTTCCTCATTAAAGGTTCCTCGCTGATTATGGTTGGCATGATTGAAGAGGCCATTGCTGCTTTTGAGCAGTCCATCCTTCATAACTACGAAGAAATGGACGATTTGCTTTACAATATTGCCGTAACACTTGGACAGGCCGGCGAAACCGAAAAGGCGATCAGTTTTCTGGAACGGGCCTATGATACCAACCCGCAAAATGAATTGGTATTGTATGAACTGGGATATTATTACGATAAAATTCAGGCATATGAAAAAAGCCTGCAATTCTACGACTACTATCTTGACATTGACCCGTTTAACGCTTCGGTGTGGTACAACATGGGGATTACCTACAATCGCATGGGCAAACACGAAGAAGCCATCGATGCATATGATTTTTCGATCGCACTTCAGGATGATTTTGAGCAGGCTTATTTCAATAAAGCAAATGCGCTTTCGAACAGCAACCGCTACGAGGAAGCGGTTGTTTGCTACGAAGAATACCTGGAACGTGACAAAGAAAATGACGATGCGTATTGCTACCTGGGCGAATGTTTCCTAAACCTGGAACGTTACAACGAAGCGCTGGTGAACTACCGGAAAGCTATTCGCATCAATAAAAACAATTCGAATGCCTGGTACGGGTCGGGACTGATCATGTGGATGGAAGGCCAACTGACCGAAGCTTTGTCGGTGATGAAAAAAGCCTTGAAACTGGATGATGAAAACCCTGATTTCTGGCTGATTTACGGCAAAATAAACCACGAATTGGATGCCTTTGACCTGGCAGAAACAGCATATATAAAAGCGACATCGCTGGATCCGGACAACCCGGACGGTTGGGTTTCGTATGCTGAAATGGAATACGACCGCGGAAGCCTTAACAAAGCCATCGATATTTTAAAAAGTGCCAGCAAAGCAATCTCGGAAGATTCAGGCATCAACTACCGGCTGACAGCATACCTGCTTGAAAATAAAGATGAAACTTCAGCCACCGGATACTTTGAAAAAGCATTGGAAATTGACTTCAACGGCTATCGCGACCTGTTCGATTACTATCCGGAAGCGGTCCAAAATGAATCCATCCGTAAATTGATTAAGAAACATCAATCAACCAAACTATAAAAAATGAATTTCAATTTGCCATTCATCCCTGAAAGGCCCGAAAAACCAAGACAGTCAGGTCTTACCATGGTTATGGACAAAGGATTAAGCCTGCGTGAGGCGGAAGATTTTTGTGAAGTTTGCACCGAATATACCGATTTGGTAAAACTTGGTTTCGGAACCGGTTTATTGACCCCGAAGCTGAAAGAAAAAATCAAACTTTACCAGCAGGCCGGATTAAAGCCCTATTTCGGGGGGACCCTTTTTGAAGCATTTGTTGCCCGGAACATGTTTGACGATTACCGGAGATTTATTGCCGACAGTGGTGTGGAAACCGTGGAAGTATCTGACGGTGTTTTACCGATTGAGCATGGAAAAAAATGCGGTTATATCGAATCCCTAGCCAAAGATTATGTGGTCTTATCAGAAGTTGGCACCAAACTGAAAGGTAAGGAAATTACACACGAGCAATGGATCTCGTGGATGCAATCTGAATTACAGGCCGGCGCTTGGAAGGTGATTGCCGAAGCACGGGAAAGCGGCAATATTGGTATTTACAAAGAAGACGGTTCGGCTGATTGTGATTTGGTACTCGACATCCGCAAACATGTGAATGCCGACGACATCCTGTGGGAGGCCCCGCTGAAAAGCCAACAGGTTTGGTTCATCAAATTATTGGGAGCCAATGTAAATTTGGGCAATATTGCCAACAATGAGGTAATCCCGCTGGAAACACTGCGCCGCGGACTGAGGGGCGATACGCTGCTGAATTTTCTTCCGTAAATATTAAAAAACTTACATTATACAAAAAAGACTGTCTCCCAAAAGGCAGTCTTTTTTGTGGGCAAAAACAAGAGGGGGAGTAAACTCTGGAAAAGCGCTTCATTCTGAAATGATTTCAGTATCCCAACGCTTTTTCAACGTAGAAACAGATCCTGAAACAAGTTCAGAATGAATGACCAATGAGTTACCCCCCTCTGATATCATTTTTTAAAATTGATTCGATATTTAATTCCGCAACTAAGCCAACGGCCCGGCTGGACCACATTCCCCAAATCGACATAACGTTGATCAAACAAATTTGATGCAGTTACATAAACTTGAGCTGCCTCCGACCGATAATATACCTTCAGGTCGGTCAGCCAAAACGGATCGTAGCTGGCTTCGCCAACATACTGGGCATTCTCGAAACGTTCGTAACTCCCGTTACGATCCTGAAAACGGAACTTCCAAGAGGCAAATACATTCTTCCAAATCGCATGGTCCAGATGGATCACCAATTTGTGCTTCAGGTTATCCAACGCATAGTTGGACAGGTAATTACTACTGCCCTTATCTTGAGTATTGAAAGAATAATTGGCCCCCAGATGGCGCAAAAACACCTTCTTCCCAATGGCTTTAGTGACATCCAGATCAACCGACAGCTCTGCCCCGTCCGAAACAATCTTGGTCAGGTTGCGGGTTTCCCACAAATATTCCTCGCTTTCGCGCACCCAGTCAATCAGGCCCTTCCCTACCCGGTGATAATACAAGGCATGAGCGTTTAGCCAAGGATTCTTGAAGCGGGCTCCTCCTTCCAACGTGGTTGAATGTTCCGGCTTCAGATCCGGGTTCCCCTGGTTGGTTGGCGCCGAATAATATAAATCGGTATAAGTGGGCATCCTCATCGATTTATTGATAGAAGCATAAGCCTTAAACTGATCATTCAACTGATAGCTCAGGTCGATTCCCGGATACACATTCCATTCAAAGTTCCGGTCCGAAATCCAGTTGGCCATTGCCCCTGCGGACGCGGTAAACCGGTTGATGTAAAACGTGTGTTCCGCAAAATAGGACACGGTGGTGCGCGAATGTGAGCGGGTAAACTCTTGTCCGTCCTCGCCCGGAACAGCAATAGGTTCGGTCATCAGCTCACCTAACTTGTTGCTCCAGATATTTTCCGAACGGATTTCAGCTCCAAATGCTGTTTTCCCCAAAGCACTGTTAAACCAGCTGTTCAAGTTCATCCCCAGCACATCAGTGAGGTGATAGTTGTGCCCGGCGTACCACGAAGCCGGTTCATCGCGGAAAAGCTCAAACCTGTCCTGATGGCGTCGCCAGTAAAGGGCTGGCGTAAAATGAAGCGCCTTCCCTGTTCCCATTTTCACGGAGGCGAAGGTAGTTTTGGTTTCCTCAAACTGATTGGGATAGGCTGGCGTGTAAAAACTGTTTGCCCCAAATGCCTTGTTGGAATGCCCAATTTGAAAGTCGAGATCCCCTGCACCGGTTTTTAGGTTGCCCTGATAAAACAAATTGTAGGTTTCAAAATCGGTGTTAGCGGAGTAACCATCGGAGGACGTGTTGCTAAAGGCAACAAAACTGTTCAGCTTGCCGTGCTGCACGTTGGCAGCCACATTCACATCACGCAACTGATGTTCTCCAAAAGCGACATCCAGATCAAACAAGTTGGCATCGGCTGCTTCGGTAACAATGTTGATAGCGCCGGAAAAAGCGTTGGGGCCATAAACACGGGCCGACGGACCATTCAGGATTTCGATACGCTTGATGTTTTTGAGATTCACCGGCAAATTGAGATTGTGATGGCCGGTTTGCGGATCGGAAAGATTAATTCCGTTGAGAAGAATGAGGGTTTGGTCGAACGAACCTCCCCTGACAGAAACGTCAGCCTGAATACCGTAGGTACCTCGTTGCCTGATGTCAACACCTAAAGCATACTCCAGGAGGTCTTGGATACTACCGGCCGGGGCCGACTCAATTTGTTCACGCTCAATCACGGATACAATCCGTGCCACCTGCGAATAGGTTGCAGGCGCTCGCTGGGCACTGACCTCGATCTCATCCAGGTCATACTCCATGTTCACTTCAACACGTTCGGTTTGGGCAAAGCTTTCATTGGGCAGGGCCACGTACAGATAGGCAATTGCCAGCGTAGCAATGTGTACCTGTTTTCGGATGGCCTGAAACAATGAATAACTGCGACCGCCCCAACGTCTGAAAGTGAGCACTTCAGCCCGCTTTGGGTTTTCATTAAACATTTTCATTGATTTAAAATTTCTAAAAAGAAAGCTGCAAATGTAAAGAAATATCTGCAGCGAAAAAGACCTGATTTAGTCACGCTACCACTTTAAATACCACATTAAGCACTCATCAGTAGTCAAAACTGACACGAAATATTCTTGTTTGACAACATGCCGCAATTGGTAAACAAATTCGCGTAAATCCGTAATTCATACTTACATCTTAGAAATCAAGGACTATCAATTTTCTTTATCTCAAATAAATAAAATCGAACAATAAAAGACCTTGAATTCTTTTTTTATCCTTACTCGTTATTTATATTTGTTCTAAACAATAACGATAAAACTCGCTGCCATGACACAACTTCAATTCAACAACGCACTTTTAGGGTTACAGGACAAACTACTGTACTATGCATTAAGTTTGACTTCGGACCAGGAAAAAGCACAGGACCTCCTTCAGGAAACGTTCCTGAAAGCGCTGACCTATCGTGATAAGTTTACGCAGAACACGAACTTCAAGGCGTGGATTTACACGATCATGAAGAATACGTTCATCAATAACTACCGCCGGAATGTGAAGGCAAAAAATACCTTCGACGGCTCGAACAACGATTTCCACCTCAAATTTTCGAAGGACAAAATCTATCCATCACCGGATTCATTTTTCAGCTCAAAAGAAATCCTGAAAAATATTCATGCCTTGGAAGATGAATACAAAGTTCCGTTCACTATGTTTCTGGACGGGTATAAGTACAAAGAAATTGCCGAACACCTGAACTTGCCTTTGGGGACGGTAAAAAGCCGGATTTTCTTCACACGCAAAAAATTGGAAAAAGCTTTAAAAGATTACGCGAACTAAGCGTAATTGTTGATTGATTGATCATATCGGGTACAAAAATGGTTCGCTCTTCGCGAATCATTTTTTTTGTTTTTAACTTCACGGTTCAAAAAAACAGGAGATCCCAGTTATGAAAAAGATTGCCGTTCACCTCGCCACAGGGTTCGAAGAAATTGAAGCTATCACCATCATCGATGTTTTACGCCGTGCGGATTTTGAAGTAACTATGGTATCGGTAACCGGTGATAAGGTGGTTACCGGTTCGCACCAAATTCCGGTACTGGCCGACAAGCTGTTCGATGAAGTTAATTATGACGAAACGGACATGATCCTGCTGCCTGGCGGCATGCCCGGAGCCAAAAACCTGGATCAGCATGAAGGGTTGAAATCACGAATCATTCAATTTAACCAACAGCAAAAGCCCTTGGGGGCAATTTGCGCAGCCCCGTTAGTCCTTGGGCACCTGCAACTTTTGAATGGTAAAAAGGCAGTCTGCTACCCCGGCTTCGAAAAAGATCTTACGGGAGCCTTGGTTAACGAAGAACCGGCCGTAGTCGATAAAAACATTATCACCGGCAGAGGAGTTGGTGCAGCCTTGACTTTTGCTCTTAAAATTGTAGAAATGCTCGACAGCAAACAAAAAGCGGATCAATTAGCCAAAGCCATGCTGGTAGAAAATTGGGGATAATCTCAGCCCCTCTCCCGCCCATTGCCCGCGGGGATCGTGAAAGAAAAGGTACTTCCCTGCCTTGGTGAACTTTTCGCCCAAATGGAGCCTTTATTTATCTGCACAAATTCTTTACAGAGAATCAGTCCGAGTCCCGAGCCATCCTCTTCGTTTGTTCCCCGGCGTTTCACTTTCGAATCGATACGGAACAAATTCTCCAGTTCGGATGAAGACATTCCCACTCCGCGATCCCTAACATGAACTTGAACTTCGGTATGATTGCATGTTACTTCTATCATCACCTCAGAGCCGGAATTTGAAAACTTGATAGCATTATTAATCAGGTTACGCAGGATGGTATCCACCATCATCGGATCGGCGTACACCTGCAAATCAGTTGGAATTTCGTCACGAAGCGTAATATTTTTCTGCTCGGCAAGCGGTTTCATGAGGTGATAAATCCGCTCGTACAATTGGGCAAACCCAAAGGTAACCGGATCGTACTTCAGGCGTCCGGTTTGCGAACGGCTCCAATCCAGAAGGTTTTGTAGCAAGCGGAAAATATTGTTTGTTGAGTTGTATATATCACCGGCATACTTGCGTCTTTCGGTATCGGTAAACCGGTCGTATTCCCTGTTCAACAAAAATGAATATCCCATGATGGTGTGCAACGGATTCTTCAGATCATGTGCTATGATGGAGAAAAATTTGTTCTTCGAAGAATTCATCAGCTCCAACTCCTCCTTCTGCGCCTCAATCTGGGTATTCTTCTGCGCCAGCAACTGATTGGCCCGCTGCTTGTTGAAATTGGCAATCGATGTATATACAATGGTAACCAACAGCACCAAGATAGCGATAACGCCAAAAGTACGGATCGCCTTGTCCTTCTGCATTTGTAAGCGTGTAACTTCACGTTCGGCACTCAACCGGGCAATTTCGTTTTCCTTTTTTTCACTTTCATATTTTTTTTCCAGGGCAGCCGCTTGCCTCATACGCTCCTCCTGATGCAGACTGTCCAGATAAATTTTGTGCAGTTTGAAGGCGGAATAGGCCTCATCAATTCGCCCGAGCGATTCGTTTGTGGCGGCAATATCCTTGTAGTATAATTGTTGGATGTAATACCCGAAGCGATTGGATTGAGCAACTTCCAAGCCATCCTGAAATAACTCCAGAGCTTTTGTGTTATTCCCCATGGCCCGGTAAACGCAGCCCAAACCCTCCATCACAAAAGTTTTGTTACGAACATCTTTCAACTCATCAAAAACATGAAATGCTTGCTCATAATAATCAAGTGCTTTTTGCAAGCTATCTCCTTCATCCACATAAATATTGGCAATATTATTCAGCCCAATGGCCACTCTTCTTCGGTCGTTAATTTGTTTGAAATAGTCGAGCGCAATCCCGTAATTTACCTTGGCCGAATCCAATAGCCCCAAGTTGTAATACCCCACACCGATTCCATTGTAATTTACAGCAACACTATATAAATCATTGATTTGGTTGTTTATGACGGTAGCCTTCCGGTAATTGGCAATGGCCATCCGATAATCGCTTAAGCGCGAATACACCATCCCAATATTGGAATAAACATGCGCCAACTCCTGAAGTTCGTCTGTCTTCTCCAGATTTTTCAGGGCTTCAATTTGTTTTTCAAGAGCCAGATCATATTCTCCCCTAAAATAGTGAACCAAGCCAATTGCATTGCAGGTTTCACCTATTCGGATAGCGTTGTTAAGTTCTCGGTATATATTCAGAGCTGATTGATAAAACTTCAGAGCCTGAGTAAATTCGTCAAACTCATAATAACTTTCGCCCAAGTTATAATACGAAGCAGCAATAATTTCCGGATCGCTGAACGATTGCCCCAGTGACAGAGCTTCTCTCGCGTAATTAAGTGACCGGGAACTATCTTCACTACGGAAGGTTTCAGAAAGTTGATTTAATACTGCAGCCTTTGCCTTACCCTGAAGTTTGGGCAACGAATTTTCGAGGCTGTCAGACGGAGGTTGAGCCCACAAACTGAGTTGAGCGAAAAGCAAGACAAATAGTAGCAGTTTGTCCATAATTAAATTGAGGTCCTGTTATCACAAAGATGTTCATTTTCTCCGAAAACACATTACGTGAAGTTGTAAAACACAAGCATAAACAAATCCGCAACAACAAAAACCGACTTTCCCCTACGCACGGATCCGCTTTTCAGAAAAAAATAACGGACAAAACAAGCGTACTACTTATAAAAGCTGTCCCGAAAGCATTTGGCAGATGCCAAAATTGCCGCAAACCCAAAAGAACTGCTTTCGGGACAGTATTTTCGTTCCTATTTCTTATGTTCTTTGATCCATTCCCGGGCATTGACAAAGGCTTCAATCCACGGAGTCACTTCATCCTGTTTCCGGTTGGCCGGGTAAAACGGCCATTGCCAAGGACGGAAAGCCCGCTCCAAGTGGGGCATCATAGCCAGGTGGCGTCCGTCATTCGAACAAATGGCTGCCGCATGAAAGTCAGATCCATTCGGGTTTCCGGGATAAAACTGATTCGCGTATTTGTATGGAATCTGGTATTTGCTTTCGGCATACGGAAAGCTGAACTTTCCTTCGCCATGAGCAATCCAAACACCAAGTTTCATGCCGGCCAGGCTCTTCAGCATTACCGAATTATTTTCGGCAATTTCCACATTTACAAAAGCCGACTCAAACTTGTGCGATTCGTTGTGTAGCATTTTGGGCATTTTCTCATGCTCGGGATAAATCAGCCCCAACTCAACCACCAGCTGACAGCCATTGCAAACACCCAAACTCAGCGTATCATTACGTTTATAGAAGTTTTCGAGAGCCACACGGGCTTTCTCGTTGTACTTGAAGGCGCCTGCCCATCCTTTGGCCGAGCCCAACACATCGGAGTTGGAGAAACCACCCACGAAAACAATCAGGTTGACGTCTTCCAGCGTTTCGCGTCCGGCAATCAAGTCGGTCATGTGCACATCTTTCACATCGAATCCTGCCAGGTAAAGCATGTAGGCCATTTCGCGGTCGCCGTTTACCCCTTTTTCTCGGATGATGGCAGCCCGGACGCCGCTCGGTTCGCGACGTTTCATGTCGATACCATAACTGGCGGCTTTGCCGTGAAAGTTTTTGAAATCGTAGTTCAGTTCGTTTTTCTTGTAATTTTTGAAACGCTCCAGGGCCAGCTTCTCACCGCTTTGTTTACGATCGAGCAAATAGGACGTTTTAAACCACAATTCCCGGAGCGAATCAATATCCAACCCGAAATTCTGATCTCCGTTTCTTACAGTCAGTTCCCGCTTGGTTGAAGGAACGCCAATTTTCACGAAACGCACTCCCGCAGATGCCAGTTTGCTTTCCACAACAGCTGCATCGGCAGCCTGGATAACAATAGCCGGGTTTTCGTTGAAGAAGGCTTTCACACTGTCGGCCTCACCAATGCCGTTCAGGTCGATCTCCAGACCACTTTCGTTGTCGCTGAAACACATTTCAAGCAAGGTGGTGATCAACCCACCCGAGGCCACGTCGTGACCAGCAGCAATCAACTCTTCTTCAATTAAATCCTGAATGACATTAAAAGCTTTCACAAAATAGGCAGCATCAGCCACAGTCGGAGCTTCCTGCCCTATTTTGTTGATGATCTGCCCAAATGCGCTGCCGCCCAAAGCCAAATTCGTGGATGAGAAGTCAATATAATAAAGTGGTTTCGATGCATCATTTACCAGTACCGGTTCCACTACTTTCTTCACATCAGTTACTTCACCGGAGGCCGAAATGATAACCGTTCCCGGAGAATACACCACATCTTCTTTGTACTTCTGGGTCATCGACATCGAGTCCTTTCCGGTTGGGATGTTCACGCCCAACGCACAGGCAAAGTCGCTGGCCGCTTTCACCGCTTTGTAGATACGGGCATTTTCGCCCGGGTTTTTGGCTGGCCACATCCAGTTGGCGCTCAATGAAATACTGCGTATTTTGTCCGGCATCGGCGCCCAAATAATGTTGGTCAGCGATTCGGCGATGGAAAGAACAGAACCTCTCTCGGCATCCACCATTCCGGCTACCGGTGCGTGACCGATTGAAGTGGCCAAACCGGCTTTACCTTGATAATCGAGCGTAATAACACCCAAGTTATTTAACGGAAGGTGCAACTTTCCAACGCCCTGCTGTTTGGCGATGCGTCCGGTTACCGAGCGGTCAACTTTATTGGTCAACCAGTCTTTGCAAGCTACCGATTCCAGTTGGAGCACATCTTCCAGGTAATTCTCAATTTTAGATTGATCGTACGCCAGATTGGCGAATTTTTCAGTCGAAGTGGTGTCTGTCAGCACAGTTTTTGGCGGATTGCCAAACATGTAGGCCAACTGCCAGTCGATAGGTGTTTCGCCTGTTTTCGAGTTTTTGAAAGTGAATTGCATATCGCCCGTTGCGTCGCCAATCACGTACATTGGCGCACGCTCACGGTCGGCAATGGTCTTTAGCAGGTCAACATCTTTCTCGTGCATCACCAGTCCCATACGTTCCTGCGACTCGTTGCCAATAATTTCCTTTTGCGAAAGTGTGGGATCGCCAACCGGCAATTTAGCCGTGTCAATCAGACCTCCGGTTTCTTCCACCAGTTCCGACAAGCAGTTCAGGTGGCCGCCGGCGCCGTGGTCGTGAATCGAAATGATCGGGTTCTCGTCCGACTCCGCCAAGGCACGAATGGCGTTGTAGGCGCGCTTTTGCATCTCGGGGTTGGCCCGTTGAACGGCGTTCAGCTCAATGGCATTTTCAAATTCGCCGGTAGCGACCGACGAAACCGCACCGCCACCCATACCGATACGATAGTTATCGCCTCCCAGCAGCACCACTTTGTCGCCTTTTTTGGGCGAATCTTTCAAACTGTCCTTTTTGCGGCCAAAACCAATACCACCGGCCAGCATGATCACTTTGTCGTAACCATATTTTTTGTAATTCTCGAAATGCTCAAAGGTCAGCACAGAACCGCAGATCAGCGGCTGACCGAACTTGTTGCCGAAATCGCTGGCGCCGTTCGATGCTTTAATGAGGATTTCCTCCGGGGTTTGGTACAACCAAGGGCGTTCTTCGGTGGCCTGTTCCCAGTTGCGGGCGTCTTCGGTGCGCGGGTACGAAGTCATGTAAACAGCAGTCCCGGCAATGGGCAAACTACCTTTTCCCCCGGCAATGCGGTCGCGGATTTCGCCGCCCGTGCCGGTTGCAGCACCGTTAAACGGTTCAACCGTGGTCGGAAAGTTGTGGGTCTCGGCTTTCAATGAAAGCACGGTTTCAATATCTTTTACTTCAAAAAAATCAGGCTTGTCTTGGGTCTTGGGTGCAAATTGCTCTACCACTGGCCCCTGCACAAATGAGCAATTATCTTTATAGGCCGAAACAATTTTATTCGGATTTTCTTTCGATGTCTTTTTAATCATCTGGAAAAGTGACGATTCCTGTTCTACCCCGTCAATCACGAACGTGCCGTTAAAAATTTTGTGGCGGCAGTGCTCCGAGTTCACCTGCGAAAAGCCAAACACCTCGCTGTCGGTCAGCTTCCGACCCATTTTTTCGGACACTGTATTCAGGTATTGTATTTCATCCTCGCTCAGAGCCAACCCTTCTTTTTCGTTGTAGGCGGCAATATCGTCAATCTCGATTATCGGCTCAGGTTGTTTATTAACGGTGAAAATTTCCTGTCCCAAACCGTTGTACATACGTTGCAGCATGTGGTCGAAAGCAGCTGATTCGCTGGCAACTTCAACAAACTCCTCCATGCGGACAATGCCCGAAATGCCCATGTTTTGGGTTATTTCAACAGCATTGGTGCTCCAGGGGGTAATCATTTCTTTGCGAGGCCCAACAAACCAGCCTGCCAAAGTTTCACTTTCAATACAAGTTGCTTCGCCAAACAGCCAAATCAGTTTTTCTTTGTCTGAATCATCAAGCGAACCGATTGATTGAACAGCAATTACGCTGTTCTGAGGAGTTTTAAAGAATGAAATCATGGTGAACCTGTTTAAGATAAAATTGACATGTTTTAAAACACGCCACAAAGATAAAAATTCCTCAGGAAGATTCAGCCCCATAGCCTTAAAAGAAGCCGAATGTGAAAAACTACAGCTGGCTGTTAATAATGTTCTTTTAGAAACAGTCATATTTTGCTTTTCCTTACTTTTGCCCAAAATTTCCGCCAATGTCATTCAACTTTGAAAAATACCGGCAACTTCTCAACGAGGTGGACGCGTTAAGCGACCAACTTTCGCAGCTTCACTCCGGTCACATGGCCTGTAAAAAGGGGTGCGACCTGTGTTGCATAGATTACAAGGTCTTCCCTGTTGAGTATTACGCCATCCGCGACAGTCTGAAAACGCATCCTGTTGAGCTTCAACCTTCAGTTGACGGAAGCTGCATTTTCCTGAAAGACCATAGCTGCCGGATTTACGAGCACCGTCCCGTTATTTGCCGCACACACGGACTGCCTTTACTTTTTATGAATGATGACCAATGGGAACTGTCGGCCTGCGAGTTGAACTTTACCAGTTTTGACGATGAAGATTTCTCAACTGAAAACACCTTTCCGCAGGACCGGTTCAACAGCAAACTCTTTTTGATCAACCAAGAATTTCTAAAAGAAAACCAGCTTGACTATTCTGAATTTCACTTGATTGACATCAGCCAGCTGGCAGCGGACAACTGATAAGAAATGTTTAAATATATCCTGGTGGCTTTGAATTCAACTGAAAGCTTAATAAATTGCCGCCAACCCAAATTTTTAAGATGAAGAAACTTTTACTTCTAATGCTGGTCGTTTGGGGAACTACCTGGCATAGTAAGGCACAAAATCAAAAGGAGATGATCGACAACAGCAACAAACTGGCTGTATTATGGACAAGCAGCGACCCGGAAGTGGCCGAAAAAGTTTGTTTCATGTACGCCATGAACGCAAAAAAACAGGGCTGGTTCGACGAAGTGGTACTGATCATTTGGGGACCATCGGCCAAGTTGCTCGCTGAAAATGAAGATTTGCAGGCCGATATCAAAAAAATGGCCGATATGGGCATCACGGTGGAGGCCTGTATCGCCTGCGCAAAAATGTACGGCGTAGATCACGACCTGGCCGACCTGGACATAGACGTGCGCCCAATGGGGGTTCCACTAACCAACTATCTGAAAGAAGGTTGGCACACGCTAAGCTTTTAATGGTGTCGGTTTAAACAATAGTTAAATTCAAGCGCAAAACGGCAGGAAATATGGATAAGACAACTACCTTTTTCTAATTTTGCGCCGATATTTTTTTATACATAAATCACTATCCATCAAAATAAACAAACATGAGAAAAAAAGTTGTTGCCGGTAACTGGAAATGCAACACCACCGTGCAGGAAGGTGTTGAACTAGCAAAAGCTGTAAACGAACTGGTTGCCACAGAAGGCGCAAAAGACGTTGTTGTCGTTCTTGGAACTCCGTTCACCCATATCACCAAAGTTGTTGAAACAGTTGATAACAGCCGCATTGGTGTTGCCGCTCAAAACTGCGCTGCCGAAGCAAAAGGCGCATTCACAGGCGAAGTTTCCGCTGCCATGGTAAAATCTACCGGCGCCGGATACGTCATTCTGGGACACTCTGAAAGACGCGAATACTACGGTGAAACCAGTGAAATCCTGAACAAAAAAGTAGCGCTGACGCTCGAAAACGGACTGACTCCTATTTATTGCTGCGGCGAACCCCTGGAAATCCGCGAAGCGGGTACTCAAAAAGAATTTGTCATCAACCAGCTGAAAGAAACTGTCTTTAAACTGAGCGCTGACGATTTCAAAAAAGTAATTGTTGCATACGAACCTATCTGGGCTATCGGTACCGGGAAAACGGCTACGACCGAACAAGCACAGGAAATGCACAAAGACCTGCGTGATGCAATGGCCGCTCAATACGGACAAGAAGTTGCCGATGAAATTTCAATCCTGTACGGAGGAAGCTGCAACCCGAAAAACGCGAACGAACTGTTTGCTAACCCCGATGTTGACGGTGGTTTGATCGGTGGCGCTTCACTGAAAGCAGACGACTTCCTGGCTATCATTAACGCCTATTAATCGCTGAAGAAATTATTGATTTACCAAATACCTGTCCCGGTTGGCCTGTCCAACCGGGATTTTTTTACCTCCTCAGTCCTGCCCTGTCAGCGGCAACCCATCCTGTATCATCAAGCAATTCTCCCATTTTGGCAGTTTTTTCTGACAAATCGTACCTTTTTTTTACCTGGCGTATGTTTTGAAAATCGAAATAACACGTATAAATTGAAAGTATCAAAAAACAAGGAAAAACGATAACCATAATACATATTGACCATGGAAAATAATCATACTGGAAATTCCGGGCTGGTGCTGGTTTCAGAGATTTATCCTGACAATATTGTTGTCCTTCCGCTCGAAAACAGACCCATTTTCCCCGGATTGGCGTTGCCCCTCACATTTATTAGTCCCAAAGTGGCGCAGTACGTTAAACATGCCTACGAAAAAAATAACGGGTTCATCGGCGTTTCACTCATCCGGCAAATGGATGAAAACAATTATCTGAATTCAAGCTTATATCACACAGGAACCTTGCTGAAAATCATCAAAATCATTAACCAAACCAATGACAGCATCCACTTTTTCGCCCAGGGATTAACACGCTTTCAATATAAAAAGGAATTTGTTCGCGATAAAATTCCGCAGTGGCAGGTAGAATATGATTATGAAGAGAAAACAACCCCCTCGAATGAATTAAAGGCTTACACCCTGGCCGTCATCAACTCGGTAAAAGAACTGATCAAACTAAATCCGATGTTTCAGGAACAAATGCGGCTGGCCCTCTCGCAAGTAGGCATGGACAAGCCCGGATTGCTAATGGATTTGGTGGGTTCGTTCCTGACTGCCGACGGCGAAAAACTGCAAGCCATCCTGGAAGCTTACGACTTGTACGAGCGTAGTGAAAAGCTATTAGTGCTGCTGAAGGAAGAAATTGAACTAAACCAGCTTCAACAGGACATTCAAAAGCAAATCGAAGAAAAAATTTCAAAGCAACAACGCGAATTCTTCCTCCGCGAACAGCTAAAAGTGATCAAACAGGAATTGGGCTTAGAAAAAGACGACAAGACCACCGAGATTGAAAACATTGAAAAAAAAATCAAAAAACTAGAGCTAACCGAAGAAGCAGCCACCGTCGTCCGCGAGGAACTGAACAAAATGAAGACCCTCGAGTCGGGATCGGCCGAATACCAGGTTTCGCGCACCTATCTAAATTGGCTGACCGATCTGCCGTGGGGAATTTATTCACCCGACAATTACGACCTGCCGAAA
Source organism: Gaoshiqia sediminis (assembly GCF_025907915.1). Classification (GTDB taxonomy): domain Bacteria; phylum Bacteroidota; class Bacteroidia; order Bacteroidales; family Prolixibacteraceae; genus Gaoshiqia; species Gaoshiqia sediminis. Next base: position 67,896 of record NZ_JAPAAF010000003.1, read on the forward strand.
GCACGTAAAATCCTGGATGAACAGCATTACGGTTTGGGCGACGTCAAGCAACGCATACTCGAATTTATTAGCACCATTGTGAAGCGCGGAAAAGTTTCCGGTTCCATTATATGCCTGGTAGGCCCGCCGGGAGTGGGCAAAACCTCCATTGGCAAGTCAATTGCCGATGCCTTGGGACGCAAATTTTACCGTTTCTCGCTTGGCGGCATGCGCGACGAAGCCGAAATTAAAGGTCACCGGCGCACTTACATTGGTGCCATGCCCGGCAAGCTGATTCAAAGTTTGAAGCGTACCGGAGTAGCCAACCCGGTAATTATGCTGGATGAAATTGATAAAATCGGGGCCAGCTACCAGGGCGATCCGGCAGCAGCCCTGCTGGAAGTACTCGACCCCGAACAAAATAGCGACTTTCTGGATCATTACCTCGATGTCCGCTTCGACTTGTCCAACATTTTGTTCGTAACCACTGCCAACCAGCTCGACACCATTCCGCGCCCGCTGCTCGACCGGATGGAAATCATCAAACTTTCGGGCTATATCCTGGAAGAAAAAGTGGAAATAGCCAAGCGCTACCTGGTTCCCAAGCAACGGAAAGAGCACGGACTGAAAGCCAGCGAGATTCAAATTACCAACCCGGCCCTGGCCATGATTGCAGATGGTTATGCCCGCGAGGCAGGTGTGCGGAACATGGAAAACCAGATCAAAAAAATCATGCGCAAAGCGACCCTGATGCATGCCGAACAGGAAACGGGCAAACTGAACGTGAACCAGAAAAATTTGGTGGAATACCTGGGGCAACCGCCCTTTTCGCCCGAAGAATTGTATAAAAGGTCCATTCCCGGCGTTACCCTCGGACTGGCGTGGACGGCCATGGGCGGGGCCACCCTTTACATTGAGGCCTCTGCCGTAAAAGGAAAAAACATTGGTTTTAAACAAACCGGCCAACTGGGAAATGTGATGCAGGAATCGGCCGAGATTGCTTTTTCATATATAAAATCGCTGCTTTCACAAGATAAGTCCTTGTCTGGCTTTTTCGATCAGCATTATATCCATTTGCACGTTCCAGCCGGCGCCACTCCCAAGGATGGGCCATCGGCGGGCATCACCATGGCGCTGGCTCTATATTCGCTGGCAAGGGGAAAAGCGGTGCGTAAAGGCCTGGCTATGACCGGAGAACTGACCCTTACGGGAAAAGTATTGCCCATCGGGGGTGTTCGCGAAAAAACCATTGCCGCCCGGCGGGTAAAAGTTCTCGAGCTCATTTTCCCCGCCGAGAACCGAAAAGATTACAACGAATTGCCTGACTATCTGAAAGAAGGCATGACAGTTCATTTTGTAGATTATTTTGAGGATGTCATCAAAATTGCCTTTCCGGAATAATACAGAAAAAATGGTGAATTCACTGAAGCTCCAATTCACCATTTTTCTATATTTGCTATCGCAATGGCCTCTTTAGCTCAGTTGGTAGAGCAGCTCATTCGTAATGAGCAGGTCGCGGGTTCGAGTCCCGTGAGAGGCTCTTTCCAATTTTTACTCTCCAGTAAATTCAACTTGGTCAGTCAAATTTTAGGCAACAAATCAGCTCAACCAGCTGCATTGCGCACGACCAATTACGTTTATATTTTCTTTTTGCTTCTTTTATATTTTATATATTTGCGTTTCTATTTTACAAGCTTAGCATGACGAAATTTCAATATCAAGATATCGAAGACGCGATTGAGGAAATCAAGAAAGGCAACATTATTATCGTAACCGATGATGAAACCCGCGAAAATGAAGGCGATTTTATTGCCGCAGTCGAGCTGGTCACTCCTGAAATCGTCAATTTCATGGCCACTCATGGACGAGGGTTGATCTGTGCCGCACTGACCGAAGAACGCTGCACCGAGCTAAAATTAGCACGAATGGTGCAAAGTAATACCGCGCTAAACAGCACCAACTTTACCGTTTCTGTCGATCTGATGACCCAAGGTTGCACAACCGGAATATCGGCCAGCGACCGGGCTAAAACGCTGAATGCCCTGGCCAACCCGCAAACAAAACCAGAAGAACTTGGACGTCCCGGACACATTTTCCCCATCATTGCACATCCGGGAGGGCTGCGGGAACGACCTGGCCATACCGAAGCAACCGTTGAGCTAGCCAGGCTTGCCGGATTGAAACCGGCAGGAGCCTTGGTTGAAATTATGAACCCGGACGGAACCATGGCACGTTATTCGGAGTTGTTGGTGCTGGCACAAAAACACGGTTTAAAATTAATCACCATCAAAAGATTAACTGAATATCTGAACGTCAAGAACCTGTAATTTTAAAATCCTCAAAATCAGAACAATATGTTACCCAATCAACGAAGAGAAAAAATCCTGGAAATGATCCGCGAGGATGGTCATGCGAAAGTACTGCAACTGAGCAAAATTTTTAAAGTAACAGAAGTCACTATCCGCCAGGATCTTGAGAAACTTGAAAAAGACGGCTTCATTGAACGGGAACATGGCGGTGCTTATTTGAAAAACATCGGACTCAATGTAAAAAATATCGCCCTTCAAAATCAGGAAAACCTGACCGAGAAAGCAGCGATCGCCCAAAAAGCACTGGAATTCATCCACGACGGCGATACCATTATCCTGGATTCGGGTTCAACCACCACCGAAATTGCCAAGTTGATTTCCGGATTCAAAAACCTGACGGTAATTACCAACTCTTTAAACATTGCACTCATTCTCGGCGCCGATCCTGAGATCAATCTCGTGTTGACCGGAGGTGAATTTAAGGCCCCGACCCTATCACTAACCGGACAAAAAGCTGCCGACTTTTTCAACGATCTCCACGTGGACAAACTCTTTCTGGCCACCGCCGGAATTACCCTGAAATCGGGACTTACCTACCCCAGCATCAGCGATATTTGTGTAAAACGGGCCATGATTGAATCGGCAAACATGGTGTACTTGGTTGCCGATTCATCCAAAATAGGAAAAAGCTCTTTTGCCAGCCTCGGCGCCTTGTCGCTCATCGATTACCTGATCACCGATTCGAAAATCAAACAGGAAGAAATCGAAATGCTCCAAAAAAACGACATCAAAATGATCCTTGCCTGATGTTCAATCGGACAGGGTTCATTGCACACTTCAAACCGGAAGCGAACAACTTCTTTTACCGGAATTAGCTCCACATATTAACTCACTGCCGATTCTTTCCGAAATTATTTCTTTCTTTTTGAATATTTTCGTATTTTTTCTTTTATTTTTGTTTTCGAAAATCATCGAAAAACATTCCCAACAAACAAAAATGGGTTTATTTCAAAAATCAAGGCTGAAAAATACATGGAAAAAGACGGAAAATACATTCTGGCCATCGATCAAAGCACATCGGCAACCAAGGCCATTTTGTTTGACAAATGCGGAAGGCTGAAACAACGGACCACTATTCCGCACCGGCAGTTTTACCCGCACGCGGGATTTGTCGAGCACGATCCGGTTGAAATTTTTAACAATACTTGCGAAGCGATGCGGCAAGTAATGACCGAACAAAAGGTTACGGAAGACGAACTTGCCGGAATTGCCATCACCAACCAACGCGAAACGGCACTCATCTGGGATAAAAACACGGGATTACCTGTTGCCAACGCAGCGGTTTGGCAATGCCAGCGCGGCGCACAACTATGTTTGGAATTAAAAACGAAAGGATACGAAGATTTGATCCGCAGCAAAACCGGTTTGCTCATTGATCCCTATTTCTCGGCCAGCAAGCTGAGCTGGATCATGCAAAACACACCCGGTTTGAAAGAACAAGCCAAAAAAGGCGAACTACTTTTAGGAACCATGGACAGCTGGCTGTTGTGGAAACTGACCGGCGGAAAAGTACATGCCACCGACTACTCAAACGCATGCCGCACCATGCTTTTCAATATCCATACGTTGGATTGGGACAACGAGCTGATCGAATTGTTTGGTCTGTACCGCAACATGTTCCCCGAAGTTCGCTTCAGCGACGAAGTAGCCGGACATACCGAACCCGGAATCCTGTTCCATACGCAAAAACCGATAGCCGGCCTCATTGGCGACTCTCACGGAGCGCTGTTTGGTCAAACCTGCTTCAAAACCGGCATGGCTAAAGCGACTTACGGCACCGGCTCGTCCATCATGATGAACATTGGCACCAAAGCCCTGGATGCTCCGCAGGGGCTGGTAACCTCAATTGGTTACAGCTGCGGCAAGCAAATCCATTATGTATTCGAAGGAAACATCCACTGCACCGGCGACACGCTAAACTGGCTGAAAAACGAGGTCGGGCTGATCAGCCATGCCTCGGAAACCGAAAGCCTGGCCAACTCGGTACCCGACAATAACAACGTCTATTTTGTTCCGGCCTTCGTAGGACTGGGCGCTCCGTACTGGGACAACCAAGCCCGTGCTTGCCTTTCGGGAATGGGCCGAAACACGACTAAAGCGCATATCGTTCGCGCAGCGCTCGAAAGCATTGCTTTTCAGGTGAACGATCTGATTAGCCTGATGGAAGAAAAAGGAGGAATTCAACTTCAAGAACTTCGCGTGGACGGTGGCCCTACACGCAACAAATTTCTCATGCAATTCCAATCGGACTTGTTGCAGCAGGAAGTTTCACCTTCCGAAATTGAGGAAGCCTCAGCGCTGGGGTCAGCCTATATGGCTGGTTTGGCTTTCGGCTTTTGGGGTAACCCCGACGAACTTGAACAACTGCGGGTGGCAGGAAAAACCTATCAGCCCAAACAAAACAAAGATGAAATAGCTGGATTGGTAACCGGTTGGCAAAAAGCCGTTGAACGCGCCCGGCTGCATTAATTGAAATCGAAAAAATTTAAATACAGAATTATGAAAAATCAAAAACAAACTTTTGGCGTAATTATCGCCACACGGAATATTTTCAACTTCAAATTGGCGGTTGATGCCCGTCAAAAAGTATTGAAAAAACTGGAAGACATGGGTTTTGGCTATGTCATTCTTCCCGAATCGGAAACCCCGACCGGAAACATCGAAGGGTATGCCGATGCCGTGAAATGTGCCGCTTTGTTCAAGAAGAATGCCGATCTCATCGACGGTATCCTGGTTGTGCTACCCAACTTCGGCGACGAGCTGGGGGTAGTCAACTCCATCAAAATGTCGGGTTTGAATGTACCGGTGTTAGTACAGGCCTGCGACGACGACAATGACAAAGTGGATGTAAAAAGCCGCCGCGATGCCTTCTGCGGAAAGCTTTCTGTTTGTAATAACTTCTACCAATACGGGGTTAAATTTACCGACACCATTTACCATACATACAGCCTCGACAGCAGAGAATTCACCGCCGACCTGCTGAAATTCGCCGGTGTTTGCCGCGTGGTGAAAGGCCTGAGCAACCTGCGCGTTGGCGCCATCGGTACTCGTCCCATCGGGTTCCAAACCATGCGCTACAGCGAAAAACTGCTGCAAAAGTACGGCATCACTGTGGTCCCGGTTGATATGTCCGAAATTATTGCTGCTGCCAACAAAATCGGCGAGAACGACCCGGCCGTAAAAGAAAAAGTGGAAGCTATCCAGGCCTACGGCACCTGTGGAATTGCAGCCAAAGGCAAAATTGCTAAACAAGCCCGCTTTGGGTTAGCTGTTGAAAACTGGATCAACGAAAACGATATCAACATTTCGGCCCTGCAATGCTGGGATTCGATCGAGAAAAACTATGGTTGCGCTGCCTGTGTTACCATGAGCATGATGGGCGAGAAACTCATGCCGTCGGCCTGTGAAGTGGATGTGGCCGGAACGATCTCTATGTATGCACTGGCCCTGGCTGCCCAAACGCCTTCGGCCATCCTCGACTGGAACAACAACTTCGCCGAAGACCGCAACAAAGTGGTTTGCACCCATTGCAGCAACTACCCCAAATCATTCTTCCAAAACGAAATTGAGATCGGAAGCCTGGATGTACTGGGAACCGTACTGGGAAGCGAAGACACCTTTGGCGCCGTGAAAGGAAAAGTGGCCGCCGGCAACATGACTTATTTCCGCATCTCAACCGACGACAATAAAGGATTGATCAAATCATACCTCGGCGAAGGCACCATGACCGACGATCCGTACGGAATGGATGGCGGTATTGCTGTTTGCGAAATCCCCAACCTGCAAAACCTGATGAAATACATGTGCAAAAACGGCTTCGAGCACCACGTGGCTATGGTTCGCGGACATGTTTCCGAAATACTGGAAGAAGCCATCGGAAACTACCTGGGATGGGAAATATACAAACACGAATAGAAAGCTCCTCCTGGCCTTCCGACAACCGCCGGAGAGAAAACAGGCCATCCTGGAACTTGGAATCTGGAACTTGGAATTTGGAACTTGGAACTTGGAATCTTAAAATGAAAAAATATACCAATCTGGAGCTGAAGCAAAAGTCGATTCATTTGCGAAAAGCTCTGCTGAAATACATCAAACTGGCCAATGCGGGACACACCGGGGGCGACCTGTCGTGCATCGACATCCTGAATGTGTTGTACAACGATGTGCTGAACGTGTCGCCCGAAACGGTGAACGATCCGAACCGCGACCGCTACATCCAAAGTAAGGGCCATGCCGTTGAAGCGCTTTACGTGGTACTGGCAGATGCCGGTTTCTTCCCGATGAGCGAACTCGAAACGCTCTGCAAATACCAGTCGAAGTATGTGGGTCATCCTACCCGAAAGGTGAAAGGCATCGAGTTCAACACCGGCGCCCTTGGGCACGGATTGCCCATCAGCGCAGGTCTGGCTTTGGCAGCAAAAAAAGATGGAGCTCCGTACCGTGTTTTCACCATGCTGGGCGACGGCGAACTGGCCGAAGGCTCAAACTGGGAAGCGGCCATGATGGCGGCCCATTACAAACTGGATAACCTGGTTGCTATTCTCGACCACAACACCCTTCAAATTACCGGCCGTAATGTTGAAGTGTGCAGTCCGCATCCGATTGCGGAAAAATGGCTGGCTTTCGGATGGAACGTCATCGAAGTGAACGGGCACGATTTTGAACAGTTGCGTGAGGTGCTGAACGCCGCTCCCGCAGTTCCCCGCAAGCCAACCTTCGTGCTGGCAAACACCGTGAAAGGCAAAGGCATCAGCTTTATGGAAGATGTGAAAAAATGGCACCACGGCGTTCCTTCGGATGAAGAATACGAAAAAGCGTTGACCGAATTGGATGCCCAATTAGCCCGCTAAATCCCCCAAACGGCGACTTTCAGAGAAACAAACAGATTACGGTAATTGCATCTTCTGAAAAGGAGAAAATTTTTAGAAATACATTCAAATGAAGATCACAGATCAATTGATAAAAGGAAAAGCCAACCTGGAGGTGTACTCCGAAACACTGATTGAGTTGGGCCAGGCCGACCGCAACATTATGGCTGTTACCAGCGACTCGCGCGGCTCGGGTAAACTGACGCCTTTTGCCGACAAACTGCCCGAGCAGCTTGTGGAAGTGGGCATTGCCGAGCAAAACCTGGTTGGCGTAGCGGCAGGTTTGGCCGCTGCGGGCAAAAAAGTATTTGCCACATCCCCTAGCTGCTTCCTGGCCACCCGCTCACTCGAGCAAATCAAAAATGACGTTGCCTATTCAAACTATCCGGTTAACCTGGTGGGCATCAGTGCCGGAGTTAGCTACGGCGCCCTGGGGTCCACGCACCACTCGCTGCACGACGTAGCCGTCCTGCGCGCCATCAACAACATCGTAGTGGTGGTTCCGGCCGACAATTTCGAAGCCCGCGAGGCTGTAAAAGCCGCCGCTGCGTCGGATAAGCCCTTCTTTCTGAAATTCGGCAAAAAGAACATGCCGCACCTGCACACCGCCGACGAAAAATTTGAAATCGGTAAAGCTTCCATCATCGTTGAAGGAACCGATGTGGCCTTTATTGCGTGCGGCGAAACCGTTGCTCCGGCATTCGAAGCCGCTCAAAAGCTGAACGAACAGGGCATCAGCGCGCGCGTCATCAGCATGCACACCATCAAACCGCTCGATACCGAAACCATCCTGAAAGCGGCCCGCGAATGTAAAACCGTGATTACAGTAGAGGAACACAGCGTTAACGGCGGTTTGGGTGAAGCTTGCGCATCAACCATTCTCGAAGCCGGAATTTCGGTGCCCTTCAAACGCGTTGGCCTACCCGACGAGGAAACCGTTGCCGGTTCGCAAGCCGAAATCTTCAACCACTACGGAATTTCAGGGGAAGGACTGGCACGAACGGCACGAACCTGCATAAACAAAATTCAAACCTGAATACATGAACCGAAAATCGAACCTAACTAAACCTATTTTATTCCTGTGCTTGCTTGCAGCAATTATCAGCTGCAAAACATCCTCACGTCAGGACAGTCAGAAAAAAATGGCAGTCGTCATCTCCACCCTCAACAATCCCTGGTTTGTGGTGTTGGGCGAATCGGCTGCTCAGCGAGCTCGCGAATTAGGCTACGAAGCCCATATTTTTGACTCGCAAAACAACTCGGCAAAAGAAGCCGAACATTTCGACAACATCATTGCGATGGGCTACGATGCCATTCTGTTTAATCCTACCGATGCCGATGGTTCCGTATTAAATGTTCAGCGGGCCAAAACTGCCGACATACCAACTTTCTGCATGGACCGCGAGATCAATTCACGCGATGCAGCGGCCTCCCAACTTCTTTCCGATAATTTTACCGGTTGTGTCAAACTCGGCGAATACTTCGTCAAGCAGATGAGACAAAAAGGCCGCTACGTCGAAATACTCGGGCTAGTTGGTGACAACAACACCTGGAACCGTTCAAATGGTTTTCACAGCGTGGTGGATGAATTTCCGGAACTGGTCATGGTGGCACAGCAAAGCGCCGACTTCGACCGCAACAAGGCTATGGATGTGATGGAAACCATCATGCAGGCCAATCCCGAAATTGATGCCGTTTTTTGCGGAAATGATGCCATGGCTTTGGGTGCTTATCAGGCAGTACTGGCCGCCGGAAAAGCAAACCGGATCAAAGTCTTCGGTTTCGACGGCTCCGACGATGCCATCCGCGCCATTGCCGATGGAAAAATGGCGGCAACAGTGATGCAATATCCCGTTTTAATGGCCCGGAAATCGGCCGAACTGGCCGACCAACTCATCCGGGGTGATGCGAATTTCAGCCATAAAATGCCAGTCGAAGTTGACCTCGTGACCCCGGACAACATCTCGAAATACTTACCCCAAACCACCCGGCCATGAAAAGGAAACTCATAAAACGACTGATCGCCGTTGTGGCAATCCCTGTGGTGTTATTCGCCTCCTTCAAAATTGAAAATCTGCAGGTGTACCAGGCGCAAACCAGGCAAACTACGTTCGATGCCGACGAATTTGCCAACCGGTTTTGGAACGAAAAACTCGCTGAAAGTATTGAAAACGCCCCCGATGCGGATCAGCTGCTAAAACTCCTGAACGAAAATCAGGAAGCAGCCTTCCGTCAGTACGGCAAAAAGTTAGGGATTTCGAAAACGGCCTACTTCACCCTTAAAGGTTTTGGGATTATAGATGCGGTAAACGACGAATTTATTTCGGTAGCCACCATCGGCGGCAATACCGTTGAACTCGAAACAGCTTTCATTTTCGGAAATGCTGTGCGCGACGGCTCGGGGCAGGTTAACATTGACAAATTTGTGAACATGACCGATTTTAACAAGGTCTCCATTGCTGTCAACCAATTGGTTCGCAAAAAAGTAACCAGCCACTTAACGCAAGCAGCCCAAAAAGGCCAAGCAATTGAATTCTGCGGAATGGCTGAGCAGAAAGAAGATGAGCCGTTTCCGGCAAGCTTACGAATCATTCCTGTCAAAGCAATCATTTCGGATGGAAAAACAGAATAATATACCCAGACCGGTCCTTGAAGTCAGAAATATTTCCAAAGATTTTTCGGGGGTTTATGCTCTTCAAAACGTTGATCTGGAAATATTTCCGGGAGAAGTGACTGCAATTATCGGAGAAAACGGTGCCGGGAAATCAACCCTGATGAAAATTATTTCGGGTGTTTATCCCGAGTATGAGGGAGATGTATTGCTCAACAGTGAAAAAGTGGCCTTTAACAACCCGAAAGAAGCCGGAGAACAGGGCGTTGTCATCATCCACCAGGAATTGAACTTGGTTCCCCACCTCAGCATTACCGAAAACCTGTTTTTGGGGATTGAAAAAACCAACCGGCTTGGATTGCTCGATTACGCGGCAATGAACAAACAGGCTAAAGCCCTGTTGAGCCGCCTTCACCTCGATATTTCCCCCTCGACTCCCGTCAACCAGCTTCGGGTGGGGCAGCAACAGCTGGTCGAAATCGCCAAGGCACTGCTGCTCGACTCCAAAGTGCTGATTATGGATGAACCGACCTCGGCTATCAGCGACCAGGAAGTGGAGTTGCTTTTTAAAATTATCAGGGAGTTGCGGAGCAAAGGAGTCGCGATTGTTTACATTTCGCATAAACTGAACGAGTTGTTCGAAATTGCCGACCGCTATTCGGTTTTGCGCGATGGCCGAAGCATGGGATCGGGCCAAATGAAAGGCGTAACCCACGATCAACTGATCCAGCTGATGGTGGGACGCGACCTGACCAACAGCTTCCAAAAAGCCAATACCATGAGCACAACCGAAGTTTTGCGGGTTGAAAACCTGACAGTTCAAAATCCGCAGAACAAAAATGATTTGCTGGTTGACGATGTGAGCTTTACGCTTCATGAAGGAGAAATTCTGGGCATTTGCGGGCTGATGGGCGCCGGACGAACGGAAGTACTGGAAGCCATTTTCGGCCTCTATCCCAAGCATGTTTCCGGCAAAATAAGCATTGGGGGCAAAGAACTAAAAATACGCCGTGTGAACGATGCCATTGCTGCAGGAATCGCCCTGGTACCGGAAGACCGTAAACTTCAGGGATTGGTGCTGAATATGAGTGTGGCGAAAAACACCAGCATGGCTAGCCTGGAGCAGATTTCCTCATTCAGTTTCATTCGTAAAAAGAAAGAAGAAGAACTCAGCGAACTGTTCATCAAAAAGTTGAGTACCAAAGTTGCTTCTTCAAACCAAACGGTGGGAAAACTAAGCGGAGGAAACCAGCAAAAAGTTGTGATTGCCAAGTGGCTGGCCACCAATCCCCGAATCCTCTTACTCGATGAACCAACCCGCGGAATCGATGTCGGTGCGAAAAGTGAAATTTACAGGCTTATTAACGAGCTGGCCGCTCAGGGAATGGGAATCATCATGGTGTCGTCCGAGTTGCCAGAAATCTTAGCCTTATCGGATAACATTCTGGTTTTATCGGAATCGCGCCTGGCGGCAACGCTTAGCCGGACTGAGGCCACCGAAGAGATTATCATGAAAGCCGCATTAAAAGAAAAAGAATAAAGCAAAACCTATGAATACAGTCACACTCAAACAAAATCTGATAAAATTTCAATCCATCATTGCCTTGGCGGCCATGTGTATCGCCCTGAGCCTTCTCTCCGACCGGTTTTTAACCCCCGAAAACACCTGGAATGTGATGCGCCAAATATCGGTTAATGTGATCATTTCCGTTGGAATGACGTTGGTGATATTAACCGGGGGCATCGACCTTTCGGTAGGTTCAATCCTGGCCTTGGCCGGAGCTGTAACCGCAGGCATGTTGAAATTTGGCGCCGAGTTTACCGATGCAAACCTGTACATTGGCTTCACCCTGCTGGGAGCGTTGATTGGAGGCACCCTGACAGGAACCTTGCTGGGATGGTTTAACGGTTTTACCATCACCCGGTTCAAAGTTCCGCCCTTTGTGGCCACCCTGGCCATGCTCACCATTGCTCGCGGTCTCACCATGCTGTGGACCGGCGGCTTTCCGATCACCGGGCTTGGCGACAACATGGCTTTTATCGGAACCGGTTGGTTGCTGGGTATCCCCATGCCGGTATGGATTTCGGCCATCATTGTGCTGGCAGCTGTTGTTTTAACCAATCAAACCATGCTGGGACGCCACATCTATGCCATTGGCGGCAACGAAACGGCAGCCAGACTTTCCGGTTTAAAAATCAAACGCATAAAAACCATCGTTTATTCCATCGCCGGTGCGTTGGCAGGAATTGGCGGTATCATTGTCACCTCACGGCTTGACTCGGCCCAGCCCAATGCCGGTTTTGGTTTCGAACTCGACTCCATTGCTGCCGTTGTGATTGGGGGCACTTCTCTTTCCGGAGGAAAAGGAACCATTATGGGTACCGTTCAGGGGGCGCTGATTATTGGCATTTTAAACAATGGTCTGGTGCTGCTTAACGTCTCCCCTTTCTGGCAACAAGTCATCAAAGGATTTGTCATTCTGCTGGCCGTAGTTATTGAGAAATTTAACTCGAAGGAAGAATAAATAAGTTTGGAAAGATGGTAACGTGCCTTCAATTTTAAGGGTATGAAAAAGGACGAACGAAAAATTATAAACTAAAAACGACCTGAATATGAAAAATCTGCAACTGCATGCTACTGCCGGAAACCCGGCAACAAACAGAAAACGGACAAGCACCTGTAAATGGACGCTAATTCTCGCTTGTATTACCCTCTTCAGCACAACGCTCACGGCACAGCAACAACCTTCCGGCAGAATACCGGAATATGCTATCCCTTACGAATACCCCACGGTTGAAGGCATCAAAGAAGTGTTAAACCGTATCCGGGGTTACTACGAGGCTTCAAGTCCCCAAATCATTGTTGATTCAGAAACTGGTGCAGAAATCACCGACTTCACCACTTTCAACCTGCATGCAGAACCGTCCAAAGGTTTTTCCAGCGAGTATTCGTACACCCATGGAGTTGTACTTTCTGCCTTCGAATACATGGATGATGTAACCGGCGACAAAACTTATTTCGACAACAACATCCAGTTCTTCGATTTTGTGGTGGAGCACCTTCCCTATTTTCAACAAAATGCCGATAAAATAAACAAAGAGAAAATCGGCAACTGGGGCCGCATTTTGAATTTCCACGCCCTGGATGATTGCGGCTCTATCGGCGCTGCCCTGATCAAAACCTATTTGAAACATAAAAATGAAAAATACCTTGAACTGATCAGGCAAACCGACGAGCACATCTCCAACAACCAATTTCGGTTGGAAGACGGCACCCTGGCCCGTAACCGGCCGCAATACCAATCCATCTGGGCCGACGATCTGTACATGAGCGTTCCCTTCCTGGCCAATATGGGCGTGCTCACCGGCGACCACAAATATTTCGATGATGCCGTCAAACAAATCCTGCAAATGGCCGACCGGCTGTACATTTCCCAAACCGAACTGTTCGACCACGGGTGGAATGTAACCTCGGGAGATTACGATCCGCGCTTTTACTGGGGACGAGCCAACGGATGGACGCTGATGTCGATGGCCGAGCTGCTCAGCGTTTTGCCCGAGAACTATGAAGGACGCGACAGAATCCTGCATTTGTACCGGTCGATGGTTCGCAGTTTGGCCAACCTGCAGGACGGAACCGGTTTCTGGCATAACCTGCTCGACAAAAACGACACCTACACCGAAACCTCCTGCACGGCCATGTTCACTTTTGCCATTGCCAAAGGCATCAACGAAGGATGGATCAGCCATGTGTACGGCCCGGTTGCCTTGACCGGCTGGAATGCCACCCAAACGCGGGTGCTTGAAAACGGGGCCGTGGACGGGACCTGCGAAGGCACCACTTTCGCCCATGACAATACTTACTACTATCATCGGGGCAAAAGCATATATGCCACACACGGTTACGGACCGGTACTTTATGCCGGTATAGAAATGATCCGCCTGCTGCAAAATGAAACGATTGAAGTACAGAAAGCGAAAGCGAACTCCGTCAACAGCACCTTCCATTACCTGCTGAAGAGTGAGTGGCCGGAGAAATAATGTTAAAAAAACGTTGGAACAGTATGAAAACTTTTCATTCCTTTTTTCAGTTAATCTTCTTCACCTTGTTTATGCCTTGTACATCGTTCATGGCCTGCAACCAGGTGAAGAATACTAAAGTAAGTTATAAACCCCGGGTAATTAACACAACCGACCTGGGAGCCGACCCTGACGATGAACAATCCCTGGTGCGCCAGTTGGCATGCGCCAACGAATTCGATATCGAAGGCCTGATTGTCGCTACCAGTTGCTGGAAGAAGTCGCAAAGCAACACCGCCATGCTTGCCCAGATTGTAGATGCTTATGGCAAGGTTTATTCTAACCTGAGTGTGCATGCCGACGGATACCCCACTCCCGAATATTTACAATCAATCTCTGTGATGGGACAAATGGGCTATGGTATGAGTGAAGTGGGTACAGGCAAAGACAGTCCCGGTTCGGAACTGATTATTGCCTCGGTTGATAAGGATGACCCGCGCCCGGTTTGGGTGATGGGTTGGGGAGGCATGAACACCGTTGCCCAGGCCATCTGGAAAGTTCATGAAACCCGGTCGCCGGAAGAATTAACCAAATTCCTGAGCAAACTACGGCTCTACGATATTCTGGGACAGGACGATGCAGGAGCCTGGATTGCAAAAAACTTCCCAGATGTTTTTTATATCCGGGCCACAGGTGTTTACGGTTGGCAACCTTCCGATGAATATTTAGACATGCACATTCAAAATCATGGTCCGCTGGGAGCCGTTTACCCGGATCGACAATGGGCAACAGAAGGTGATTCCCCCGCATTCATGCAAGTGTATCCCAACGGCCTGAACGATCCCGAACAAATTGACCAGGGTGGCTGGGGTGGTCGTTTCAGCTTCACTAAAAAAGCCGGCATCCGGAGTATGTCCGAGGTTGAAAAAATTAAGGAAGACGGGGAAACCATGTACGATCCATATTACATGTACGGCAACACAATAGATGGTGCCAAAGCAATAAAACGATGGAGCGAAGGCTATGATAACGACTTTGCTGCCCGTATGGATTGGAGTATCACCAACAATTACGAAGATGCAAACCACCATCCGGTTGCAGTATTGAATGGAGATAAAACCAGAAAAGTATTGAACATGACTGCAAAGTCCGGTTCAATCGTAGAGCTAAATGCAAAAGGATCGAACGACCCCGACGGCGATTCATTAACCTATTCATGGTCGTTCTATAAGGAACCTGGTTCTTATAAGGGATTTATTACTATTCAGGATAGCTCATCAGAATCAGCTAAAATTCAAATTCCGAAAGATGCAGTAGGTAAAACCCTACACATCATTTTGGAAGTTGTTGACAATGGCAATCCCAACCTATATGCCTACCGACGTTTAATCGTAAACATGGAACAATAAAAAATCGAAATAATAATATGAATTTCTATTTGAAAATAATAATTCCGTCTCTATTTGCATCTTTGTCACATCAGCACTTGGTCGCCCAGGAATCGATCACCAGTAAGCCTTATCGTATAATCATCTCATCTGATTTTCCACCCTTTCCAGTGACCAATAGCGACCCGGATGATGTGCAGTCGATCGTCCGTTTCCTGCTTTATTCCAATGAATTTGATGTCGAGGGATTGATTGTATCGGCAGGAACTTACGGCATGGTAGCTGAAAAGAAAAATATGCTGGCCGCGCTTGACGAATACGACAAGGTGGACGAGAACCTGAGAAAACATGATCTCAAATATCCGACTGCTGATGCCTTACGTGCTGTCACCTATGAGGGTAAGGGGAATAATAATGGAATTAAAATCAAATGGGGTTGTGGAAAACAACCAAGCAGCGAAATTATTGGTAAAGGCCTGGACAGTGAGGCTTCGAATGCGATCATTGCAGCAGCGGATAAACCCGATCCACGACCTTTATGGATCAGTGTATGGGGAGGTCCTCGAGAGATTGCACAGGCCATTTGGGATGTGAGAAACACACGCAGCGAAGAAGAGCTCAAGGTCTTTATCAGCAAACTTCGCGTTTTTCTGATTGCCTGCCAGGATGCAACTCATGAGTGGCTCATGAATGAATTTCCTGATTTGTTTATCATTGAGTCGAAGAAGACTTACCAGGGTATGTTTCGAAGCGGTAGCAAGGAGTGGGCCGAAGAAAATATCATCAACAACCATGGGCCTCTCTGTGCCATTTACCCACCCAAAGCAATAGCAGGTCCTGGAGTGATTGAAGGGGATTCACCTTCGTTCCTGTACCTGGTTAGCGCTAACCGGGGAATCAACAATCCTGAAGATCCCACGCAGCCCAGTTGGGGCGGACAATATGTTCGCAAAGGCTCAACGAATCATTACGTTGATGGGACTGGCGAATCAACTATCTCCAGGTGGAAGAACGACTTCCAAACAGAATTTCAGGAACGTGCTGATTGGTGTATAAGATGATTAACCATAAAAAAACCAATAGAATGATACTTTTAAAAAAAAGCTTATTACTCAATATTCTTTGTACATTCCTGACATTGTCTTTTATCCCTGCAGCTGCAGCAGACAAGCCACGCGTTTTTGTCCTCACCGATATCGAAAACGAGCCGGACGATGCCATGTCGATGGTTCGGTTTCTGGTTTATGCCAACCAGTGGGATATAGAAGGACTGGCAGCCACCACCTCCATTCATCAGAAAAACCAGGTGGCCACCTGGCGAATTCGTGAAATCGTGGAAGCCTATACCGAAGTGCGCGACAAGCTGGAACAACATGAGCCCGGATTCCCGACAGCCGATTTGGTTCGTTCTAAAATTACCGAAGGGTGGCCCGAATACGGCATGCTGGCCGTTGGTGAAGGCAAAGACTCTCCCGCCTCGGAAGCGCTGATTGCAGCCGTTGACCGCCAGGATGCGCGTCCTCTCTGGGTTACCGTTTGGGGTGGCCCCAATGTACTGGCCCAGGCGCTTTGGAAAGTCAGGGAAACACGTTCAAAAGATGAATTAGCTGCTTTTGTTTCTAAACTTCGCGTATATACCATTTCCGACCAGGACGACAGCGGCCCCTGGATTCGCAAAGAGTTCCCGGATTTGTTCTACATCGTCAGTCCCGGGTTTAACGCTGGCGGCGCCTACCATCACGCCACCTGGAGCGGCATCAGCGGCGATTACTTTCATGCCCGTTGCGATGGCGCCGACTTCACGCTGGTAACCAACGAATGGCTCGATCGGAACATTCGTAGAAAAGGTCCTCTTGGCGCACAGTACCCGCGTTGGGATTTCTTAATGGAAGGCGACACCCCTTCGTTCCTCAACCTGATCAACAATGGGCTGAGTGACCCGGAACACCCGAATTGGGGAGGATGGGGAGGCCGCTACGAACGGTACACCCCACGCATGCAAAAATGGCACATGGAACCCGAAACCCGACCCATTTGGAGCGATGCCGACGACGAAGTGCTAGGCATTGACGGTCGCTGGCACGATGGCAACCACGAAACCATCTGGCGGTGGCGCGAAGCTTATCAAAACGACTTTGCCGCCCGCATGGACTGGACAATCCTTCCCCCTGAAAAAGCGAACCACCCTCCGGTTGTGAAACTCGATCACGACGAACATTTGACAGCCAAATCCGGCGAGCGAATCAACCTGAGTGCAAAAAGCTCAACTGACCCTGACGGAGACGCGCTGTCGTATCACTGGTTTTGCTATGCCGAAGCCGGTTCGTTTCCCGTTTCGAACGCCCGAAGCGGCCAGCCCATCGAGATTAAAAATTTCGACCAGCCCGAAGCGTGGTTTGCAGTACCCACCCAGCGGGTGATGCCACCGGGAACCGGGACAATCCACATCATCCTGGCAGTTACCGACCACGGATCGCCCCGGCTTACCCGATATCAACGTGTAATCGTCACCGTTAAATAAAATTATTATGCGCATCATGCAAAAATCTTCAAGTTTTTTCTTTGTCCTGATTTCGCTGGTAGTCATTTCATGTGGCTTAAAAGCAACAAAAGAGGGAACCACAACGAATAGGGGAACTGAAAAGCCGTATCGGGTCATCGTTTCGACCGATATTGGCGGAACCGATCCCGACGATTTTCAGTCGATGGTACACCTGCTGCTATATGCCGACACCATCGACCTGGAAGGGCTGATCTCATCGCCCTTCGGACCGGGGAGAAAGGAACACATTCTCCAGGTAATTGATGCCTATGAAAAAGATTATCCCAACCTGAAACAATGGTCGAACCGGTATCCTGCGCCCGATGCGCTGCGAAAAATCACCAAACAAGGCGGCGTTGAAAGCGCACCCTATCAAGGCTTCAGCGAACGGACCGAAGGCTCGGACTGGATCATCGAGTGTGCGCGCCGCGACGACCCGCGCCCCTTGTTCGTGCTGATTTGGGGCGGTATTGAAGATTTGGCGCAGGCCCTGCACGATGCTCCCGATATTTTACCGAAGCTGCGCGTGTATTACATCGGTGGCCCGAATAAAAAGTGGGGCCCCGACGCTTTCCAATACCTGGCCGACAACTTTCCCGGGTTGTGGATCATCGAGTCGAACGCCACTTACCGGGGCTGGTTTACCGGCGGAAACCAGTCGGACGAATGGAGCAACACCGCCTTTCCGGCAAAATACATCGATGGGCGCGGTGCTATGGCCGACTTTTTCATGACCCAACTGGGAGGCACCATCAAAATGGGCGACACGCCCTCGCTGGCTTGGTTGCTGAACAGTTCCGATCCGGAAGACCCGACCATCCCCAACTGGGGCGGGCAATACACCCGCGCCTGGGAACGTCCCTACCGGATATTTAACCGAATGCCCGAATCGAACGACACCATTGCCGAGTTTACCGTCATGGAACTGGCATTGCCCCTACCCAATCAATTGCCCTCCGGGCCGGAAGCCTGTCTGAAAGTAGAAAACCAGGCCCTGCCCGGAACCATCAGCAACGACGGCACCATGCGCTTTCGTTTTTCGCCCAAAGGGGCCAAGGTATTTCGGTTCGAAATCGAAAGCAATGTGCCTGAGCTGAACGGTCAAACGGGGCAGGTAACCGCGGTGACCACACCTCCCTGGCTGGCCAGCCAACCCTCCGAAAAGTTTCCGAACTGGTACACCGACGATCCCCGGATGGAGTGGCGCGAAGGCCCGCACATCGGCGCGAAAACCGTCAGCCAATGGCGCGAAGACTATCTCCGCGATTTTGCCCGAAGAATGCGGCGCTGCCAGCCTGCTTCGAAGTAAACACAAACAAAACCAATAAACGTAACCAACATGAATCAAACAACAGCAACCCGTACCTTACGCAAATTAACAGTCTTTAATTTGCTGGTCATCTTATTTGCCTGGACCAGTTCGTGCAGCCATGCCGTCAACCAGGTGCAGCATGCTAACAAACCGCGAATTATTGTTACAAGCGACGGGGAAATTGACGACCGATGCTCGATGGTTCGGTTCCTGCTTTACGCCAACGAATTTGATATCGAGGGAATTATCCTGTCGAGCTCCCAATATCATTGGCACGGATCCAGAGTGTGGGCCGGCGATGACTGGGTCAATCCGTTCCTTGACGCCTATGCCCAAGTCCATCCGAATCTTATCAAGCACGATCCTCGTTATCCCATGGCTCAATTCCTGCGATCACGCACCTATGTCGGTAATATAATCGCAGAGGGAGAAATGGACGAGGTAACGCCCGGGTCACAACGAATCGTTGAGGTATTGCTCGACGATTCCGATTCGCGCCCGATCTGGCTCCAGGCTTGGGGAGGAACCAACACCATCGCCCGTGCCTTGAAAACCATAGAAGAAGAGCACCCGGACAGGATAGAAGAAGTGGCACAAAAGATCCGGTTGTATTTGATCTGGGAGCAGGACGATACCTATCAAAGGTACATCCGCCCGCATTGGAGCAAGTTTGGAATACCAACGATTATTTCCGATCAGTTTATCGCCTTCGCGTACGACAATCAGAGAAAGGATATCCCGAAGAAAATGAAGCATTACTTTTCTGCCGAATGGATGAATCGAAACCTCCTGCAAGACCGCGGTCCCCTGCTTGCCTTGTATGAGGCACATGATGATGGGCGTTTCCGGTCCGAGGGCGATACACCTGCTTTCCTGCACGTCATCCCAAACGGCTTGCGTAACGAAGTGTCTCCGGATTGGGGCGGATGGGGTGGACGCTTCGTGCGGGTACGCGACAATACCTGGCTCGATCCGGTGTCGGAGCCGGGCTACCAATATCCCGAAGGTAGATGGTACACACGTACGGCCTGGGGACGCGAACGCCTGCGAAAGAATATCGAAAACGACAAGGAACTTACCGAGTACCTCAAACCCCAGT
Organism: Gaoshiqia sediminis; assembly: GCF_025907915.1. GTDB lineage: Bacteria > Bacteroidota > Bacteroidia > Bacteroidales > Prolixibacteraceae > Gaoshiqia > Gaoshiqia sediminis. Next base: position 88,084 of record NZ_JAPAAF010000003.1, read on the forward strand.
GGCGCTGGATTGATGCTATCCAAAACGATTTTGCAGCACGGGCCGACTGGTGTGTAAAATCCTTTGAGGAAGCAAACCATCCGCCTATTGTAAAATTGAACACTGCTTTGGACATCACAGCAAAACCCGGAAGCACCATTCAACTGAGCGCCAAAGGAACAACCGATCCCGATGGAGATGAACTCAGTTATTCGTGGTGGCAATACACCGAAGCCGATACTTATCCCGGAAATGTTGTGATTGAAACCCCGAACGAACGGGAAAGCTCATTTACCGTTCCTTCCGATGCCGAGGCCGGCCAAACCATTCACATCGTTTGCGAAGTGGAAGATAACGGTAGCCCGGCATTAAGCCGATATCAACGGATCATCATTCAAATTGAACCTTAAAGCACATCCAACATGAAAAAATCAGCAATCAGCATTGCATTCATTTTTCTGACCCTATGCAATTACGCCCAGCAATTGGCATTTCCAACCGCCGAAGGGTATGGTAAATATGCCAAAGGAGGAAGAGGCGGGGTGGTTTACGAGGTGACCAACTTGCAGGACAGCGGAGAAGGTAGCCTGCGAGCCGCGGTGGAAGCCTCCGGTCCCCGAACCGTAGTTTTCAGGGTTTCCGGCAACATGGAACTTGAAAGCCCGATAACCATCCGGAACCCGTTCATTACCATTGCAGGCCAGACCGCGCCCGGCGATGGCATTTGTCTCAAAAACCATCCCCTGCAAATTGATGCCGACCATGTCATCATCCGATACATCCGGGTGCGGCCCGGCGATGTTTCCGGCAAGGATTACGATGCCGTTTCCAGCAGATACAGAAAGCACATGATACTGGACCATCTGTCGGCAAGCTGGAGCATCGATGAAACCATGTCGATTTACCATTGCGACAGCGTAACAGTTCAGTGGTGCTTAATTTCGGAAAGCCTGTACGGATCGAACCATGTAAAAGGCTCGCACGGGTTTGGCGGTATCTGGGGCAGTAATCACAGCACCTACCACCACAACCTGCTGGCGCATCACAGCAGCCGGAATCCACGCATGGCATCGGGCTCCGGTTATACCGACTCCAGGAACAATGTCATTTACAACTGGGGGTTCAACAGCTGTTATGGCGGCGAGGCCCAACAAGTTGGAAACGACAAGTTCAACTTTTCGGAATTCAACCTGGTTAATAACTATTACAAACCCGGACCGGCAACACGAACCGGCGAGCTATCTTACCGCGTGGCGAATCCGTCATTCAGAAGTGAAACCGATTACGGCAAATGGCATATTGCAGGCAATGTTGTGGAGGGGAATAGCGAGGTCTCGGGTGATAACTGGAATGGCGGGGTACAAACGAAAATTTCCTTCGAAAAAATTAAACTTGACGATCCCTGGCCATCCATGCCCATTCAGCAACAAACAGCCGAAGAAGCCTTTAAACTTGTTCTGGAAAAAGCAGGCGCCATACTGCCCAAAAGAGATCCGGTGGATTCCCGGATTGTTGAAGAGACCAGGCGCGGTTTTGCTACTTACGAAGGCAACACCTACAAAAAAGAAGGTGAAAGCTCCGGCGTTTCAAAAGCAAGCGGGATCATCGACTCGCAACAAGATGTTGGCGGCTGGCCCGAGCTGAAAAGTTTGCCTGCCCCAACAGATTCCGATCACGATGGTATGCCGGATGACTGGGAAACAAAGCACGAACTGGACCCGAATAATCCGTCTGACAGAAATAAGCTTGCGGAGGATGGCTACACCATGCTGGAGAAATACATAAACAGCATTTACTGAAACGAAACCAGGTTTTCATGAAAGTGAGTAGTCTCCCCGCCGCCTCCTCGTTTGAGCGAACTGGTAACGAGGAGTAAGCTGCTAGTCGTTTTTAACGACAAAACGAACCATGCGTTCGTAAAAAGAGGATTACCCATCCCGTTGCCGAGGCTCCACACCACACCGTTGAACATAGGCTACCTCAAAAGTCCTGTACCAAGTCATCCCGTACTTGTTTCGGGATCTCAATACACTGAGAGGCAGCCTCTTTTTGGTTAGTCAACCCGTTCGGCTTATTCAGGGATCAATTGATCTACTAGTGGGGATTAGCGTTCCCCTGTTCAAAAAACCTTATTTTCTTTTCTCACCTTAGTAGCTCATTGAGAACGAATCCCCCTCCCACCTTATAAACCTTATTTCTTGAGGGTATCCTGATAATGCTTCAGAAACCGTTCATATTCTTCAGAGAAGCTCTGTTTTTTATGGTGCTCGGGCTGGATCATAAAGGAATTCTCACGCGGTTTTTTTCAGGAATAATCCGGTTTCGCCCAAAGGTTGTAAAAATAAAATGAGTGTATAAATTGTTGTATTCAATCTTCATCAAATAAGGTAAATAAGGTTGTAGTCATTACGTTAATCGATTGCTACTAAGGTTAAATTAATAAAATAAGGTTTTTTTACATTGATGTCCGGTAAAGAAGATATAAAGTCCCTACGGGACTCTGTTGTAATTATTAACATATTTTCTACCAACATGTTGTCCCTATGGGACAGTCCCGTAGGGACATAATATGGGTAGAAGAAAAAAGCAACCCCGCCTCCTCCTCGTTTGAGCGAAGCGGTAACGAGGAGTAAGCTGCTGGTCGTTTTTAACGACAAAACGAACCATGCGTTCGTAAAAAGAGGATTACCCATCCCGTTGCCGAGGCTCCACACCACACCGTTGAACATAGAAGAGGCTACCTCAAAAGTCCTGTACCAAGTCACCACGAACATGTTTCGGGATCTCAATACACTGTGAGGCAGCCTCTTTTTGGTTAGTCAACCCGTTCGGCTTATTCAGCCGCTTCCGTATCTTCTTCCACCACTTCCTCTTCGTCCTCAATCTTCTCTTTCGAGCCGTAAATCACGTAGTCGTGGTAATGCGCCTGATTAACATCTTCCCAAATCTTTTTGCCCACCTCGCATACTTCCGAAATCAGACTGTATATTTCGTTGGCCTTTTCTTCGCGCTCAAAGGTTTTGCCTTCGCGCATCGAGATCATTTTCCTTTGCTCGTCGATGGCCGTGTCGAGCTGCTGCGCCGTGGTGTCGATCGTCGCCAGCATCTCTTCGGTCACATTTCGCAGGGCCAGTTTAGACAGCATTTCCCGGCAGGTTTTGGTGACATGCTCAGCATAAATGATCAGGTCTTGCTCCTTGATGTCTTTCAGCTTGGCGAAACGCAGCGAACGGTATTCCACCGAGCGTTCGCCCAGGGCCAGCTTGGCGCGAAAACGCAGATCGACCAGCTGGGCGGTAAGCTCGCTCAACAGCCTTTTCTTGTCCTCGGTTTTCAGCATCTGCTGTCCCTGCCAGTAGTCGTCCGACGGAAGGGCGCGGAAAACAGTCGTTTTATCCTTCAGACTGGCGCGAAAATCGCCATCGTAGCCGATGCCCGAAAACTGTTCGGCATCGCGTTGCAGGAGCGTGTCAACACGGTCGGCGCGTTGGATAAGGTCTCCAAAGCTAAAATTGAAATTTGTCGTCATGTTACAATGAAATTGGTTGATGATTGAATTAATTATGTACAAATTAGGCTACTTTGAATTAAAATGCAACACTGATATTATGTTTTTCGACTCTGAGCGGAATTTTTTTATTTTTATGGCTGAATGATGAAAAATGGCTTGTTCATCCATCTCAGAGCCGCATGACTGCCTGTTTTTGTCGAAAACTGCCCTCGGTAAGCACCAAAATGCCATATTCTCCGGTTTTTTGATCTTTATTAGCTAAAATCAGCACTTTTTACCTCAAAATGAAGGGGAATGAGCTTACCAGAATGGAGAATGCCTCTACCAGAGAGGAGAATGAGGTTACCAGAGAGGAGGATGCCTCTACCAGAGAAGAAAATGAGGTTACCAGAGAAGAGATTACCCCTACCGAAGAAGAGCATGAGGCTACCAACGCCGGGAACGCCTCAACCAGAAAAGTGAATGCCCTAACCAACGATATAATGGCCTAAACCAACCGATTTTTTATGGTTCCGGTTGACGTTGTTAAAAACTTTCGTGCATTTCCGGTGATTAACAGAACATTTTTTGAATGGATTGTGATAAATTTAGGGGCGGAAAAAGCGGTACAGGCAATTACCCAATTAAGTTACACACCCGAACCGGTACAATATATTACATACTTAAGCTGACAAAGCGGAAGTATCTTTAGTTATAAACTTATTAAGACGTTGTGCACAACCATGAATACAAAGAAATGATAGACACGATTAAAACTGAAAGAAATAGGTATTTGGATTTTTTTCGAAAAGGCATTGACTACTTAAAGAAAGACAAAACTCAATTTGCCGTAGAACTTTTAATTGAAACTGGAGAAGAGGAATTAAAACATCCTTTCAATTTAATAAGAGTTGATTTCATATTCAAAGATGACGAAAAAGTCAATAGAATAAACGCCTTGCAGCTTGACTCAATTCTTGATTACGAGACAATTAAAAATATAATAAGCAATTCGAAAATTGAGGTAAATCCTTTCTGTTGGGACAATTGTAAAATCATCACTGACAAAATTGATATAAATAAATTGATACCGTGGATTGAGAAATGGATTGATATTGAAGAGTCTCGACAGACTGAATATAGTAATTCAATTCACAATTGTTCAATGATTCAAAAATCGGATGGAATAGAGGAAATAACAGTAGATTTTGGGACTGCTCCAATTGATGCTTTTCTTGAATTGATTGAGTTTCTGACAGACAATAACGAAAAAATTGAAATAAAATAAATGGCAGTGCATAATCGAGTAGACTGCCCCGCCAGTGAACACTGACGGGGAGAGCCTCTCACTCCACTGTACGTACGGGTCTCGTATACAGCGGTTCATTAAGATGTGGAGCAATTTTCTCGTAATACGGGAGCAACGCCTGATAACCTCTCTTCCGTAATCGTTCCCGGGTAATGGTCGTACCCAGAATCGGGCTTTGGGCAATTGCCCATCCCCCCATTCGGGAGCGGCTCCAAACTCCCCCTCATCTTAGCGAAGCGGTGACAAGGGTTAAGCTTCCGGTCGTTTGTAACGACAAAACAAGCCATGCGTTCGCAAAAAAAGGATTACCTGTCCGGCACAGGTTCCCTGTCTGCCAACAGGCAGGCGGCCTTCGCCGGAATGACGGGAAAAGAAGGACAAGACGTTCGGGTGCGGCGATTTGTAATCGCCAGTTTTTAAAATTGTGCGATTAAAAATCGCACCACCCTTAAACTCAAGACACCGAACCCCTCGTTACCGCTTCGCTCAAACGTAGGGTAGCCAAATTAGGATACAGAAACGTTTGGTGCAAATTAAAAAAATGAAGTACAATGGATAAAATAATAATTAAAGACTCTGTTAAGATTACCAAGAAAAATGGAATTAATTTTTTACTTGATAATAGCAATAGACCGATAAAGAATAAACCATGGCTGGGAGATTTATTTTCTTTTCTCTATGATTGGATTATGGAAAAATCCGTTTTCCCAAAAAAATTTAATTCATCCATTGAAGAGCATTATAAAATTTTGGGAGAAATATTTGAAAATGTATCCGATAAAGTAATAATTGAATTTGCTTCAGGAAGTGGAGATGCAATCAAATTTTTAAATAAAAGAAATAGCTATGCAGGTGTTGACATCAGTTCAGGTCTTCTTCGTTTAGCCAAAAAGAAATTTGACCAATATGGATTTAAAATAGTTGAACTTTATTGTGCAGATGCATGCGAGACACCTTTTCAAGACAATACGTTCGATATTGCAGTTTGTAATTTATCATTAAATTTCTTTCAGAGTATTGACAAATTTCTTTCAGAACTGCAAAGAATTCTAAAACCAAACGGAATATTTTATTGTAGTGTACCAATTCCAGAGAGGAAAAAATCAAAGGCAATAATTCATGGGACACTTTATACGCTTGATGATTTAAAAGTACTGTTTGAGAATAGAAATTTCGATTTTGAGCCATTTCCTCATGAAAACGGCACTTTGCTGTATTTTAAAGCTAAATTAAACGCCAATAACGATGAGAAATAACTCAAACTCACCCTCGACTTAGCTAAGCGGCGACGAGAGGTAAGCTTCCGGTCGTTTGTAACGACAAAATAAGCCATGCGCCTGCAAAAAAGGATTACCTGTCCGGCACGGATTCCCTGTCTGCCAACAGGCAGGCGGCCTTCGCCGGAATGACGGGAAAAGGAGGACAAGACGTTCGGGTGCGGCGATTTGTAATCGCCGGTTTTTTAAATTGTGCGATTAAAAATCGCCAGTTTTTGATGCGCGATTAAAAATCGCACCACCCCTGCCTTATTTTCCGCGGTAAACACAATTGGGCATGTTGCACAAATCGCACTGGTAATGCCTGAAAACGACGTTCTTCCCGATACCGATCACCCCGCTGATGGATTTTACCGGATGCATCAGCGCCGAAGCGGTAAGGGTAACCCCGCAGGGCGCTGCCGGAAACAGCGAAAACAATTTGTGCTGGTCGGCCACGTTCCAGTGGCAATATCCCGGGCTGTAGCGGTTGGTTATTTTCTCGCCCAACAGGCTGACTTCCCGGCTGATTACTTGTTGGATTTCATCGCCCACAGCTTCGGTAATGGCGCTGCCCATGATGTCGTACACATAGCCCAACACGGGATCGTCGCCTTTCAGAAAAACGGCCGATTTCTCGCTGATGGTTTTTCCGGCTGTGCATACAAAAACAGCCAGTTTTTCGGCCCGCAACAATTCATTGGCAATCGTTTTGCCAACTTTAAACTCCACATTTCCGGCCATTACTGTGCGTGCCCCGTCTCCGGAATGCACACAGTCCATCAAACGGTAAGTTCCGCAAATGTCCGTCAGATGGCGGCAATCGTCCACAACCTGCTCCAGATAACCGGCAAAAGGCTCCGGAAGATCGTCGAATTCATAACCCAAATCGCGGGACAGCTGATCCAAATCGATGGTCAGCTCGTCAAACCGGTAGGTCTGTTCAAAAATCACGTCGGCAATATTCATCATAGGTAATTTGCAGATTTTCTGCCTGTTCAAAAATTCCGATCAACACCAGTTCGGTAGGGCCCGTGAAGGCCGGTACCGTTTCAGTCGTAAAATCCGAAAAAACGCCCTGCGCAAAAACAAAGTTTCCGCCCTCCAATTTAACGAATCCTTTGCAACGAAAACAATTTTGACGGATGCGAGCCACAAATTCGTGCAACTTTTCGGGACTAATTTCGCGGTTGCTCCGAATGACCACCGACTGAATATCGGGGCGCCCCAATGGATCTTCCTGAGGAAACAGGTTTAAGGCACGTTTGGCGCCTGCCGGATCGACCACGCCGTAACTGGTTGAGACAACCCGCGCAAAAGGGTTCACGCTTTTCACCTGTGCCACAATTTCAGCCAGCTTATCACCCACCAAATCCGCTTTATTCACCACAATGGTATCGGCCGACCGCAACTGGTGTTCGAACCGAAGTTTCAGGGCCGGGATACGGTCGAAATTGACGGCATCAACCAAACACCACACGTGCTCCAGGTAAACTTTCCCCTTCAGCTTTCCCGACTGAAAAACCTGCCCCACCCCAATGGGGTCGGATAAGCCGGAAGCTTCCATCAGCAACAAATCAGGCTGGTGTTTTGCGGCAAACTCAGCCAGCGAATCGATAAACGATCCCAGCAGGCAGACGCAAAACACCGAACCGTTGTTAATTTCCAGCAAATCGTAACCCGCCCCAGTCCGAAGCCTTCGCCCATCAACATTCACCGATGAAAATTCATTCTGAATAATGGCGATTTTGCTTTTGCCACTATGGGTCCGAATAAAATGATCGAGGAACGAAGACTTTCCGCTTCCCAAAAAACCGGTTACCAGATGCAGGGGAATGCTCATGCGTTCAGGGCATTTTCGATGGCTTTCACGATAGCTGATTTGGGCGGTATCTGGCTGATAAAAGCTACGTTGCCATTGATGCAGGTGGTTGGCACATTTTGCACACCCAGGGCCAGCATCATCCGGATACCATCCACCTCTTTGATTTTATACTCGGTTACCGCAACCTTGTCGTCAAACCCGGCTGCCGCCTGCTTCACGGCTTCCACCATATACTGGCAGGGGGCACACGATGAAGAGTCGAGGGTGATGATGTCAATGATCACCTTCCCATCCACAAAATGCCCGTCGAGGCTCAGTGGTTGCAGCGAAGAACTGTGCTCCATCTCGCGGGTCACCTGGCGTGCGTAATCGTCGTAAACCAGCTCGGTAACGGCTTGCAGGTTTTCAACCGGCGTATCCATGGGCAAGTCGCAGCCGGGCGCCAGGATAAATCCGCGGTCGCCGCCCAGGTCGAGACAGTTGACGGCCTCTTTTTTCGAATCCAGCTCGTTGCCCAGCAACAATACGCTGGTCAGTTTCAGGTTTCCGCCAAAGCTGATCCCCTTGGTAAGTGCAATATCTTTGACAAAATCGAGCGGGATATTTTCGTCAATCGAGATATTGTCGGGACGGCAATCGCACATCACTTCGATGTTTTGCTGGGCATGGCCGCACACAAAGAAAGAGCTGTATTTGTTTTTGGAACGAACAAAATCGAAGATTTTTTTAGCAGAGGGGCTCACAAACGTTTCGAACGACATGGGATCGATCTGGCTGGTCATGGGGTCAACCACGGCGATCACGTCGCAGCCGGCATCGAGCAACATTTCCGCATGGCGAATGCCCACCTGTGTACAAAACTCCATGAGTTCATTCACATAATCGGGGTCTTCAAACAATTTCATGAACACCTCGGTACCCAGCAGGTGAAGGGCCAGCGTAAACGGCCCGGTAATCAATCCGTACAACGCCAGGTCGGGGTATTTCTTCCGCAAAGCAGCTGTAGCCTCCAGCTCCACGGGCAAGCGGCCGTCCTGTTCCGTTGGCAGGCTTAGCGAACTCAATTCGACACCTTCCACCAGCGGGTGCGAAACAACCGCCGGAGGATTTTCCTTGCTCCAAGCCAACTTGCAGCCTAAAATTTCGGCTTCAATCTGCAAATCAAACACAACCGGAATGCCATCCGGTTGGTAAAGCTCCACTGCTTTGCTGATCCCTTCCACAATAGCGCGGGGATCTTTCAGATAGGTTTCGGCATCGAGGCCAATCAGTTTTCCCCCGTGAACCCCCACAAAAGGCACCCAGGGAGCGCGTTCGGTCTGCTCCAGCCGAAACGCTTTTTCAAGTAGTTGTAATCCGTTCATTTCGCAGTATCAGGCAATTTTAGTATTCAGAAATTCAACCACTCCCTGCGGGTCAGGCGCATACACATCGGCGCCTATTTTCAGTCGGAAATCGTCGTTTACCGGGGCGCCGCCAACAGCTACCAGCGTTTCGGGGAAAGCGTTCTTTATTTCCCGGGTAATTTTCTCCATGCTTGTCATGGTGGTCGTTAGCAAGGCCGATAAACCGATCACGGCACCGGGGTTTTCCCGGATGGCGGCAAGGTATTTTTCAGCCGGGCAATCGGTGCCCAAATCCACCACTTTGTACCCGTTTCCTTCCACCATCATGGCCACCAGGTTTTTGCCGATATCGTGCAAATCGCCCTGCACCGTTCCAATAATGAAAGTGCCTTTCTGCTTGGCCTCGCCCGAAGCAAAATACGGTTTCAGGTGTACCATCGCCGTGCTCATTGCTTTGGCCGACATGAGTACCTGGGGTACAAACACTTTATTTTCACGGAATTTGATGCCTACCCGTTCCATGCCCGGCATGAGCCCCTCACCTAAAATATCCTGGGCCGGAACACCCGAATCAAGCGCCTGACGGGTAATCTCGTCGGCTCCGTCCTGTCCTTTCATTTGCGGGGGGAACGGGGCTGCTTTATTGATTTTACCGAATTCGACACATTCGGCTAATTTGGTCAACAGTTCATTCATAACATTCAGATTTAGTTTTATTTACAAATCTACCTGCATTCAATAGCACAAAAAATAGTGCTTTTTTTGAAAAAGATGGAAAATCTTACTTTATTTAGCTTTAAATCCATTAAAAATGATTGTCAAAAAGCGGTTTATCAAATTGCCGGCTTTTATTATTGAGTCCCTCAAGGCCGATCCGTTGACCCGAGACCTGTATTTGTGCGAACTTTCCGAATTGCTGTTCGGGAAGCACTCGGTTTTGGAAGAAGTTGGGCCGCTTCAGAACCATCTGCTGCTGTACTGTGTAAAAGGAAATTGCTCGTTAAAAATAGCTTCGGACGAAGTGAAACTTTCCCCCGAACAGTTTTGCATCATTCCGCATGGGTTCAGCTACAAAATCACTTCGGGGACGACCGATCCTACGATATTGATTTTCTGCCGGTTCAACGGCTCAAAAAGTACCATACTGGAACGTGAGTTTACGGTGGTACGCGACCTTGTCCCCTCGATCAACAACCGGGTGGCCAACCGCACCATGCTCATCGACGAGTTGTTCAACAATCTGTCGAACAAATACTTGTATGCCAATATGCACTACGTGAATTTCACGTTTGCCCACTTTTTGGCCACTTTTGTTTTCGCCTCCAAAACCAGCGAAGACATTCAGGTAGAAGAAAACCCACTCATCCAGAAGATGGTCCGCTTTATGGAACAAAACATCGACAAAAAATTGTCGCTGCAAGACATCTCGGATGAAGTGGGTTACTCGGTTACTTACCTGTCGACTATTTTCAGGAAAGAAACCAACTACAGTCCGCTCAGTTATTTTTCGCACTTAAAAATCACTAAGTCGTGCGAGTACCTGGACCAGACCAAACTTAAAATCAAGCAAATTGCCTTTATGCTGGGATACACCGACCCGTATTACTTTTCGAAAGACTTTCAGAAAAAAATGGGCATTTCTCCCCGCTCCTACCGGCAACGCATCAAGCATTAAAACGGCTTACCTTCCCAACCGGATCACTACCGGTTTATTGGTCGGATTTTCCAACCTGACAGGCTTTCCGTTTTTCAGTTTTTCAGGCTTTCCGATCAGTTTTCCATTTGCAGGATCGGTACGGAACAGCTTAAAATTGCCTTTTGCAGGCTTTAAGTCAGGCTCCAATGTTTTCCCCGATTCCAGGTAGATGATCATCTCGCCACTTTTGTTTTGCAAAGTATAAACGCCGGGCTCATTATTTTCAACAGGATGCATTGCAGATGCACTCCCCAGAAAATCTTCGTCCTCTACCTGGGGGATGGGAGCCAGCGAACCGCCGGCCATAAATACCGCCCAACCAAAAGCAGTGTACTGCCCTTCGGAATACATCACGGCCTTTTCGGGATGGGCCAACCGGTATTCGCTCACAGCCCGGTAAACCTGCTCAAACGAACGTTTGCCTGTTTTCACCTGCCGGGCATGCTGGCGCGGAGCCAAATGCTGTCCACCCTGCGGGGCGTACAAACTACTGTCGGCCCGATATGCCCAATAGCGGATATCAATCACATCCACAATGCCGGAGCGTACCGGGTCGGCCAGAATAGCATCCTGCACATCTTTGGTGGCGCTCAAACCGGTGATGACCTGTTCGCCGGTTTCGGCTTCCCATTCGCCAATCACATCCAGCCAAAACTCAACGAAATGCAGCGGGCCGGTATATTCTTCGCTCGTTAGCTGAATGACGCCGGTATTTCCCCGGAAGTTTTCCAGACACTGACGAATGTATGCCCGGTGCAGTTCCCGTCGAACCGGGTGGGTCACATCGTAAAAATGTTCATCCATAAAAATGCGTTTATCACCTGCGTAAGGCGGAGGCTCCGGAAAACCCGTATTGTTGATGTTGTTGACCGGTCGCCAGGGCGAGTCGGCCCAATGGGCGCCCGCCTCCAGAATGTTGTGCTGAAAGTAATTTTGATGGACCAGCACCAGCCCTTTTTGGTCGGCCAGGTTGGCAAACTGTTTCAACCGCATCCAGTACCAGGGATTGTATCGGGTCAGATCGTATTTGCTCAACCCATCCCAGGCAAGGCCCTGGCCGATGCGGGCAAAAGGAAGCTCATAAAAGGGTGGCCACACATCGCCATCCATGCGACGTACACGCTCGTGATCGTCGCGGCGGCGCTCGTACCACAAGGCATAATTCTGCTCCATGCCAATCTGATTATTCTTCAGCATGGTGTCAGTGAGCTGGTTCAGATCATCCGTATAACCGGTTCCTGTCCGTCCCGGAACATAACGGGTTATCGCCGGCTTTGCGCCTGCTAATCCCTTCGGACGAATATTTCCGCTCCACCAGGGAACAGATTGGCGCATACCTGTCAGAACATGGTCTCCCCGAACTAACCAACCGTTCTTCAGGCCCATTGGGAAACCAAACGCCTTTTCTTTTTCCTGCTGAACCCCAATCTCATCAATCGTTCTTATTCCTGCAAAGTCAGTAGAAACGGGATTGACCTCGGGCGCCCGGGCAATCCATTCCTGCAAAGTAATTGCCGGTTGACGCGATAACACAGTCAGTTCTGCAGCCTGCTCAATGGTGGGGCTGCTGGTGGCGTTCGTTTCTACAATCAGCAAACTCGCGCGGTCAGTCAGGTCGGCCTTTAAACGGCTTTGCAGTTGGGCATAGTAAAGGCTGCGCGGATTGACATGGCTGTTGGGGCTTTCCCAGAAACCATTTCCGTTGAACAACGACCAGGCGCCATACGCCCAATTCATGGCCCCCGGAGGCGCCGGGTTGTCCATGCGGGCTGCCGAGCACTGCCACATCATGCTGTTGGCGCCGGTCCAGCCCGCACCGCGCCCTTCGGGCCCACGATTGGGGAAACCCAGGGCATGACCGTCAACATTCACAATATCCAGCAACACGCCCGATGCCCAGTTATCAATCGTCCCACTGTACTGATGCGGCAAATGCGATTCGCACTGCACAAAAGCGATTGGCCCGGCAGCGCATGCGCCCACAGCAAAATCGTGGTAGCCAAATTGGGCATAACAACGCTGTACCAAGGTTTGGGTGCCGGTTACAAAAAACGTGTATCGTCGCTGTCCGCCAATCTCAGACACCGGATTTAACGACTGGCAATCTTCCACCGTAACACGGCGGGCACTTTCGTAAACCGCCACTGCCGAACCTGCAAAATGCTCAAAAGTGACCTGCCGAACCCAGGCGTCACACACATTTTCCAGCGTAATGGCCATCCAGCGATGGTTTTCATCTTTCGGGTTTTCCGGATCGTACGCAGAGCGAAGGGTCAGGTTTTCAATTCCCACCTGACTAATCCGTCCGGGCAATTCATAGCGCACCAGCTTGCCACCGCCCATTTGCTGATCGAGCGCGGTCGTTATCGGGGCATCAATGGTCACCCGGGTTCCTTCAACCGAAACCACCGTACGGTCCCAACGGATATCCTGGTCTCCCTCGCGCCAGCCAAGCCAGCCGGTTTCACCGCCAAATTCCTTCATCCCCAACATTTCGATCCAGTTGTTGGTGGCAGGGCGCCAAACCGTCACCTGGTCACCCGCCTTCAGCGTGTGGCCATCCTCTACCGAAAAGGAAAAGGCGCCAACCGGCACATAAGCATCGGTTATTTCCAGTGGCTTTTCTTCACGGCGATTGTCAGCCCCGAGTACCTGCACCAACGTTTCACGATCGGTTCCGGCGCCGAGTAAAACGGTTCCGTTTTCGCCCTGCCCGTAACCGCGCAACACGATGCCCGAGGCAGGAATAGTGAGACTACCGAAAACACTGTGCGTTCCGCGATCGAGCAATATTGCCCCGCGGAAACCATCAGCATCGATCGGCAAACCAGCTACATAATTGATAGCCGACTGGATGGCCGCCGTAGCATCACCTTCACGCATTGGAACAACCACTTTCACCCGCACATCCGGGATGGCTTTTTCACCGGCCTGGTATCCCGCATAGGAAAAATCGGGTATCCGGTTGCCCAGCGAATCGGGCACACTGGTAACTTCGCCACCCGCAATTTTCAATGGTTTAACTACTGATTGCTGTGCCTGATTTGTCGAGGCAAAACCTTGCAACAGCAGAAAAAACGACAAAACCTTCGCATGGTATCTCCACGCGAAGGTTTTGCTGATGTTTTTGTTTTTGAATGAATGATTCATAAACAGTATTTTTTTATCGGTTGTACGATTGAACGCACAATCATGTCCATTGCAATCCAAAGATTTTAGTTCTGCGTTTATTTTTTCTTTGCTTCGCGAACCCTTTCTTCCCATTCTTTACTCAGCGTCTTCAGGTCGTATCCGCGGGCCGACAAATAATTGTTGATCCGGCCTTTGTACTTTCCGAACCAGCCGTGCTTTTCGTCTGACGAACCGGCATCCATGGCATGGTCGCGGGCTTCCACCAGCCAGTCATAAATTTGTTGCTTTTCTTCCTGCGTCAGGTGGGGGATCATCTCCTGGTATCCACCATAAGTAATGGGAAGAACCCCGTAAGTCATCCCATTTTTTACACCTTCAATTTGTTCGTCGTTCAGCTCTTTGGACAAGTTTTTCAAGTACAGCTTGTGCAATTTGGCCAGATCTTTATCTGCCTTTTTTTGATTTTTTTCGATTTTGGCTGTAGCGGCTTCCTTGTCCTGAATTTGCTTCTTCAGCTGTTCCTTGGCTGCTTTGGTTCCGTCATGAATACCGTTCAAATCGTAATATTGCTGGGCAATTAAGTCGCGTACCCGGGCAAATTTGGCTTCATCCTGAATATTCAGGTCCTTGACAATTTTTTCGGCCCGCTTGCTTACCACTTCCCAGTAAGCTTCGTCGGCATGTTTTTTCGTTGAAGCCATTTGTGCAGCCACCTGGCCCACCATCAACAGAAAAAGAACGATTGTTGTTAAAGCTATTTTATTCATCACTTTGTATTTTTTATTTCTGAAAAATTGATTTTAGATAGGCTACGTTGGCCCCGAAATTTCCGCGTACATCGTGCGGATGATTGGCATCGCGCGAACGCTCAACCAGCAACCATCCACTCCAGCCCATTTTGTCAAGCACTTTTTTTACTTTCTTCATATCGATCTGAGGATCGTTTTGCAGCCAAACACCGTCTTTGTTGGTGCAATGGATCTGGGCAATCCGATCCTTTCCCAAAATTTCGAGCTCACGGTAAAGGTCGCGCCCGGCTGACAGTGGATTCGAAAAGTTGAAGCTGATCTGAATGGCAGGTGAACCAATCTCGTTGAGCAGTTCTACTTCTCCCGATGCATCCAGGTCGGTTTCAATGGCGATAACCACACCGGCAGCTTCGGCTTTTTCAGCCACCACCTTCAGCCGCGCCACGATGGCTTCGCGCCGTTCGGGATATTTTTGCAAATCACCTTCCACTCCCATGGGCAAAAAGCCCACTTTCACGCCCATCAGCACCATTGTATTGATGCAGTCCTGGACGGTAAGGTCAACCCCTTCGCGGGTAGGGAACGACTGCGAGTAAAAACCGGTCATGGCCAGCGAGCTGATCTCGAGCCCCAAAGTGCTAGCTGTATCCAGATACGCTTTGCGTACCACCGGATCAATCAGTTTGTTGGCAAAAGTCGGACGGTTACCCAGTCCGCCCATATCCACTTCTACCCCATCGGCGCCCAGCTCTTTGGCAAGCGGGAAAGCGCTGATTTTTTGGCGTTTCAGGATCATCAGATCCACCACGCCAATTTTATATGGCTGAGCCTTTTTCTTTTTTATCTGAGTGGCCGCTAACTGATTTGGAACCAGGATTAAAACAAGGCCAAGCACAAATAACAACCTCAGGTATAACTTGTTTCTATTGGATATGGTCATGATTTCTGAAATCAGATTCTGTTTTTTTTGGCTTTTCAGACAGCATCACAAACGGTTATCTGCCTGACATTTTTTACGTACGACTATTTTCCGATAGTTGTACCGGAAATAAGGGGGCTAAAAACTTTTACAGAAAGGGTCATTCTTATAATTTATTTCAGGATCTTCCATCTGATCCGTCAACCCGACACATGTCCTGAAACAAGTTCAGGATGACAGTTATAAAAGCTTTTTAGTTCCCCTATTTTCAAGCGATCAACCTAATTCTACAACAGACCGTCTTTTTTGTCTTTCAGCGTGTCGTAGTTGTTTCTCAGGTCTTGCCAGTTGACACGCGTTCTTGGATCGATGCCATTGATATACTTTTCAATGTTGGTATATCCGTCACCGTTCAGGTCGCCATTGGCATCCGAAGGATCGTTCGGATTCAGTCCGTATTGCTTTTCCCAGGCATCCGGCATACCATCTTTGTCGGTGTCCACATATGGAGTTCCTTTGTATTCAGGGTAACCGCCCACTTGCGAAACATCCGTGATAATTCCCATTTTGTAAGAATCTTCGGGCAAACGACGATGTTTGAACTTAGGCACATCCTTCGTGCTAACTTTTTTCTCATATTCAATCACGCCCGTTTTTACAACGCGTGAAATACGCTGGTCAACCGGGTCGCGGCGCGGCAAGGTGGCGCCGGCATTATCCAACACGTAACCGAAAGCATCGGTTGTTGGCATGATGGTCAGGTAGGGCATATCGAACGGACGGTGCCAGTAAACCATTTCTTTATAGGCGCCCAGGCTGTCGGCCAGCAAAGTTTCGGCATAGCGATTATCCGGGTCCTGTTGGTCTTCGAGCTGGATACCGCCTGCCCAGTTGTCGTTGGTCACTTTTTCGTTTCCTTCAACAATGTTTCCGTGTACGTAAGCTTTTCCGTAAACCCTTTCTTTCAGGGTACTGCGTCCCGATTCGGGTTTCAGGATACGGTATCCTACCGGACGGTCAACCGGAGTAACCGGACCAGGCTTGAAGTAGTTATTGATGATGTTGTATTTGGCTGTGTAGTCGCCACCATCCACCGAACGGTGCATCCAGTTAAAAACAACGTTGTTCACAAAGTTGAAGGTACCGTTCCAGCCAATCGACGGGTTACGGCCCGTGTTGTTGGCCCACAGGTTACGGATGAACGAGCAGTTTTCGCCGCCAAGGGTACTGCCAAACGAGTGGTTCCAAGTATCCAGGGCTTCGGAGAAGATAGAATTCTGGATGGTAATATTCACCGTTGGCAATTTGAGGTCGGCTTTCCCGGTTCCTTCATTCCACATGTGGCGGTAAATCGACATGTTTTCGTCCAGGCCCCAGCTTGCCGAAACGTGGTCGATCATGATATTGCCCACGGGATTTCCGCCAATCGCATCGTCGCGACGGCCCACCCAGGTTTCGCCACGGCGGAAGCGCATGTGCCGGATAATGACATCGTGCGTGTTGATCCAGAAACTTTCGCCTGCCAGACAAACACCGTCGCCCGGGGCGGTTTGTCCGGCAATGGTGATGTAAGGAGCACGAACAATGATTGGACGTTCGAGTTTGATGATACCCGAAACATTGAACACCACGATACGGGCGCCACCGGTTTCGCAAGCTTCGCGCAGCGTGCCAGGACCGCTATCGGCCAGGCTGGTCACTGTAATTACTTGTCCGCCACGGCCACCAAACGTGTACATACCGCCACCTTCAGCACCCGGGAAACTAGGTATATCGGACTGTGGCAAATCACTTGGACGACCAGCCCAAGGGATGTACGGGCGACCTTCAGCCGCTTCTTTTTCAACAATAGGAAGTGCTTTTTCCCAGGCAACATCCGATAACCGGTAGGTTTCGTCAATCAGCTCCTGCGAAGCTTTTTTGTCTTCGTCTGAAATGGTTGGGTATTGTGCCTGAACTGATGTGATTGCACCAAGCATCAACAAAACACAAATCCCTGTAATCTCTCTAAACTTCATATCTTAATAATTGTTAATGGGTGATTCATTAAAAAGCGATAGCAGGAAATTCCTGCTATCACCCATGATTCTTTATTCTGAAATTATTCAGCTAACGGATCAAAAGTACCCGGATTACCGTAGTAATCATCCCATCCAATAGTCTGAAGCAAGTAAGGTGATTGTTTCATCACATTTTCTTTCAAACCAAGGAAGTAGTACTTGCTAAGGTAAGTAACCTCGAAGCGCGGACTTAATGGATCCAACTGGTCGTTCTCAATACGGGCCAGGTTGGTACCGTAGAAGTTGTCAAGTAATGCAATTTGAGCTTCAAAGTCTGCATCAGCGGCATTCGGGTTAACAGCAATTCCGGCACGGGTTACTAAGGTTTCATTGTAAATTGGGCTTAACGGGTTAAACACATCGTAACTTAAACCCGATTTACTGGCTGTATAAATTTCAGGTTTAACTCCAAGGATGATACCGTGGTGACGTTTTCCGTTGAAAGGTTCAACACCTAAACGAGCGCAGGTATTGTTATTGATGGTAGCATCATCGTTCCAAAGCATCCATCGTCTCATGTCCTCAAAGCGTCTGCCTTCGTAAGCAAATTCAATCTGACGTTCATACAAGATTTCACGGAACAAACCATCGCGGTCCAAACCGGCAGGAATACCGTAGTTGCCGTCGGCGCCGGCAGGAATACCCACGCGGTTGCGGATAGCTTTCAACCCCTCATAACCTTCATTCAAATTGCCAATCCCTACCGCAGCTTCGGCCAGGTTAAGCACCACTTCTGCAAAACGCATTTCGATATAAGGAGTTGCAGAACGTGAAAATTTATCAGTAGCACTAAATTCAGCAGCCGGGTTTGTACGCTTACGAACATACACGCCTGTATTCACACGACCGGCATATTCAGCAAACCCTTGTCCCTCTTTCCCGGAAATAAACGACGCATCATCTTTAAACCATTGATAGCTCCATACCGTGTAGGCAGCGTCTTGTTTGTAAGGCCAAACAACACCATTGAAGGCAAAGGTACGATAGAAACGCGGATCGCGATCTTTGTAGAACTTCAATGGATCGTAAGTAAAGTCCGTACTTTCACCCGGACGTTTTCCGTCTTTCATCGGGAACAAGTCAACCATTTCGGCTGTAGCTCCGTAACCACCGTTACCTTGGGCTTCTTTCGGGCGGGCACTTTGTTCCCATCCATTATTCTTTTTATACGAATCGGTCGTAACGGTATTGTGCAATACCGTAATAACTGCTTCGCTTGTTTTGGGAGTCACAAAAATCTTCTCCCACTTTTCAGCACGGTTACCGGTGCCGTCAGCCAATCCAAAGCCATTGGCTTCGAGCAACTGTTTGGCAGCCAGGTTGGCATCGTAAGCAGCTTGCCAGCGTGCGCCATCATCATTCCGATTGAACAATGGACTGGCATAAGTTAACAGCACGCGACCTTTCAGGGCAGCAGCAGCCCCCGAAGTAATACGTCCCCAGTTGGCATCGTTCCATGAACCTGGCAAACCAGCAATAGCAAGATCAAGATCTTTTATGATTTGCTCAATACATTTTGCGGTTGAACTCCGCGGAACAGCCAGATCAGATTGAGTAATATCTCCTTCACCAAGAATAGCATTCTGTGCTGTCAGCACGATAGGAACACCACCATAGGTATTTACCAGCTTGGAATAGTGCCAAGCCCTCCAGAAATAGACTTGTGCTTTCAGTGGAGTTTTTTCATCTTCTGTTAACGTCCCATTATCAATATTATCCAGGAACATATTGCATTCGCGGATAAAAGCGTACGGTCCAGAGGTACTTTTCGAAAAGAAATAGTCATTAACATTGCTTTTGGTAACTTCCGAAAGCTGTGTAAACTTCGATGAACCGACAAATTCTTCCGTCGATTTGCTGAAATCATCTGAACCACCGGTTGTACCGCCAGGCAATGACAAGTAGTAGATGTAATCGACTTTGGCCTGTGCTGTCTGTACATCGTTGTAGATTTCTTCGTTGAACCCGCTAAAGTCCTTCTTTTCTACCAGGAACTCATCGTCGCAGCCTGTAATCAGGGGCAACAACATCATTCCCCATAAACTTTTCTTAAAAATATTTTTAAGTATCATAGCAATATTCTGTTATTGGTTAAAATGAAAGGTTTACACCCAAAGTTACCGAACGCAGCGTTGGATAAGCACCGTAGTTGCTGAAGGTGTCCATAAATTTCTCCGGGTATGGGTTATGGAAGCTGATCAGGTTCATACCGGTCAGGCTAAAACGGCAGCCATCGATGTTCAGTTTGTTCAACAAGCTTTTTGGTAAGTTGTAGCCCAACGTTACATTTCTCAGATGCATATTGAACGAATCGATTTGCCAGAAGTTGGAAGTTACGCTGTTGAATGTGCTTTGGTACATGTTCGGATATTTACCGTCCACGTTTCCGGTTCCGGGAATCTCAGCACCATCGGCATCCAAAACCGGCAGGGAGAACATGTCGTTCCAGAACACAGGAACGTTGGTATAGTCAGCACGTTTTTCATTTACATATTTGGCTGTTCCTGGTAATTCGGAGAATCCGCCCCATGAAGCTGCAATTTGTGCAGTCAGGCTCAGGCCTTTCCAGTTACCGCCAAAGTTCAGCGAAAATCCGTATGGATTACCCGATTTTTTCGACAGCTGAATCATATCTTTATCATCAATGATTCCGTCAGGTCCGGCATAAGAACCGTCTTCGTTCTGTTCTCCCCGAACATCGCGGTAATACAACATACCCGGTTTCAAGTTATCCACATTGTTGTTAAATACACTTGTAATATTGTAGTCAGCGACATACGCGTCGATGTCGGCCTGTGTGCGGAACATGCCCAGACAGTCGTATCCCCATTTACCCCGGTCAACCGGCCCGTCAGGATATTGATCATTATAACCAATGATGGCTGGCCAGTCTTTTTTCCGGTAGCGGGTATCACTCCAACCGGTATTCAGTTTCACAAAATAGCTGGCATCCGAGCCGATTTTATCTTTCCAACCTACAGAAATTTCAATCCCGTAAGCATCAATGGCGTCATAGTTTTCGGCAGCCAGGTTACCACCAACAGTTACCGGAACCAATGCATCACGTTGTGTCAGCATTTCCGTGTTGCGGTCAAAGTAACCGTCGATACTGAACGACAATTTGTTATCCAGGTACTTACTGTCGATACCCAGGTTATATTTGGTACTTTTGTCCCAAGTGGCATTGTAGTTGGGAGCAGCTTCCATTTTGAGGCCCCAGCCGATGTTGGAAGAAGTACTGGTTCCAAATACAGCGCCTTTATTATTTTGGTAAGTATAACGCTGTCTCCATAACCAAGCCTTGGTATTATCTTTACCCAGGAACCCAATAGAACCACGAATTTTCAGGAAGTCAATCCAGCTAACCCCTTCAAAGAAATTTTCTTCGGAAATTACCCAGCCAGCAGAGAATGACGGGAATGTTCCCCAGTAGTTTACCGGCGCAAATTTGGTAGAAGCATCCGAGCGGATCAGGAACTCGAACAAATACTTATCGGCATATGAGTAGTTAAAACGACCGATATATGACATCAAACCGGATTCAGTACGGGTGGTTTGTCCATCGGGAGACCCGGTTGCTGTATTGGATTGTCCGTTTGTAAATGATAACACATCATCTTTGTAGTAGCGAACAGTTTCGGTTTCGGCTTCCGATTTTTCCCAGGAATACAGGGCGCTGATATTGTGCTTGCCGAAAGAGCGTTCATAAATCGCGTACAGGTTCAACTGGTAACTGTCGGAACGAACACCGTCGCGCAACAAGCGATTACCGTTTTTAACCGTGTAAGTTTTGGCCGAACCGGCAATGTCGCCTTCATACAAGTGACGACCGGAACCTGAACGTTCGGTAAAATAGTAAGCCGTATATTGAGAACCGTTCTGATTGTATAGATTGGTGCTAATCCCTTTTGAATAGGCCATTTTCAGCTTCAAGCCTTTCAGCGCTTTGCTCCAACCAAAATCGTATTCAACCGTTGTATTCAACCGCATATTGGTTGGTTTGTTGTGCTTGGTGTCGCCCAGGCGCTCAATCTCAAAGAAGTTGTAACGGATAATATCATTGTCCGTTCTGTTGTTTAACGGGCCATAACGCATGGTCGGCAATTGCTCCCCCGTAGGCATTCCATTTTCATCATAAACGTTAACATAAGCAGGAACGTAATAGGGAGTTGTCAACAGTGTGCTGTAGTCATTTTCGTCAACCTCACCACCAATTTTGTTGAAGGTTTGCTTTTTTTCACCATAATCACCCGAAACCTGCAAAGCCACCTTCAGGTTCGAAGACACCTTAATGTCGGCGCCAGCACGGTAGTTCCAGCGTTCATAGTCCAGTGAGCTCAGGTTACCATCCTGGGTGAAGTAAGAAATACCGGCAAAATAAGTTGCATTTTTCGAACCTCCGCTCAGGTTTACGTTATGCTTCATACTTCCGCTTGAAGTCCATGCATCTTCCAGCCAGTCATAATTCAAGTCTCTCATGGTCTCCAACTCATCAGCCTGGAAAAAGTCGTATGTTGGATTGGATGTTTTGTTTTTTCCGCTGGGGCCCATGTAGCGGTTGTAGAAAACACCGTAATCGTAAGCGCTCAACATTTTTGCACGCGAAGTTTCGTCGTTGAAGGTAAATTGGCTGCTCACCGAAATTCTTGGCGCGCCTTCTTTACCTCTTTTGGTTTTCACCAGTACAGCACCTTGCGATGAACGGGCACCGTAAATAGCCGCTGCAGCATCCTTCAGAACCGAAATACTTTCAATTTCGTTCGGGTCCAGGTTGTTAAATGCAGTTTCGTCGGCCACGAAATCATCGATCACGTAAATCGGGCTGGTTGTACCGCCATCTTTTGAAAGAGTAAACGGGCTACGGATAGTTAAGGTCGCTGCTACCCCCGGACGGGTTTGACCACCACTTACGTTAAGGCCGGTCACTGTCCCCTGAAGGGCAGCTCCCAGGTTACCCACCGGAAGATCTGTAATTTCCTGCGGATTTACGGTTGAAACAGCGCCGGTCACGTTTTTCATTTTTTGGGTACCATAACCAACAATCACCACTTCGTCCACTTCTTCGAATGCCGATTCGAGGGTGACCGAAATGTTGGTTTTACCGGCAACGGGTACTTGCTGCGATTTCATGCCCACAAACGAGAAACTCAGGATCGCGTTGCTGTCCACATTGGTGAGGGTGTAATTCCCGTTCACATCAGTGATGGTGCCGGTTTGGGTACCGTCAATCACCACGGTAACACCAGGCATGGACTGGCCGGCTTCGTCAGTTACCTTACCGGTTACAGTAATCCGTTGTTGCTGGATACGGGTCGCTTCTTTGGCTTGGTCAGCCGTCAGCAAAATCATTTTATCGTTGAAAATTTTGTACGAAATGTTTTGCTTGGCAAACATTTCCTGAAGAAGTTCATCGATGGTTCCGTTTTCCACATTCACACTTACACGGCGGCTTACATCCACCTGCTCATCCTGAAAAAAGAACCGGAATTCGCTTGATTCTTCAATTTCCTTCAGCACATCAATAATCTGCCGATTATTCAGATCGAAGGAAAACTTAGTTGCCTGCGAGTAAACCGATGCGGAAACCTGCATCAGTCCTAAAAACAGGATCACAATTGTCAGTTTCATTTTGAATAATAATTTACGCAGCATCCCTTGCGGAGGGAAGGCCGCACTTTCACATTTTTTCATAAATTCGTATGATTTTAGTTTATAAATGGTGTTACAGCACCGTTTCATTAAATTCTTTCAGCCGGTTAAATGTTACAGCATTTGCCGGCTTTTTTGTTCTGTCTGTACGTTTCACTCTTTTTTTATGACTTTCATAGCTTTTTAAAGATTTTGATAGTTTGGTCTGTTATTTCATACCTGATTGGTAAAGTATGCTGAATAATTTCCAGGATTTCCAGAATCGTTTCATTTTTGATGGTACCGGAATAGTGGTACTTCAAAATATCTTTATCCTCCACCAGGATGTCAACCCCATACCGGCGTTCAAGCAACACGATCAGGTCGCCCAAGCCCATGCGGATGAACTCCAGCCGGTTTTCTTTCCAGGAGGTGTAAAGTTTGGTGTCCACTTTTTTTACATTCACTGATTTCTGCTCCAGGTTGTACACCAGTTGTTCGCCCGGGTTCAGCAGTATTTCACTGCTCAGGCGAAGATTCCCGGTTGAAACAATCCGGACCGCTCCTTTTTCCAGGGTGGTGGCAACAGTATTTTCGGAACTATACGCTTTTACATTAAATTCGGTGCCCAGCACCCGAACATCATAAGTGCCAGTATGGACGGTAAACGGCTTCTTCTCGTTCCGGGCAACCCGGAACCAAGCTTCGCCATCAAGAATTACCTCACGCTGATTAGCCTGTTGATCAAAGGCATATTTCATTTCTGAACCAGCATTCAGAAACACTTCGGTTTGATCGGGAAGAATTATTTTTGAAATCGATCCATGAGGAGCTGAAGCTGTAATGTAAGCCGGAGTTTGATCGGTTGCCTGATAAAATAAAATCCCTCCGATAAAAATGCCGATGACCAAAACGGCGGCCAATTGAGCAACTCGGTTCCAGTTTACACCTGTTATCCTTTTTGTCTCTTTTTCTGTTTGTTGGGTATTGGCAATAAATTTTGCCCATTCTTTTTCTGTTTCAGCCTGTTGCGAAGCATCGCGCAGAGCCACTTCCCATAAATCCTTTACCTCGGCAAAGTAACGGGCATTGGCTTCCGACCTGCCCATCCAGTCTGCCAGCTCTTGCATGCCGTGCTCATCCAACTCCCCGTCCAGATAGGCTATGATTTTTAATTTTATTGATTTTGTCGCTTCCATACTTTTGCTTTCCATTGCGAAGACACTTCACTTGCACCTTACCCTACCACCAGAATTATTTTTTTTAGAAATTTTTGAAAAGAAACAAAATCAGCACACTCATATACTCGGTCAGTTCGGAACGAAGTACCCGCATGGCTTTAGCAATATACTTTTCTACCATCTTCACTGAAATCCCCATGTGCTCAGCAATTTCCCGGTTGCGAAGATCTTTTTGACGGCTAAGCACGAACACTTCGCGACATTTCTCTGGCAATGCACTTACTACTTCCCTGATTTTTTTATCCAATTCCAATTCCAGCAGACTATGGAACGGATTATTAAAATCGGTATAAACTTTCCTCTCTTGGGCATCAATTTGTCCAACAAGCCGGTCGTGTACCGATTGCCTAATATTCATGTGGCGGAAGTGGTTGAGCGATCGATTGCGCACTGCCTGAAAAAGATAAGCTTTAGGAGAAGCTTCAATAGTTAAGGTTTCGGATTTTTCCCATAGATTCATGAAAGCATCCTGCACAATGTCCTGTGCTGTTTCCATGTCGCCGGTAAATTTGCAGGCAAATAGCGTCAACCGTCCATGGTATTGGAAAAATAATTCCCGGTACGCCTCCAGGTCGCGCCTCTTTAAACCGATTGCTATGTGCTTGCTGTTTCCGAGCATGTTCCTATTTTAACACTTTAAACTGAAAACTCTCTTGTACCAAGTCTTCCTTGATACGGTCAACCATGAAAGACATCTATTAAAATTAGCATTGCCAAGATTTACACCGTCCAAATGTAATCGTTTACATTCACATATCAAACTAGGCACAAAACTTTTAACACAATCTGTTTTCGTTGATCATGTAATCGTTTTTAACACAATTGCTTTACAATTTTCGGAAGTCGGAAGTATGCTTCTAAAACACATTTCTCATCCGGTAAATCAAGATGGTAACAGACTATGAGATTTTAATGCCCGTTGAAAAGAACATACAGTCCGATCATAACCACAATCAGGGCAGCCCACAGCCACAAAACTTTTCGGTCGGGTCGGCCAAGGTCGCCATAGTCGAAATGGGGCCGGGCTTCGACCTCTTTTTCAGAAAGTGAGATCAGAAAAGTAAGCACAGCCAGAAAAACAAAGATGAAAAAAGAAAGAAGCAGAAAATGGGGCCAGAAGGTATATTGCTCTTTCGGGAATATCCAGAGATAGAAAATCCCGGTGCCAATACTGATGATTGTTCCAACCGATAAGGTGAAATTGACCGCCCGGGTAGTGGTGCGTTTCCACAAAACGCCGAACAGGAACACCACAGCCATAGGCGGAGCTATGAAACCCAATATTGCCTGAAAGATATCGAATAGGTTCAACCCTTTGATGCTGTCGATAGCCAGGGTGAGCACAATGGAAATAGCAGCGCCCAACACGGTGACAATCCGGCCAATCGTAATGATTTGTTTTTGGGTAGCATCGGGTTTATGCTTTTTCACATAAATGTCCATGGTAAAAACAGTGCTCAGCGAGTTGAGCGCCGAGTCGATGGTGCTCACCAGCGCGGCAATCAGCACGGCCATCACCATCCCGATCATTCCGGAAGGAAGCAAACGCGTTACCATGGTCATGTAAGCTTCGTCGGGATTTGAAAGGTTCGGGAACAACACAAAGCAGGTGATCCCGGGAATGATGAACAAGGCCACATCCAAAATTTTGAGCCAACCGGTAAAGTTAGCGCCCAGCTGACCTTGCTTCAGGTTTTTGGCTCCCAGCACCGATTGAACCATCGACTGGTCGGTACACCAAAACCAGACCCCCATTACCGGGTAGCCCAGGATGATGGCCAGCCACGGATAGTTCGGATCATCAGCCGGGAGCAATAAGTTCCAGTAATGCGAAGGGGTATTTTCGAAAATGGCCATAGGCCCTCCGGCTTTTACAACTCCAACAACCGTGAGTATCAATGAAACAGCAATCAACAATCCCATCTGGAACACATTGGTGTAGGCAATGGCTTTCAACCCGCCGGCAATGGTAAAGAAAGCAGCAATCATCACCAGAATGATGACTGATATCCACAGCGGCAAATTAAGAATCTGCCCCACCAGGATGCCGCCGGCAAACAAGGTTAAAGCCAGCCACGAAATCAGAATGGTGATCAGCGTGTACCAGGCCAGGATATTGCGGGTGGATTGCCCAAAGCGTTTGCCCATAAACTCGGGCAACGTTTGAACATGCGCCCCCAGGTAACGCGGGGCAAACACCATGGCCAGCAAAAAGATAAACACAAAAGCATACCAGCCGAAGTTTCCGGCCACCACACCGGTCGTGTATCCAATACTGGCAGAGGCAATCAGCATGGAGGGCCCCACGTTGGTTCCCCACATGGTTAGCCCGATGCTTGACCAGCCCAGTGAGTGACCGGCCAAAAACAGGTTTTCGCCTTCCTCGCGTTTTTTAATAAAGCTGACCCAGTAGCCAATGCCAATGAGTACCACCAGATAAATGACAACGACAATAAAATCGATGGGTTGTAAAAAACTATTGATGCTCTCCATGTTGTTTGTTTAGAATGATTAGTCAGGTTTATAGTTTGAGTTTTAAAACGAAATGTCTTTCAGTAAATCTTTGATTTTTACCGGTAAGCCGGTTTTCAATGAAAGTTGCATGGCCTTCAGCACTGCAATGGTGCCGATGCCTTCTTTCAGGTCGGGATATGCCGTTTGGCCGCTTTCCAAACAATCGGCAAAATATTCGAGGTAATTCTGGTACTCGCCGGCGTGGTGCGATTTCCCTTCGAAACGGAAATAATATTTCAGCTTATCTTCGAAAGTGATTAGTTTTTCCTCACCGGTTTTATCGGTGATGGCATAGCGAAGGTCCATGTAGTCGGCCTGGCTGCACCCTTCTGTACCGCGGAGAATACAGGTCATCTCGCTTTCGCGGCTGGTGGGCTGGATGGGACACGAATACGTTCCGCTCACGCGGGCAATGCGCCCGTCGGCAGCCTTAAAGATAACGTGCATGGTATCTTCATTTTTCAACCCGCCACCTGCCCCGTTGGGGCTCAACATGCCGTAGCCCATTACTTCATCCAGGTCGGGCAGGTACCAGCGCACCAGGTCAACCGGATGACTCAATCCGCCAAATAACCACATAAAACTTTCCTGCAACGACCAGCGTTTGCCCAAAAACCAACGGTGGTCAGCATTATACTGGGCTTCAACCGTAACCAAGGCACCAATCTCTCCTTTTTCAAAATCGGCCCGCTGACGTTTCATGGGTTCAAAAAAACGGGAGCTTTGTCCTACAAATACCTTTTTGCCCGTTTGTTCCGAAACCGCCAGCAATTCGGCAGCCTCATCCAGCGAATCGAGCAACGGCTTGGTGCAAACCACATGTTTGCCATGCTGCAAGGCCATTTTAATGTGGGTAGCATGAAGGTGGTCGGGCGTATAAATGCCAATGACATCAATCTCCGGATCATCTATCATGTCCTGATATTCAGTTGTATAAAGTTGGAAATCGAACTCTTTTGCCCGTTGTTTGCAAAGATCCTCATTCCTGTCGCAAATCGTACGCAACTCCCATTTTTCACTCTTCAGGGCTGCCGACATAGTGCTACGCCCTTCTCCCAATCCTAAAATTCCTAATCGAAGCATATTAAAAAAGTTTCAAGTTCCAAATTCCGAGTTTCAAATTGTCCAGTTATCCAATGACCAGTAACCGGTAGCCAGA
Organism: Gaoshiqia sediminis; assembly: GCF_025907915.1. Lineage (GTDB taxonomy): Bacteria > Bacteroidota > Bacteroidia > Bacteroidales > Prolixibacteraceae > Gaoshiqia > Gaoshiqia sediminis. The sequence goes on from NZ_JAPAAF010000003.1 coordinate 116,387, forward strand.
AGCCAGTTCTTACCGGTATTTCTCCACAATTTTCAACGCCGTATCAATATCCTTTTCCGATTTGAAATCGACATTGATGTGCAGCCCCTGGTTGCCCACATTATCCAGCAGCGGTTCCAGTTCGTCCAGGGTTACCCAGTTGGCCATCACCGATTTGCCTCCGGCCAGGATGCGTTTGTAAAGGTTGTACCAGCTGGGATCGCCGCCCTGCGGCTGCCCCACCCCGGGTGTCCACTGGATGGCGTTGAGTTCGTCAATTTCGAGCAAAGCATCCAGGTGGCGCTGAGCATCCACTCCGTCCAGGTGATAAAGCGTGTAGTCAATTTTCCGGCATTGCTCCCAAATATAGGGCTGCACAAAGCGCCGGAAATCTTCTTCGGAAATCATGATGGACAGGTCACATTGAAGCTTGGAAACCTTGCCAGGCCCCCAAATCGAGAAGTAGCAAAATGCCATTTCATCGCCCTCGCGGATGATGTTGTAGATGCGGTCGAACACCTCGAAATAGACATCGTTTACTTGCTGTAACTGCTGCTCCAGCCCGTCGGGGTCCATGATCATGTCCATCATCACTTCGCTGGTTCCTCGAATGCTGGCCAGCACATCCAGTCCTTCCACCAAATCGGGGCAACCCACATAGTAGCGGTTGGCCGAGTTTGCTTTGCAGGCTTTCAGCAAATCTTCGTGCAATTTCCAGTATGGGTCATTTTCATTAAACGTGAGGTTCAGCTCTTTGCCTTCGACATGTTTGATCCAGATAGTATCCTCGCCGCCATCGAGCACCGCACCCATCATGGCAGCCAGTGATCCCGGCCCCAGATGCGTATTGGCCACCGGCAAAATGTCGGCCTTAAACGAACTGCGCGACAACTGATAATGCAGGTTTTCGGCCCGCCATTTCGGGTCGAACCACAATTGATGCAAATCGCGGGCCAGTGCGGGCGGAGGCACTACTTCATGCGGGGCGCCATCTTTTTGCAGATGTTCCCACATGCTCAGCACAATGCCTTTTCCGTTCCACCAATCGATATATCTTCTTTGGGATTCTTCCCAGTTGGTTTTCCAGGTTTTCATTTTCGTTTCAAGTTTCGGGTTTTAAAATCCAGGTTCCAGATTCCAAGTTCCAAGTTTCAAGTTTCAAAATTAAAGAGTGCCAGTTTCTTCGGCATTGGAAATCGATCATTCAATATTGATTATTTAATTGACAATTAATGTTTTCTAACCAATGGTTCTCCTTCATTATTGGTTGATCTTCCCATTCCATAATTCCGTCAAAATGCTGTCTGCTATTCCACGATAGTTTTCATCAAATTTCAAAGAAACAGTTTTTGCCAAATCTATCTCATCCGTATTGCTAACAGGGTGCGGGTAAACCGGGATTTGTACGCCCAATTTCACCCAAACCGGCATTTCATCCAGCGGGCACTCAAAATCGTTCAGCCAGCAGTTTCCTTCCGTTATTTTTCCACTGAACAGGTTCACCCAGGTTCCTTCGGGCAAGTAAATATCACGCGTGTTTTTGCTGTTCATCACCGGGACTACCAGGAAATCGTCGCCGAAATAATACTGGTCGTCGATGTGCCAGCACATCTTATCATCGGGGTGATGAAAAATCAAGGCCCGCAATACCGGGAAACCTGTTTGGGTTGTCTTTTCGCTTTGTTCGAGCAAATAGGGGATCAGTGCATAACGCAGCTTCAACCACTTGCGCACGATTCCGGCAATAGCGGGATATTCGTACGGTTCGCGTTTTGAGGTGCCATGATAACGGAGGTGCGAAGAGAATACGCCAAACTGGGTCCAGCGAACATACAGATCATCGGGAATGACCGAGTTCATAAAATCGGGCACCCCGTGAAATCCGGGTACATCGTGGCTCCAAAACCCAAAGCCCGACAAACCGATGTGCAGGCCACCTTTCAGCGAACCGGCCAGGCCATCCCAGGAGCAGGCCGAATCACCTCCCCAATGCAGCGGGTAACGCTGGCAACCCGACCATCCGGCGCGGGCCCAAACAATGCCATCGCCGGTAATTTCTTTCGTGACTTCGAATGCCGCTTTTTGGTATAGCAACGCATACAAGTTATTCAGCAGTTCGGGCTTCATGGCATGATATTCCGCATCCAGGTGAATGTCTTCCCCAAAGTCGGTTTTTATGCAAACCACGCCCATGTTTAACAGGTTGCGAAGAAGTTCCTTGTACCATTCCACCGCTTTTGGGTAAGTAAAATCGATGGTTCCGGCATAATCCAGCGCGCTGAAATTGGAACCGCCCTGCTTTTCCGTCTTTTTCAGGATGCACATGTATTTGTTTTCCAACGCCTCGTCGTGCTGCTCGGCTTTGGCAGCAATGTACGGCATTTGCCATAAGCTCACCTTAAAACCATCATCCCGAAGTTTGCGGATGAACTTTTCCGGTTCGGGGAATCGCTCGGGGTTGAACTTCCACTCGCACAGCCAATCGGTGCGGAACCAGCCGGTATCGAGGTGGATCACGTCGCAGGGAAAATCTTCCTGTCGCAGCCGGGCGCAGATTTGCTCCACTTCATCCGCCGAAAAATAGGTCATGCGGCTCATCCAGGTGCCGAAACTCCAAAGTGGCAACATGGTGGGAAAACCGGTAAGGCGCCGGTATTCGTACAGAATTTCTTCAGGAGTATCTCCGCCGATCAGGAACACATCCATTGCCGGTTCTTCGGTAAGCAACTGCACCGAGCGGGTGGAATGGTCGGCCAGCGAAAACTTGCTGGGTGCCGTGGTGTACATAAACAGGCCATACATTCGGCTCGACAGGTAAAACGGAATATTTTTGTAGGTACGGCGGTTGTTCACTCCTTGCCCGTCCTGGTTTTTCAGTTGAAACGTGTGCCCCGACAAATCCATTTTCGTGAAGCGTTCGCCGGTACCGACAAATTTTTCATCCGCTTCGGCATGAAACGACATGGTAGTGCGACGCCACTGTCCTTCCCGCTCCACACAAGCCAGCGCAAAAGCATCGTGGCGGGCCGGGAAAAACTGGTCGTAGGCGCTCAGTTCAACTTCCTTTTTCCCATCGGGCAGGAAAGTCATTTCCAGCGATTCGCGCGGAGGCGGTAGCAAATCGCTCCAGTGATCAATAGCGATCGGTTGCCGGTTGTGTCGGGCCCGTATCGTTCCGTTGGAATCCTTAACCAGCCATTTGTCTGCGTGCTTTTCAACTGACAAAGCTACAATTTTCAGTTCCGGGTCAATCGCCAGCATTTCCGAACCGGGCATGGACTGACCATCAAAAGCCACCGACAAGCGCAGTATTTTTTCGCCATAGGCCCTCAACCGCAACTCAAAGTTTTTGCGGTCAACGGTCAGGTCAGGATTCACGTCGTTTCCGGGCAGTTGCTTTTGAAATGGAATTTCAAAAACCACATCCGTCCCGTCAACCCGGGCATCAACGGGCATGCAGGTTTTCCACAAGCTTTCTTCGCCCAAACGGTTGGGGTCAAAGTCCAGAAAGTCGTAGAGTTGATAATTCGTTTGTTTCATATTCTGAGTGAATAATCATTTTAATAATTGAAAGCCAGACTACTGTATTTTCAGGAAGTTGAAACCGATTGGCCCGCCTTCCATTAATTTAAACCGGATGGTATAGGTTCCGGCGTTGATGGTAGTATGTGTGTCGGTGCGCAGGCTTTTCAGCTTTTCGCCCGATGGCAAAAATTCCAGCGGCCCCTGCCACATCACCCTTCCGTCGCGGCTCAAAATACTCATTTCCACCATCAGCGATTTTTCTGTCGGGTTCAAATAGCGGATTTCCAGCCCGTATTTTGAAGCCAGGCCAACGGAAAATTGCCAGCTCACGGCATCATTTTTTCCGGGAAGAAGTATGCCTTCCTTTCCGGCCAATTCGGTTTTCCGGCTCTTGCCTGCCAGCGTGGCATCCTCCACCCGGTACGTCACCGTTTCGCGCAGGTCGATGGCATCGTCCAGCTTGGTCACCGGAACAGCCGCCAACATCATCAGCCTAAATTCACCTTCATTCGGGAATTGGACTTTTTCACCAGTAACAAACCGCTTGCGGTACATGTGCCAGGTAGTCCCTCCGTTTTGGTTTGTTTTTACAATTTCAGGATGGTTTTTAAACCCAGCAGGCGCTTCTACAGAATCCTTCAGCGCGAAATACAGGTCTGCATCGGCATTGATTTTTAGCGATTTTAACTGGTCTGATAAGAAACCATCTTTGATTGCCGGTTGCAACCACTCCGCGCCGTACAACTCGGAAGGAAGGACGGCAAAACGCAGGTCAGCATCCGCAAAGCATTTATCACCAGTGTTGAGCCATGTTTTGGCAGCAAACACGCCCGGCACGTTTCCCGACAACAACCTTTCCGAAGCCGTGGCGGGTGATATCTTTTTATCGGCAGTGGAAACAGCAATAGCGGAAATTACAGCCTGCCCGGCATCCACTTTCGGGAAAGAGATTTTAAGCTTCCCCCCGGTAGCCGTTGCTTGAAGCGTTTTTTTCAGCATCCGGTTAACCCCCGCCTCGCTCCAGATGTCCAGCTTTTTAAGCATCACTTCATCGTTTACCGCCACATCGAACAAGCGCCATCCGCGGCAATCCAGTCCGCCGCCTTTACCATACCAGGGTTCCGTAAAGAACAATTCGACCTGGTACTCGCCATCGGGCACCGGAAACTCGTACGAAAGTTTATGTCGTCCGTAGCGGTAGCTCTGTAAAAGCGGCCAGTCGAGCGTGCCCTGCACCGGATCGTACGACTGCCGCTGGCTGCCGTAAAAGGCCGGAAGCCCATCGTAATCGTCCGTCCACGAGCCAGAGCCCCACGATTTTTCATCCGATTTCCGTACATCGGCCATCCAGGTATGGCCGTCTGCATCAACATAGTCTGGACCGCCGCAATTTACCCGGTACAGGTAATTCCGGTCAGTACCGGAGGTCAACGGTTCCGCCTTTCCTGCCAGCGCTTCAATGCCCTCGGCTACCGGCAAATGGTGCAATACGATGTAATCTTCGGCCACCTTTTTACCGTTTACATATCCTTCGGCATACAAAACATTCGTTTGAACATCCACTTCATTCCAAACAAAATGATTTCCCTTGCCGGGATTTGACTTTCGTCCGAATGAACGCGATTTCAACCCATTGAACAGTTCCACTTCATCGCAATTGGAAAAGACCCGGATACCGCTTTTCACGCCGGGTTCGAGCCAACGATCGGGCCAGCTGTGCGACACGATGTAAACCATTGGTTCGGTTTTTTTGGGCGCATAATTGGCCCGGTACATATACCAGGAATCCAACGGTTCGCCCCAGATGGTGATAATGCCTTTATAATTGACCGGTCCCAGGCGATCCAGCTCGCGCATGCCTTCCCCGCCCTGCGTTCGTCCGGGGTTTTCGTGCGAGGTGAGCAGCCAGTGGTACTGTCCGCAACATTGATCGCTAACCGATTCGGCCAAACGAATTTTAGATTCCATCAGCAGGTTGAAACGGTCTTCGCTGTAAATGCCGTTCTGGTCGAATTCGCCCTCGGTGTGCAAGTCGGCGCTTCGCCAGGCGCCATATTCCCCGTTGAGCAACTGCCTGGATATTTCTTCGGCATACAAATCGGGGTTGCCGCCATAGGTGCCCGACCAATTCTGAATGACATTCCAGTCGGTGCCGGTGCCCCCATTGCAAGTTGTGATCAAACGCTGACTGGATGCCGTTGGGTCGAGCTGCCGGATGAGGTCGGAACATTCTTCAGCAAAATCGGTGGGCAGGGTGCTTTCGTTCTCGAGCCCCCACAGAATAATGGAAGGACTGTTACGTCGTTCCCGGATCCAGTCGGTCATCAACTGTTTAAAGTTTCGGCGGAAGTCCGGATTGTCGAACCAGATGTGGGCGGCCATTTGCGGCCACCACAAAATACCGTGGCGATCCCATTCGGCTTGATAGCGCAGGTTGTGCGGCTGGTGGGCATCGCGAAACGAATTGTAGCCAGCAGCCAGCACCTGGTCCACGCGGGCCTGCACCTGTTCATCCGAAAAAGCATGGCTCTGCCCGATGAGATGCTCGTACTCGGCCGTTCCGTTGATAAAAACCGGCTTCCCGTTCAGGTAGAAACGATTGGTGGGGTTATCTCCAAAGATGTCCCATTTAATCCAGCGAATGCCGTACGGAGTTTTCAGCTCATCCACCAACCGGCCATTTTCATACAGCTCGGTGTGGACGGTGTATAAATACGGATCTTCGAGCGCCCACAAACGCGGATTTTTCAGCGTGTTGAATGATTGCCGAACCGTGTCCATCTGTCCGGCCGCCAGACGAATTTCTTCTTCAACACGACTAAAGACCTTGCCTTTATCGTCTTTCAAACTATTCACCACCCGGATGGAAACTTCATTTTGCTGATAGTTTTTCACCTCCGTGGTGAGGTGGAGTGTCGCTTCTTCTTCCGAAATGTTTTCATCATTCCAGATGTGTACGCCAAACGGCTCGATGCGCACCGGGTCAGTGACGATCAGATGTACAGGGCGAAAAATCCCCATGGGTTGGCTTCCTTCCGAAAAGCCCCACTCCGGGCTGCAACCGCCGCACACCCAGGGCAAATCCCGAATGTCAGCCGGGTGATCGGCACGAACGGCCAACACGTTTTCACTTTCAGGCTGAATAAAATCGGTCACATCCAGGGTAAACGAGGTACGGCCTCCGGCATGATAGCCAATCGAATCGCCGTTCAACCAAACCGTTGCATACGAGCCAACGCCTTCGAACCAAAGAAAGTACCGTTTGCCTGGCTGCGCCTGGTCCACGCTGAAGGTTTTGCGGTACCAGGCATTACCGTGACGGTTTCCGTGGCGAAGACGACGGTAGCCCCCGTAATCGTCCCAGTTGTGGGGGACATCCACTTTTAGCCAGCCGTCGGTGGCAAAATCCGGCTGTTGAAATCCGGCAAATGCTGCCGAAGACGAATCATCGGCAACCGTGAGCCAATCCGCATTCAGCAATTGCTGGCGGCGAATGTTCGGTTGCTCCGTTTGGGAACAGGAGAACAGGCTCCCCGCCAAAAAAATCATTAAAAACAGGTGTAAACATTTCCGGCTGCACCGGCCCAAGTTCTGCATCATCATTCTGCCTTTCTCTGGTATCATTATTTTTTCAGTTCAAAAGTGTAGCTCGTCCCGGCTTCGGTTTGAAAGTCGTAGAGGAAGGTTTTCGGTGTTTTCACGCCCTTTAGTTTTGCCTTGGATGAAATCAGCGGGTCCTTGATTTCATTGAGCTGATAAAACGGGTTGGGATTACTTCCTTTTGCAGCCACCAAGGCAGCGCCGTCAGCCGACTGAACCGGTTGTTTCACCCGGATGCGGCAGTTTCCGCCCAACGACGAGTGAATAGTGAATGTTTTTATTTTGCCGTTCTCCCAGCTTAAGTCCACCTCAAAGCCGCCACGTGCTTTCAGCCCTTTGATTTCTCCTTTCTGCCAGCGATCGGGCAAAGCAGGAAGCAGGAAGATGTTGCCATCGTAACTTTGCATCAGCATTTCGGCGATGCCGGCTGCACAGCCAAAGTTGCCATCAATTTGAAAAGGCGGATGGGCATCGAACAGGTTCGGATAGGTACCGCCCGATTCCTTCCCCCGGTTGTTGCGTAGCGATGGCGACAGCTGATCGCCAATCATTTTCAGCGCATGATTACCATCCAGGATACGGGCCCAGAGGTTCACCTTCCAGCCCATCGACCAGCCGGTTGACTCATCGCCCCGGTAAACAAGCGAATTACGAGCGGCCTCGAAGAGTTTCGGGGTAAGGAAAGGCGAAATTTGATTGCTTGGGTGCATCGCGTACAAATGCGAAACATGGCGATGTTTGTCGTCCACGCGGTCCCAGTCTTTGATCCATTCCTGCAGCTGGCTGTGCTGCCCGATCTGCATGGGCGGCAGACGATCTTTGGCCGCAGCCAGCGAGTCCGCAAAAGCCTGATCGACCTCCAACATTTCCGAGGCCCGAATCACATTCGAGAACAGGTCGAACACCAGCTGGTTGTCCATCGTGTTGCCCACGCCCACGTTGATTTTGGGCAGGTAAGCATTCTCGGGCGATACCGAAGGACCGATCACCAGCCATCCGTGCGTTGGTTCTTCAATCAAAATATCGAGCAGAAACTCCGCCGCCCCTTTCATGGCCGGGTAAGCTTCCTGTAAAAAATCTTGATTACCGGTGTACAGGTAATGCTCCCACACATGCTGGCACACCCAGGCGCCACCAGTGGGCCACAAGCCCGAGCGCGCCCAATCGATGGGACCTGTTACGCGCCAGATGTCGGTATTGTGGTGAAGCACCCAACCACGAGCGTTGTAAAGCTTGCGGGCAGTTTCCTGTCCACTTTGCGAAAGCTCCTTCACCATCGTCAGGAAAGGTTCGTGCAGTTCCGACAGGTTGGTCAGCTCTGCCGGCCAGTAGTTCATTTCAGCGTTGATGTTGGTGGTGTATTTGCTGTCCCAGGGCGGAGTGACACGGTCGTTCCAGATGCCTTGCAGGGTCATGGGCTGCGTGCCCGGCTGCGAGGCCGAAATCATCAGGTAACGGCCAAACTGAAAATACAGACTGACCAGTTGGGGGTCGTCGCCCTCTTTAAATTGCTCAACGCGCTCGTTGGTTGGCAAAGCTGCGGCGGCGGTTTCACCCAAATCGATGGATACCCGGTTGAAATAGCGGTGGTAAATCGCTTCGTGTTTGGCTTTGGCCGCGTCAAAATCATCGTTCAACGCGGTTTTCAACATGGAAGAAGCCGTTGCCAAACCGTCTCCGCTGATGTCATTATAATTCTTAAAGTTTGAAGCGATAGAAATGTAAATTGTGGCCTGGTCGGCATCTTTAATCTCCAATCCTTTTTCGTTTAGCGCCAATTCGCCGCCCTGTAAAACAGGCTTCACCAGCGCTTCGAAGCGAACCTGGCCCAGTACGCCTTCGTGGTCGTCGGTAATGCCCGAGAGATGAATAGTCGAGTCTTTTTCAAGCATGATGCGACTGCGCAAATCACAGTTCAGGCCCAGGGTACAGTTGATTTTTCCACCCTGCCCGGCAGTCAGCCGAACCATGATGGCTCCGTTGTCGAGCGAAGCCATGTACTCGCGGGTGTAGGTTACGCCGTTCAGCTCGTAAGTCACTTTCGACGAGGCATTGGCGATGTCGAGCTCGCGGTAATAATTTATCACCTGCTCGTGCCCGGGGAAAGTCAGCCACAGATTGCCGACCGGTTGGTACATCATGCCGCTGTTTAGCGAAAGCTTTTCGGCATTGGCCAAATCATCGGTTTCCTGGTACTTCCCTTCAAAAAACAAGTCAACCAACTTTGGAAGCAAGGCTGCCTTTTCGGGGTTTACATTGCTGTTTGGCCCACCCGACCAAACGGTTTCTTCATTTAATTGGATCTGGTCAATGCCGGTGGCGCCGTAAATCATGGCCCCCAGGCGACCGTTCCCGATGGGAAGCGCCTCGTTCCAATTGGCAGCAGGCTGTTGATACCAAAGTTTTAGTTTTGTCGTCGTTTGTGCCGACAGACTGATTGTCAGCAAAACCAGCGGTAATAACCATATTTTCCGAACCATCTCTTTTTTCTTTACGATCATATCTATCTTTTTTACGGGTCCCATTCCTTCCTAAACGCAAATCATGGGTTCCTTAATTCTCACCATGTGTTCCTTAATGATTCAACGCTGCTCCTTAACGTGCATCATGCGTTCCTTAAGATTGAAATCCTGTTCCTTAACCTGTTTTATGCATTCCTTAAGGCCGATCACCTGTTCCTTAACATGTTTCACGCGTTCCTTAAGGCCGATCACCTGTTCCTTAACATGTTTCACGCGTTCCTTAAGGGTCATGATGTATTCCTTAGGCCGTTGCATCGGTAGGTTATCCATCACGAAGTGGCATCCGGCTCAATTCATTTAATAAAACAGCCAGTCCACAGCCGGGCCATGCTCATCTTTGGTCATGCCGGCATCGTGAATGGGGATTTCCTCTGCCCCGTCGATGAAGCCCAGGATCAAAGCCCTGCCCTGTCCCAGTACCAGCTCATGTTCGCCGGCCTCGTAATGGTAGTTGTACACATTTACCGGGTACAGTCCGGGGATATGCATGGCATTGGCTATTTTGATATCGGCCTGACCGCGGTCGTTGGCATTGGCATTGGTTTCGAGCGTTGGCGGATTCAGCACGCTATAACTGTTTGTGTTGAAATAGCCCACCAGCACTTTCACTGGCTTATCAGATTTGAATTTGAGCACGGTGCCTGCTTCCTGCTGCTGTTTGTCGGAAAACTGAACGCCGGAAAGCTTTTGCAACTCTTCGGCCACGGCTTCGATAACTGCTTTGTTGTCGTTGTAAACCTGTTGGCCCGGTTTCAAGGCGTACCGTTTTGCTCCCGGATTGAGGATGGTCACCTGTGCCGGTTCAAAAATCGTACGCTGTTGCATTCCGGCTGCGCTTCCTTTTGTTTTCAGCATATCCAGGTTTCGTTTGAAGTTATCCAGTTCGGCCTGGTAATGTGGCTGAAGCTCCTCCCAGGTTTTATTGTTGCCGTCGGCCCCGGAAATGGGGATGCGGCGCTGGGCCGTTTGCATGCTGTTTGCGTACAGGTAAGTATCCTTGGTGAGGTCAACCAGCTCGCTGAAGTATTCCATGCTCTTTTCGAGATGCGGCACGGCTGCTTCCAGATCGGCCACGTCATCCGAATATTTGTAATTAAGAACGAGCATGGCTGCCTTCACCTTCTCGGCAAAATGATTGGCAAAGGCATTGTAGCAGTACACATCGTTATTTAAGCGCTCAAACTCTTCTTTGTTTTTAGTCACTTTGGGAGCAGCCTTTTCGATAGCCTCCACAGCCAGCGCGCCGTGCCGCACCACTTCATCAATGATTTGCGGAGGTGTTTCGCCTACGTGTGCCTCGCCGTTAAATTCTTTGGCGGCATAGTCCAGCAGCACTTCTTTTACCGGACCGCTCGAAGTCCAGAAGTTGGCATACACATGATATTTATGCGGATTCACCAGCTGCCCCATGAACATACCCAGCAACATGGTTTGCCGGTTGCCGTCGGAGATGCCGAAGGTACGCAGCAATTTCGGGGCAATTTCGCCGGTTTCCTCATAGGCATTCAGAATGTTTGCTCCTTCCTGGCCGCAACCGTAGAAGTCGCCCAACTCCCCCGTCCAGTACTTGATTTCATCGTTGCGGTCGCGTTTCGAGTTCCAGGCATAGCGGGCCCAGGCATCGTACCAAATGCGGTCGCGGTCCATTTCCAGCAAGCGCTCATCGGTTTTGTCAGCCGCGTAGGGCCAATCCCAATAGGAAGCCTGAGGATAAAGGTGCAAGCCGTTCGCTCCCTGAATGTCGTGCATCGCCTGAACGCTTTTCTGAATGAAATCGGGCGAACCGTAACGGAATGGCTCCAGGTTGGCCAAAATATGTACATTGGAGATGTGCACCGATCCCAGGTTGCTGAGTACCGTATGGTTGGTTTCCCACGAATCGCGGGGTTCGTAGGTGGTAAGCGACTCGCCGTTGTACTTGAACATGGTGTACAGATTTTTGTAGATCGGCAAGGCAGCGTCCATCACCCGGCCGGCATCGGTATCGTGGCCGCGCAGCACAATCGGCGGTTCGTGTTCGATGCCCAGGGTTTTCAGTCCGTCCTGAACGCCGGGGATGATGGTTTCGGTGAACCATTCCACGTCGTCGTCAATGGTATTCATGGCCTCGCCCAGCGTAACCAGCAATCCCACGTTCGGGTAATTTTCGATGAAAGCAGCAATGCTTTTACGCGTATAGTCGGCAATCACCGGAATGATTGGCCGGCTGCGGTCCTGGGTTTTCAGCCCGTGGTGCTCGGCAAAAGGTTTTGACACGAGAATATTGTAAAACATTTGGATCACCCAGATGCCGCGTTTGTCGGCCTCTTCGGTCAGAAAAGCAAACATCTCCTTGTTCTTTTCGAAGGTTTCGTCGTCCACCTCAACGGCATACGGATAATCATCCAACTTCACCAACGATGCAAACGGATGACCGTTCCATAAGTAAAGCGCATTGTAGCGGTTCTCCACCAGCATATCGAGATACTTAATCCACAATTCTTTGTCGTAAAACCACGGAAAACTTTCGGGGGTGTACGGGTATTCGTACACATGGCGTCCGGGCAGGTATTCGGTTTTCTGCAAACCCACACAAGTCCCGCGCATCACCATTTCCGGCTGGTCGGTGAGGTTGATGGTTTTGGGCAGCTTGCCATTTTGTTTTGCCTGATCTGCCAAATACAAACAGCCATACAAAATACCCGACGTTCCGGTTGCATGCAGATGGATGGTATTTCCTGTTGTTTCGATGGAATAGCCTTCATTTGACAAGGAAACAGTATCATTTGCCGATTCAATCTGTTGAATCTCAATGGTTAGGTTCTTTGTTTCCGGGATTTCAGCGGCAATTTCAACCATGTATCCGGCATCCGTCAGTTGGGAAGATAAGCGCTCAACGGCAAATTTTTCGCGCGGGCTGCTTTGCTCCGACACAATGACGATGGTTCCCTTTCCGGAGCATCCGTAAAAGACAACCAAGACAATCAGTGAAAGAATGGCGTTTTTAATTCGTTGATAATTCATTTGATTTGTGTTCTATCGGTTAATAAAGTATCGTTTTTACATGTCCCCTACCTCAACAGGATTGAGGAAAACCCAGGTTTCATCAGGATCAGTTCCCTCAATTCCTTCCTGGTATTTGCTCATCAGCTTGTTCCAGTCCACCACGCGGGGATTGTTTTCTTCGGTCTTCGGGTTCAGCTCATCGAGCGTTTTGTTAGCGGGTATGGAGATGACCAGCATCAGCTGACGGCCATTCCGATATACCAACAGCTGCTGAAATTCCGCACGGCAAAAGCCTTCGGCTACTTCCGGCCACTCTTCAAACTGCACAGCATGATAGTGCATGTACTCCTGTTGCAAAGCCGAATCGGCCACCAGGTTCGCCGTGAGCAAATAATTTCGCCAGGGCCGTGCCACAGCCGAATCGCCGCAATGCGCCGCACGGTCGAACACGTACATCGGCGCATCGTATTTTTTCGTTTGCAGGCTGATACCGGTTGCCCGAGCCTGTTCTGTAAAACCTGTTGTGTCGCTGTCGGCTCCGAAAAATACAAGGTGATTTTTCCATTGATAGATTTCAAACGGCATTTGCCCCAGTTGGTGCAATAAAGAATCTTTCTGCCCCTCTTCATCCAAAATCAACTCAATCGCCACGCGGTCAACCGGGAGCCAAGCCATTGTATTCACCGATTGCTTTGCGCTTTTAGGCTGACAAGCTATCAACAAAGCCAGCAGTCCCGGCAGCATCAAAAATTTACAGGTGATCATTTGCTTCATGCAGTTTGCAGTTTTCAGTTGTCAGTTGTCAGTTTCGAGTACGACTACTCAATACTCGTTGCTCATTACTCAAGTCTAATGAAAAACATCCCTTTCCTTAAAACCTTCCGGATGAATGCTGATTTTTTCGGGTTCGTTTTCCGGGACAATATCTTTGTATTCGGGCTGAATTCCTGCAAAATCAATGATCTTCAGCGCCTCCTCCGACCATTCATCCTCGCGGAACGAATAGGTTTCTTCGATGATATTGTTGGTGCCATTATCCATCAGCAAGTTGTTTTTCACGTAGTTTTCGCGGGCCACGATGTCGTGACAACGCTTGGTCCACAGGTGCAGCCACATCCACTTATAGCTGGCATTGCCAACCACGTTGCGGGTGATGGTCAGGTAGGCCGAGCCATCGTCGGGGTAAATGCAGCGCGGGCCGTTGAACACATAATTGCCCTCGACCACCGTTCCCGGCTGTTCGCCCAGCAGGTAAATGATGCCACCATCATCCAAAACTTGGTGCGTATCGCCGGCTTTGTTGAAACTGATGCGGTTGTTTTTGGCAACAGTTGAAGGCGGTATTTGCGAGTTTCCCCACCACCAGCCGCACACAATGGCGCCATAGGGCGTGCCTGCAATGTCGTTGTGTACAATGTCGGTATTGGCCACAAAGAACGAGGTGATGCCTTCCACCTGACGGAAATCGAGGCTCACATTGCGCAGGTAGTTGTTGGCTACCCGGTTGTTCTCGCAAAGGCCTTCAACGCCTTCGGGAAAAATGTTGCCATCGCCGATTTTATAGTGCTGCGGATGGCCAATATTGACGGCATTGCCCAGCAGGTCGTGGAAAAAGTTGCCTTCAACCCGGCTGTTTTTTACATCGTTCACCAGGTTGATGGCGATTCCCGAGCTGATGCACTCGAAGCTATTGCGAACGAATTCGATGCTTTCGGCATTTTCAACCTGAACAGCTCCACGCGGAACATCGGTGCTGTTGTACTCGGTTGGGTGCCAGTTGCCGCCGGGAATGTATTTCACCGCCAGTCCCAAACTTTGGATACCGGCAAAGCCGTGCGAACCGGCTACGTCCATCAGTTGCCAATGGTCGTGCGAGAAGGTGATTCCCTCGAAGCGAATATTTTTCACCCGTTCAGATGCTGACCTGCCTTTGATTTGAACCAGGCCTTCGGCCATGGGAGCAATGGCCTTTACAGTAGCCATATCTTCTCCATCACTATAATAATAAAGCGTTTGACTTTTCCGGTCGAAGTAAAACTCGCCCGGTGAATCGAGCAGTTCCAACGCATTGCGAACTACAAAGCTTTTTTTGTAGTTGATTTTTCCGGCCCAGGCCATACTGGTAGCAATAGCGCCGTAAGGTTGCTGCAATTTCACAACGGTGGTGTCGCCAAACTGCTCCAGTTCGCGGGCGCAAAAAATTTTCTCGGTCCACACGTTGAATTGAACCAACTCAATATCTTCAGGATTTTTGTAGGATTGAATGTCCTTTGCCGCAAATTTTATCCCGTCAATCGCCGTTCCTGCGCCAAATGCCCAGGATTCGTTTCCATCAATCTGAAACTTTCCCCAATCACCCAAGCCGTTTACCGGAACATCCGTTCCGGCCATGCGCATACGCTTGCCGTTGACGAAGAGGGTACGAAGCTTGGCATCGCGATTAAGTTCCGCTTTGTAAACATTGCCTTCAACCTGTTGCCAGCCGGTAACGGTAACACCGCCACTGATCACCACGTTGGCGCCGTCGGCAGCCCGAAAAACGGTTGGTGACAGCTCGGTTCCCGAGTCTTCCGGCCCAAGTTGAAGCGGCTCCTTCAGCCAATACTCGCCTTCTTTCAGAATGATTTGAATACCACTTTTAATGGCTGCGGTATTCTTTGCCCTCAATTGGCGAGCCTTTATAGCGGCAGCCTGCAAAGAAGCAAGCGGTTTACTCTCCGTACCGGGATTGGTGTCCTTCCCCGCAGGCGACACCCAAATATCGGCTGCTCCGGCCGACCAGGTCGTCAGTACCATCAAAGCCAGAATCAGCAGTTGGTTTAATCGATTTTGTTTCATTTGGTTTTATCGCTTGTTTTCGTTGGTTTGAAATTCCATCATTATTGCCCTGCGTCGAAATTGAAATAGAGCGTCATTTGTTTGCTTCGGGTTCGCCAATTGTCGTACGGGCCGTAGTCAAAAAACATGTTTTTCTTTCCGCTCGGGCCCATGTTCCAGGGATCGTTCGACTTGGTGCCGATGGGCGGAATTGCCTGCATAAACGAGATGTCGCCAGCCGGGAATGCCGGAGCTGTGCGTTCGTACACCTTCTCTGGCTGAGCCGGAGTATAAAGGCGCAGGAACACATCCTCTGTGGATGTTGCAACGGTAAAACTCTGTTCTTTCGATTCAATTTTTGCCCAGTACAAATTGGCGTGGTAGCCTTTAAACTCGGGGTAAATCAGGGGCGCAACCCCGGTAATGGTATTGTTGTAATCTTTCTGATGAACTCCCAGCTCAACACCCTGCATGCGGTTTTTCCAAACCCGGTAGGGGCCACGGCCCAGCCATTTCACGCCGGTCACCAACTCTTCGGGGTAACTGAAGTTTACGCCCATATAGTCGAAATCCTTGTCGTACACTTCCGGTACATAATACAAGTGTAATCTGGCCCAACCACTCGGGTAAAAAGTCCAGGTAAATTCTTTCATCCGGGTAGAATCGGATTTATCTGTGTTAAAAGAACAGATCAACATCAGGCTATCGGTATAATTTTTCATTTCGAGGCTTTTGAAAGCAGTCAACCCGGCACTCATTTCGGGCCCGTTACGGAAAGGAATTTCGCCTTTTTCGTTCACCACTTTTTTCAACATACCATCCGTTTTCCCAATTGAATATTCAACCGTTCCGGCTTTAATACGAAATACATTGTTTGTTTCCGTGAAAGACAAAGCATTGTTACTTTCGGATTTGGACAACAGTTTCGCAATCATGTCGGACGGAAGCTTGATGGCCCGGCTCCAGGTGTAAATTTCGTTTCCGAAGCGGTCGGTTGCCGTAAAATAAAGTACGTCGTAGCCCGCCCAGTCTGCCGGAAGCGACAGTTGCAGCACCCCTTTTTGCCCGGGTTCAATATCGGGTGCAGAAGCAGTTCCGGTTACCGTTTTCACGTTCTCCGAACTTCCCGGCAAAGGGAATTTCGCCAACTTCCAGCTGAAGCTGCATTCTTTCAGGTTGGTGTAGAAATAGCGGTTTTCGAGCTTGATTTTTCCGTCGAAATCAGCCGTGATATCGCTGTCGTCGGGGCGCACCGGCGACCAAATTTCTTTGATAGCGAAGAAGCTGCCTTCTTTTTCGTGGTGAGGGCCCAAGATGCCATCGGGAGCATGACTACCATCGGTATCGATCTCATTATTTTTATCGGTGCGCACCACACCTTCGTCGGCAAAAACCCACAGAAAACCGCCGGCAGCACGTGATTTGCTCCACATCAGTTCCCAGTAGTCCCACAGACCGGCGCCATGACCGCCATCGTACATACCATGCAGGAATTCGGTAGGCATCGTGATCAGGTGACCGTTCCAATAAGTACCGGCGCCATAATCATAAGCCCGGTAATGCTGCGTGGCAAAGCCGTTAAACTCGTTCCAGGGATGGATTACCTCTCGTTTCTGAATATCGTACTGACCAAAAAGCGGATCCAGCTCTAAGTTGTGTCCGCCCTCGTTGCCGTTACTCCACAATACAATCGACGGGTGGTTTACGTCGCGGGTCACCATCTCCTGGACCAACTTGCTGCCCACTTCGGTATCATATGCATCGTGCCAGCCAGCCAGCTCGTTCAGTACAAACAAGCCCAGCGAATCGCACACTTCGAGGAAATGTTTGTCGGGCGGATAATGCGACATACGCACGGCATTCATATTCATTTCCTTCATCAGTTTCACGTCCTCAATACTGAATGCCTTACAAGAGGAACGGCCGGTTTCGGGACGGAAGGTATGGCGATTGACACCTTTGAACTTTATTTTCACGCCGTTCACATAGACGCCGTCGCGCTCACGCACTTCCACTGTTCGGAAACCAATACGCTCTGTCACTTCATGCACGACTTTACCTTTCGATATCAAACTGACGGTAACCTGGTACAGATTCGGATTTTCGGGATTCCAGGCTTTCATATTTGGAATGTGTGACTGCAACTGAACCATGCTGACACCTTTGGAAACCGAAGCTGAGAATTCCGATCCTACCGGATTTCCGCTCAGATCAAAAACTTGTGCTTTTAAAGTTTCCAAGCCTGTCGGTTTTTGCAAAAAGACCTCCGCTGTTAGCGAACCGTCTGCCCGGGCGTCGATAGCTACCCGCTCGATGTGTTGCTGTGGCTTGGCCTCCAGGTACACCGGGCGAAAAATGCCACCGAAAATCCAGAAATCGGCGTAGCGCTCGGCCCTGTTGACCGATTCATTGGCCGAGTGTTTGGCAACGCTAACTTCCAACTGGTTCGTGGCCCCGTATTTCAGCAGACGACTAACATCATATTTAAACCGATAAAACGATCCCTGATGGATAGGCCCGGCCAGCTTACCGTTAATCTTCACTTCGGTATCGGTCATGGAGCCTTCGAACACGAGGTTCACGGCTTTCCCTTTCCAGTCGGAAGGTGCCTCAAATGAATGGCGGTATAGGCCTTTTTCTTTTCCCCGTTCACCGTCTTTTGCATGGCCGTAGTTGTATTTGCCAAAGCCCTGTAATTCCCAGTTCGACGGTACCGGAATGGTAGTCCATTGGCCGGAATTTTCTCCATCGGTGCAGAAAAACTGCCACTCCACAGGTTGTTCGCTTCCGGTGCCCGAAAGGTATTTCAATTCTGTTTTTTGGGCCGTGGCCGCAAATCCCTGCACCAGAACCAGAGCTACACAGAAAAGCTTTACAAAAATGTGTTTCATCAGATTTAATTTTATTCGACCAGTTAATCTTTGTTTTGTAATTCGATCGGGGAAAACCGGAACAAACATGTTCCAATTTCACCTCGCCAGTATTATTTGTATCTACACATCAACTGTAAACGTTTACAGTATTGCTATAATAATTTCCAAATCAAGACGGACAAATAAATTCATTCAAGCAAGAAAACTAGTCGGTTTATCATGTTTTATTAATTGGTTTGCTTCGTATTCCTATATTTAAAAACGGCGATGCTATATTACGAAAACGTTTACATTTCACATAGAAATATTTGATATATTTTGAAAATTCAATCTCATTTTACATATTCCGAACCACTACCAGTTCATTTCTTTTTCCATACAATTCCAGGAGTTTTTCATTTACCCGGACTTTAAAATGTCCTTCGTGGTCGGGAACAACGATTGCTTTTTTGAAAGAACCATTCTCCCATTCCATATCCACCGTATAGCCCCCTCTCGCGCGAAGCCCTGAAACCCGTCCTGTTTTCCATGCTTGCGGCAGGGCAGGCAAAAGTTCAATTTCTCCATTGCCGCTTTGCAGTAACATTTCAGCAATTCCGGCCGTACCTCCAAAATTTCCGTCTATTTGAAACGGTGGATGGGCATCGAATAAGTTGGCATAGGCGCCACCCCCGGTGAAGTTCATACCGGTTTCTTTTCGAATGTCAACATAGTTCAACAGACGTTTCAGGCAATCGTAAGCCATTTCCGGATTTTTCAGATGTGCCCACAATGACATTTTCCAAGCGATTGACCAGCCGGTACCAACGTTTGTGCGCAACAGAAGGGTGCGCTCGGCCGCTTCTGCCAGTTCGGGTGTTTCTGTCAAAGAGATAGTATGGCCAGGATAGAGGCCAAACAAGTGCGACATATGCCGATGGGTCGGGTCTTCATCTTCCCAGTCGTAATACCATTCCCGGATATTCCCTTTACGTCCGATTTTATAAGGAGGAAACTGCCTCATCGCCTGTGATAACTGCGCCGAAAATTCCGGATCAATCTCTAATATTTTTTCAGCTTCAATCAGACTGCTGAATAATTCACGCATCATGGCATAGTCGGCCGTTGCACCATACAATGCACCACCGACAACCCCCTGATCAGTCAGGTATTTATTTTCGGGCGAAGTTGAAGGAGCAGTTAGCAAATAGCCATCTTTCCCGGGAACCATATAGTCCAGACAAAACTGTGCTGCGCCTTTCATCAAGGGCCAGGCTTTTTCACGCAAATAAACAGTATCTCGGGTAAAGGCAAAGTGTTCCCACAAGTGTGTCGAAATCCAGACCCCTGCCATGTTCCAGTTGGCCCAGTTGGCCCCGCCACCGCCAAAGTCACCAACGGGGTTGCTCATTGCCCAGATGTCTGTATTATGATGACAACACCAGCCTCCGCAATCGTAAAATGTTTTCGCCGTAATCTCACCGGTTTTGGCAAGATTTGCCGTGAAATCAATCAGCGGTTCGTGCATTTCAGACAGATTACAAACCTCAGCAGGCCAATAATTCATTTCAACATTAATATTGGTGGTATAATTGCTACTCCAGATTGGGCGTACATGAGCATTCCAAATTCCCTGCAAGTTGGCGGGAATGCTGCCTGGCCGCGAGGAACTAATGAGCAGATAGCGACCGAACTGAAAATACAAAGCTGCCAGATCGTTGTCGTCGCCACCGTTTGAAAAATGCATCAGGCGTTCGGGTGTGCTGAGCGTATCAAGCTCCGATTCTCCAAGATCAATGCGAACACGATTATAATACGACTGAAAATCGCGAATATGCCTTTCTTTTAGCTGATCGTACGAATATTGTTGAGTCTGGATTAAATAATTCACAGCGAGTGCTTTTTCATCTTTTCCTTCGGTTGCGGGATCTTTATCAAATCCGTTGAAGCTGGTTGCCACGGATACCCGGAACTCGGCGAAAGAAGCATCGTCCACCTGCAACAAACTGTCGCTTTGGGTAATTTGGCCATCCGTCACGGCTACTTCAGCCAACAGACAAAACTGCATCCCCTGCCCTTCTGCAAATTCAACCGGATGAACGCTGTCCCAATAGCTTGGAACAACATGCACCGGAGCATTTCCTGTCATGGTTAGCCGTTTTTCGTCCACGGCAACCACATGCGGCAGCGGACTGTCAGTTTTCACCGAAAAACTTAGCTTAACTTTTCCTTTTGCAGAAAAGCGGACCACCATTACCTGATCAGGAAAGGACACAAATGATTCACGCAGAATTTGCGTTTGACCGGTAGTGTATTCAACAGTTGAAACTGCACTTTCCAGATCCAGTTTCCGGCGGTAGTCCGAAATTTGACCTTGCTTGCCAAAATCGAAAAACAGGGTGCCCACTGGTTGATAAGATTCCGAAAAACTTCCCTGCAACTTTTTTATGAGCTGATTGGCGAGCTCATAATTTTCGGAGAAAAGAGCTTCGCGTACAGCCGGAAGATGCTTGTATGCCTCCGGATTCATGGCCGGATCAACCGGTTTTCCCGACCACAAAGTTCCCTCGTTCAACAAAATTTGGTCCTGTTCTACACCGCCATAAATCATTGCTCCGATACGTCCATTTCCCAATGGCAAAGCCTCTTCAAAATATTCGGCAGGTTCTTTGAACCAAATAGTATGTTTTTTCGGTTCCGCTTTTTGACACGAATACAAAAAAGTAAACAGAAAGATGAAAACTGTCTGATACACCCCGGAACTGAAGGCTATTTTATCGAAAACTTTCTTCATATATTCATTTCAATAATCAAATCTGTGGCAGTTGAATCTTTTGATGTGCCGGCACCAACAATTGAAGCGATAACCAACACAGCAAATAAGCTACGCTTGCAATTCCAAAGATGACATAATAACTACCGGTAATTTCAAGGATTACTCCAACGGCCCCGGAAAACAACACACCACCGATAGCTCCGGCAAAACCGGAAAGTCCAACAACAGAACCCACTGCACTCTTCGGAAATATATCCGAAACGATGGTGAAAATATTAGCGGCATATCCCTGATGAGCAAAGGTTGCCATCGATATGAGCGCCACAGCAAGCCATAGGCTGGAAGTAAATGAGGCAAAAAAGATAGGAACGACCAACAAAGCCAGCAAGAAGATCGTCAGTATTCGGGCCGCGACAGGGTTCTTTCCGCGATTGATCAAGAAGGAAGACATCCAACCGCCAAAGATTGAACCACCAATTGAAACCATATAAATGATAATGAGTGGCAAACCAATATTGGTTAGATCGATATTGTGATTTGAATTTAAAAATTTGGGCAACCAATACAGAAAAAACCACCAGATGGGATCGGTAAGAAACCGAGCCAGGCATATCCCCCAGGTTTGCTTATACGAGATGATTGATTTCCAGGGCAGTTTGGTTGCATCAGGTTCTGTGTCATCCTGTAAGATATGCCGGCGTTCGGCATCACTCAAACGTTTATCAAGTTCCGGTTTCCGGTACATCGGAATCCAGAAGAGCAACCAGATAAACCCCAGTGCTCCGGTAATAATGAAGCCCCATTCCCACCCCAGCTCCAGCGCTATAACCGGTATCAGCAAAGGAGTCAGGATAGCTCCAACATTAGGTCCCGAATTAAAAATTCCGGTAGCCAAAGCCCGTTCTTTTTTCGGGAACCATTCAGCAACCGTTTTAACAGCCGCCGGAAAATTGGCCGATTCGCCAATGCCAAGCGCAAAACGTGCCAAAGAAAAGGAGAATACGCTTCGGGCAGCAGCATGGGCCATCCCGGCAAGGCTCCACAACGAAATTGCAATAATAAAGCCCAAACGTGTACCGATTTTGTCCAGCAGCGTTCCCATCGAGATCAATCCAACAGCATACGCGATTTGAAAGGCCATGATGATGAAGCCATAGTCGGACTCAGACCAGCCAAATTGCTGCTGAAGCTGCGGAGCCAGGATGCCCAGCACCTGCCGGTCGATGTAGTTGATGGTGGTTGCAAAGAACAGCAACACCACAATGCGCCAGCGATAATTTCCTATTTTGTCTTGCTTTTCTACCTGCATATCTGATGGATTAAATCATACGCTTCTTCCTGTTCGGCAGGAGTTTCGCAGTACGTTACTACAACGAGTTTCATCCCGGGCACCCAAAGGCGCGAAACCTGCTCGCGGATGGTTTCCAAATCGCCCACGATGCGGGCATTCAGCACAATGCCAGAATGGGCAAAACGATGAAAAGCCTCCAGGTTGCTGGTTGCCCCCGGATCGGTTTGAGGCGAAAAAGCCCCGTCGGCCATCTTCAGTCCTTTTATTTGCAGCACGGCCTCTACCCAGCCCGACCAGTCGCCACACGAGTGAAAAACCGGTCCTCCCAGCGGAGTGCATATTTTTTCAACAGAAGGAGCAGCCAGTTCTAAATATTGATCAGGCGAAATCATAATGGCATTGTCATCGCTCATGCCCAAACCAGTCCACTTTGTTGAAGAAGCGAACCCATGTCCCGGCGATGCCAGTGCAGGGCCAATCAACTTCAATTGCTCTTGGTTGAAGCTGATGGATAAATCCGCCAAAATATCGAATAGCTGCGATACTTTATCCGGCTCCAGCAGCATATCCATAAAAAACTGATCGAGCGGATACAGGTGACCAATCATGTTCAGCGGTGATTGGGTGTCGGTGAGCGAAATCGGCAAGCGACCTTGGGTTTGCTCCATGAAATAGTCAATCATGTCCAGCGTATACCGGCCAATCAGGGTTTGCGATATCTCTTGCGGTTCGTAAGCCAGCACTTCATCGATCGTTGAAAAGCGTGGTTTCAGAGCAGGCGCATTTCCTTCCACCCAAATGTAATCGCCCCCAAAAGCGCTGGCAACAGTACCGATGCCGTACCAAGGCTCCAGAAAATTGGGCACATCGGCTTTAAAAAGCATGCTTTTCTGCAATGCTCCCAACTGAAGTTCCAGCGAGCGCGTCATATCGCGGCAACCGTACGAAAAGCACTCCCCCACCCGCATCCGGCGGTACACTGCCACACCGGACGATTGTTGCCAAAAACGGGCACAGCCTTCATTCAATGCGGCAGCATAAGCTTCGTATTCTGGAAAATCGAACGCTTCGGATTTTACCGGCGTTACCTGCGTTGCCTGGGCATCAGCCAATCGGTTATTGAATTTTTTTGTCATATTAGTTAACTATTTGCCAGAATACTCATTTTTCAATTCTTTCACGGTTTCAAAAATTGTACTAATCTGGTCATCGGTAACCGAGTCATCCATATTGATGCAGCAAACGCCGGTCAGATAAGGATTTCCCGAATCGTGAACCAGTCTGGTGATTGTTTCCCGGATCTCGTCGTGTGACTGCCGGGTAATTTCAACCGGGCTCAAGCGGATATTAAAAAACGTATCCGGCAGATGTCCCCGAAGTACTTTTACATCGCCACCCCAGCCCAGATCGAGGTAGTCAAGGTGCGGTATTTTGGCAAAGCTGGCTGCCATCCGGTGCGGATCGGATCCACAGTAATGAATTCCAAACGGTCTGTTTTTACTCCATTGCTGATCAAACGGCAACAGGTAATTTTCGTAATCTTCCTCTGAAATCATGGTATGCGAACATTCGGAATGCAGCAAAACAGGTTGGTTTAAATGACGAACGGCCCGATTTACAGAAATTGATGTCGTTCCTGTTTCAAACTGAAGAAATGAAGTAAACTTCTCAATGACACTGGCGATCCCAGCAAAGTATTCTTTTAACTCATCCGGCGTCATCATCATATCTAGGAAAATATTTTCTCCCCGCAAATCCATGGCAATGTTCAGGATTCCTCCCCAGTTAATATCGCCTGTCAGGAATCCATATCTCTTTTTCAGGGAATCGGTCAATCCAGAAACTTTGCGAAAAGCATCAGAACGAAAAGCCTCATCGACCGAAATATTCCTTAACTCCTGATGAGCCGCCAACACCTGAGGTGGATGAGCTTCAGTATATTTTACCTCACACCCCATCATTTCAGAAAGCAGATATCCTGCAGCAAGATGAACGGCCCCAATTTCCGGCCGCGCCTGATCTCTATGCTCTCCCAAGCCAAATTTTCCCCAACGCTCATAAAGCACTTTCTCCATACGCTGCTCTACCTCCACCCGTTTCAGCGGATGAAAAAAGAAATCACGGTCGAAAGTGACCTTTTCATTTTTGTACCACCATTCAGGGGCTAGCACAATATCTACAGGCAACATTTCATTTCCCAAGAACTTATTCATGATTTTATAGATTCATCGCTACGTACAGTTAAAAACCCTTAGCTGCTGAAATTTTATATTAATTATTAATGCTGACACTATACTTCCTGAAAGTATAAAGAATTATCCGCGTTCAAAATAAAATGAAGGACGGAATGAAACCATTCCGCCCTCACTATCTCAGGATTAACTATTTCGAAACATTATCCGGATTCTGCTCCAACGCGGGATTGGAATCCAAATCATAAGTCGGGATCTTCCACAAGAAGGTCTTTTGAGGAACAAATTCCAGAGTAGCGTCCTTGTACATATAAACACCATTATCCAGTCCGTATTCCCATTCGTCCTGAACTTTTGCGCCAAGTCGGTCAGTACGCAGAGCGTCAAAATAAAGCTGCGATTCGCCGATAAATTCCCAACCGCGTTCACGGTAAATAAAGTCATCCAGTTCCTGAAAGCTAACTCCCTCGGGAATATCTTCCAGGTTGGCACGGTTACGAACCTCATTGATTTTATCCAGCGCATCGGTTGTGGGGCCATTGATGTGGTTTTCAGCTTCAGCATAGTTCAGCAATACATCAGCATAACGCATGACATAAATGTTGGCCTGAGGCATTTTCAGAGATGCCGACTCGGGAGTCCTGTCGTAAAACTTAATGTTTCCGGGCGAGGCTGTATTCCAGCCCTGAGAACCGGGATAAAATCCGTTATCCTCAGGAACAAAAACCAATTCGCCGGTGATTACACCATTGGTTGTCCGGTTAAAACGATCCAGGAAAGTTCCTTCCTTCCGGGTGTCGTCATCGCTGTACGACAAATATGCCGGGATGGTAGGACCATAACGACGGTACATATAGCAGCCAATGCTGGCTTCCGTAATATTCACCCCAAACATGACGTGCAAGTTGTTATATTCGCCGCTAATTTGTCCGTATTGAACTTCGAAGATGGATTCCTTCCCGTTTTTATTGTTGGTATTCCACCAATACCAGAGATCTTTAAAATCGGGTTCCAACTCGAATTCGCCGGACTGGATTACTTTTTCACTGTATTCTTTCGATTTATCGAAGAAAGCATCCACTCCTTCCATGCTGGCACGGGTCAGGTAAACTTCACCCAAAAAGGCCTGAGCAGCACCTTTTGACGGTCGCCATTTGTCATTGGCCGAATAAGCCGATTTTAACGGAAGGTTAGCTTCGGCAAATTCCAGATCGGCAATGATGTGTTCATACGTTTCGGCAACCGATTTGCGCGGGATTTCGAGCCCTTCCATGGACGTGGTATAGGATTCTGGAATGGGAAGGCCGCCAAAGATGCGAACCAATTTATAATTAGCCAATGCCCTAAGGAATCGCACTTCGGCAAAATAGCGGCTTTTCAATGTTTCGTCCATATCAATTCCTTCGCCACGACCAAGAACAATGTTGGCCCGATTAATCAACGTAAAAGCACGAGGCCAGTCGTTTGAAAAGGTACGGGATGGGTTGTTTATATCATACCAGGCATTCCAGAGATGGACATCATCCTTGGCATAGGCGGGAGCTCCAAATTCAGTTAAAACCTCTAAATACATATGATGCTTATAGTTAGAACCTCCATAAGCTGTCTGAAATGCATCATAAACACTTACTACGGCCATACCCAATTCCTCGGCATCCTGATAAAAGGCTGAAGGAGCGAGAAAGGTATAAGGTTCTTCATCCAGGTCTGTGCACTGAGTAAAGAACGGCACAGCAAATGCGAGCAAAAGATATTTTATAAATTTCATAATGATTCGTTTTTCTGATTAAAATTTAACATTAACACCAAAGATCATCGACTTTGCCCAGGGGTAGGTTGTATCCCCGTTTTCCGGGTTGTAACCGCGATGATTGGCCCGGTTAAAGTAGTTCTGCATGTTGACATAAACATTCAGCTGTTTTATCCAATTTACATTTTTGATCATTGGGGTAAAGTCGTATCCCAATTTGATGTTTTTCAGAATAAAATAACTCCAGTTAGCACTGGTCCGGTCTGAAAAATAGACATCTTTGGCCCCGGCACGCGGGAAGCTACCGTTCGGATTGCTTTCGCTCCACATGCGGTCGTAAGCATATTGAGAAGGCTGGTAATTTTGGTTCAAGATCTGATTTTCACCGTACATCAGATAACTATCGGTTGACGTGGCATAACCAATTACCAGCGAAGTTCCGCCAAAGGCGCTGTTGTCGATCCCGGCGACAGAAGCATAATCATGCGCTCCCTGTCCGTAAACTTCCAATGTGAAATTTTTATAGCTGGCATTGGTTGAGAAACCATAGAAAAACTTGGGTTCCGGCGAGCCGATGCAAATGTAGTCGTCTGTACCAATCGAATTATTCCCGGTATGGTCCACATACATCTCTTCACCTAAGTTCGCAGTGGAACGGATTTTCCGGTATTCGTCCAACTGTTCCTGGGTGCGGATGATGCCGGCAGATTCGCGGGTATAGACTGCATTTACCGGCTTACCGATCTCCAAAAAGCGGGCATAACCGTTCGATGAAGTCCCAAGGGTAATTTTCTCAACGTCACCGTACAACTCCGTGATTTCATTCTTGTTGTAAGTCACATTGGCCCCAACCGACCATTTCAGCTCCCCGTCAAGGATTTTCGAGAATACGGATAATTCCACACCGTTATTTTGTACCTCACCGATATTATTCAGAATACTGCTAAAGCCGGATGTTGTCGGGATAGGTACATTGTACAACAGGTCATTGGTGGTGCGCTGGTAATAATCAAAATTGATATCAAAAATATTCCATAAGCCCACTTCCATACCCAAATCGATTTGAGTGGTGCGCTCCCAGCTCAAATCCGGATTTCCGATTGATTCGGTATATCCGGGCATCAAAACTGAATTATAGACATAATTGGCAGAGGTCAGTTTGGGCAATGAAGCATAGTTGCTGATCTCCTGGTTACCGGTAATACCAAAACTAGCCCGCAGTTTCAGGTTGGTGAGCACGGGATTATCAATCAGGAAAGATTCCTGACTGACTGTCCAGCCCAACCCCAGTGAAGGGAAGAACCCCCATTTATTGTTCTCACCGAAACGGGATGAGCCATCATAGCGGCCAGTTGCCGTAATCATGTATCTGTCGTTATACACATAAGAAGCACGGGCAGTCCACGAGATCAGTTTATTCCCATATTTATTTGAGCTGTATCTTACACCTTCCCGGGTAGCCAGGTTCATATCGTAAGCCCCGGTGGCATCATTGTCAAAACCAGATCCACTGATACTCAGCACATCGTATTCATAATCCTGGTATGAATAAACTCCAACGGCAGTAAACCGATGCACATCATTCCAAACATTGGAATAAGTCAACATGCTCTCCGACAACAGAGAAGTCATTTTATTGTACGATTGTCCGCCCACTCCCTTTCCACCTGAGCTCAATCCTGCTGACGACCTGGAAGTTTCGTATTGATAGCCTTTTGAATTCGACATATCAACGCCTATATTCGTTTTGAATTTCAAATTTTTGTGCAGCGTGAATTCGGCAAAAACATCACCCAGAATTCGATTACGAGTCCTTTCATCCGTTACTTCCTGGGCATCAGCCACCGGGTTCCAGCGCCCTTCTATATAAGAGTCATGTTGCGGATCGAGGAAGGAATAATACCAAGAGCCGTCTTCGTTTTTGGTTGGCATGGTAGGCCAGCCGAAACGGAAAATATTCCCGGTAGGATTATCCCGTACATTCTGTACCGCATGACTGAAGTTCATATGCGAACCAACGGTGAGCCAATTGCTGAATTTATGGGTGAGATTGTTACGGAAAGTATATTTCTCAAAGCCGGATGCCGGTAGCAGCCCGGTTTGTGAAAAGACCCCACCAGACAACAGGTAGTTTGTGCGGTCGTTTCCTCCGTCAAAAGTAATTGAATGCTCATGCAGGACGGCTTGGTCACGAACAATTGCATCCTGCCAGTCGGTATTATAGGCCGGTGCCGGATTGGTGGATGAATAAACCGGGGCCCCTTTGGAGTAAGTATAAGCCTCATTCACATATTCGATAAATTCATCCTGATCAAGCATGTCAACCAATCGTTCCGGAGTTTGAATTCCGAAGTAAGAATTTACCGACAAGTTATTTTTCCCTTGCTGTCCTTTTTTAGTGGTAATGAGCACAACGCCATTCGCACCGCGAGACCCATAAATTGCTGATGAAGAAGCGTCTTTAAGGATTTCCATAGACGCAATATCGTTCGGGTTGATATCATTCAGGTCGTTATTAATCAGCGGAAAACCATCCACTACATACAAGGGATCGTTGCCGGCATTGATAGAGCCGCTACCACGAACACGTAAGGTGGGCGAAGAACCAGGAGCATTGTTCGTCAGTACGGCCACCCCGGAAGCGCGTCCTTGCAAAGCCTGAATAGGGTTTGAAACGGATGCCGCCGCCAATTCGTCCGATTTGACTTGAGTTATGGCTCCCGTCAGGTCACTTTTACGCATGGTACCATAACCAATGGCCACTACCTCTTCGATTCCAATAGTTTCTTCCGCCAGTTTTACATTCAGGAAAGCCTGCCCTTCAAAGCTCACTTCCTGAGAAACCATACCCACAAAAGAGAACACCAGAACCGAACCCGGCGTTACATTACTCAAGGTAAATGATCCATCCAGATCGGTGATTGTCCCTGTGTTTGTTCCCAGAACTACAACAGTAACTCCCGGAATCGGCTCTCCCGAAGTAGAGGTAACTTTACCGCTTGCCGTTTGCGGCTGCACACTTTGGGTTGATTGCCGGGCCTGATCATCTGCACGGATAATCACCTGACGGTCATAAAGGGAATAGGTTAGGTGCTGACCTTTTAAAATTTCGTCCAGCACCTCGGTGATGGTGGCATTTTCAAGATCGATGTCAACCTTGCGGTTTTCATCCATTTCGCTCAGATTATACAGAAATACATATTCACTTTCCGTTTCAATTTGGTTCAGGATTTCCTTCACCGACGAGTTGGAAAGCTTTAAGTTTAGTTTGGTTGATTGTGAATACGAATTGGCTGCTGCCGTAATTACGAAACACAAAGAGATCAGTGTAGTTAGTTTCATGATTCTCCATAATGTTTTAATGCTCCCCCAGGTGGGAAAGTCAGTTAATGATTTTTTTTTCATAAATTTGAAATGTTTAGTTTATAATAAACCAGCCAGTTAGTTTTAACCTGGTTTGAACCGGAGGATGTGCCACCATCTTCCGGTTTTTAGTTCAAACTAAATGCGCCGGCATTTTCTTTCACTACTTTTTTATCAGTTATTAGTTCTACATATTCAAATACCTCGTTTAAATCTTTATTCAAATCCAGTTTCCCGCTAATTCGCAAGTCACCAACCTGGGGGTCGGGCAGGCGAACTGTTATGTTGAAATATTGTTCTACACGGTTGATCAGCTGTTGCACCGTTTCGTTGTTGAATTGGACAATGCCGTCTTTCCAAAGCCGGTAGTATGTTTCGTCGCCCCGGGTGACGGCAATTTTTTGACTGGCCCGGCTAAAAGTTGCCTGTTCGTTTGGTTTCAGCTCCACCCAACCGGTAAACAAACCATGATCGGCAGCCCGGAAGCGAACCACGCCTTCCTGCAAGAAAGTGCTTACCTCCTCGCGATCGGGATAAGCAGCTAAATGGAAGCTGGTGCCCAAGACCTTCACAACGGCCGACGATGTTTCAACCAAAAACGGATGGGCCGGATCTTTCCGGATATCAAAGAAAGCTTCTCCCACCAGATAGGCATTCCGGGTTTCTTTCGAAAAAGCATCCGGCAGGATAATCCGGCTACCGGCATTTAGTTTCACCTCGCTGTTATCGTACAATTTTACAACGGCCCTCTTTCCATGTGGCACAACTACAAGGTTTTTTGAGTTTTGAGGAAAAGTTTTCCCAATTTTTATGGTATCGTTTTCGACAACCAGATGGCCTGAATGAGAAAAATCGATCACGGTTTGGGCATGACCAATTTCGCGCTGTGAGCCATCGGCCAGGTAAACCATTGTATTTTGGGAAGCGCTTTTCACCAACAAACTTTCAGCCACTGGCATTGTTCCCGCATTTCGGCCAAATTCGTACATAAAAAGCGAGCCAATTGCAAAAAAGAAGATCGCTACAGCTGCATAACGAACCCAAACGGCCAGGTTGAAGCGAACCAAATGCCCGGTTTTCCCTGCCGGACGGGCAGCTGTAATTTCGTGGTAAATACGTTCTTTTGTTGCAGTGTCGGGTTTCAGCTGTTTAACCTTTAACAGGGATAGTTCTTTTTTTACCCGAAGGAACTCCGTTTTTTCATCCGGGTGAGCCTCCAGGTAACTGGCAAAATAGGCCTCAGTTTCGGGATCTGGCTCATAAACCCATTTTATGAATCGTTTATCTTCAATATATTTTTCAAGGTCCGCCATTCGTTGCGTGTATTTTCTTTCTAATTGCACGAAGACAGGAAAAGTGGACAGGAATTTCAGGCTATTTTTTATGCCCTAAAGCATATGTGCAATAATTCCAGCGGAGTATCTTTCAACAAGGCGCGCAAGGACGAAACGACGCGGTACACTTGCTTCTTGGCCGAATCGGGCTGAATGCCCAGCATCTCCCCAATTTGCCGGTAGTCCAAATCGCTATAAAATTTTAAGTAGATAATTTCACGGGCAGCAGGATTAAGTTCGCCCAGTGATTTAAGGATAAGCTCAACCCTGCGTTGATCCAGATCCTCCGGCTCGTCGGTTTCCAATAAAAATTCGAGCTTAAAATCGTTTTCTTCCCGACTGAAAACATACTTTTTTTCTTTTCGAAGCTTCCCGTAAATAATCAATTTCAGGGCCTTCAGCAAATAAAACTCAACAGAAACGGTTTCCGACAGATTTTCGCGTCGGGTGTAAAGGGAAAGAAAAAGTTCCTGCATGCTGTCTTCAACCATCTCGGTATTGGCGGTAAGTTTGCAGCCATACCGATACAGACGGTCGAAGAAATGGTCGTAAATACGGCGAAAGGAATCCATGTCCCCGCATTTAAAGCGGGACCATTCAACAGACCAGTCGGCGTTTTGGACTCCTTTCATCATACAAGCAGCAGGTAATTTTTTTATTCCAGCATTGGCACTAAGCTATTCAAATATTCTTCCACATTGGTATAGCCATCATTGTTTCTGTTTTTATTCGCATCCGAAGGATCATTCGGGTCCAATCCAGCTTTCAACTCCCACGCATCGGGCATGCCATCATGGTCAGTATCTACAGGAGCTTCACCAGATTTCAACTCGGGCCAGCCACCGGCCTGCTCCACCGTATCAACTATACCATTTCCCCGGATTGGTGATTTCCCCTCTACTTCAGCCACTATTCGTTTTTCGTGCGCATCTCTTCCGGGGACAATCACCCCGGCATGTTTCAGTACATTTTTGTACGCCTTTTCAGCCGAAACCATCGAGATTTCCAACGTTGGCAAAGGTTCTTTCAACCGGTTAATTTCAGGCGAAGTTCCTTCGTCCCAGGCAACGGCATTTTCCCAATTGTTTTCTTTGGCAGCCGGAAAACCATGCACCACGTTATCTGCAATATACCATTTTGAATCGAAACCATACTTTTGCGCATTGTCAATTCGTACCAGTTGGGTCTTTATCTTATCGGATGATGCCGGGCCTGGTTTGTAATAATTCGCAATAAAGTTTATGCTTCCGGGTTTGCCATCGCAAGTGCGGTGCCCGTAGTTAAACACCACATTGTTTCGAAAATCGAGCGATTCGGTCATGTACTCACTATTTCCTCCGATACTGGGGTTCCGCCCGGCAGCATGAGCCAACAGGTTATGGTGATACGATGCAAACTTCCCTCCTACCGATCCGGCAAAACCATGGGCACTTTTATGATGAATTGATTTATTAAGTGGTTCAGCAATGATACACCATTGTACCGTAATATTTTCGGTACCCTTCCATGAGTTAATACCTTCATCCACGGTCCAGCTCACGGTACAGTGGTCGATGATGATATTTTTCGAATCGCGCACTTCAATACCATCGATCTCGTCGCCGTTCAGCCCGGAAGCAATGCCCGGACGTACCCGGATAAAACGAACAATCACATCATGCGCATCCTGTATGTGCAAAGGAAAATCTTTCAGACAGATACCATCGCCCGGGGCTGTTTGTCCGGCAATGGTGATAAACGGATTGGTGATGGTGAGCATCGACTTCAGCTCAATGTTTCCCGACACGCAAAAAACCACCGTCCTCGGCCCCTCAGCTTCGATAGCTTCGCGCAAACTTCCGGGACCAGCATCATTCAAGTTAGTAACTTCCACAATTTTGCCAAAGCGCCCGCCCTGCGTATATGCGCCAAATCCCTGCGCACCGGGAAAAGCAAGTTGCTGGGCCATTGCACTTAAACCGGTAAACAAAACCAGCATTAAAAATATCAAATAGCGATGTTGATTTAATTTCATAATCTATTCATTTTTAAGATCACATCATTCTCACATAGAACTGTATTGGTATTTTGAGAACTCGGATATCGTCGTCCCGAACTTGTTTCGGGATCTCTATCCATTATATACAGACCCTGAAATAAATTCAGGGTGACTTTTTCTTAACGTTAATAGTTAAGTTATAAAAAAGCTTTCTGAAAAACTTCCTCCAGCTGATCGAATCCAATTAGCGCGTTGGCCGGAAGTTTCTCGCCGTTCGCACCAAATGTTTTTAACTGATCAGCAGATTCGATGATGATAGTCGATTCGTCCAATTGCCCGTCACCAGAAAAAACTTTAGACTGGTCGAGTCGCAAATGTTTCGCCATAAAGCAATACATGGCAGCCCGTTTCGACGGGCCGTAATCGTGTCCTTCTTTGGGAAAGTGAACATTCTCAACCAAATCATCAGCGCCGTAAAACTTATAAATACGTTCCAGGTAGGGAAACTCCAGTTCGGGAACATTGGCTGTCCAGTCGCCGCCATCCGAAATGATGAGCTGTGGTTTGGGTGCAAAAAGCCCGGCCAATTCCACATTATTAGTTCCACCCTCGCACAAATGAATCGGGTTACCGCTTTCGCAGGGGCATCCGCCGTAATGAATGGCCGACATCATCACTGCCGGAACGCTCACATCGATGCGGTCGTCGAGCGCTGCCATCAGAATGCTGTGGCTGCCCCCACCTGATCCGCCCGTAATCCCAACCCGGTCGGGATCGGCGTAATCCAGCGAAAGAAGGTAATCGAGCAGACGAATGCTGTTCAGCACCTGCATGGTGTTGGCCAAACTTTTGCGGTGTGCTTCCGGTTCAAATTGCAGGGCCGATTCGCCCCAGGCAAACAGGTCGTAACTCACGGCCACGGCGCCCATCCGGGCCAGTCCGGCACAGCGGGCCTGGATATCTTTATTGTAACGCCCTTCGCCAAAATGGCCGTTCGGGCACAAAACTACCGGTATTTTCCCTTTTATTTTAGCGGGTTGATAAACCGAGCCGCAGACATAAACACCCGGCAATACTTCCAGCGCGATATTTTGAACGGTATAACCGTCCATTTTTCGTTTTGGTGTCAGAATGGGTTTTGCACCCGGGCTTTGGGGCAGAGGCGACAAACGGACGGCCTCGGGCAGGCAACTTTTCAGTGCACTGCGCCGGACTTCCCAACTGTCTTTATCCGAATACTTACCTGCCAGATGATCCAGAATTTCGCGAGCTTCCGGTACAGTTCGCAGGTGATAGCGGTACCCTTCAATTTTAAACTTGTCGGGGGCGCCGTCGGGCAGGTGAACTAAATCAAACGGAGCCAACACATTTTTCAGGGTTTCTTCCAAACCTGGACGAAAACGCCAGTCGGCATAGTCCAGCACTTTCCCTTCCACATCTTTTGCCGAAATGCGCAATTTTACCTGATACTGCGTTTCAATGTCTTTTAAAACCTCTTTTAACGGACGCCGAAAGTTATTGTCGGAGTTGGGAAACTGTGCAAAAAGCTGATAAACAGCCACCACAAAAAGTACAATCAGTGAAGAAATCTTTTTCATCGGTTTTAGGTTTAATATCGGCAGTGGCCGTAAACTTGTGCCCTTAGTAAAATCCCCTTTAGAGAAGGTCATCCCGAACTTGATTCGGGATCCCATCTTTTACAGACACAAGCTTGCGGCCACTGGCACTTTATTTCCGGTTACTCCGGCCACTTCTCGTTGACAATTTTGGTCAACTTTAGCTTTGCCGGATCCACTTTTACGTATTTCATTTTTTCGCGTCGCCAGGTATAAATAAAATGCAACATGCCATCGGAAGACTGAATAACAGCCGGATAGGAATACTGGCTAATTTCGGAATCTTCAAGGACCAGCGTTGCCGACCAATTGCGGCCATCTTCCGAAACAGCTACATTCAGCGGTGTACGGTAACCTTTCGATGCGCCAATCGGAGTTTTCACATGGTTGTAAACCACCAGTTGACGGCCATCAGCCAAACTTACCGCATCGGTGCCCGAGTTATTGTTTGGCAATCCGGATTCCTGCGGCAACGACCAGGTTTCACCCATATCAGACGACCACGAATCAACGATCACACTGTTTCGGCTTCGACACAAAATCTGCAACCGTCCATCGGGATATGTCAACACACTGGGTTGAATGATGGAATACGTGGAAGGACTGTTGATCGGGCCAACTTTTTCCCAAGTTTTACCAAAGTCGGGGGTCATTTCGAAATGTACTTGCCAGCCACCATCACCTTCAGTACTCGACGGACAAATCAACATCCCGTTGTCCAGCAATACCGGTTTGTTTTTTACCGGGCCAATGTATCCTTCGGGAAGCGCTTCGGCCTCGCTCCAGGTGCGACCGTTATCAGTTGAACGCTTCAACATTCCCCACCATTCCGAAGGTTTTGGACCAACTTTATAAAACAAAAGAAGATCGCCATCCGGTATTTGATATAACACCGGATTCCAGCTTGGGTAACGCAACGTATCGTTTATTACGCCATTTGCCACTTCAATGGATTTTGTCCATTCCCCGTCAACCAAACGGCTGAACCGAATGGTTACATCCGGATGACGCTCGCGCGTACCGCCAAACCAGGCAGCCACCAGGCCTTCGGGTGTTTCGGCCAAAGTACCTGAATGACAGGACGGGTAAACATCTTCTTCGTAGAGAAACTGTTCTTCCACAATTCCTTGCTTCCATCGGTCGCCTGATTCCGTGGAACAGGCTGAAAAATATCCGGCTGCCAATACCAGCACCCCCATCTTGATCCAGTTTTTATTCATTTCTTCCTTTCTTGAAAATTAATTATTTGCTTTTGCAGCTTTTTCGGCTTTACGTGCATTGACGTAAGCCTTGTACATTTCACGCCAGTTTCGCCCGTTATTGTTCAGGTATTGTTCCGACTTGGTTTTGTAGATTTCGAAAATGGCGGAAATCTGTTTCATGTTTTTATAATCGACAGCCATTTCGCGGGCTTCTTTCAGATAACCAAGAATGGTAGCTTCTTCTTTCTCCGTTAAATCCGGCACAATAGCCTTATACCCTTGCATGGTGAAAGCTACTTTTCCGATGGTGTACTTGTCGAGTATGGCCTCCACCTGTTCTTCCGTCAAATCGTGGCGAAGTCCGGTCATCAAAGCCTCATGCACGGTTTTGGGCATGGCCGAGTCGGCGATGATCTGGCGGTCGAGTTCACTTAACGGATTTCCGGTTACAGGGTTGATACCCGCCGGGACCGTAGAGGCTGGATGAGCATTGTGCCAGTCGCGGACAGCAGTGAGGTGCTCAGCGATAACAGCAGTAACCCTTTTTTCTTTTACTTCGTCATTCAGGCTGAGTGAAGCAACCCATTCGGCGGCTTTTTTCTCCTGGTCGGTAGGTTCTGCGGCAACAGTCACAGTTTTTGTGTTTCCGGTCACAGCCTGGGCAACAGGAGAAAACATAAGCATACCGGCCAGCAACCATGCACCTGCCTTGAGATAAGATTTTTTCATTGATTCTTAGGTTTAAATTTATCCATTGATTTTATTGACAAATCAGTTTTTCCAGACGGGCAGTCCGGCCAATTTCTTTCCCATTGGCCCATATGCTCAGGCCTTTTCCTTTTTTATATTTCTCCCCGGTTTTGTCCCAGATGATGGTCAACGTTTTCCCATGATAAAGCAAATTGTCGAGGCAAAACCAGTCCCATTTATCTTCAGGAATCAGGGGATTCACCTCAATCACCTCATCGGCACGCGGGCGCAGACCAATTAAACCCGAGATCATCAGGTCGTTGAAAGTGGAATGGTTGTAATAGCGGCTGCGTTCCTGGTCGCCTTTCAGCCAGTAGCCGGTTGTTTCGTCCTGATATTCGCCGATATACGGACGACCGCGGTGATACTGCGACTCCACGTAAAGCTCCATGTGCATGAAATAATCGTTTTTATTCACCACCGATTGCTGATAGTCGTTCAGGAGATTGGCCATTCCGGTAAGCGTTTGCGCAGTGGCAAAAGGCCAGATGGCCCCATCCCACTCGCAGCGGCAACAGCCGTGGCTGCGGAAATCGGGGTGACGGCGTTCGGCAGTGGTCAGTCCATACGGAGCAAGAAAACCATTGTTGTCTGTTACCTGTTTCCAGGCTACAGAATGTTCTACGTTGGGAAGGTTAAAATACCAGGGAATATACCCAATGGCTTCGCGCACCTGGGCAAAGCCTCCTTCTTCCTTCACCGTTTCAAAAAACTGATCGTCGGCGCTCCACAGGTTTTCCAACACCAGCTGTTTCATGGTATCGGCTTTGGCCGCATAGAAGTCTGACAGTTTTTGATTACCATTCAAACCCGCAATTTTCGACAGAGCCAGCGCATTCCCGTACATGTAGCTGTTGATGGTAGGGCGCTTGTTTTTCACTTTCCGCCCGCCACTAATTTGCTCTTCCATGCCATCGCGCACATCGTATTGCCAAAACAGTCCATTCGGAAGTCTTTTTTCCACCTCCCATTGTTGATACTCTTCTGCCAAATCAGGCAGCATTTCGGTCACGAAGGCTTTATCTGCATTCACCAAATAACTGTTGTACAGGGCAAAGGCTGTCCAACTGCTGAACTTCAGCAATTTGCTCATCATGCCACCGTCGTTTCCGCGGAACCAGATTTTTACATTGTCCTGCAAATAAACCGGGTTGTGCAGCCAGCGGGTTTCCATGATATGATGCCCCAGCGCACAGCTGATCAGGTTGTATTTATCGGCATAGGGACGGTCAACCAGAAACTCGGTGATGCCGTACCCCATTGGTGTTTCGGTGATGTGTTTGCGCAGTGTCCACCAACGATAATAGTACATTTCTTCAAAGTTATCCTGCGGACATTCAAACAGCGGGATGTTGGTTTTCATCCAATCCCACGAAGCCGAGTTTGGAATGGCTTTCGCCATGTTTTCGTCTTCCATACGGTTGAAATAATCCGCATAATGTTTGAAATCATCGGCCTTCAGAACAGATTTCTGCTTTTTACCCGAGGCCATTGCCGAATGAGCAGCAAAAGTTATCCCCAGAATAAAAAACAATATGACGAGTTGATTACGTGAAATATTCATTTTTTCCTTTCTTATTATTTCGTTTCGTAGGTTTTAAATGATTTGATGCTATAAACAGCTTCCTGATCGATGGCCCCGGAATTCTCCACATCGAACCATTGCATGCGGGGTGAATCGATGGTTGGATAATAGCGACGCTCGCCTGTGCGGAACATGATTCGGGAAACAGACTCCACTTTCTGATGGCAAAGCCGTCCTGATTTGCGCTCACCATCAACGAACACTTCGTAAAAATTGCGGTCAACATCTACCATCACCTTCACCTCATAATCCCGGTTGGGTTCGTAAACCATATTTCGGTTTTCGCCATAACCGTCTTTATTCATAAAATTCGATTCGTTGTTGAACATCAGCCTGATAGCCGCATTCCCCTTTGCATCAAGCAATTCTACATGCAGCAAGCCATGATCGTTTTGGGCCAGGTTAATCACAAACTCAACAGCCAATTTTTTAGATGCCGGAATGACCTTTTCAGCTACAGCATAATCGAAGGGATCTTTGTCGCGCAATACCAGCGCTTTTTTGCCTTGCTGATCTTCCTCAATTTTCACGGGGGCCCAGGCTGGCGAAAAGATATTCCACGTGTCGAGTTCCTTACCATTTTTCATTTTATCGAATACATCGGCAGCATGCTTGGTCGCTTCGGTCAAAGCGGGCGCAGGTACCGACGAAACCCAAATATCCTCTTTGTTCATGCTGTAGGTGAGCCACATTTTCCCATCGGGAGGCGTTCCGTTGCCTTCCAGAATTCCACGCATGTATTGAGGACCGTACGACTTGAACTGACCGCCATAACGCATGGTGGAAATTTCACCATTAATCAGATGAAGGTTGGTATATTCAAGGCCATCGTCGCTCAGCGATATGGCCAGTGGCCAACGGAACTGTGACGGGTTGTACACCGTCGCAAATTTACCATCAGACATTTTCTGTCCCCAAATTTTAGCGGCTTTCGTAACAAAGCCCGGAGCGCGTGTAGCTGTGTATTCCCAGGTTTTTCCGCCATCGTTGCTGATTGAGGTAAGCGCATGTTTCCAAAGACCGACAACACGGCCATCATTGAGGTGGTAATAGGAGAAAGCTTTGTATTGTTCTTTCAACGGAATCAGCGGATCGTCGCGATCGGCCTCTTCAACCCACTGTTGCATCATGAGCGGTTCGGCCAGCATGGCATCGCAGGCAGCAACAAACGCTTTATCGGTTGATGACTGGTAAAAGGGATAATCGGTATTTTTTTCGTTCCACCCTTTGTTATAACGGATAAAATGGATGGGCCCTAACGAGCCATCTGCATAGATCTCGCGCACGGCACGGCCAATCCCTTTGCCATCGTTCGGACTATCTTCGTGGGTGATACAAATACCATAATAACCCATGGTCAGCAACTTCCCGTTGGGGGCCACATAAAATCCAACGCGCTGGTGCAACACCGAAAAATTGTTTTTGGCAACTCCTTCAACACCCTCCTTCACCGTGCCATCAGGAACTTTATAGGGTGGGAAAAGCACAATGGGCTGTTCCCAGTCGTATCCGTTTTTCGAGGTACTCAGATAAACCTGGCCGGGAGCTTCGTGCTCGCTAACCGGATTGCTGAGGTACTGAATAAAAAAAGTGTTATTCCAGTAGGCGATGTTCGGACCGTGGTTGTAGGTCCAGCCATATACGTCAGCCATTTCGGGATGCTCACGGCTGGCACGAAGTACCTGAATGTTGTGTACGCCAATAACCGGGCTCAACTGCCCGTGATGGTAATCGGAATTATTCAAGGTGCTGCCGGTGTACCGAACGGTATCCTGAGCGGATACCATCCATACTGCCAGCAGCAGTAATATTGCCATACTAATCCTTCTCATATCTTCTATCATTTTCTGTTTATTGAAACTTTTCACTCTTGGCTTGCAGCAACTTATCAATCACATCTTTGCTGACTTTTACAATCGTTCCGTGCTTATGCCCCTCTGGCAAAGAAATATCCCCTGAGATATCTGTAAATACAGTAAAATCAGAAGTTTTCACCGCCCGGTATGATTTATCCCCATACGAATCGTAATAAATCAGGTAGTCGTTACCGATTTTCACGGCCGTAGGGCCTTCGGTCAGAAAACCGGTAAACGGTTCTGAATAGTTGTCAAACGGCCCCAATGGCGATTTACCAAAAGCAACACTGATGTTGCGGTTAGGGCGGGTATTATCTTTCAATACCAACACGTAATCATCTTTTTTGCGCTTCACAATAACACAATCAATGACGCTAAAACCCGGATCAAGAAACAGTTTTGTTTCGGTGAAGGTCTTAAAATCTCTGGTTGTTGTGTAGTACATCCGGTGATTGTTCCGCTCTTCTTCCTCTCCTTTTTCAAATTTAAAAGGAATGGTAGATGCCCAAATAATGATGAACCGCTCTCCTCCATCGTCATAAAAAAGTTCTGGCGCCCAAACGTTTACCGTTGAGGTATCGGTCATTACTTCGATAAACTGCTGCTCCGACCAGTTGATAAAATCGGTGGTCGATGCATATCCAAAACCCAGGTCACCCCTCCACGAGGACGTCCATACCATATGAAATGTGCCATCGGGGCCCTGCACCACCGAAGGGTCGCGCATAACTTTCTGATTACCGATTTCGGGCGCCAGGTAGGGTCCGCCAAGGTCGGACCAATGATAACCATCTTCGCTGTAGGCCAGGAACAAACCTTTGTCGGCCGGTTCACGGAAAGTAGTGAAAACGTAATATTCTTTTTCGCTGGCCTGCTGGCACGAAACCAATCCGGCAAGCAACACCAACAGAAATAGGTAAGCTCTTTTCATCATCACTGCGTTTTAGATTACTGAATCCAGCATCAAAACCCAGTCGTTTCCGTCAGCCGGTTCACCTGCCGGATTATACTCCTGTACGCCTGTGTTCGGGAAAGTACCGATTTCGGAAATCTCGCCGTTGCGCGGGTTAAACCAGCTGGCCTTCACCTGTTCACCTTTAATTTTACCCATGTTTACCCGGATGTTCTTTCCGTTGTAAGTGTAAATGAACGCATAATTTTTTCCACGGGTTGCCAGCTGACGATCGTATTTGTCGCCAGGTTGTTCGGCTACCAATGATTGGTCGGGAACCCGTTCGAAATACGGGCGCGAAAGCATCAGGTTTTTCACATGCACCATTTGCGCGGCACCCGGATCGTTGATGGCTTCGGTCCAGTATTTTTTTGCGCCATAGGCAGCGCCGGTATCTTCGGGGCGGTAAAATTGCATCACAGCGC
Source organism: Gaoshiqia sediminis (assembly GCF_025907915.1). Classification (GTDB taxonomy): domain Bacteria; phylum Bacteroidota; class Bacteroidia; order Bacteroidales; family Prolixibacteraceae; genus Gaoshiqia; species Gaoshiqia sediminis. The sequence continues at coordinate 157,737 of NZ_JAPAAF010000003.1, forward strand.
TGTGCCCGTAAGTATATCCGCAAGCACCGGCAAACACCGACCAGTAGGCATACCGGCGAACATCAGCATCGTTCCAGAACGGTTGCAGCGTATCGTGCAATCCCTGCGGAATTCCTTCGTACGAAGGTTCACCGTCGAGGGTGGGTTTTACCGGCTTCAGGTTATAGTCGGTTTCCACAAAGCGCCAGTTGTCTTCGCCGTAATTCAACTCGGTATCATCCTGGTCGTAGCGGCGATGGCCTGATTGAAACATATTGAAGTCCAGCCATTCTTCGTTGTGGAACCACATCGACGACTGGGTCCTTCCTCTCGGGTGGAAAGTGATCAGATGGTTGGGATCGTTTGTACGCAGGGCATTTCCAAGGATGTTCCAGGTTTGAATGGAATCGGCCCCGGGAACATCTCCGCCATTCAACCAGATAATATTAGATTGGTTCTTATAGCGGTTGGCCATAAATTCGCCGTAAACCTTAGCTTCGTCGCGGCTGACAAATCCGCCCCGCACATTGCCTCCCCAAACAGGCACCAGCGCCATGTAAAGGTTTCTCTTTTCGGCCTCACGGATCACAAAATCCATGTGGTCCCAATAGTCATATTCTTCAGGATTTTCAAAACTACTACCCTCAGTAACAAATGGTTGGGCCACGCTTTGGCTGACGAGCGCCGAATCGCCGTAACTGTTTTTAGCGCCAACACTGTGCAACACCATCACCTGAATAACATTAAAGCCTTTTTCCTGGCGGTCATCCAGGTAACTTACGGCTTCTTCGCGGTTTAACTTAGAGAACAACAACCAGCCGGTATCGCCAAGCCAGAAAAACGGATCGCCGTTCTCATCGGTAAAAGAACGACCATCGGCGGATACTTTCAGCAGGCCCATGCCCTTTTCTTGTTTTACTTCAGTAGAGCACGAAAACAGAAGCACCGCCAGGCTAATCAGCAGAAATAAGTTTTTCATTTTATTGGTTTTTGAAATTATATCCGTATTTATTTTTAATGAATGGAAAGAATTATTTTCCTTTTTGCATCTTTCTCCAGCCAACCCAAGTCAACGTTGGTTCAATCGTCTTTCCTTTATACAAAAAGCTGGCCAGGTAGCCAAAAAAGATCAACACCACGTGGCTGTAAACACCGATCATGTATTTATGATGTATGTAATTGAATGATCCCAAGTTTACCAAAAGTTTTTCGTTTCCTTCAAGACCGATAGGAGTTGATGTAAGCAGCGCCCAGGCGGTAAACAACACGCTGGCTCCAATTCCCCAGTAGAGCCCCTGCTTATTGGCCCGGGTGCTGAAAATACCCAGCAGGAACATCCCGGCAATACCACCCGAGAAGATGGAATACAGGGTGAAAATAATCCCGAGTACACCCTCGCTTCCGGCAGCAACATAAAACATGGCCACCGCAATTGCGCCCAAACCGGCAATAACAATAAACAGCTTGCTCATAAACAAGCGGTGCTGCTCCGTACTTTTAGGCCGCATGCGGATGTAATAGTCCTCCATCAAAATGGCCGACAAGCAGTTCAAATCGGAATCGAGACTTGAAATGGCCGCTGCAATCAAGGCCGACAAAATCAGTCCCACCACGCCAACGGGCAGTTTGGTCATGATGAAATACGGGAAAACAGCATCAGCTTCAATTCCCGGTGGCAACACATCGCCGGTGATTTGGTAGTACGAAAACAAAGCCGTACCGATAAACATGAACATAGCCCAAACTGGAACACTCAGCAGCACGCCAATCAGCGAAGCTTTGATGGCAGCTTTGTCTGATTTCGCAGTCAGGTACCGTTGTACAATGGTTTGGTCGGTCCCGTATTTCTGAATGGCATAAAAAACGCCGTTCAGCGCCATCACAATGAAAGTTAGATTGACAAAATCCCAGTCGAACGGGCCAAAACCAATACGATCGTTCTGCATGGCTACTTCCCATACTTCCATCGGACCGCCTTCAGGAAGAAAAAGCAGGATCCCCAAGGCAATAAGTCCACCAATAATCAACAGAAATCCCTGGATTACATCCAACCAAATAACCGCTTCGATACCGCCAAGCATGGTAAGGACAACTACGGCCCCGCCGATAATCCAGATGATGGTCACCGTGTCCAATCCGGTCATTTTACTCAGCGCCAGCGAAATTAGAAAAAACACCGTTCCCATTTTCGAGAAGTGTGTCAGGATAAATGAAATGGACGTGTAAAGGCGGGCAAAAAAGCCAAAACGCTTCTCGAAATACTCGTAGGTACTCAACTGAATAACGTGCCTGAACAAGGGCACAACAAAACCAACAATGGCTACCAGCACTATGGGAACCATAAGTCCCTGTACCAGGCGGATCCAGTTTGAAGTAAATCCTTCGCCCGGATAGGCCAAAAAAGTAATGCTGCTGATTAGTGTTGCCAAAATGGAAATGCCAATTGCCCATGAGGGTAATGATCCTTTGGCTGTAAAATAATTTTTCGTATCACTTTGCCGTTTCGAAAACCAAAATCCGATCCCCAATGATACCAGCAAAGTAAGGATCATGATCAGGTAATCAATTACATGAATGGAGGGTGTTGATTGCATAGCTATTTTTGTTTAGTCAGTTTTTTATTGATTAAAATTTCGGGCCAGGCATAACTTCCGGGCTTGGTGGTTATTGTCAGTCCCGGATAACGGGCCGTTCGCATCTGGATTACGCCAAAACCCAACTCCCGAAACGGAACCAGCTGCCGGATACCCAAATTGTGCAAAATTAAGGATGCCGTTGCTCCTCCTTCAATAAACAAATCATCAATTTCAACCTGGTTGAATACTTTTTTCACTACCCGGCCTACATTTTTACGGGTTGTTTCGGCTGAAATCTTCCGATTGGTGTCGGAACAAATCGTAGTAACGGCCACCCTCCGGTTCTCGCGGATAGCCTCTACAATTTTTTGGGCCAACGCAATCAGCGAGCCGGAAGGAATTTTGTGCTCCTGAAAAATCTCTTGGTTCAGGTTCAGAACCTCAATGCCGGCGTCCGTAAATTTATCCATCATCGTCTTATCTTTCGGGAAAGTGCTTCCCAAAATAAACAAGGCGTGTTTTCCAGGCAAATAATCTGTGCATTCAGTTTCTGTTTTTGCCGGAAAATCCCGTTGTAAGATGGCATCAAAAAATCCGGAACCGCCTGCCAATACCGACTGTTCGTCAGCCCGACCGGCCCATGCGGCCAATTCGTCCACCGATACCACGTTGCCAATAATAATGCCCTCATCCGGCAAATCCTCCGTAACATCTTTCACGGTTACGTTGTCAGCTTCCCCGCCAACAATCTCCCGAACGGTGGAGTGCTTCACCGGAAACTCCGGATCGTGCGCAAATGACGTTTCTGCCAGCGGAACACCAGCCACATAATAAATACCATTTTGGATGATCCGTTTAAAATGAGGGTTGGCCGGAACCATAATCACTCTTTTTTTTCCGGAAACAAGTTGTTGACTGTTCAGTTCGTCATATACATTTCCCCGCAATACAGAATCCAGTTTTTTGAATATAAACCTCGGTTTCAGATCCTGCAATTGACCGGTTACTTTTTCAATTTCCTGCTTGGCCAGTAAGGCCGGCATCGAACGGGTTTCGGTGGCAAGTACCAACAAGTCGATATCTTCGACAGCTTCAACCGAGGTTTCAATCAACACCTTCATGCCCCGCCGAAGCCCAATCCCGCCAATCTCTGCCGCACCCGTAAAATCATCGGCAATCACTGCTATCATTTTCCCGTCTTTCAATGTTACTGATTTTGATGAAGTTTGATGGCATAGTCGATCGCAAACAGCAAAGCGTCGGCACTTGCAATACCTTTTCCGGCTATTTCGAAAGCGGTACCATGATCGACCGAGGTACGAATTATGGGCAGCCCCAGCGTTATATTCACGCCCTTCACACTCTTCATCGCTTGCTTTTCTTCGTCCCAAATAAAGCCTACCAGCTTAAAGGGAATGTGCCCCTGATCGTGGTACATGGCCACGCAGCCATCGAAACTTCCCCCATTTGCCAGCGAAAACAAGGTATCGGGAGGGTATGGCCCGGCAGCTAGTATGCCCTGTTTCTGTGCATCCTGAATGGCCGGTAAAATCTCTTCAATCTCTTCTGTTCCAAACAAACCACCATCACCAGCATGTGGGTTCAAACCGGCCACGCCTATCCGGGGGTTGGCAATCCCAATGCGCTTCAGAGCTTCGTGTGTCAATTGAATCACATCCAATACCCGTTGCTTTTTCACCAGATCACAGGCCTGACGCAACGAAACGTGTGTGCTCACATGCGTTACCTTTATTTTTTCGTCAGCCAGCAACATGGTATATTTTTTTGTCCCTGTATAATGTGCGTAAATTTCGGTATGCCCCGAAAAGTGGTGTCCAGCCAGGTTGATCGCCTCTTTGTGGATGGGTCCGGTGACAGTTCCGTCCACTTCGCCATTCATCGCCAGTTCAATGGCCTTGCGAACCGACCGAAAAGCCAAATCACCAGCCGGAGCCGATACTACGCCGTGCTTAATTTCGGACAAATGATCGGACGGAATATCATATACATCAATGATTCCGTAGGTAAAATTAGCCTGCCCAACTTCTGTTACCGGATTAATTTTCAAGTTCAGTCCGGTCAGTTTTACGGCTTCCTGTATTACCTGTGCGTTGCCAATCAACAATGGTCGGCAGACTGCATATACCGAAATTTCATTAAATACCTTAGCCGCAATCTCAGGTCCAATTCCGGCAGGATCGCCCATGGTAATGGCCAGTATAATCTTATTTTGAGTATCCATGCTATGCGTTAATATTTTCCAGTTCTTTACCAATTTCCTGAATGAAAGCTGCTTCCTCCTTTTCTTCCATCCGGTAGATCGGAGGCATCATCTGTGTGCCGCACAATCCTTTTTCATTCATAATTACTTTTAAAGCAGCCAGCGATTCACTCAAACTGCGCCCTTTTTGATAAAGGGCCGACAAATCGTTTGTTTTTTGCTGAAGAGTTTCTGCCAGTTTCCAATCACCTGCCCGTGCCGCTTCGTAAAGCTCCACGTAAGGTACAGGGGCAAAATTTCCGGTGCTGGGGACAATCCCATCCGAACCGTTTTTCAGGGCGTAAACCGACATGGCTGCCCAACCGATCAAATGTGCAAAATCTTCCCGGTTTTTCCACAAGCTCAGCGCCTTATCCAGACGATCCTGATCACGCTCCGAATCTTTCAAGCCTACAATATTGGGATGATAACTTAGCTTTTCGAGGATATCGAGTGGTATGGAATAACCGGTTGTTGCCGTAATGTTGTAGAAAATAAGCGGTTTGGGACAGGCTTCGGCAAGCTGCTCACAATAACGCAGCGTAAAGGCATCTTTCAAGGGATAATACGAAGGCATGTTGGCTACCAGCACATCGGCCCCCAAATCAGCAAAGCGTTTGGCGGCATCGATCGACTCGGGCAAACAATTGCTCGAGATTCCAGCATAGACCAATGTTTTTCCGTTCACTTGTTTAACCGTTTCTTTCACCAGCACTTCCTTTTGCTGAAAAGAAAGCGAACTGGCTTCACCGGTAGTACCGGCAATAAAAGGGCTGGCGCCTGCTTCCAGCAACAGGTTGACAATTTTGCCCACTCCGTCACTGTCAACAGAATAATCATCATTCAGTGGCGTAACCATCGGAACGATGACGCCTTTATAGGGATTGTCTTTTTTCATTTTTGTGTTTAACCTTTATTTTATTCAGCTAGTAAGCCTTTTTATACATTTCCAATGCATCCTCCAGAGTAACTTCGCGCACATTGTTTTTCAATAGCCGCTGTACTTTCAGGGCCGAAACAGCCATATCTTCCAACGCATTTTCAGGAATTCCAAGTTCCCGAAGTTTCGCGGGGATCCCGATCGATTTCATCAGTTCCCGCACCGCTCTTATTCCGGCCTGCGCATATTCCTCTTCAGATTGACAGCCGGTAATCCCGATTGCTTTTGCTACGCGGGCATATTTTTCGGTGGCTGCCGGCAAGTTGAATTCCATCACCCATGGCAAAATAACAGCGTTTGAAAGGCCATGAGGTACCTTGTATTTACTGCCCAACGGATACGCAAGCGCGTGAACCGCAGTGGTGTTGACCGGCCCCAGGCACATGCCCCCGTAAACGCTGCCCAAGGATACATTTGCCCGGGCATCGAGGTCGCTTCCGTCATCGTAAGCTTTTTTCAGGTTCTGAAAAATTAGCTGCATCCCGTCCAGCGCATAACGGTCGGTTACCGGGTGAGCAAAGCGGTTGACAAAAGCTTCGAGGCAATGAGCAAAGGCATCCATCCCTGTAGCTGCAGTCACTGCCGGAGGAACGCCAGCCGACAGAATCGGGTCAATATAGGCAGCATCAGGCATCAGGTACGGACTGATAACGCCCTTCTTCTCCTGATCGCTTTCATCCAGAAAAATCGCATTTGGCGATACCTCACTGCCCGTTCCCGAAGTGGTGGGCAAACAAGCCAGATAGGTTTTCCGCTCTTTTAGCATACCAATGCCGGTAATCTCTTCTGTTGTCTGTGTGTTGCGAATTTGCGCTGCCACTAACTTGGCCGTATCAAGCACGCTCCCTCCCCCGATGCCGACAACCGCATCGGCCTGAAAATTGCGGGCGAGCGCCAGTACCTTTTCAAACTCGGCAAAAGTGGGTTCGTTGGTAATCCGGTTGTACACCTCAATGGCCACACCGCCAGTAGTCAGCTGTGCCAAATAAGGCGATAAGGTTTTGTCCAAAACCGGAATCGTTAACAGAAACATGCGCTTGAAGCCCCTCTCCAAAAAGTCATCAACAAATTGTTTGAGGCTTCCGTTGCCAAATACAAAGCGCGAAGGATTATTTATGATTATTTTTTTCATTTTGTAAACGTTTACATTTTCGAACCAATTATTTCTCAAGGATTCACAAAAATATAAATTTGAAATTAAATGAAAACGTTTTTATAAAGAAATTCTGAGCTTACTAGCAGGAACCCCGTACCATTAATTCCGAATTCAGCGTCATTTGGATCGGGGCACGTTTGGGGTCGCGTATCCGCTGGATCAGCAATTCGCCCGCTCGCTGCCCGATTTCGTAAGCAGGTTGCCGCACAGCCGTAAGTGGCGGGTTTAATGAATTGGACCAGTTCATATCGTCAAAACCAATGATAGCGACATCGTTCGGTATATGAAGTTTTCTTTTGTGGATTGTTTCCAGTGCGCCCAAGGTGATCAGGTTGTTACCGGTAAACAAGGCATCCGGAGGCGTTGGCAGGCTTAGCAGCTTTTCTGCCAGTTCGACCCCACTTTTGTAAGTTGAGTTCCCATAAACAAGCCACTGAGGATCGAAGGGCAGGTTGTTTTCGGCCAAGGCCCGCCTGTAACCGGCCTCCCGCAAGCGCGAGGAAGGAATCGTTGGCAGACCGGCGATGTGTCCGATCCGTTTGTAACCGGCCTTTGCCAGATAATCAACGGCAGCAAAAGCTCCCGCATCATTGTTCACCCAAACCACGTCCACATCAATTCCGTTTAAGCCGCGGTCAACACAAACTACCGGCAACCCGTTTTGCACCATCTTTTTCACCCGAACATCATCTTCGCTTGCCGGGGCAGCAATCAAGCCATCAATGGCTTCCGATTCCAGAATATCGAGGTACATGGCTTCCTTTTTCTCGTCCTGGCTGAAGTTGCAAACAATGATCACATAGTTGTTTTTGTAAGCAATATCCTCAATGCCACGCAGAACATCAACATAAAACGGGTTTTGAATGTCGGGAATGAGAACGCCAAGCAAATTACCCGGGCCACCTTTTGATCGTAACCTTTTGGCAACCCGACTGGGCTGATATTTTAGTTCCTTGATCGCTTTCAGAATTTTCAGGCGAGTTTCCTCGTTCACGCTACTACTGTTATTCAGTACCCTCGATACGGTAGCGATAGATACTCCTGCCCTTCTGGCGACATCATTCATGCTGGCCATAAACGTTGTTTTACGTATGAATATTCGGGTTGAAAATAGACAATCGCCCTTAAATAGTCAACCAAGATACAAATGTAAACGATTTCATGAAACACACGAATTTTTTAATCAGTTTTTTGCTGCCACGCATGAAAAAGATCCACGCGTGCAGACTTGTGTTTAAAACACCATTCAATCATTTCCAGATCAGCAAATTTCGCAGGGTACTTAAGAATATTGACCAATGCTTTCCTCCTGCGGCAACTTGTCTGACAGAAATTTTACCCTTACATGTAATCGTTTACATTATTTTTACTTTTTTTGTAACACCAACAACTGCAGAACGCATTTAATCATTAAATAATCAGATTCAAAAGTCATGAGAAAAACGGTAAAAATCTTATTCTTCCTATTCCTAACGGTAAACCTGCATGCGCAAAACCCCGGCTGGAAGAACGTGTTGGAACACGGCGCCCGAACCGACGGAGAATACCTTAACACGGAAGTAATCCGCGAACTGATCGAAGCTGCCAGTCAGGAAGGTGGCGGCACACTTTACTTTCCGGCAGGCGACTACCTCACCGGCCCCATCCACCTGAAAAGCAACATTACTATTTACCTGGAGGCCGGTGCAACCCTCCGCTTTAGCGACAACTTTGACCATTACCTGCCCATGGTACCTTCGCGATGGGAAGGGACAACCGTTGTAAATTTTTCACCGCTGATTTATGCCTACGAGGCCGAAAACATTACCATCACCGGGCGGGGAACGCTGGATGGTCAAGGCAAAAAATGGTGGGATTATCACCATTTTCTGTACTCCCAACCCAAAACATTCAAGTCGAAATGGCAACAGCTATTTGCAGAGAACAATCCGGATGTGCTGCTGCCCGACATTCCTGATATGGTAACGCGTGGCTTTTTGCGCCCCCCCTTTATTCAGCCCATGTATTGCAAAAACATTCGTATTGAAGGCATTACCATCATCAATTCGCCGTTTTGGACCGTCAACCCGGAATTCTGTGAGAACATTACCATTGACGGCGTAACAATCAACAATCCTGATTCTCCAAACACCGATGGCATCAACCCCGAATCGTGCAAGTATGTTCATATCTCCAATTGTCACATTTCGGTAGGCGACGACTGCATCACCATCAAATCGGGGAAAGACCGCAGCGGGCGGGCCGAGGCAGCTCCCTGTGAGAACATCACCATTACCAACTGCACCATGTTAAGCGGCCACGGCGGCGTTGTTATTGGAAGCGAAATGTCGGGCGATGTTAGAAAAGTCACCATTACCAACTGCGTGTTTGAAGGCACCGAACGGGGCATTCGCATCAAATCGACCCGCGGACGGGGAGGTGTGGTTGAAGACATCCGTGTCAGCAATGTGATTATGAAAGACATCCGTGAAGAAGCCATCAAACTGAACATGTACTATTCAAAAACCGAGTACGAACCGGTATCAGAAAGAACACCGGTGTTTCGCAATATTCATTTCAGCGGGATAACCGGGAATGCCAAACAGGCTGGATTTTTGCTGGGATTGGATGAAATGCCTATCAGCAACATTTCATTTACCGACATCCGTATCAACGGCGAAATCGGTTTCACCGTGAAAGATGCCGAAGACATCAGCTTCCACAATGTGCAGATGAATGCGTTCAACGGTCCGGCACTGTCCATCGAAAAGAGCAAATACATCGAGATTAACGCCCTCAGTTCCAATTCGCCACTGGCCAATACGCCGGTCATTAAACTCGATGATGTGGAGCAGGTAAGTATCATGAATTGTTTCCAGCCCCGCGAAACCGACATCTTCATTCAGCAAAGCCAGTCGTGCAAGGATATTGTTATCCAAAATAACGTATTGTCAGGTGTAAAACAGGAAGTACAACTGCTGAAGTAACGGATTGACCGGTACTCCGGAAGGTTGATCAATATGAAGGCCTGAAACCGCAAAGCTACCCGGGTAGTTTTTCAGTTTCAGGCCTTTTGGGTTATTTACCGGGCAAGCGGAATCCAGACGCTCATATCGCTTTTGCCGCGGTTGTTCCAGGCATAGTAAGGAATCAGGTTGATGGTGATACGCTCATCATTTCGGGACGAAACGGGGCGGTACAAGGTATTGCTCCAATCTGCTGCATCCAGCTTTTTCACTTCGCCCTGTAAAGCCATAAACGAACCTCCGGCCACCGTCAACGGAACAGGCTTGAACTGACTGTCAACCGGTATGGCCACCTCATGGATACCAACCTGCTCGGGCAAATCCACTGCCTCAAGGCAATAAACCACCGGACCACGCTGCACGGCCACCTGGTTACGGGTTTCTTCCACCAGTGGATTGGCTTCAATCAGGCGTGCCTCCATCGGGAAATTGATTTCTACCACATCTTCTTTTTCCCAAGTTCTAGACAATTCCCGATACGTCCCGGGCTGATTTTTACCATCAGCTGGTTTACCGTTGATCGTAATTGCAGCGTCCGCACTCCAGGCGGGAATCCGCACAAACAGGGCAAATTCCTTTTTAGGCGCTTTGTTAATTTTCAGTTTTACATTTCCGTCCCACGGATAATCGGTCACTTGTTCCAGTTCCAGCGCTGATTCGTCCGCCAAAACCGTCTTCAACTTGTTTCCACCGTAAAAATTCACCCACAAGCCTTCATCCGAAATACTGTACATATAGTTGTGGATTTGCGCCACCGTACGGATGGTGTTCGGCGGACAACAGTTGCAGTAACTGATATACTCTTCCCGGTCTTTCGACCAGCGAAGCTCATACGGAAGATCGTCCGAAACGGCCAGTGGGTTGGTATAAAAATGTCGCTTCCCATCAAGGCTCACGGCAGCCAGCAGGCTGTTGTACATCACCTGCTCCATTACATCGGCATAACTGGCCTTTCCGGTTACCTGCAACATGCGCCAGTTCCACAGCACGTTACCGATGTTGGCGCACGATTCGTTGTGCGCCGTCAGGTTCGGCAACTCGAAATCCTGTCCGTATGCCTGGTGCACCAATTGAATGGAAGGCTGGTCGTAGGTTGTACCGTTTGGCGAAACCCCGTCGTACAATGCCCCGCAGGCGCCGGTGATGTACATTTTGGTTTCCACCAGATCGTGCCAAATGGCATCGAGTGCAGTCATTAAACTATCGTCGCCGGTTTCGGCAAATACGTCGGCCACACCGGCATACAGGTAATTGGCCCGGACGGCATGCCCCTGAGCTTTGGTTTGTTCCCGAAACAGGATCCGGTCCTGGTTGTGGTCGCGACCATGTTCAACCATGCTGCGGATGTCGATCAATCCTTTTAACAATTCGAGATAACGCGGTTCACCCAGGGTGCGGTACATCTCGGCAACGCCCATGTAGTGTGATGGACAAATGGCATTTTGGGCTAGTTCATGCGCATGCTCCTTGTAATACCGATACAGAAAATCGGTTGCCTTTACGGCCACGTCAAGCAGGTTTTTCTTGCCGGTTAGTCGATAATGAACACAGGCCGCCGTCATCAGGTGACCCATATTGTAGGTTTCAAAATCCATGCGCTCGGCAAACTCAGCCTTTTCATCGGGATTTTCACGGGTTTTAATCATCACGGGCGTATGTATATAGCCATCAGCCCGTTGTGTTCTCGCGATAATGCCAATGATCGAATCAATCTTCTGCTCTGTTTGCTGAACCGGGTTCATAGCATTCACCATAATCAAGGCTTCCAGCATCTTATAGAAATCGCCGTCATGAAACGGCGGACCAACATGGGTGCCATGCTTTAGCCCTGCGGCAATTTCAAAATTGGCGAAACCATGACTGATCGAATCATTCATATACATGTCCATCATGTGGGGCACCATGTTGTGCTCGCAAACGTGGAAGCGCTCGGCCCAAAAGCCATCCGTCCACTTTACATCGGTCATATTTACGGCGCTTAATTTGGCAAACGGACTATGCGAAGTATCCACCAGACTTTTATCCTGCGCCGAGATTCCCAAGACACCCATCGCAAAGATGGCAGCAAGGGCCGGTTTCATGATTTCTTTTAAGTTCATTCTTGAATATTTTAATAATTACTGCTGTTTAAATTCATACGATCTGCAAACCAATTGATAATATCCCGAACCGGCTTCAATAATCACCCGACCGGCTTCCTGCCCGATAAAAGTCAAATCAGGATGCCCTGTAAGCTTTTTCCCGTTTTCAGTTACACTAGCAGCATCAGAACATGGAATAAATATCCGGGCTTTTGTGTTTGCCGGAATTCCAACTTCAAGGATCAGCTTCTCCCCTTCCCTTTTCCATCCCGAAACAATTTTTCCATATATGGAATGATAACTGGCTTTGGCAAAATCCAGCTCTTCATGCAACCAGGGTTTGATAAAAAAAGATTTGTACCCTGGGCTTTGTTCGTCCGGGTTCAGACCGGCTACCGATTTATAGAGCCAGTCGCCCACTGCCCCGTAGGCGTAATGATTAAACGAATTCATGCCCACCGTTTGGAATGTTCCATCGGGCTTGATACCATCCCAGCGCTCCCAGATCGTAGTGGCCCCCTGTGTTACCGGATACAGCCACGAAGGATAGCGTTTGTTAAACAACAACTTGTAGGCAACATCTGCATAACCATGATCGGTTAATGCCCTGCAAATGAGAGGCGTGCCAATAAAGCCGGTAGTCAGGTGCCCGAAATAATTAACATCGTCGGCCAACCGTTTGGCAACAACCGGCACCAAAGTATCCGGCAATAAATTGAAGCATAATGCCAAGGTGTAGGCAGTTTGAGTTCCGGAAGTCAATCGACCGGTTTGGGTGACAAATTCCCTATTGAATGCGTCTTTAATCTTGGGTAGAAGATTTTGGTATCGTGCTTCATCTTCCACCTTCCCCAGCAAACTGGCCGTTTTCTGCATCAAACCAGTCGTGTAATAAAAGTAAGCCGTGGCAATCAGTTCTTTATCGGTGTGCGCCCCGGCATAGCCGTAATCGGGGGCATTATAGTTGTATGAATAATACTCGGCAAACGACAACCAGTCGCCAAAATGGAACCCCGCATTAAAAATGCAGGCTTCGCCTGATTCACGAATCATGTATTCCACCCAGCCTTTCATCGATTCATATTGCTCTTCCAGGATGCGGGTATCACCATAAACCTGGTAAACCGTCCAGGGAATAATGACAGCCGCATCGGACCAGCCAGTTGAACCAAAACCATCGGACCAACCAGTGCCTCCCCCGTCTTTTACAACATTTGGCACAACCCAGGGCACACTACCGTCAGGTTTCTGATCGACGATGAAATCTTTCATCCACTTGGTATAAAATGATGCAGCATCGCGATTAAAGCAGGCTGTTGGTGCAAAAACCTGAGCATCGCCGGTCCACCCTAAACGCTCGTCACGCTGTGGACAATCGGTAGGAACATCTAGGAAATTACCTCTCAAGCCCCAATCGATATTCTTTTGCAGCCGGTTAATCAACGGATCGGAACAAACAAATTCGCCCGTCAGAGGCATGTCCGAATGAACCACACGGCCTTCCAGATCATCCAATGTTATTTCACCCGGATAATCACTGACTTTCACATAGCGAAAGCCGTGAAAGGTAAAGCGGGGCTCATATTCTTCCTGGCCATCACCTTTAAAGATATAAGTATCCTCAGCTTTGGCCGCACGAAGGTTATCGGTATAAAAATTGCCGTCCTGATCGAGAACTTCGGCATGGTTCAGCGTAATTTTGTCGCCGGCATTTCCTTTCAACCGAAACCGTACCCAACCCACCATATTTTGTCCTAGATCAAAAACCAATTCCCCTTTTGGAGTAGTGATTTTTTCAACCGGTCGGAGTGTTTCAGTAATCCTCACTGGAACTCCCTCCGATGCAACCAGATTGTCAAATCCGTAATCTCTCAGAATGACGGGCCGCCATGCAGAATCATCAAAACCGGCGCAGTCCCATCCCGCTATTTCCAGTCGGGCATCATAGGTTTCGCCATTGTAAATATCTGATTTAAGAATAGGGCCTGTGCCCGATTTCCAGTCCGGGTCGCTGATGATCCATTCAGAAGTCCCATCAACATAATCCAGTTTAAGCTGAAACAAAAGGGCAAGTTTATCGCCATACAGGTTTTTATTACCCTGCCAAACCAGAAACCCGCGGTACCAGCCATCGCCCAAAATCACGCCGATGGCATTTGCACCAGATGTTATTTGTTCGGTAACATCGTAAGTCTGGTATTGCAATCGTTGTTGGTAACTGGTCCAACCGGGCGTAAACAGGTCCGTGCTTACCTTTTCACCGTTTAACGACAATTCGTACAAGCCGTGGCATGTGATGCAGGCTGTTGCTTTCCTGATCGCTTTATTCAGTTGAAATTCCTTACGCAGATAAGGAGACGGGGTCGAAACGGAAGGTTCTTCTTCAAGGGTCGGTTCAATCCATTGAGCTTTCCAATCATCCTTGTTCAAGAGTCCCATTTCCCAACAAGTCGGGGCACTCCAGGATGATTCTTCCTTGTAATTGTTCCACACTTTTACTGTCCAGAAAGCTTGTTGACCTGATTGAAGTATCACCCCATCATATTCAACATGAATTGACTGATCTGAATCAATTCGTCCCGAATTCCAAAGCAACTTGTTTTCATCATTAAGATCAGCCGCCGTAGCTGCGCATTTCACGTGATAAGCCCGTTGAAAAACATTTCTTTTCTCATCGACAATTTCCCAGCTTAAGCGAGGTTTATAAGCTTTCAATCCCACTGGATTGCTTTTATACTCTGTCTTTAAGTTCGTAATTTTCAAAACAACAAGGTTTTATTATGTACTATGCTTTTTCTTCATCATCCAACGATTTGGTTTTCATCCAAAAAGGAGAAGTACCAAACCACAAAAACATACCGGCTACCATTAAATGAAAATGCGTTTCAATAGCGATAACCTGCTTAAATACCAAAATGGACGGCACGATGGTCAACACCAATCCGATAAACGATATTACAATCAGCACTTTTTTCATAATAACCCTCCTTCTTGTATTAATTGAACGTTCTTTTTTTGTTTTTGCTGAATGTAACTAAACCCCAAATACATCAACGAAGCTAAAATATACTCGGGTGCAATCAGGTAAGTTAAATCCATTTGAATGACATCAACCCACCTCGGCAAATAATCTCCAATCATACGTTCCATCCATGGTAAATGATCCTTTCCGTAAATTACAAAACAGATAAAGAATGAGCCAAACCAAGCGACAGCAGCAGGCCAGCTAAACAGTTTTCGAGATTTTTCAGTAAAGCTACTGATTAAGCCTAACTTAGGAAACAGCCATACATCGACAAGAACAAAAGCACCCAAGGGTACAAAAAACAAGGCATTATAGGCAACAATACGGTCGAGATTGGCATTGATAGCCGGAATACAAGCTGTAATAATCATGAATACACCGGCTGCAAAAGTCACTTTCCAACGTTTCCAGTTTGGTGTGGCCACCTGAATTGCTAATCCTGCCCTGTATAATCCGGGGTTAGCTGTTGTCCATCCTGCAATTACGACACACACCGCTCCGGCGATACCTGCTCCATAAAGTGCAATATTTCCCGGCTGTGGATTAACAAAACCATCGGCAAGAAAGGCAGCACACAAAATACCTGAAGCAATCCAAGCTCCAAAATGGCCTATAAACATACCAACAGCAGAGGCAAATCCTTGCTTCCAACTTTTAGCATACCTAAAAATTGTCACATCTGACATCCCTAAATGCTGAGGCGCATTGCACAACCAGGCAAACCCGGCGACATGCCAGAAGGTGTATTTTGAGTTATCGCCAATTGGCACTCCTGTAAAAATTTTATTACTGGCCACATCCCAGAAATCGCTAAAATTGGTCGCTCCAAGTTTTCCTAAAACGGCTAATGCAGCGGCAAAGAAAACAAGTATCATCCATGGTGCGCATATTTTCGAGAATGTAGCAATCTTCTCAAAACCCAAAACGGCAAGAGCTGCGATAACTGTTCCCACAACCACAGCGATTAGCACCCATGGAATCGTAGGCAATACATCTCCGGCAACGTAGTTGGGATTTGGAATTCCGAACGGAATGGAAATAGAGGTAACTGCAACGGTAACCATAGCCCCGGATAACAGACATAAAATAAAGGCATAAAAAACACTGTAAGTTATCGTAAGATATGGACCAACGATTTTCTTTAATTGCCAATAGATTGTCAGGCGAGTTTTTACAGCGATGGGAGCTGTGATAAACGCCCAACTTAAGACAGCCAAGATATTACCTACCAGCAAACCCAGAAAGAAATCCTTGGCCGATACGCCATGCATCACCATGAGCGGCCCCAGCACAAATTCGGTGCCGGCCACATGCTCGCCGGCAAACATGGCAATGAAGGTTTTCCACCCGTGAAGTTTTTTTTCGGACACCGGCTCCCGGTCGTATTCGTACAAGGCATCGAGCCGGTCGATTAAAGTTGAACCAGCCCCCTGTGGGGCAAGTGGTTGATTAGTCTGCATAAATCACTTAAAATTAGTTAGATCACAAAGGCTTAATTATTTTCTATTTCTTTCGGTAAAATTGAACCGAGGGCCAATTTACAGAATTTCAAGGAATATTCTTTATCTTTATTTTCGTTTTTCTTTCGTTTGTTTCGCTTTTAACACTTATTATAAAGATTTTATATTCCGGGAAAAGATTTTAAAAACACACTGACAACTGACATCCTGCCCTGAATCAATGGCTTACAGCTTCACCCAACACGCTTCCGTAGGCAATGATGCAAAACGAAAGAATGAGCACAAACAAAGCAAAAAGCAATACCAGATAAGTACGTTTACTTACCTGCTTCCACTCTTTCATCAGCACACCGATGATGTAGCTAAAAAAGATCAGCATGGACATGTGCAACACCCAACTGGCAAACTGAAAATTTCCCATATTCACATGGCCAAGCCCATAAAAGAAGAACTGCAAGAACCACAACGATCCGGCCAGCCCCGACCAAATAAAATTACGCCAGCGGATCGCGGCCGGAACCCCGCCTGATTTTGTAAAGTCAGTCAGGGTTTGATTTTTGATCCCGGCGACAGTAAACCAAATCACATTCACCAGCCAGCAACCCGTCGTGGACACGATTAATTTGGCATTTCCTTCAAACTGTCCGGCGCCGTATTCCGCCGCCAAATCGGAAATAGGTTGGCCAAATTCCAGCGAAATGTTGAACACCCCGGAAAGGATTCCGGCAATAAGCGACAACACCAGCCCAATGAACATGCGGGATTTTTTCAGGCCTTCGTTAGCCGGAACCAATTCGCGTTCGCGGCGAAAACCGGCCCATCCGCACAAGGCAACACCCACCACCGATACGACCATACCTGCCAAAACAATGTCGCCACCAGGATTGGAAAAGTAGGTTTGCAGGCCGCCAAAAATCATCAGGGGCAACACAGTACCAACGATTGCCGAGATTCCGATTGCCAGAGTATAAGTCATTGAGTAACCAATATAGCGGATTGAAACGCCAAACGACATGCTCCCAAAACCGTAAACAGCGCCCAACAGAAATGCCCCCCACAGGGCGTTGGACGGAGCATTCCGCAAAACAAAAAAGAATTCAGGCACAGTAAGCAGTCCGATGAACAAAGGCATTAAAATCCAGGCAAACAGCCCCTGGACCAGCCAGAAACTTCCCCACGACCAGCTTTTGGTACGATGAAAAGGCACATAACAGGAAGAAGCGGAAACGCCGCCTATGGCATGTAAAACGGTTCCGATAATTGGACTCGACATAGATGATGAATTAGATGATTAGTAAATTGGTTATTGGATAATTGCGGTTTACAGCCTGGAACTTGTTATTTGAAACTAAAAACTGGCAACTGAAAACTAACAGCAACCTCATTCCAGATGAAAAATCTCCTGCATATTGCTCCAAAACTCTCCCGGTCCGCGACTTTCCAAAGGCTCCATCAACGGTTTTACCACATCCCACCAACGCTGAGTTTCCGGATCGGCAGCCATTCTTGCCATATCCTTGTCAAAGTCAGGCCCTGCGTATTCGAAATAAGCAAACAAGTAATTATCCTTAATATAGATGGAGTAATTCTGTATGTTACAGCTTTTAATCATCTCCAAAACGGCGGGCCACACGGCAGCATGCTGACGAATGTATTCATCAGCTCCTTCCGGTTTCAGGCGGATCATTTGTCCAAATCTTCGTTTCATTTCAATTGGTTTAGCGTGTTAAACATTGCCTGAATGTTGGCCGGCGGAATATCCGGCAAAATGGCCTCGTGACTCGGCGAAATAATCAATCCCGTGGGGAAAAGTACTTTCAATTCACCTACCTTTTTCGCCACATCATCAGCACTGCCCTTTACCAGCAGATACTGGGCATCCACTCCCCCGCAAAAAGCCGCCTTACCGTAGAAATGCTCTTTCAGGTGGGCCGCACTCATGTCGGCAGCCAGTGCTTGAATAGGGTGGATCACATCAACTCCCAAGTCGACTAGATCATCAATAATCGGAAAAATCGAGCCACAGGAATGGTGCATCACCGTCAGCCCGTAACTTTTTGCCTGGTCAATCAGTTTTTTTGTTCCGGGGAAAACCAAATCCCGCAACAGATCCGGATCCACCATCAAACCGGTTTGGCTGCCAAAGTCGTTTCCGATCAGGATGGCGTCCAAATGTCCTTTAGTGGCTTCATAAAACAATTCATTGGCTTTCAGGTAAAAATCCGTGATCCGGTCAATCACTGCCCGAAACATCTCCGGGTTCATCAGCATGGTCATCAGCGCCTGTTCCATCCCAAAAGCCGAGCAGGCATCCTGAAAATGGGCGCTCCACAGGATTCCCATACGAACGTAATCATCACCGATGCTCTTCACCCGGCGAAGCGACTCTTCCCGATCGAGGTATTTTTCAGGATCGGGCCAGTCGAACTTGTCCACATCGGCCGGGGCGGAATAATCTTCGAAAAAACCGGGCGCGGTCAGGGTACGTTCATCCGGCTTGTCCAAGTGGTCCATCTTGGCAAACTTAAACGCGCAGGCAATATGATTGGATGGCGGATAATTGTAAGGAACTTCAACCGGGTAAATATCATCATCAATCACTTGTTTTAGCCGGTGAATAGACGATACGCCAAAATGCTTACACAACGCATTTTCTGCCTCGGGCACAGGAAGCCCCAGCCACGAAGCGGGACGGTCAACCTCCTCGTAGTTAATTGTGGCATAAAAGCGTTCTTTGTGAGTTAGTTTCATGTAGTTTTAGGTTTGATAGTTATGTTGTCAGACTTGGTTATTCAGTCAAAACAATTGATGATATCTTTCCTTCGGGATTCCGGTGAAACCCTCAGTGAAAGGACTTTTCCATTTTTCAGTTCTGCCTCAATGATGGTTTTATTTGGTGCATGCAGTTTGAAATGCACATCGCGTTCCCTGGGCCAAGCCGGAAACAGATAGATTTTATCGCCAACGGTTTGTAGCAGCATTTCCTGCAGAGCAATCATGCCCGAGCCGCCCCAGTTGTGATCGGGCGTCCAATCGAAACCCGGGCCCCAAAATGCGGGAAATCGCCGTCCCGAGTCTTTCAATTTCAGCAACATCAGCGAGTCTGCCTGCTCGGTCAATCCCAGACGGGCCGCAAAAATGGCGTCCTGTTTCCAGCCAATGTGACTACGGAATTTCTTCGCATCAGGGTCGTAATTCCAGGTATTACGGGCCACCTCCAAATCGGACAGGCCAACGCCGTACATTCCCCAGGGAAAAACCGGGTACAATTGCGGCAATTCCACATTATTGATCCGCTCCCACAACGCGGCCGGAGCAATGGTCTGGTGTCCGTCAATTTCCCGAAAACTGATCAGCGGAATCCGC
The DNA here is from genome assembly GCF_025907915.1 of Gaoshiqia sediminis. Taxonomy (GTDB): domain Bacteria; phylum Bacteroidota; class Bacteroidia; order Bacteroidales; family Prolixibacteraceae; genus Gaoshiqia; species Gaoshiqia sediminis. The sequence goes on from NZ_JAPAAF010000003.1 coordinate 177,585, forward strand.
TTCAACAGCGCGTCAAAATAAGCCCGATCAATTTGGGTTGAATAACCTTCCGGCAAATCAAGCAGTTGTTGGGTTACCGTTTGCAACGCCGCGATGGTTGAGTTGGCGTTGTAAGCCATTTTATAAGTTTCGCAGGCCGAACCGGGATAAAACACCAATTGGCCGTCGCCATTCAGCTCCTTTGCCCCGCGCCGTTCGGCCAGGTAGCGGTAATGCTCGTCGAAAAAGCGCAGGGTACTTGTAATCATTGGTATATAACCTGAAATATCAGCGCCACTGTAACGCTGATCTTCCAGGATCATGTAACAAAACTCCAGGGCCGTGTCCCATTGGTACTCCAGCCAGGCATTGTATTCCATGCCCGGATCATAGCCTTCGGGCCTTTTCCAGCCATATTCGCTGGGATTGGGCAAGCCAAAATTCTCCATCTGTTCGGTAAAGCAGGCACCGCCGTGATTCCAGTACACCCGACTGCGCCATTCGGCATTCCCCAAAATTCGTTTGTAAAAATCGAATTGAGACGGCATCAGGTCTAAGTCGCCGCTTTTCAACATGGGGAAATACACCAACCGCTGATTTTGTGCCGTGAAGGTTCCTCCTCCCCAATTACGGAAATCGGGCGTGAATGCCCGAGTTGAATCGGTGAAAACCGGATCGACCGTAAACAAGCCACCGTTGAATTTGGTCGGGTAATCGCCATAAGCGTTGCAAGCCAGCATGTAGCGGAACAACTGGTAATTTCGACCCGCCTGCCAGCTTTCGTTATTTTCGTTTTTGGTTTCGGGTTGAATAAAAACGAAACTCCTGTTCCAAAAATCAGCCCACCACTGGTGGTTTTTCGTATGATTTGCTTTCGAATTTCCGACAGCCGCTTTTTGAAGCTTTGTCAATTCATTTCTCCAATCGGCCAGCGATTCCGTTTGCGCTTTGTGCAAGGCCAATTGAAGCTGAATTCTTTTCGACGCTGTCTTCGTTTTCAGCCGAAAAGCTTTGAAATCGGTGTCAACATAGTTGCCCGATCTGATTCCGGCGGGAACAAAATTAAGCCCGTACATCACCCCGCCCCAGGTCAAATTTCTCAGCGGGTTGAAAAGCTTGTCCTTCACCGAGTCCAGTTGCTGCTGGCGTACCACCACGTCGAACATCGTTTCGCCGGAATTGCGGTGATAAAACAGGACACCATTACCCGCAAAATTCACCGAATCAGCCTTCGTTGTCAGTCCTTCGGGAGCAGCCCATTTGTAAGAATTGGCAAAGCTTTCGAGCTTTCGCAGCGGTCGCTCTTCCGTGCGCCAGCTTTCATAAGCGGCAACTGCATTCAGTGCTTTGCTGGCCTCAATTTCAACATGAATAAGTGGCTGAAACACATCAACCCACAATGTCAGTACGGCTTTTACCTCTTCATTTTCGCCGGAAATAATGACCGAACCGTCCTTCAACCTCAACTCCTGCTTGAAAAATTTGCCGGCAAAAGGGTTGGGTTGAAGTTGCAGGCGTACACGCCCCAATTTGGGTAGGGCATTATTCTCGTCGAAGGTGCCGCTTTGCGCGATGTAAAAAAGCACGTCGCCATTTTCAACCCAAACATTCAGGCCAATATCGCCGCCACCGCAGGGCATCGACTCTGACGAGTTAACGCTCTGGCTGGTCCAAACCAGATTGTAGTCGTCAAGCCCGGCCGGTTGTGCCCAGCTTTTGCCGATAAATAAAGTCAGCAGTGCAAGTATCAGTTGAATGTTTCGTTTCATTTTTTCATTGAATTTAGGAAGCCTTTCAGGCTTCACATTCTAATCCCTCAAGATTCTGCCATTCCAATCTTCTCATTCGATGTTTCGTCCGACAGGAGTTCCTTCCCTTTTCTTGACCTTTTTTCGCGGACGATTTTTCTCTGCACCTCGTTCCCCAGGGTGTTGCCCCTGGCTACCAAGATTCCGGGCCTACAGCCCGAAGAATTTCGTCCACAACTCCGTCATCCAATCATCCCATTATTCATCATTCTAATATTCAAGACTCTACCATTCTAATCTTCCACCGGCCATTCATCCGTCCGGAACGACGAAACGGGCAAGCCATCGGTTCCGTAGAGTGTGCCCACCACGAAGTCTTTGAACGCGTAGCGCACGGCAACCGGCTTTTCAACCCGCGGCGACGATACCACCACCGATTTGGCGCGCAGGAATGCATCCGCCGGGTAAAACACTTTATTCTCGCCGGCAATTTCAAATCCGGTCAATTCTTTGCCAAAGCTGGTCAGGCCATTCGAAGCATCGTTAAACGACACAATAACCTGACTTCCTTTTACCTCCATGGCCTTATACGACGGGCTTTTAAAGCTGAAATCGCGGAAACCATAGCATTGCGCCAAGGCCCACAAAGCCAGACGTTCACCCCCCTGCTGTTTATGCATGGGGTGAATGCTTTCCTTTTCGCCTACATCCATCAACACAGCCATTCCCGAACTCGGAATTTTGTCGAGGGCCTTCAGCTGGGCTTCACGCAGATAAGCCGAGTTATATTTTTCGTGAAATTCTTTCGGAGTGAAAACCGAATAGTCGAACGGCGCAATTTGCGCGTAGAAGAAGGGAAACTCGCCAATGCCCCACAAAGAGCGCCACTCTGCCACCATGGTCGGGAACAAATCCAGGTAACGGTCGGGCTCGATGTAGTTGGTTTCGCCCTGGTACCAGATGCAGCCTTTGATGCCGTAGCCGATTACCGGATTGAGCATGCCATTAAACAAGACCGTCGGGGTGCGGTTGACAACCGGAATGCTGTCGCCCGGAGCCGGCACCTGCTTGTCCTCGAAAGGCACAGAAGTTTTGGGGCTCATCCAGGCTTGAATACACGAGCCTCCGTAAGCCACTTCGATTAAACCAACCGGAATATCGAGCAGTTCGTTCAACATGCGGCCAAAGTAGTAGCCGGTAGCGCTGAAATTACGGATGGCTGCCGGATCGGCCACCTTCCATTTGGCGGTGAAATCATTTTGCGGAACAGTTTTCGAGCTGCGCGGAACAGTAATTACCCGGATGTTATGGTTGTCCGATTTCAAAATATCGATATTGGAGCCAACAACCGGCTGCCCCGGAAAGCCTTTCATCGGCATTTCCATGTTCGACTGCCCGGCACAAAGCCACACTTCGCCAATCAGAATATTTTTCAGGACCAACTCGGTTCCGTCGCTGATGCGGATTTCGTAAGGACCGCCAGCTTCAGGGGTTTCCACGGTCAGTTTCCATTTGCCGTCGCGGTCGGCTTTGGTTTCGTAGCTTTTGCTGTTCCACGAAGGAATAACAGTGACCTTGGCTTTGGCATCGGCCCAGCCCCAAATGGCGACATTCGTTTGTCGTTGCAAAACACCGTTGTCGGCAAACAAAGCCGGCATTTTCACGGTAGCCGAAGCACCGAAGCTCCAAACGAGCAACAACAAAGCCAACAGTTTTTTCAAGTTTCTCATTTTCATATCGTATAATAATTTATTCATTTCAAACACGAAGACTCGAAGCAGTCAAGTTGTCCTAGCTCCCGATTCTGTCTTGCATTTGTCATTCTAATATTCCCCATCTCTCTTTCGTCCGACGGGAACTCCGGCTCATTGCCCAACTTTTCCACGCGGACGATAATCTTTTCATCGTTTCGTTCCCCGGGGCGTTGCCCCGGGCTACCATGATTCCGGGCCTACAGCCCGGCAGATTTCTTTCACAACTCCAACTCTGTCATCCAATCACCCCAACCTTCACCATTCTAACATTCATCACTCACCACTTCCAACCTTCCCAATCGCTGTTTCGTCCGACGGGAACTCCGGCTCATTGCCCGGCTTTTCTCCGCGGACGATAATTTCTTCTTCGTTACATTCCCGGGGCGCTGCCCCGGGCTACCAGGATTCCGGGCCTGCAGCCCGGCAGATTTCTTTCACAACTCCAACTCTGTCATCCAATCACCCCAATCTTCACCATTCCAATATTCTAATATTCATCATTCTACCATTCTAATCTTCCTTCTGCCTTTGCAAACTGACCGGCCCGAACAGGCCTGCCCGCAACAATGGCCTTCCGTCCAACCGGTAGGGAGCCGTCGTCCAGGTAGTGCGCTGCTCTTCGGGCAAAGCATGGTCACCAATCAGGCGGTTGTGCCAGGTATTCACGATGTCGATTTCCACTTCGTTGGTTCCGTTTTTCAAAGTTCCATTTACCGGGAGCCGGAAGGGTTTTGTCCACAACACGCCCAGCGACTGGCCATTCAGCCGCACTTCGGCAACATCTGAAAAATCGCCCAAGTCAATCCAGTAATCTTGTTCCCCGTCCGCTGCTTGCCAGTCGAAGCTGGTTTTATAAGTGGCTTTGCCCGAATAATAACGAATGCCATCCAGCACATTTTGGCTCCAGTCGCTCAATTTGTCCCATTTTTGAGCTTCAGCAGGACCACTCAGTTTCGGGTCGAAACTGACGGTCCAGGAACCTTCAATAGTTTTTATCGCTTCCAATTGAATTGCATTTGCACCTCCATCGCGCTCATCCGGGTTGGATGGACTGAAAATTACAAACAGCGATTCATCTGGTTCGAACTCGTAGCTCAGCGTAGTACGTCCGTTTTTTGAATCCCAGCTATTGCATGAAAGTCTGCGGTCGAGAACCGCATCGTACAACAGCGGAACTTTTCCTTCCACCCGGAAACTCATTTCAACCGGCAGCTTTTCGGCACTTTGGTTTGAAATGAAATAAATTTCCTTTTCGCCGGCTTTCCGGTGGTTCCAGGCCAAGGTTCCTTTCAGGCGGCCAAATTCGGTGGCGGCAACAAAATCTTCCTCCAACCCGAGCGGCTGAAATGAGCTTGATTTATAGGCTCCGAACAAAAGCCGGCCTTTTCCGAATTGTATCCCTTCGAATAAACTCCCTTTCTCATCTTTAAAATTGATCTTTTTGCCGTTGCTCAGTTTTCCCATCAGCTTTTTCAGTTGAACGTCTTCCTGGCCATTCAAACCGATGGTTTGAATTGGCTGCTGCATCCATAAAACAGTAGCGCCCTGCTCAATTAAATCGACCAGTTTCCGCGCAACCAAAAGGCTCATCTGCTCGCCCCCGCGCGGCGACATCTTCCGGTTTCCAGGAATAACCAGCACGGCATAGCTCGCGCCACCCGGCAACACCACCCGCCCGTTTTCAACGTTGGCTCGATTCAGCAACACGTCTTTGTTGAACGAGTCATAAGCATAACCATTCAGCGGATCAATCCATTTATCAGGGTCAGCCATATTGGCTTGGGTGGTCACCCCTTGCGGCATCGACCGCTTACGAATACCTTCGTTTTGCAGGCGTACTTTTTCCGATTTCACCCGGTCGGCGCCCATCGGGCCAGGCAAAAATTCAACCAGGCGATCGGGCAATACCGCGCGGCGAGGCGCTTCTTCGCCGTTGAAAACAGCCACATCAACCACCGGCACGCCTTGCTGCAACAACTGCTGGCAGTTACGCAGATAGCTCCAAAAAGCATGACTCTGCGGCCACCAGGTTTGGTCACGTTGCAGGTAAGTACCGACTTTGTCCAGTGTCATTCCGGGTTTCCGGTCGGGCCAGGGATTATGGGTGAACACATGCGTCACCACACGGTTGATGCCCAAGACAAAATTGCGGTCGGCCAGCGGTTTCAGCATCGCAGGCGTTTCGTCCCAGTCGAGACGGATTTCAGTGAAACTTTCAGCCTGCACAATCGGATGTCCGTAAATGTGCGCGCCCGAAATGGCATCGAGAATATCGTTGGGTTTGTCGTGCGATGGACTACGAAACCAAAACTCACCCATCGGCAAATCCACGTTTTTAAAGTGAAGCAGACCGTCGCCTACCCCAACCGGAGCAGTACTCTCTGCCGAAAAAAGCACACCCTTTTTCTGCGACTCGTCGTGCAGCGTGCCGTAAAAATTATCGGCAAAAAGCTCGGTAATGGTTTCGCGAACATCTTTCAAAACCCGTTCCGAGGTTTCGGCATCGCCAACAGGAACGCCGGCCATCACAGGCAAATACGGCATCAAATCGTAACCGCGGCGTTTCAAAAATTCAGCCGAAAAAACTGTCGACCAGTTTTGATTTCCGCACTCCCAGCTGTCCACGTGGAAACGGGTAATGGTTTTCCCGGCCAGCTCCTCGCCCACCTGACGAAACGCTTCGCCAAACCACTGGTCAAACTGAAAGCGAACGACTTCCGGGTTAAACTTGTCGCACTCCAATCCTTTACCGCCACCGCCGATGTAATTTTCGTGGCCGGTGCTGGTGTGCCCCATGCGCAAAATCACCCATTTTCCGGCCGGTACCTGCCAATTCAGCGTACCATCGGCCGCCACATATGACGTTATATTTTGAAGTTTCTTCGGATCAATACAATCTTTTGAAGGCAATGCCTGCTCGTCCGACCAGTCTGCAATCCGCCAGATAGAGCCGTTTTTGCCTTCGTACTGATGAATCCGGGCTTCCGACGAAAGCGCGATTCCCTTCACCCGTAAGGTGGGAGTCCATTTGGCATCATCCAGATCTTCGGCTCCAGGCTCCGAACCCGTCGGGGCGAAAACAAAACGGAAATAGCGTGCTGTTACGGGCCTAATCAGTTGCGTGTTGGGCTGGTCCAAATCGAGCCATCCCGAGCGCGGCGGCACCAGGCGAGTATGTGTCGTGAAATTCACGCCGTCGTCGCTGGTTTCAATAATGAGCCGGTTCGACTGGTAATTGTTCCAACCGGTTGTGATTTGAACGGACCGGCAGGTAAACGGCTCGTCAAAATCATACTGAATCCAGCCTGTTTCCTTGGTCGAAAATTGCTTTTGGTTGCCTTTTTCAGCCAAATATTTTAGATCTTCTATACCAAAACTCGAAGTCACTTTGGGCGGCTTCACCCACGAGTTTTGACCCGCACCCTCGTGAGCGGGATAAGCAAAAGTGGCGATGTCGGCATAGTAGCCCTTCACCATTTCGGGCTGCGGCAATTTGCCGGAAAATGCTTGTCCTCCGGTTACAACGGTATCGGCCCAAACCACTTTTTGCATTGACATTTCGGGTGTAATCCACGGACCGCCGGCGCAGGTAAACCCGTCGCAGGAATTAAACCCGATTTCAAGGCCCAGGCGGTTTGCCTCGCTCACCGCATGTTTTACCAAAGCCCACCACTCGGGGCTCATGGTCACTACTTTGTCGGGATACAAGCCCGGCACCGTGTCGCGAATGGCAAAAATGTAAGTACCACCAAAGCCGGCCTGTTTCATGGCTTCCAAGTCGGCGGTCAGGCCTTCTTTGCTGACAGCCCCGTGCATCCAGTACCAAAAATTCCAGGTAGCGGCATCCTTTTCGGTTGGCACAATTGCTTTAAACTGCGATTCCGACTGGCGGCTGCATGCGCTAAAAATGACCAGCAACATGCCAATCAATATCAGAAGTGTTCTGTTTTGTCGGTTTTGTTTCATTGTTTTTGGTTTAAAAAAGCCACAAGACACTAGCTGCAAGCTTCAAGTCTTAACTACTGCTTGTAGGTTGCAGCCCATCTAAAATTTCACTTTGCAAGCTTCCTCACTCAAATCTTTCTTCCCGGCACTCATGGGCATCAGGTAGAAAGCATACCGGAAATCGCCTGCCTTAATTTGGTATTGCAACTCCGGCTGGGCCACATCCGACCAGCTGTCGTTACCGCCTACCCCCATTTGTTTCAGATCAATATTTAAAGTCAGGTATCCTGATTCTTTCAATTCATTCGTATGCCTAGCCTCGTTGATGTTTGCTTCCGTCCAAGGCCAGGCACTCATGCTCAGCAGGCTGTCCGCCACCACCAGCAAGCCTTTCGTTTTTTGCTCATTCGACAAATACATCCAGCGAACATCGGTCCGGTTACCGTTTTCCTGCGGCATTACATAGGGTTCGATAAACTGGTCAATAGGCAAACTAAAGATTCCTGCCTCGAAACCGTGATTCCGGTCGATGTAATTTTCGAGCGGCCCTTTGCCGTACCAGCTGATTTGTCTGTACCCATCGAAAATACCGCACTGCATGCCCACTTTGGGGATATTCGGCAATTCTGCTGACACCTTCAGTTCGTATTCAACTTTCAGGGCGCCATTGCCCCGCAGGGTATAAACAACGGTGCAGGTAGCACTATCGGAGACAATATCGTACTGGCTGCGGACTTGCACCAGTCCATCTGCCATTATTTCAGTCGACACATTCGTCAATTTCGGGTTCGCATCGTACCAAACTTTCAGTTTTTTTTGGGGCTTCCAGCCACGCTCGTCGTTATCGGTCAACGGTCGGGTAAAGTGTGGCAACAGCGGTTCAAATAGTTGCTCTTCGCCGTTCCACTGATAGCTGCTCAGCGCACCGTTTGCCTTGTCAATTTTTAGGTTGAAGTTCTTTCCGCTCAATACAAACGCGTCATCCGTTTCAGCCAACTGTGCAGCGTTTCCTTTTACAGCTGCGCGTTGGGTGCTTAATCCGGTTAGGATAAACTGGTCGCGGGCCACTTCAAATCCGGCATCAGCCCAAGTTGTTTTTTCCTTTAGCTTGAATGAAATCGAAGCGAGATACTCGGCCCCCGGCTTCATTTTCGGCTGATATTGTTTCAGGCTGATGACGGTATCTTTTCCGGCTTCGAGCGAAACCAAAGGAATGGTCACTGTTTTTATCAGCTTCCCGTTTTCGAGGAATTCGAGGACTGGTACGTAGCTGTTCAAATTCAACACCGCGTGCCGGTTAATGATTTTCACACGGAATTCGCCGGCATCGAGTAATTCGCAAGCTACCGGTTGGAAAACCCATTTGCACTCGTACATCGCAGCTTTCGGCCGACCATCGGAAGCAACAATACCATTGATGCAAAAGTTTCCGTCGTGCAAAGTTTCGCCAAAATCGCCACCGTAAGCATAAAATTCGGTGCCGTTTTTATCGGTTTTCAGCAAGCCCTGGTCTTTGTAATCCCAAATGCAACCGCCAATCAAACGCGGAAGCGAGCGAATCTGGTCCCACCATTCTTTTATATTCCCGGTTGAGTTGCCCATGGAATGTGAATATTCACACCAGAAAATCGGGCGTTTGTCGCCATTGTCCTGACCAATCAAGAGCGGCCCGGTTTGGAGGTCGGGATACATCCGGCTCACAATGTCGATGTACGACTGGTCAAGCGGTGTTTGTATCCGGCGCGAGTGGTCCTTCGGGTAGCCGGGACTACCATACGGCAGGTAACCTTTTACTTTGTGGTCGCCCATGGCCGGTTCGTAATGCACCGGACGAGTGATATCAAAATCATGACAGTATGCGGCCATAACAGCCGTTGCCGGACCCCGGCCAGCCTCGTTGCCCAGGCTCCAAATAATAACTGACGGGTGATTTTTGTCGCGCTCCACCATGCGTACTACACGCTGCAAATGAGCGTTCAGCCATTTCGGGTCGTTGGCGAGTTTACCACCCAAACCGTGGGTCTCGAAATTGGCCTCATCAATCACATAAAGCCCGTATTCGTCGCATAAATCGTAGAGATACGGGTCGTTCGGGTAGTGGGCCGTGCGTACACAGTTAAAATTGAAGCGCTTAATTTGCTCAATGTCTTTACGGATATCCTCCCGGGTAAGCGCTTTCCCGCGGACTGGATGATGATCGTGCCGGTTCACCCCGTAAAGGTAAGTGACCTTGCCATTGACCAGCAGTTTGCTGTCGTCATTTGCAAATTCAATTTCACGAAAACCTACCTTGCAGCTTTTTGTTTCCAACACGTGCCCTATGCTGTCTTTTAAAGAAAGAACCAAGGTATATAAATTGGGCTCTTCTGCGCTCCATTTCAACGGATTGGCAACTTTGGCTTCCAGCAAACCAAACTTCACGTTATCGAGGCGCGGCCAAGCTTCCGTAAGAATGGATTCGGCGCTTCTAATCAACGGTTGCTCCAATACTTTTTGGTTGTTCGGGTCGTATAGCTGGGCTTCCAGGTTGTAACCTTTCGCCGGATCACCCGTCAGGTTTTGCAGGCGCGGACGGATGCTCAACACCGCATCGTTGTATTCATCATCCAAATCGGTTTGATAATGAAAATCGGCAATGCGCAGCCGGGGCTCGGCAAGCAACAGCACTTCGCGCTGGATGCCGCTCATCCGCCAATGGTCCTGATCCTCGAGATATGAACCATCGCTCCAGCGGATCACCTGAACCGATAACGTGTTTTCACCTTTTTGTAAATATCCGGTAATATTGAATTCGGAGGGCAGGTAGCTATCTTCGCCATAACCCAAAAACTGGCCATTCACCCAAACCTTGAAAGCCGAACTGACCGCGCCGAAGTGGAGGGTCACATTCATTTCAGTCCAATCTGCGGGGACTGAAAATGTTCGTTGATATGAACCTACCGCATTGTAATCTCGCGGCACGTAGGGAGGGTTAATCGGTCGAAACGGATAGACGGCACTTTTATAAATAGGAATGTCATAGCCTTTCATTTCCCAGTTGGATGGCACTTCAATTTTATCCCACCCCTGAACACGGGTTTTATAAAAATCAGTCGGCGCATCGGCGGGTTTCATCGCGAAATAGAAATCCCATTCGCCATTCAAACTCAGGCAGCGGCCGCTTTTATCCCGATCGCCAACCAGTGCTTCTTCTTCTGTTTTAAACGAATAGGCAGTTGCACGGGCCGGTTCCCGGTTCAGTTCGGTAATCTGGGGATCTTCCCATGGTTCCGTGTCATAAACATGCGGAACCGGTGGAATACCTTCAGGCAATTCAACCAACCGTTGTGCAGAAGCATTTCCCCAACAGCCAAGAACCAAGCCAAGCGCGAAAATTGAAAATCTCATCATTATCCGTAAATTTTATTGTGAGTCGTGAGACTTGAGACTTGAGTATTGGGTTTTGAATATTAATACTCTTATCTCATCACTTATGTCTTTGGCTCCTCTTAAATTTCAGTCAAACATTCATCTTTAAAATTGAATCCCCAGCCGGCCCGATCGTGCGGACGGGCAACGCCATTCACAATTTTGAGCGGGTGATCGATCAGCGGATCAATCCAATCGAACGATTCAGCTCCTGCGCCGTTCGGAATGGTACACAACAGCGGAATATCGTAATCTTTATAATAGTGCGGCAACACCGGAATGTTGAAAGCTCCGGCCAGCGCTGCGCTGTCGCGCCAGGCTTCAACCCCGCCCAGACGCAGAATATCGGGTTGCCAAATATCGATGGCATTGCGTTGCAACAACTCCCGTAAAGGCAGGCTTGAATATTCGCGTTCGCCCATGGCCAGTGAAATACCGGCCTGATTTTTCAGCAGTTCGAATCCCTGAAAATCGCTATGATTGATTGGCTCTTCGAACCAGGTAATTTGCAAATCGCGGGCGGCGCGGGCCAATGCCAAAGCAGAAGGGACATCCATGCCTTGGTTGGCGTCCATCATGATGTTGATGTCGTTGCCGACAGCCTCACGCACCAGGCGCAGGCGCTCAAGGTCTTCCCGCCAGTCGGGCTTACCAACCTTAATTTTCACAGCCTGAAAACCACGCGCTTTGTACCCGCTCACCTCATCAATCAGTTCGTCAACCGAATACGACAGCCAGCCTCCGCTACCGTAGATAGGCACTTCGGTTCGTGAGGTTCCGAGCACTTTCCAAATTGGTTGTCCCAAGGTTTTACACCAGGCATCCCACATGGCGATGTTGAAAGCAGCTTGCGCCCAACGGTTCACCCCTTCCAGCCCAAAGTACTCGTTGGCGTGGTTAATTTTTTCGAACACCTTCAACGTACTGAAAACCTCCTCGCCCAAGACCAGCTGACCAACATCACGAATCGCTCCGGCAATTGCCTTCGGACTATACTGAAAACTGAGTAAGTACGATTCGCCAACAATTCCATTTTTGGTTGCGATACGCAATACCAGAAACGAAATCTCGGTCAATGTATGCGTTGAATCTGCGATAGGCTTTTTCAGTGCCGCCTTTGCCGAGTACAGGTTGAAGTTTTTTATCGTGGTCATTTTCGTTTTAAAGTTTTGTGTTTATCTTTTTTTTACTGCAAAGAGCGCAAAGTTCTTCACAAAGAACGCAAAGAAGACTTCGGCTCATCAGTTACTCGTGAGCAGAAGGCTGCTCGTATCCAGCCCGTCGCTGCTGGCTGTGACATTTATTGTTCCGGCTTTTTCGGTGCTTTGCACAATCAGCAGACACATGCCATTGAATGCTTTTCGGTAATTGGCTTTGAACGGCTCGACGCTGGCCTGATAACCATTATCCACACCGGCTACGAATCCTTCACCCTCCACTTTAAAATTGATCAGATTGGCTGCATCGGGAACCATATTCCCGTCTTTGTCGGTCACTTTCACCGTGATGAAAGAGAGATCAGTTCCGTCAGCGTTTATTTTGCTTCGATCTGCTATCAATTCAATTTTGGCTGCCGGACCAGCTGTCTTAATTTCCTGCTCAAGTACCTGTTGCCCGTCTTTATAACTGATGGCTTTAATGCTTCCGGGCTGGAATGGAACCCGCCACATCACATGGAACTGGTCCTTTTCTTTTGATTTCCGGCCTTGCGAAACGCCATTCACAAACAGCTCTACCTCGTCAGCATTGTTGTAGTAAGCCCACAAATCGATGATTTGTCCTTCAGTCCAATTCCAGTGCGGGAACAAGTGCAACACCGTTTTATCCGACCACTCGCTTTGATACATGTAGTACACGTCTTTGGGGAAACCACACAGGTCGATAATTCCCAAATAGCTGCTTCGCGCGGGATACGGGTATGGTAGTGGCTCACCAATATAGTCGAAGCCAGACCAGATGAACATGCCCGGAATAAAGTCGTTGTTCTTCACCACCGCCCAGGTGTCCTCGTGCGTTGCTCCCCAGTAGGCAATAGCATTGTCGTACGACGATGCTGTAAAATCGGAGTTTCCATCAAATGGCGCCTTATAGGCTGGCGGCCAGATACGCACACTGTCTGACGGCATATCATAATGCCCGCGAGTAGAAAGCGCCGACATATTTTCGGAGGCCAGCATGCACTCGCCCGGGTAGCGGTCCGGGAATTTCAGGTATTCTTTATGCTTATAATTGAAGCTCAGCAGATCAAGCGCTCCCGATTTATAGAGGTTGTTTTTCTCCGGATCAGTTTCCGTTAAAGCAGCAGTCACCGGACGAGTCGTATCTAATGCTTTCACAATATCAACCAGCTCGCGGGTAATTTGAACCCCGGTCGTATCAAACTGCTCGGGAATTTCGTTGCCAATACTCCACACAAAAATGGACGGGTGGTTGCGGTCGCGCCTAATCATATCTTCCAGATCACGCTTGTGCCATTCATCCCAATACAAGTGATAGCCCTTCTTGGCCTTGGTTTTTTTCCACTCATCAAATGACTCATCGATTACCAGAAAGCCCATTTTATCACATAACTTCAATAATTCCGGTGCCGGAGGATTGTGGGCCATTCGAATGGCATTCACACCCATATCTTTTAAAATCTCCAGTTGCCGTTCCATGGCGCGGGTATTCACCGCAGCACCTAAAGCGCCCAAATCATGATGTTGATTGACACCGTGAAGCTTGTACTGTGTACCGTTCAGGAAAAAACCCTGATCAGCTGTAAATTCGAAAAAACGGACACCAAGTGGCGTTTCATATAGATCGACTAATTTCCCGGAACTGAGAACCTCAGTCGAAATCGTATATAAATTTGGATTTTCAGGAGACCACAAAGCCGGGGTTTTCAGCTCAAAATTCTGAGTCAATGTTGAAAGTCCGACAGTCAGGTCAAGTTTATTTTGCGCTTCTGCGACCGCTTGTCCATCTGCATCAGTGATGGTCGATTTCACAACCACCGACAAATTCGTTTCTTTTCTATTTTCGAGTTGAATATCCAATTTCACTTTCGCCAGCTCAGCTGAAACTTCGGGAGTGGTAACAAAAATTCCCCAATGCGCCACATGAACCGGATTCTTTTCAACCAGCCACACATGGCGATAAATGCCGGATCCGGTATACCAGCGCGAAGCAGGCTGAGCCGAATTATCGACCCGCACAGCCAGTGTATTGGCTTCCTCGCCGAAATGCAGATAGGGAGTCAACTCGTAGCGAAAGCCGATGTAGCCAAAGGGGCGCTTGCCTATATGATGACCGTTAATCCAAACCTCGCTGTTACAAAAAACACCATCAAAATCGATATAGAATTGTTTTTCAGTTTCCGGCTTTTCAAGTTGGAAGGTCTTCCGATACCATCCGATGCCAGTAGGCAGCGCACCACCTTCGGTTGTTGCCGGGGCATCAGCACTAAATTCACCTTCGATGCTCCAGTCGTGTGGAAGGTTCAGCGCTCGCCAGTTACTATCTTTATAGGAAGGTTGAAAAGCAAGCGAATCATCGCCTAACATGAATTTCCAATCCTTGTCAAAATTTTGGCTTTCCGCCAACTGGTGATTTTGGTCGCAACCAAGCAGCGCAAGCACCATCGCCAGCAAGAAAAAGTTTATTTGTTGTTTTCGTTTCATCTTCTTAATCTTTTAAACGCAAAGAACACAAAGGATACCGCAAAGGCCGCAAAGTCGGGTTCAACTAATTTCTGCGAACGGCGACTGCGACTGAACACTTCTTTTTACTTCACTTCCGACTCGGTAGCCGACTTGAATACCAATTCGCTTTTGCCTATATCCGTCGATGTGGCCAGCGCAATTCCCCGGTTGCCCAACGTATCCACTGCATTGTAATAGTGGTACACCACCCCGTCAACTTTAATGACATATGCTTTATGCGCAAACATGTTATCGTAGTTTTCAGACGGTTCAATCAGGTGCGGTCCGTCCCACTCGGTCCAGTGCAGCAAGTCGTACGAAGCCGCAAAGCTGTTGTACACCACCGTTTTACCTTCGGGCCAGTAGGCGCGGAAGAAGAACAGGACATAGACATCGCCGATTTTCTGAATGACTGCATCGCCGGTGATCCCCTTGTGATGATTCAAAACCGGTTGATCTCCAAAGCGCGTCCAGTTAATCATATCGTCCGAAACCGCCATACTAATGCGCTCAGCACCGCGATCGGGGTTAATACTGTCACCCCGGGCATTGTAGTACATGACAAATGGATGGCCGGTCAGTTTTTCTTGATCTTCAATAACGAAGTTCTTATACATTGTACTGTTATCGTACCAACGCGCATCCGGGTCGGTCGACATCATCACCGGTTCTCTCAAGCGGTTCCACTGGTGTAAAGTTGCCGGATCTTCTTCAGTAAAAGCCATTCCAACCGATAGCAAGCCTTTTTCGTAACCGGTTGAGTTTCCGCCGAAATAGCTCATCCAGTATTTTCCGTCGTAGGAATTGATGCCGTAAGCACCGCCCCAGTCATAGTCAATGAGCGACGGATAGCCGGCTTTTTGGTTCACATCCCAATCGGTGGTATCCGAAAATTGCATGATGCAGCCCTGTTCGTCCCAGTTAATCAAATCCTGGCTCCAAGCCAGGTGGGTTTCGTAACCGCGACCGTCAAACACGATGTAAGTCATCACCCACTTATCGTTGTGGCGGAAAATGGTGGGGCAATCCATCATCTGCGAACTGCTGTCGGGCACCATCACCAGCCCGTATTTGTATGGTGTTTTTACCTCGTTATAAATCTCCTCCATCTTCTGCTGAGACACAGTTTCCGGTAATTCTTTCTTTTTAGGAGTACAGGCCACCACTGCGATGGCTGCCATTGTTAGTGCGAAAAATGTTCTTTTCATCGGTTTATTTCATAGCGGTCGTCGACCGGTTTATTGTTTGATTTTCAGTTCGAATTCATAACCACCGGATTGAATTTCGCAACGCGGCTTTCCATCCTGTTTGTCCAGTAGCGTGATCAGTTCTTTGTTTTGATCAGAAGACTGCAAAGCCCTGGTTTGTATATCCCCCTCAAAAGGCATAATTATTTTTGCGGTGGTATTCACCGGAATTTCAACACGGAGAATAAATGAGTCGTCTTTCTTTTGCCAGTTACTCACAATCTTCCCGTAAGGCGAGTCGAATGACACATTGGCGTAAGTCAGATCTTTAACTACCTCGGGTTGAATGACAATCGACTCATAAGCCACCGAGTTTTCAGTTTGCCGGATACCGCCCAGTCCTTGGTAAAACCACTCCATCAGGTGACCCAGCATCAGATGATTAAGTGACTTTGAGGGCAGTGCCTGCCATGACTCTGCCAGCGAAGTGGCACCCGTTTTTAGTTGATAACCGTATCCGGGAACATCGTCTCGGTTATTCATTTCATATAGTAATTCAGACTTGCCGAATCGGGTCAGCGCATCAACCAAATAGTGAAAACCAACATCGCCCGCAGTAATCGCTTTGCCATCAGCTTCAATTTGTTTGATGAGATTATGCAGCACTTTGGGTTGGTTCTCTTCATCAACTAAGCCAAGGCTCAATGGCATCGCCAACGATGTCTGACTGCCGGTTGCATAAATAGCCAAATCGGGTTTGTAGAATTCCGAATTGAACGATTCCCTGATTCTTTCGGCCAAATCCTCAAAATGTTTTGCTTCGTCATCGTTACCCAATCTGGAAGCTACTTTAGCCATCAGTTGCGCATCGTAGAAATAAGTTGCCGTTGCGACCAGCGGAACCGGCGTGAGTTGTGCATATCCAGGCTCGCCGGGACCAACATCATACCAATCGCCTAATCCATGCGACAGAATATTGTTATCTGCTTTACTTTCCAGGTAGCTCATGTAGTGCAGCATCATTGGCCAGGTTTCTGCCATGATGTCGGCATCACCATACCATTTGTAAATCAGCCAGGGCAAAATAATAGAGGCACTGCCCCATTCGGGCGAACCGCGGAAAGCCGCGTCATAATATTCAAAGTTGATGTATTCGGGAACGATATTCGGCACCAGTCCTTTTTCAGTCTGCGCATCCTGCATATCGGCAAGTAGTTTCTCGTATAATTTATACAGGTTGAAATTGAAATGGACACTCGTACCCATCAGATGGGTTTGCTCAATCCATCCTAGCTTTTCGCGGGTTGGGCAGTCGGTCATCACCGACTGCAGGTTGCTTTTGATGCCCCAATTGATGAGCGTAAAAATTTGGTTGAACAGCGGGTTCGAGCATTCGAAGGTTCCCGTTGCGGGCATGGCATTGCGGGTATGCAGCGAGCGAATGCTCAGCAAAACCGGCAAAGCAGATTGAACCGAGTCGGGCCGTGCATTTTCAACCTGCACGTAGCGAAAGCCCACGTACGAAAACTGTGGTTGCCAGCTTTCTCCGCCGTCGCCCTTCAAGGTATAACTAAAATAATACGGGCCGCCCGAGCCGCGCTGGCTCACCGAACCGTCTTCCCTCAAAGCTTCGCCGGGAATCAGTTTCACCCTCTTCCCTTTTTCGCCCTTCAATTTTACAGCGACAATTCCGGAGACATTTTGCCCGAAATCGTAAACGAACGAACTGTCATTGAGCTGCTTTACCGAAACCGGATCAAACTGTTCCATCACGCGAACCGGGTAGTTCATATCGGCTTTCAATTGGCCTGCTGGAGCCTCAACGTTCACTGCTTGTTTCCAGGCCGAATCATCAAAAGCGGCGGTATTCCAACCGGGTTGTTCCAGTTGAGCATCATAATCCTCGCCGCCAAAAATACCCGAATAGGTAATGGCTGAGGGAGTTGTTCTCCAGCTTTCGTCCGACACCAGCGACTCCGAGGTGCCATCGGCATAATTCAGCTGCAGGCGGCAAATCATTCGCGGAAAACCATAGGCGATAATCAGCTTGCGGTAGCGCTCGCGGTTATTGTAGTGAAAACCATTACCAACCAGCACACCCAGCGCATTGTCGCCGGTGGTTACCAATTTGGTCACATCGTAAGCATTGTAGAAAACGGTTTTATCGTATTCTGTCCAGCCCGGAGTCAGAAAATCGTTGCCAATTTTTTGGCCGTTCAGCGAAGCTTCGTACTGCCCCAACCCGCTAATGTAAAGGGTGGCCGAAGTCAGTTTCGATTTGGTTTGAAAAGCTTTGCGAAACATCGGAACCACTGCTCGCTGCTCCACTTTGTCAAGAGAAAGGTCTCCGTAGCCGGTCACGCCGCATACCAGTCGCTTATCGGAGGGCAGCTGCTCGTAGCCAATCCACTGTGCTCCGGCCCAGTCAGCCGAGTCGCGCAAGCCGGTTTGAAAAGCGGACAACTTGCTCCACTCTGACTCGTTGCCCTGTTCGTCCCAAACTTTCACACGCCAATAATAGCGGGTGGCGCTTTTCAGTTCTGGTCCGGCATACGAAACCAGCAGCGATTGTGCCGACTCCACCTTACCGGAGTTCCACACGTTTCCGTTTTGGGCGCCTTCGGAACTGTCACCAACAACAATTTGCCAGGCTGACTGGCTTGTTCCGCCAAAATCGGATGTCAATTTCCAGCTAAAACGAAGCTGATTGGCGTCCAGCAACGGCACTTCGGTTGAAAAACCATTTACCGAGCTTTCGCTCACCTGAATATTTATTTTGGGTGATGAACAGGAAAAGACAAACAAGGCGATAAAGAGCAGGTGACAAATTATCTTCATGAGATTCGTTCATTTTATTGGTTTTTGAACCTGGCTGCGGCCCGGTTCCTGGTTTTTTCAGCCTGACAAACGCTTATTTTTCACCTTCAACCGACAAAAAACAAAGCGCCCTAAAAACACAATCCAACATTAAGTTTCTAATTTTTAGAAAATTAATGTTAACGTTTACATTTTGTATTAGACTGAATTTATGGGTTTTAATATTAATAAAATCAGGTTTAATTTGAAAACGTTTATTGAAAAAAAACTAATTTCTGCAACGTATTAGTTCGATTGTATGAACTTGACCCTGCAAATTCAATTTATATAATCAAAATAGTGTATTCCTCATCAATAATGATAACTCTTTAAGAACGCCAATCTTGAACCAACCTGCTTGATCCACTCTCTGGCCATTAATTCATGTCCAAAAACCGTTGGATGAACGCCATCCCAAATCCAATAGTCAATCGGTGTAGATTTTTGTGCTTGTTCAAACAGGCTGGCAAAATCGATCAGTATAGCATCAAACTCTTCAGCAATCATTCTTATAATCTGGGCCCTTGCGAGCGTTGCCTCATGCCACAATTCCCATTTTTCTTTTCGGGCGCCAACCGGGAACACAAAAGGAATTCCCAGAACGAGCAGGAGGTCAGGATTTATTTCCAGGGACGTTTTCAACAACTTACGATAAACCCGTCCAAATGCCTCCAAATCCCCGGCATCAGGTTGATTCGCTACCAAAGCACCAACATCATTGATACCAATAAGGAGACTAAGCACATCCGGCTTCAAAGCAAGCGTGTCGGTTGACCAACGTTTGTCCAGATCGGAGACTTTATTTCCACTAATCCCTCGGTTATAAAATGAAAAACCGGACTGGGGAAAATCTGCCCCAATACGACTGGCAACTGAAAAGACATAACCATGGCCGAGAATGTGATTCGGATCATTATTTCTTCCCCACTTACCGTCGGTTATTGAATCTCCTTGAAACAGAAAAGTAAAACCTTTAAACTGATCAGGAACTTGAACCTCGTCGTTTGCCAAAGTATCAATGGGAGATAGACTGGTCATCGCACCCGCAACTCCGGCAGTTTTTAAGAATTTCCTTCTTGAGAATCGATATTTGTCCACAGCGTAATTATTTTGAATGTATCAAATCATACTTCGTCCTGCTCTCGAATAATACATCAACCATTTTTTGAGGAATCTGCCCAGTTTGATCAGGGGGAACATTGAGCAAGAAATTGGCCCCTCTTTCTTTAGAAATCAGTCGCATACCCGTAATTTCGTTGGCGCTCCGAATCTGATTTTCACCTTTCCAAAACAAGTATAACAAATGGTATCACAAACTTCTCCCGGGATGAAATAATCTTCATCTTCCCCGAGGTAATTTTTCACGGCGTACCAAGGATTGTATCCATCGCGAGAAGGCGGTAATCCCCGTTCCATCGACACCAAATCAGTAGGCCAGGAATAATCGGTTTTTATTTGATGATCCCTATCTACACCTCCATTCATCATCACCAGGGTGTCAGGCTGCAATTGTGAAATCGCCTGATATTGTTTTACCCGGTTCTCATAACTTAGCATTCCGGGAATATCAATCCAAACTTCAACAAAGGGACCGTATTGGGTCATTAATTCCTCAACTTGGTTGAATTGAAACTCGCAGTATTCTGATGTGGTAAACTTGTTTTCCCATGGCACATTGGAGGGTGTAGCAGATCCGAACAAATGGTGATTATCCCAGGAACAATAATAGAATCCGGGCAAAATACCATATTTATGGCAAGCTGCAACAAAGGCTGCCATAACATCGGTTTGGTTACCGGAATTTCCAACATGGTAATCCGTATATTTGCTGGGCCAAAGACAATGTCCGGAAACATGTTTGGCCGTAAGTACAATGTACCTCATACCCGCATCCCGGGCAACCCGCACCCATTGGTCAACGTCCAGCCCAGTGGGATTGTAAAGCGAGCCGGAATCTTTTCCCGAACCCAATTCTTCGCCAGAAAACGTACTCATCCCAAAATGGACAAACATGCCATACTCCAATTCCTTCCATTGTGTCAATAGATTAACAGGCAACCGCTGGGTACCGGTTTTCTGATCACAATTATCACGCAAAAGAGGATAATTACCGTCGGCCCAGCTGTTAAGGCCCATCCCGGCAACCGCAGAAAGAATAGTTGATTTTTTCAAAAAGTTACGTCGATCCAATAACGTTGTCATACAAGATCATGTTTAAGTTAGGTTCTGGAAAAACATGTGTGAGCCGATCTATCAATCAGAGAAAAATAGAGCCCCCGGAAACATGGGGCTCTTTTTTCATGTTTTAATAACCCGAGTTTTGAATCAGATTCGGATTATTATCCAATTCTGATGTCTGGAAGGGTAAGATATAGTTCTTTTCTTCAAACACAAGAGGATCTCCGGCAGGCGTTTCCAACGTTGGTAATTTAACATGAGCAATACGCCATCTCTTTAAATCATTGTAACGTTGACCTTCAAGGGCCAATTCAACTCGTCTTTCATTACGAATAAAATCCCGGAGACTTTCCTTAGTATTATACCGGGTGCGATCTACGCGTGGCATATTAACACCGTCACGCCCTCTCACTTCATCAATTGCATCGTACACGGCAGTTGCCGGGCCGGTGGCTTCGTTAGTTGCTTCGGCATACATCAGCAATACATCAGCATAGCGCAAATGTACATAGTCCTGATCAGTCAATGTAGCGGTAGATGCAGAAAACGGAGCAAGAGAGAGGTCAACATACTTTTCGACCAGAAAACCAGTATAAGACTCATAGCTACCTGTCCACGGTGCACCCACTGAATTATACCAGGTTTCTCCGGGTGTTTTAATAGTCATGTCCATCCGTGGATCCCTGTTTAGATAAGGATTTTCTGGATCAAACAACGGAGATTCGTTTGTTGGCAAACCGTCAGTCATTTGATACGCTGTCGTTAAATCCGGATAAGGCTGCATTAATGACCACCATCCCAGTTCGATATTCATCCCTGCGGAACCTGGACTTGTACGATGCACATTTGTTGGGGCCAGGTATTTTGTCGAGAACATAATCTCCTTATTCACATTCGAATTTTTCTGCCCGGTGGTAAGAAATATGTCCTGATAGCTATTCGACAACCCAAATTTTCCGGAATCCATAATCTGTTTCAAAACAGTGGCAGCTTCAGCCCATTTTTGTTGAGTAATCAAAACCCGTCCTAGTAAACCTTGCGCACTACCTTTTACTGCATGCCCTGTATATTTCTCGTCGGGTAACCTGGAGATGGCAAAATTCAAGTCTTCTTCGATAAAAGCATAAACTTCCTCCTGGGTACTTTTAGCTATTTTAGCATCTTCCAACGTTTTTGGAAAATTTCTGTAAATGATAACCCCGCCAAAGCTTTGAACCAAATCGAAATAACATAGAGCCCTGATAAAACGAACCTCAGCCGTGTATTTTTCTTTTGTCGATTCAGCCATATCCGGAACCTTACCAATGTTGTCCAGAAAATAATTACAACTGGTGATTGCCCGATATGGACTGCTGTACATATTTGCCATAGCACCTGAAAGTCCTGGTGAAATGCTACCCGTTGTCATGTTCGTCATATTTGGTTGGTTACCGTTACCCGGATCAAGATAGGCATTGTCAGAAAGGCCATCCAGATAAACCCGCTCATAACCAAGAAAGTTTTGTTGCAACCTGGAATAGACTCCATTAAGTGCTGTGGTCGCATCTGCCTCATTTGCCCAGAAGATTTCACCGGATACACTGTTCAAGGGATTTTTATCTAAAAAATCTTCATTGCACGCCGTTAAGAACAGTGCCATGATAATTATTAATAAATATCGGTATGATAGAAATTTTGTTCTCATTTTAATTACGTTTTAGAATTTAACATTCAATCCAAAATTGAAAATACGAGCCTGAGGATATTCAGCGTAGTTCCCGGTTACACTGGCCCTTTCCGGGTCAGAACCTTCATATTTCGTGAATGTGAGCAAGTTATCTGCTGATACATAAACACTTAAATCTTTCGCCCTGATTTTGCTGATTAAGGATTTTGGAAGATCATACGAAAGCATAACATTCTTCAACCTCAAGTAAGATGCATCCTGCAAATAATAAGTTGATCCACCGAAATTGGCCACCCCCGAGTAACCAGCGACATAAATTGCCGGCAGCGTATTGCTTTGGTTCTCAGGCGTCCAGGCATCGCGCCATTTTGTGGTTGGTGGTGTTCCTTGCATGAATGGATCAATCCCCCAGTTGTTGACACGTGCTTTACGTCCTTCAACTCCTTGGAAGAAAGCACTAAGTGTGAAATTCTTATAGCCAATATTCAGACCAAATGAATACAGAAAATCAGCATAGGCGCCACCTACCACCCTGCGGTCATCGGTATCCACATCACCATCACCATCCATATCCTTCATTTTCAAATCACCTGGCCGTGGATTTGGATTTAGCACATGTTTTGGCGTAAGCGGATTGTCGATATCATCTTCCTGGAAAATTCCATCCCAGATATACAGAAAATGCGAACCATACGGCAACCCAACTTCATTAATGGTCGTACCTTTGCTGGGGACACGAATATGTACCAATTCATTTTTAGCTGTCGAAATTTGGAAATTAGCGCCATAATTTACCTCGCCAATTTTATTCTGATGGCTCAATTCCAGTTCAATCCCCTTGTTCCGCATTTTTCCGTCATTCAACGTCGGAGACGAAAGGCCCAAGCTGGCAGGAACCGGCTGAGCTGCTAAAATATCATAAGTCGTTTTGTTGAACCAGTCGAAAGTTACACCCAACAAGCCCGAGAAAATATTTACGTCAAATCCAAAGTCAAGAATACTGGTCGATTCCCATTTTAAACTTTGATCTTTAAATACATTCACGACAGCCCCCTGAGAAAGTGACTCTTCAAACGGGTAATAGACATTATTGATCACTAAGTTATTTTGATACAGATAAGTACCAACATCCTGGTTCCCAAGAACGCCATAGGATGCCCTCAATTTCAAATAATTGATCCAACTAACCTGGTCTTTAATGAAGCTTTCTTCAGACATAAGCCAGCCAGCTGAAGCCGATGGAAACAGACCCCATCGGTAGTCAGGAGATACTTTTGATGTACCATCGTAGCGTAAGTTTGCCTCAACAAGATATTTTCCTTTAAATGAATAATTTGCTCGTCCAAATATGGATTGCATCGCCCACTCGGATGGACCAGCCAACGACGGCAAACGTGGATGGGTAAAAAACAGGGATTGGTTATCTGAGGAATAACCCGTTAACTCATCCAGAATTGGAGAAACCGAATTAATTCTGCGAGCCCGTAACGTTTGGTACTTATAACTTATTTGTTCATATCCCAATAAAGCTGAAATATCATGATCATTGTTGATCGTGGTATTATACGACATCACCGAATACACTGTTGGTGTGATGGCTTTTGAATACTGATCTGTTACCCCCAGGATATCCGGGCCATAAGCAAATTCCAGGTTATCTCCGGTATTAGTATCTTTCTCCTGAAGAACATAGCCTTTGTAAGGCACCTGATGCATTTTATAAAAAGAATCATCATAATTTATGGCCACTTTTGTGGTCCATACAAACCCTTTAAACGGCTTTAAATCAATATAAGCCTGTGCATTCAGGTTGTAATCTTTAGTTTTCTGATTCCCCATTGCATAATACTCGCTGGGGTTTCGGTTTCGACCTTCGTTCAGATAAGCCCTGGACGCAATCCGGCCACTGCCATCAGGCAAGTAAGGCCCGTAGGTTGGACCGGTAGCATAAATTGATAATGCCATGTTTGCACTTGTGAACGGTGGTTCCTGACGATCCTTATAGGTCAGAATCATTTTGGTTCCAAAATCAAGTATCTTACTGATTTCATTCGTATAGCTCAGCAACGCATTATAACGTTTGAATTTATACCCCGGCAGCATCGCTTCCTGATCCAGATAACTGAAAGATGCATTATAGGCACTCTTTTCCGATCCCCCGGACAGGGAGATACTATGATTGGTGACTATCGCATTTTTAAACCAATAGTCAACGGCATCAAAGTTCGGATACTGTTCCCGGTCAGTTGCATTTCGATACTTAGCAATTTCGTCTTCTGCATAACGGAAAGCGATACCTGAGCGGGCAGCCGCTTTATTGTACATTTCCATGTATTCAGCAGAGTTGGTAATAAAATCGGGAAGTTTTGTGGGTGAGTTGACAGCAATATTTCCACGGTAGCTGACAACAGTCTTACCTTTTTCCCCTTTCTTCGTGGTCACCAATATGACACCATTTGCAGCCCTGGCTCCATAAATCGAAGCTGATGCGGCATCTTTCAACAGGGTTATGTTTTCAATGTCGTCCGGTGACAGGTTGTTTAATGAACCGGTAACACCATCAATCAAAATAAGCGGATCATTGCTGCCACCAAATGAACCACGTCCGCGAATCAGAAACGACGGATTATCTCGCCCCGGTTCCGCACTGGGCTGAATAACCTGTAAGCCTGAAATTCGTCCTTGTAGCAGGTTCCCTGAGTTTGTTGCAGGCCTTTCCGTGAGAATATTACCAGCTACGGTTCCAACCGAACCTGTTAAGTTTGCCTTTTTTTGGATTCCATAGCCTACAACCACAACCTCGTCGATTCCCACCATGTCTTCTTGCAGCTGAATATCAACAATCTGGCGGTTGTCAACAAATATCTCCTGTGTCCTCATCCCCACGAATGTGAAAACCAAAGTAGCATCGGCAGGAACATTCGACAAGGTATAATTACCATTTACATCGGTAACGGTCCCAATTGAACTGCCTTTTAATACGACAGTTGCCCCGGGAATTGGCTCTCCCGACGAACTCGACACCTTACCCTTCACAGGTTCGGACTGTTGCCTGATCGGGTTGATGTGATCACTTTCATTGGTGTACAGCACAAAGTTATTATTGAAGGATCGGTACAGAATATTGGTACCTTCCAGGAGTACTTTCAATCCTTCCTCAATGTCAGAAAATTCAAGATCCACATTAACTTTCTGATCCACATCCACATTGGCACGGTTAAACAAAAATGAATAATCTGTTTCATCCTCAATGAATTTTAGCACATCAACCAAAGACTTATTGGAAGCCTTTATCTGTACTTTTGCATTGTTTTGTGAAAAAACACCCGCAGAAACCTGGAAAAATGCCAGAAAAAGAATTAAGCTCGTTAGTTTCATAATGCGAAAAGTTTGCTTCAGGTGTGGTTGATGCCATACCTGAAATTTCATACGATTTTTTTTCATAAATTTGTGTTGTTTATTAGTAAATAAATGGTTACGGTTGCACCCGTAACTTTTAAAAGGGAAGTGCTCCAACACTTTCCTTTTTTTATTTTGCCTTTAGTCTAATTTCACTACCGTTTATTTCATATTGAAAATTTGAAGTTAATTGCATCATCATAAATAATTCCCGGATGCTTTCCGTTTTTATCGTCATCGTAAATTGCCCTTGGTCACGAAGCCTTGCATCCAAATGAATACTAACACCATACCATCGTTCAATCAGCGGAACCAATTCACCAAAACTGCTATCCTGGATTTTCAGCTCATTATTGCGCCAAACACTAAAAAGTTGAGCATTTACATTTTTGATATTCAAAGAATTTTCAGACAACACGGCTTGTTGTCCAGGAAGTATTTCCACTGGTCTTTCAATATTTTTACCAAATAATTCAATCCGGCCTTTATCCAATGTGGTTTCAACAATTGCCTCATCCGGATAACACCGTAAATTGAACTCAGTACCCAAAACGCGCACGTTTAGGCCCAATTCTGTATGTACAATAAACGGATGGGATTTATCTTCGGAAACCTCGAAATAGGCCTCTCCTGTCAAATTCACAGATCGAGGTTCAAGGGGATTATAGGTTATACTCGACTCTGAATTTAACCAAACCTTTGTTCCATCAGCCAAAATCATAATCGACTTTTCACCGGAAGGAACATGAAGTTGCACCAAGGTTTTCGTGTTGTTTGAATCGGTGAAAAGTCTGTATCCTTCTATGCTTCCCACACTGACAGAAACCAGAATCAAAACGGAGGCAGCAATTCTTGTCCAGTAGTTCAACAGAGGCTTACTGGTTTTTCTTGAGACATTCAGCCGTTTGGCTGAGAATTCCGACCACGAATCTTCTACATTAATTTGTGCCGATAGATTTTTTTGCCGACTAAGCCTATCTGTTTCATACAGTTGCCGAAGCTCTTCCCGGTTACCCTCGCTTTCGGCTATCCATCTGAATATTTGGTGGTCTTCAGAAAGTGAGGTTTCACGATTAATGAAACGAACAAGTTGCTCTTTATTGATTGTTGAATTCATTTCCAGTTTAATTACAAAAAGCAATACAGCTGGAAATGGTTTTACCCTGACACGGTGCAATAATTTTTTTAAAAATTTTACACCTCAACCCTTATTATTTAAAAATCAAGACAAATAGCTTTTCAAGTGTGCCCTAAGCCGTGATAAGGCCCGGCCCATTTGAGTTTCGACTGTTTTCACTGAAATATTTAATTCTTTTGATATTTCAGCATATTTGAGGCCTTTTTCGCGGCTTAGGAGAAAAATCCGCCTGCATTCATCGGGCAATGATCCAATTGCTTGTTCTATATGCTCATTTAATTCTTTCAATTCCAACGTCATGAAATGATCTCCTACCGGATCATGCCCGGAATACAGCAAATACAAAGATGCATGATAGTCATTCTCTACCCGGCAATGTTCGAGTAAATTCAAACATGAATTTTTAACCGATCGAAACAGGTAAAACTGGATTTCATCGTCGAAAGACAATTGGCTCCTCTTGTTCCAAACCTGCAAGAAAACGTCCTGAACAATCTCTTTCGATTCCTCAACATTTTTAGTGTATCGATTCGCAAAACAACACAGGCGAAAAAAATATCTCCGGAAGATTAGTTCAAACTTTTCTTCCGGTTTTAAATCATCTTTGAAGACTGTTTTCTTTTGCCTGAATTTCATCGATTACCAATAAAGTAGATCCTAAAACTCTTCCACTACCGGGCGTCCTTCCAACCAGGCAAGCATGTTAACAACCAAATAGTTCCAGTTCTGAAAGCCTTTATTCAGCAATGGTTCACCGGTTTCCGGTTCATAATATTCATGCAGGGCGCCGTTTTGCGCAAAATCGCGACCGAACAGGGCGACGGTTTTGTTGGCCAGTTCGCGGGCTTCGTTGTCATAACCATATCTCACCAGACCACTAAAAACCATGTAGTTGGAAATTCCCCAAATCGGACCGCGCCAGTTGGAAGGGTTGGCACTTGCCCTCACACTGTACATCTTTTCCATTTTCGATAAGGTGCGGACACCCGAAGCAGAGTTGAAAGTCTTCGGGTTAGCGTAGTGCTCGCGAACCACCCGTTCGGCCTGTTCGGATGTGGCGATACCGGCCCACAAAGGCAAAAAGCCCGACCACACTTCGATGCGCTGAATCAGACAGTCATAGTCGCGCGGATAGCCGGCATGAATGACAAATTCCTTGCCCAGCGAGTTGTCAGTTGCGTTGGTCACCGGACGAAGATTCAAATCGACACTGTAAAAGAAACCATCGCGCTCGTCCCAGCAATGCTCCTGCACTGCGGCTTTCAAAATGGCGGCATCCAACTCAAATTCTTTGCCTACTTCGGGTATTTTTAAGCAATCGGCCAGATAAACCATGGCCAGCAGTTCGCGATACATCAAACAATTGAGGTAAATAGAGGCCGAACTTCCGTTGGGCCGAAAAAAAGTACAGGGATCATTGTCCACCCCGATGGCCACATCGGTCTGCCAGTAATACAAGCCAGTATTTTTATCGCGATGATGATTTTTATAATTATTCACAAATGCTTGCAAGTGGTAAAACTTTTCACGTAGCCATTCGGCATCTCCGTTTTGTTGTTTCACCAAAAACGCCGCATGTTGTGCCAATACCGGCTTGTGCATATTCGATTTATAAATATCACGCCCGTTGAGCTGCCGAGGGTTCGAGTCTTCCCAGATCACAACAGGCAGGTAACCGTCCCAATCGCCGTAGTGCAGAAAATTGAGCACACAGCCTTGTTCATATTTGATGGCCTCTTTCGAATCGGCTTCCGACCCCACATCGGAAAGAATTTGCCGAAGTGCAATATTACTCCACCACGAATCCCAGTCCCACAGCACATTGGCATACTGGTTACTACCGGGCGTCAGGAACGGAAATACCAACGATCCGCTTGGCGGACGGTACATTTGTTTAAAATCTCTGTAAACATTGGATTTAATCAACGATGCATACTCACTTGCTGATTTTGAAGCAGATTGTCCGAATAACTGCAAAACAAACAGCAAAAAAAGAATGGCAGTAGAACCAGAATGGCGAAGTGCACTATTTTTCTTCATAGCCCGGGGCATTAGTTTATTCAGTTTTAAAATTACGATACTCACACCATTAATCGCGCCTGAAATAATAATTTTTAAATCCGGCGCGATGCAAAACAGAAAGACTGCCAACCCGGGAAATACCGGACCGGCAGTCTGTTCAATATTCAAGAATTTGCTCTTTAAATCAGGCACTTAGCAAGCAACACAAGGACAATAATTTCCATGCAACTCCTATTTGTAGGCTTCATTTTGCGTAATCACACCCGAATTTTGGGTGATAACCTGTAAGGGTATTGGCAACACAAGTTGGTTTTCGCTCAAGGTAATGTTCTTGCTACTGTTTTTAATAACAGTAATAGCCCGACCAGTTCGGATCAAATCGAACCAACGATGGAATTCAAGGGCAAACTCCACCTGACGTTCGTGTTCGACAGCCAAAGCAACCGTATTGTACTGTGATGGATATCCGGCAGCGCCATAACTGGGTAATCCGACACGATTCCTCACCTCGTTCAGGTACTTGGCATCACCGGTCGCTTCGGTAAGCATCAACAACACATCCGCATAACGAAGAATGATGAAATTGTTGTCGGAAGCTTCACGCAAGCCATCGACTTCAGCCTCTTCATCTTTCCACTTAATCGGATATTTCACATCAACAGGTGCTCCGGCAGCAGTTGTGTAACCATCCTGAATTGAAATATCGCGACGTGGATCACCAGCTTCATAGGCATTCCACAAATCCGGTGTGACTTGGTTCATCCCGGCTCCCCAAGCGGTAACCACCCGGTTATCAAGGGGAGAGAACATGGCCCAGTACCGGCTGTAAGGATTTGATTTTCCACCTTTATACTGGATTTCAAAGATTGATTCGGCGCCGTTCTTCTTGGTTTTATCCCATAAATCGGCGTAAGATACCAAAGAGAATTTACCGTAAACCTTCAGCAGCGTTTCAGAGGCTTTGGTTTTGTCGCCCATGGTAAGATAAACTTTTCCAAGGAGAGCGTTGGCCGCATCGCTGTTAGCCGCACCAACAAACCGCTCATTGGCTTTGGCGGGTAAATTAGCAGCAGCAAATTTCAAATCCTCGACAATTTGATTATAGACATCTGCCTTAGGGGTACGCCCTTGCGCATACGCTTCACCAATGCTGAGTGGTTTGGTGACCAGTGGAATATCGCCCCATGCACGAACCATATCGAAATAATACAAAGCTCTTAAAAACTTTGCTTCTCCAATCAAGGCAGTTTGTGTGTCAAAATCAATATTTTCTGCACGTGTTATGATGTTATTGATGATATACAATGTCCTGTAATAGCTGTTCCAATAGCCCAGCACCAGTTCATTGTCATCACTCATGGTATGATTTTCAAATCCCTCATAGTCCTGTATCCTACCGGCAGCATTGTCGCTATAGGCATTATCCGACATTAATTCGCCAAAGAAGGATGGCAAACTTTCGGGCCCATAAAGGTTGTACAATGAATTGTAGGCGGCCAAAATAGCCGTCTCGAAATCATCTTTACTTTGGTAGAAATCCGCTTCATTGGGATTTGAAATGGGTGACCGGTCCAAAAAATCTTCACTACAACCAAAATAGATTGCACTGAATAAAATCAGGATATATTTAATTTTTTTCATATTCCTACGTTTTTTAATGGTTATATTAGAATTCTTAGAAAGTAATGTTTACCCCTGCTGTCGCGGTAAAAGGATTTGGATAGGCACCATAGTCGAAGCCCACCAATACACCGGTTTGATAGGTACTGCCCTCCGGATCGTATCCCAAATAGTCAGAGAAAACATACACATTTTCCATATTCAGGTAGAGCTTCACACCAGCTACATTCATCTTATTAACCAGGTTTTGCGGCAAATTGTAGCCAATACGAATATTTTGGATGCGAACAAATGAACCGTCTTCAACCCAATAGGTAGATCCAAAGTCACGCACAGTGGTTGGAAGCATACGAGGTTTGGGAATCATCCCGTTGCCGGGATTAGCTTCAGACCTCCAAAAATTGGATACCTCCGAATACATGTTCCGGTTACCGCCACCTACACCTGATTTCAGGAATCGGGCGTTATGGTTAAGAATTTCAGCGCCGTGCGATCCGCGTAACATCACCGACAATTCAATTCCTGCATAGGATAACGTATTGGTCATCCCCCATTGAAAATCGGGCTGGTAATTACCAATATAGGTCCGGTCGTCTGAATTAATTTTACCGTCTTTGTTTACGTCACGCACCCGTGGGTCACCCGGCTCACTGCCTGCCCATACCGGATACGCATTGTTGTCCAATTCGGCCTGCGACATAATCACCCCATCGATTACATAGCCATAATACATCCCGATAGGTTTTCCTACGGCTGTACGCGATGTCATACTGGATTCATTAATATCGATCGGGGCATCATTTTCTCCCAGTTTCAACACCTTGTTCCGGTTGGCAAAAATATTTAAATCAGTCACCCACTTTAACTTCCGGTCGATATTGCGCGTACTCACGTTGATTTCAAACCCTTTGTTTTGCAGTTCACCAATGTTTGTTAGCGTAGAACCAAACCCGGTGATGATGGGGATCGGAACATTCAGCAACAAATCTTTTGTTTTTGAATAATAAATGTCGCCAGAGAAATTCACGCGTTGATCCAGAATGCTAAAATCGACCCCAAAGTTTGTTTGTCCGGTCTTTTCCCATTTTAGGTTTTTGTCGGCAAAGGTATTCGTATAAATACCTTGCTCTACAGTGCCGCCATTCACGTAAGGTGTATATCCTAATATCCCGATTGCACCATAGTTGGGAATTTGGTTGTTCCCGGTTTCACCATAGCTCAAGCGCACTTTCAAATTATCCAGCCAGTCAACATCTTGCAAGAAAGCCTCTTCAGACATACGCCAGGCAACAGACCCTGACGGGAAGTACCCCCAGCGATTGTTGGCGCCAAAACGGGAAGATCCGTCAGCACGAATAGCTGCCGTGACCAAATATTTATTCTTAAGCGAATAGTTGGCACGGGCAAGGTAAGAAATCAGTGACCAATCCTGCGCTGAAGTACTACCACTGCTTACTTTCCCTGCATTGAGGGTATGAACCAAATCGTTGGGGAAACTACCCGACCGCATGTTGCTGTAATCCGTACGTTGCTCCTGTACGGTATAACCAGCCAGCACACTCAAATCGTGAATGTCGTTAAACGTTTTGTTATAGTTGAGCGTATTTTCCCAAACCCAGTTATAGGATTGCAGCGTGATGAAATCGGCCGTTGCCGGAACCCAGCCTGAATATCCCCAGTTCTGACCTTCATTCCAATAGAAATTGTAAAAGGTATTTTCGATATTTGAATTCAAAGCAGTCTTGAAAGTCAAATCTTTCAGAACATCCCACTCCAGGTAAGAGTTGGCCGTCATCACATTCATGACTTTCTTTTTTTCGGCTTCCCGGGTTAGCGAATAGGGATGCCATAACTGAAGGCCGTATTTCACAAATGTGTTCCAGATGGAAGTTGGATCTTTAAAGCCAAGGCTCCCTGTTTCAACATAAAGCGGGAAAATAGGGTCGCTCTGCAAAGCCAAACTCACCACATCCGATTTACCCGATGTACCGTGAGGAGCTTCCTGTGCGCGACTGAAACCCATATTTAAGCCCAGGCGGAACCTGTCGCTAAACTTATGTCGGATGTTCGAACGAAGGTTAATCCGGTCGTAGGTATTTTGATCCACAACACCCTCGGAGTCCAGATAACCGGCCGACACCATGAACTGTGTTTTTTCATTACCACCGGATGCTGATACCTGCACATTGTGCGACAAGGCTGTCCTCAATAAAACATCCTGCCAGTCGGTGCCATTGCCGATACGGGCAATCCATGCCGGATCTGAAAACTCAACCGGTACAGTAACATTCAGCCCTCTGGTAGCCGAAGGATTGGCGGCAACAATGGTAGCCCAGGAGTTATTTCTGGCTGCCGTTTGGAACTCCATCCATTCCTGAGCGTTCATCATCTCCGTTTCCCGCAAAACTTTCGAAAGGCCAAACTCATAATTGGCTTCAATCTTGGTTTTTCCGGCTTTTCCCTGCTTGGTAGTAATAATGACGACACCATTGGCGCCACGGGAACCGTAAATAGCTGCCGAAGAGGCATCCTTTAATATTTCAATTGATTCGATATCATTCGGGTTGATAAAGTTCAGCGGATTTCGGTTAAAATCCATGTTGCTGCCCGAACTGATGCCGGTTGACGTTGAGTTCGTGGTGTTATCTTCCAACGGAATACCATCAATAACATACAAAGGTGTTGTACCGGCATTAATGGATGAAGCGCCTCGTACTTTTACGGTAGGGGCCAATCCCGGTGCTCCCTGTGTTTGCGTGATCTGCACACCGGAGACTTGTCCTGCCAGCGTTTGCATAGCATTGGTATAGGGCCGGTCTTTCAGTTTGTCGGCGCCAACCGAAACTACCGATCCCGTCAAGTCACTTTTCCGAACCGTACCGTAACCGATAGCCACCACTTCATCCAGTCCGATGGTTTCTTCCAGCAAGGATACGTTTACCACATTTTGCCCGTCAGTAGGAATCTCCTGGGTTTTCATGCCAACAAACGAAACCAACAGGACAGCCCCTGCCCGAACATCATTGATCTCAAAATTTCCGTTAACATCGGTAATTGTTCCCATCGTCGTTCCTTTCACAACAATGGTTGCACCGGGAATGGGCATGCCTTCGTTATTGGTCACCCTCCCCGTTATCGTCCTTGTTTGTTGACTGGTCCGCGCATCAAAGTCACTGCCTTTAGAATCGGAAATGACCACGTACCGACCTACAAACTCATATTGAGCAGCGGAGTTTTTCAACACCAGGTCCAACACTTCCGAAATTGACTTGTTTTCGACCCTCAAGTCGATTTTCTTCGAAACATCCAGGATATTGCTGTTATAAGCAATTTGATAATCAGTTTGATCTTCAATCGCACTGAATACATCCATAATAGTAGCTTGCTTCAAGTCCACAGATACTTTTGTCATCTGCGAATAAGACTGGGACGCGAAGGTCATCAGTCCCGAAAAAACCAGGATCATAAGTAGTTTCATAACTCTTGCGAACTTTTGGAATTGGAGATATCGATCCCAATCCCGGTGGATTTTACTTTTTTTCATAAATTTGCTTAGTTTTTCGTTAAACTTTTGTTTACACGTAAGATGGCGGGTAGTGTATGTTGGCGCAGAACTACCCGTTTTTCTTTTTTTCTATTATTAACTTTTCATTTTTGGTTTGATCATTACTTTACGGTTAACTATCTGTGATTCAACATGCATTACTTTATCGATAATCTCCATCAGCCGGTCAATGCTTTCGCCTTCGTTTAGTTCAACGGTCAGGCGCTGGCTGTCGAGCAGCATTTCGTCGTAAAGAACTTCCACATCGTACCAACGCTCAATTTTCTTCACCAGCTTGTCGAAGGTGTCGTCGCGAAACACCAGGCGGTTATTTTTCCAGCCCACAATTTCGTCGGTCTCGAAGCCATTTGTAGCGGTAATTTTTTGCTGCAGATTGTAGTTTACTTTTTCTCCCGGTTTCATTTCAATCAACTGGTTTTTGCCGGAACCGGGCTTGAGCAACAAATTAATCTTCCCGGAAAGCAAGGCGGTTTCAACATCTGTTTCATCGGGATAGGCTTTCACGTTAAATTTGGTGCCTAAAACGTTCACCGCAACATTGGAGGTGTTTACAACAAACGGGGCATGTTTATTCGGTGTCACCTCGAAGTAGGCCTCTCCTTCCAGGAAAACATCCCGGTTTCCGCTTCCGTATTTGGAGGGATAACGCAAGCGGGTGCCGGAGTTGAGCCAGATATGCGTGCCGTCGGGCAACACTATTTCCGACTTCTGTCCGTTCGGCACGATGGCTTCGGTGTACTGATCGGTAGTATCCGTCACATGCAGGAAGTAATAGGCCGATACCAGGATAACAGGCAGGATGAGGATGGCTGCTGCCCGCTGAAAGTGCTTAACCACAGGTAATTCCCAGAAACCTTTTTCCTCGCGGCGTGACTGATATTGGCTGTTAACCTGTGCGATGATCTCTTCGAAATGTACTTCAGATTCCAATTCAGGCGCCTGCATCCAGAGTTCCTGCATCCATTCATCCAAACGAACCATATTTTCAGGGCGCACCATCCAGTCCCGCAATTGCTTCAATTCCTGAGCTGTCAGATGTTCACCAGCAATAAATTTTTTCAATAATGCAAAAGCCGGGACAACCATAAATTTGATGTTTTGCTTTAATTACGGGAAGAAATGGCTTTTCCGTGAAGGGAAAATGAAAAAATTTACCTGGAGATAAAAAATAACAGGATCGACCGGACTTTGCGGACTTCTTGACGGATAAAATTGAGTGCCAACCGGATTTGGGTATCCACCGTATTCTCCGATATTCCCAACTCGCTGGCTATTTGTTTATAGCTGAGACCCTGATAGCGGCTAAGTTCAAAGATTTGTCGGCGGCGCTCCGGTAATTTACCGATTAGCATGGTGACGGTCTGCTCCATTTCTTCCTGAAACGACACCCCGGCAGGATCGCTGATGTTCAGATCCGCCAGAAGTTCGCCTCCCATCAGATAGGTTTTTTTATTGATGGAGGAACGCAGCTGATCAATCAGCTCATTTTTGGCAATGGTGTACAGGAAGGAGGAAAACGACTTTTCCGGATCAAGTTTCTCTTTCTGCAACCAGATTTTGATGAATACCTTTTGCACAATTTCTTCCGGATCAACCTGCGGCGGAGCCAATTTGGCAACAAAACCCTTGAGCTTGTTTTTATACTTGTAAAACAAGACCTCAAAGGCAAACTGATCACCTTGCTGCAATCTTCTGATCAGTTCAGGTTCGCTATGGAGCTTTAAATTAGTCAACTAGTCAGGCCGTTAACGTGCTGTTCAAAGATAGCCAAATTAGACACGATAAAAAGAGATCGATTCCCCTAGCCCTTTTTTATCGTTTTATAAGCCAGGCTGCTCAGGAAAAATCCAACGATAAAAATAGCGATTGTGCCAAACACAATGGATAAGTAGCTGTGAAACGGACTGGTATAAGGTTCCAGCGCCGTGCCCGGGAAAAAGATTGGAGACAGGCTCATCCAGCCAATGACAAGCACCCCGGCAACCACCCCAACGATAGCAGCCGCATTGTTCACCATCTTCGAGAGGAATCCCAGCAAAAACAAGCCCAGCATACCACCACTGAAGATAGACGCCAG
This sequence comes from Gaoshiqia sediminis, assembly GCF_025907915.1. Lineage (GTDB taxonomy): Bacteria > Bacteroidota > Bacteroidia > Bacteroidales > Prolixibacteraceae > Gaoshiqia > Gaoshiqia sediminis. Next base: position 213,810 of record NZ_JAPAAF010000003.1, read on the forward strand.
TTTCCACCAGGCATCCAGCGCACTTTGCACGTTAATCATGGCAATAGCGATGCCCATGCTGAACACGCTGATCAGGAACGAAGCCAGGTACAGGATGCGCATCGACTTACGGTTGCTACCCGGATTATCGGGCGACAGTTTAAAATAGTCGGTCAGGATAACCGTCGCCGAACTGTTGATACTGGTAGAAATAGTACTCATGCCGGCCGCAAAAACCGAGGCAATCAAAAAGCCGGTCAGACCAACGGGCAGGCGGTGAACGATAAACTCCGGGAAAACCTTGTCGGCCGGAGTACCTGCCGGAAGCAAACCGGGATTGGCCGTGTAATAGCTGAAGAGCGCCGTACCGATAAACAGGAACATGGCCGAAACGGGCACATACAGCAAGCCTCCAAACAAGGCAGACTTTTTGGCTTCTTTTTCAGAAGAAGAAGTCATGTACCGTTGAATGTAGTTTTGGTCGATACCATAGTTTTGCAGGTTGATGAAAATACCGTATATCAGCACTACCCAGAAGGTTGATCCGGTAAGACTGGTACCAAAGTCGCCCAAGCTGAACTTCTGGTTTTCAGCCGCGATCTGAAAAAGCTGTCCCGGCCCCTCGGGCATATCCACCAACAGGGTGACCATGCAAACCAGCGCCCCGCCAATCAGGATGATGGCTTGGATGGCATCGGTCCACACCACCGCCTGGATACCGCCCAGCAACGAATACAGCATCACACTGAAGCCCGTTACCACGATGATGGTGACAATGTCCCAATCGAGCAGCGCGTTGAGCATGATGGCCAGCAAAAACAGGATAGTGCCGGCCCGCATAAGCTGGGTAAGCAGGTACATCACCGACACATACACCTTGGCCCACGGGCCAAACCTCTTTTCCAGATAGGTGTAGGCCGACGGACTGTTCACCGACCGGTAGAGAGGTACGAAAAACTTAACGGCCATCAACGTGGCAAACGGGATGGACAAGCTGAAAGCAAAGGCATTCCAGTTGGTCAGATACGCCTGTCCCGGCAACGCCAGGTAACTGATACTGCTGACAAAGGTGGCAAAAATGGAAAGGGATATCACCCAGGAAGGTATTTGCTGGTTGCCCAGGGTAAACGCTTCCGCCGATTTGTTTTTCCGGTAAAATGAACTTCCAAACAAGACAATTCCCAGGAGATATCCGATAAAAATTACGCTGTCAACAGTACTCATTCCTATTTCGTTTAGTCGATTTTGCTTATAATTGGTTTGGTTTGCAGGTCAGGTTTTCTATAGCAGTTCTTGGTAGTTCAACTCCTCCAGCACCTGTTCAATCCGTTTGCGCTCGGGATCGTTGAAGCGATGGAACGGCTCGGCCATAAAGTCGCTGCAAATTCCCATCACCGATAAGGCGCATTTCAGTCCTTTCAGGTAGCTGGACCCGAATTTGCCCACCTTGTAAATGCCAGTGCTGATCTGCATCACTTTTTGCTGTAGCGGCAACAGGGTGTCGAAATCGCGGGCGGCAGCGGCCTTGTACAAATCGACATACAGTTTGGGGAACATGTTGGCCCCGCCGTTCACGCCGCCATGTCCGCCCATCAACACAAACTCGGCGGTAATTTCTTCGGGCCCGACCATAAAGGTGAAGTCGGGGCGCTCGCGCAACAAGTAGCGCACCTGATTGAAATAGGCCAGGTTGGCCGAGCTGTCCTTCATCCCGATGATGCCGGGAATTTCGGCAGCAGCACGCACCGTTTCCGGGGCAAACATCACCTTGGTGTGCACCGGCATGTTGTAAATGAAAAGCGGCAGCGGCATGTCTTTCATAATCCGGTTCAGGTATTCCAGCAGTTCCGGCTGGCCCGACTCGAAATAATACGGCGGCGTAATTACCACTGCATCGGCGCCATACTGGGCAGCTTTCCTGGCCAGGTTCAAACTTTCGGCGAAAGCCGAATCCGAAATGCCCACCATCACGGGCACACGTCCTTTTACAAAACCGCAACTCAGGCGGATCAGCTCTTCGCGAAGCTTATAGCTTAAACTGGCAAACTCGCCGGTGGTACCCAGTAAGAAAATTCCGTGGACCCCACCCGCTATCACATGTTCAATCAAACGTTCCAGGCCGGCCACATCCAACGTCTCGTTATCGATCAACGGGGTCACTAACGGCGGAACAATTCCCCTCAGGGGCATCGAAAAATTAGGTTGCATATTTTACTATTTTAAAATCCATTATTGGTAAAGAATTGAAATTGCCTAAAGCGGCCATTCTCCATTCTCCATTTTTATCAATTTCAGCTTTTCCGGATCAACCACCACATGTTTTATTTTTGTGCGGTTCCAGGTATAAACTATGTGTATTAGTCCATCTTTTGTTTGAATGATAGCCGGATAGGAAAACTCCGAATCCGGGGCATCTTCCAATACCAGGGCGGCCAGCCAATTTGTGCCGTCTTTGGTTAAAGCCACATTGAGCGGTGTGCGCACTCCTTTGTAGGCATCGCCGGGAGGCAGTACATGGTTGTACACCAGCAGGTGGGTACCATCAGTCAGGCTCACCGCATCGGTTCCCGAGTTATTATTGGGCAACGAGGTTTTTTCCATTTCCGACCAGGTTTTCCCATCGTCATCCGACCACGACGACAACACAGCACGGTTTTTACTCCGGCAAAGCACCTGTAACCGGCCGTCGCCATGTTTCAAAATGCTGGGCTGGATGGCATGAATGTCAACACCATCGTTGATCGGGCCGGTGCGCTCCCAAGTCTTTCCAAAATCATGGGTCATCTCAAAGTGTACTTTCCAGCCTTCATGCTCCGTACTGGTTGGACAAATTAAGGTTTCGCCAATCAATTCCGGCTTATTTTTAACCGGCCCCATGTAACCTTCCGGCAGCATGATGGCTTCCGACCAGCTTTTTCCACCGTCAGGCGATGTTTTCATCCATCCTTGCCATTCTCTTGGGTTTGGCCCGATTTTGTAATACAACTGAAGTTCGCCATCCGGAACCTGATAAAGCACGGGATTCCAGGTGGGCATTCGGCTTCCGTCGTCCTGCACTCCATCGGCTGCATTTACCGGTTCCGACCACTGTCCGTCAACCAGCCGGCTGACGTAAATACACACATCCGGATGACGCTCGTGCGTGCCTCCAAACCAGGAAGCAACCAAAGTACCATCGGTTGTTTCGGCAATCGTAGCGGCATGGCACGAGGGGAAAGGCGCTTCCTCGTATATAAATTCCGAAGAGACAATCCCTTCTTTCCAGTTCCTTTCAGCCGTACAAGACTGAAGAAACAATTGCCAGCCGGCAACAAAAATCAACAGGAATACATTCGCTAATCGCATCATAATATTATTGGTTTAAAGAGGGGCATATTTTCTCAGAATAAATATCCGGCGCCAAACGAACGTTAAAAAAGTTTTGAGCTAAAATGATACTCACCCGAGCCAACTTCCAGCACGGCGCGATCGCCTTCCATTTTTACGAAGCGTAAACCCGGAGCAGCCGCCAGCGCCTTGCCGCTTTCCTTGATATCTTTTTCGGCGGAAGCCGGAAGGTAAACCGTTGCGGTGGTATTGGCCGGAACTGCAATAGTCCAGTTGAACGTTTTTCCCTTCTTCTGCCAGTGACTTTTAATCGGCCCGTGTATGGTTTCATAAGAGGCTTTCACAAAGTCGAGACCGGATACCGGTTCGGGTTTCATGATAATTTTTTTGAAGCCCGGCGCTTCTTCACTGCTTTTGATCCCGGCCAGGTTTTCGTAGAACCAGATGATCAGGTCGCCGAGCATCATCACGTGGTTGTACGAATTCATATTGGGAGCTGCGGTGTTTCCGTTCCACAGTTCCCAGATAGTAGTGGCCCCGTTTTCGACCATATAGCCCCAGCTGGGGTACGTTTTGTTGGTTGCCAGTCTATAGGCCAGGTCGGCACGTCCATTTTCGGTAAGCGTGCGCATCAGCCATTGCGTACCGATCAAACCGGTACTCAGATGACCTTTGTTGTCCACCTCAATAATATCAGTAATGGTTTTAAACAGCCTGTCCTTATCGGCCTCGGGAACCAATCCGAAAGCATATGCCAGCAGGTTATCGGTCAACACGTGGGTACCGTACGACGCCTTTTCAGCATCGTAAAACTCGCGGTTAAACGCTGCTTTCACCTGTCCGGCCATTTCAGCAAACACGGGAATATCGCTTTCATTCCCTGTAAGCGTTGCAAATTTCTGCATCAGTTGCAGGTAATAATAATGATAAGCGGTCGAAATCAACTGGCTGGGGTATTTTACGTTGGCATTCTTTCCGCGACCTTCCTCAATGGTGGCGGGCGGCACACACCAGTCGCCGTAACTGTCTTTGGTCATGATGAAATCGTCGGTCATGTAACGATCTTCCATAAATTTCAGCCAGCGCTTCATGTTGGGATAGTGCTTCGCAACAGAGGCGACATCGCCAAACTGTCGGTGAAGCATATCGGCCACCATCAGGTAGGTTCCCGCCCAGGTCATGTTGTTGCTGTAGTAACGCCAGAAAGCCGGCGCCACATCGGGGATGGAACCATCGGCCCGTTGGGCATTGCGAATATCGTCGAGCCACTTGGCGTAGTGCAGGGCATTGTCGAACACAAAGCTTTCGCCGTAAGCCCCCGTGGAGCGGTCGCCCAGCCAGGGTTGGCGCTCGTTGCGCTGCGGACAGTCAACCGGCATGCCTTTGTAGTTGCCGTTGATGCCCCACCAGGCATTTTTATAGATTTGATTGATCAGGGCATTCGATGTTTCAAACGTTCCGATCGTAGCCATATCGTCGTACACCACCCGCCCCTCAAAATCTTCAAGCGAAGGCTTGCCGGGATAGCCGGTAATTTCCACGTACTGAAATCCGTGATACACGAAGGACGGTTCCCACACTTCTTCGCCTTCACCTTTCAGCGTATAAACATCAGTAGCCTGGGCGTCGCGCAGGTTGGCACGGGCCAGTTCGCCCTGCTCATCCAGGATCTCCGCAAAACGCAGAGTCACCTGGTCGCCTTCCGCCCCGCGTACCTTCATGCGTAACCAGCCCACCATGTTCTGCCCCAGATCCAGCACAAACACACCGGGACGGATTTCCTTCAGCGAAACCGGCTTCAGGGTGTGCATCACCTTCATGTTCGGGTTCAACTGGGCCTCAAACTCCCCGCGGGGTTCCTGAACGTACTCGGCCTGTATCCAAGCGCTGTCGTCGAAACCGGGCATGTTCCAACCCGGCATTTCCTTGCGGGCATCGTACTCTTCGCCATCGTATTCATTGTTGGTGCGGATCGGGCCATCGGCCGTCCCCTTCCAGCTGTTGTCTGTTTTGAGGATGTCTTTTGTGCCGTCGGTGTACGTAATTTCGAGCTGAAGCAGCATTTTGGGATAACCGAACGTTTTGATCTTATAGGGTTTCTCGTTCTGGCGCATGGCATAGTAACGGCCATTGCCCAGTATGGTACCCACCGCGTTATCACCTGGCTTCAGGTAATCCGTAACATCAAATACATTGTATTTTACGTTTTTGGTGTAATCCGTAGGTGTTGGCGCCAGCACCTGGTCGCCGATTTTTTGTCCGTTGAAATACAGCTCATATAAACCCAATCCAAATAGATATACGTTTGCCGACTGCACCTCCTTGCTTACCTGAAACTCTTTGCGGAAATAGCGTGCCGACAGACGTGCAAATTTATCTTCCCTGTCCCACTCAAATGCCCGGTCAAATCCAATCCAGCGTCCCGACCAGTCTTTATAATACAGCAGTCCCATGCTGAAACGGGCGGGTTCGCTCCATTCGCTTTCCTGATCGCCTTGCCAGACTTTCACTTTCCAATAAGCATTCTCCCGGCTTTTCAAGTGCTTCCCATCATAAACGATGTTGGCCGATTGGCCGGACAAAACTTTACCGGAATCCCACCAATCGCCCTCGTTGGCAGCCAGCTTTTCCGGGCTCGAAGCCACCACAATACGATAGGCCGATTGCACAACTCCCCGTTGCTGACTTTGCAACAGCCAACTGAAACGAGGCTGCGTTACATCGATACCCACCGGTTCGGTCTGCTTCTCGCAGGTAAGGCCGTGCGGAACAATCTGGGCTTGTCCCAATAAAACTGTAAACAAAAAAATTCCGGAAAAAATTAACCGCGTAAAGGTACTCCGTAGTCTCATGGTTTTAAATTAGGATTTATGAAAATGTTTACATCTCTGACAGACAAAAAGTACTTATCCAATAAATTGGAATAAGTACTTTTTCACATACAATCTAGTAATCAAACATCAAATAACCAACCATTATTTTGCATATCAACTAAATAAGCAGCATGCAAATCTATTCATCTAAAATCAGGGACCAAGGTAAAAAGAAGATCAGAATTATGAAAACGTTTTCATATATTTTTCTTTCATCGCTCCCAATAATGTTTTTTCGACTAGCTTTTAGCCCACCACATAATCCCAATAACCGACGCTTGTTTTTCCAACTTTCGTTCATCCCTTACTCTCCCAAAATTGAAAAACCACAACGCTTCGTTCGCCAACAAGCACATTCAGTCGATTGGGATATCGGGGAAATCACCGTTAAAAACCTGGAAGCCATTCTTTCTCATTAAGGATGTGATACTGCCCTTTCAGGGTTGTTACCTTCCTCCCGGCCACGGCATACCTCTGCCTACGCTCACGATAAAACCCGAAACAAATCTCCGTAAACGAACCGCTTTTTCCGAACAAGTTCGTCTTTCCGTTATACCAACTCCTAATCTTCTGCGTTTCTTCTGTATATATTCTGTATATATTCTGCGTTTATTAACGTAGTATATAACTTGCATATACATGGCATACTCCTGTAATATACGGTTCAGGTAGGGGCATGTCCGGAGGGAGAACCGGATATACAATCGTTGCAACAAGTATCGGACGGATGAAAAATTCCGTTAAATTTAGGCCCGATAAAAGATCCGGGGTTATTTAAATGTGTACCGGCATACAACAACCCGAGTGACAACCAAAAGCTTGTTTTTCAAACACTACCAACACCTTAGCGCCCACGAAATTCACATCAATCCCTATGAACCCGACCGAATTACCCGAACAATTGCAAGCGTTTTACCATGACGGATACCAACTCGGCAAAAAAGCCGCGAAGGAAGTCCACCATGAAACCGTCTTTCTGGAGCAGATCGGCATCATGTACCAGGCCATTGATGCGTTGATTGATTCGCTGCTGACCATGGCCAAAAGGCAACAGGTACCGGTTGATTGCCACAAAGGATGCGCCTGGTGCTGTCATCAGGCCGTTTTCGCCAACTCCTACGAAGTGCATTACCTGGGCAACTATCTGAAAAAAAACTTCAGCCTCACGGAACAAGAGGAAATTATTCGACGGGCAAGCGGGAAGAACCGGCGCACAAAAGCGATGAGTGAGCAGGAAGTACTGAGCTATAAAAGTCCGTGCCCGCTGCTGATCGACGGAGCCTGCTCGGCCTACCAGGCCCGGCCTATGGCCTGCCGCATTTATTTATCGATGAATGTGGCCACCTGCCGCGAGTTTTACGAGCACCCCGATCATCCGGATAACTTTCCGGCGTTGTTTGACTTTCCGTTGCAAGCAGGTAAAATGATTAACGAAGGGTTTATCGCGGCCTTAAAAGAAGCGGGTATTTTGGTTACGGAATTCCGGTTGGAAGAAGGCCTTGAGACCATCCTGACCCAGGGAAGCAATCTTTAACCGTTTAGCCTGACATTCAAGCGGGCAATCCGGTCGCGCCGGGACAGCGAAAAGGTTTGGCTTTTGCGTTCCACATAGGTTAGCAGCAATAAGGCTTTATGCAGGTAAAGTTCTTTCCGGAGCAGTGTTTGGTGTTCCAGCGCATGATCGCCCAGCAACTCAAACACCGAAGCCATCGTTTCGTAATGCTCGTCGGCCAGCAAGCTTTCATCCATCAGCCCGATAAAGCTACGATCGTCCAGAAACAGCAACTCTTCCAAATCCCAACCATATTGCACACAGAAAGCATCGCGCGCTTCGGCCAGCAGCTGGTCTTCTTCGTCCTGCTCCACCCGCTTATGCAGCCGTTGCATGAGTTTGGCCAAAAATAACCCCATTTCCTGGATCTGTCTTAAAAGGTAGTCGCGCTGTTCCATCACAATTTTATTGGTGTTTAAATGTATTAAAAAGCCCTCAATCTGCCAATCTGTTTTCCCGACAGAAAGCTAAAAAAACCAAGAATCGCCTTTTCTAACCCGTCATGAATTAATCCGATTGCTATATTTGCACAAAAATGTATCTTTCGTTTTATGGATCATGCAAGCTCATATCATATTGATTTCTACTGGCAATCCTTTGTAGCTGGCGACGACCGCTCGTTTACAAATCTTTACCAGCAGGTTGCCGGCAATATGATGGCTTACGGATCGAAATTCAATATCGACCGGGAACTGGTTGGCGATGCGCTTCAGGATGTTTTCGTGGATCTGTATCTGAAACGCGACCGCCTGGGCATCAATATTAAAAACCCTAAAGCGTATCTGTTTATCGCCTTAAAAAACAACCTGCTAAAAAAGATTGCCAGCAATAAAAAATGGCAGTTTCAATTACTGGAAGACAAAGGGGCTGAACTGGAATTTGCCACCGAATACAGCATCCAGGATCAGCTGGTTGAACAAGAGGTTTCGGCAGAAATCCAGGAAAAGATCAAACGAGCCATTGCCGGACTTTCACCCAGACAAAAGGAAATTATTTACCTGAAATTTGAAGAAGAGCTCGATTACCCGGAGGTTGCCCGCATATTGGGAATCAGCATGGAGTCGGCCCGGAAACAACTATACCGGGCATTAAAAACACTTCGCGAAATCATTGACAAAAAGACACTTACAAACCTCCTGTTAATTTTTCTTAAAAAAAGTCAATAAAAACTGTCCATACTTTTCCCAAAATGAGACCATAGCTATGTAACGGTCTTCATGATGGATAACTATTTAAACTACTTCGAAAATAAAAGTTTTGTGCATTGGGTTTGGGAACCCGATGAACAATCCCAACAATATTGGGACGACTACCTAAAAACTCATCCTGAAGAGCGTCAAGCGATTGAGGCTGCCAGGCTGGTCCTTTCCCAACTCAAGTCAAGCGGCAAACCGGTTGAGCAAGAAGAACTAAACACCCTGTTACCTGGCATTTACACCAAAATCAACCAAGGGCGAAGAGCCCCCAAGCTGCGCCGGATCGCCTTAAATACCCTAAAATATGCAGCTGTCGCTGTTCTGTTTTTCGCTACAGGCATTGGCTTCATGGAAGTTAAATACCAGGATACCCTCCGCGAGCTAAGCGCCCAGATGGCCAACGTATCTGTGTTTAACGGACGCCATGCCCGCTTGATCCTGTCAGACGGGAACAGCATTGTTTTGCGCGACAAACAGTCGAATATTCAATACCGCGAAAACGGGACCATCATCATCAATCACACCGATACGATTTCTGTTCCGTCCCATTTGAGCAAGGCCGGACTCAACCAACTAATTGTTCCTTACGGCAAAAACTCGTCGCTTACCTTGCCCGACGGCACAGTAGCTTATATCAACGCCGGCTCGCGCCTGCTTTTCCCGCAAGCGTTTGAAGGGAAAAACCGCGAAGTATTCCTGGTGGGTGAAGGCTACTTCGAAGTCAGGCACAACCCCAAACGCCCCTTTCTGGTAAAAACATCGGATATCCATGTGGAAGCAGTGGGCACCACCTTCAACGTTTCAGCTTATCCTTCGGATACTAAAATCGAAGTCGTATTGGTGGAGGGGAAAGTCCATGTGGCGGAAAACTCGTTTAAACTACTGAAAAACAAGCAAACCATGCACCCCAATGATATTCTGTGCTTCGACAAAGAGAATGCTGATATCGACTTGAAACAAGTGAAAGTGGAAAACTATACCTCGTGGCACGATGGCTTTTTAAATTTCGAAAGTGTGGAGCTGCATAAGGTGATGGAGAAGCTCGAACGCTATTATGACATTCAGGTGAGTTACACTAATCCATCGCTCGAAATGAAAAAAATTACCGGTAAGCTGGCCCTGCGGCAAAACCAGGATGACGTTTTACGCGTATTAGCATCGACCACAACCGTACAAATACAAAAAACAGAGGAAAACAACTATATCATTAAATAAAAGGCTGGCCGGTGTTGCGAGCACCCACCAGCCAAACACAGTTAATTACTTGTATAATAATTAAAACATGACAAACTTATGAAAAAATCACGAATGGGTGATCCTTCCGCTTGGAGGGATTATGGATTAAATCTAAGAAAAATGAAATTGACGTTTTTATTTTCGTTCCTGGTTTTCGTAACCAGCTGGGGTAATTCCTACTCCCAAATGACTTCGCTGAATGTGAAGCTCAAAGATGTTCCGGTTCGCGACTTCATTCAATTCATTGAAGATGAAACTGATTTTTTCTTTTTGTATCAGGATGAAGTATTTCAGAAAGGACAAAAAGTAACGATTCAATCGGAAGGCGGATCGTTGGATTACATTTTGAACCAATTCGCAGAACAGGCGGGTATTACGTATGAAGTGACAGACCGGCAGATTATTTTAAAAGGCAACGCCAATAGCAGCCGGACGGTAATAACCATGCAGCAAAACGTTACCGTAACGGGTGTGGTAAGTGGGGAAAACGGCGAACCGATTCCCGGGGCCACTGTGGTGGTGAAAGGCACCAGCAACGGAACCATCACCGACTTCGACGGGAAATACAGCCTGGGTAACGTACCTGCCGATGCCACCCTGCAATTCTCATTTGTTGGGATGAAACTGGTGGAAATTCCGGTTAGCGGACGTACACAAATCAACGCTACCCTGCAAGAAGAAACCATTGGGCTGGAAGAAGTAGTCGCAATTGGTTATGGTACCATGAGAAAAAAAGATGTAACCGGATCAGTTGCTTCTGTTTCCGGCGAGCAACTCGCTGCCGTCCCTGTTTCCAACGTGGCACAGGCAATCCAGGGACGCCTTCCCGGGGTGAATGTAACTTCTCAGGACGGACGTCCTGATGCCGAGATTTCAATTCGCGTACGCGGCGGGGGTTCCATCTCGCAAAGCAACGACCCGCTTATTTTAATTGACGGAATACCAGGCAACATCAGCGACATTCCTGCCGATATGGTCGAAAACATTGACGTACTGAAAGATGCTTCCTCTACTGCTATTTTCGGTGCGCGTGGAGCAAACGGCGTTATCCTTGTTACCACCAAGCGGGGTAAAGAAGGCGACGTTACGGTGAGTTATAGCGGTTATGCCAAGTTCAATACCCCAACCGGCTATCTTGACGCTCTTTCCCCATACGATTACTTAGAACAGAAATGGGGACTTCTTGATGTCTATTTCGGACAAACTTATACCACTCCGTTTCAACAATTATGGGGAATTGGAGCCCACACGGGCAGTAATTCTGCCGGTATTGATGCCTACAAAAATGTGTCGCGGTACAATCTGCAAAAGGATGTGTACAACAGCTCATTCTCACACAATCACGACCTGACCGTTACGGGCGGTACAAACAAGACAAAGGTTATTTTCACCGTTAACTACCTGGACGAAGATGGTATGAAGTTGAACTCTTATGCTAAAAGAGCTACGGCATCGCTCAAACTGGATCAAAAAATAGGTGAAAAACTGAAATTTAATCTGGACTTGCGCTATACCGACCGGGAAACCATGGGTAATGAAGGTACAACCAGCGGTTACGGTTCAGCTCTCTCCGGATCCTACCGTTTCCGTCCGATCGCGATGGAAGATATAAAAGGCGATCTGGCTATTTTTGATGATTCCTCTTTGGGCGAAGAGAATTTTGTCATGGACGACATGTACAATCCTGTCAACGTGATCAAAGACCGGGAAAACCTGACCTTAAGGCAGTCACTTCGTAGTACAGCCGGATTGAACTGGGAAATTATAAAAGGATTGAATGCTCGCACAGAATTGACCCTGGTGCGGGATTATACAACAACTAAAAACTGGAGAGGTCCGACACCTGCCAGCGGTAACGAAGAAAGCTATCTGAATGCTGATGGAACCTTCATCTATGCAGGCGATGCAGATTACAGGAAACAGGACAGCTGGAGCGTACGCTGGACCAATACACTGGGTTATGAAATAACGCTGAACCAGATTCACCGGATCAATGCGTTGGTCGGTCAGGAAATAACAGATTCGGGCGGCGAGAACATGCGTATCTCCGGCAGAAAGTTTCCAAACAATTTTACCCGGGATAATGCTTTTGCCAGCATCTCGCAATACGGGTCAGACCTCGTAATTACTTCGGGAGTTTCTACGCCAAGCCGTATTCAATCTTATTTCGGTCGGGCAAACTACTCGCTCCGAGACAAATACATGGTTACTGCCACCTTCCGTGCTGATGGTTCTTCGAACTTCTCTCCCGAGCATCGTTGGGGGTACTTCCCTGCTGGTTCTATTGCATGGCGGGTTTCTCAGGAATCGTTTATGGAAAACACGAGAAGCTGGCTCGATGACCTGAAACTTCGCGTATCCTACGGTGAGGTCGGTAATGATGCCATCAGTGCCGATCAATGGTCGCAATTGTGGGCAGCCGAAACCGAGCCACGCTGGCAAATGGGCTTAGATAATTTGCATCAGCCTTCTTATGACCTGGCTTCCAGTCAATTTGCAAACCGCGATTTAAAATGGGAAACCACCATTACACGTAATATCGGTCTTGACTTTACGCTCTATAACAATCGTTTGTGGGGTTCTATTGAAGTTTACAAGAATACGACAAAAGATTTGTTGATGCTGACCGACATCCCCTCGATCACCGGATTTACAACCAGCTACGCCAATATTGGACAAACCAGCAATAAGGGTGTTGAAATCTCTGTTAACGGCGTGCTATTTAAAAACCAGGACTGGAATATTTCCGGAGGCGCTAACATCAACTTTAACAAAAATAATATCGACGAGCTTGCAGAAGGACTTCAAAGTGCTTACGGAACGCAATTCCTGCAATCGGGAATTCCGAATTCCGACTATGCGCTGCAGAAAGGTAAACCCGTTGGTATCGTTATGGGCTACCAAATGGATGGTAAAGGATTTTATACTCCGGACGATTTCAACTTCGACACTGCAACCGGAATGTACACGTTAAAAGATGGTATTGCCGACCTGTCAAGTGCATTTGTCGCCTACCAGGGAGGCTTGGTCCCGGCAGGTCAACAGGCCTATCCGGGCTTGCCTAAATTTGTCGATGCATTCGAAGACGGTGTGATCGATGTGAAAGACTATGTGGAAATCGGCAACATGGCACCTACGCATACGGGTGGTTTCAACATCAACGTTACTTATAAGCAATTCGACCTTGGGATGAACTTTAACTGGAGCTATGGCAACGACATCTATAATGCCAATAAATTGGCATCGCTTTATAACGGTAACAAAGGTGGTGGTCTGTATGGCAATAAATTGGATATCGTGAATGACTCTTATACATTATTTGGTATTCAGAATGGGAATCTTGTAGAATTTACAACTCCTGAACAACTGAATGCGGCCAACGCTAATGCAAGCTTGCCGTCCACCTATCTGCAACAGGGCTATGTTTCCGACATCGGTATTGAAGATGGTTCATACCTTCGTCTCAATACGCTGACCTTAGGCTATACGCTACCCAAACAATTGCAAAGTAAAATTAAAGCAAATAACCTCCGTATATATGGCTCTATCTACAATGTATTTACCCTGTCCGGTTATTCAGGACTTGACCCTGAGGTAAATACGAATGACAACATGAACAACGCCCGATATCCGACTCCCGGACTCGACTGGGGAACCTATCCCCGCGCCCGTCAGTTTGTATTGGGATTAAATGTAACTTTCTAAATTGTGTAATTGGATAATAATTTTAAAGAATAACGATGATGAAAAATATAGTTCTATATATATGCTTAGCGCTATTGCCGTTCATGTTTACGGGGTGCAGTAGTGACTATTTGGATGTATCGAATGCAGGACAATCCGACGATGACTTTGTGATGTCAAGTCCTGATGAAGCCTTCAAAACCCTATCGTGGGCTTATGCTGAATATCGCCAAAATGCGGTACACGGCGGAAACTACAACTGGCAAGATCCTCTGGGATCGGATGCAGAATATATGAGCGAATTTCCAACGGCAAACAATGTGATTGCCCGGTTACAACCCGGTGCAACTGCTATTAACAACGCAGCGGGACTGTATAATAGTTTGAACGTTGTTGTGGCACGCACGGCCCGTATTGCCGACTTAATATCACAACAGGCAGGATATCAGGCCGACGCAGAAGGTAACGCGCCTACCGCCTGGACACAAGTTTACGGAGAAGCTAAAACTTTATGGGCACATTGTGCCTGGGAACTGGTGCGCCACTTCGGCGATGTCCCTTTTGGCTATGATAACAAGATTGTGGAAGAATATGAGTTGACATCACGGTTCGCGATTATGGATACCATAATTAACGAACTCAAGGCCGTTGAAAGCAAAATGTATGTATTAGGGGAAGGTGGCCTTACGTCTGAACGAATTAGCCGCACGTATGCCAATGCCCTAATTGGAGAAATTGCACTTCACGCAGGTTCATGGCAAACCATTCGTACCGATGAATCCGGTTTGTACGGCGCTGTGCAATTTGAGGAAAAGGGTTCCAACGACGGGACTTGCGTTTATGCCCGACGTTCGGATTATTTGGATTATATCCGGACAGCTGAACAATATCTGAACGCAGCTGTGAATACCCACAAAGGAACAGCAACGTTGGTTACATCAGACAGCCGAGCAGCCAACAATCCATTCCAAAAGGTTTGGCAAGAAATCAACTCCAGACGCATCAGTCCCGAATCGATTTTTGAAATTGGTACTGTTCCCGGAACGGGAAATGCTGAAATGGGATATAGTCAGGGACGTGCAGGCGCCAGACATAATAATTTGGCTTACCTGAATACCTTTGCGGCTATCCGTATTATTCCTTCTTTTTTCTACAATGCTTACGAACCCGGCGACAAACGTCGTGATGCAAGTATGGTGGTAACCGGAAGCGACGCGGCAACCGGAAGGGAAGCGTTGGTTCCGCTCGGTGTAGGTACCCGTATCGGCGGTGGCGGCCCGGCCACTAACAAATGGGACAAAAACAGAGGAGATGAACCAGACTACCCGAATGTTTCATTCCGTGCTACAGGCATCAACTACGTATTGTTGAGAATGGCTGATGCGATGCTGATGCTTGCTGAGGCCAAAGCAATCCTGGGAACAGATGATGCCGGTGCGGTTGCATTGGTAAACGATATTCGCGAACGGGCTTTTGGAGATGCAAGCCATAACATTGCTGGTCTCACAGGCGAGGCATTATTGGATGCCATTTACAATGAACGCAAATTGGAATTATTGGGCGAAGGAGATATTCGTTGGGACATGATCCGTTCAGGCAAGTTCAACGAGAGAGCCATTGCGGTTCGCCAGGAAATGGCAGCTATGATTTCAGGCCTTGAAGCTAACGGGTACTACACATTCCCAAGCGGCAGAACCATTTCCAATTATGTTTGGACCAAATACGTTCAAGTAAGTGGAAGTAGCACCGCTGTAGTGACACAAAGTCCCGACGAAAATGATCCGGCATTATACCCGGGTTGGCGCGGCATTTACGAATGGGGAGCAGAAGCTCATGCGGCATACCCAGCCAAAAACCTGGCTATTCAAGGCTTGTACAATTACATTGATCCTAACGGAGCAGAAGCTGCTGCCCTTGAAGCTGATGGATATACAAAAGTAAATTGGGGTATCAGGGTATGGAGTGACCCAAATGCGAAAGCGATGTTGGATGCTGCCATTCTGGACGGTGTAGTCGGACGTGAAACGAGCGCGCCTCGTTACTTTCACGCGATGCCCCTGACAGTAATTGACCAATCGAAGGGTAAGGTGAAGAATGGCTACGGATTGCCGAATCAGTAAAAACATTTTTTGATTATTGACATATAGCTGTATAAACAGCTTGAAAATTTTCAAAAATTAGTTACAGTTTTAAAGATTAAAAAGAGGCCGTCCACCTGGATGGCCTTTTCTTTGCTATTCAAACAAACCGGTTCAGAAATGCCTACTATTTTATACTAAAAAACCTACGTATGAAAACCACTATGAAGCTATTCTTGCCCTTAATGGTTATCGCCCTAATCAGTTTTTATTCCTGCAGTAACATCAACAAGAAAGCGAGTACCGAGTCCGGCAGCCCCGAGGCTGTATCGTGGAACCTCATCGACCTGATGGGATCGACAACCGAGAAAGTTTCCGTGAGCGGCGTCCCTCTGGTAGTGGAAAGTCCATATGGCCCCGCCATTGCTTTCGATGGCCAGGATGACGGTATTTTTCTGGATGAAATGCCGTTGAAAGGGCTGACTCAATTTACCATCGAAGTCATTTTCCGACCGGAAAGCCACGGCAATTTCGAACAACGCTTTTTTCACTGCGGCGAGGCAAATGCCGACCGCGTCCTGCTGGAAACACGCAGCACGGCTACCCATTGGTACTTTGATGCCTACCTGCAAAGCGGGACCGAAAAGGTGGCGCTGATCGACTCCACCCTACTCCACCCGCTCGACCAATGGTACCATGCCGCCTTTGTGGTGGATAACGGCCGCCTGAGAACCTACATCAACAAGGAAAAAGAACTGGAAGGCTCGGTCAATAGCAGTCCGATCAACACCGGACAAACCTCTTTCGGGGTCCGGCTGGATAAACGGTCCTGGTTTAAAGGCGCCATTTATCAGGTAAAAATTAGTCCACAGGCACTAAAACCCGAAGATTTCATGAACCTGTAAAACAAACCTTTCTACCCGAGAACAAACCAATCAAACAAACCAAGATGAAACGAATTAAAATCTGCCTTCTTTTTATCCTCATTACCTTCGCATCATTCTTATGCATATCAGCCCCTAAAAATGACATCACCCGCGAAATAGAAGAAACCATGCTCCGGGCTACCCGGTTTATGGTTGAAACAGTCAGCACACACGGCGGCTATTTATGGTATTACCTTCCTGATTTTTCGCGCCAATGGGGCGAAATGGAAGCCTACAAAACCATGATTTGGCTGCAACATCCGGGGACCATCAGCATGGGGCACCTGTTTCTGGAAGCCTACCACGCTACCGGAAATGACTACTACTACCTAGCTGCGCAAAAAGCTGCGGCGGCCATCATCTGGGGCCAAAGCCACGAAGGCGGCTGGAACTACATGGTCGACTTTGCCGGCGACCGCTCGCTGAAAGAGTGGTACAACACCATTGGCAAGAACGGCTGGCGGCTCGAAGAATTTCAGCATTACTACGGCAACTCCACCTTCGACGACGACATCACCTCCGACGCTGCCCGTTTTCTGCTGCGCATGTACCTCGAAAAGATGGACCCGGCCTACAAACCCGCACTCGATAGGGCCATCAACTTCATCCTCGAAAGCCAGTATCCGTTGGGAGGATGGCCGCAACGCTACCCGCTGCGCTACGATTTCGGCAAAAATGGTAATCCGGATTATTCCTCCTTCTACACGTTTAACGACGATGTGACCTGGGAAAATATCAACTTTCTCATTCAATGTTACCTGACCTTGGGACAGGAACGTTTTCTCGATCCCATCAAACGGGGGATGAATTTCTATTTGTTGTCGCAGGACGGCTGCGGAGCCTGGGGCCAACAACTGAATATGGACCTGGAGGCCGCCAGCGCCCGTACCTACGAACCGGCAGCTTTTCTGCCCGGCACTACCTGCGAAAATGCCCGTTTGCTGCTTCGGTTTTATCAGTACACCGGCGACAAGCGTTTTCTGTCCCGGGTGCCCGATGCCATTCGCTGGCTCGAAGAAACTGCGCTTTCGCCCGATCAAGTGGAAGGCGAACGCACCCACCCCACCTTTGTAGATGCCAAAACCAACAAGCCGGTGTATGTCCATCGAAAAGGATCGAACTCGGCTTACGGCTATTATTTCACCGACGACGATGACCAGCACCTGCTTTCGCATTACTACGGAAAGTGCCGGGTACCCTTACAGGAGTTGAAAGAAGAATACGAACGGGTAGCTGCACTTTCCCTGGAAGAAGCAACTCAAGATTCTCCCATCAAGCCCGGAAAGTTTGAGCACCCAGAAACGCCTCAAAAATTTTATGATCTGAATCGGTTCAAATTCAACTTCCCCGCCACCGAGGAAATGGTCCGGGAAATTATCAGTTCCCTCGACCAGGAAAATCGCTGGCTGGCCAAACACGCCATGATCAGCCATCCATATTGTGGCGACGGGAAAAATCAGGAGCTGACAGACCAGTTCACCTCGGAAAATGTGGGCGACGAAACCGATACTTCGCCCTACCGCGACACCACCGACCAGGAATACATCTCTACGGGTGAATACATCCGGAATATGCACCTGCTGATTAATTATCTCAAAGAGAATAAAGCTGAGCAAGCAGCAGAATATGGTTCCCGCTGATCGCTTTCATTTACTTCTGAAAATTTAGAGAAACAATAAAAAGCATAAGATGAAATAGCCATAAGAGTAAATGCTCATACAAACCGGAAATATATAAATGGCTATTCCATGTGTACGTGCCGACGTTTAATAAATCAAAAACAATATATACGAATGAAATGTAAACGATTTCAATATTTAAAATTCATCCTCCTGATGTTGTTGTGTACTATTCAGGGCATGGCCCTGGCGCATTTCAAAACCACCACAAAGTCGCCGGTACACATCAATGAGGACAAAAAATTGGAATATCGTATAGAAGCTAACGGCGACCGCGTGCCCGATTATTCGTATTGCGGCTACCGGGCTTCCGAATTCCCGATCCCGGAAGTGCCGGTGAAAGTGATTGTTCCGCATGTAGTAGGTGATGCCACTGCCGACATTCAGGCAGCTATCGATTACGTGTCGGGTCTGCCCCTAAACGAACGAGGATTTCGGGGGAGCGTGCTGCTCGAAAAAGGCACCTACCAACTCAGCGGAAGTTTGCTCATCGCTTCTTCCGGGGTTGTGTTGCGGGGAAGTGGCTGCGGAAACGAGGGCACGACATTGTTGGCTACAGGCACCGACCGAGCCTCTCTGATTCGCGTGGCCGGACAGAATGACCGCAAAACAGAACCGCCCGTCCGACTGGCCAACCGGTATTTTCCGGTAAACAGCACCGAAATGACCTTCGATACTGAACATACATTCAACGTGGGCGACCGGGTGATCGTTAACCGCCCCTCCACCCAGGAATGGATCGAACGTATCGGGGCCGATAAAATCGGCATCTATGTGGACTACCAACTCACCAAATGGGAACCGGGCGATTTCGACCTGAACTGGGACCGCACCGTGGTGGCCGTTTCGTCAAGCTCCATTACCCTGGATGCCCCGCTGACCAATTCGCTTGATCCCGATTTTGGTGGCGGGTCAGTTGCCAAATATGTTTGGGACGGGAGAATCAGCCAAGTGGGCGTGGAAAACCTGCGCTGTGTATCCACCTTTGATTCTTCCAATGAAAAAGACGAAAACCATCGTTGGATGGCCATCACCCTCGAAAATGCCTGCGACTCATGGGTGCGCCGGGTGGTTGCCGAAAACTTTGTCAGCTCGGCTGTGGCCGTTTGGGAGACCGCCAAACGCATTACCGTCGAAGATTGCAAATCGCTGCATCCGGTGGGCGAAATCGGGAACCACCGCCGCTACTCCTTCCAAACCCTCGGTCAGCAGGTGCTCTTTCAACGTTGCTATGCCGAATATGGCTACCATGCCTTTTCTGTTGGCTTTTCCACGCCGGGGCCAAATGCTTTTGTGCAATGTTATTCCTGCCTCCCCTACCACTTCAGCGGAGCAGTGGGCGGCTGGGCCAACGGCGTGCTGTTTGATAAAATGACGGTGGATGGCGGCAACATCAGCCTGGCCTTTCGAGATGTGGACGGGCAAGGTGGCGGCTGGAGCGCTGCCAACTCCCTTTGCTGGCAGGGGCGGGCTGCCCAGATCCGGCTCGATGCTCCGCCGGGAGCACAAAACTGGGCTTTCGGAAGCTGGGCGCAAGGCTACGGCAGCGGTCATCACGAACTGGAACACACCTTCATTGAACCCGAAAGTTTTTTCTACACCCAGCTGGAAGCGCGAACCGATAAAAAATCAGCAGAATCAGAAAAGATACTGGTGTACCGATCGAATGAAACCACCGCTCCAACGCCTGAAATGACGGCCCAATTTAGCGCCAGGTCAAAGTATCCCGACCTGATCATGGATGAATGGATTGACCGAATGATCGAGCAATACCCAATCCTCTCAGATGTTTCAGGAGCCAAGATGCTGCAAGAGACCGACCGACCGGTAGTCAGCCAAAAACCAGAAAAGGGTCCGGCCCTCTCCCTGCAAAACGGGAGGCTGATGCTGGGCGACCAGTTAATCCCCGGCAGACGAAACCGTACCTCCATGTGGCGAGGCTCCACCCGCCCCTCGCAGCTGGCACGGCCAACTCCCAACCTGGTACGTTTTGTTCCTGGCCGTACCGGTCGCGGACTGACCGATGATCTGGATACGCTGGTGGCCGACATGCTGCAAAACAAGATCACTGTGATGCAGAACTTCCCGGCGCTATGGTACGAACGGCGTCGCGACGACCATGCACGCACACGCCGTGCCGATGCCGATGTGTGGGCGCCGTTTTATGAGCAGCCGTTCAGCCGCAGCGGACAAGGAGAAGCCTTTGACCGCCTCAGCAAATACGACCTCACCCAATGGAACCCCTGGTACTGGAGTCGCCTGCAACAGTTTGCCGAACTCGCCGATCGAAACGAGCTGGTGTTTTGGCAGGAACATTACCTGCAACACAACATCATTGAGGAAGGCGCCCACTGGGCCGACTATCCCTGGCGCTCTGCCAACAACATCAATAATCTGGGTTTTGCTGAAAATACGCACTATGCAGGCGACAAGCGGGTATATATGGCCGAGGAGTTTTACGACACCACCCACACCGTGCGCAAGCAGTTTCACCGCGCATACATCCGAAAAAGCCTGGACAACTATAAAAACAACCGCAACATCATCCATCATCTGGGAGCTGAATATACCGGCCCGGTCCATTTTGTGGCATTCTGGCTGGATGTGATCGCTGAATGGGAAAAAGAAAACGAGCAAAACGTGTTGGTCATGCTACCGGGGACAAAAGATGTGCAGGACGCCATTCTGGCCGATCCCAAACGCTCAGCCTGCGTGGATGTGCTGGATATCATCCAATGGCAATACCGAAAAGATGGCAGCTTGTACGCCCCGCCGGGAGGAGTAAGCCTGGCCGGCCGTCAATATGCCCGGATCTACGAGGTAGGCGAAACCTCTTTCGACCAGATTTTCCGTGCTGTGAGCGAATACAGGCAACGTTTCCCCGAAAAGGCCGTAGTTTATTCGCGCCGGGGGGATCCGCTGGCCAACTGGGCTTCATTCATGGCAGGTGGTTCCCTGTCCCCGCTACCGCCGATCGGCGATGAAAAGTTTTATCGCGATGCCGCGGCAATGAAAAGTTACACCCAAGGAAAAGCAGATCAGAAACAGTACCTGCTTGGGACAAAAGGTACCGGGTACATTATTTTCAGCCAAACATCTTCTGTAAAAATTGAACTGACGGGCGACAACAAAAACTACCAGCTCAACTGGATACATCCCTCAACCGGAGAGATCATACACACCAGCAGCACCGTAACCGGAAAAACCACAGTTGCTACCGCTCCTTTTGAGGGCCCGGCTGTTGCCTGGCTGCATCTGTAAAACCAAATAACATCTGATAAAATGAATACAAACCGTTTAAGAATATATCTGCTCCTCATTCCTGCCTTTCTGCTTTCAGGGTTCTTTCCCCTGTCGGCTCAATCGCACCGGGGTGAATTATACCAACATCTGGTATTCGAAGGTTCGTCCATCACCTACCAGGGTGAAAAAATACAACTGGGGCCCAAAGCCTTTTTTATTGACGGACAACTAAGCGATGAAGAGGCTGCCAGCTATCCGTTTGTCTTTAATTCGATTAACGAGGCGGCCAAACACCTCACGAATGGTACCGAAGCATCCCCGATGGTGCTTTACATCGCCCCCTGGGTATATTGGATTGACGACCCGGATGATCCCGAAGTTCGCGTGCCCCAGGAAGGCAGTAGCACACCGTTCGGTCTGGAAATCGACTGCCAATGGCTGAAATTTTATGGACTGTCGGACAATCCATACCATGTGATCCTGGCGGCTAACCGCGGACAGACGATTGGCGCCAAGGGCAACTTCACCAGCTTCAATTTTAAGGGAGACGGGCTGACAGCCGAAAATATCACCTTCGGGAACTATTGCAACATCGATTTAGACTATCCGCTCAATCCTAAGCTGAACCGGGAAAAACGCAGTTCGGCCATTGTACAGGGACAGCTGGCTTTTTCCAACGGCGACAAAGTGCTGGCCCGAAATTGCAACTTCATCAGCCGCCTGAACACCGGCCCCTTTTGGGGAAGCAAACGCACATTGTTCGAGCGCTGCCACTTCGAATCGACCGATGATGCGTTGAATGGTTCGGCCGTTTACCTCAACTGCACGTTCGACTTTTACAGCAGTAAACCGTTCGGCCACACGGTTGGCCCCGGGGCGGTCTTCCTGAACAGCGACATTCGGGTACTCACCCGAGGCCCGCAATACCTGGTAAAAGGTTCCGGCCCGGTAACGCTTGTTGATACACGCTTTCAAGGCGATCTGGTTGATTACCTGGGCTGGCGCGACCTTCCTGCAACTGAAGCGAGATATTACCAGTATCAGGTTAGCCTGAACGGCGATTCCGTCTTCATGGACAGGGATAACGCCTTTGCAACCATCGACATGACCCGGAAAGAAGTATTGAATGCTTATCGCTTCAATCTGAATAACGAAACCATTTATAACACTTACAACCTGCTTCGCGGTGAGGACGATTGGGACCCGATGAACGTCAAAAAGCTGATCAAAAAAGCAGAAGCTGAAAGCGGCAAAAACTACGGCTTGCTCCCAACCATGTTGCAGGTGAATCCAACACGGCAAAAGCTCGAAACAGGCAAAGACAGCCTGCTGCTCACCGCCACTGCCTATCGTTTTGGAAACTTCGGGCTGGAAAGCGAAAACATGAACTGGTCGCTGGCCCCGGAGTACAACGATCTGGTAAAACTGGAAGTTCAGGAGGACGGCACTTGTCTGGTCATTCCAAGCAACCATCAGGATGAAACGAAAGAAGTCGTCATTATTGCGTCAACAGATGCCGGTTTGGAATCGGCAGCAACCCTCACCGTTGCTCCCTCCTACTTACCAGCTCCGGCTTTTCTTGAAAAACCAGTGATCAGCAAGGATAAAAAGGGCCATCTGGCGGTCAATTATACGCTGGATATGGATTTCGACGACCAATCGCTGATCAGCTGGTACCGCTGCCACGATGCCCGGGGCACACATCCCATTGAAATCGCGGTGTCCCGATTTAATAACCCCCTGAAAGCCTATCAGCTATCTGCCGGTGACATTGGCTATTACATCATGGCCAGCGTTTCCCCCAAACATGTGCGTTGCCATCCGGGGAATGCTGAAAAAACCATTTATACCAAGGTTATTACTCCGGAGGATGTCAATCAAAACCCGCGTATTTTCATTCCCAACCTGGAAAATATGTCAACAGCGTATCAACCGGAAGTTTTGCCGGGGTTCTGGGCACTCGACAGCTACGCTCCTGCCGATACCCGCGAATGGTACTGGGAAGCCGACAACAGCCGCGATCCCTGGTACTATGGCCCGGGCGTTGATGGTGCGGCACAAGATACGGGCCTGGTGCAAGCCACCAAAGGGGCGCGCCTACGCTACACGCCCGTTGACGACCAGTTTGGCGACATGAAAATCAGTTTCACTGCTGTGCCTGCCAAAACGGCCGGACAGGGATTCTCTAGTGCCCGGGCGCAATATATGGACATCGGAATCAAGATGGATATTGAAAAGATGACCGGCTATGCCCTGCGCTTAATCCGAACCACCAAATACGGCGATGCTATCGACTTCCTTTTGATGAAATATGAAAACGGCAGCGCAACGCCAATCAGCGATCCGGTTTCTGCCTCGTGCTACCGCCCCGACTGCCGGATTACAGTTGAAACAACTGGTAATAAACTGAAGGTTCATGCCGAAAACACGAAGGATTATTACAGCGTTCACAACGAATCGGAAGTAAAACGGGTGGTGGAACTGGAAGCCGAAGTTGAAACCAACACCTTCGGCGGAATGGGATTCCAGCACACCGGAACCGTGGGCGGAGGCGCCACCTTAATCAAAGATTTGAAAATTGAATGGAAATAAATTCGACAACCATAAACTCAAATTTAAAACGACACACATGAAAAAACTTTCTTCCGGAATTCTGATTATCCTGTCAGTCTTACTGATAGCTTCATGCAGCCGGGGCACTTCACAGAAAAGTGACGCACAAGTCAAGGATACTGCCGAGAACTTCTATCAAAATCCGGTTTTGGGCGGCGACTATCCCGATCCCTCCATTTTCAGGGACGGCGGTGATTATTACATGACCCACTCCTCGTTCGACTATTATCCCGGCTTGTTGGTCTGGCATTCAACCGACCTGATCAACTGGCAGCGGGTAGGCCATGCCCTGCATCAATATGTGGGTTCGGTATGGGCCCCCGACCTGATCAAGCACAACAACCGGTATTACATTTATTTCCCGGCGGGGGGAACCAACTGGGTGGTAACAGCGATGTCGCCCGAAGGCCCCTGGTCTGATCCGATCGACCTGAAATTGCCCGGATATATTGACCCCGGGCATGTGGTTGACCACGAAGGAAAGCGCTATTTGTACCTGTCGAAAGGCTACATCGTGAAGCTTACCGAAGACGGATTGGCCACCGACGGGGAACCGGTTTTCAATTACGAAGGATGGGAATTCCCCAAAGAATGGAGCACCGAGTGTTTTTGCCTCGAATCGCCCAAATCAACCGTGAAAGACGGCTATTACCACCTGATTGTTGCCGAAGGGGGAACAGCAGGGCCGGCCACCTCACACATGGTAGTTTCTGCGCGTTCCACATCGCCCTATGGCCCGTTCGAGAATTCACCCTACAACCCGATTGTCCACACCGAAAGCCGCAACGAACGCTGGTGGAGCCAGGGCCACGGCACGCTGGTGGACGATGTTGACGGCAACTGGTGGATCATGTACCACGGTTACGAAAAGGGCTTTCATACGCTGGGACGTCAAACGCTGATGCTGCCCATTGAATGGACAGCCGACCAATGGTTTCGGGTTCCCGAAGGTGTAAAAAGTGAGGATTTAATTCGCAAACCGGCCGGGAAAACCTCACAAAACGGAACTGACCTGTCGGACAACTTTGATCGTTCGGAACTGGGACTGCAATGGCAATTCTTCAAACTGTACGAACCCGAACGTGTAGAATTGAAAGATGGGCAACTTGTGCTTCAAGCAAAAGGAAAATCGTTTGATGAAAGCTCTCCCCTGCTGGTTAATTCGTCCGACCGCCACTATGAAGTGATTGTGGAATATACGATTGAAGATGACGTTACCGCAGGTTTATGCCTGTTTTACAACGAAAAAGGCAACATGCGCATCGCGGTGAACAAGGACCAATTTACCGTCTTCAACCAGAAAAGCGCCAAGATCAGGGTGAAGAACGAGCTGGGCAGCCACGGGTTCCTGCGCATTTTGGATGACGAAAATGAAATCAGCTTTTACTACAGCGCCAACGGCACCGATTGGAACCGGGTTGAGCGCAGCATAGATGCCACAGGGTTCAACCACAATGTGTTTGGCGAATTCCTCAGCTTACGGGCCGGTGTCTATGCATTTGGCGAAGGAAAAGCCACGTTCGACAATTTCATCTACCGCAAACGCTGAAACCGACTCGTGTCATGTCAACAATAACTTGTATTGATTCAGTCACCCTGAACTTGTTTCAGGGACTCATTCATCATGAGATGCCGAAACAAGTTCGGCATGACTGTCTCTAAAATATTGTTGACATGACACTTGGCATAGTCGGCAACGATGAATTTCCAATAATGAAAGAGGCTATTTGGTAATGCCTTCCCACGTATCGGTGCGGAAAGGAATAGCCGGGAGCCCTTCCCGGTTATACAGGTTCAGGTCGTCCGGGTTATCGGCCCAGCCAAATCGAACAGCGACCGGCTTTTCCACTTCATCCGAATAGACAACCACCGACTTGCTGTCCCTGATTTCACCCTTTGCCCAGTAAAACTTCTTGTCGGCCCCGGCAATGGCAAACGCTTTCAGGTAGCCATATTTATCTTTTGCCAGCAAGCCGCTGCCGGTTTCCTTAAAATGAATGATTACCTGATTTCCGTTCACTTCCATCGATTCGTAAACAGGGCCCGAGTGAACCACTTCTTTTCCGTAGGCCACCTTTAGGGCATTCAGCGCCAGGCGTTTGCCCACATCTTGTTTGTTACGGGGATGAATGTCGTTGGCCTCGCCGATATCGATGGCCAGCGCCTGACCGGTGTTCGGCAATTCGAGGGCCATGGTTTGGGCTTCGCGCAATTCTGCCCAGCTACTTTCCACGGGCTGAACAGCCGGCTGCATAAAGTTGGCCAGTTGCACCCAGAAGAACGGGAAATCGCCCAATCCCCACTGCTGCCGCCAGTCCTTGATCAAGGTTTGAAATACGCGCCGGTATTGCACGGCACGGTCAGCATTCGACTCGCCCTGGTACCAAATGGCACCTTTAATTCCGTAAGGAATCAGCGGTTCCAACATACCATTGTACAGCAAGGTGGGATAACTGTTGGGACCCAACTCCATAGAGCCAACCGCCACTTCTGTCATCTTAAACTTCCAGTTACCGGCCAGCTCAATTTTTTCCGCGCCCACTTTCAGGAAAAGTTCAGCAGGTTCCCCGTAGATGCCGCCACCGCCTCCGGTATCCACCACGCGCACGGCCAACACGTTTTCACCTTCTTTTAAAGTTCCCGGTTCCAGCAGATAAATACGGTCCAGGTCGTAGCGATTGGTTTGGCCTGCTAACCGGTCATTCACCCAGGTCATGTCGGTATCATCCACCTTCCCAAGATGCAGTTCAGCTGCTTGTTCAGCCTGTGCTTTGGTGAGGTTGATCTTGGTGCGGTACCAAGCCACGCCGTCCACATCCGGATATCCGGCCGCTTCCCAAAGTTGGGGAACCGGCAACGAAGTCCAGTTCTGATCAGCCAGATCAGCCGCTGCAAATACGGCTTTCCCGTCCTGCAAGCCCGTATCCTTCGATGGCAGTTCACCGCCAAACAAAGCGGCCATTTTCTCTACGCGCTGCTGGCGATACTTACTCAGATCCAGCTGTTTCAGCTCAGACAAGGCAGCGGCAAAGTCAGGATCTTTTTCGATGTTTTGCGGGCTGATCCAGGTTTCAGCCACCGTACCGCCCCACGAAGTATGGATCATCCCGATAGGGACATCCAGCTCTTTCTGCAAGTTGCGGGCAAAGAAGTAGCCCACTGCCGAAAAATGGCCTACCGTTTCGGGCGAGCAAACTTCCCACTCGCCGCCATCCACATCTTCAACCGGATGTTGGGCCACCTTTTGGGGCACCGTGAACATGCGCAGATTGGGATAATTGGCCGCGGCCATTTCCCGGGCACTGTTGTTCGAATTGGCCACCACCCATTCCATGTTCGATTGGCCGGAACACACCCACACTTCGCCAATCAGAATATTGTCGAGTTTCAGCTGATTTTTGCCTTCAACCAGTAACGTATAGGGTCCGCCGTATTCCATTGCAGGAAGTTTAACCTGCCATTTGCCGTCCTTTCCGGCCTTTGTAGTGATGGTCTTCCCGGCAAACAACACGGTAATCTTCTCTCCTTTGTCGGCCCATCCCCAAACCGGGTTGTTTAGCCCGTGCTGAAGCACCATGTTGGAACTAAAGATGCGCGCGAGCTTAACATCGGCCCTGGCGCTTCCCATGATAAAAAAAGCCAGTAAAAATGCAGCAGTCAGTTTTTTCATACGTTGGTTTTTATGGTTTTGAAATTGATTAAGACGGGTTCAAATGATATTTGGCCCATTCAATTATTGGAACCGCAAGTTACGGTTTGCCAGGAAAAAATGAAAGTCCAAACTGCGTGTATTTATTTCCGTGAGGCAGAACAGGAATATCAAAAAGTCCAGGGACTCAGCAGGGAAATCGCTTTTAAGAATTTAAGAGCTATTCTTTCTCATTAAGCATGGTAAACTGCGCTTTCAGGGTCGTTACCATCCACCCGGCCACGGCATACCGTGGCCCTACGTGCCGGAAAAAACCAGAAACACCGCAAACGGGAAAGCCAGGTATTCCAGGATCACGATATGTCGTGACCAAACATGCCATTTATGGCACCCTGAAAAGGCAGGCTATGGAACTTGCTAAAAGCGATTTCCCTGCAAAATGTCCGGAGCCCTTCTTTTCAGTTTCCAATAAATTGCTAATTTTAATTCGATTAATGAATAACAACTAAACTAATCAATTATGACCAATCGTCGCGATTTCCTGAGAACTGCCGCGGTACTTGCTGCAGGTTCGGCGTTCGCCCCGTCACTGATTTCATGCGGGGAAAATAAAAAAATTATCGGCCTTCAATTGTACACGGTGCGTGATAAAATTACTGCCGGCCTGAACCCGACACTGGAGAAGCTGGCCCAAATCGGGTACAATTCGCTGGAAGCTGCGGGGTACAACATGAACGATGGCACCTTTTACGGCATGGCCCCCGACGCCTTTGCCAACCTGACCAAAAGCCTGGGCATGACCTTACACAGTACGCACACCGTTTACGAACTGGATGCCGCGGAAAAAGTGAGCGAAGATGCAGCCAAAGCAGGCGTGGAATATTTGATTTATCCGTACCTGCCCGACAACCTGCGGCAGCATTTGGACGACTATAAAGCGACGGCCGAGAAGTTCAACAAGATGGGCGAAATTGCTCAAAAATACGGTTTGAAATTCGGCTACCAC
The DNA here is from genome assembly GCF_025907915.1 of Gaoshiqia sediminis. Classification (GTDB taxonomy): domain Bacteria; phylum Bacteroidota; class Bacteroidia; order Bacteroidales; family Prolixibacteraceae; genus Gaoshiqia; species Gaoshiqia sediminis. Next base: position 242,851 of record NZ_JAPAAF010000003.1, read on the forward strand.
AACCACGCTTTTGAATTTGACAAAATGGACAGCCAAATACCGTTTGACCTGCTTATTGAACAAACCGACCCCGCATTGGTGACTTTCGAGGTTGACCTGTACTGGGTAACCCGCGGAGGCTACGACCCCGTGGAATACATCCGCAAATACCCGGGACGCTTTGAGTTGTGGCACGTAAAAGACATGGTGAAATCGGAAGACCAGTTTTTTGCGCCGGTTGGGCAAGGACGGATTGACTTTGAGCGTATATTCGCCGAGAAAGAAACAGCAGGCATGAAATATTTCTTTGTAGAACAAGACCGGTTCCGCGATCTGGATCCGTTCGAAAGCGTGGAACTCAGCTTCAATTACCTGAATCAGGCAAAATTTGTTTAGCTTTGGGTGTTGATCAATTCGGGAAATGACAGAGGGGCAATTATGCCTTGAAACACAACCCGGCCCGATCAATCGAAAATAATTATTTACTTACCCCCCGCCAAAATCATTCTTCGCACCTTACGGCGGGGGATTTTTTTACCATATTCCAAAAAAATTCCCGGCAGTATGCGCCGGGAAACCTCAATACAATTGACGATCAGACTCTCCAAATAAAACGGCATGGATGAAAACCGCCCTCCCGCCTTTACTGGCCGTCGCCGGTAAACATCACTTTAATGGTTTTCAGGATGATGATAAAGTCCAGTTTAAGCGACCATTGGTCGATGTATTGAGTATCCAAACGCACCCAATCCTCGAAACCAATCCGGTTGCGGCCCGAAACCTGCCAGATGCAGGTGATGCCCGGTTTCATACTCAGGCGGCGTGTTTGCCAGCGTTGGTAATGGCTCACCTCCGAAGGGATGGGCGGACGCGGGCCCACCACCGACATGTCGCCCTGAAGAACGTTGATGAACTGCGGAAACTCGTCGAGTGAGGTCTTGCGCAGGAAATGGCCGATCTTCGTGATCCGCGGGTCCGACTTAATTTTAAACACCGGACCGCTTTGCTCGTTTTGTCCGAGCAATCCGGCTTTCAGCTCCTCGGCGTTGGTCACCATCGTCCTAAATTTCAAACACTTGAAGCGGCGACCATTTAGCCCCACACGTTCCTGATGGAAAAATACCGGGCCGCCATCGTCCAATTTTATCAGAAAGGCGATAATGAGCAACAGCGGGAAAAATATGAACAGCACCAGGGATGAAAAACCGATGTCGAACATACGTTTTATTTTCAGGGCCAGGTAATCTTCGGGCGTATTCCTGAAAATAAGAAAAGGAATATTGTTGAAGTAGGTAAAGGTGGATTTCATTTTCTTCGACTGTACCAGGCCCGGTTTCAGCCGGAACACCACGCCCACTTCGGCACATAGCTCAACCAACTCGTTAATCTTGTTGTAGTCCAATTGGCTTTTGCAATAAATAACCTCGTCGATAATACTGTTATTCAATACACGTCCCACATCCAAATCGTCGGGCAACATGATAATTTCGTCACCAAAAGCCGCGCGGACCTCCTCGTTTGAGCTGACAATACCACGAACCCGGTACCCCCAGTCCTTCGTTTCTATCAGATCATGAATAAACTCAATCGAGGTATCATCGGCAATAACCAGCAGTTGACGGGTGTTAAAGCCCTGCCTTCGGAGAAACTTCATCGCCCGGAACGAAAGGATCTTCACCGAGAATAAAATGATCAGGTCGATTACAGCGAACAAAGCGATGACAGGAGCGGTCACCCGGTCGGCTTCCAACAGGAACGAGATAAGGGACAGCATGACGGCGCCCAGACCAATATATTTCAAATACCTGAAAAACAGGTCGGAATACTTATGGTCGCGGCTTAACCAGTTTAACCCGCCATATTCAATCAGCATCCACCAAATGAAGACAATGAGTATCAGGAAAAAAAGTACTTCTTTGGATTTTAACAAATGTTCGAGCTTGGGATAATGATAAATGCCGCAAGCCATCGCATACGCACCGATCGTTAAGGCGGTTTGTACAATCTGGCTGATACGGGCAATTACATGTTCACGTTCTTTCAGCATGTCCTGTCATTTTATAGGTTACGAATCGAATCACCGTCAATCAATTAAGCTTTGATTTACTGCATTTTACCAATCATTGTGATTGAATTTCCTACCCTTTCCTGCCTCGATTTCCCGGCATCAGTCCTGTTTAGCGTCCATCTTTATGCAGTTTCATGATCAAAATTAGGCAATACCCCGCCGGAAGTCAATGGGTGAATTCCCCCACCCGGTTTTCACCCTATTTCGGTGAAATTTAAATTGGACGGCGATATTAGGATTACAATGATCCGAAATATTGGGCACTAAGGCCTATAACCAAATCTGTTGCTGCGTTATCAATAAAATTGCAGCTGTATCGGCTACCGGGGATGCTAAACAGACGGTTATGGAAAACCACTCTGTCAATTCTGAGATAAATAGGTTAAACAGCCTGTTGTTTATTATACTTTATTGAAGTAAATTTAGATATGATGGGCATTTGTAACACTTGCATATCAGCGTTCAAGTCAATTTTAATGAATGAAAGGTACTGGCCAGGATGTTCATACAGCTGGTACTGCAGGTCCCCGAGGGTAAATCCCTTGATTCTCCCGTTACAACTGGATGAAGGATTTTGTCTTCAATTTCAGGATTCTTTCAACAAATTCAAACATTTGACAATTTTCTAAAAGCAAATGAAGAAATTATCTCTCCCATTGGTAATAATCGTTGTAGGGATTATTGCCGCAGGCATTCCCTTTCTTTTTTCCGGATCGAATAAGGCCAGCCTCGACATCAGCATAAACAGCATACCGCTAATTATGCCTGCTGCACATAAGGTTTATGCAAACCCGGATGCTCTTAACGGGCAATACCACCTTTTCAAAGCGAAGATTACCAACACAGGTAAAAAAACCCTCGAAAATGTAGTGGTTAAATATCAGGTTCCGGGTCATATTGAATGGACGGAGATATCTACTACCGGAATTATGATTCCGGGACAAACCATCGTGGCAGTATGTTATCCGGTTTTTAATCCATCGGTTACCTCTAAAACCACGGAATCGGTTGAACGTGCCAATGTGACGGTTGAATGGGAAGGTGCTGATCACAGGGATATCATTGAGGAATCTTTTACTTTCAAAATGCTCAGCCGGAATGATTTTGCATACACATGTATTCCTTCGGATGAAATTTTAGGCTGGGGCGATGTTTACGATAACGACCCTCTTCTTCCCTGCTTTGTTACGCCTAACGATCCCATTGTTAAATATTATACTCAAATCGTTCAAGAAAAAGTACTGAAAGGGGAAGCAGCCAGTGTAACAAGGTCGCCCGAGCAAGGTGTACAATTTATGCTGGGGCTTTACGAAGCGACCCGGATGTCGCATATGGTATATAGCGGAACAAAAGGTATTCCGCAGAACTTGCAGGATGTACAGACATTGATACAGCATGTTCGGTTGCCACGGGAAGTAATTACCGGCAATACCGGACTTTGCATTGAGCTCAGCGTATTGTATGCAAGCGTGCTGTCCAATGCCGGCCTCGATCCGATTATTTACCTTATTCCTGGCCATGCCTATCCGGGTTTCAAAATCGACGGGCAATATTACGCCATTGAAGCCACCGGAATCGGGGGTGAAGGATTAGGGAAGATTTCGAGCGCCCAAGAAGCTTATAAATTGGGGATGGAACAACTTGATGAATTTATTAAAGCAACTCAGGCCGGAGATCCGCGTTACAGCATTATTGATGTGCATCAGCTTAACGCCAGTGGTGTTATCAGTATGAATCTCGATGACAATGATTACCTGAGAAAAAAGGTGGATGAGATCGCAGAAAATTTCACCCCGAAACATCAGCAAGTCATTCAATATGTGCAACAGCCGGTATCCAATCAGTTGGCTGATGCAAGCCGTTTTCCCGGGCCGCTTTCATTTTTGATCCCAACAGGATGGGTAACATACCACAACCCGGCTCCTGGCTTTCCGCTACTAATAGCACAGATTACCTCACCCGACATGGTGGCTTCAGTATCGGTCTATAATATCCCGGCAAGTTCAGCCGAAGAAGCCATGCACCAGCTCAAACAATATTTTTCACAAATGGGCCTCGCGTTGCAATATTCCATCAGCGGCAGTAACGTGCAGGGAACTTCTGCAAATTATACGACCACTTTCCGGTGGATTGGGAAAATTGCCCCCATGAGCGGCGGTTACCGACTGGTTGCTGTCGGCTCCGACAATCAACTATACAGCCAGTATACAGGTGTGATAAATTCAGTGTACAACAGCATCAGATAACCGTTATGAAAAGAATTATCTTATTTTTTACAGTGTCTCTTCTAAGCTGTGCAATTCAGGCACAGGCACCTTTAAAACAGAAACTCGAAATGAGTATAGACGAGGTTGGAAACGGCGCAATAAAAGTTTCCATGAGTATGAATGCCAACCAGTGGCAAGTCTGGCTTCAATCGCTGGGTAATAATCCGGCATTGCTCAAACGCACTATGGAAAAGGAACTTCCTGCCTATTTCCTGGATAATTTCAAGCTCGAAAAGAATGATATGGACCGGTCGTTTGAGTTCAGTTTTAAAGCTTATGGAATATGCCAGGTTAACAAACGGGGAAAATGGATCGTAAATACCGACCAGAAAAACCCTGATATAACAAAGCTGACCGACAATAAATACATGATGGTTTGGATGGAACCCCGGAACAACATACAACAAACACAGATTATTGATTTTCCGCCAACTGCCCGAAATATTGAAATTAACAAGGATGCATTCGGAAAAACACAGTTCGAATTTGATATAAATACACCCAAAGGCAGCTTTCATGCACTTTTCTGGCCCGGGTTGATTCTGTCAATAACCGGTATTGTCTGGTTGTTCATCCTGCTATTTATATTCAAATAATAATTTTTGATTGGATTTTGGATCTGCAATAAAAATCCGGGAAATCAATTAGCATATATTCAAGGGGGTGAAATCCCCCCCACCCGGTTTTCACCCCTTAAACGCCTTCTTTGGGGACAAAAAAAAGAGATGAACCCAGGTCAAAACCTGTATTCATCTCTTTTTTCATAACATATGCTGAGGGGCTACTGCCCGCTCAGGGAATGTTTCGGCCTAATTTTTCATTAGCGCCTCGTCTTCAAAGTAAACACCGTTGCTGTGGTAAGCTTTCCGGTAATAACCTCCGTAGCGGTAGGCATAATTGCCGTATTTTTTCGGGTCCACATCGTTCACCACGATACCGGCCTTTTTCATCTGTTTCTTCTCAACCAGCTGATTCATCAACTCAATCATCTGGCGATGGCTGTAGCGCTGACGGACCACAAACAAGTTGATGTCGGTGTGCCGGCTAACCACAGAACCGTCTGTTACCAGGGTCATGGGGGAGTTATCGATGATCACCAGGTCGTAGCGTTTTTTCAGTTCGGCCATCAGCTTGCCAAATTCTTTGGAGCTAAGCAGCTCGGCCGGGTTGGGTGGAATGGTACCTGCCGCAATGAAGTCCAGGTTAGGCACTTCGGTACGCTGAATGATCTGGTCGAGGGTATGGTTGCCGATCAGGTAAGTGCTCAGCCCCTCGTTGGATGGAATGCCGAAATAGCGGTGCAGGGTAGGCTTCCGCATATCGGCGCCAATCAGGACAGCCTTTTTGTTGTTCATGGCAATCATGGAGGCCAGGTTGGCCGAGATAAAGGTTTTTCCTTCGCCCGGTACCATGGAATGCACCCCAATGACACAGCTTTCGCAGTCGTAGCTCATATATTCGAGGTTGGTGCGCAACTCGCGGATCGATTCGGCCAGTACCGAACGCGGATGTTTCACCACGGGAATTTCATCATCGAAAACGTTGTGCATCACATCGGCCAAAATCGGCAGTGAGCTTAACTTTTCCAGCTCGTCGCGCCCCTTGATGGTTTCGTCGAAGTAATCGCGGCCCACGATGATGATGAAAGGCAAGGCAAGTCCCAGGATCAAACCGATCATCATATTCAGCGCCGAGCGGGGGCCTTTGCGCACGATGGTGGCCTTGCGCGCCGGATCGAGCACATCCACATCGGCTATGTTCGAGGCTTTGGTAATTTGCGCTTCAGCACGCTTTTGGAGCAGGAACGTGTATAGTTCATTGTTCAGGTCGAACATCCGCTTGATATTAATCAGGTCCTGCTCGGTTTTGGGATAATCGCCCAATTGCTCGTTGGTAACAGCAATCTCCTGCTTCACTGCCTCCAGTTCTTTTTTAGCATTAAAAACCAGGTTGTTCAGGTTTTCATTCAGGCTACGGCGGGTAAACTCCAGTTCGCGGTCAACAAGCTGGTAGCCCGGGTTTTTTTCCTGCAAGCTGTACGAGAGGGCCTCCTTTTTACTGTATAGCTCGCTCAACCTCACCACCAGGCTGTTTAGCCCGGCATCGGTAATGCCCACCACCGACGGGTAAACCATGTGCTTCATCCGTTCGGCATTGTCCATATAGTTTTTCAGGTTCTCGTAGTATTCCAGCTGCATCTCGGCCAGTGACCGCTTGGAGTCGAGTTCCACCAGTTTTTCCACCACCAGCGACGCTTTCTGGCTCAGGTCGAATACTTTGTTGTCGGCCCGGTAGTTGGTCAGGTGGTCGCTGGTTGTTTTCAGCGTATCCACAATGGCCAGCATCTGCTGGTCGATAAAGCGGATCGTATTCTCGGAGATCAGGTTTTTCTCTTTCAAGCCATAGCGGATATACACGTCGGCCAACTCATTCAGGTAGGTGATTTCCCGCTGCGGGTTGTCACCGGTCACATCCAGGCTGATCAGGTCGGCATTTTTGTTCACCCCGGCAATGTTGACCCGTTTCATGTAGTTCAGGGTCAGATCGTCGTAATCGTTGAACACGAAGTAAAAGTCGCCGTCGTCCGCCTCGCCGTATCTGTTCAGAACGAAATTGAAGTATTCGTTTTCGAACTTTTCGCCAAACATCCCTTCCTCATCGAAGCTCACTTCAAACGTCTGCCCGTCGATAGTCACTTTCTGGTCGGCCTCCACCCGGTACCGGGAAGAATCGATCATCGACACATGCAGGGCCACTTTTTTCATATTCAGCGCCTCCGGTTCAATGATCACCTCGAAAGGCTCACGGCCGAACAGGTCGTAATCGCCAAAAGGCATATCGCGGTACCACGACACCCGCCAGCCCAGGTTTTCGATCACCTCGTGGTTCAGGGAGAAGGACGACAGAATGCCAATATGATTTTCCAGCTTCACGTCCGATTTTAACGAGAAATTGTCGAACAGCTTGTCCAGGTTCATCCCGTCCGACTTCTTTTCCTTCACCAGCAGGCGGCTGTTCACGGCATAGCTGGGCGGTGCGTAACGGTTATACACGTACGCTGCCCCCACGCCAATCACGGCGGCCACGACAAACCATTTCCAGTAATGCAACAGTTTGTACAAAAACTCTTTCGGGTTGAAACTTTCACCCTCGTTTTGTACCAGCAGTTTCAGTAATTCTTCGTTTTGGTCCATGTTATCGAATGCTCAAAAAAATTTCGTTAGTGGTTTTTATTCTCCCAAAAATTTCAGGATCACAATAAAGGTGGAAACGGTTGACAACATCAGCGCGTAGAGCGAAGCGTTCAACCGGGTATTCTTGTATTTATCGGGAGTCACGTAAATCACATCATTGGGCTGAAGGTAGTACGCCTCCGAGCTGAGCAGGGCCTTATCGGTGAGGTCCACCTCAATGGAGTAGGAACCACCTTCCTGCTCACGAAGCACCATAGCCTTACGCAGGCGCGAATAGTCGGTGGTGCCGCTGGCCTGGCTGATGGCTTCGAGGATGGTGCAGGTGTTGTTGTAGTTGTAATATACGCCGGGCCGGGCCACCTCGCCCATCACGGTAAACTTAAAGCTGAGGAGCTTAACCGTTACCGTAGCTTCCTTAAAATACTCGCTCACCCGCTCCACGATCCCCTCTTTGGCCTGGGCCACTGTCTTTCCAAGCACAGGCACTTTGCCAATGATGGGCAGCTCTACGTTCCCATCGGGATCAATCTGGTAGCCATTCAGGTACTGGGCACTCAGGGTACCGTATTGCTGGGCTGTACCGGCCGAATAACCGGTCCCCGACGAGGGGTTGAATAACAAATTCACCTCGGGGTTCAGCGAGGTTACCTGGATGTAGAGGTTGTCGCTGGTACGCAGCTGGTATTCATGCACCGAAAAAGGAATTCCCTGCTGAAGCTCGCGTTGCGGCAGATTCTGCAAATACATCAATTCCTTGTTCGACTTACAAGCGTTTAACAGAAACAAAACGACCACCGTGAAGAAGGCGCTACGGGTAATTTTTTTAAGCATATCTCGTTGATTAGCAAGTAATATAAGCTGTTGTTTATCTGGTTTTTTCGTTAAAGGCCGTAAAGATAGTGACTTACACGGGACTGACCACCCCAAAGGGGTTATTTTAAGGTAAATTCAGCAAGATTTAAAGTTTGAGGCAAGATGGAGGAATGACGAATGAGGCGATTTTACACGGTCAATTTCTGTTATCGATTCGTTTTACCCCTAAATCCCCTGAAGGGGACTTTGCCGCTTCGAGCATAGGCGCTTCCCAAAGCGCAATTTTTTCTACTCCTGCAAAGGAGTAGTACCCAAGCGAAGCGCAGGGGGAAGTGGTTTTTCCCTGCTGGTGCGAATTTGCAATTCGTGCCCTTGATGAACAATCAGATAGGGCCTTGCTGGCACAGCACTGGTTACAAACCGGCGCTAGCCGGGGGATACGAGAACGCGGATGGTTGATGACTTTCCCCATCCCTCAACGATTCATTTTTTCCCTGATTTTCACTTCCAGCTCATCCAAGGAAACTACATCAATTCCCTCTTTCATTGGCCAACCTTTGGCTACGGGTGAGGCTATAAAAATATGATCGGGTGCAATGTCTTCAAACGAATTATAATTTCCTTTTGAAAGCGATGGCGACAAGGTGGATTTACATTCAATGGCAAAGACCGCATTTCGGATGTTCATCACAAAATCCACTTCGGCGCCGTTAGTTGTACGATAGAAAAAGAACGAGGCCTCCGGAAATATCCCTTTCAGATTGATTAAAACAATTTGTTCCCAGATTGCCCCAAACGAAGGATGGCCCGATAGTGATTCAAAACTGCGCAATCCCAGCAAAGCAGCGGTAATCCCCGAATCTGCCAGGTAAACTTTCGGCGCTTTCACCAGGCGTTTCCCTAAATTGGAGCGATAAGCCGGAACCACCTCCACCATAAAAGTACTTTCCAGTAAATCGATGTAATTCTTAACCGTTACATTGGATACGCCAAGCGACCTGGCTAAGGCCGTGTAATCTACCGTTTGTCCGTTTACATGGGCCAGCATCTGCCAAAGACGTCGCATCGTGACGGGCGTAAATCCTTTCCACTGCAATAAATCCCGCTCCAGGAAAGTGGCTATGAAATCCTCCCGCCATTCAAAGGATACCTCATCATCTTCGGCCAACAAGCTCCGGGGAAATGCCCCGCGGGAAAAATAGCTCTCAAGCGTATAGTCACCTCCTAATTCCTTCCACAAAAAAGGTGTAAGCCGCTTATAGCTTATCCGGCCAGCCAGAGACTCCGAACTTTGTTTCAATAAATCCCTGGAGGCCGATCCTAACATCAGGAATAAACTATTTCTGCCCCATTCATCAACCAGACTTCTGAGCAGGGGAAATAATTCCGGCATCCGCTGCACTTCGTCAATACAAATCAGCTTTCCCTTTTGCGATGAAAGAAACCACTCTGCATCACTCAATTTCTGCAAATCCGAAGGCCGCTCCAGATCCAGATAGATACTTTCCGGATAATCCTCCAGCATCTTCTTCACCAAGGTGGACTTTCCGGATTGCCTCGGGCCAATTAAGGCTACAACCGGGTTATTCTTCAATGCCTTTCGGACATTCTCTTTTATTTCTCTGGGAATATACATCATCAAAAACACCATTTACCATGCAAATTTAAAAATTGATTTTAGATTTACATGGTAAATCCAACTGTATTTTCTTGCTTTTTTCACCCCTAAATCCCCTGAAGGGGACTTTGTCGCTTCGAGCACAGGTGACCTGATAGTTGCGCCGGTTCCCCAGCTTGGGGGTCAAGGGGTAAATTGCCGCTATTTCCTTTTTACCCAAACACCCGAAAACGATTTGGCCCGGCCCGATTTTCAAGATTCCCCTATTCAGTGCTTGCTTTGCTTTTAACCCCTAAATCCCCTGAAGGGGACTTTCCGCTTCGAGCATAGGTGACCTGATAGTTGCGCCGGTTCCCCAGCTTGGGGGTCAGGGGGCGAATTGCCGCTATTCCCTTTTTCCCAAACACCCGAAAACGATTTGGCCCGGCCCGATTTTCAAGATTCCCTATTCAGTGCTTGCTTTGCTTTTAACCCCTAAATCCCCTGAAGGGGACTTTGCCGCTTCGAGCATAGACGCTTCCCGAAACGCAATTTTTTCTACTCCTGCAAAGGAGTAGTACCCAAGCGAAGCGCAGGGGGAAGTGGTTTTTCCCTGCTGGTGCGAATTTGCAATCATTAGTGTTCGAAACATGATTTTGTCAACACGTGGTTGTTTGTAAAATACTAATATTCAGCATTAATCCAGTGTAGCCATGGCTTATATTT
>NZ_JAPAAF010000040.1 GCF_025907915.1 Gaoshiqia sediminis
GGTGAATTTTTGGGCCCGCCTGCTCGATGGGAATCATGCCATGAAACTGATCAAAGATCAACTGACGCTGGTTGATCCGGTGAATGGCGGAAGAAACGGGGGAACCTATCCCAACTTTTTCGATGCGCATCCGCCATTTCAAATTGACGGGAACTTTGGCTGCACGGCCGGCATTGCCGAAATGCTGATGCAAAGCCACGATGGTGCCATCCATTTGCTACCCGCTCTGCCCGATGAATGGGAAGATGGTGAAATAACCGGACTTCGGGCTCCTGGTGGTTTCGAGCTGAGTTTCACATGGAAAGATGGACAAGTGCAAAAAATTGAGATTAAATCAACTTTAGGTGGAAATTGTCGTATTCGAGTTCCTAACGAAGTGGTTCAGGCAGCAGGAGATGGCTTGGTAGCAGCAACAGGAACCAATCCCAATCCGTTTTACGAGACAGCACAAGTTAAAAGGCCGCTAATTTCAGAGGCAGCCCAGCTGAATACCTTGGATCTCAAACAAACGAAGGTATACGATTTACCAACCGAGGTAGGCAAAACGTATACCTTCGTGATTAAATAATGGATTCTGAAATATTAAATATAGTAGGAGATAACGAGGGTTAAATTTATTGGACGACCGACCATTCCTAACCTACGGACTTGTTTGAGCCGACCTGATGGTGTACCATGTCTGCGATTTTAAAGAGATAAAAGGGCCATCGTTTGCTGATCCCAACAGTCATACCCAGCGTAAGGATGTTGCTTTGGCGTAAAGACGGATTTCCCGATTTTGGTCAGGAATTGGAAGATTAAAAATGGTTTTAAAGAAAGATTAAACGACTAAAAGATATTGTAATGAAGAAAGCAAAATGTGCATGTAGGAGTGAGTTCATGGTTTTTATATTAGCAGTTTCGGTGATACTGTTTTTTGTATCAGAAGCAAAAGCCGATGGGAAATTTGTCCATCGTGGCAGCGGCAACCCTTACCTCCCGTTGTGGGAACACTTGCCCGACGGCGAGCCACGTGTTTTTGAAGATCCTGACAATCCTGGAAAATACCGGGCCTACATTATTGGTTCGCACGACCTTCGTTTTACCAGCTATTGTGGCCCAGATATTCGGATGTGGTCTGCACCCGTTGAAAACCTGAGCGAATGGCGCGACGAAGGCCCCATTTTTACCTACAACATTGAAGGGCAATGGGATGTAATGTATGCCCCCGACCTGGTTGAAGTGAAACGGAAAGACGGCACCAGGGATTACTATTTGTTTCCCCACAGCCGTGGCCGTGGCCGCGAAGCCATGGTTTGTAAAGGCTCTCGTCCTGATGGCCCTTTCACTCCCATCAACCTGAACGAAGATGGAACCCACACCGTGCCCGGTAGCATTTTGGGTTTCGACCCCGCCGTGTACATTGAATATGTGACCGATCCCAATGATCCCGATTTCGAAATCGGCTTCCGCGCGTATGGTTTTTGGGGCTTTCAACGATCCAATGCAGCACAATTGGATCAAAAAACGATGTATTCGTTACGTCCCGGCACCGAGGTCGTCAACTTTATGATTCCTGCCAGCGCTCGTTACGGAGTTATCAAGGATCCACAAGGGACGGTATATCCCAATGTGTATGCCGATCAGGATTTGGGAACATTTAACTTCTTTGAAGCGTCGTCCATCCGCAAGGTGGGCAACAAATACATTACCGTGTTCAGCGGTTACTCTGGTCCGGAATACGGTGTGGGCAGTTCGAACTCTACCTTGCGTTACGCTGTTGCCGACTCGCCACTGGGACCTTGGAAAAGTGGGGGCGTGTTGGTCGATTCGCGCGGTCCGGTTTTGAATCAGGACGGTTCGAAGATTGTGACAGCCAACGGTGGCCACAACACCCATGGTAGCATCGAATTAATCAACGGACAGTGGTACGTTTTCTACCACCGTCCACCACGCAACTTCGGTTTTGCACGTCAGGCAGTGGTAGCGCCCATCACCATTCAGTGGGACGAAAAACCTGTTGCCCAAGGTGGAACAGCGGTCATTCGCGGGTACGATCCGTTCGCCAAAGATCAAATTTGGGGCGTAAAAGACAATCAAGGCATTGAATACAAGGGTGCCGAAGTAACTTCCGAAGGTTTTCATGTTTATGGCCTCGATCCATATCAATATTATTCAGCGGGTTACGCTTGCTATCTTTCGGATGTAAGCCTGCAACAAGATTCGTGGGATATTTGGGACAACCACATGCCCATTACCAATATGAAAAACGGAACCATCGTTGGGTTCAAATACTTTGGTTTTGGCGGACTTGACAAAGACACCAAAGGTTTGAAAGCATTCGAAGGTGCCAAAAAAGGAAACAAAACAGCGTTCAATCTTTTCATTCAACCCAAAACGACTAAAAGCTTCAAGGTGAATGTTTGGATGGATGGCCCATGGGACAATGCAGCTTGGAAAGGCCAAAAAATTGGTGAAATTGTGGTTCCTGCCAATTCGAAACAAGAAATCACCCAATTTACCATCGACGTGGCCAAATTTGTTGAAGGTTTGGACAAGAAACACGCCATTTTCTTGGTAGCCGAAGGTGCCGATCAGGAAGCCTTGTTCGATTTCATGGGCTTGGGTTTCAGCTCGGCTAAAAAGCAAATCGAGCGTCCGGTAGCACCCACTGTTAGAATTGAAGTAAACGGTAAGGCTATTGAAATTCCTGAGACCCCGGTTCGGTCGACCAATGCAAACGGTATTGTTGGATATGATTTGTATGAGACAACTGTAGAAATTTCTACGGAGTCAACTGAAATACCGGAGGTAAAAGCAGTTGCCAGCGATAAAGCGGTGAAAATAAATGTTGAGCAAGCTAAGTCAACAACTGGAGCTGCTATGGTGAGATCCGATTATAAAGGAATCGTGAAGAACTACAAGCTTGTATTTTCTGCTGAATAGTAAATTTCAAACAAATCAAATGAAATCGAGAGCCTGGTGAACCGGAAGCTGGTGGATTACGCCTACAATACCCTTGCCGATAATGAAAATCTACGGCTTGAGAATGGCAGCAATGCCTGTGGCGCAAGTTCGTGGGCGCCCAGCTTAAGTTACCATCAGGGTCTTTTTGATCTGGGCACCTCTGGTGATAAACTTCAGAAATATTGAATTGAGTCAAGTTTTCTGCATGCTGAAAGCTTCTTTGAATGCTCATGGACTTTTTCTCTTTTCAGTGTTTCAAGGATGAACGGCAAGTCCCCTCAAGAATAGTGATGGGACTTTGTCGTGTTTAAAACGCAGTAAGTTAGGAACAAGGATCGTCCCTTTATTGATAATTGTTTAGTGGCAGTTTGAGAGATTATATTTTGAAAAATAAGGCTATATGAGTTTGCTTGGGGGAGAAGCAGCGTTCTCGTAGAATAGACATTGTTTGTCCAAAATTGGAAATGATTCGTGGAATACTATTCGTACTTTCAATTTCAATCTTGCAAAGATGGATATGCCGATTCCAACGGAAGAGTTGTTGAAAAACCCATTGTGCGATCAAAATGACGTTTACAAATAATCGTCAGAAACAGATCGCATTGGACGAAACCATGGCGAATACAAATATCGGCTAAGGATTGTTCGTGGGAATTCAATTTTGGCAGTGAATGTTAAATTTCCGGCAGATCAGAATTTACTTCGCGGTCTGCCGGATTTTTTTTCCTAAATAACTTAGGACCTATTCTGACCATGAAATTTACTCCTCCTTTGTTTGTTGTGAATTTGGTACTCTTTTTTAAGGCAGATAGTTACTCCACAGTCAGTAAAGCCGTTCCGTAGCGAAAAAGTTCACTTTCCGGCATCCAAAGCAAAATCTAGTTATTCACGTTCAGGTGGTTGGATCTGGCCGGGTAGTCAAAGACTGCAAATATGGAAGCGAAGGTGGTGTTCCCAATTTCGATGGGGCCAAGACACACATTTCGGTAAAAACAACCCGGATTTAAAAGAGAATTGTGGGTTTAGAAAATATGCAAGACATGGCACTGATTAAAACAAGATTAGGAATTCGCTTCGAATGCAGAATCCAGGTTGGTAACCTGTTTTGTTTTTAGGCGGTGTATTTTTTTGTATAGGAATACACCACCTAAAACTTCCGGCTTCTACTCGCCAGTTACATGATGTTGGGATTGTAATTAGTACATCACAATACCCTCTTCGACACATAAAGTCCCTTGTGGCCTCTATTTTTTACGGAAATTAGTGCCCGGATATTTTTCTAAAAACCTAACTTGACGAAAACCAAATGAAGCATAAAATTAGATGTTTAGTTATAGCAATTGTAATTTTCTCTTTTTCTTTGATAAACGGGAACGCACAACTTTATGTTGGAGCTAATTATCATCCCCATGACGACAAAAACACCGAAAAAATAAAAAGCGACATTGAACTGATGAAAGCCGCCGGGTTCAGCGTTGTCCGTATGGGGCACTTGGCTTGGGACAGTTACGAACCGTCGGAGGGAATTTTCGATTTTGGATGGTTCGATGCAGTGATGGACGAGTTGAACAAGGCTGGTATTAAGGTTATCCTCGATATTGCCATTCGTCCCGCACCGATCTGGCTTCATCAAAAATTTCCTTCTATCGATGTGGTCGATGCCAATGGCAACGTGCAATACCCCAACCACCGTTATATGGACGATGTGGGCGACCCCAACTACCAGAAATATGCCTTACGCTTTACCGATGTAATATCGAAACGATATGCCAAACATCCGGCATTGCTGGCTTTCGGCTTCGACAACGAATCGGGCGATGGGCCGATTTCGTATTCCGAAACCGTTCGCCAGAGGTTTATTACCTGGTTGCAAAGCAAATATTCAAATCTCGATAATTTAAACAATGCTTGGGCAACCCATCGTTGGTCGCGCAGGTTAAATGGGTTCGATGAAGTTGGGCTACCTTCAACAGGACAGAAAAACGGTGCTCCCGAGAAAATCCTCGATTTCCACAGCTTTGTTTCCGACGAAGTCAATGGAATCTTGTTGAAAGTGATTGATGTGGTGAACACCAATGCCCCAAACGTTCATACCAACACCAATGCCTGGTATTACAGCCCGATGAAGTATTTCGATTATTCTAGGATTGCCTATTCCGGTAAAATGACACGCCATGGTTGCGGGTTTTATCCGGGCAATTCGCTCATAACCAATTATGGTGTCATGAATTCAGCGTTTGGAATATCCCGGATTCAGTTTGAAAGTGAAAACCCATTTTGGTGTAACGAATTTACCACGATGACCGCTGCTCCGAATTCAATCCGGAAATCAGCGTATGCCACCTTGATGTATGGCAACCAAATGGTTTGTGGATGGACCTGGCAAAGCATGTGGGCGGGTGAAGAACAGTACCTTGAAGGGATGCTCGACTGGGACGGCGTTCCCAACCGTAAATACGATGAATACAAGCAAATAGCCACCGAATTTAAAAAAATTGAGAAATATTTCCCGTATCAGCTTAATGCAGAAGTTGGGTTGGCTTTTTCTTTTCCTAGCCAAATTGCAAGTGCATCCTTCCCTGAGCAGCACGAAAACCAACTGCAAGCTTGTTGGGACCTGTTTTATTACCGCAACATGGATTCCCGTATTCTTGAGATAAGTGAGAGTGTGTTGAATTACAAGTTGTTGGTAGTTCCTGGAGTTGCAGTTATGGATGAAAGGACTGCTAATAAAATCCGCGACTTTGTGAAAAACGGAGGAACGGTGATCATGACCGCGAACTCGGCCATTGTTGACACCACCGGACAAGTTTTTGCCACCACGCATCCCGGAATGTTGAGCGATGTATTTGGTATTCGCGTTGCCGGTTTTGAAGAAACCGAACCGATGAACGAAATATCGCGAAAATCCTGCCAAGGCAAAAAGCTCGAGTTCACCTATCAAGGAAAAGCCATTGATACCGAATCGGCAAGGTTCGACATTGTAGAACCCAAAGGTGCAGAAGTTATAGGTAAGCTTACCAGTCTTGACAAGGATTACCCGATAATGACTTCGAACAAATACGGGAAAGGACGTGCAATATATATTGGCCTGCCTGCTAAAGGCGAAGTACTTGGCGACTTGATCGATGAGCTGATTGCCGAACTAGTAATAAAAAAAGGCCCGGATGTTCCAACGGGAGTTATGGCAAGGCAAATTGATGAAAAACACTTCTTATATTTGAATGTAAGTGGCGAGCCAAAAGAAATCAAAATGAACGGACAGTCGCGCAGCATCCTTTTTGACAAAGATTATTCGGGCAACTTTACCATTACCCCTTATGAACCCGAGTTTATTGAAATTAAATAAATCGGAGAAATATCAAAATTTGAAACCTTCATTTATGCGACAGTTAACTTCCTTGGTTTTTGCAATTGTACTTTTGCTTTTCTCTCTCGAAGGAAGCAGTCAAAACCAACAGTCAATAAGCTCAGGACAAAGGGCCAAAGAAGATTTTGACTTCAACTGGCAGTTCCATAAAGGCGATATCGCCATGAAGCTTGTTGTCAGGGGTGGTCAGGGTGGTATAACAGATATCAATGTTCCAATTATTGAGAAGAAAGATTCTGTTATCGACTATACAATTTTTAAAAGTAGCTCTTCATTTTTTCCGGCTGATTGGGAAGAGGTCAACCTTCCGCACGATTGGTGTGTAGAGGGCACTTTTGTTCATGACGATGATTTGGGTCGCCAGTCGGGAGGAAATGGTTATTTGCCTACAGGCATTGGGTTTTCCCGCATTGGAATTGGAAAGAAAAAGAAGGAGACAGCATACAAGTACACTAAAAGCCGATGGATGCGATGGGGCAGTAATAAAGGTGGCCATTAAAGATGCTAAGGGACGCGTAGTGCCGACAGCCGATAACCTGGTGACGTTTTCTTTTGAAGGCCCAGGTAATGGAAACCCCAACAGCCACGAGCCGGATAAAGCAAGTCAGCGTATGGCCTTTAACGGGTACTGTATGGTATTGGTACAGGCCGATAGACAAGCCGGTGAAATCAGGTTAAAAGCTGATTCCGAAACGCTCAAAGGTAATGAGGTAGTCATTAAGATTGAATAACACATTAATCTCAGTACAGACAAACTAATAAACTAAATAATATGACTAAGTATCTTTTATATGGGATCATTTTTTCCATCTCCTCCATCTTCTTAAGTTGCACACAGGTAAAAGCCCCTGAGGCTTGTGGTCCTGTGCCATCAGAAAACCAAATGAGATGGCAGGAAATGGAGTATTACGCTTTTGTTCACTTCTCATTGAATACCTATACCGATCAGTCGTGGGGTTTTGGAGATGAGGATGTGAACCTGTTTAACCCTGAAAATGCGGATTGCCGGCAGTGGGCCCGCATCTGCAAAGAAGCCGGTATGAAGGGGGTCATTATTACAGCCAAACACCATTGTGGTTTTTGTCTTTGGCCTTCTGAATACACGGAATACTCGGTAAAAAATGCCCCGTGGAAAGATGGCAAGGGCGATATGGTGCGCGAAATGGCCGATGCCTGTAAGGAATACGGGTTGAAATTCGGGGTTTATTTGTCGCCATGGGACCGGAACCATCCCGATTACGGAAAGCCTGAATACATCACCTATTTCCGCAACCAACTTACAGAACTTCTTACCAATTACGGCGATGTTTTCGAGGTATGGTTCGACGGAGCCAATGGTGGCGATGGTTATTACGGCGGAGCTAATGAAACGCGAAAAATTGACCGCACAACTTATTACGACTGGCCAAATACCTATAAACTCGTTCGTGAGCTACAGCCAAACATTGTCATTTGGAACGATGGCGGTGACCGTGCTGATCTTCGCTGGGTTGGTACAGAAGATGGCTACGTTGGCGAAACCAATTGGAGTTTGCTGAATGGGACTGGCGATGTTCCATGGGCAATGTTGCATTATGGCGTTGAAGACGGGGATTCATGGGTTCCTGCTGAGGTAAATACTTCTATCCGTCCGGAATGGTTCTACCACCCGAATGAAGACAGCAAAGTGAAAACAGTACCCCAGTTAATGGATACCTATTATCACTCTATTGGGAGCAACGGAACCCTTTTGCTCAACTTCCCGATTATGCCCAATGGCCTGATCCATCCGACTGACGAAAAAAATGCACTGGAATTTGGACAGGCAGTGAAAGAATCTTTCGCTGTAAACTTAGCAGAAAAAGCAATGGCTGAAGCCTCGAATGTTCGCGGAAATGCAAAAGCATTTGCGGCAGCTAACGCAATAGATGGCGATAGCGATTCGTATTGGGCGACTGATGACAGCGTGAACACAGCTTCATTGACTATTGATTTGGGCAAACCAACCCTGTTCAACCGTTTTCTGGCACAGGAATACATCCGTCTGGGACAGCGTGTGAAAGCCTTCACGGTAGAAGCCTTTGTCGATGGGAACTGGAAAGAGATCGCAAAAGCAACCACTATTGGGTATAAGCGTATCCTTCGTTTTCCGGCAGTTGAGGCTACTAAGGTTCGTTTCAGTATTATCGGTTCGAAATGTTGTCCTGTCATTTCCAATATCGGGGTTTATAATGCACCTGTATTTCTGAATGCACCGTCTATTACCCGGAATCAATCCGGAGAAGTAACAATAACCACCAATGATATCGGTCCGATTTTTTACTACACATTAGATGGTACTGAACCAACTCCCGAATCCAATAAATATACCGGGCCTTTTACCGCCGACGGCAAATTGGAGTTAAGAGCAATTGCCTATGATCCTGCTTCAGCTAAAAGCAGCCCTGTTGGTTCAGAGTCATTCGATATCTCGAAAAAGGATTGGAAAATTGTGGGAACAGATGATAAAAAGGCCAGTGCAATCTTGGACGGAGATCCATCCAGTGCATGGCATCAGAGAGACGAAAAGATGCCCATTGATTTGGTCGTTGACTTGGGTAGCAACCAAAATCTTAGCGGTTTCAGGTACCTTCCGGATCAGAACAAATGGAGTTCCGGTATCATCACTACATATGAGTTTTCGGTGTCGGCAGACAATAAAAAATGGAAATTGGTGAGTCAGGGTGAATTCTCCAACATTAAGAACAACCCCGTATGGCAGATTAAAAGTTTCAAGCCGGAGATGGCCCGTTATATCAAACTACGCGCTTTGAAAAACACGATGGGAGACGATGTTGCCGGATATGCGGAAGTGGACGTGATCACTGAATGATTTATTAGAAATTCAATCCAATGAAAAGAATAGCACTTGTTTCTTTTTTGATGTGCCTCGTGGCATTCACATCGTGCAAAAACAACCAAAAGGTGAACGACGGCAAAATTCCTTTCGATTTCGACTGGAAGTTTGCCCTGAATGATCATCCGGGCGCTGAGCAGCCCGGTTTTGATGACTCGGAATGGCGTTTGCTGGATGTCCCCCATGATTTCAGTATTGAACAGCCATTCGATTCAACCTTTACTACCGGAGCAGGCGGTGGCTATACCTACAGCGGTATTGGCTGGTACCGGAAAAGTTTTATCACAGAAAAGGAATTCACAGATAAAAAGCTTACCGTATTATTCGACGGTGTGTACCGAAACAGCGAAGTGTGGATTAACGGGCATTACCTTGGTATCCGTCCTTACGGCTATTCTTCTTTTTATTATGACCTGACGCCGCACTTGAATCCAACGGGAGAGGCAAATATTCTGGCCGTAAAGGTAAATACCACCGAACAGCCCAACTCAAGGTGGTACACCGGATCGGGTATTTACCGCCATGTTTGGCTGGTTGCCAAAAATAAGCTGCATATCAATCAATGGGGCGTATTTGCCCGTACAGTTGATGCGAACGAAAACGAAGCAAGTGTCGATGTTTCCATCGAATTGAGTAATGAAAACGAAGCGGATCAATCTTGTACGGTGATCACTAAGCTTATTGATGCTTCAGGTAATGAAGCAGGTAAATCCGAATCGAAAATAGACATCAAAGCTGGTCAGCAACTAAAGGTTGAACAAAACATTCAAATTGAAAATCCGGCGCTTTGGTCTGTTGAAACCCCCAATTTGTATCGTTTACAAGTTGAAGTACGGTCAGACGATTTGGTCGACAGTTACGCATCCTCTTTTGGTGTCAGGACTTTCAAATTCGATTCCAACAAGGGTTTTTCGCTTAACGGGAAACACCTGAAACTGAAAGGGGTAAACAACCACCACGATGGTGGGCCATTGGGCGCTGCCGTCTTTGATTACACCCATAAACGGCAATTGGCCATTTTAAAAGAAATGGGATGCAATGCGTTAAGGATGAGTCACAACCCGCCATCCCCCGAATTGCTTGCCTATGCCGACAGCATGGGTTTTGTGGTGATCGACGAGATTTTTGACGAGTGGATGGATGGAAAAACACCGGCGGGTTATTCACCCCATTTTGAGGAATGGTACGAAAGGGATGTAGAAAACTGGATTAAGCGCGACAGAAACCATCCTTCGGTTATTGCCTGGAGCGTTGGCAACGAATTGCGCGAACAGTACAACAAGGACAATGCGCTGAAAATAATAAACATGTTGCTTGAGGCTTCGCGCAAGCATGATGACACACGTCCCTTCACCTTGGCCTGTAACGAAATTGTTAACTTCAACTCCTTTGGGGTTCTTGAACTGCTTGATATAACAGGCTACAATTATCAAGAGGCTTTTTACGAAACCGACCACGAGAAATACCCGAACCGGGTGATTTTTGGCTCCGAGACGGTTATTTATCCCTATCACCCCGGCGATTGCTGGCAATTGCGCTCCTATGAGCAATGGCTGGAGGGACAACTGGAAGATTATGTGGCCGGCGAGTTCCTGTGGACCGGTTTTGACTACATCGGCGAAGCCGGGATTGGCGAAGTTGGTACCGGCTGCGAGTTCTGGAAAACATGGCCGACCTGGCCCTGGCGTGGCGCCGATTGTGGAGTCGTTGACATGTGCGGCTTCCCAAAACCCGGGTACTGGTTCCGAAAAGCATTGTGGAACAATGAGCCGATGGTATATATAGCCGTGCAAACCGATGAATCGGCAAGGGACAGGGAGATTTGTTCTTTCTGGAACTGGCCAAAGGTTGAGGCTCACTGGAACCACGATAAAGTTGGAGATACATTGGCTGTGCATGTATATACCAATGTACCCGATGTCGAACTGAAACTGAACGGAAAGTCTTTGGGAACCCGTAAATGGGACTTAAAGCAGGAAGCCTTCCTGTTTTTTGAAGTGCCCTACGAACCTGGGAAGTTAGAAGCCTTCGGCAAAACGAAAGATGGCATAACCGTGTCGTTTGCAGTGCAAACAGCCGGTGAACCAGCCAAAATCGTGCTTACACCAGACCGGAAAACATTGAAAGCAAACGGGCAGGATTTAAGCTATGTTACCGTACAAGTGCTGGATACCAATGATGTGCCTGTGCCTTTTGCCAGCAACATGATCACCTTTGAAGTGAATGGGGCAGGAAAGCTGGCAGCCGTTGGCAACGGCAACCAGCAAAGCCACACCTCGTTTAAAGGTGGAAAGATGGAAGCATATTTAGGGGGGTGCCTTGCTGTGGTGCAGTCAACCGACAAGAAAGGCGAAATTACCATTGTTGCCAAAAGCGGCGCGCTTCCGGTTGCAACGGCTACATTAGCGGCCGAATAGTTCTACTTCTTACCCCTGCGGGGTAATATATCAATAGCCCCCGGTTTTTACCGGGGGTAAAGGGAAAACGAGAAAAGCCGTCCGCGAGGAAGCATTGTTCGAGGCAAAAACCTTTTTTCGGACGGAATGGTGCGGTCTCTGGAAAAAGTAGTTACATAAAAGAATTAATCATGAAGAAGCCAAATAGTTATCACCATAAAAAAACAGAACAAATGAATAGAATTAAAAGAACCTTAAAAATAGCTTGTCTGCTTGCTATCGTTTGCTCTTTATTTGAATGCACTCCAAAACAATCCAAACAGATAGTGAATGTTTATGAGCCGAGCTGGGAATCGTTAGCTAAATATAATACCGAGCCGGAATGGTTTAAAGATGCCAAGCTTGGGATCTATTTTCACTGGGGAATTTATTCAGTGCCTGCATTCAGTTCAGAGTGGTATCCCGCATGGATGTATTATACAAACCTTGAAAAAGGACAATGGGGAGCTGATGTTCACGATTACCACGTTAAAACCTATGGAGCTGATTTTAATTATCACGATTTTATACCCATGTTTAAGGCCGAACATTTTAATGCCGCACAATGGGCTGATCTGTTTCAAAACGCTGGAGCCAAATTTGCAGGTCTGGTTGCAGAACATCACGATGGTTTCGCCATGTGGGACAGCGAAATCAACCCGTGGAATGCCGCGGATATGGGACCTGAAAAGGATATTACCGGGGAGCTTCTGTCGGAACTTAAAAAACGCGATATGAAAACCATAACCACCTTCCATCATGCACGAAACCTGCAACGGTATGCTAACGATAGTACCCATTGGGCCAATAGTGGAAACGTTGGCATGGATAGTCATTATGCATATAACCCTGATGCTGTTACAAGCACCATTGATGAAAAGCTTAAGTATCTGTATGGCAACATCCCTGCCGATGAGTTTCATGAATATTGGTTAGGACAAGTTAATGAGGTCGTTGACAAATATGCGCCGGATATGATTTGGTTCGATTCGTGGTTAGATTTTATACCTGAAGAATACCGGCAAAAAATGGTAGCCCACCATTATAATACTGCTGTGAGCCGGGGTCAGGAACCAATAACTTTCTATAAACAGGAAGATTTACCTGATAGTGTTGCATTGATTGATATTGAGCAGGGCGGGAAAACTGATATTTCAGAAAAATACTGGCTGACAGATATAACCATTAGTGATGGTAGCTGGTGCTACACCAACGGGTTGAAGTACAAAACAGCCGATTTGATAATCCGCAATATGATTGACGTGTGGAGTAAAAAAGGAGTGGTACTGTTGAACGTGTCTCCGATGGCAAATGGCATCATTCCGCAAGAGCAGCAAGACGTTTTAAAAGCAATTGGAGAATGGATTAAGAAACACGAAGAAGCCGTATACAGTACACGTGTCCATTCTATTTTTGGCTATGGAATTGCTGAATTTGAGAAAGGACATTTCGGCGGACAATCAGCTACCATGAAATACACAAAGGACGATGTTCGGTTTACCAAATCGAAAGATGGAAATACATTGTATGTTTATTTATTGGGCTTGCCTGAACCCAATACGGAAATCGAACTGGAACATGTTTTTGAAACAAACCAGAATCAGGATATCTCACGTGTTAGCGTGGTTGGAAGCGGCGTTGAGTTGAGATGGTCGGTTAGCGGAGATAAATTAACGGTTACAACACCCAATGCTGAAGCTATGGATGAAATAGCAACGGTTCTCAAAGTTGAGTTTTTATAGTATCACACGGTTACTTTACCTGAAATATCGGGCAAGTCATCCGGCAAACAATATTTTTTAATGAAGAAATACTTTAAGACAGTAATAACGGAAGGGGTATTAATTGGGTTGGTTTTTATCCTTTTCATAGGTCGTGTGAATGCACAAACAGCCATGATTAATGTTCAGGCAAGAAACACGACCAGTTTAAATGGCAAGTGGACGGTGATACTTGATCCGACCGGGGCAGGCGACTATAAGCAAGTGTGGCAGGAAAAGAAACCGCAAAAGAAGACCGATTTTGTGGAATATTCGTTTGAAGGCGGCCCTGAACTGGATGTGCCGGGCGACTTCAATTCGCAACTGTGCGAACTGACTTATTTGGAGGGGACTGTATGGTACAAAAAGCAGTTCGACTATACCGCAAAGCCGGACAGACGACTGTTCCTGCATTTTGGGGCGGTGAATTATGCCGCTGATGTGTATCTGAATGGTGAAAAAATTGGCAGCCACGAAGGCGGTTTCACCCCCTTTCAGTTCGAAATTACCGGTAAAGTCAAAAACGGGGAAAACGCCCTTATTGTGAAAGCAGATAACCGCCGCTTGAAAAACGGCTTGCCCGGCTATGGGTACGACTGGTTCAATTACGGGGGAATTACCCGCGATGTGAACTTAATCGAAACCAACGAAACCTTCATCGAGGACTACTTCATCCAATTAAAAAAAGGGAGCCTAAATACCGTTTCGGGATGGGTGAAGCTCAATGGGGCCAACTTGCAACAAAGCGTTGAAATCGGGATTCCCGAGCTTAATTTGAGCCGCAAGGCAACTACGAACGAAGAAGGAATGGCCTATGTGGAATTCAAGTCGGCCTTTAAGCTTTGGTCGCCCGAAAACCCCAAGCTTTACAAGCTTGTTATCGAAAGCAAAACAGATACCGTCAGTGATGAAATTGGTTTCCGGAGCATTGAAGTGAAAGGGGATAAAGTGGTGTTAAACGGCAGCCCGATATTCCTGAAGGCCGTGAATATCCACGAAGAAAACCCCTACAAACGAGCCCGGGCTTTTACTGACGGGGACAATCGTCTGTTGCTGGAAGCGGCCAAAGAATTGGGGTGTAACTTTGTCCGGTTGGTACACTATCCGCATAATGAAAAAATGGTGAAGCAGGCTGAAAAAATGGGCTTGATGGTTTGGAGCGAACTGCCCGTTTATCAGCACATTCAATTTGCAGACAGCCTTGTTCCTCAAAAACTGGAAACCATGCTTAACGAAATGGTCCGAAGGGATAAAAACCGTTGTGGCGTAATTGTATGGAGCCTTTCAAACGAAACCTACCCGGGTACGCCGAACCGCAACGAAGCCTTGATTGAGCTAACCCAAAAGTGCAGGGCTTTGGATTCAACCCGGTTGATTGTACACGTGATGAATACCCACAGCTACGACAACAATACATTTAATGTGTGGGACCCGCTCTACAAGTATTCCGACCTCATTGCAGTCAACGAATACATCGGCTGGTACATCCCCTGGCAGGGCAAACCATCGGAGACCAGATGGAACGTTTCTTTTCCTGATAAGCCAGTGTTCATTTCCGAATTTGGCGGCGAAGCAAAGTCTGGCAGTGCCCAAGGCCCAACCGACGAGGCAGCTTCCTGGTCAGAAGAATATCAGGAAACCATCTATAAGAACCAAGTAGAAATGTTCGGCAATATTCCCAACCTGTGTGGCGTATGCCCTTGGTTGCTGTTCGATTACCGATCGCTGGGCCGCATGAACCTGGTTTACCAAAACGGTTACAATCGAAAAGGATTGATTTCTGAAAACGGCGAAAAAAAGAAAGCATGGTTTATCATGAACGAATATTTTAAAAGAAAATGAAAAATACAGGACTAAGACAAACAGTGTTGGCATTTATATGCCTTCTTGCAATTAGCGGAAGTCTTTCAGCTCAAACCAAAGTAATTGACCTTTGGAATGGAAAGATCCCCGGCGCTATTCAGAACGACCAATTCAAGCAGATGGTGGATACTGCTGCGGGCTGGGTCGATAAGACTGCCATTACCAACCCTTGCCTGTATTATTATCCTGCACCTGAAGCAAAGGCTACGGGTACGGCAGTCATTATTTGCCCTGGCGGCGCCTATTGGGGACTTGCCATTAAACATGAAGGCGAACAGGTGGCCAAATGGTTGAACAGTTTTGGTGTAACCGCCTTCGTGCTGAAATACCGCTTGCCCGACGACCGGATCATGGAAAACAAATCGATTGGGCCCATGCAAGACGGTCAACGGGCCATTCGCGTCGTGCGCAGCCGTGCGAAAGAGTGGGGCATCAATCCCGCGAAAATCGGGATCATGGGATTCTCCGCCGGAGGTCACCTTGCATCCACTATTTCAACTCATTTCAATGAAAAGGTCTATGAACCGGTTGATTCAACCAGCGCCCGTCCTGACTTTTCAATTCTCATTTATCCGGTTATCTCCATGGAGTCGGGCATCACGCATTGGGGGTCACGGGAGAACCTGATAGGTAAAAACCCATCGCCCGAACGGGTAAAACATTTTTCGAATGAATTGCAGGTAGATAGTGTAACACCTCCGGCTTTTATGGTTCACTCGATGGATGATGGAGCTGTTTCGGTACAAAACAGTGTCGGTTATGCGATGGCGTTGAAACAGTTTAAAGTCCCGTGTGAGCTTCATCTTTATCAATCTGGAGGGCACGGATATGGCATGGGACGATCAAATAATACTGAATCTACATGGCCTGAGGCATGTTATCGATGGCTTAAGTCGAATGGTTTCGGTACAGCAGGTGAGTTGTGATTTTAAAGAAAATTAGATGTCAACAAAAAACTCTTCCCGCAGAGATTTTATAAAACTAGCATCAGTCGCTGGTTTGGCCACGGCAGGCCTTTCAGCGGCTTGTACACATGCAACATCAACGTTCGAAAAACCGGAAAGGGAGAACCTGCGATTTTTGTTTCAGGGCGATTCGATTACGGATGGCAACCGGGGGCGAAACGAGGATCCGAACCACATTCTGGGGCATGGCTACTGCTTCGCCGTTTCGAGCCGGATTGGCGCTGATTTTCCGCAATATGGTTTTCAATTTTTAAACCGGGGTATTAGTGGCAATATGGTTAGCGATCTCGAAAAAAGGTGGCAAACGGATACCTTGGATTTAAAACCGGATGTGTTAAGTCTGTTGGTGGGTATAAACGATGTGAACGCTTTGGTTGAAGGGAGAGAAAATGCGATGGACACCAATGCATTCGAAGCCACTTATCGAAAACTGCTTACGTCATGCAGGGAGCAGAATCCTGATATTTTAATCGTGTTGGGTTTACCCTTCTTTTTTGCTGCCGGATGGCGTAAGGAGCAGTACGAAAAGTGGCGTCCGTTAACGCTTGAACGCGCCGAAATCGTGAAGCGGATTGCGGTTGATTTTGATGCCGTGGTTGTTGATTACCCCAGGGTTTTTGAAGAAGCGAAGCAACGCGCCCCGATTGATTATTGGATTTGGGACGGCGTGCACCCAACCGTGTTTGGGCACGAATTGATGGCTCGTGAATGGATTAAGCAAGTTAGCGAAAGGCTCGGGTTCCTGAAGTTTTATGAGAAATAAAAAGATAATTTTAGTTGAATTAATAAAAAAAATATGAAAAGGTCCTTAGGCGGATTAACGTTACTATTACTAATGATTTCAGGATTCACTGCCAGGCCACAGGATGCCAACCGGTTTTTCCCGGAAAAAGACCTGATTAAAACTGGTATTTATTATTATCCGGAACATTGGCCGGAAAGTCAGTGGGAAAGGGATATCAAGAAGATTGCCGATGTGGGTTTTGAGTTTGTCCATCTGGCTGAGTTTGCCTGGTGCAAAATGGAACCCGTAGAAGGGAAATATGATTTTGCATGGCTGGATAAGACGGTGGAGATTTGTGCCAAATATAAGCTGAAAGTAGTAATGTGTACCCCCTCGGCCACGCCTCCGGCATGGATGCGTGTGAACTATCCCGAAACCTTCATTATGGATGGCCATTATATTCGGGCCGAAAACGGTACCCGTGGGCTAAACTCTACAGTCAACCCCAAATACTGCATGTTTGTTGAAAAAATCGTTAACGAACTGGGCAAACGTTACGGGCGGAATAAAAACGTGATAGGATGGCAGGTTGATAACGAACCGCCGGCAATTGCTGATTACAGCCCTTCATCGCAGGAGGCGTTCAGAAAGTGGCTGAAAGACAAGTACAAAACGATCGATGCCTTGAATGTTGCCTGGGGAGCTGCCTTTTGGAGCCAATGGTTCAATGGGTTCGACGAGATTGTAATCCCTAACGCCACATTAGTTGGATGGTGGGGCAACAATCCTCATGCTTTGCTCGATTTTAAACGTTATTCAGCAGATAGTCAGGCCGAATTTCTTGATTTTCAGGCCGGGGTTTTAAGAGAGCATATCCTCGACAATCAATACATCACCACCAATTATACAGCTATTTCGTCTGGCGCTGATCCAAGACGGACTACTAAACTTGATTTTGCCGCATACACTGCTTATCCCAACGGAGGCAGCGATAATATCGGTGAGCAGGGGTTTAGGTTAGGTAACAGTAAGGCAATTCTTTTTGCGGCTGAGTATTACAAATCGGTCGGGGGTGTTTCGGGAGTGATGGAAATCCAGCCGGGACCAGTGAACTGGGGGAGCTATAATCCGCTGCTTCTACCGGGCACGATACGTATGTGGTTGTACCATACTTTTGCGGGAGGCGGCAAGCTGGCCTGTTCTTATCGCTTCCGCCAGGTTTTATATAGTTCGGAGCAATACCATTCCGGCATTATGCAAACGGATGGTGTAACTCCATCGCCGGGAGGTGAAGACTATGTGCAGTTCATGAAGGAAATAAAAGAGCTGCGGAAACAGTACAAACCAGGTGTTAAAATGCCTGAGAAACTGGCTGCTCGTTCAACGGCAATTCTTTGGAACCTCGAAAATTACTGGACAATTGACCGGCAAAAGCAAACCTTTCAATGGGACACGTGGAATTACCCGGTTAAATTTATGGAAATTGCAAAATCTTTCGGCGCACAAGTCGATGTTATTCCGGAATCGGCTGATTTCTCCAAGTATAAATTTCTTATTGTTCCCGCGTATGAATTGGCCGATTCGGCATTGGTAGAGAAATGGCGCGATTATGCGGCCAGTGGAGGCCATTTGGTTATTACCTGCCGTACAGCGATGAAAGACCGAAGCGGGCATTTCTGGGAGGCAGAAACAGCAGCGCCAATAGCAGGGCTAATCGGCGCACATGTTGAGGCAACCGATATGCTTTCACCCTATAAAAATGGCGATGTACTGATGAACGCAACCCATTATAATTGGAATAACTGGGCCGATTTGCTTGTGCCTGATAAAGGAACTGAAGTACTTGCTACGTACAACAACCAGTTTTATAAAGGGAAAGCCGCTGTGGTAAGCCATCGTATTGGCAAAGGTTCTGTAACCTACCTTGGTGTTGATACGGATGATTCAAAACTGGAAAAAGATATTTTACGGAATATCTATACAACAGCCGGGGCAACTACGGAAGACTATCCGGAGGGAGTGTATGTTTACTGGCGGGACGGGTTCAATATCGCCGTGAACTATTCGTCCGATGAATATAACATGAACATTCCCGAAACTGCAAAAATCCTTGTTGGGGAAAAGACAATGAAACCTGCAGGGGTTTTGGTTTGGCGAGAATAGCTTGACAGTTCCGGGCTTGCCGGTCTGGAGGACTGGTTCGAGAATGCGTCATAAACAATAAGTTCTGTTTATGACGCATTTTTTGTTTCCGGGGGCGAAGAAAATACAAGAGAGTACTGTGTGAGAAACATCACAGTACCTATCCGGGGCGGATGTCGCGTATTTTTACGATTTGTTTTCTTAAATCCTTACTGGGTGCTCACAATATCGTTGATTCGACCAAACCTAAACAATGTAAAAAATGAAAGTGATAATTAAACCGATACTTGTTATTCTGTTTTTCCAGTTGACCTTCCACGTAAAAGCCCAATACCAGACCCAACCCTGCGATAAAGGCGACGGGTATTATTTAAATCCGGTTTTTGCTGGTGATTATCCCGACCCAAGTATTATGCGCGATGGTGATACTTATTATATGGTTCATTCGTCATTTGAGTATTATCCCGGCTTGACGGTTTGGGAGTCAAAGGATCTGATAAACTGGAACCCGGTTACCAGCGCACTGCACAAGTATATTGGTTCGGTATGGGCCCCGGATATTGCAAAATATAAAGACAAATACTATATCTATTTCCCGGCCAATGATAAAATTTATGTCGTGGTTGCCGACTCAATCAATGGTCAGTGGAGCGACCCCATTGATTTAAATATAAAGGCTATCGATCCCGGGCACGTGGTCGATGAAAACGGCAAACGCTATTTATATTTCAACAGTGGTGGTTATGTCCAGTTATCTGATGACGGACTTTCAGTAGTCGGGGAAATTACACACTCGTACGATGGTTGGCCAATTCCACGCGACTGGAGCATCGAGCTTTTTGCATTGGAAGGCCCTAAACTGACAAAACATGGCGACTATTATTACCTGACGGTTGCCGAGGGCGGAACCGCAGGGCCAGCTACTGGTCACATGATTATTTCAGCCCGTTCGAAATCTCCTTTTGGTCCTTGGGAGAATTCGCCATACAATCCGATTGTCAAAACCTGGAGCAAAGCAGAACGGTGGTGGTCAAAAGGTCATGGAACGATATTGGAGGATACAAAAGGAAGTTGGTGGGTTGTATTTCATGGCTATGAAAAAGACTACCTTAACATGGGACGCCAAACCCTTATGGAACCGATAGAATGGACAGAAGACGGTTGGTTTAAAATTACCGATGGGGTCAAAACCGAAGAACCGATCAAACGGCCTTATGCCGAAACTGCAAAATCGACTTTTTCGCTAAGTGATGACTTTGACGGAAAGTCATTGGGCCTGCAATGGAAATTTTTTGGTGAATATGATACAACCCGGTTTCATTTCGCAGATAATTCATTGGTCGTAAAAGGGAAAGGAAATTACGTTAGTAATTGTTCGCCAATGTTATGTGTTCCATCTGACCATTCATATACCGCGGAAGTAGAGTTGGTCATTGACGGAAATGCGGTAGGTGGTTTGGTGATGTTTTATAATAACAGTGCATATTCAGGAATTCTGGCCGACACTGAAAATGTCCTGACCAATCTTCGGGGATGGCAGTTCGCATCAGAAAAGAATGTAATTGAAAAACATGTCTTTCTGAAGCTGAAAAACACAGAGAATACGGTAGACATGTTTTACAGTACTGATGGCGAAAACTGGACAAAAATAGAAACTTCGCTGGAAGTTTCTTCGCTGAATCATAACGGGTTAAGTGGTTTTTTAAGTCTGCGAATCGGCCTTTGTGCCATTGGAGAAGGAAGTGTGCAGTTTAAGAATTTTAAATATCAACCTATTAAATAGATAAGTGCATATATCAATGAAATCAAGAATTCTTTTCACAATAATGCTTGGAGCCTCACTAGTGGTGCCAGCACAACAAAAAACACCGGTTTATCTTGATGTTACCAAGCCCATTGAAGAACGGGTCGAAAATGCCCTTTCGCTGATGACTACCGAAGAAAAAGTGGCGCTTTGCCATGCCCAGTCAAAGTTTAGTTCGAAAGGAGTAGCACGGCTTGGAATTCCCGAGGTATGGTCTGTTGATGGATCTCATGGTGTTAGCGACGAAAAAATCTGGGACGAATGGAGTGGGGCAGGATGGACCAATGACTCGTGTACTGCATTCCCTGCGTTAACCGCTTTGGCTGCAACTTTTAATCCCGAGATGGCCATGTTGTTTGGCAAGTCGATTGGCGAAGAAGCCCGATACCGCAACAAAACCATGTTGCTGGCTCCGGGGGTGAACATTTACCGTACCCCGTTGAACGGCAGGAATTTCGAATACATGGGCGAAGATCCATACCTGGCTTCGCGCATGGTCGTGCCGTATGTTCAGGGTGTTCAGGACAATGGTGTTGCAGCTTGCGTAAAGCATTTCGCATTGAACAACCAGGAGATATGCCGGGGTGAAATCAATGTAAATGTGAGCGACCGTGCCCTGCACGAAATTTATCTGCCAGCTTTTAAAGCGGCTGTGCAGGAGGGAGAAGCCTGGTCGATCATGGGAGCGTACAACAAATTCAGGGGCGAGTACTGCTGCCATAACGATCTTCTGCTGAATAAAATCCTGAAACAGGATTGGAAGTTCGACGGTGTGGTTGTAAGCGACTGGGGCGGTGTGCACAATACCGACGAAGCTGTCAACAATGGCCTTGACATCGAAATGGGGACTTACACCAATGGCTTAACAACACAGGGACATTTCCCGTTTTCAAGCTATTATCTGGCCGATCCCTTTCTGGAAGGACTTAAATCAGGAAAGTATGACATCGCAAAACTTGATGACAAAGCTCGCCGTATATTGCGTTTAATCTTCCGCACCACTATGAGCGCCAACCGGCCTTTCGGACGCTTTGTTTCGCCGGAACACAGCCAGGCTGCACGTGAGATTGCCCGGGAAGGTATTGTTCTTTTAAAGAATAACGAACAGTTCTTTCCCATCCCTTCAGGTAAATACAAAAAAATTGCCGTTATCGGTGAAAATGCTTCCCGCAGTATGGTTGTAGGAGGAGGTTCTACCTCGCTTAAAGTGGCGTATGAAGTATCGCCGTTGCAGGGATTGAAAGACAAATATGGCGAGACCCACATTGTTTACAGCATGGGCTATGCATCCGGGCCATCGCTTTACGGAAGGGAAGAACCATCAAAATTGAATGCCGATTCACTGGTGAATGCAGCTATCGAAGTTGCCCGTGATGCCGATATCGTGCTTTTTATTGGCGGACTCAACAAAAACTATTTTCAGGACTGTGAAAGCGGTGACCGCCAGTCTCTTAACCTTCCTTTCGGACAGGACAAGCTGATTGAAGAGCTACTGAATGTAAATAAAAACACAGCAGTTGTCCTGCTTAGCGGAAACGCAGTTGCTATGCCTTGGGTGGACAAGGTTCCGGCGATTGTACAGGGATGGTACCTTGGTTCGGAAGCGGGCAACGCGCTGGCCGATGTTATTTCGGGCGAGGTAAATCCTTCCGGCAAACTCCCAATCTCGTTCCCGAAAAAACCGGAAGATATTGGCGCCCATTCTTTCGATAAACTTTGTTACCCGGGCGACAGTGTCAATGTATATTATAAAGAGGATATCCTGGTCGGTTATCGTTGGTTGGATACCAAGAAGATTGCTCCGCTGTTCCCTTTTGGTTATGGTCTGAGCTATACCACCTTCGCCTGGTCGAAACCTACTGTTGATCTGGACAAAGTAAAAGCCGAAGGAACAGTAAAAGTATCATTCACGTTGACTAATTCCGGAAAAGTTGACGGGGCGGAAACAGCACAACTTTATGTGAGCAAGCCCAAATCCGGGGTGGCCCGTGCAGCCAAAGAACTGAAGGCATTCAAAAAGGTGTTCCTCAAAGCCGGAGAAAGTCAGGAGGTAACACTGGATGTTCCGGTAAGCAGTTTTGCATACTACAACGAATTGAAAAGTGAGTGGGAAGTGGAGCCAGGAAGTTACAACCTTATTCTTGGTAGTTCATCGCGTGATATAAAAGGTAATATGACTGTGAACGTTCAATAGAATAAAATCTTGCAGTGTCTTGATTTGCAAAATGCTGCAAAATGAGAGTTCTCTTTTAACTGACACCAAAACGCTTTCCCTTAAGCGATATGACTTGAATAGATAACCGTTAAAACATTTAATGATGATAATAAAAATAAAACTGCTAATTTTTGCAGTCGGACTTTTGATGTCCATGAATGTAAGGGCACAGCTGCCAACCGCCCGTGAATTAGCAAAGCAAATGCACGTTGGCTGGAACTTGGGAAACACCTTGGAGGCGATCTGTGGTGAAGATGCCTGGGGGGGCGGTCGGACTTCACAAACATTAATTGATTCAGTTAAAGCTGCCGGTTTCAATACAATCCGGATTCCTGTAGCCTGGTTTTGCCACTCCGATACGATTACAAGTGAGATTGATGCAGACTGGATTGCCCGGGTGAAAGATGTTGTGGACTATTGTATTTGCGATAGCTTGTATGTGATCATTAATATGCACTGGGATAATGGATGGCTGGAAAACAGGATTGATGTGGCCAATCAGCCAAAAGTAAACGAAAGACAATATGCGTACTGGACCCAAATAGCGGACTACTTCAAAGACTATGATGAACATTTGCTCTTTGCCGGTGCAAATGAACCAAATGCGTCAGATTCAGTCGGAATGTCTATTTTATTGTCTTACTATCAGACCTTTGTTGATGCTGTTCGTGCAACCGGAGGAAACAATAGTTCACGTACGCTTATTATCCAGGGACCTGAAACGGATATGGAAAAAACCTGTAAATTGATGAACGTCATGCCCAAAGACAAGATTGATGATCGCCTGATGGTGGAGGTACATTACTACACGCCTTTCCAATTCTGTCTCATGCAAAAAGATGCAGACTGGGGAGGGGTGGTTTACTATTGGGGGAAAAATAACCATTCAGAAACCGAACCGGACCGTAATGCCTCCTGGGGTGAGGAGGGGCATATCGATTCGCTTTTCAGCGAGGTCAGAAAGAAGTTTGTAGATAAAGGCATACCGGTCATAATCGGCGAATATGGCGCGTTTAAGCGAACCCTCAATTCTCCGTCGGATCAGGCACTTAATAGTGCTTCTGTAGAGTATTTTAATAAATATGTTGTAAAAACTGCTATTAGTAATGGGTTAATCCCATATTATTGGGATGTTCCCATGGGATTATTTGACCGTCGAACCGGAAAAATATTGGATCGGGGTGTTCTTGATGCGATGATGCAAGGGGCTAAAGAGATCCAAGAGGCAAATACAGCATATTCGTTTCGATGAATTCATGCCTGACGGTGAAATTGTAGAAATTGCCGATGGGTTATGACCTATAAATTTGATTCCCGGCTGAAGCGCTAACTTCGGTTGGGAATTTTAAATTTAGAACGGGAAACACGTTGAAGAATACAAAGGACGAACAGGCTGCCGCAAATGAATAGGGATGTAAAGGTGCTTTTGCCGGGTGTAAGATGAATAATAATCGCCATGTGGCGCCATTTACGACATAAGCATACTCTCTTTAATACATAAAGACCCTCTGGAACCATTGTTTTTTCTGAATTTAGTGCTCCAAATAATTCTATTAAAACCAAAACAGTTAAATGAAAAATAAACGGATACACCTCTGTCTTTTTGCCGGATTGTTATTTGCTGCATGTTCTCAGCCGCAATACCAGTTGACAGATGACGGTGTCATTTTAAATTTAAGGCAAGAAAATAAGGTGGAAGCCAGTAAGCTTCGAGTCCAGGTGTTAGGTGACGAGTTAATCCACGTTTCAGCAACTCCAGACAAAGATTTTCCAACAGATTCAAGTTTGATTATCGTGCCGGGGCTTCAAACCGTTCCGTTTGAGGTGGAGGATGCAGGCGATTCGATTTTGCTGAGCACTGCCCGGTTGAACGTTATGGTTTCGAAGCTGGATGGCGGGATTCAGTTTAAAGATAAGGCTGGTCATCTGATTTTGGCTGAGAAGTCAGGTGGTGGCAGAACATTTTCACCAATTGAGGAAGAGGGAACAAAAGGCTATTCTGTCCGGCAGTTATTTAATTCACCCGACGATGAAGACTTCTACGGGTTAGGGCAACACCAGTCGGATGAGTTCAACTACAAGGGAAAAAGTGAAGAGCTGTTCCAGTACAATACAAAAGTCTCTGTACCTTTTATTGTTTCCAATAAGAATTACGGTCTTTTGTGGGACAGCTATTCGTTGAGCCGTTTTGGTGACAGCCGGGAGTACAAACAGTTGAACCGGGTTTTTAATTTGTATAATAAGAAAGGGGAACGTGGAAGCCTGACCGGAACGTACCAGCGCTGGAATGGAGATCTGAAGCAAATGGTGCGAGAAGAAGACTCGTTGTGTTTTGAAGACATAAAATCGATAAAAAATCTTCCGGAAAATTTTCCGCTAAAGGGCGCTAGTGTGACCTATGAAGGTGATATTGAGGCATCTGAAAGTGGAGCGTTTCGTTTTATTTTATATTACGCCGGGTATGTAAAGGTATATTTGAATAATGAATTGGTTGTACCCGAACGTTGGCGTACAGCCTGGAATCCGAACAGCTATAAATTTACTTTTGAATTGGAAGCCGGAAAACGGGTGCCTTTGCGTGTGGAGTGGAAACCGGATGGCGGAAGGTCCTATTGCGGGTTACGCGTTCAAACCCCACAGCCTGAAGACGAGCAGAACAGCCAGGTTTGGTGGAGCGAAATGAATAAAAAACTGGATTACTATTTTGTGTATGGTGATTCGATGGACGAGATTATAAAAGGATACCGTACACTCACAGGAAAGTCGCAAATTATGCCCAAATGGGCAATGGGTTATTGGCAAAGCCGCGAGCGTTACAAGACCCAGGACGAGATTTTAGATGTATTGAAAGAATTCAGAAAACGAAAAATCCCTATTGATAACATTGTTCTTGACTGGAACTACTGGCGTGAAAGTGAATGGGGTAGTCATGAGTTTGATGAGAAACGTTTTCCGAACCCGAAGGAGATGGTCGATTCCATCCATGCCATGAATGCAAAAATGATGATTTCGGTATGGCCGAAGTTTTATGTTACAACCGCGCATTTCAAGGAATTTGATGAAAAGGGTTGGATGTACCAGCAAGCCGTTAAGGATAGTGTCCGCGACTGGGTAGGGCCTGGATATGTCGGCTCATTCTACGATGCATACTCTGCTGGTGCCCGGAAATTGTTCTGGAAACAGATGTATGAAAAACTATATCCTTTAGGGATTGATGCCTGGTGGATGGACGCCAGCGAGCCGAATGTGCTTGATTGTACCGATATGGAATACCGCAAATCCTTGTGTGGACCAACGGCATTAGGCCCTTCAGCAGAGTATTTTAACACCTATGCTTTAATGAATGCTGAAGCAATTTATAACGGACAACGCAGTGTCGCCCCCAATAAACGTGTTTTCTTGCTTACTCGTTCCGGCTTTGCCGGGTTACAAAGGTATTCAACTGCAACATGGAGTGGCGATATTGGTACACGTTGGGAAGATATGAAAGCCCAGATTTCTGCCGGTTTGAACTTCTCGATAAGCGGCGTTCCGTACTGGACAATGGATATTGGCGGGTTCTGTGTTGAAGACCGCTACGTTGCCGGACAGATGGAGTACAACAAAAGCGGAAAAGAAAATGCCGATTACAAAGAATGGCGCGAGTTGAATACCCGTTGGTACCAATTTGGGGCTTTTGCACCTCTATATCGATCGCACGGACAGTTCCCATTCCGTGAAGTGTGGAATATCGCGCCGAAAGGACATCCGGCTTATGAGTCAATTACATACTATACCGATTTGCGGTACAGATTGATGCCTTACATTTATTCATTGGCCGGCATGACCTATTTCAACGATTATACCATTATGCGTCCTTTGGTCATGGATTTTTCGTTTGATAAAAGAGTGGAAAATATAGGTGATCAATATATGTTTGGTCCATCATTTATGGTTTGCCCTATCTATCGTTACGAGGATCGCCAACGTGACGTTTATTTCCCGAACAATGGGGGCTGGTATAATTTTTATTCGGGAGAATATATTGCCGGTGGTCAGAAGCTTACTGTTGATGCACCTTATGAAAGAATACCTTTGTTTGTTAAAGAAGGGGCAATCATCCCGGTTGGCCCTGAAATCCAATACACAGAAGAGAAACCTGCAGCGGAAATTGTACTGTATGTCTACCGGGGACAGAATGGCAATTTCACCCTCTACGAGGATGAAGGCGTAAATTACAATTACGAAAAAGGTGCTTGTTCAAATATCCTGTTTAGCTATAATGATGCCGAAGGAACGCTGACGATCGGAGATCGGAAAGGAGAATTTGACGGAATGTTGAAGGAACGGAACTTTGTAATTGTTCCGGTAAGCAAAGAAAACCCGAAAGCCTTTCAACCTGATGCCCAAGGGCAGACAGTACATTACGACGGCCATCAACAAACAATCAAATTATAACTCACTGAATTCGAAAAAATGAAAACAAATCACTTGACCATTTTCCTATTCGCTCTTCTTGTGGTGGGACCGGTTTTATTACAGGGCAAGAGCAATAAGAAGACAACAGTGCCCGAAAGAGTGATCAATGTTGATTTTAACAATGAACAAGGTGCACTGAATACCATGTTCCGGGAATGCGTCGGAGCAGGCCGTGCCAACGAAGGCCTGCGGGCCGACTGGCAACAACAGCTTGCCTGCGTAAAGGAAAAATGTGACTTCAAATATATCCGCATGCACGGTCTGTTGACCGATGATATGGCCGTGTACAAGGAAGACGGGAAAGGAAATCCGGTGTATAACTACATGTACATTGACGCTTTGTATGATTATCTGTTAAGTATCGGGATTAAGCCTTTTGTCGAACTGGGATTTATGCCTTCAGCCTTAGCCAGTGGCAGTAAAACGATCTTTTGGTGGAGAGGAAATGTTACACCTCCGAAAGACTACAACAAGTGGGGGGATTTTATCCGCAACCTGACACAGCACTTTACCGAACGTTATGGTGAGGATGAGGTGAAAACCTGGTACTTCGAGGTTTGGAACGAACCCAACCTGGATGGTTTCTGGGCTGGAACACAGGAGGAATATTTCAAACTGTACGAATACACCGTGAAGGCCATAAAAAGTGTAAACTCCGATTACAAGGTTGGCGGACCAGGGACAGCTGGTGCAGCATGGGAGAGTGAAATGATTGAGTTTTGTCTTAAAAACAATATTCCGATCGATTTTATCAGTACCCATTCGTATGGTGTAAATCAAGGATTCCTCGATGAATTCGGTAAAGGTGGAACAGTATTGAGTAAAGATCCAATGAGTGTAAGTGGAGATGTGCTGCAATCGCGAAAAGAGATTGCCACTTCTGCAAAGCCAAATCTGGAGTTGCATTACACTGAATGGAGCTCGTCCTACACGCCATCCGATCCTATTCACGACAGCTACCATGAGGCAGCCTACATCCTGGAAAAGATTAAGCAGATCGGAACTGCTGCCAACTCAATGTCATACTGGGTATTTACTGATATCTTTGAGGAAGCCGGCCCGCGTTTCGAACCGTTCCATGGTGGCTTTGGACTATTAAATATGGAAGGTATCGCCAAACCTGCTTTCTTTGCCTATAACTACATGAACAAGCTTGGAAACACTGAACTGCTTAACACAGATTCGCGTTCATGGGCCTGCAAAGATGCAAACGGTGATATCCAGGTGCTCTTGTGGGACTTTACCTACACACTTCCGGATTCGGTCAACAATCAGGATTATTACATCAAAGATTTACCTTCAAAATCGAAGGGGAAAGCAAAAGTAAACCTGTCTAACATTCCGGCAGGTAAATATGCATTGGAGGTCTACAAGGTAGGTTATCGAGTGAATGATGCCTATACCGGTTATATTGACATGGGCAAGCCAAATCAACTTAGCCAACAACAAGTGGCGGAGTTGAAGAGACTGAATGATGGTTCTCCCGTTCTAACAGAAATGATTGATGTTGATGCTGACGGAAGTTTCTCAAGAGAGTTTGACATTCGGGAAAATGATGTTGTCATGCTAAATTTGGTTAAACGTTGATTGGGTTGCATTATTAGGCTCAACTTAAATTGAATTATTAATTGGAATAATTGTCGCTAAAAATAGATAACAAGCTGAAAATGAAAAAGGAACTTTTAAAATTACTTGCACTTGCTTTTTTGATAGTAGGGACGGCTCAGGCTGAAATGATCCCTGCCAAAAAGGACATTCAGGAGCAAAAGATCCAGTCTTTGATTAAAAAAATGACCATTCAGGAAAAAGTTGGCCTTCTGCACGCCAACTCCAAGTTTTATGTATCCGGTGTCGAAAGGTTGGGCATTCCCGAGTGGGCCTTATCGGATGGCCCACACGGTGTGCGTGCGGAAATTAACCGGCATGACTGGGCTTATGCCGGCTGGACCAATGACTCTTCAACTTGTTTCCCTCCGGGAACGGCCCTGGCCGCCAGTTGGAATCCGGCCCTGGCTTATGAGCGTGGACTTGTTTTAGGAGAAGAAGCCCGTTTTCGCAAAAAGGATGTTTTACTTGGTCCGGGAGTGAATATTATCCGTTCGCCGCTTTGTGGACGGAACTTTGAATACACGAGCGAAGATCCGGTGTTGAACTCGGCAATAACAGTTCCATACATTAAAGCCTTGCAATCAAAAGATGTGGCTGCAAGTGTAAAGCACTGGTTAGCCAACAACCAGGAAGATCATCGAACGACTGTTGATGTGACGATGAGTGAAAGGGCGTTGAGGGAGATTTATTTGCCGTCCTTTAAAGCGGCTGTCGTGGACGGTGGAGCTTACACAGTCATGGCTGCATACAATAAATTTCGTGGTGACTGGTGTTCGGAGAATGAATACCTTGACCGTGAGATTTTACGTAATGAGCTTGGATTTAAAGGAGTTCTGATGACCGATTGGGATGCAGCCCATAGTACTGTAAAAGCGGCATTGGCCGGGCTCGATCTTGAAATGGGGACTACCATTGCGGATTACAACGAATGGTATTTCGCTAATCCGTTGATTAAAGCAGTCGAAGAAGGTAAAGTGCCGATGTCTGTTGTAGATGAAAAAGTAGCCAATGTGCTTCGTGTGATGATGAAAACAAAGGTATTGGGGGATAATAAATCCCGCGAAAAGGGCGTAATGAATACACCAGAACACCAGAAAGCCGCTTATAATTCGGCTGCTGAAGCTGCGGTGTTATTACAAAACAACGGGAATCTGCTTCCGATTGATTTCAATAAACTGAAATCAGTGGCTGTAATCGGCGATAATGCTACCCGCAAACATTGTGGCGGAGGGTTAAGTTCTGAAATTAAAACTTTGTATGAGATAACACCTCTCGAAGCAATTCAAAAGAAATTCGGACAAGATGTAACAATCAACTTTGCCCAGGGATACGAAAAACAATCAACCTTTATTGAAGGAAGTAATGCCGGGCAATCGAATACCGATCGTGTAGACTGGGCTTTGATTGAAGAAGCTGTGGAAGCCGCAAAGAAATCTGATGTAGCAATCGTTTTCTGCGGTTTAAACCACGATTTTGATACTGAATCATTTGACCGACAACACATGAGATTGCCTTATGGACAGGAAACACTGATTCGTGAAGTAGCGAAGGTAAATTCGAATACCGTAGTCGTTATTATCGCAGGTTCACCGCTTGAACTTGGAGGTATTGTTAACCGTGTTCCTTCAATTTTATGGGCTTGGTTTGGTGGCATGGAAGCCGGAAATGCCGTGGCTGATGTGTTGAGTGGCAAAGTAAATCCGTCCGGTAAAATGCCGTTTACACTACCTGTTTCATTGGAACAATCTCCTGCCCATGCTTTGGGGAATTTCCCGGGACGTGACGAAAAAGTAAACTACGAAGAAGACATTTTGGTGGGTTACCGCTGGTTCGACACCAAGAAGATAGCGCCACAATTTCCATTTGGTTATGGGCTGTCCTATACTAATTTCGAGTTCAGTGAGCTTTCTACCGACAAGGAAAGCTATCAAAAAGATGATATAATCCGGTTGAAATTTACGGTAAAAAATACCGGCTCGCGTTATGGCGCCGAAGTTGCCCAGCTTTATGTAAGCGATCCGGAATGCTCCGTTCTCCGTCCTGAAAAAGAATTAAAAGCCTTCGAAAAGGTATTTCTGCAACAGGGCGAAACAAAAACGGTTGAGTTAAATGTGAACGTTTCTGATCTGGCCTTTTATGATGAGAAAATCAAAGGGTGGAATGTTGAAGCTGGTGATTTTGTGCTGATGCTTGGCAATTCATCTAAAGATTTGTATCAGACAAAGAAAGTGAGTGTCGTTAAATAGTAGGTTATTAAGGTACTTATAAACATGTGTGAAATGAGAAAGATGATCTGTTTTTCATTGTTTTTTATGGCGTTGCTTTCTGCGCAAGTATGTTTTGCTACAGCAAATCCTGTTGAGATGAAGCTGTCGTCCCCAAACAAGCAAATCTCGCTGCAAATTCAAGTTGGTTCAGAACTAAGCTGGGCCTTAATTCAATCTGGTGATACGGTAATCGCGCCGTCAAATATATCTTTGCTGTTGGCCGATGGAAAAATATTGGGCAATCATGCCAGGATAAAGTCAACAAAAAGTGATTCGGTAAACACAACAATCACAGCGATAAATTATCGAAAGAAAGAAGTTTCGGACAATTACAATCAGGTGACAGTCACCTTTAAAGGCGACTATGGCGTGATTTTCAGAGCCTACAACGATGGCATTGCCTATCGTTTCTTCTCCACGAAGAAAGGTGGAATTGTCATTGAAAACGAGGTAGCAAACTTTAATTTTAAAGCTGATCATAAGGCTTGGGTACCTTATGTGTGCGATCCTCGTGAGGGCGATCTGTTTCAAACCCCTTTTGAAGTTATTTACGACCGGATCAATATCTCGCAGTTCCGCATCGACTCTCTGGCAATTCTCCCGTTGTTGGTCGATTTGGGGAATCAGAAGAAAGCCTTGGTGATGGAAACAGACCTGGAGGATTATCCCGGGATGTACCTCAATCTCAATAAACAAGCGGAACATGGATTTGTGGGTGTTTTCCCCAAATATCCCCTGGATGAAAGAATTGGAGGTTACGATAATTTGAATTTATGGGTGAGCAGACGGGCTGATTTTATAGCTAAAACGTCGGAACCACGCGAATTCCCGTGGCGTGTCGTTTTTATCAGTAATTCTGATAAAGAATTGGCCGATAACGATATGGTACAGCGCCTGGCTGCTCCTTCACGAATCGCGGATGCCTCATGGATTAAGCCCGGCAAAGTAGCCTGGGACTGGTGGAACAACTGGAATATCTCACACGTTGATTTCAGGGCGGGGATTAATACCCCAACCTACAAATATTACATCGACTTTGCTTCGGATTACGGTGTAGAATATGTGGTGCTTGATGAGGGATGGTATAAAGGACACGATTTGCTGACTTCGTCGGATGAAATCGACCTGAAAGAGATACTTGATTATGCCAAAAGTAAAAATGTGGGCATTATGCTTTGGGCTGCCTGGCACGATCTGGATACGGTGAAGGAACAAGCCTTTGCAAAGTATGCTGAAATGGGCGTAAAGGGCTTTAAGGTTGACTTTTTTGACCGCGACGATCAAAAAGCGATGCGCTCGTGCTACGACATAGCGGAGCTGGCTGCGCAACATAAAATACTGCTCGATTATCATGGCATGAAACCTTCGGGCATTCAAAAAACATGGCCTAACGTGTTGAATTTCGAAGGAGTAAAGGGATTGGAAAATGTAAAATGGGCTCGGGATAATATGCCGCCTTATGATGTTACGCTTCCGTTTATCCGAATGATGTCGGGTCCGATGGATTATACTCCGGGAGCCATGCGTAATGCTACCAGGGAAAATTTTCAGCCTTCCAATTCAATGCCAATGAGTCAGGGGACCCGTGTGCATCAAATGGCAATGTATGTGGTGTTTGAAGCTCCGTTGCAAATGCTGTGCGACAATCCTACCATTTACCGGAAGGAAGACGAATGTACCCGTTTTATTGCCAAAACGCCCACTGTTACGGATCGGACAGTTGTGTTGGATGCCAACGTGTCCGAATATATTGTGACGGCTCGCAACAAAAATGACAATTGGTATGTAGGTGCGTTAACCAACTGGGATGCCCGTTCGCTGACTGTTGATTTGTCATTCTTACCCGAAGGGCAGTATAAAGCCGAAATATTCAGCGATGGCATCAATGCCGATCGCGATGCCACTGATTATAAACGCGAAGAAAAGCTATTGACCAATAAAGATAAACTGGTAATTCAGTTAGCGCCGGCTGGTGGTTGGGCAGCACGGTTCGATAAATTGTAAGGATATCGCACTAGAAAGGAATTACCCAAAAATAAACTGACACAAAAAAGCCACAATCCCGATGATCAAGAAACTAATTTTCCCGGCTGTTTTTGCTCTGTGCATTGCATGCCAAACCAAAAATGAACCGGTTGTTTACGAATTGACGTCGCCCAACGGAATCAATAAAATTCAATTCGAATTAGAAAACGGCAAGCCCAGCTACGCTGTAAGTCAATCGGATTTGCAGGTCCTGGCGCCGTCAAGAATGGGTTTTGTGTTCAGCAACCAGGATTCTTTGTATGCCAACCTGGAAGTAAAAGACATGCAACCCTCATCTTTTGACGAAACCTGGGAACAGGTGTGGGGGGAAAAGCGTTTTATCCGAAATCAATACAATCAGCTCTCGGTTACACTTCAGGAGAAAACAGGGG
Organism: Gaoshiqia sediminis; assembly: GCF_025907915.1. Taxonomy (GTDB): domain Bacteria; phylum Bacteroidota; class Bacteroidia; order Bacteroidales; family Prolixibacteraceae; genus Gaoshiqia; species Gaoshiqia sediminis. Next base: position 33,850 of record NZ_JAPAAF010000040.1, read on the forward strand.
AAAAGCGTGTCATCGAAATTCAGTTCCGGGCTTTCGATGACGGCATTGCTTTCCGGTACATTTATCCGGAGCAAGCTGGCAAGGACAGTTTATTCATTATGGATGAACTGACCGAATTTAACCTGAACGATGATGGCAATGCCTGGTGGATCCCGGCTTATCGCGATAACCGGTATGAGTACCTGTTCACCAAATCAACTGTGAGTGTATTGGACACGGTTCATACGCCTTTGACCATCGAAAGCAACAATGGCTTGTTCCTTAGTTTTCACGAGGCAGCATTGGTCGATTATGCCAGCATGACCCTTGCCCATACCTCGGGAACCAAGCTAAAATGCGACCTGGTGCCGTGGTCCGACGGGGTGAAAGTGAAAACAAAAGCTCCGTTCCAAACACCATGGAGAACACTTCAAATTGGTCGTACGCCGGGCGACCTGATCACCTCGTACCTGATCCTGAATTTGAATGAGCCCAACAAACTGGAAGACACCAGTTGGATACGCCCGTCGAAATACATGGGCATCTGGTGGGGAATGCACATCGGGAAATATACCTTTTGGGAAAGCCCACAACAAGGGGCAACGACCGAAAATGCAAAAGATTATATCGATTTTGCTGCGAAAAATGGAATCGACCGGTTGCTAATCGAAGGCTGGAACAAAGGATGGACGCCGCAATGGTACGAGAATGCGATGCACATGTTCAGTTTTACCGATTGTGCTGATGGGTTCGACATTGAAAAAGTGGTTGAATATGGAAACTCGAAAGGCGTCAAACTAATCGGCTACCAAGAAACAGGTTCAAACATCATCAACTACCTCGAACAAATTGACGAGGGCATGGCGCTTTATCAGAAATTGGGCATGCACGATATTAAAATCGGCCAGGTGGGGTCGCGCCTCAACATGAAAGAATGGCACCACGGACAGTTTGGCGTCAGTTATTACCGCTATGTCCTGAAAAAAGCGGCTGAATACCAGTTGGCTGTCAACTTCCACGAGCCCATAAAGGATACCGGCGAACGCCGCACCTACCCCAACATGATGGCTCGCGAGGGAGCCCGCGGCCAGGAATACGATGCCTGGAGCGAAGGAAATCCGCCTTCATACATGTGTGTGTTGCCGTTTACCCGCTTTCTGGCCGGGCCAATGGATTTTACCCCCGGAATTTTCGACGTGGAAACCAAACAGGGATACGGACATAAGGTACACAGTACGGTTGCCAAACAGTTGTCGTACTATGTCACCCTTTATTCTCCCATACAAATGTTGGCCGATCTTCCATCAAACTATGATGGTAACCCGGCATTCAAATTCTTATTGGATGTGCCGGTCGATTGGGAAGACACGAAGGTGCTGAACGGAGAAATTGGCGAATACATCACCGTGGCAAGAAAAGACCGTCACCGCGAAAACTGGTTCTTGGGAAGTATGACCAACGAGGAAGCCCGTGAATTATCGGTTAGCCTGTCGTTTTTAGATGAGGGGGCCAAATATACGGCAACCATTTATGCCGATGCTCCCGGAACAGGCTATGAGCACAACCCAATGGATGTAGCAATAACAACTCAAACGGTTCAATCAACCGATACGCTGCAGCTAAAGCTGGGTGAAGGGGGTGGTTGTGCCATCAGTTTTATCAGGAAGTAACTAATGGCTGATAAGAATTAGGGGAAAAATTTATTCTTAAAAGGCGTAATTTAAAAATATGTTCAGGAATAAAAAACAATGTTTTATGAAGAAATATGCTATTCTACTAATTGGGATTGTATTAATGATTTGTAGTTTGCTAAACGGGGCCAATGCCCAATATCAGATTCCGTCGAAATTAGCTTGGTGGTACGATGCCCGTTTCGGGATGTTTATTCACCTGGGGAGTTACTCGTCCCTGGGTCATGGCGAGTGGGCTTTCAGTATCGAAAATTGGAATAAGGCCGATTATCAGGAAAAGGTTTCAACCCAATTTAACCCGTCGAAATTTGATGCCAATGAAATAGTTCAGCTTGCAAAAAATGCTGGTATGAAATACATTGTCATCACAGCCAAACACCACGAAGGTTTCAGCATGTGGGACACCAAGGTGAAAAGTTTCAAAGACGTTACAGGCAAGAAAATGTACAGCCTGCCCCGGTATACTTCTTTCGGGAAAAGAGATGTACTAATGGAGTTGAAAAAAGCCTGCGAAGCCAATGATATTAAGTTTTGCCTCTATTATTCAATTCTCGACTGGGGGCATTCTTCTCAGGAAATCAATCATATCGATGGCGGTACCTTTTCAACTGTAAAATCGGAATTGGCACGAACTGCATATATCCGCGATATGAAGGCCCAGCTAAAAGAATTGATCAAACGATACCATCCGGCTGTGCTGTGGTTCGACGGCGACTGGACATACAAAGCGAACAACCCGACACCGGAAAAATGGTGGACAAAGGAAGATGGTATTGATCTGTACAATTACCTGGTCAAACTCGACCCGGATATGATTATAAATGAGCGTGTAGCCCGCCATTTCGGATTGGGGGACTTTGAATGTCCCGAGCAGGAAGTGCCGGAAGCTCCCCGTACACGCCAGTGGGAAACCTGCCAGACGATGAACAGAACCTGGGGATACAATGAGAATGACCACAATTATAAATCGGCTAAGACATTAATTCAGGAATTGGTAAAAGTTGTTTCACGAGACGGTAATTATTTGCTCAATATTGGCCCGAAAGGAGACGGATCTGTGCCGTCAGAAACAGCCGATACCTTGCGGAGTATGGGAAACTGGATGAAAATTTACGGGGCAAGCATTTATGGCACCACCCGCAGTCCGTTTAAAACCGAACCGGAATGGGGCTTTTATACCAAAAAAGATGGAAAACTGTTTGCCCATATTTTTAGTTGGCCCCAGAATCGGGTTCTTTCTATTCCGGCATTGACAAATTCCATTCAAAAAATATATCTGATGAATGATCCGGAGGAAGCGTTGGATTATACCATTGAAGATGGGAAAATTCAGGTTTCATTGCCTGAAAACGCCCCGGATGAAATTAATTCAGTGGTGGTGATTGAGGTTGTTGGAATGCCGCAGGCTGCTGTTATTTAACTTGTTTTGACGGATTAAGTTTGTTAGCGTTGTGGATAATGTAAGCATATAACCTGATATTTAATAGAATGAGACGAATAATAAACTTTTGCGTAGTATTTCTGATACTTCTGTATTCATGTACAACTAAAATAACCCGCGTGGCATGTGTGGGTGACAGCATTACGGAAGGTTATGGTTTGGCCGTTCAAAGCAAGACGGGATACCCTGTGGTACTCGGTAGTATTCTTGGTTCCGGATACATGGTATTGAATTCGGGCCGGAGCGCCACCACCTTGCAGAAAAAGGGGGACTTTCCATATTGGATTTGCAAGGAGTTTTCAAATGTTTTTGCATTTAACCCCGACATTATCGTTATTAAACTGGGGACCAATGATACCAAACCCAATAACTGGCAAGCCGACCGGTACGAGGAAGATTACCAGGCTTTGATTGATACCTTCAGGACCATCCCTGCAAATCCGCGGATTTATTTGTGCCTGCCGGTCCCTGCGTTTAAAACAAAGTGGGGGATCAACGATTCGACTGTAAAAAACGGTGTTATCCCCATTGTTGAAAAGCTTGCAGAAGCTAATCATTTGCCGGTGATCGATCTCTACCATCCGATGTTATCGCAAGGGGCAAATTTTCCGGATAGTATCCACCCAAACGAGCAGGCAGCCAAAATGATGGCTGACATTATTGCAAAAGAAATCAGGAAATAAATATCCCGGGGTGTGAAACATAGAAACGGTTTCATGCCCCGGACATGTTCCCGTCTCCTTCTGATAATAGACGTTAGATTTTGAATTTCAAGTGGTGAAGAATCGGATGTTGCAATAAAGGAAACATGACGATACGCTATTCGAAACATCGTGCTTCTCTTTTTGTATAAATACAGGCAATGGGGTAAGGAATATTTTCTGTATTTTAACCT
>NZ_JAPAAF010000041.1 GCF_025907915.1 Gaoshiqia sediminis
TGTTTTCTTCTTGAAGCAGCATTTTTAAAATTGTCAGGAGCCGAAGAAAGAGAATGTCAGCTTTTGGACTGGCCTACGGGGGTTTTGCTTAGAAAGCCAGGGAAGGGAATCTGATTTCCCAAAAACCTTATTTTGGTTTCCTCAACCTTAGTAGCGTTGTGTGCAAATTGACAGCATTTTAAACCTTATTACCGTATTCGTGTAAACCCAGTTTATAGAAGGTAATAAGGTTGGTAGGAGGTTCGGTACGGTATTTTTTCTACTAAGGTTTTTATTGGTCGCAATCCCCCAATTCGATTGGGGGTGATGAATGGTTCGATCCCTTCGGGAGCCGAGGCTGCTCGGCATGGCGTTGAGTCGTTGAACGCTTGCCCGGCTTTGACGGAAGTTCTCTATGCGCAAAAGATTGCTTCATTCCGCTGCGCTTCATTCGCAATGACGCCTGCTTGAAGCGCCCATTCATCATTCAACATTCATCATTCATCCTTCCGAATGTCAGCGTCATCTGCGTCTAATTTCATTCGTCATTAAAGATTGCTTCAGTAGTGATTTTGCAATGGAGTCTGCATCAGGCAGTTGTCAGGTAATTTTGCGGCTTCATCCGATTGTTCGTGGGCTGATGGTGCTTTTGTCATTGTCGTTGCCTTTGCCCTGGGATTTCCCGTCCTGTTCATCCCCATGGGACGAATTCCAACCAACGAAATAAGAGATATAAGGTTCTTATGCGAAACATCGATTCTTATTTGGATCCTACCAACTCCGGATCTTCTGCGTTTCTTCTGCGTATCTTCTGCGTTAATGATAGGTTATTTTACACAGAAGTAATATCTTAGTAACATCGAATAAACGTAGTAAGCACGAACATATTATGGCAAAGGTAAAGGGAGGACTATTAGGATCTGTGGCCGGAAAGCTGGGCCCGTTGGTTGTCGTTCAGCGGGGCGAAACTACCTATGTGCGCTCGGCGCCGGTATTCACGAAGGATTCGTGGTCGGAGAAGCAGCAGAAAAACCGGCAACGCTTTCGCGAAGTGAATGCCTTTTGCAGGCGCTTCAAACAACAGGTGATTGTTCCTGTCTGGAACAAGCTGGCTGAAGGGAAAAGCGGTTACCACTTGTTTTTAAAGGCCAATTCACCGGCTTTCGGGCAGGATGGCAGCATTCAGGATATTTCGCTCCTGCGCTTTGCCGACGGGAAATTGCCACAGCCCTTTCAGCTGAAAGCTCAGCGGAGCGGGGAGGACGCCATGAACATACAGGTGAGCTGGCAGAACGATGGCTTGTCGGCCGCCTTGCGCCTTCAGGATGAACTGTTGTACATGACCGCGGAAACGGACCAGTTCCAGGGAATCTTTTCGAGCGGTATCCAACGCTCGCAAGGTGGGGGAGTGATCCGCCTGCCGGAGGGGACAACTGCAGAACGCGGCATTTACCTGTTTTTCGCCGCCCCCGACCGGGCAGGCTTCTCGCCCGACCGGTACGTGGCGCTTTAGGTTCAGCTTTTCATTTCGGTGACCTTTCCGGATACCACCATTCGGGTTTCGGATTAAAGCAACATCATCCCGGGGGAAGCAGGGGCTGGGAGAGGAATTAATTTGCCGGGCATTTTCTTTTTCATAATCTTTCTTTTCATTTCAAGATTAAGTATCTTGCCCTGACCAATCAACAAGCGGTTAAGGAATGATGAAAAGTAACTTCCATTTTCTCATTGATGAGTTTCCCCTTCTTGCTAATCTGGGTTCTCAGGTTGAGAAATACATTCATGACGACCCGAATGCCTCGTTGTTTAAGATCCGGCTGCTGGTTGAAAAAATGACGGAGCTGATCTTTGAGATTCATCAACTGGAATTTCCCTGCGATGACAGCATATTCAGGCGTATTCAGCTGTTGACGGATGAGGGTATTTTGCCCGACAACATTGCCAGTATCTTTCATGCGCTGCGAAAGTCGGGTAACCGGGCGGTTCACACCGGAGAGCTGCTGGAGAAGTCGGTCATGGGTAGTGTGTTCAGCGCTTTTAAGCTGTGCAAGTGGTTTGGCGAGACCTACGCCGAAACGTACACCGATTTATCAGGTGTAAAATTCAACCCCCCGGAGAAAATTGATCGGGAGGCCGATTACCAGCAGCTGGAGCAGGAGTACAAAAAACTGGAAGAAAAGCTGGGCGTTTTGCTCCGGGAGCGTCAGATCGGACAGTTGAGTGAAGCCAGGGCGGCTGAGTTTTTACAGCGGTCAGTTAAGGCCAGCCGGAAAATGGAGATGTCGGAAGCGGAAACCCGTAACCTGATTGATGAGCAACTTCGGGCTGCCGGATGGGAGGTTGACACGGCCACACTCAACTACAAATTGCATAACACGCTTCCTGTCAAAGGGCGAAACCTGGCCATTGCCGAGTGGAAGGTTGGCAGCAAATGGGCTGATTACGCTCTGTTTATCGGGAATGAACTCTACGGAATTGTTGAAGCGAAGAAATATGCCCAGGATATTTCAACCAACCTCCATCAATCCAAGATATATGCCGAACTGGCCGAAGAAACCAATCAGGCTAAATTACTTGGCTGTTGGGGAAATTACAGAGTCCCGTTCCTGTTCTCGACCAACGGACGTCCGTACTTAAAGCAAATTGACACAAAGAGCGGCATTTGGTTTGTCGATATTCGTAATCCGCTAAACCACAGTCGATCGTTGAGGGGTTGGTATTCTCCACAAGGACTGGTGAAGCTATATGAACAAGATGTTACGGCGGCTGACCATAAATTAAAAGATCATTCCCCCGACTATTTACAGTCAAAAAGCGGCTTAGGGCTGCGTGATTACCAAATCAAGGCGATCCGCAAAGTTGAAGAAACGCTGCTTACCAAACCGGAGGTAAACCGTATTTTGCTGGCCATGGCCACCGGAACAGGGAAAACAAGAACGATTATCGGTCTGGCCTATCGTTTAATTCAATCCAATCGCTTCAATCGGATCTTATTTTTGGTCGATCGCCGACTGTTGGCCACACAGGCTTTTGATGCCTTCAAGGATAACAAAATTGAAGACCTGAATACCTTTGGGGAGATCTATGAGATGAAAGGGCTTAAGGATCTGCTCCCGGAGCTGGACACCCGGCTTCATTTTGCGACGGTGCAAAGTATGGTGAAACGCTTGTTTTACAGCGATGACCTAACCGCAGCCATATCAATTGACACTTATGATTGTATCATCGTTGACGAAGCGCACCGAGGTTATCTCATGGATCGTGAACTCGGAGAAGAGGATTTAAATTTCAAGGACCAGAACGACTATGTAAGCAAGTACAGGAAGGTGTTGGATTACTTCGACGCAACCGGTATCGGATTAACGGCCACGCCGGCACTTCATACAACCGAAATTTTTGGTAATCCGGTATTCACTTACCCGTACCGCGAGGCTGTGATTGACGGCTACCTGATTGATCATGAACCTCCCTTTGTCGTTAAAACCAAATTGAGTGAGGAAGGCATTATTTGGGAAAAAGGTGAAAAACCCAAAGTTTACGACAAAGAAAATAATGCCGTAGTAGAACTTAGTGAGTTGGAGGATGAACTAGCCATCCAGGTAGAGGGATTCAACAAGCAAGTTTTGACCGAGAATTTTAACCGGGCTGTGCTTTCTCAATTGGTACAGGAAATTGATCCGGAGAGCGATGAAAAGACCTTGTTTTTTGCGGCTACCGATGAACATGCCGACATCATTGTGAAATTGCTCAAAGAAGAGTACGCGAAAATTGGCCTTGACGTTCATGAGGACTGCATCGCTAAAATTACCGGAAAAGCTTACGATCCGGAACAGTTGGTGAAGCGGTACAAGAACGAAAAATACCCATCGATTGCGGTTACCGTTGATTTGCTGACAACGGGAATTGATGTGCCTGCCATCTGTAATCTGGTGTTTATGCGAAGGGTTCGCTCGCGGATCTTGTATGAGCAGATGCTCGGGCGTGCCACCCGCCGGTGTGATGAAATCGGAAAGGAGGTCTTCCGGATTTATGATGCCGTGCGCCTGTATGAAGCGCTGGAGGATTACACCCAAATGAAACCCGTTGTTCCTTTGCCAGAGACCACTTTCACCCGGTTGGTTGATGAACTCGACACGATCGAAAGCAACGAGCGGGCGTTGCAGCAAGTGGAGCAACTGATTGCCAAATACCAGCGGAAGCGAAAACAGATTACGGATGATAGACTGGACCGGTTCAGTTACCTGACCGGAGGAAAAGATCCGGAACAATTTGCCAACAAGCTTCAACAGATTCGCGAGAATCATCAGTTTGATGAATTGAAAGGATGGCGGGGGGTTTGGAAGTACCTGGATGAACTAAAGCCAAGCCTTACGTTTCAGCTGGTTTCGGAGCATGACGATGAGGAACGCGGGATTGAACGCGGTTACGGACAGGGCCAGAAGCCTGAAGACTACCTGTTAAGCTTTGAGCAATACATTCGCGAGAACCTCAACAAAGTCGAGGCGCTGAAGATCATCTGCTCCCGTCCGCAGGAGCTTGACCGGCAATCGCTGAAACAGCTGCAGTTGGAGTTGGACAGCAAAGGTTTTAACACCAAATACCTCAATCAAGCCTGGAAGCAAGCGAAATCCCAAGATATTGCAGCCGACATTATCAGCTACATCCGGACGCTGGCTTTGGGTGATGCCTTGGTGAGTCATGAAGACCGGATTAAGAATGCCGTTGCCAAAATCCGCTCAATGGATCATTGGAATAAGATACAGCTTCGATGGATTGACCGCTTTGAGAAACAATTGCTTCAGGAGAGTATTCTTCAGAAGTCTGATCTTGACCAGGCTCCTTTTGATCGTGATGGTGGCTATCAGCGCATCAACAAGATCTTTAATAATCAGTTGGATACCGTATTGAATGTCATTAACGAGCACTTATTTAATGAGATAGCCTAGTAAAATATGAACTCAACCGTTAAGAAAATCAGTACAACAAGCCTTGCCAAAAAGTTGGATTTAAGCAGTAAAGAGTTATTTGAAAAATTGATTGAGTTGAAGTTGATGTACAAGAAGGACGAGCAATGGCATTTAACCCGCAAAGGAACTGAAATGGGAGGTGAACTTGCCAGTCATCCCCAGTATGGAGATTACGTGGTCTGGCCGGCCGATTTTGATCCTGATAACATCTCAGCCGGTGATAAAAAGGACCTTTTCAATGCCACGGCACTGGGAAAAGAGTTCAATCTTTCTTCGCAGCGAATCAACCTTATTTTAGCAGAAATAGGATGGATTGAAAAAGCTCTGAAGGGCTGGTCTGTTACTGGTTTGGGGCGAAAAGCCGGAGGTGTTGAGTTTGAACATTCATCTGGTGGGACCTATGTTTTATGGCCGCCGGTGATCGTGAACAACCGAACCTTGGTCAGCTCTGTCAAGACAGGGCACGACCACGCCGCTGAATCGATTGTCGAAATTACCCAGGATACTGAGGCTAGTGAAGATCTGAAAGATGCCAAAAATTTCAGGGAAAAATTCCCGGCAACCTTGCGAACCAAGGACGGGCACTTGGTGCGTTCCCGTGGCGAAATACTCATCGATAACTCGCTGTACGATTATGGACTTGCTCATGCGTACGAGCGCAAATTGCCGATCGAGGAAGATGTCTATTGTGATTTTTACATTCCATCGCAAAATAACGGGAAAGCAGTTTATATCGAATACTGGGGCATGGAAAGTGATGAAAAATATCAGGCCAGAAAAGAACGGAAAAAGAAGATTTATCAAGCCAATGGCCTTAACCTGATTGAGTTGGGGAATAATCACATCGAAAGTCTGGACGACTACCTACCCAAGATGCTTCTTAAGTTTGGGATTCGGGTAGAATAACTAAGAATAAATGAATATGAAAAACCTGTTGAATCAGCTGCTTGGAGAGGCAAATCCAAGCGATAGCGCTTTAGCGAAGCGTATGCGGTTGCATCAAAGTTGGTGGCGGGCCTTTGTATTGAAAGAAGAACAGGGGCAACATCCTATGGCGAAAGATCAACTGATTGGGAGTAGCATTGCCAAGGGCGAGGTATCCTATTCCAATTTTCTGGATGAATATGCCCAACGAGCTGTTCGGGAAACACTGTCAGAACGGGGATCGGCATCAAAAGGCATGATATCCGAATCGCGCTTGTTTAACAACTTGTTGTCGAGTCAACCACTGTGTTTTAACTTCTTCGGGAGGCTAAAATACAAACTTGATTTGGCGACCAAAGTCATTCAACATTACTACCCGGATGTGAAAGAGGTCACCAACATTCATTTTGAATTTGCACCCAATGCTGCTCAAAACGGCGATAACTCGGCACACGATGTGGCTATTGAATTTGAAACGGCCGACGGGAAACAGGGCTTAATTGGATTGGAATGCAAATACACCGAACCCTTTTCAGCCAAAGAATACCGAAACGAAAACTACGAGAAGCTCTACCGCGAGTCGGATGCGTTTGTAGCCGGATACGACGAACTGACCAACACCAAAAACAACCAACTGTTCCGAAACCAACTCATCGTTGAATCGGCCTTACTGAATAAACGCTACGATGTGGCATACAGTGGTTTATTTTGTTTTGAGCAGGATGATAATGCACTCACAAAGGGCGCAGCCTTTCAAAAAATGCTAAAACAGGGAGAAGAACGCTTTAAAATTATCACCCTTGCTCAACTAATTGAGACAATCCAACAGCTGCAGTTAGATTGGGAAAGCCGGGAGTGGAGTATGATGCTATGGGCAAGATATTGTGCTACTCGGCTCAGCAATAATTTACTATGAAAAAATCGATTTTTGTTTCATCAACTTATCGTGATCTAATAAAGCATCGCGATGGTGTTCATAAAGTTTTGGAGGATTTCGATGTTGACATCATCGGTATGGAAAACTTTGGAGCGAGAAATACAACTCCGTTAGCTACCTGTCTATCTGAGATTGAAAAAAGTTCATTTTATATTGGAATTATTGCAATGAATTATGGGAGTGTAGAACAAACATCACAAAAGTCATTTACTCAGCTTGAATATGAAAAGGCAGTTGCGCTAGGCAAAGACATTCGCATTTTCATGATTCATGACCAAAACGGCGAAGTCAAAACCGGAGATATCGATTTTGAGAATGAGACTAAGCTCAGAAATTTTAAAACGATCCTAAAAAAGAAACATACAATAGCGTTTTTCGAGAACGAAACCGATTTAGCTCAACAGGTTTATGACTTAATGAAAGAGATAACAAGAAATGATGTTTACATCCGGCCCCCAGTTTTAAAAGCGGATTTACTGAGTTTTAAATTGAACGGGCAAAAAAGTAGCATCATAGTTGGAATATTTAACGAAAGACCAGTTGAATTATACACTATTACTCATGACGGAGAAGACGATTATTTAGATCCTAGTATAGATATGGATCCAATCGATAGTAAATTGAAAATAGTCCGTGAAATGATAGGCAATCAGGAAATGTTAGTGCTTCAATATGTAAATAAAAGGGGCTACAAGACGACAATAGAAGGATTCAAATATCAAGAAAAATCAGATTTCAAGAATTTAGATACTTTCTTATCCGCTCAACTCCAAGAAGGGGGAAGTGTAAAATCCATAATCAGAGCAATAAGACGGATTGGAAAAGATGAAATAGACCTTTCAGATTGGAAGGAAACAATTATTGACGCATTAAAAAAATTCAAATAAAATATGAGTGCTGAAGAAATTGCTGCCAAGCTATGGAACCTGTGTAATGTGCTGCGCGACGATGGGGTAACCTATCACCAGTACCTGAATGAGCTGACCTTCATTCTGTTTATCAAGCTGAGCGAAGTCAAAGGATTTGAAAAGGAGCTGCCGGAGGAATATCGCTGGTCGTCCCTGAAAAATATCAAGGATAACAAGGAGTTGTTCGACACCTATCGCGAGTTGCTGGCAACCATCAGCAACAAGAGTGCGAATGCCAACATCAAGGAGATCTTTACCAATGCCAGCACCACCCTTCGGAACCCGGTAACCCTGCGTACGCTGGTGTCGGCCATCGATCTGCTGGACTGGTACGAGGAGCACGACCGCGATGTAATGGGCGACATTTACGAGGATTTGCTGGAACGCAATGCCACCGAAAAGAAAAGCGGCGCCGGACAGTATTTCACCCCGCGACCACTGATTAATGTGATGGTGGAGCTGATGGCTCCAAAACTAAAGGAGAAATGGAACGATCCGGCTTGCGGAACCTTTGGGTTTCCCATCGCCATCGACCATTACCTGAAGATGCGCTACGACTATCCGTTTAGCGCGACAGAAAAAGACCGGGTCTTTCAGGAAACCGGAGCCCTGAGTGGTGTGGAACTGGTACAGGATGCCCACCGTCTGGCTTTAATGAATGCCAAGCTACACGGGCTCGACAGCACCATTTACCTGAACGACACGCTAAGCGAATTTGGCAAAAGCCTGCGCGGATTTGATGGCGTACTCGCTAACCCGCCTTTTGGTACCAAGAAGGGAGGTGAACGCCCCTCGCGCGACGTTCTAACTCTTTGATTAAAAAATTCGGGTGACAAACTCTGGTGTCATGATCCGGTAGTTCGATCTGCTCTAAAGGGTAGTTATGAAGAATTCTGTTCCGGAAGTTTTCCCGCATCATTGTATCTGTTCCCTGTTCCCCATTGAGTCTGAGGATATGCGGTCACGAAACTTTATCAGCATCTGGTTGTAGGACACTGCCTTTTTGATAGTGCTCCGTTTGTTACGAAAATCGACTTCAGTGTTTAATCCGGTATCTGTTTTGAACTCAAAATCAAGACCAAAGACCCCATACTCCTCGGTTGTTGCCAGAAAAGTATGGGGTCCCAATTTTCTAATGTGAATCAGTATTGGTAACTTTTGATTCTGCTATTTTTCCATTAAGGCAACAATACACCAAAGGAACGGAGCCTGACCATGAAAATCGCCTGCAACACGCGGACGGTCGTAATAGTGTTGTTTATCGTTCTTTTTACCCGTTCCGATACAAACTTCTGTTACATTATTACGCTCGTCAATATAGGGGACTAAAGCCTTCCATGCTTTCCGGGCAGCAGGGGTATATTCTTTAGCATCCAACCATCCTTGTTTGATCCCTACAATAAAAGCATAGGTAAACATAGCCGATCCGGATGTCTCTGCCCAGCATTCAGGGTCGTCAATCAATTGGTTCCATATACCACCCGGAGCCTGATATTTTTTCAGGCTTTCCATCATTGTAAGGTAGCCTTTCATAATCCGTGCACGGTCTTTGTGATCTTCAGGAAGGTACGTAAGTAAATCTGCCATTCCAACAGCCATCCACCCATTTCCGCGCGCCCAGTAGTAAGGAACATCGGGTGCATGGTAGAAAAGACCGTTAGGACGTTGTATCTCATCCAAATAGAGAACCATCTCTTTTGCTGCACGATCAATGTACTTGGGATCGCCGGTTACTTTATACGCCTCGGCTTGTACCGAAGTAATCATATACATATCGTCAATCCACAATCGTGTCTGCCATGAATAGCCTTTTTCGGCCCATGCTTTTTCCTCTGGTTTTGCGTTGTCAGGAACTTCCCATTGGCTATCCGCATAAGCCATTCCCATATCCAGGTACCGTTTATCGTTTGTTATTTGATAAAGTTTTAGGGCTAATCCCCCAAACATGTTGTAATCAACATGATTCATTGGCGGCAATAATGGTTTCTCCCTTGTAAAAAAAGGCTCGAATCTACTCTGTAAAAGTTTTATCAATTTCTGATCTTTTGTTTGAATTGCATAATCGAGGGACCCCGTCCAAGTAGATACTTCGGCATAATGAATGTACCTTCCTGCATAAAGTTCGTGCTTGTCGTCCACAAAATGATAGGCCAAACGTTTCCCAATTTCTTTGGGTTCATAACCCTCTGGAAAATCAGACAACGTGTTCTTTTGAGCAAAAATGACCTGAAATGGGATAATGAGGGATAGAAATAATAGCTTTTTAGTCATAGGATTTTTTTTAATTGTTTGATTTTGTATAGGAAATATGAAAAAGCAAGGTTGCTGTTCCAATTAAGAACAGAAAAACCTGTTCATTCATTTTGTCTGACAATGAATGTATTGCGATCCATTTAAATGGACTTATTCTGTTTTTGGAAATTCTCTAAGTGGACTGTACCGAATGTAAGAATCAAACACTTCTTTATCAGGCCCCACAATCCTCGGATCTTGAGTTTTTTTCAATTCTTCCGTTAACGCGCTTTTCATCTCCAGCTCTATGTCAGCAAAAGCCATATTCCCTGTGAGATTTTTTAGACAGAACGGATCATTTTTTATATCAAAAAGCTCGTATTCTGGACGTTTCGCCACTGCCCAATCAAAGAATGGCCGAATGTTTTCATCATTCCAATTTTCAACAATAAACGATTTTGAAGGAGACGAATCAATATCCGTAAAAGCCCATTCCGAATGATGCTTGCCATCTTTATCAAGCCCGTACATTGGTAACAATTCTCCTGTTGAATCCAGCGCCTGAGGCGCACCAGCAGGCCAGCGTTCTGGCTTAATGTTCCAGATCAGGAGAAATTCCTCACTTCGAATCATTCGCTGCGGATATCCCCAATTTTGGTATCGGGAAGAAGAATGACGTTCGCGACCCGCGAATACATATTTCTTTGACTTATCTACCGTTCCTTGTTTTTTTGATTTCAGGATATTTAAGATACTTTTCCCGGACATTGGGAGCATGCCATCTGTTTTTGTACCTGTGAGTTCGAGAATAGTAGGCGCAAGATCGGCAAAACTTACAGGATCATCGACCACACGTCCCCCAGGAAAATCTTTTGGAAAGCGCACGGCAAACGGAACATGAATGCCATGCTCATACCCATTGGCTTTGGCTCTCGGAAACGGCATTCCATTGTCAGCAGTAACAATTACGATGGTATTTTCCAATTCACCGATTTCTTCAAGATAAGTCAGCATTCGTTGCAGGTGCAAATCAAACCATTCAATTTCCACCGCATAATCGAGTATGTCGCCACGAATGACAGCGTTATCGGGGAAAAAGCCCGGAACCTCTACTGATTCCGGATTCTTTCCATTCCTTTTCCAGGAATCCCTTTCGTAATCCCGATGTGGCTCGTTTGCTCCGTACCAAAAGAAAAATGGTTTATCGCCCCGAACGTTTCTTATGAAGTATTTAAAATTTTCGAAATAATTGACAGGTCCGATTCCTCCGGCAGTGCGTTCATCCGACGAGTCATTTTTTAAGTACCTAATTTTGCTATGCTCAATTCCCCCCGCATCAGTGGCTCTCCAGAGAGAATCTTTTTCGTTGCGTGCATACTGAAAAGGAGAGACACCTTTTCCGGTACGTCCGGTGGCATAATCGTTAGCATCCAGTAAATCAATAAACGGAACATATTTTTTCATCCAGGATGAAGCATGTTGCCCCGACTGCTCGTTTTGCCAATGATAACGACCAGTTACAATTGTACTCCGCGAAGGGGCACATCCCGGAGAACCCGCAATGCAATTGCTAAAATACACACCTTCGCGAGCAACACGATCAAAGGCTGGTGTTTTTAAAAACCTTGACCCGGCAAAACCAGTATGAACATACGATTGGTCGTCGCTAATTGCAAATAGAATATTAGGCCGACTTTTTTCAGCTTTCACAGTTGAATTACCGGCACAGAGCAATAACCCGCCACCGATTGAACTCAACATTACAGATGAAAAGAGATTCATGTTTTTAATTTTACAGATTTATACTCTCTAAAGTGTGATTTGTCTAAATCCAGACATTGACTTTTTACATGGAATTAAGTTTATCCTGAACTTGATAAAATTACCTGAAACAAGGTAAATTTTCAGCACAGCATATTAAATTAATGCTGTGCTGAAAATATTCTGAAATCCCTGATAATTATTCTTCTGAATATACTAGCGGTGGGACATTTCTTTCGACGCCCACATAGCCCTTGTTTTGGTTAATAATTCCGCTGGTATTTGAATTGATGGCACTAGAAGGTATTGGCCAAAAGATATGAAAGGGTGAACACGTGAAGAAGTTTCCGTAAGGAGTTTTTACTCCTTTGTTGTAAAAATCGCTTACTTCAACCACCCTGTCATACCAAAAATTGTCTTCGCTTATCCGGTCCATCGTGTATATTTTCCCGTTATAACATTGAATTCCGGTTTTAGCATATATCATTGCCATGCGAGTCAATTCAACTTTCCGCAATTCTTCATAATACAATTCCCTGGCTCTTTCGTCAAGAACAGCTCCAATCTTTTGGGTTTGGATGTCGCTTGCAGTGTACATTGTTTGTGCATTTGCTCTTTGTCTTATTTCATTAATATCGTTGGCTGCCTTTTGCCATTCCCCTTTCCATACATAAGCTTCTGCCCGAAGCAGATAGGTTTCAGCCAACCGGAATATATACCAATCACCAGGTCCTCCTTTGGGTTGTACCTGATCGGGATCCTGAACCCAAGCTTTGTAATGAGGCCATTCAAACCAACACCTGATTGTATCAAGACAAAGCAAGGTTCCGTTATCACTATGTAACTGAAGATTTTTACCATACCATGGATTATTGCTAGTTTTCAATGCAGAGTTATTATACACGAGATTCTCCATTGTCATCCAGTTTCCATTGTCTTTGCGATGCCTGTAATCGGTATTATCCTCAGCACCATTCATTCGCCAAACACCTTTTTGTGCATAATAGGTTGGACGAATACGGGCAATGCCTCGTCCATATTTTTCTACCAGCCCAATTTCGAGGCCAGCTTTATCTGACATTCCATTTGCACCATTTGGGGTTTTGATAACTCCAGTTAGGCCATAATAAGGGGCTATATTGTACATTGATCTAGTCCCTGCTGAATTTCCTTCTATCCCATATCTATCGATTGCCATCAACAAGCCTTCGGTATTTCCTGCGATACTTTTATTCTCTATACGAAACATATCCCAAACAACGTCTTTTTCAGCTACATTTTTATCAATTCCAAAACGTTGGGTATTCAGGTTGTGAATTCCTCCATCAATGATTTCAGAAGTGATTTTGATCGCATCATCAAACCTGCCTTCCAATAAATAGTATTTTGCAAGCAAATGTTTACATGCAGCTTTGGTAACCTGTCCCCTATTTACAAGATTGGCCTCGGGAACATTTTGTGCAGCAAACTCAAGATCTTTAATCATTTTTAGCCAGATAGACTCTTTTGTTGTTGAATAAAAATCCAGTTTTGGAGACGAAAGCTCTTCCAGAACCAGCGGAACATCACCATATTGTAACGTTTTGGTATAATACCGGTAAGCCCGAAGAAAATAAGCGCTCCCTAATAACGCTTTTTTCGATGCTTCCGAACTGAATTCAGCCTGGTCGATCCTGGTAATAACCGTGTTGCAGTCTTTAATAATCCGGTAAGATTCATCCCAGTACCAACCGATCCTGGTATAGGCAAAATGATTATTTTGGCCATCAGGGGTCATTTGTTTGTTTAAGTCTTGCCAGGGAGTTGCCTTATCTGTTGACCCATCAACAGCCAGATCTGAGTACTTCATGTTAACCATAAAAGGTGCCTGGTCGGTACAATATTCATCCCTCAATTTGATCAACGCATTGTCCAAAACGGCTTGCAATCCGTTTTCATCAACCAATACATTTTCGGGGGCATAAAACGATAATGGCTGAGGTTCCAAAAAACTTTCACTACAGGAACCGAGTAACACCGCTGTCGATATGGCAAATATTTTTTTTATATTATTGAAATTTATATTCATTGCTTCAATATTTATCATTAATCCTAATGCTCATTTAAATGCTCAGATTCAACCCGAGCGAGAAAATACGTTGCGCCCGGGTACCATCCTCCGGATCACCAAATTTCCATTCAGGCGCCCAGAGACCTGCATTACGAACACTTACAGAGACTTTCATATCACTGATAAATGTTTTATCCAATAATCTCTTTGGCATTCGGTAGGCAACGGCAATATTTTCCAGTCTAATATAAGAACGATCAAACCATGCGGAGTAACTTACGCCGTTGGCAGGAGCAGACCTTAACCGTGAATATTTGTCTGTTTGATTTTCCGGCGTCCAATAAGGAATATCCCATGAATTGCGCCTGTCTTCGATATGATTATCATGTTTTGCCAAATTATAAGTTGACATTTGCCCCCAAAGGGAATAGATAACAAACGAAGCCTCGAAATTTTTATAGAGGGTGAAGTTGTTCGTTAGTGTCCAGGTAAAGCGAGGACTGGTGTAACCCAAAAACTGCTTATCTGCATCAGTTAATGATCCATCATTATTGAAATCTTCTAATCTGAAATCACCGGGCGCCTGATTCCATTTGGCAGCCTCTTCTTCTTCCCCGATTTTCCACGTGCCAAGAATTTTGTAATCCCAGATAGCGTCCTTGTCATGCCCGATAAACCAATTATTGGCGATGTCGTCGGGTTCTTTCTGACCAGTTACATTTCCGTCTTTGTCCAGTACGTCAACCTTTTCACCGGTTATTGAAACAATTTTATTTCTGTTGAGCGAGAAAATCAGGCTTGATCGCCATTCAAAGTTGGAGTGTTTTATATTTAAGCTATTCAAGGAGAGTTCAAATCCTTTGTTTTTTACTTCGCCCAAATTTGCATATACTCTGTTAAAACCGGTAATAGTTGGTAATAGGCGATTGACAAGAACATCTGTGGTTGTCATATTATAGACTTCAAAGGAACCGGAAAGAATGCCATTCAAAAGATTAAAATCCGCTCCCAGATTTATTGCTTCCGTTCTTTCCCACTTAAGATTTCTATTCTCCATGGAATTAATCACTAAGGTGGGAATACCGATAACAGTTCCATTTTGATCGGCATTTAGAGACTTTCCGGAAGCAATTTTAGACAAAGCGGCATAATTTGAAATTGCACGGTTCCCATTCACACCCCAGGATGCCCTTATTTTTAAGTAATTTACAACTTGTGAATTTAAAAAGTCTTCTTCGGTCACCACCCATCCCAAAGCCGCTGACGGGAAGGTTGCGCGTGGGTTTGAATAACCAAACAAAGAAGATCCATCCCTTCGAACAGACAATGTCAGCAAATATTTTTTATTAAATCCATAGTTTAAACGCGCCATCAAGGCATCTGCCGTTTGTACATTATCGTTGGTTGAAAGTACCGGCAAGCTGCCTGTTGACATATCATGATAACCCAATACATCATTCGGAGAAAAACTGCGGTTGTCCATCCCGTCAGAGTTGAACCTGTTTTTTTCGGCATTGGCTAATAGCGTGATATCAACTTTATGAACATCCAAGAAGGTCCGGTTCCAGTTAATGATGTTGTCAATTTGCCATTCCCGTCGCAGTGAATTTTCACGGGAAGCAGCCCCCCCGTACAAACCCCATTGCGGATGCCTTGATGAATCGTGCGTGTAATTGTGGTAAAACTCCATCCTGGTAGTCAGGTTCATGGTATAGGTTATTCCAAAGGGTAAATCGAGAACCGAATAAATTTTTGGGAAAAACGTATAATATTGCATCTCCCTTTCCCTATAAGTCCGGTTAAGTAGTGGGTGAGTTGCCTGAATATCATCGTTTGGATATAGTCTTAGCGTGATATCATCGTTGGCAAAATAGCTACTGTAAGGTGTAAGGTTCATATATTGTCCGTTATCAGCCGGAACCGAGCTTTCATCCCGATATGAGAACTGTGCGTTTAAGCCAACCTTCAGAAATTTGGCTGCCTGTCCTTCAAGATTTACCCTGGACCGGATTGTTGAAAATTCATCACCGATGGTCAGTGCTTCATTTTTCATGTAGCCCAATGACCAATAGTAAGTAAAATCATTCTTTTTGCCCGACAGACTCACATTATAATCTTGCCTGACTCCATTATGGTAGATGTCATTTTCCCAATTTCGTGTGTTTCCTGCCTTATAATTCTCGATTTCGGTTCCCGTTAGCCTTAGTCCTGCCAGCCATGCATCAACCATATTGGCCTCGTTCGTGCTATGGTAAGCGAGCCATTGGCTAAGATATTGCTGATCAATTGTACGCGGATCATCAAAAGGGCTCCAGGGGTCCTGAGGTACTGTTGCACTAAAAACTGATTTAAACATATCGGATCTCCAATTGATAAAACCCTCGGCATCATAAGGCTTCACACGATTTGCAGCCGTGGCAATCCCGACTGTACTACTGACATTGATTGTGGGTTTATTGCCAATTCCTTTTTTAGTTGTGATAGCGATTACACCATTGGTTGCCCTTGATCCATATACAGCCGCAGAACTTGCATCTTTCATAACATCCATCCGGTCAATATCACCAGGGTTAATATCGGAGAGGTCTCCATTATAGATAACGCCATCTAAGACAATCAGTGGTGATGAACCGGCAGTAAGTGTTGTTTCACCGCGAATCAACAAAGAACTGTTTCCTTTTGCAGTAGTTGAATAGCCGGAGGTTAGTCCAGGAATACTGGTGCGAAGTAAATCGCTTACATTAGAAGGCAAATAATTCTTCATCTGATCAGCTTTGACTTGAGTTATTGCACCAGTTAGGTCTGATTTTTTTGCAACGCCATATCCAATAGCCACCACCTCATCAATGCCAATCGTTTCTTCTTCTAGCATAACATTTGCCGAGGTCTTGTTCCCAACGGCCACTTCTTGCGTTTTCATACCTACAAAAGAAAAGACGAGTATGGCTCTTTCAGAGACACTCAAAATCGAATAATTTCCATCCCCATCCGTAATTGTTCCTTGTGTCGTGCCTTTTACAACCACGGTAACTCCGGGAAGCGGGCCGCCCGCCGAATCGGTCACTTTCCCGGTAATGCTTTTGGGTTGCTGTATGTTTGCAACGGAGACCGTAGAAGACGGCTGAATGATGATTTGCCGGTTCATGATGGTGTATCCTATATTTTCTCCCTCGAATAACCGATCCAAAACCTGTTCGATCTTTTCGTTGGAGACTTCGATGTTAACTTTTTTTTCAACATCGACTAACTGGCTGTTGAATAGAAAATAATAGTCACTTTTCGATTCAATGTCGTAGAGAACGTCTTTCACTGTTGTGTTTTTCAGGTTTAAACTGATACGGGTGGCCTGCGAATAGGCGCTTCCGGCTAAAACCTGAATCAGGGAGACAAAAAATAAAAACAGCGTGAGTCGCATAACCCTTAAAATTTTAATGTACAGGGGCATTTGCCCTAGTAACGGTTTCAACAAAAAGTTTTTTTTCATACTTTTGATTCAATTAGTGTTAATAAATACAGGTTATTTATTTTCATTTCAGAAAAAGGGATGGTGCAAACATTCCTTTTTCCTTTTAATCGTTTTCCTCCTTTATTTTTTTGTGAGTTTTATAATTTGGGTTTCATACTCCAGATTGTTTAACCTTTCTCTGGGCAAAAAGCGAAAATTGATGGGGGCTGAGAGGGCCAGCATTTTTAATACCTGGTCGAGGCTTTCGCCCGAAAAAGTGGCCGAATAGGTGTAATTCAGAATTTCCGGCTCTTCCACCTGGAACTCCACGCGGTACCACTGCCCCAGTTTTTCAATAACGGTAGTCATCGGGTCGTCGCGGAACATTAGTTTTCCGGATGTCCAGGCAATGTGTTTATCGAGATTGGTTTGCGCCTTTTCAATGGTTTTTTCCTGCTTCGAGAAAACAGCCAGTTCACCGGGTTCCATCAGAAATTTGTTTTTTCCACTTTTTCCCGAGATTTCAATTTTTCCTTCTACCAGCGCTGTTTCAATCTGTCCGGCATTGGGATAAGCGCTGCAATTAAATGATGTGCCCAACACTTTAATGTTAATATCGGAAGTGGATACTACAAACGGATGATGCGGGTCTTTTTTTACTTCAAACCAAGCTTCGCCGTTTAATTCAACTTGTCGTTCTTGGTTTTCAAAGGAGACCGGGTATTTTAGGCTGCTACCCGCATTCAGCTTCACGAACGTGCCGTCGGGCAAGGTGAAAGATGACCTGGTTCCCGGGGGAACTTCGATGGTATTAAAAACCGTTTCATTTATAGAGTTTCCCGACAGATCGGACTTATACAGCATCCAAAGAGCGGATAATAACAGCGGGATAAAAAGCACAGCGGCAGCTCGTTCGAGTTTTTTCAGATAATAAACGGAAGACCGGCCAAAAAGGCGCGCTTCAACTTTCTTCAAGGCCTTTTTAGGGTCAATCGTTTTCATTTTTTGCAGGTCACCGACCGATGTCCACAGTTTTTTTTGTTCTTCGTAAACGGTCCGGTGTTGAGGGGTCTTTAACCACTCAGCCAGGTCGGCCTCTTCTGATTCGGTTAAGGTCCCCTCGATTTCTTTTACAAAAAGCAATTCGAAATAGCTGCTGTTCTCTTCCATCTTTTCGTGTTTGTACGGATAAGACGGAGAAACCTCTTTTTACACGTACTGTAGAAAACTAAAATGTAAGAAAAAGTTGGAAAAGGTAGTCTTTCAGGTCTTTACGAAGAATTTTTAAAGCATTCGTAATTTGTGTTTCAACGGTGCGCTGCGAGAGTTGAAGTTTTTGGGCAATTTCGTGCGACTTTAGGCCTTCGTACCGGCTCAAAATAAATATTTCGCGGCATCGCTGCGGTAAATTACCGATCGCTGTTTCGATCATCTGTTGCAGTTCGCTTTCGGCCCAAAAATCCTGTCCGTGGTCTGTCTCCTGAAAAGATAGGCGTTGGGCATATTTTCTTTGGGTTTCGTTTTTCCGGATCAAATCGATGCAGTTGTTTTTGACAGCGCTTGCCAAGTAATACCTGACGGATGGCGACTTGATGGCCTGCCTGTTTTCCCATAGCCGGACAAATGCCGATTGGACAATGTCTTCGGCCAGTTCCATGTCGTGCAAGTGGTGGTCGGCAAAAACAACCAAACCGGTGTAATAATATTCAAAAAGCAGGGTGAACGCGTTCCTATCACCTGCCTTTAGTCGTTCAAGAAACAGATCGTCCCCGGGGCTGAAATCGGTATGTGAAGGTTTAGTCAAATCCTGAATTGCATAGGTGTCGGGCGCTAAATTACAGATAAAATTAAATGATTGCCAAAACATGAACCCAATTTATCTCTTTCAGGCGTGTTTGAAATTGATCAGGTAGTGGAATCAGGTTATCCTTCATCTATACTATGGCAGATAGTCCCATAATAAAAGGCCTGACAGTTTTTGAATTGCTGTCAGGCCAATGTGGTTAGATACAGTGTGGCACCTCAATTCTTGTATGAACGGAAGAAACAGCAAAATCGCCGGTTGCGGTGATGACAGTTGTGCTGCGCTGGCTATCGTTCTGCTATTTTTCCATTAAGGCAACAATACACCAAAGGAACGGAGCCTGACCATGATAATCCCCTGTTCTGCGCGGACGGTCATAATAATATTGTTTGTCATACTTTTTATTTGTGCCAACGCATACTTCAGACACGGCTCCTTTTTTATCAACATATGGCACCAGAGCCATCCATGCTTTCCGGGCAACGGGTGCATACTTTTCTGCATCCAACCAACCTTGTTTTACACCAGTGATTAAAGCGTAGGTAAACATCGCTGACCCGGACGTTTCTGGCCAGCAATCCGGCTCGTCAATCAATTGGTTCCAGATACCATCCTGGTTCTGATATTTCTTTAGGCTTTCCATCATTATTTGATAGCCCTGCATGATACGTGGCCGGTCTTTGTGATCGGTTGGCAAATAGCGAAGTAATTCGGTGACACCTGCTGCCATCCATCCATTACCGCGTAACCAATAATAAGGCACATCCGGAGCATGGTAAAATAAGCCGTTTGGACGTTGCAGTTCGTCAAGGTAAAGAACCATTTCCTTTGCCGCGCGATCAATATATTTCGAATCTTTGGTGACCTTGAAAGCTTGGGTTTGAACAATTGTGATCATGTACATGTCATCAATCCATAGGCGAGTTTGCCAGGTAAATCCTTTCTCTGCCCATTCTTTTTGTTCCGGCTTGGCATCGTTCGGAACTTCCCATTGCGTATCGGCATAGGGCAGCCCCAGCTTCAAATAGCTTTTCTTTTTTGTTATCTGATAAAGTTCCAGTGGCAGACAACCAAACATGTTCAGGTCAACATGATTTTTTATGGGAAGCAGTTCTTTTTCAGTTGAAAACAGTGGCTCAAATTTGTTTTCCAAAAGTTTGAAGAGCTTTTTGTCTTTCGTAGTTGCTGCGTATTTAAGCGCACCACGCCAGTAAAATGTTTCCGGATAGCTAATCCATTTCCCGCCATGTAGCGCATGCTTTGCATCGACAAAACGGTATGCAATCAGTTCCCCTACTTCTTCGGGAGTGTATCCTTTGGGGAAATCGTTTAGCAGATTCGTTTGTGCAAATAAGAAATGAATAGGAAACAGGGCAAATATTACAAGTGATATTTTACGCATTTTAGTGATTTTTATTTCGTTGTTCGAATTATTAAGAATAGTCCTGATCAGTAAAAACAGGTATTTATTAAGAAGGTGTCTCAGAATTCTGAAACACCTTCTTTTTGCTTCTATTTTTATCGTATACTGTTTTAAACAGTGTACCAATAATGATTAGATCGACACGAGAAAAAAACGATTTTAAATTGAAAATTAATTTTCTGTTTTGTCTTCGTCAGCTACTGCTTCTTCCCATGTTTCCCATTTCGGTGTAGCAGGATCGTAACCATCGTAGCCATAGTTTTGGCTTAGTTCTCCTTTGTTGTTGGCAGTAATTGCTGCATAAGGAATTGGCCAGTAGATATTCTTTTTATCCATGGTGTAGTTCGGGTTACTGTTACCTGTCGCATTGATTTGAATAGGACCTTTGTTATACATGCTGTAGTGTACAATACGTTGGTACCAGTAGCTTCCTCCTCCGTTGTCAGTGCCGCTCTGTTTGTCAAAGTCATCCAGGCTGTAAGTGTTTCCCCATTCATCAGGCTGTCCGCTGCGGGCCAGACAAAGAGATACACGGGTCAACTCCACATTGCGCCATTCTTCCCAGTACAACTCGCGGGCACGTTCGTTCATAATATCGCCGATAGTAACCGAGCCTTCATATAATTCAGAACATTTTGCTCTCGTTCTCAAGGCATTCAAGTCATCTTTGATGGTCGCATCGTTTGGGTTTATGTAGTATTTGGCCTCAGCCCGAAGAAGATAGGCTTCTGCCAGCCGGTATAAATACCAGTCAGCAATTCCTCCGTTAGTAGCACCTCTAAGACCATCAGAACCACTAATGTTAGCCTCGTTTACAGGGTCATCCAGAAATAATTTGTAATGAGGAACATCGAACCAGCGACGAATCGTGTCACCACACAGTAGATTTCCGTTGTCATCAAAAAGCGTGATGGGATTCCCAAATTCCGAAGACGCTTTGTTGTTGACACGATAATCTTCCATACGTACCCAGTTTCCTACCTCTGAATTATGGCGCAAGTCGGTATTATCCGCAACACCATTTACTTTCCACAATGTGTGAGTATGGAAGTATGTAGGACGGAATGTAGCAATTCCACGACCGAAAGATCGCATATAATCATATTGCGGATTGTAGTCGGCATGGTTGCGTCTTAAGTTTAACAAGGCTTGCTTACCGTCTTTTGTTTTCAGCATGCTGTTGAAAAGGAATGGGTATAAAATGCGCATGGTGAGCATTTTAACGAATGACTCAGCATCGGCACCACGGTTAGGAATACCCATGATAACTTCACTGTTGGCAGAAATAAGTTTGTTCTCGGCACGGTGCAAGTCCCAGATAACGTTGCGCGTAATGGGCCATGTTTCCGGTTCGCCACCATCGTTAAAGGTGCCAAAGTTGTTTTGCATGAGCGAATAACCCGATCCGTCAATTAATATATCTGTCTGCGCTTTGGCCTTTTCGTATTCTCCCAGCGCCAGGTAGCATTTGGCTAGTAACATGCGGCAGGCTCCTTTATTTACCATCCCAATTAACGGCATATCTTTTTGATCAGGAACCCATTGAACGGCAAACTCCAGATCCTGAGTAATCATTTCCAGGATCGCATCACGTTTGGTGCTTTTGTAGTTCTGTTTGGGAACTTCAATCACTTTGGTAATCAATGGCACATCTCCATACTGAAATACTAACGACAAATACCGGAAAGCACGGTGAAAATAGGCTCTACCCTTATAGGCATTCCGAGTCGTTTCGTCCAGCCCTTCAACGTCATCCACAAACTGGATAACGGTATTTGCGTACATAATGCCGTTATAGGTTTCTTTCCAGAAGTACCAGATACTGTTGTTTCTGTCCAGATTGTTCAACGAAGCATCATCGCTGGTCGGTGTTAGCATGTTGGCTACATCACAAAGCATACTGCGTTTATCAGTCGCACTGGCAACCATCAGTTCCGAGAACATATATTCAGTCCCGAGACTAAGCATCTCGTTGTGATCAGTAGCGTAATAAAGTTTAAGGTGACGGTCACAAATCGCCATGGCTGCCTGCAAGCCTGATTCGGTGCTGAATGTGGCTGTAGGTTCGTAAAACGACAGTGGATCAGGTTTCAAAAAATCCTCGGAACACCCGCCCAGTAAAATTGTGCCCCCGATGAAGAGGACAAGGCATATATGATTCAATTTTTGGATTATCTGTTTCATCTGTATTGTTTTTAGAGGTTAAAAAGTTAAGTTCAATCCCAAAGTATAAACACGTGTGGACAATCCTCCGGTTTCAGGGTCACCATACTCCCAGTCCTTTGCCCAATTCGCAACGTTGCGGACAGAGCCGTAAACTTTAACACGTTCTATGTCTAACTTTGAAGTCCACATTTGGGGTAGTGTATATCCAACCGAAATGTTTTCGAGGCGGATAAATGAGCGGTCGTAGAGCATTTGCGCATTCTCTGCCCCTGTTGGGCCTTTAGCTTCGATACGACCGTATTCATTCGTCGGATTTTCAGGAGTCCAATACTCTTTTGCCGGCACATTTTGCAGAGCATAAGCCATACGTCCCCCGTCATCATCATTATTTAGGTAGTTGCCCGATAAACTTTTATGCCCCATGTACGAATAGATGTTGAACGAGAGGCTGAGGTCTTTCCATAATACAAATTCGTTACGCAATGACCAATGGAACGGAGGTGCTGTTTGTCCGAGAAATTCTTTATCGTTATCGTTATACACGGGCTTAACGGAACCGTCTGAATTTATAATATCGTCTGCAGTGTAGTTGTTCGCAACTTTGGGATCCCCGGGCGATTGACCGTATTTTTTGGCTTCTTCAACCTCATCTGTCTGCCAGATACCCGTAACACGGTAGTTCCAAATGGTGCTGATAGGCTGTCCGATAAACCAGTGGTTGGTGATATCGTCCATTTCTTTTGTTCCGGTTACATTCCCATTTTCATCCAGCAGATCCTGGTTCTCATAGTACAGATGCTTTATCTCGTTCTTGTTGTACGAGAAACCAAAGGAGGTCGTCCATTTCAGATTGCTGTTATTAAGGTTTACCGAGTTTATTGAAATCTCAATCCCGCGGTTGTCCACCTGCCCTAAGTTGGTGGTAATGCTGGAAAATCCTGTGAATTCCGGCAGTCGTTGGTTCATGATCATATCATGAGTACTCATGTCGTAATATTCTAAGCTTCCTGTTATGCGATCGTTGAAAAGACCAAAATCAAGACCAAAATTCCACGATGCTGTTTTTTCCCATTGCAGATTAGGATTCGCCATTCGGTCAGCCATCAAATAGCGCATGAGTTCCAACTCACCGGCTTTGTTGATATAACCCTGCATTTTACCGGCTCCTTCATAAAGGTTAGCTAGCGCTAAATAGGGGTTGGCCAACGAACGGTTACCATTTTTGCCATAGGATACACGCATTTTACCGCTGCTCAAAACATGGCTCCATCTATAAAACTTTTCATTTGTAAACGTCCAGCCCAAAGCTACTGACGGAAAAGTGGCATACGGATTGGACGAACCAAACGCAGAATATCCGTCCCTGCGAACAGAAGAAGTGACCATGTAGCGGCTGTCGTAGGAATAAAACAAACGGGCCAACAGGGCATCTGCCGTTTCGTAAGAGTCGTAACTCGAGTAAGTACTGTTTTCTTTACTGCCGTTTTTAGTGTTATGAAAACCGAGTGCATCCGACGGCAGGATGTTCCGGGCCTCGATGCGGTCCTGCCAGTATTGGCGTTCTTCGGCCTCTTGCACGAGTGTTACGACTACATGATGCTTTTCATTGAACGTATAGTCCCAATTGATGGTATTGTTGAGTGACCAGTCGAATCGCTTGGCCTGCTCACGGTTTGCTCCGCGGGATTTGGGATCTGAACCCGGTAAATCTGCCGACATAAAATATCGGTCATAAAAAAACTGAAAGCGCGGAGAAGCATTGAACGAGTAGGTGATATTGAATGGCAGCGATATTTTCGCATTCAAAATACTGTTGAACACGGTATAGCCTTTTTCCAATTCCAGATATTGCCGTTGAAAATCGTAATTATAGCCCCTTTGGCTGTATTCGGAGCTCAAAGGATATTGTACCGGATTGCCCATCTCGTCAGCGTAATCGGCATAGGGACTGTTTCGCAGAAAATAGTCCTGATCGATGTCAATGTTTCCGTCTGATCTATCTTGAAAGTTTACATTGGCACCAACTTCAAACCAGTCTGTCACTTTTGCTTCTACCTTCATATTGGCGCGTATAGCTTCGTATTCGTCACTTATCAATGCACCTTGATTTTTTAAATAGCCTATTGATAAATAATAATTTGCATTTTCGCTGGCCCCGCTTATACTGGCATTATAGTCTTGATTGAAGCCTGTTCGAAAGGCCAGCTTGGCCCAATCAACCGTTCTGCCAGCAAGGTAGTTTTCGAGAGCATTGCCTTCGAATCCTAGCCGTTTTGCATGGATGCTCTGATCCGATTCCCCTTCATCATTGGTCGTATACGCACGCCAGGCATCGATAGAAACACCTGCCGGTAGTTGCTCGGGGCGCATAAAGAATCCGGGTTGATTGGCATAGATCCCGGATTGATAGGCCTCGTAAGCATCGGTTTCCGGATTCACACCATATGTGTTTTTGGTGTACCAATCCTGACGATGTTGTAAATAGGCTTCCGGGCTGAATCGGTCGCGGTATTCACTTTTCTGCCTCCAGCTGATATTCGAATTAATGCTTATAACAGGTTTGCCCAGCTTCCCTCTTTTTGTCGTTATGAGGATCACACCGCTTGCCGCCTTGGCTCCATACACCGCTGCTGCCGAAGCATCCTTGAGAACATCAATCTGTGAAATATCATCCGGGTTGATTTCCGAAAGTTCTCCGTAAAAGATCATTCCATCAAGGATGATGAGCGGGTTATTATGTCCTCCGTCTGTATAGATAGAACGTTGGCCGCGTATTTGCATCGTACCGCCTCCTTTGGCTGAAGCGTTATAGCCGACCTGCAATCCGGGTGTGCCCCGTAAGACATCCTGCACCGTCTGGGGACTCTCGTTCGCAATCCTGTCGGGACGGATTTGCGTGATGGAGCCGGTCAGATCTTTTTTCCGCATGGTTCCATAGCCAATGGCCACAACTTCGCCAATGCCGATTGCATCTTCCTGCATTTCAACATTGATTGTTGACTGATTTTCAACCAATATTTCCTGTGTTTTCATCCCAACAAAAGAAAATACCAAGGTTGCTGTACCTGAAACTTCAGAGAGGGAATAATGGCCATCCGCATCTGTTATCGTTCCTTTTGTCGTCCCCTTTACTACGATAGTGACTCCAGGTAAGGGCAAGCCAGATGAATCGGTAATCTGACCCGAAACCATCCTTTGTTGCTGGCTGGAAAAATCAGGGGAAGGTGTGAGTACAATATGCCGGTCGTTAATCGTGGCTTTCACTCCTGATTTGTCAAACAAGGTAGAAAGTACATGCTCAATGCTTTCGCCTTTGACCGAAATAGTCACTTTTTCGCTGACATCAATCAATTCTTCATTGTATAGAAAATAGAAATTGCTTTCTTCCTCGATCTTCAGCAAAACCTCCCTGATCGTGGCGTTTCTCATTTCCAGATTTAGTTTGGTCGTTTGCGAGTAGGCACTGCCTGCCAGCGTTTGGAGGGCACTGAGTAAGAGAATTAATAGGGTGTTACGCATAACCAGAATTTTTTTTCGATGTTTCGATAGGGCAAAACATACCCCATTCATGATTTTTTTCATAAATTTGTTTGATTTAGTTAAAACTTTTTATGGCTGAGGCCTTAAAGGTGGGGAAGTGTTGGAGCACTTCCTCTTTTCATTAATGGATATTCGTTTATTCTTACATAGGCAAGTCTGTTAGCTTTATTTGTTTCGTATTTCAAGTATGGATTTCTCTGCTTCACCTGTTTCTTTGTTTTGCTCTCCCGGGATATACCTGAAATCAATCGGAGAACTCAT
This sequence comes from Gaoshiqia sediminis, assembly GCF_025907915.1. GTDB lineage: Bacteria > Bacteroidota > Bacteroidia > Bacteroidales > Prolixibacteraceae > Gaoshiqia > Gaoshiqia sediminis. The sequence continues at coordinate 26,398 of NZ_JAPAAF010000041.1, forward strand.
GGCCAACAATTCAATTACCCGGTAAAGAGGTTCATTATCAAACACGGTGGTGAACTTGTATTTATAAAGCTCCTGATCTTTGATTTCCACCTTAATATTATACCAGCGTTCAAGCTGTTTTGCAAGGTCTGCCATGGAGGTTTGGTTCAGGAAAAGTCTGTTTTGGTGCCAGGCAATATGTTCATCTGCATCAACTTCCTTTAAAACAGCAGTCCTGCTTGTTTTATCGAACACCCATTGCTGATCAGGTTTCAGATAGACCTGTCTTTTTGATCCTTTCCTGTCATTTTCAAGCAGAATACTTCCCTCTTTTAAAACTACTTCTACCTGCTGATCATCGGTAAATGCCTTGACATTAAATTGTGTCCCCAACACCCGCACGATAAGTTGGTTGAATTTGACTTCCAATGGGGATTCCGGATTTTTGGTCACATCGAAAAAAGCTTCTCCGATTAGTTTCACTTCTCGTGTTTTGCGCTCAAAAGGAATGCTGTACTGGATCGTACTTTCCGCATTAAGCCACACCTTTGTGCCATCGGGGAGGGTCACTTTGCTTCGCACCCCGGAGGGGCTTGATATTTCCTGGTAGCTAAGTTGATCCCTTTCGAGCCAGTGGCCAAGCTGGGACCAAACCGTATAAATTAGCAACGGGAGGATCAGAATGGCGGCGATCCTGCTGAATCGCATCCAAATAACCTGCATCTTTGTTTGCCGGTTTATCTTTGCACTCAAGGCAGAATACGCTTTATCTGTGTCAACCGTTTTTAGTTCCGAGATCAAAACGCCTGCTTCAAGACACTGATCGTCTGTCGACTGTATCTTTTTCCGTTCAAGATATCGCTCGAATATCGTGCCGCCCGGTGCCTGATGTGTTGCCTTTGTTTCCAAGTTTTAGCAGGTTTTTAGTCTTCGTCCGATACTAATACAAAAAAAATGAGGGGCACACATATCCGAAATAGAAATTTTTTAGAAAAAAATTCCCAGCAGGAACAGCAAGCCGGTATAATCCTTTAATTCTTCCCGTAAAATTTTGAGGGCATTGCTGATTTGCAGTTCAACGGTCCTTTTGGAGATGTCCAGTTTGCGGGCTATTTCATCATTCTTCAGATCATGAAACCGGCTGAGCATAAAAATCTCTTTAGTGCGCGGAGGTAGTTTCTCAAAGGCCTGCTTAATCTTTTCCTGTAGTTCGCTGCTCACAAAAACGTCCGCTTCATAGGTGAGGTTACTTCTCATGACCTCTTTTAACTCTTCGATTTTTCGGGCTTCATATTTCTTGGAAACAAGATAATTAATCCCCCTGTTTTTTAATGAAGTGAATAAATAAGATTTTAGAGAATCACATGCTCTGATCCGATCCCTGTCTTTCCACATCCTGAAAAAGAAATCCTGAACTATTTCCTCGGCATCGGATTTATTCAGGGTCATTTGTGACACAAATATTACAAGGCCCGGATAATAATACCGGAACAACAGCTCAAATGCCGTTTCATCCCCGTGAATGAAACGGCCGATCAATATTTCTTCGGAAATGCCGTTTATCATTTGCATGTCCAAAAATAAAAAACAATCTTACATGAAGTACCCCTGTGTAAAAACAACGATTCAATTCCTTGCTGGCAGAATATTTTGGTTAAATGATAATGATTAGACAACGAAGGTGTAAAGTTGATAGGGAGGATACCAATAGTACCCTAACCAGCTTTGCACCCCGTACGGCCCCGCCACATCGTGGCCAATCACTCAGCGAGGAAAACCCCTGTACGGCCACGGTATGCCGTGGCCACACTCCAAACCTAATCATCCACCACCGTCCAAATTCCTCCCCTGCCAAGGGGAGGTGTCAGGCGCAGCCTGACAGAGGGGTTTCCTGCCAAGGGGAGGTGGCTCCGGCTACTGCCGGAGACGGAGGGGTTTACCCTGTGAAATTCCCGGTGTGAAAATAGTTCATCAGGGTTTCCCGCTGCCGATCACCGCGCCCTCCACCCTGTCCGGTTTCAAACAACCTGACAGGGTTAACCAACCCACAACCGGTAAACTGAAAACTGTAAACTGAAAACTGTGCTTCGGACTTCGGATTCGTAGGATTCATAGGAAACGGGTGCAGCGAATTCCATTCGCTGATTTCTTTAAGTCCCCTTCAGGGGATTTAGGGGTTACCCTGCAACTTCGTTCTTGCAGCTTGCAGCTCACATCTTGCGGCTTATGAATGCTGTAACCTGCGTCTGCGACTTATTCCCTTGCAGCTTCTGATAACTGCGACTGAAAACTGACCACTTTCCCCAAATCCTCCATTTCCTACAAATCCTCTTTCCTATTTGTTATAAAAACTTGCAGCTTATCATTATCTTTTTTATTAACTTGTGGCGTCAAACAAACTAGCAACCAATGATTCAACCCAAACTAACCCCAATTCCGGCAGAGATTGTCGGCCAGCTCACTCCTTTCCTGGTTTCATCGGTCACCGACATTGTCGATGTGAGTATCGAACGCTCACAAACTGGAGCCCTGTACTTGCTCATTCCTTTTCAGGAACCGAACGAAAATCAAACCATCCTGGTTGAAATAAGTGAGGAGAGAGCCAATGCCATTCGCAACAGGGCGATGCCCCTGATTTTTCCCTTTATGAATCCGGAGAAGAAGCTCTTTTATTTGGCCGAGATGAATAGCGATAAACAAATAGCTAAACTGTTCGTGCTTTCACCCGAACAAAAACTATTCGAATGGCCCCTGCCGAAAGAATATACTTTTAACCTGAATTTTGTAGAAAAAAGACCCCCCTCCCGGCTGATGGAATTTGCCAGAAAACGCAATCGGGTAGTCATCGAGATGATCTTTGAAGCCGACGATCTGCAGGAGAACATCCGCGTTTACGCCTTTCGTAATGTCCTGTTGCCTTTCGTAGAGCTCATTAAAACGGCAATTCTTTCCGGTAGCCTTTATGTCAATGACAATAATCTCGAAGCAAAACTAAAGCTTGGCCTCTCTCGGATCGAGCATAAATGCTTTCTGTCTCAGCTTGAATTCAAATTGAGCAACAACCTGCTTGAGGATAATCTCATGCTCGGACGGGTGGCAAACCTTTATCTCATGCTCGATGCCGAAAACCAGGATGAATTTCTGGAATTGGCCAACTCGTATGAGAATAAAAAGATCGTCCTTGATATTTCAAAAATACTCAGAGCGGTCATTTCAAATAAAGGTACATTGAAGTCCCAAATGGCTTCACCTGAAAAAGAGTATCAAAAGATCTTGCTAACGAGGGGGCGCGCAAGAATGCAAAAAAAATGGCTCGACACAGCCAATACAGCACAACCCTATATCATTAAAGTGGCGGGTTGTTTAACACGTCTGGATTTCGAAGCGCAAAGAGCTCCTTTATTTACCTTGCACGCAGCCGACAACGAAAAATACATTGGAAAAATCGCCTCCGCATTGGTGCAAAAAATGGACGAAAATCAGTACAACTTCCGGAATACCAACTATGTCTGTCAGTTGGAAGTCAAATATACCCCCGAATCACTCAAAAACGACGAACGATATAACTATACCCTCCTGGATATAGAAGAAGCTGAGCTTGATTCACAGACAAGCTTGGATGAGGTGGAAGAAAATTGATTTTTTTTTCGCGCAGCTTTTATTTAATGTGGGTACCTTTGAAGGGCTCAACCCAAACTGTAGTTGAGTTCGACCAATCAATATCCAACCGGTAAAAAGAAGAATAATCAATGGATCATAAAGTTCACAATCAGATTGTTAGTTTAATATGGGGCATCGCGGATGATGTGCTAAGAGATGTTTTTGTTCGCGGGAAATACCGCGACATCATATTGCCGTTTACGGTATTAAGACGCCTGGACGCCTTGTTGGTCCCAACAAAAGAGAAGGTGTTGGACGCGGTTGATTTCATGGAAAAACAAAATATTGATGACCGTTCGGCGCTGAAAGCCATCACCGGTTATCCGTTTTGGAATACCTCTCGCTTTACTTTCGAAAGCTTGTTGAATGATGCAGACAATATCGACTCCAACCTGGAGGTGTATCTCGATGGCTACAGCCCCAATGTACAGGAAATCATCAGCAAGTTCAAGTTGAGGAACCAGCTCGAAACGATGAAAGAAAACGAGATCACTTATCTGCTAATCGAGAAATTTGCATCAAGTGATATCAATCTCAGCCCGAACGAAGTTTTTACCGGAAAAGGAGAAAAGCTTCCTAAACTGACTAATTTGGGCATGGGCTACGTGTTTGAAGAGCTAATCCGTAAATTCAACGAAGAAAACAACGAAGAGGCCGGAGAGCATTTCACCCCGCGCGAGATCATCAAGTTGATGACGCACATGCTGTTCGAGCCGGTGAAAGATAAAATCACCAAAGGAACCTATCTGATCTACGACCCGGCTTGCGGTAGCGGTGGTATGTTAACCGAGGCGGAGCAATTTGCACAAAAGGTGACAGAGCATAAAGCTTCCTTTTTGCTTTATGGGCAGGAAGTAAACCCCGAAACTTTTGCTATTTGTACTTCTGACATGCTGATTAAAGGCGAAAAACCCGAGAACATCGCTTTCGGTTCTACCCTTTCAAAAGACGGGTTTCCCAACCTGAATTTCGACTTCATGCTTTCTAATCCACCTTACGGTAAAACCTGGAAGCTGGATGAAGGAGCGATCGTTGATAATCGGGGTAAGAGGGGAACCGGCGAAAAAGCAGAAAACATTAAAGACCCGCGTTTTCAGGTTGGTTTGCCAACCATCTCCGATGGCCAGCTGCTTTTCTTGATGAACATGGTCAGCAAAATGAAGCACAACACCGAGCTGGGAAGTCGGATTGCTACTGTACACAATGGCTCCGCGCTCTTCACCGGTGATGCCGGTGGTGGTGAAAGTGAAATTCGTCGCCATATCATCGAAAACGACTGGCTCGAATGTATCATCGCCCTGCCTAAAAACATTTTTTACAATACAGGTATCCCAACCTATGTATGGATTGTCTCAAATCGAAAACCGGAACACCGCAAAGGAAAAGTGCAGCTGATTAATGCACTTGAGTTGTATGAAAAACTTCGAAAAAATTTAGGGGACAAGAACTGTAAGTTAACCGACCGTCATATCGACCAAATTACCCAACTGTATCTTGACTTTAAACCAACCGATATCTCAAAAATCTTTGATAACGAATACTTCGGATACAATAAAATCACCGTAGAGCGCCCTTTGCGTTTGTCGGCAAAATTTTCAGAAGAAGCCTTGAGTCCCTTGCGTTTTGACAAAAAACTGGAAGCTGAAATGGCTTGGGCTTTCGACAAGTTTGGCGATCAGGTTTACACAAACCTGAAAGACCTTAAGCCCGAGATTGAAAAATACCTGGCGAAGAATGAAATCAAACTGAAGGCGGCTGATAAAAAGAACCTATTGAGTCAGGCTTTTTGGAAAACGCAATTGGATTTGTTGAACGAGGCAACCCGGTTGATGAAACTGATGGGGGAAGAGCAGCACGACGATTTCAATAAATTCTCAGAGCTTTTTGCCAGCATAATAAAAAAGAACGAGCTCAATCTCGATGCAAAAGCGCAGAAAACCATTCTAAACGCGATTACTTGGAAAAACGAAGAGGCTGAACCCGTGATTAAAAAAATAGAAAAAGATGGTTCAACAACCTACGAAGCCGACAGTGAATTGCGCGATACCGAAAATGTCCCTTTAAGCGAAGATATTCAAACCTATTTCGAGCGCGAAGTCCTGCAGCATGTCCCCGACGCCTGGATTGATCACAGCAAAACAGTGAAAGGTTACGAAATTTCATTTACCCGCTATTTCTACAATTATGTCCCCCCGCGGAGTATTGAGGAGATTGCAGCTGAGATTCTGCAATTGGAGAAAGAAACCGATGGTATTTTGGAGGAGATAATCAAAGATTAATAAATTTTAACTTACAGAAAGTGTAAGTATTTTATTTGAAAATCGGAAATGAATATTACCTTTGCAAACAAGAAGCTAAAAGATTGGGCAAACAACTATGCACTGGCTCAGAAAAAGATGGGGGCGGAAAGGGCTAAAAAATATCACCAGCGATTGGGTGATATGCGCGACATCGAAAGCTTCGCTTTTATCGATTCGCTTCCGGGCCGTTTCCATCAGCTCACTGGCGACCGAAATGGACAATGGGCTTGCGATTTAGACCACCCTTACAGGCTGATTTTGGAGCCTGCTGACGATCCGCTTCCAAGAGACGAACTTGGAAACCTTATTTTAAAGGAATTACGCATAGTCGATATCATCGAAATTGTCGACTATCATTGAGAAAACAGACCCACTAACACACAAAACAAAATGGCAACCCTGAATCAATATCAACCGAACCTTGTTTTCCATCCCGGCGCTACGCTTGGCGAAAAGCTCGAAGAAATGGGAATGAGCGTCAAAGAGTTTGCCTTGCGAACAGGTAAACCCGAGAAAACCATCTTTGCCATACTCAAAGAAGAAAGCTCTATCACACCCGAAATGGCGGTTCAGTTTGAGAATGTAACCCGCATTCCAGCTTCTTTTTGGATTAACAAACAAGCACGCTACAACGAGTATGTGGCGCGCTTAAAGCAAGAACAGGCAATTGCCGAGGCCGAAGATTGGGCTTGCGAATTTCCCTATGCCGAAATGGCAAAACGAGGCTGGGTACCACCCACTCGTAAAAAAGTGGAAAAAACAATTAACCTGCTCAGTTATTTTGGGGTGGCCTCGCACCATTCCTGGAATAAGCTCTATGTCGATACCGACTTAAAAGTAGCAGCATATACTTCCCTGAAATTCACACACGAAGCGCATGCGATTTCAGCCTGGTTGAGACAAGGTGAGTTACAGGCTGCCGAAATTGCAGCTCCCGAATTCAACGTTAAAAAACTGAAGGGAAACATTCCGGCTATGCGCCGCTTGATGGTGGAACAACCGGTTGGCTTCTTTCTGAAGTTGCAAGAATTATGCCTGGAGGCAGGGGTTGTTTTATTGTTTACACCCAAGCTTCCAAAAGTCCCTTTAAGTGGTTCTACCAGGTGGATAAAAGAAAAACCATTGATCCAATTGACCGCGCGCTATGGACAAAATGATCGTTTCTGGTTTACCTTTTTCCATGAGTTGGGGCACATTATTTTGCACGGGAAAAAATACATCTCGCTCGAAAATGTCGATTTTGCAGCTTCCGATGCTCAAAAGGAGCAGGAAGCGCACGATTTTGCTGTAAAACTTACTTTTTCGAAGGAGCAGGAAGAAAAATTATTACAGGAGCACCCAACTTCAATAGCTGCTGAGGACATAGTTAATTATGCGATCGAGTTTGATACCCATCCGGCGCTGATTATTGGGCGATTACAGCATCTTGGCCTAATTGCTTACAGCGTAGGACGTGAGTTCTTGCTGCCGGTGCAATTGTCTGAATTTGTATTTGATGGATCAAAGGATGATGAGATTAAGCAAATGCCTGAATAACAAAGTTCTAATCCTTAAATCATCAAATCCTAAAAAACCTAATTCTGACAGTTAATAGAAAATAAATATGGAACACGAAGAATTAACGCGCAATATCATCGGCTGTGCAATGACGGTGCATACATCCTTGGGAAATGGCTTTCAGGAAATCATTTATCAACGTGCCCTGGCCATCGAAATGGACAAGAAGAGCATTAACTTCCAACGCGAAATGGAAATGCCCATCGTTTACTCCGGTATCGAAATAGGCACTCGCCGGGTCGATTTCTTCGTCGAAAATACCATCATGCTCGAATTAAAAGCCCTCACCAAACTCGAAGAAGTTCACTTGGCACAGGCCATGAACTATTGCCAGGCATATCACTTACCCGTTGGATTATTAATCAATTTTGGAGCACGTAGCCTCGAATTTAAACGGGTGTACAACCTCAATCACCCCGAAAACAAAGACTACAAACGCCACAATAACGAAAGCAAGAGCAACAACAATCCTTAAATCCTATAATCCTACGAATCCTAATTCAGACAACCAATCCTAATTCAGACAATGAGCAAGCTCCAACCATACGACAATTACCAACCGGTGCAATACGACTACATTTCGCAACTGCCCCACGACTGGAAACTACTACCAAATATGGCCATTTTTCGGGAACGGATTGAACGGGGACATGAAAATGAAGAATTACTCTCGGTGACAATTGGACGAGGTATAATTAAACAATCAGAATTAGAGAAAAAGGATTCTTCAACGCTCGATAAATCAAAATACTTACTTGTATACCCTGGTGATTTGGTTTACAGCATGCGTTTTCGTCAAGGTGCGTCTGGTTACAGTATCCATAAAGGCATTGTAAGTCCTGCCTGTACAGTTCTAAAACCTAAAAGAGAAATCGAAATAAATCCTCGTTTCTTTTTTTTCATGTTTCGTACAGGGTTTTACAAAAACTATGTCGAGCGTTTCGCTTACGGTATTGCTGACGGTCAAATTCCATTGCGCTATGTCGATTTCAAACGCATGTACACCATTGTACCACCCCTCGAAACCCAAAACGCCATTGTTGCCTACCTCGACCGAAAAACCAAACAAATCCAGGACTTTATTGCTAAGAAACAACGGCTGATTGAGTTGTTGGAGGAGCAGAAGAAAAGTATAACTTTTAATTTACTAACAAAAGGAATAGATAATGTTAATTCTGAACCTGTAAAGGATTCTTGGCTTCAGGAAAAACCAGTTCATTGGAAAGTCCATAGAGGCAAATCAATGTTTAAAATCTTTGGGGGATTTGCACCATCTGATTTAAGGATTTTAAATGAAAGTGAATATAGCCAGTTAAATGCTATTAGTTACTATAAGGTTGATGATTTAAACAATGTTGATGGATTTTTATTGAAACCAAGTTCATGGAGAGTAAATTCAAAAAAATTAAGAACAACTGGAAAAGGGACTATTCTTTTACCGAAGAGAGGTGCAGCCATAATGACTAACAAAGTTACACAGTGCTCTGATTCATGTGTTTTCGACAGCAATATTATGGGCATTAAAGTTGATAATTCAATTGTCCATACAGATTATATTTGTCTGTGGTTAAAAACAAGAAATTTGATTGAGTTAGCAGATGTGACGACTATACCACAATTGAATAATAAACACATTTATCCACTTTTAATAAGTCTTCCAGATTTAGAAGAGCAAAAAAGGATTCTTGAATACCTACAAGAGAAGACAAATCATTTAGGTCGAAGCGTTTCAATTGCTATGTCAGAAATAGAGAAAGCAAAAGAGTACCAGGAGAGTTTAATTACCCAAGTCGTAACCGGGCAATTAAAAGTACCAATGTCTGAATTAAGATTAGAGGGATTATTGGATGACAGGATAGGAATAAACACGTATTGAAAACTAAATCACGCAAAATCCTTCAATCATCAAATCCAATAAATCCTAATTCAGACAATTAATGGAAACTTCGGTGCAAAACGCCTTGAATTCAAACAGGTTTACAATCATTACTGCC
>NZ_JAPAAF010000042.1 GCF_025907915.1 Gaoshiqia sediminis
GGGATTTAGGGGTCAGGAACTTGGGCTGGACTTACAATATGATAGTTCTGAAAAAACTCATAGGACTTTTTGGACAGCCTCTTACACGCCGGATAGAATCTGAAACGCCCCAAAACGGGAAACCTTGGTACGGTCACGTCACGTCGTGACCAACATGCTATTGCCCGGTGGAAAGCCCATATGAACTTATCCGGCATCTGCCGGAAACGCCTCAGGCAGTAGGCGTTTTTGAGGCGTGTACGCATTGAACGGGGAAACTGTATTTTAAAGGCGATTCCCCTGCATGTTGTCGGTTGTGGTTGTGTTTGGGGCCTTTTTTGCAAGGGGGCGGGGCGCAGCATGTCTTTGCGCGGGTTCATTTGGTAACTGGTGGTCTGTAGGTGATCTGACAGATATTTTTTCACGATTATTTGCTATCGGTTAATGCGTTTCAATTTAGGTTAAACGCCAGTAAATGAGTGTCGTGTTGGATGTTTGTGGATTTTGCTTCTATCTTTTTGTAGAAAACACGCAAAGAGTTTACATATCGGCTGTCATTTGCTTTATTTATCGGTTGATTCTTGGTATTTTAGGCTCAAATTTCTGAACCCAACACGATGAATACCTACCAAAAATTTCCCGGGCGGGATAAGTTTCGTTTCTTGGAGCAGGTGTATTTCTACTGGGATAATGGGCACACCGGGTTTGGATTGTTTAACCGTTCAACCGGCGAACAGGTTTATCCTGATGCCGTGCAAGCGATCATGAAAGCACTGGAACCGTAAACTTGCATATTAAATAACTGCTATAAAACGAATACCACAACTAAAACCATTCAACATGAACAGAGTAATTTCATTTGTGCTGATCAGCCTGATTGCCTTATCGTGTACACAAAAAAACTGGAGCGTGAGTCAGGACGGAGTCACTGTCTTTCCAACGAGAACCGCCGAAAACGGGGCCCGGTCTGTCCGGATTGTTCCGCTGGGCGAAGAGATTATCCAGGTGTCGGCGAGTGCCGATACCAGTTTCAGCACCGAACAGAGTCTGGTTGTGTTGCCCGGCCTTCAACCCGTAGCTTTTGAGGTCACCGAAGAGGGCGATCTGCTGGTGATTGCCACTGCCGAAACCCGGGTGAAGGTGTCGAAAACAACCGGTGAGGTTCAGTTTTTCGATGCCGACGGAAACCTCCTGTTGCGCGAAAAAGAACAAGGCGGCAAAGAGCTGGTGCCCATCCGGGTGGACGGTGAAAGCGGCTACAGCCTCCGCCAGGTTTTTGAATCGGCTGACGACGAGGCGATATACGGTCTGGGCCAGCATCAGGCCGACGAGATGAACTACAAAGGCCGGAACGAGGAATTGTTTCAGTACAACACCAAAGTGTCGGTGCCTTTTATCATGTCCACCAAAAACTATGGCTTGCTGTGGGACAATTATTCTTTTTCGCGCTATGGCGATCCGCGCCCGTACGGCCAACTCGACCAGTTTGTCCTCTTCAACAAAAACGGGGAAGAAGGCGGGCTGACAGCCACCTACATCGACGATACCGACCAGGGACATGTTTTTACCGAGCGGGATGAACCCACCATTGACTACGAAAACCTGGAAACGATCAGGAATTTCCCCGAAGGTTTCAACTTCAACCAGGCGCAAATTACCTGGGAAGGCAACCTGCAGCCCCGGGAGAGTGGTCTGTTCAACTTCCTGTTGTATTATGCGGGCTACACCAAAATCTGGATCGACGGGCAGCTGCTGGCCGACAAATGGCGTACGGCCTGGAACCCCTCGGTGGCTAAATTTCAGGTGGATATGAAAGAAGGACAACAATACCATCTGAAACTGGAATGGGTTCCCGATGGCGGCGTGTCGTACATTGGCCTGAAAGCTCTTTCGCCCGTGGCCCCGGATGTGCAGGACGACATTTCGTTCTGGTCGGAGATGGGCAAGCAAATCGACTACTACTTTGTGAAAGGCGGCAACATGGACGGGGTGATTAAAAACTACCGCCAGCTGACCGGCAAAGCCCAGGTGATGCCCAAATGGGCCATGGGCTTCTGGCAGAGCCGCGAACGCTACAAAACCCAGGCAGAACTGGAAGGAGCGTTGAAAGAGTTCCGCAAACGACATATCCCGATTGACAATATTGTAATGGACTGGTCGTACTGGGAAGCGGACCAGTGGGGCAGTCACGAGTTTGACAAAAAACGCTTCCCCGATCCAAAGGGAATGATCGATTTCGTGCACGACAACAATGCGCGCATCCTGATTTCGGTGTGGCCCAAGTTTTACTATGGCACCGAGCATTACAACGAGTTTGCCGAAAAGGGTTGGATGTACCAGCAAGCCATTAAAGACAGTGTGCTCGACTGGATCTCTCCGGGGTACCTCGGCTCTTTCTATGATGCCTACAGTCCCGGAGCCCGTCAACTGTTCTGGAAACAGATTGACGAACACCTGTATTCGCTGGGTATTGATGCCTGGTGGCTGGATGCCACGGAACCGGATATTTTGTCGAATGCCAGCGTGGAATACCGCAAGCAACTGATGAACCCGACGGCTTTGGGCACATCCACCGAATATTTCAACGCTTTTGCCCTGATGAATGCCAAGGGAATTTATGAAGGACAACGGGAGAAAAACCCCGACGACCGTGTGTTTATCCTCACCCGCTCGGGATTTGCCGGTATGCAGCGCTACGGCACCACCACCTGGAGCGGCGACATTGGCACCTGCTGGGAGGATCTGAAGGCCCAGATTCCGGCCGGGATCAACTTCTCCATGTCGGGCTTGCCTTACTGGACGATGGATATTGGCGGCTTTTGTGTGCAAAAGAAATTTGAACGGGCCAAAGAAGGATCGCCCGAAATGGAGGAATGGCGCGAGCTGAATACGCGCTGGTATCAGTTTGGCGCTTTTGTGCCGCTGTTCCGCGTGCATGGCCAGTACCCCTTCCGCGAAATTTACAACCTGGCGCCCGAAAGTCATCCGGCGTACAAATCCATGTTGTACTACAACAAGTTGCGCTACCGCCTGATGCCTTACATCTACAGTTTGACCGGGGCGGTTTATCACGACGACTACACCCTGATGCGCGGTCTGGCCATGGATTTTCCCGACGACCGGCGCGTGCACAACATGGGCGACCAATACCTGTTTGGCCCGTCGCTGATGATTTGTCCGGTGCACCAGTATCAGCAGCGCCAGCGCGAAGTCTATTTCCCGGCAAACAGCGGCTGGTATAACCTGTACACCGGCGAATATACAGATGGCGGACAACAGGTCAGCGCGGAAGCTCCCTACGAACGGATGCCCGTGTTTGTGCGCGAAGGTTCTATCATCCCCGTGGGGCCCGAAATTGAATACACCGGTCAAAACGAAGCTGCACCCATCGACCTGTATATTTATGGCGGTAAGGATGCCTCCTTCAAGCTCTATGAGGATGAAGGCACCAACTACAATTATGAAAAAGGCGGGTTTAGCGTTACGGCGCTGACCTATTCCGAAGCGGATAAAACGCTGACCATTCATCCGCGGCAGGGTGAGTTTGAGGGGATGGTGAAGGAGCGGGTTTTCCGCCTGAAACTGATTACCCGCGAAAAGCCGTTGGCCTTGCCCGACGAAACATCCGAAGCGGTGGAGGTAACGTACACTGGGCAGCAACAGGTAATCCAACTATAGTTTTAGCTGAATTTAAGTAAGGCGGGGCAGAACAGCTCGTCCGGCTTGTCGTTAAGCAAGCCCGGGCAGCTGTTTTGCCCCGTTTCCGTTTGCGTGAATAATGAAAAATGGTCTGTTTGGCCATTTCAACGCCGCATGACTGTCTATTTTGGGCGAAAACTGCCCTGGATAAGCATCAAAATGCCATATTCTCCGGTTTTTTGATCTTTTTTAGCTAAAATCAGCACTTTTTACCTCAAAATGGAGGGGAATGAGCTTACCAGAATGGAGAATGCCTCTACCAGAGAAGAGAATGAGCTTACCAGAGAGGATAATGAGGCTACCAGAGAGGATAATGAGGCTACCAGAGAGGGGAATGAGGTACCTAGAGAAGAAAATGACCTTCCTAGAGAGGAGAATGAAGCTCCTAGAGACGGGAATATGTCATCTAGCGGATAAAATGAGGCATCTAACGTGGAGAACACGTTAACTAGCGGCGGGAATGAGACAACCAGAATGGCGAACAAGACAACTAAGCAGGTGAATGCCTTAACTAGCCATTTTTTTATGATTCCGGTTGAAGCTGTTGAAAACTTTTGTGCACTTCCCGTAATTAACAGAAGATTTTTTGAATTGGATGTGGTAAATTTAGGGGTGGGAAAAAAGGAATACCGGCTCTAACCCATTTAAGATACACACCGGAACCGGAACAATATCGTTATATGTTGGCCCGGGAATAAAGAAATAAGTTTCATTATAAATATACAGAGACGTTACCACCAATTTTAAAAACCGAAGATGAGACATAAAAACCTAAAAATACTTTTAATCATTAATCTGCTTTTCTTGGCTGTGATTAGTTCTTTCGGACAACAAAAAAACACAGAGATAAAAGAAACTCAGATTAAAAAATCTCTCAAAAATATTGATGTGATAATCACTCAATATAAATCCTTAATTGAGTCACCAGATATTCCATATTGCAAAGCAAAAATTGAAATATTAAGAAATGGGAAGAAAATTGACTCAATTAACTTTTCGGAAATTGAACCTGTTGGAGGTCATTATGGACTATTGGTTTACAATGAAATTATAAATGACCATATTGTTATTTCAAAGTTTGGGGACTATGATGGACAAACTATCATTATAAATGACAAAGGAGAAAAGTTTCAGACAATTGGAGGCTGTGTTTCAGTTGACATTGAAAACGGACTTCTTTTTTCTATATATAATTCCGACTTGGCAGGTTTTAGCGTTTTTGACCTAAATAAGGACAAAGAGATTTTTAAAATGATGGATATTGACGACCGACCACGAGAATTTTTTAAATATTCAAATAGTCGTTTTCTGTATAAAGCAACAAATGACGAAACAGAAAAAGAGGCAATTTGGGAAATTGAATTTGATATGGACAGGATTATGCAACTTGATTTGACTGCTGAAGATATTAAAGGTAAAGAATTGAGAAAATTGTCTGATTGTAAAGAGATAAACGTTAATTGTGAATAAAAAACAGGTGGTAACAAAAGCTATATGTAATGCGGGGTTCAGCTGGTATTTCAACCGCAGTTCTTCGTGGCAACACCGCCAATTCGTCTTTGACGATTTGGCTATAAAAACAAAAATATGAATAAACGAATTGGCTCAGTGGCAGCCTGACTGTGAAGTATTTCAAAGTCCCGCACTCCACATAGCCAAACCGTTGCCAGTAATACAAAAAGACAATGCAGAACTATAATAAATATCAATTACCAAATCAGGAAGAGGATGCATTAATAAAGAATGCAATTATTGTATTTGATACTTCTTCCATTTTAGATTTTTATTACTATTCAACTCATACGCAAGAGGAAATATTTAAAACTGTTTTTAATAAAATAAAGAATCGTTTATGGTTGCCTTTTCAAGTGTATTTTGAATACATGAAAAATAGAGAAAAGGTAATGACTAAACCAATTGAGTCCTATAAGAATCTTTTAATAAAAAATAGCGGAACTAAAGATAGTGGGCACTTTGATGAAATATTATCAATTGTCAAGAAATTTCAAAAGGAAGAAGTAACTATAGCCAAAGGACAATTAAAGACACTTATTCAAAAGACGCAAAAGAATGATAAACATCCATATTTTGAAGAAGGCTATTTTGATTTATTAGAGAAGAGAATAGAATTACTAGAGAATTATTTATTGAAAACAGATAAGGAGCTTAATGAATTTAGACAAAAGCTTGAGTCTGATATAGAGAACAAGGTTAAGTTAATCGAATCAATAAAAGATAAAGACCCTGTTAAAGTCAGTATCGAAAAATATTTTAAAATTGGTCTAGAATTTAACTATACGGACTTAATAGAAATTATTAAGGAAGGGGAATTTAGGTACAAAAATGAAATTCCGCCTGGTTATGAGGATTTTGATGAGAAAACTGGATTTCAAAAATATGGTGATTTAATTTTTTGGAAACAAATTTTAAAATTTTCAGAAGAACAAAAGAAACCTGTGATTTTGGTAACAAATGATAATAAAAAAGATTGGTGGCATTTTGATGGTAACAGGAACTTGAAAATACCCAGACATGAATTAATCTCAGAATTTTTTTCTGTTAACGAAAATGGGTTCTGGATGTATAATTCAAACGACTTTTTATTCAAAATAAAGGAAATTTTAAAGTTAAAAATTGAAGATAAAGCACTAGAAGAAGTAAATAAAGTATATAGGGCAAAATCACATGAATTTGATGATTCTGCAATTGGAGACTGGATTTTCCACAATTATGATAGTGATATGATGTTAACTTTTGAAGGTAATGAAAAGGATGGGGGATTAGATTTTCTATTAGCGACAAAAGAAAGTAAAAACCATGGATTTTCAATTTATAAAGGTCGTGGATCAAGATATACATCACTTCTTAAGCCAATTCAAGCAATTTTATTTAAAAAGGAAAAAATTATTGAATCATATTTTTTAGAACGCTTAACACAGATTATTGTATGTCGTGATAAGTTACAAGCTGAAAGCATAGCCGCTCATTTAGTTCGAAAAAATCCAGCAAAACTTTTAAGACAAAATGAAAATGATTTTAATCTAATTATAGGCTATACCAATGAGGACGGTGACAAGTTTTACAAAATTGCAGACTCAAATGATGATACTGAAAAAACAAGTACTACTGGCAACACGCAATAAAAACCCCCTGCTCTTCCGGATATGCTAAAGTCGGCGGTTGGCTGGATCGGCAATCCTAATGAGCCCAACCTCCTGCTGGCGCTAATTTTCAATTTGTACCTTTTTTGATAATTTACTCATCCGATTTTTAAGGAAAAACCAAAACCTAAAAAAGAACCTTATGGAAACTGTTCTGATCACTATTTTTCTAATTACCGGAGTGTTAATCGTTTTGTATTACGTGCCTATTGGCCTTTGGCTTACAGCGATGGTGTCAGGCGTGCGCGTATCACTCATGGAGATCTTTCTGATGCGTTTTCGCAAAACACCTCCGGCCCTGATTATCCAGGCTATGATCATGTCGCATAAAGGAGGAGTGCCTTTAAGTCGTGACCAGTTGGAAGCCCATCATTTGGCAGGAGGAAATGTAACCAATGTCGTTCATGGTTTGATTGCTGCTAAAAAAGCAGGACTCAAACTAAGCTTTGACAAGGCCACGGCTGCCGATATACAGGGTGTTGACCTGCTCGAAGCAGTAAAAACCGAAGCTGTGAAGCGAGGAAAACAGGAGCCGATGTTTGAATAACCGATATTACAGACCTAATGATAACAACGAAAAACATTCAACTAACCGCATCTGAGTTTTTTAAAATTCTGTTGGTGACCTATCTCCATAAGAGAAAGTTTCTTTTGATGTGGATTTGGATACTGATCCTGATTTTGGCCCTAAGTGCCAGGGACGAGGTGAGTACTATTTTACTGTCTATTCTTTTGCTTTCCCAGATTCTGATAGTTGTTCAATTTTGGTATTTTGCCCGATCGAAAGACAATAAGCTATTTTTACTTGATCGTTATTACGAAATTGACGGGGAGAAACTTGTGGGCATTCTGGATGATGGCTCCTCAAGTGTAATTATGAATACGCTTTTTATCAAGGTGGTGCAAACGAAACATCATTACCTTCTGTACATTTCAAAGGCACAGTTTATTTATATCCCGGTAAGTGCGTTTCAACATAAAAGTGATCGGGAGTGGTTTAACGAGAATGTTGTACAACGAATTAAGACAAGGTAAATTGAGAGGTTGCCGTTCTGCTTGTACGAATTTGTAATTCGGTTATTTTGTGAATTTCACCTGCGCCTTTTCGTCATTTAACCGCTTAGCCGGTAATCGGCTTAGCGGTTTTCTCGCCCTGTCTGCCCCCAAACTCCCCCTTTGACTTAGCGAAGCGGAAACGAGAGGTGAGCTGTTGGTCGTTTCTAACAACAAAACAAGCCATGTGGTATCAAAAAAGGTTTACTTGTCCGGCACAGCTACCGGCCTGCGCCGGAATGACGGGAATGAGGAAGCCAGGCATTCGGGTGGCGCGATTTGTAATCGCGTAATATACAACCGGCGATTACAAATCGCCGCACCCATTAGCTCAGCTTGTTTTTATAATCTTCGTAACCAAACCGGCGGATAAGTTCGAATTCGCCGTTTGCCCGGATGATGCCGATGGACGGGTGCTGTACCCCGTTGAAGAAAGTGGTTTTCACCATCGTGTAGTGGATCATGTCTTCGAAGATGAGGTTGTCGCCTACTTGCAGTGCTTCGTCGAATGACCAGTAGCCAAAATAATCGCCGCTGAGGCAGGTGTTTCCGCCCATGCGGTAGGTCGGTTTTCCGTCAACCGGCTGCGAACTGGCGTAACGGATGCGCGGTTGGTAGGGCATTTCGAGGCAGTCGGGCATGTGGGCCGCGAACGACACGTTGAGCATGGCCGTTTTGATGCCTTTGTTTTCTACCAGGTCGAGCACGGAGGCTTTCAAAAAGCCGGTTTCCCAGGCAAAGGCGCTGCCCGGCTCCAGAATGACGTGCAGTTGCGGATAGCGGCTTTTCAATCCTTTCAGAATTTCAATGAGGTGCTCCACATCGTACCCTTTGCGGGTCATCAGGTGGCCGCCGCCCATGTTCAGCCATTTCACCTGTTTCAGCAGGGGACCGAACTTTTCTTCCACGGCAGCGAGGGTTTTTTCCAGGTCGGTGGAGTACGACTCGCACAGTGTGTGGAAGTGCAGCCCGTTGATGCCTTCGGGCAGTTTGCCGCCCAGTTGTTCGGCAATCACGCCCAGGCGCGAACCCGGGGCGCAGGGATTGTACAGCTCGGTTTCCACTTCCGAAAACTCGGGGTTGATGCGCAGCGCCATCGAAATATTCTTGCCCGACTGGCGCACCATCGGGTAGAAACGTTCGTACTGGCTCAGCGAGTTAAAGGTAATGTGGCTCGACAGTTGCATGATTTCGGGGAAGGTTTCCTCGTCGTACACCGGCGCGTAGGTGTGGGCGGGGCTTTTCATTTCTTCGGCGCAAAGTTTGGCCTCATGCAGCGAGCTGGCCGTGGCCCCGGTAATGTATTCGCGCACTATGGGGAAGGCGCTCCACATGGCAAACCCTTTGAAAGCCAGGATAATTTCTACTCCCGAACGTTCGGCCACCGATTGAATCAGTTCCAGGTTTTTCCGAAGTAGGTTTTCTTCCAGCACATAGCAGGGAGACGGGATTTCAGGGTATTCAACGCGCATGGTTTGCCAATTTAAAAGTGAATGATTTCGTGTAAATAAAAACGGTTGAAAGCTTTTGGCTGCCGACCAATGCTTTCAACCGCAAATATGCTAAATATTTTTAGAGAATCCGTTTCAGCTCTTCTTCCAGGTCGCGACGCAATTCCTCGCTGGCGGGGTAGAGCGGCAGGCGCACCACATGACTGCTTTTGCCCATAATTTCCATCAGCGCTTTGATGCCCACAGGATTGCCTTCGCGGAAAATCAGCTTGAACAGGTCGATCAGTTGCAGGTGCAGTTCGCGGGCTTCGGCATATTTGCCGTCGTTGGCCAGGTGAACCAAATCTGCCAGTTGTTTGGGCAGGGCATTGGCAATCACCGAAATCACGCCGATACCGCCCACGGCAATCACCGGGAGGGCCAGCACATCGTCGCCCGAGATCACTGAGAAATGATCGGGACCGTGCTTTACCATCCGCGCCACCTGCGACGATTCGCCGGAGGCTTCCTTGATGGCCACCACGTTGGGGCAGGCATTGGCAATGGCTACCGAGGTGGCGGCATCCATGTTTACGCCGGTGCGCGAAGGCACGTTGTACAGCACCACGGGCACCGGACTGGCTTGGGCCACCAGCTTGTAGTGCTCAACCAAGCCTTGTTGCGACGGGCGGTTATAATAAGGTGTTACCGACAAAATCCCGGCGATGCCGTCAAAGTCGGTTTCTTCCATGCATTTGATGATTTTGTAAGGATCGTTTCCGCCCATTCCCAGCATGAGGGGCACCCGTTTGTTGACTTTCGATTTGATACATTTCACTACTTCCTTTTGCTCATCGGCAGAAAGGGTAGGGGTTTCGGCAGTTGTTCCCAATGCCACTAAATAATCCATGCCGCCCGAAATCTGGTCGTCCACCAGTTTTTCCAGGGCATCGAAATCAATTGAAAAATCTTGTTTAAACGGAGTGATCAGGGCAACGCCCGCGCCTTTAAAAAGGTGTGTCATGCGTGTTTTGTTTATTTTATTTTATCCAAATAATGGGTCAGTTGCGCAACCAGAAAACTCGGTTCCCGGCGTTTGCTGACATCGATACTGAGGTCGAAAAAATCGGGTTGGGCTTCCGACCATCCTGCTTTAAACGAAGCCCGCGAAAGTGCGCGTATCACCTGTGCCTGTACCGACGAAGACATGCTGAGGTCGATCAGCAAATCAAATTCGGTATTCAGGAAATCGGTCAACACACTGCTCTTGGGCATCCCCCAGAAACTAAAGTCATTATTACTGATGCAATTGGCCAAATTGTCTGCCGAACCAGCGATAAAACACAGCTCGGTGCATTTGATGTGCTTTTGCGACAAGGTCTTTTTCAGGTCCTCGAAAGCGGCCCGGTCTTCGCAATTAAAAACGATCCCGGCGGTTTTTGCCGAATCCAGGTTGACGAACTTTTTGTTTCGCCGGATGGATTTTACCTTTCGGTTGACCAGCCAATAAACCAGTTGTTTTTTTAGTCCCATAAAATGACGGCAAAAATAAGAATTTGTTTATGAAATAGCCCTTATTTTAAAAAAAGTAATCCTGAAAATCTCTTTCCTATTTTAAATTGAAACCGGAAATGCTGAAATAATTCGTTATTGTAATTTCAGCCCGGTCGAATCTGTTATTCTATCATTTTCAGGAAATCCTCTTCCGACAAAACCGGAACGCCCAGCTTTTCCACTTTTTCCAGTTTGGAGGGGCCAATGTTGCTGCCTCCAAGCAGATACGAGGTTTTTTTCGAAATCGATCCGACATTTTTCCCGCCGTGCTTTTCGATCAGGTCTTTTAGCTCGTCGCGCGAGTATTTTTCAAAGGTACCCGAAATCACAATGCTCAACCCTTCGAGTTTGTTGCTGCGTTCACTAATAACGGATTGATCGAGCTCAAATTGCAGGCCTTTCTCTTTCAGGCGGCGGATTATTTCCAGGTTTCGGATGTCCTGAAAATAAGCCAGCACACTTTCGGCAATGCGGCTGCCAATTTCATCGATAGCGGTTAACTCTTCCAGGCTGGCTGATTGAAGAGCATCGATGCTGACCAGTTTTTGTGCCAGTTTTTTGGCCACGGTTTCGCCTACAAAGCGGATGCCCAGCGCGAACAGCACCCGTTCAAACGGAACGTTTTTCGAATTTTCGAGGCTTTTCAATATCCGCTCGGCCGATTTTTCGCCCAGGCGTTCCAACGGGACGAGCTGGCCGGCAGTGAGTTCGTACAGGTCGGCGATATTGTGGATCAGTCCTTCGTTGTACAACAATTCGATGGTTTCCTCACCAAGTCCGTCAATATCCATCGCCCGGCGACTGATGAAATGTTCAATCCGGCCTTTGATCTGTGGCGGACATCCTGTTTCGTTGGGGCAGTAGTGGGCAGCCTCGCCTTCGCGCCGCACCAGCTCGGTGCCACATTCCGGACAGTGAGTGATGAAGCTGATTTTTTGCGCCATCGGGTGCCGCAGCGACGCGTTTACATCCACAATTTTGGGGATGATTTCGCCGCCTTTCTCCACAAAAACCACGTCGTTGAGGTGCAGGTCGAGCTTGTTGATGATGTCGGCATTGTGCAGCGAGGCGCGCTTCACGATGGTGCCGGCCAACAGCACCGGCGTGAGGTTGGCCACCGGCGTTACGGCGCCCGTCCGACCTACCTGAAAACTCACCGACTCGAGCGTGGTGCTCACTTGTTCGGCCTTAAATTTATAAGCGACAGCCCAGCGTGGCGATTTGGCCGTGAAGCCTAGGTTGTTCTGCAATCGTCTGGAGTTCACCTTGATGACGATGCCATCCGTGGCCACGGGCAGGTTAAAGCGTTCGTGGTCCCAATGGTTGATGTAGTCGATCACCTCGTTGATGGTGGCGCACTTGCGGATGTGTTCGGATATTTTGAAGCCCCAGCGTTTGGCATGTTGCAAGCTTTCGTAATGGCCGTCGTCGGGAAGGTTTTCGCCCAGCAGATAATAAAAATAGGCATCCAGTTTGCGCTTGGCCACTTCCGACGAGTTTTGCATTTTCAGCGTGCCACTGGCCGCGTTGCGCGGGTTGGCAAACGGAGCTTCGCCAATTTCCTCGCGGGCTTGGTTCAGCTCGGCAAACACGGCAAAAGGCAGCAGCACTTCGCCGCGGATGTCAAACTTCTCGGGGTAGTCGGTTCCGCTCAGTTTTAGCGGGATGCTGCGGATGGTGCGCACGTTGGCCGTAACGTCGTCGCCCTTTTCGCCGTCGCCCCGGGTAACGGCCCGCACCAGTTGTCCGTTTTCGTAACTCAGACTGATGGAGGTGCCATCAAACTTCAGCTCACACACAAACTCGTACGGCTCGTCAATTTGCCGCTTGATACGCTGGTCGAAATCGCGCAGTTCGCCAAGGGAATAGCTGTTCGAGAGCGACAGCATGGGGTACTGGTGTTTCACTTGCACAAACTCCTGGTTGATGTCGCTGCCCACGCGCTGGGTCGGCGAATTTGGGTCGAAAAACCCGGGGTGCTCCGCTTCCAGCTTTTCCAGTTCCTTCAGCTTCATGTCGAACTCGAAGTCGCTGATAAGCGGCTGCGAAAGTACATAGTACTGGTAATTATGCTTTTCCAGTTCTTGGCGGAGCTGGTCTATTTGCTGTTTGATTGCCGTTTTGTCCATCGAAAAAAATTTGCCCTAAATTACAAAATCCGGCGGGAATGAGGGCCAATCAGCAGGTAACATTATTAACATCGGTAAGGTGTGAATGATGGATATACTCCTATTTTGATTTGTCACTATAGTATTCGGTCTTCCTTTTGTTTTTAAATTCCCTTCAACTTGTTGTTATAGATTTCGTAAACCGGTTTGTTAGGATACCTGCGTGCTTTTTGATGTGTTTCTTCCAAAATGTGTTTTTAACGAAAAAAAATATGAAATGGATCTTGCTGAAGAAAATTCGACTTTACATTCCGGTAGATTCCTGTTTTTATGGTTGTTGGTATTGATGATGGTTGGCTTCTCGTGCCAGCAAGATGAAGAATGGTTTGAACCGGAAGTGGATACCGGGCAGCAAAATGTTTTAAAGAACATTGAAATATTATCGCCCGGGGAATTTAAAGGTACTTATTCGGGTGGCGAGTGGACGATTAAACTTCCAGAAGACTGGAATAGTTCGACTACGCCTTATCTGATATTCTATGCGCACGGGATGGTTGATCCTGTTCCGTACGAACCGGTACAGCTCCCGAATGATTTTATTGGCGGACAATCGGTTGCCGATATTGTCACCGGGATGAATATGGGATACGTGGCAACGAGCTACCGCGACAATGGCCTGATTGTTTTGGAGGCGGTTGAAGATGTGAAAAATTTGGTGGATGTGGTCAATCAGTTCTTTTTCGATCACACAGAATATTCACCTCCCGTTTACCTTTTCCTGGGCGGACCGTCGGAAGGTGGCCAGGTTACGGTGAAGACGATTGAAAAATACCCCTATTTATTTGACGGGGCAATTTCGATTTGCGGACCGATCGGCAATTATTACAACCAGTTGCAATACAATGGCGATTTCCATGTTTTGTTCAACTATTTCTTTGGCGCCGATTTGGCAGCCTTGGGCATTAACCTGGGAAGCCCGCTCGGTGTTAATCCGGCACTCATGGCAGCCTGGAAAGCCAATTTGATACAACCGGCAATTCTGGCTGTGCTAAGCAGCAATCCGGGCAAAGTCCTCGAGTTGCTGAGATGCGCTAAAGTTCCGGTTGATGTAACCGACGATGATGCTGTGGGCACAGCCATACTGGAACTCCTTCGGTTTAATATCATGCTGACCAACAATGTGATTGAGCACATGAACGGCGTGCCTTACAATAATAAGTTTAAGTGGTACAGCGGTTCATCGAATGACAGATTACTGAACCGGACGGTAGAGCGGATTTTGGATAAAACATACCACCGGGCCAAAAACACGGTGAGAAAATATGAAACCTCGGGTGAAATTGCAGTGCCGCTGGTTACGATTCACACAACGGGCGATCATGTCGTCCCCTTCTGGCACAATCCGCTTTACCGGTTGAAAGTGTTTGTAAGCGGAAGCAGCCTGTTGCATACCGGCATTCCGGTTGTTGAATACGGACACTGTACGATTGACGAAACCCATGTGATGGCCGCGGTGGCCATTATCATCACCAAAGCTACCTTAATGGATAAGTTTGAAATTGCAAGTACGGCATTCAAGTCGGACCATCAACGACAGGCTTTTAAAAAAATCCTGAAAGAGAATGCTGTTGATGTTGAATTTGATTAACGACGTGTTCCCGATAGGGGTATCCTGACTTTCTTAGAGTCTTTTAATAGCGAAGACATGCTGCTGTCGTAGTACGGAAAAGTTGAGAGGGGTAGGTTCTCATTATCCAGGCGGTGTACTTTTTGCACTGTCTGGGATTAATCCCGCTAAGCTCGAAAGCATTTAATCCTTCACCCGGCTAGAGGTACCGGTCTTTGCCAGTCAGTGCCTGGCATTTTTTTATCTGCAGCATTAGCCGAAGCTAAAATTCCGAAGTACCTGATTTTTATTTTCCAGCGTTTATTTCGTTTCAAAAATCATCAGAAATGAGGATTGAAATTGGGTGCCCGGGGGTTGTAACTTTATATCAGATAAATCGGTCTGAATTGTAGCTGAACAGGCGAAGCTGTGGCAGTCATCTTTTAATTGGGATGATTTTATCTGTTTCGCGGGAGGATAATTTTTCTTCCGGAACCAAAATGTACGCAATGTTCCTCCGCCTGCCAATGCTACTGACGAGATTATATGATGTGGCTTTATATCCGACCAGATCGATAACCTGTTTGATGACCTGGCCGAAAAATACAACATATATCGCCTGCTACTACTGGAGTCATACGATGGGCAAAATCCGTTTGAAGTCCTTGCAGTAACGGGAAAAATCGGGGTGTTGCAATTTCCCGCCGGACACTCTGATGTGGGGGGATGGCCCATTTGCAACAAATCCGGAGTCAGATATGCGGGAGTTGGCAAAATGGCTTACCCAAAAGCGAAACGTGTTTTTGGCAAATGATGTAAAAAGGATTATACTGGCCCTGGCCGGTGTCCGCGAAAAAACAGCATCAATAGGACAGGAAAAACAGGGGACGGGTACCGGTGCAGGGCTCAGTTTTACAAAACCTGGTAAGGAGGCTAGCTGGGGCGACAAGTTTACAGAAACTGAGGATATTTATGGGAGGATAAAAAATGAACCATCACAGCAAGGCAGATACCATCAACATTCTGGTTGCGCCCGAGGCTGAATCGGCAGGAATTGGCGATTACCTTGCCCCGAGGCCGATAAAATTGAAAACACTGAAGCAAAACCTGGAAATGTTCACCAAACAGTTGGGTGAAATTATTCCAGAAGTTCCGGGTTATGGCGGCTACGAACTGACCGATATTTCGGTGCAGGTAAACATTACTGCAGGCGGCGAACTTCAGTTGGTGGGTCTGGTAAAAGGCAAAGGCGAAATCACCGGCGGCCTTACCCTTACGTTCCGGAAAGAGCCATCAAAATAAACAAGAAACGTTATGGCCAATTATGCGGTACTTGTCGGGGTGAGCAATTATTACGATCCTCAGATTATAGATCTCCCTCATGCCGGGTTTTCTATCAGGCGGTTGAGCGAGGTGCTCGTGGCAAAAGGTGAATTCGAACTGTCTAAGATGCTTCTGATAGCGGATGACCATGAAGGAAATGATTATTTGAAAATGCCATACAAGTTTCCGGTTATTTCAACTTTATTGGATTTAGCTCACAAGTGGCCCATCCAAAAGGACGACTTTTTGTTGTTTTACTTCATTGGTCATGGTTACGGGTCGGTAAAAGGCGACCAGATTTTGCTGAAGGATACCTGTTTCCGATATCTGGAAGAGACGGCACTTTCGGTCGGAGTGCTGACCAAATTGGTCCGCCCGATCCGGGCGATGCGAAAATTGCTTGCATTTGACTCCTGCCGGAATGAAGTGGAAGGGACTTTGGGGACACACGAGAGCCTGGGAAAGTCACGGATTGATGAGTTCATCACGTTGTATGCTTGTAAGCCCGGGGAACTGGCCTACATTCCTTATAATGATAAATTACCCTTACTGACCAGCGCTTTCATAGATGCCGTGGAAGATAAAAATTGCCTCAGCATTGGCAATATGTACAACCTGGTATGCGACAAAGTGAATGCCCGATCGTCCCAGATTGCAGCCTGGCAAACTCCCGATTTGTGTGCCGGCGGAAAAGAACTGGACAGCATCGGGTTTCTTTCCAGGGCGCCCCGGAATGTTCCCGATGTTCCTGAGGGATCGGGCTTTGAGCAGGAGATTATACTGACAAACCAGGCGCTCCACCTGCTATATAAAGAAAAATACCCTCACCATGCACCGAGTTATGCGCCATTTATGAATGCCGCCAAGGAACTGAAGAACTGGCAACAAAAGCTTGATCGGAAAACCTTCAGGAAAGTGGCCTTCAACTTGTTGGGAAAAGGCGAAAACGCTGATGTTTACACCGTATCATACATGGTGCGATGGGGTTCGGATGCCACCATGTTCAGGCCTTTAATTGAGTCCCTGGCTGCTGAAAAATACCGGGGCACTGTGGTTTGGCAGGCCCTGGATGCCCTGGAAGTCATTTTAAGAAATGAACAAGTCGCAAAATGGCTCACTGTTGACGAAGAATTAAAAGCCATCCTGATAAAGGCATTGTCGCGAAGCGCCGGGGAACATCCTACCAGGAAAGGACAGCCTTTTGCACCCAGTGTGGTTTGGGGCAAAATACTGCAAATTTGCAAAAGGGCCGATGTGCCGTTTCAGTCGGTTTTTTCACCCGAAGCTTTAGCCCAATTGTGATATTGTTGCATGGTAATCAAATCCCAACGAACACAAGGCTGTATCCCGATATTGTAATGATGATGTGAAAAACTTCCTGGTTGATGAATAAGCCACATAGTTACCTGTTTGTTAAAGTGTTGTTGCTGGCCTTCTTCTTGTTGCTGTTCAATTCGTGGCTGGCCTATCATGTGGGAAACAACTTTATCGAAACCTATTTTGCGAATGGGGTTCTGGTGTTTTTCGGTTTTGTCAGCTTTCTGACAAAGTACCTGAGAAAAGAACAGGAGGAAGAAATAGGCGAAATCTATTCTCGTTGGTTGTCAGCTTTTCTGAACTTTCAAGTGATTGCGGGCTTGTATGTGCTGTTCTTCATGGCAGGCTGCTTTGTTTCCTCTGTACATATTGAGAGCAACAATAACCAGCCAAAGGCCCACATAGTTTTGCAGGCACAAGAAAAGGAAAATAAGCAGGCTGCAACACTGGAGCTGAACGAAAAATCCCCCACCGCTAAAAAGACGGTGCTCACCATTCCTTTTGGACGTACTTTTCTGCTGACCACACGGGGGTTTCAGCCCTACCGGTTTCAGGTCTATCCCTGGGTGGGGAAGCGCATTGTCCTGGAAAACGACCTTCAGGTTTCGCCTACGGTGGTGGTCCGCGTGAGACCCGAAAATTTTGTCCAGCTTACCCGGGCAAAAGTTAGGATTCAAATCAACGCGAACGAACCCAGCGTAGGTTCGGTTGAAAGTCATGCCGTGATTGTTGTTGGCCAAATTCCCGAAATCCCTTCGTCGTATTGCGAGCGGTGGCACAACGAACTAAAAGGCATTTACCGTGATGATGTGATCATATACAGCTATTTAAACCGGTGGTGTGCCGACGAGCCTCTTTTCCTTCAAGCGGATTTGCAACCTTACGACAGCCTGCGTATTGAGCTGACTTCACGTGATGGGGACGTTTTTGCAACCAGCCACGGAATGGTGGGTACCGATCCGTTTCTCGAATTTAAATTCAAAACCTTGCAACCATGAAACTGAAAATTGCCCTTATTGCTTGTCTGTTTCTGGTATCATTCCGGTTATTTGCCGAAGACAAAAAAGCGATACAGCTGAAATTCAAAATAACGGAGCCGCAATACCGTATTTTTTACGGGTCGGAGATTGGTGATATCGAGAAAGAGTGTTCTGTTTTGATGACAGGACTACTCAACAAAAGTTTTGGTTTTTTCCGTTTTACCGAAAATGAAAAGCCGCATGTGTTGCATGTTGAACTGGCAGATAGCGAGCGGAATGCGAGTTCACATCCGGGGCTAAAAGAAGTGGGCTTTAAACTTTCCCTGAAACAACAAAGCGGTCTGGGAAGCGAGGAGCCGGTTTATTGGGTTTTTCGTCCGGTAGAACGTTTTATCGAGTCGCTGCCGGATGTGAAGGAAAATATCATTAACGAGATTGTCCAGGTCTTCAGGATTGGTTTGCTGAACAATAAAGAAACCTTGGTGAGGAACATTTTCAGCAAAGTGGAGGTGGCCGACGATTTTTATTTCGTTGAGGACAAAAAGTTATACATTATCCCGCTATCGGAAAAAGAATCCAACATTGCCCGGCTAAGCCTTTTTGTGTTGATCAGTCTCATTCCTGATGATTTGATCCAGGCCATTCCTTTGTATGATACCACGCAGGTGCTGGGCCCGATAAAAAGCAAGGCCGAGGCAATTGCAAAGTACCATTTGCCGGCCACCTACCCGGAAGGCAGTCTGGCTCTGAAAAAGCTTTCAGCAGCAGAACCCGGCTTTTCAGTCAACGTGTCGTCTGCCGATACGGTGGAAAAGAAGATTTATATCCTGAAGCATCTGCCTCTTGTGAATACCGATTTGGAAGTAGTTACGCCGGAAACATTTTTCAGCACTGTAAATCCTGAATGAAATGAAAGCACGATGGTTACAACAAACAGCATGGTTGCTGTTCTTAATTGGACAGCCTGGTTTTATTCAGGCACAGGAACCAGTTTCATTCCGGCCCGATTCGGTTTGCAAAGTTGCCTTACAGTTACCGTGGAATGAAGGGATATCGATGCTAACCGGCAATGTTGATAACTGTGGTGAGGATTCAACCTGCATGTTGAAAATATACTTTACGGCCGGCTATATTTGCCAGCAGGCAGCCACTGCCGAAAATGCACCGGCTTTGCTGGAACGTTCGTTTGCTTTTTACATGCAGGCGCACCAGGCCAATCCGTCAGATATGGCGGTAGTCAACAACCTTTTTCTGGTGAGCAAAGCGCTGGGGAATACCGATGTTGCCCTGGAGCTGCTCGACCAGGCTATTGAACTGGACAACCGCAACAAATTCAGATACTACGTCAACAAAGGCGATTTGCTTTTTGATAACGGAGATTTCAGCAAGGCACTGTCTTTCTATCAACCTGCCTTCTTTGCCAATACGAATAACGAAGCGCTTGGGTGGAAAATCTTTCAATGCTATTCACAATTAACCGAGCCACAGAAACGCATTGAAGGGCTTGTTACTTTCGCCGAAAAGCTTTTTGAACTGGGAGCAAACCGGTTGGCAGCCGATGGCTTTATGCTTGCCTTGCACCACGCGTTACAGGTGAACGACCAATCCGGGGCCGTGCAGGCCTGTGTTCGTTGGGCCGAAATCATTTCAACTTATGACGGGTTGACTGAAAGTTATGCGCGTGAACTTCCCGATACGGCTTCGTGGCCGCATCGTTGCAATAGCGAACTTCAGAAAATCTTGCATCATTCATTTAAGCATACGGATGAACTGAAGTGGTGGATGGCAAGCGATTATCGCCAGCATATTACGGCCTCAATCATGTTGAAGATGGAATCATCCATGCTCATGGATGGAAAGCCGGACAAGGCTGTTCAGTTGCTGGAAACAGCCTTGGAGATTGCCCCTGAGTTTTACCGGTACAACGATCCGTTGCTCCGCAAGTATTTTCCGGCAAAAATGGGCATTGCCATCGAGCTGTCCCGCTTGTATAACCGCTATCCCGAAATGGACCTGGACGGCGCCAAATACGACGCAATGATTATGGAATTGTTCAACAAAAAAAGCGAACATTACCTGCAAAATGATATCGAATCCATCCAACGGTCGCACACGATGCTGGGACTGATTTATGCCGACCGCGATGTTTGGACATCCTCGTGGTATGCCGGGAACGGCATTTTTCAACTTACCCGTGCCATCGATTTTCAGAAAAAGCTGGAAGACAAGGATCCGGAGAAGTTTAAGCCGGTGCCGTCCTTATATCAATTGCTGGCCAAGGGATATCGGAAAACAAATCAACCGGAACAGGAGTTTCGGGCTCTGGTAAATGCAGCCATCGGTTATCTCGATTTGGACAACCTGACCGTAGCCGATTCCATCTTGCGCAGCGCGGCCAATTCTCCTTACCGCGACTCGCAATCATCGCAGTTGCTTAAAGAGTTGGGATGGATCACAGGGCTGAGGTTAGGGCTTCGGAACGGTACGATCGATGTCGCAAACAGTCCGGTTGACGAACTGGAGAAGACGATTGTTGAACATCCTTTGTTCAAGGGGACAGCTTTTCAAAACGATCCTTCGTTCCTGAACCGGCAGCGGTTTAAATTCCTGGCTGATCTGGGAGAGTTTTGCACCGAAGAAAACGCTTCCTATAAACTTCCGGTATTCGAGATCAAAGCGCTTGACTATATCAATCGGGAAAAGGCACTGGGTAACTACCAGGATATAAACCGACTTTCCCGGATTGAAGGGAAGTTTGCTGCTAGCCTGGGACCGGAGGATGTCATCCGGCTCAGACCGCTGCGGGGAACTGTTTCTGCAACCGATGAAACTACTTCTTGGTCGTTGACCTCCGGTGGCTATCAAACCCGGATTGTGGCCAGTCCTGATTTGTTCATTGCCGGAAAGGTGTACGAAAATATGGCCCGCGAAAATGAAAGCATCACAATTGAGACCCTGGAGCAAATTCAAATCAGGCAAGGTAATGTGTATATTCCTTACGGTGCGAAGGAGACAGAAAAGATAAACGGGAACACGCTGCGGCAAATAAAGGGGGTAACCGATGTCCGTATTGTTCCGAAAACCAGGTAAAATGTTTCTATTTTTCACTTTAATGATTTCGTATGAAAAACATCATTCAGGTAGCAGCTGCCGAACTGGGCGTTCTCGAATTTTCGGGGGCGGAGCATAACCCGGTCATTGTAAAATACGCCAAAGAGTCCGGTTTCACCCACATTACGGACGACGAAACGCCATGGTGCAGCATTTTCATCAATTGGTGCTGTAAAGAGGCCAACTTGCAACGCACCCATAAAGCGAACGCCCGCAGTTGGCTGTCGGTGGGCAAACCGGTTGACGATCCTGTTCCCGGCGACATAGTGGTGCTTTGGTGCGATAATCCCAACTCGTGGACTGGTCATGTGGGACTGTTTTTTGGCTTTTCGCGCGATAAAAGCCAGGTTTTTGTGCTGGGCGGCAACCAGCGTAACAGTGTGTCCGTCCAGGGTTTCGATTCAGCGAAGATACTTGGCTTCCGTCGTCTTGCAGCTTCCGGTAACCTCGAAATTCCTAAGCCTGGCCTGAAACTGGACAGCAGGGGGGAGGAGGTGATGAAACTCCAGCGGGTACTCATTGACCTGGGCTATAACTGTGGCTCTATCGACGGGGTTTTCGGGCCGCGCACCGAAGCCCAGCTGATCGCTTTTCAGAAGCAGGCAGATTTGCAGGATGCGAATGGCGTTTATGAGCAGAAAACTAAAAACAAGCTGGAAAGTATTTTTCAAAGTTGAGGTCACTGACCTGTTGTTGTTTTCGTTATCCCTTCTTCCATAGATTGTTGGAAGATGGAAAACGGCAACAATTATTTCATCGTACTTAATACATAATCGTATGGCAACAGAAATTAATGACGAAGGTAAAAAGAACCTGAAAAGCGGGTTTGCCCGGCTGATCAAACGGATCGGCGATGAAATTGAAGATGCCGCTTCGCTGGAAGTGACTACGTTTACCGGGAACTTTGAGTACAAAGTTTCGGATGTGGTACGAAACGGCGAGGACAAGGTGCAGATTGAAAAGGTACTGAAATCGCTCACCGTCCAAAATCAATCTACGCTCGAACTGGTAGCCTTTACCAGTGTGAAGATCGATTCGGACGTGTCAACCATCGTGAAAAAGAACCTGAGCCCAGCTGACGATGCCCTGCTGAAACTGCACAAGGAAATGCTGGTGACTTCGAAAGAAGCCCGGCAATCGCTCATTCAGCTGGTAAAAGACCTGTTGTGAAAACCGGTAGGCATGGTTGATACCGAAATACATTTGCTGGAGCAGTGCGAAAAGGAGCTTGCCGGTTTTCGGGATGAAGGCAACGAAATCAGGCAGCACCTGCTGGAACTGGGCTACCTTTCGGTAAACACGGCCAATTCGGTTCATCCGAAAGATGAAATATTGGCCCGGCAGCTATTCGAAAAAGAGTTGCTTCAATCTGGCTTGTTCAAACCCGAACAACTGGCGGCAGAGCATCGGTTTGGGCAGGAATATTTTCTAAGGTATTTCCTGCGAAAACTGACCGATATTGATGACGGACTTGTGCTCGGCCATCTGCCCGAAATAGGTGAAACCGGCCTGAGAAGTCGATTTGTTCATTATCGGCTCGATTTGTTCGGAATGTGGGAGCATCCGGTCAGCCTGGCATACGGGATGGTCTCGGCGCTGCAAATCGGTGAGCTGGCCGAAGTTGGAAAGTGTACTTCCCTGGAAGCAATCAACTACCTGGCCAATGTGGACCGCTTCACCCGCCATTTGCTCGCTTCGTACAACGAAGAACAATTTATTCTCGCTTTCCGTTCGGTAAACATTTCCGGTCGTTTAAAAGAAAAACTGGACCGAAGGTTTGCCTTTGGCCGTCAGCTAAAAGATGATTTTGGCGAAAAAACCGAGTTTCTGCGGTATCTGCAAAAGCACGTGTTGAACAGGGATGAAGATCGGATCGATTACGGTTTTCTGGAAAAAGAAAGCAAAAATCCGCTTTCCCGTTTTCTGGTCCGTTTGATACAGGTACACCAGTGGCAGGAAGGGTTTTACAGCG
Source organism: Gaoshiqia sediminis (assembly GCF_025907915.1). GTDB lineage: Bacteria > Bacteroidota > Bacteroidia > Bacteroidales > Prolixibacteraceae > Gaoshiqia > Gaoshiqia sediminis. The sequence goes on from NZ_JAPAAF010000042.1 coordinate 23,294, forward strand.
GCTTGCTCGATTCCGACCTGGGCGAAGTAAGCCTGCAGAGCCTGATCGATTCGGTTGAAACCTACAACCTGGCCGACGGGAAAGACATCAAAATGCATCGGGTGCTCACCTACCTGGGAAACGGCTATTTCATGTTCAATGCTTTGTTTTTCCTGCAGGAATACATGGTGGACAATCAGCCCACTGAAGAGCAAAAACTCTGGGAAAACCTGGCCGGCGAAGTGGAAAATGCAGATGACGAAAGCCGTGAAAAGTTTACGGCCAACCTGCAACAGCTCCGGGATGAAGTCTCGCTTCAATCAACCGTTGAAGAAAAGGGCGGGTTTTTAAAGCGGATTTATTTCGGGTTTAAAAAGTTGATCCGGAAAGCATTTCGTTTTCTGCGGAAAATATTCCGATGGGTATTGGAGCGGATCGAAAAGGTGTGGGGTTTTGTGAAAAAATTGTTCGCCAGCTTTTTTGAAAACCTCTACAATGGCTTGCGGGCTTTTGTGGATGGGATAAAATTTTTGCTGGGCCGCAAATTGGTTTTCACCGGAACCCCTGTTCAATTCATCATCAGCAAAATCAGCCCCGACGGGGATGTTGCTACGCTGGTCATCAATGCCGGCCCCGACATTGTGATGCAGCATGTTCGGGAAACGCGCTACCAGTTGTCGGCCATGGCTTTTTCGCTGGCCGTGGTGGGCAATGTCCTTAAATTGGCCGTTCAACCGTTTCAATTGATAACCTGGCCTTTGCTGCTGTTCAAACTGGTTGGCAGCTTTCAATCGGCCAGCGCCAGGCTTAGAAATTCAGTAACCAATTAAAATCAAATAACTATGTCAAAAGCAGAAGAAATTATTCAGAAAATTTCGGGTAGAATTACCGACCTCACCACGCTGAAAATCCAAACCCTGATGGGCAACATGGAAGCCGACCAGCAAGGTGACATCAAGTTCAAAGCTAACCAGGATATCAAGGGGATGATCAGTACCATCGACTTGATTGACGGTGATATCAAAACCGAGTTGTCGGAGGAGTTTTACCAGAAATACCCCGAGCTGGTGCAGTTCCACCAATCCCGGGAAGCCAAAGGAAGCGAGATCATCGAAAAAAACATCTTGACCCTCCGCACGATCATCACTACGCTGTTTGAACTGAAAGACAAGATCAGTTAACCATGGGCACAGGATCAAAAGGTTCGGTTATCGCTTCCATTCTGGATGATCTTACCCATCTTCAGATCGATACGATCATCAAATCAGGAATGATTGCTGCCGATCCGCCCGAAAAGGTAGAAGAACTGTTGACCGGCGTGCTAGGGGAATATGTCCGAAAACTGGGCGTTATTTCCCGGAGGAATGAGTTGGACCGTTTCCCCCGGGCACTTTCGGCGAAATCATTTTTGGAACTGGAAGAGCTGCTTATTGAATTGCAGAATTTCATGGACCGAAACCGGATTCGCATGGCCGAACCGGACTACATTTTATACAGCCGGATGGTCTATTTTTGTCGTTATATCAAGTCGAAAGATGAGGAATTTGCGGTTAAAGGGCAACCGAATGTTAAATTATCTGCATTTAATTTGGTTGATTCACCCGACTTTGAGCTGGAAGGCGTAAGTGTGAGGGATAAGGCCAAACTAAGGCGATACCACGACTTGGGGACCGAGAAGGTAGTTCTGCAAACCCGTATTGGGCTTGATGGTGATGTGGTAGCGCGTATTGAAGAAGGTTTTGCCAATTCACCGAAGCAAATGCTGTTGGATATCCATGAAAAGCATACCAAGCTTTCGGTGGATTTCTGGAGTAACCTGGTAAATACGGTGGTAACTTTTGTGGGTAAACTGTTTGATTTTAAAAGTTAATGGGCCTGTTACGGTCAACATCCTTGCGTGCGCTTCTGCTCACCGGACGATATACGGTGCATACTCCAATGCCATCAGAAGACGGGGGCGATCCTGTTTTGATAACCATCTTCTACGCCAATGGCGATATTCTTGCCTTTGTCGATCCGGAACGATTGGATTCCGACCCGCGGCAAGCGGTTGTTCATTTGGAAAAAATTGAGCGTCTTGCGCAAGAGCTTATTGTGCCGTGGAAATGGATAGAGTGGGCTTTCTCGTCAATGGTCACCATCGGAAGTTTTGTCTGGCTGTATTTACAGGATACCCGGTTTCTAATCAGTTTTCTTGTTTCTGCGGCGCTTGGCGTGTTGGTCGTTGGGATTCGGAAGGTGGCCCTGCGATTGGTGGTGAGGATCCTTTTCAGAATAGCGAGGTGGATTTATCATTCGGTTGTTTCAAGGCAGGATAAATAACAACTAAATATAGGAGGAAAAATCATGGCAGTACAGTTTCGTAATTTGGTATTCGAAGGAGGTGGTGTAAAAGGAATTGCCTATATCGGTGCCATGCAGGTGTTGCAACAGCGGGGCATCCTGGCAAATATCAAACGGGTTGGTGGTACCAGCGCCGGGGCTATCAATGCCCTGATTTTTGCGCTGGGCTACAGCATACACGAACAGAAAGCGATTATGGAATCGACCGATTTTAAATCTTTCATGGACAATTCATTCGGCGTAATCCGCGATATTCGTCGGTTGGCCAAACAGTTTGGCTGGAACAAAGGTGATTTTTTTAACGATTGGATTGGCGAAATCATCAACAAGAAAACGGGAAGCGCAAAATCGACCTTTGGTGATCTGAAGGCTGCCGGATTGCCCGACTTGTATGTGGTTGGAACCAATCTTTCGACAGGTTATACCGAAGTGTTTTCGGCTGAGCGCCATGCTGACATGCCTTTGGTGAATGCTGTTCGCATCAGCATGTCCATTCCGCTGTTTTTTGCCGCAGTGAGGTTGGGCGATCGCCAGGATGTATACGTTGATGGCGGTGTGATGCTCAACTATCCCGTGAAATTGTTCGACCGCGAGCGTTACATCCTGATGGATACTGAACCTCAAGCTGCCCGGAACACCGATTATTATAATCGGGAAAATGCTCGCTTTTTGCTCGAAAATCCAGGTCGGAGCCCGTATGTTTATAACCGGCAAACCCTGGGTTTGAGGCTGGATACCCAGGAAGACATTGCCTTGTTCCGATACGGTGAGCCGATTCAGGGGAAACCGATCAAAGGTTTTACCGAATATGCCAAGGCGTTGCTGGCTGCGGTGATGCAAGTGCAGGAACATCAGCACCTGCACAGCGACGACTGGCAGCGGACCATTTACATCAATGCCCTCGATGTAAAGGCGACTGAATTCAACTTGACAGACGACAAGAAAAAAGCCCTGGTTAATCAGGGAATAGGTGGAGCCGAGGATTACTTCAACTGGTTTGAAAATCCTAAAGAAAATCCGGCAAACAGGATTTAGAATCAGATAATCCGGGCTTTAACAGCTTCTTTGATCAACTCGGCTGTATTTTTCACTTGCAACTTTTGTTTCAGGTGTTTTCGGTGGGTAATCACTGTGTTCATGCTGATGCTTAGTTTTTCGCCAATCATTTTGGCCGAATCGCCAAGCGAAATTAATTGAAGCACCTCCATTTCCCGGGCAGAGATTTGGTTAATGGCGGTGTGATTGCTTTCCGCTGGGGGTGCTTTCCGGATAATCCCAACAAGCATATCGGGCACAATCATCAGAGCATGAAATTCCACTTTTACCCAATGGTTTTTTGGATCTTTTACCCGGAAGGTGAAGGATTCTACCAGTCCCGTAAGATCGCCGTTTACCTGTTTTTTTTCCTTGACAACAAATTCAATCAGTTTGCTGATAAAAAGGAGATAATCGGTTGGATGGATCATGGTTTTAACAAACTCCAGGCATTTGCTGAAAGCTTTGTCACATTTCCTTCCGGTTATTCTTTTTACCACAGGGCCCAGATACATGCATCTGTCAGACTGAATGTTATATACTAGATCTGGTCTTTTATCGGTTTGGTTGTACTGTTCAAGAAAATGAGCGATTAGTGGTTTTGTCAGGCTCGCTCTACGTTTCTCCAAATACGCCGTTTGTCCTTCCATAATTCAATTCCTCCCATTGTTTATATCCATCAGGGCAATATCAGTTATGACCAATATTAAGGGCACACGTTTTGGGGCAGTTGATTTGAATCGATAACCGGGTGGGGCCGGTCAAGTAATCAGTTCGGATAGCGTCTTCAGTAGAAAAGTCACAATTCTCTTTCGTTGAGTATGCTGGTGTAAACGGCTGAATTCTGGCGGCAAATTCGCAAATACCATCGTATTGGCCGTTCCTTACACCATTTGCATGAGCATCAGGTTATAGTTAATTGTTGAAGTTTGCCGTTTTGTAACCCCGCAGCGGTATGTTTTCGGGCATGTATATGGATGTTGTCTTGTAAATTTTAATTGACGTTTCTACCCGTCCAGCCAATATAATTGGTTTCTTTGTAGCTTAAGTATTGATTTTTTCATCGGATTTTATTACTAATAACTTTAGGAAATACTATGAAACGAATTATTTCAACCCAACATGCTCCGGCAGCAATTGGCCCGTACAGCCAGGCTATTGAGGTAAACGGAACCTTGTACATTTCCGGTCAGGTGCCCATTGATCCGGCCACCGGCAAGGTGGTCGAAGGAGGCATCACTGAGCAAACTTCCCAAGTGATGAAAAATATTGGCGCGATACTGGAGGCTGCCGGCTACAGCTTTGCTGATGTGGTAAAATCGACTTGCTTATTAAGCGATATGGCCAACTTTAAAGCGATGAACGAAGTGTACGGATCGTATTACGCGCAAAATCTTCCGGCGCGGGCTGCATTTGCGGTGAAAGAACTTCCGCTGGGTGTATTGATTGAAATTGAAACAGTTGCCGCAAAGTAACCAATCATAACTTGCATGTTTTGGTGTACCTTGCAGAGAATTTTCGCGAGAATCTAATTGGGACAATAGGGTAGTCGGATGGTAAATCGGCTACCCTTTCCTTTTTCTGACTGTACCAGAATTTCTCCGTTTAATGCTCTGGCCAGTCCCTGACTGATGGAAAGTCCAAGACCAAAACCGGCATGGGCGTCGCGCGTAAGGGCCGGCTGTTTATACCGTTCAAATACAAGCTTTTGATGCTCAGGGGCAATGCCGATTCCGGTGTCTTCCACAAAAATATGGATATCGGTTCCGTTGACATGGTACCCAATATTTACAGAACCTTGATTGGTATATTTAATGGCATTGTCAATCAGGTTGATCAGTATTTGCGATAATCAGGCCGGATCGGTATTTATAAACAGTGGATTCAGATTAGCTTCGTTCAGGATGTTAAATTGCAGATTTTTAGCTGAAAGAGCCGGATCTGTGTTCCGGTAAGTGCTGTATAAGCGTGACAATAGTTGATACAGATTAACCGCTTGAATATTTACGGTGATCATGTTTTCCTGTATCCTGGAGATTTCAATTATGTCGTCAATGATTTTTAGCAGTAGCTGGCTGTTACGGTTGATATGGTCCCGGTAAACTTCTTTTTCGCTTTCTGTCGTTTGTCCTTCGCAAAGCAGGTGACCGAACCCCACGATCCCGTTCAGCGGCGTACGGATTTCGTGCGACATATTCGACAGGAATGCCGTTTTTAGCCGGTCTGATTCTTCTGCTCTTTGCATAGCCTTTTTCAGTTCCTCCTGAATTCTGCTTTTCTTTTTGAACTCGGTATAAATCAGCCAAAATAAAAACAGGGATGTTGAGATGATGAAAAACCATCCTTTGTATGTTTGCATCCTGGTCAGGTCGGTCGTGTCGGCGCTGAATGTTTGCAGGAACTTGTCCGAAAACAGGATCCAAAAGAAACTGATAAGAAAATAGATGAATGTTATCTTTAACGAACTCTTCATTTGTTTCGTAAACTAAACCGTTGCAAAGATAGCGTGTTTTTTTACTGTTTAGTAATTTTAATAAAGTATGAATGAATAATGTAAAGATATCGGGTAAATTTTACCTGGAAAATGACCTGATGCTTTTGGTTGAAAATATGAAGCAGCCGGTCGGGGTTATCAAACAGGTGTATGAGGTTTTGCGGGTGGTGAACGGCAAACCTTTGTTCTGGGAACACCATTTTGCGCGGTTTCTTGAATCTTGTTCAATCGCGGATGTATTGTGCAACGATTCGGCATCTGATTTTCGCGGGCAATTGGCGCGTTTAATTGAAATGAACCGGCTAGGGGAGGGGAATATACGGATCGATTTGTTTCAATTGGAGAACGACCGGATGTTTCGTTATGCATTTATCCCGCATAGTTATCCCTCGGCTACTGATTATGAGCGGGGCGTTCCGTTAGGGCTGCTCCATGCCGAACGCGAAAACCCTCATGCCAAAATTGTGCATCAAGTTTTACGGGACCAGGCCAACCAACTAATGGTGGACAACAATTGGTACGAAGTATTGCTGGTGGATCATGAAGGGCGGATTACCGAGGGAAGCCGCTCCAATGTTTTTTTTGTCCGCGACGACCGTTTCTTTACTCCCCGTGCTTCGCAGATTTTGCTGGGCATTACCCGCTCCAAGGTGCTCGAATGTATTGATCGATTGGGGTACTTATTTGAAGAAGCCGACATTTTCGTGGACGACCTTGCAACTTTCGACGCCGTTTTTCTTACCGGAACATCACCACAAGTATTACCGGTGAGCCGGATTGAGAAGATAAACTTTCAGGTTGAAAACCACGCTATGCGCCAGGTGCAAGACAAATTTAACAAGGTGGTTGCCGATTATTTGCTTCAGCCTAATAACATGTAAAATCACTGTGAAGAAATGAATAACAACTGTAAAAATGCCGGGACTCAATCCGGCAATTGCAGCTTTATGGCTATATTTGTTAGCCTTTAAAATGAATAAGCATTCTGTATTAATAAAACACTGAAAACTACCGTTATGGCTGAATTTTTTTATCAAAAACCTTTCCCTGTTAAAAAAGATACAACCGAATACCGGTTGCTGACCAACGATTATGTTTCGACCATTGAAGTGGACGGGCGCAAAATTTTGAAAGTTGCCCCGGAAGGGTTGGAACTTCTGGCCAGAGAAGCTATCGCTGATGTTTCTTTTTTCCTGCGTTCATCGCACCTCGAAAAAGTGCGTAGTATCTTGGACGATCCCGAAGCAACCGATAACGACCGCTTTGTGGCTCACACTATGCTGATCAACCAAGTGGTGGCGGCTGAAGGTGAACTGCCTACTTGTCAGGACACCGGAACAGCTATTGTGGTTGCCAAAAAAGGTGAAAACGTGTGGACCGGCACCAACGATGCCTTGCACCTTTCAAAAGGTATCTTCGATACCTATAAAGATCGAAACCTGCGCTATTCACAGGTGGTTCCGCTTACCATGCTCGACGAAAAAAATACTGGGAGCAACCTGCCTGCCCAAATTGATATTTATTCTGAAGAAGGCAACAAGTATGAATTTCTGTTCCTGACCAAAGGTGGCGGTTCGGCCAACAAAACATTTCTGTATCAGCAAACCAAAGCGCTGTTGACCGAAGAAAGTCTGACCAAATTTGTCAAGGAAAAAATCAAAGACCTCGGGACTTCGGCTTGTCCTCCCTACCATTTGGCGTTAGTGATTGGCGGAACCTCGGCTGAGGCAACGTTGGCTGCTGTGAAAAAAGCCTCTGCAGGCTATTTCGATCATCTTCCAACCGAAGGAAATGAGGGTGGCCAGGCTTTCCGCGATTTGGAATGGGAAGAAAAAGTGTTGAAAATTTGCCAGGAAAGTGGCATCGGCGCCCAGTTTGGCGGGAAGTACTTCGTTCACGATGTTCGTGTTATTCGCTTGCCACGCCACGCAGCTTCGTGCCCGGTTGGCTTGGGTGTTAGTTGCAGCGCAGACCGTAATATCAAAGCAAAAATTACCGAAGAAGGTATTTTTCTGGAGCAGCTGGAGAAAAATCCGCGACGTTTCCTGCCCGAACGGGCACCTGAATTGGCCGCCCCGGTCAATATCGATCTGGACCGTCCGATGGAAGAAGTGCTGGCCGAGCTGTCGAAATACCCGACTAAAACCCGTCTGAACCTGAACGGTACGTTGATCGTAGCCCGCGACATTGCCCATGCCCAAATCAAACAAATGATTGACGAAGGCAAACCAATGCCCGACTATTTTAAAAAGCATCCGGTTTATTATGCAGGCCCGGCCAAAACACCCAAAGGAATGGCCTCCGGTAGCTTTGGACCAACCACTGCCGGTCGTATGGACTCGTATGTTGACCAGTTCCAAAGTCTGGGTGGCTCCATGATTATGGTGGCCAAAGGAAACCGCTCGAAACAGGTGACCGAAGCTTGTAAAAAGCATGGTGGTTTTTATCTGGGATCCATTGGTGGGCCAGCTGCTATCCTGGCTAAAGAAAGCATCAAATCGGTTGAAGTGGTTGATTTTGAGGAACTGGGCATGGAAGCCGTGCGCAAGATTCGTGTAGAGAATTTCCCTGCCTTCATCATTGTGGATGATAAAGGGAACGACTTCTTCGAGCAGATTTAATTCGGATAGATTAATTTCAAA
>NZ_JAPAAF010000043.1 GCF_025907915.1 Gaoshiqia sediminis
CAACAACAACAACAACAACAACAACAACAACAACAACAACAACAACAACAACAACAACAACAACAACAACAACAACAACAAACGCTTGCTTCCAACTCATCTGGCCAGCAAAACAATCAACTGAATGGCAACTCGCAAAATCAGCAAGCAACAACTCAAAATACCAAACAGGAAGAAAGTGCCGAACAACGGGAACGCCGCCGGTTCAGGCTTTCGCTGGCCGACAACCGAAACTTACCAAACATGAATGAAGAAGATGTGAATGATGGTCGAATTCAAAATAAAAATGTCATTATTGAGCTACAAAAAATATTTACAATCGCATCCTTCAGCGAAAATGCCGTTGATTATGAACGGCTCCAGTATTACAACCTGGCCTTGGAAGAGCTAAACAGTTTCAACAACTACACACCGTTGCTGAACATTACCAACCGCCAAACAAATGAATTTACTGAAAGTTACAGGAACAACATCCTCTATTTCAACGAAAAAATAAAAAATAACAAAGCACCGCAGAACTATCTCAGCCGGGGCATTTTCAATTTCCTGACAGATAACTACAACGAAGCGATGGCCGATTTCGACCAGGCCCTTTCATTAAACGATAAAAGCCTGCTGGCATATTTCAGCCGGGCAAACTGCCGGTCAAAAATGGTAGAAATCATCGAATCGTTACCCGACTTTTCGGAAGATCTGACCATTCCACTGGGATCCGCCAATGACAGGGGAACAACAAAAAAAGAATCGATCACCGACTACCAGTATATTTTAAATGATTACCAAGCCTGCATAAACATCAGTCCCGGGTTTCCGTTTGCCTGGTACAACCGGGCTTACATTCTTTGCAAGCTGGGCCGTTACGACGAAGCCATCCGCAATCTCAACCAAGCCATTGAGTTGCAGGCTGATTTTGCCGAAGCCTACTTTAACCGGGGCCTGACAAAAATTTACCTGGACGATGTGGACGGTGGCGCAGCCGACCTGAGTAAAGCAGGCGAATTGGGAATTGCCGAGGCTTATAACGTCATAAAAAGGTACTGTAACTAAAACACATATACGATGAGTTCACAACCCCTTGCCGAACGTTTGCGGCCAAAATCACTCGACGATTACATCGGGCAGGATCACCTGGTCGGGAAAGGGGCAGTTTTGCGTAAAATGATTGAGTCGGGCAACATTTCCTCCATCATTTTATGGGGACCACCGGGAGTCGGTAAAACGACCCTGGCCAAAATTATTGCCAACACGCTCGACCGTCCGTTTTATATTCTGAGTGCCATCAGTTCGGGCGTAAAAGACGTTCGCGAAGTTATCGACAAAGCGCAGAAACAACAGTTTTTTAATCGCCCCAATCCTATCCTGTTTATCGATGAAATACACCGTTTCAGCAAGGCGCAGCAGGATTCGCTGTTAGGCGCCGTGGAACAAGGCTTGGTGACCTTGATAGGAGCCACCACCGAAAATCCTTCTTTTGAAGTGATTTCCCCCCTCCTATCCCGCTGCCAGGTTTACGTATTGAAATCGCTCGAAAAAGAGGATCTGCTGAAAATACTGGAGTTGGCCATCAACAAAGACAGCCGGCTAAAACATAAAGAAATTGTACTGGAAGAATACGAGGCGTTATTACGCTTCTCGGGTGGCGATGCACGCAAGCTGCTCAATGTGCTCGAACTGGTGGTCAACGCGGAGGAAAGCGACCGGATTGTAATTACCAACGACATGGTGACCGACCGGCTGCAAAACAACCTGGCCACTTACGATAAGAATGGCGAGATGCATTACGACATCATTTCGGCCTTCATCAAAAGCATTCGCGGCAGCGACCCTGATGCGGCCGTTTACTGGCTGGCCCGAATGATCGAGGGTGGCGAAGACCCCAAATTCATCGCCCGAAGGCTGCTTATACTGGCGGCTGAAGATGTTGGCCTGGCCAATCCGAATGCTCTGCTGCTGGCACAAAGCACCTTCGATGCCGTTCATCAGATTGGCCCCCCGGAATCACGGATTATCTTATCGGAGTGTACCATTTACCTGGCCACTTCGCCCAAAAGCAATTCGGCCTACGAAGCTATTGGAAAAGCGCAGGAACTGGTCAGGCGCACAGGAAATCTGCCGGTTCCGCTGCATATCCGCAACGCGCCCACCAAGTTGATGAAAGACCTGGGCTATGGAAAAGACTATAAATATGCCCATGCCTACGATGGCAACTTTGCGGAACAGGAGTTTCTTCCGAAAAAAATTAAAAAAGAACGGTTTTATACACCGCAAAACAACGCATCGGAACTAAAAATACTGGAACGACTAAAAGCCTGGTGGAGCAAGCGATATTAGCCTTAAATAACGTAACCAGCAGCGATTTAAGCATCAAATATGTCTCCAACAAGATCTGAATACCAGTTTCAAAAATATCTCTATGCCCCAGCGTTTTTTGTATAAGTCGGCTACTGTTCTGGCCTGGCCTGCCAATCTAACTGATTGGTAATTATTCGGATAACTTTGTTTTCATCGGCTTTGTAAACCGTAATTAACCGGAATGCTTTAACTTCAAGACCAGCTTTTTTGCTTTTTTTGCGGGTGAATTTTATCAATTCATTATTTAAAGTATCTCGTTCCTTTTGGGTATATCTGATTTTCTAATCTCTTACTGCCATGTATTTAGCTTCAGTAATATTGAACAATCTGGAAGCCCCAAGGTATCGTCCCAAACGGTGTGGATTTCCAACCCACCTTTAGCTGTTAGGAACTTTGCCCAATCAAAGAGTCTCAAACAAAGGCTCACAGTGGAACTGGTCGTAAGTATTGTATTCATGGCCGCCTTTGTTGGGTTGAAATTTTCTCACCGAATTAAGCAATATGAACGCTGGGATTAAATCTAAAACCTGCCGGATAATGGGTTTTTATTATTTTAATTCGCCTGTGAAGTTTCATTATTTCTGTTTGTTTTTGTCAGCTACAAAAATTTGAGATTCTCAGGCACTTTTATTTTTTTAAATTTCGGATAGTCGTGAATCAACGTAAATTCTTTTGCCAACAAATTTTTGCCAATGGAAAAAGTTTTTACTTTTGCACCATTAATGAATGAACATTCATTTATTATTCAGCAAAAATGGCACGAATTACCGATCAAAATAAGGTGGAGCGGCTCAAGCAGTCGACGATGAAATTAGTAGTAGAGTACGGCTTTGGCGGAGCATCGGCCGCGCTGATTGCCAAAGATGCCAAAGTGGCGTCGGGATACTTTTACATGCACTACAAGGGCAAATACGAAATGGTTAACGCCATTTTGCAGGAAGTTTACCTGGAAGTTTTCAGCAAGTTCGACGAGTTGATAAAAGAAGACACCCCTTTTGGCAAGATTATCGAAAAGATGGTCCGCCACTTTGTTGATATTGCCAATTCGGAACCGATTAAAGTTAAATTTTTGTATGTGCTCACCAACGATTACAACTTTGTGATCGACAACGACCTTCGGCAAAAGAATCTTCGCTTTATTGAAACCATACGCACCGTCGGGATCAACTCGGGCAGCCTGGACAAACAATTAACCGTTGAAGATTTGTACCTGATTCTCTTTATAATGACGACCCAGTTCATCAACCAGAAGTATAAATACGCCGAACAGGAACAAATCACCGAAGACGACACCAGTCATTTACTGAACCTATTTCTGAAAATATTAAAATAACAGCATCACATGAAAACAAGACAAAAACAAGGGATCCTGCCCCTGCTTTTAGCCCTGCTTACAGTCAGCATGGCGGTGGTTGGGCAAGAGCCGTCTCTGTTGCTGACGTTCGATCAGGCCATGCAACAGATGTTAAAGCAAAATCCGGCTCTTCTTCGTCAGAAAGAAGAAATCCGCCAGAAAGAATTTGAGCTGAAGTCAAAAAAAGGCTATCGCCTGCCAACCGTCACGTTAAACGCTCAGGCGATGGCCATGTCCGACCCGCTTCACCTCGACCTGACCCCGGTGGGCGAGGCCATTGCGCCGCTGTACGAAACACTGGGTACCTACGGCGTGTTTTCTGGTGTGCCCAACCCCGATCCGGCCACAAACGGGGTGATGCCACCCCTCCCCGATGCAATCAGCACCCAGGCCGTGCGCGGGCAACTGCTCGAAGCGGGCGAACACATCAAAAATGCCGATTGGGACCAAACCATCCAGAAAGAAGAGTTCGCCCTGGTGTCGGCTACCTTTTCGTTACCAATTTTTGCCGGGGGCAAGATTAACGGCGCCAATAAAGCCGCCAATGCCCAGCTGCACATCAGCCAGGAGGAGCTGAGACACACCCAAGGGCTGCTGCTCACCGAATTGGTGACCCGTTACTACGGATTAGCGTTGGGGCTGCAAGTGGTCGACCTGCGTCGGGAAATGCTTGCCAGCATGGAGAACCACTTTTCGGATGCGCAAAAGCTTTTCGATAACGGGATGATTGCCCGCGTGGAATTGCTGCATGCCGAAGTAGCCCGCAACGAAGCCGATCGCGAATTTAAAAAAGCCAAACGCTATGTGGAGATCCTTCGCACAGCTTTAAATGCCACGTTGGCCAACGATTCGGTACAGGAAATCATTCCAGCCAGCAATTTGTTCATCAACCCCGAAATCAACGGACTGGCAAGCTGGATCGACAAAGCGAAAGAGCTGAACCCCCAGCTGAACCAAATTCAGCAGAAAAAAGAACTGGCCGATATTAAACACACCATAGAAAAGAACGAATACCTGCCTTCCATTGCCGCGTTGGGAAACTACAACCTGCTTGACAAAGATTTTTCGCCCTATATGCCCGACTGGACGGTTGGTGTAGGCATGCGTTGGACCCTTTTCAACGGGATGACCCGCAAAAACAACCTGCGTGCCAGCGAAACCCTCCACAATCAGGTAGCTTACGCCGAGCAGAAAGCCAACGACGACCTGAAAGCCTATCTGGTGAAACTGTTTCACGAGCTGCAAATGCAAATCGAGCAGAAAAACGAACTCGAGACCACACTCGAACTGGCCACCGAGTACCAATCGAGTGCCACGAAAGCTTTTAAAGAAGGATTTGCCACCTCGACAACCGTTGTGGAGGCCAACACCAAGGTAATGGCCGTCAAAACACAGCGACTGAACGTTATGTTCCAGTACGATGTGGCCCTGGCCTATTTCCTGCAAACAGCCGGCGTGCCCGACCAGTTCGTGCTTTACGCGAAAAACGAAAATGTGATCACCGGTTCGTTATAATCACCCATCGACACGTAACTATAAAAAACAAGCATAATGAATAAGAAAACTTTAACCACGATCATTGTATTGGTAGCCATCGTTGCCTTTATTGTGTACACGCTGATTACTGTCATGAAGCCCCGGCCGGTTGTTTTGCAAGGCGAAGTGGAAGCACAGGAATACAATGTCGCCTCGAAAGTGCCCGGAAGAGTAAAAGAGGTTGCCGTTGAAAAAGGACAACAAGTTAAAAAAGGAGACTTTGTGTTTTCGATCGACAGCCCAGAGATCGACGCCAAATTAGCCAACGCCAACGCTGCCCGCTCGGCTGCCGACGCCCAAAGCCGCAAGGCGCAGAACGGCGCGCAGGAAGAAGACATTACCGCAGCCTACAGTACCTACGTAAAGGCCGAAGCAGCCGCTCAATTTGCCGAAAAAACCTTTGCCCGGATTGAAAACCTGTTTAACGACGGAGTAGTTCCCGCGCAGCAACGCGATGAAGCCGAAACCCGCATGAAAGCAGCGCGCGAGACGGCCAATGCTGCCAAAGCCATTTGGCAAAAAGCCGAAAAGGGCGCTCGTGAAGAAGACAAAGCCGCCGCGGCAGCCATGGTGAAGCGTGCCGATGCCGCCATTGCCGAGGTGATGGCTTACCTGAACGAAACATCCATCAATGCCATTGCCGACGGCGAAGTATCGGGCATTCATGTGGAAGAAGGCGAGTTAGTGCCAACCGGATTCCCGGTAGTGACCCTGCTCGACCTGAACGATATCTGGGTAACCTTATACATTCGCGAAGATTACCTGAAACATTTCCCGATGGGAAGCACCTTCGAAGCAACAATCCCCGGACTGGGCAACGAAACCTTCAGCTTTAAAGTAAGCTACATCAGCCCAACGGCCGATTTTGCCCGCTGGAACGCCACCAAAACTTCGGGACAGTTCGATTTAAAATCATTTGAAATAGAAGCCCGGCCGGCAAACAAAATCGAAGGTCTTCGTCCCGGAATGACCGCTGTTGTTATCTTACCCGAAAAAGAATAAAATGCAAACGCTGATAAACCATCCGATCCTGTCGGTCATTAAACGCGAAGCCGAACGCATCAGGCACAACCCGGCCTATCGGTTTTTGCTGTTTGGTGGCCCGCTGATTGGCATTTTGCTGTTGTTCTACATTTTTCAGCAGGGAGTAGCCAGGGACTTGCCTGTGGCTATTGTCGACCAGGACAATACCCCGCTTTCGATGCAAATTGGCCATGCCATCGATGCCTCGCCCGACGTAGCGGTGGTAGCTGCAACCAGCGATTTGTCGGAAGCTGAAGGATGGATGAAAAAAGGACTGGTACAAGGCATCGTGGTGCTGCCCGACAACCTTCATAAAAACATTTTACAGGGCATTGAATCGCCCGTGCCGGTATATATCAATGGCACCAACGTGACGGTGGCCGGCATTGTGCAACGTTCGTTGTTAACCACGCTGACGACTTACTCTGCGGGCATTCAGCTAAAGAAACTGGGCATGACGGGCAACAACCACGAGCAAGCGATGGTCCGCGTTATGCCGGTGAGCATCCAAAAGCACGTGTTGTTTAACCCATACGCCAACTATGGGTACTTCCTCAACTCGGCCATGCTGTATTTAATCCTGTTTTTGTTCGCTTTTATGAGTTCAGTATACTCGTTTGGCAACGAGCTGAAGCGCGGCACCGGACTAAGCCTGCTGGAGGCAAGCGGCAACAGTGTCCGTTTGGCCGTTGCCGGAAAAGCCCTGCCATACACGGTGATTTTTGCCGGATTTGCCATGCTGATTGCCTATTTGTTGTATGTGGTAGAAGGAATGCCCGTCAACGGCAGCTTTCTGCTCCTCTTTATCGCGCAATTAATCACCATCGTGGTGTATCAGCTGCTCGGGGTGATGATCGTGTCGGTCACCCGCAACATGCGCTTGTCGTTGTCTATTGGCGGAGCTTATTTAATGATGAGCGTTACGTTTGCAGGCTTAACGTTCCCGATGGAAGGCATGCCCGCTTTGGCACGGGCCGCCACGGCAATATTTCCGTTTACCTGGTGGGAAAAGATCGTGATTTCACAATCACTTCGGGGCGCGCCCCTCCGCGAGGCCTTGCCTTATCTTTGCTACATCCTGGTTTTTATGCTCCTTGGCTTTGCTTCGTTTAAATCGTACAAACGAAGCCTTTCCAATCCCGATCATTGGGGAAAACTTTAATCATCATGAAGAAAAACACAGCGAATCCAAACAGCATCGAGCTCATTGCCATTCATTTTACCAAAGAATTGAAGGCCATTTTCAGCGATAGTGGCGCCCTGCTGATATTGATCGGTGCTTTGCTGATCTATCCGTTGGTTTACTCGTTTGGTTATTTCAACGAAACACTCACCGACCTGTCCGTTGGCGTGGTTGATTTGGATCAGACCACAACCAGCCGCAAATATACCGGTATGCTCGATGCCACGCAAGAAATACAGGTGACGTATAAACCTTTGAGTTTAAAAGAAGCCGAGGAATTGTTTCTGGCCAATAAAATCAACGGCGTGATCCTTATTCCGAAGGATTTTCAGCAAGATGTTGTTTCGGGCAGGCAAGCCAACGTCGCGGTTTATGCCGATGGCAGTTATTTGCTGAAATATAAAACGATGTATTCGGCCGCTTCGGTTGTAAACAGCTACTTTAACGGAGGCGTGGCCGTGAAACATTATGTGGCCGAAGGGAAATCGCTGCACCAGGCCAAAGTGGCGGCTTCACCACTGAGCATACAGTCGCACACCTTGTATATTCCTACGGGAGCGTACGGAAGTTTCATCATGCCGGGCATGATCCTTATTATTATCCAGCAAACCCTGCTGATTGGTATCGGCATTATGGGAGGCACCTTTTCCGAGTCGAAAGCTTCGCCTTTTGTTCTTCCCGAGCAGCAACGTTACCGCGAAATCCTGCCTCATCTTCTGGGGCGCGTGGGTGCTTACCTGCTTATTTCGGCGTTTAACATTTGTTTGGCGGTGGTGCTGGTACACCACTGGTTTCATTACCCCGACAAAGGCTACATGAGCGATATCCTGATGCTGCTGTTTCCGTTTTTACTGGCCGTGATCTTCTTCGGCATCGGTTTGTCAACCTTCTTGAAGCACCGCGAGTCGGCCATCGTGTTTATGATGTTCCTTTCGCCCATCGCGTTATTTTTGAGCGGCGTTTCGTGGCCCGTAAATGCCATGCCCGAGTGGCTGGTGGGCCTGTCGAAAATTTTACCGGGCACCACAGCCATCCCCGCATACCTGCGTTTGCGCACGATGGGAGTGGATCTGGCTCATGTGAAATCGGAAACCATCAGCCTGTACCTGCAAGCGGCCAGCTATGCTGCGCTAACCATCGGTTATTTCTTTTTGCGGGTTTACATCGACCGGCGAAACCAAAACCGCGCCGCACAGCAGTCTGTTGGCTAATGTTAAAGAATAACTGAAACCGGCCACTAACCCGGTGTGGCCATCCTTTTAAAAGAAGAAGAGACAACCCATAACAATAACCATCCCTTCATCCGAGTGCTATACTATTTAACCCGCATTATTCATCAGCTAGAGAATCGGACATTATAATTTACGGGATCTCATTTTTGTCTGTTGGATTTACTAAAAATTGCATTAAATCGTGATGGGGAATGTAAAAACAAGTTCATTTTTATCATATCCGGCTATTTTTGTTCTAAAACCTTCATTTTTTGACAACAGGGCATAGCAATCCCACTATTGTTTTTGCTGCTGTATATTTATTGAAAATCAATTGCCGAACCAGTTCCTGAATTGCCTTCGCAACACTGTCCATCCCCATCTCCGACTGGTGGGGCGGCTCATACAAGCTGAAAGAACACGAATTAAAGAATGATGCGGCCCGCAACAACCTGAATGAAAAATCGGAACTACTGAAATTGCAAATGGAAAAAGCTTACAAAGAGCTCACTGAAAGTTATCAACAGATCAGCGTGGCCGAATCGCTGGCCAGCCAGGCCAGGGAACACCTGCAGGTAGTAACCGACAATTATGAGGCCGGTATCCTGTCAACCTCAGATTTACTGGAGGCACAAGCTATTTTTTTAAGGAATCGCAAAATGGCCTGGTAGATGCCAAAAGTACTTATCAGATCAGACAAGTTAATTACAAACAGTCGGTTGCTCAACTGAGCCTCTAAAGTATTAGAAGCTGGAAACGGTCATGCCCCTGCAATAAAATCCACTAAGCCATTGGTGGCAGGGGCTTTATCTTAAAAATGCATCTTCCGTTAGGCGTGTTCTAAGCCAAACCTAAAACTCAATTTAAAACCCTATTATTAAAGCATTTAACCCACATCGAATTATAATTCACCGACTACTTTAAATTGTTGTGTCAGATTTTTTCAATCTTTTTCTAAATTGCCCTACCTAATTACCATGGGCTATTGCCGTGTTCCGAGCTATTTTTGTCCCGGAATAATTGGCTAAAACAGAATTAAAACAGATTGGTGCTCGTAAACTTTCGTTCGCTAACGCTTGGTTGCAAACTGGTGAAAACAAAAAAATGAAGAACCATAGAAGAATAAATCAATCAGATAATCTGAAGCACAAAATATCATGGCTTTTTTACCGGCTGGTTTTCAACCTGGTAGCCTGGAATATTTTATTACGGATTTTCGTTTTTTAAATTACCTCGTCAATCCTACGCTGGGCACCACCGGTGCAAAAATCTTCCAGCTTACCTACAAAAATGGTTTGCTGATTACCGCCATTGCCTCTCTGGTAGCATTCAGTTCGTGGTTACTCGAAGACGTTCTACTATACAAACAACTAACAAAAAGGAGCTTAGGCATCATCTTCGCACTCAGGGTTATTTCCTTGATCATTTTGCTAATTTTCGTCCTTCTTATTATTTCTATTTATCATTATCACAATCAGCCAGTTTGGGACTTGAGCGAATACCTGGATCTGATCAAATCCTTTTTCCTGAACCGCGTAACCCTGTACCTGCTATTGGTTGGCATTCTGATATCCTCCTTCATAAACTTTTTTAAAGCCATCCGTCAAAAGGTTGGGTTCGAAGGATTTTTGCGCATCATTTCGGGCTATTACCGGGTGCCCAAAGAAGAAGACCGTATTTTTATTTTTATCGACCTGATCTCATCGACCCGCATTGCCGAAATTCTGGGGCACCAAAAATACAGCGCTTTCCTGCAGCATTGTTTCGAACCGCTTGGCCTGCTTGAAATAAAATACAGGGCCATGCAATATCAGATTGTGGGTGACGAAGTCGTTTTAAGCTGGTTGGCCAACAAACCTCAAAACTTCCGCTATGCGGTGGATTTCTATTACGAATTCACCGAGATACTGGGAAAAAAGGCCGATGTTTTCATGCACGAATTTGGCCTCATCCCTGCTTTTGCTGCCTCAATCAATACCGGTAAAATTATGGTTTCGGAAGTGGGGACCGTTAAAAGTGAAATTGCCTTTCACGGCGATGTGCTGAACACGGCTGCGCGCATTCAGAAGCTATGCAAGAGTTATGGCAAAAGATTACTCGTTACGCGGGCATTTTCCCAAAAATTCAGCTTGGTATCATCGGGTTATAAAATTGAATGGATTACCAATGACAGGCTAATCGGAAAACAAAAGCATGTAGATATTTGTGCCATCGAGCCCGACACTGAAAGCTAAAAAATGACACTTACTACTAGGCATTCATGAAATAGCTGAACACAAAAACAACGGCAGCAAGCACAAAACCGAACATAAAGATGTTGTATGCCGTGCGTAGCAACTTAAATTTACGGAACAACGACTGCCCCAAATAATATTGATCTTTGATCAAATTGGTGTACAAATAATCGTAATCATCCATCATTTCTTTCATCGCCGAATCGTATTGTTGATACGGAATTTGATGAAAGTTCCCAAAAAAGAGCAAGTTCACATTACGTTCTTTCAAATCGGCTTCACCATATTTTTTCGAGCTCAGTTTGGGTCGGCACGAAAGGATGGCGAATACCAGCGATGCCAGGCTGGAAACAAAAAGCACAACAACAGCAGGGACTAGTTCCCCCTCAAAAAATGGATGACGTGAAGCCACGGCGGCTGAAACAGATATTAAAATTGAATTTATGGAGATCAGAATATTCGCTTTTTTATCGGCAATGGAAGTTAAACGCATCTGGTTGTTGGCAGTCAGGCGGAACATCGATTCAATTCCTTTGGCAGTAGAGCGCTCCCTTGAATCAGTAGTCGATTTGTTTGCTTTTTCTAAAAGATCAGCAAGTATTTTCTTTACTTTCTCCACGTTTTGTTCCTTTACCGGATGAAAATGATCCACGGCAAATTGGGTATAAAAACGTAAACCTTGCAAAAACTCAAGTGTTTCTTGCCAGTAGTCTTTCTGAGGAATGGTACAATCCTGGCACAACGACCGCTCTTTGCGTAATTTTTTCGAAATAGAAATAAAATTTTCATGACCAACATGCGAGATATCAGCATCAAGAATCACTTTTTCGGCCAGGGTTTCGGGAACCGTTTCCCGACGGGTGGCTTCGATACATTGAACCACATGGCGGGCAAAGTCCTCAGGTACAGCGTTTTTTTCGAAAAACGATTGGGCAATATTGATACTGGCATCTTCATGATTCTCCTGCAAAATCAGGTAACCGGTATCATGAAACCAGGCAGCCACCAACACCGCTTGCAATTCGGTATCGCTAAGCTGTTCGTTTTCACCGATCAGAGCAGCCTGCTTTACAACTGTCATCGTATGCCCCAGCGTATGAAAAACTAATTTCCGGTCGTGATGGTTTTCAAAAAAATCAATCACAAAAAGTTTGGCTCTGTCAACAATATCCATAGCAGCTGTTTTTAATTTTGCTAACACAAAATTGCGTTTATTATTTTTGTAAAAATGAAAAAAATATTCCTTTTTTTAATCGCTTTTACAAGCATTTACAGGCCCTTCGCACAAACAAACAATAGTAACGGAGAGGTTTCGTTTAGCTTGTTCATGATCGGGAATTGCGGTAAATTTAAAAACACCGATCCGGAACACCAGCTTTTGCTGGAAACAATCATCAACTTTAACAACAATAAGAAAGGCGTAATTTTCCTGGGAAACAACCTATACCCCAGTCTTTCTGAGGTCTTTTCCGAAAATTTGGAAAACAAGCAAGCCCATCCTCATCTCGATCGGCTTCGGCAATTTAACGGGCCTATTTGCTTTGTGCCTGGCTGGACCGACTGGTCCTTTGGCACACCAAACGGAAAAGAGATGATTAAATGGGAATACAAAACCATTCACACGCATTTGAAAAACAAAGAAGTTTACATGCCCGACTGGGGCTGTCCAGGCCCACTGGAGGTGCCGGTCAACGACTCGCTAACCATCATTCTGCTCGACACACAATGGTGGCTGCACCCATTCGATACCCGTTTCGGCAAATGCGATTTGGAAAACGAATCAGATTTTTGGACCAACCTGCGCGATTTGTTACGGCTGAACAGGAACAAACAGGTGGTGATGGCCGGTTATCATCCGGTAGTTTCGTATGGCGAATTTGGCGGATATTTTCCGCTGGCCAAACAATTGCTGGCCTTCCCGGTTGCCGTCTATCGCAAAACTCTGGGCACCCGGCTCGACTTGGCCCATCCGGAATATGCTGCGTTTCGGGAGAATTTGAACGCTGTACTCCTGGAATTCCCCAACGTAATCTATGCATCTTCGCACGAGCGAAACTTTCAATATTTCAGTGAAAACAACATTCACTATATAATTGGCGGCTCATTGATTGGCGGCAGGTATCTCAAAAATAAGAAAACAAATTGCAGCAGTCAAAGCCCCGGACTGGTACGCCTCGACTTTTGTGCTGATGGCCAGGTAAAATTGCAGTTCCTTCCCCTTGATCGGTTACACGAGCCCGACTGCGAAACCACCCTTTACACATACCAAGCGGAACAAGTTGAAGAAAAAACACATACAATTAGCGAGTTGCTGCCTGACAGCATGTTGAAAGAGGCCAGCCGCCAATATCAAATTCCGGAGAGAGGCTGGAAATGGATGGGCAAAAATTACCGCGACGTGTGGGCAGAGCCGGTAAAAGTCCCGGTTTTCGATGTTGGGAGAGAGCACGGCGGACTGGAAATCGTCAAGCGGGGTGGTGGCCAGCAAACGCAATCGCTGCGCCTGGAGGCAAACAACGGGCAGCAATACACGCTGCGATCCATAGAGAAATTTGTGGAAGGAGCTTTGCCTGACGAAGTCAGAAACACTTTTGCCGTGGATGTGGTGCAAGACAATATTTCGGCCTCAAACCCATATGCCTCGCTGGTAGTTGCGCAATTAGCAGATGCTGCCGGACTGATGCACACCAATCCCAAAATTGTTTACGTACCGCGCGATCCCCGCTTAGGCGAATACATGGAAGATTTGGCAGGAAGACTGTTCTTGTATGAAGAACGACCAGATGGAGATTGGTCCGACCAAAAAAGCTTCGGCTACTCATCACACATTGTTGGCACTGATGATGTATTGGAAGAAATCGAAGATTCTCCCGAACACCGCGTGGACCAGCAAGCCGTGCTGGAAGCCCGTTTGTTTGATACGTTTATCAATGATTGGGACCGACATGATGACCAATGGCGCTGGGCCAGCTTCAACGAAAACGGACAAATCAGATACCGTCCGATTCCACGCGACCGCGATCAGGCGTTCTATGTAAACGAAGGTATTCTCCCGTGGTTGGTTTCCCGAAAGTGGCTAATGCCCAAAATTCAGGGTTTTACACCCACCACCGAAAATATGGACGGGCTCACGTTCAACGCACGCTATTTTGACCGGACTTTTCTGACCGAACCTGACTGGAGGGACTGGAAAAAGATGGTCGATTCACTTAAAACTCGCCTGACTGAGGAAAATATCCGGACAGCTGTGTTGGCTTTTCCCAAAGAAGTGCAGCCCTATTGTGCCGAACAAACGGCTGAAATTCTATTAAAAAGAAAAGAAAACCTGGAAGAAATGGCCCGAAGGCATTACCTTTCGCTGGCCAAAATCGTCGATATTGTTGGAACAAACGAAGATGACATCTTCAACATAAAGCAAAAAGAAAATAACGAAACAGAAATCAGCCTGTACCGTTCGAACGACAAACCTCCTTATTACCAACGGACCTTCTCGGCTGAGGAAACCCGCGAAATCAGACTTTACGGCCTGGACGGGAAGGATGTTTTTGAAATTGAAGGAAACGCGGGCAATAAAATTAAGATCAGGGTTATCGGTGGAAAGGGGAAAGATTTCTTTTTGAACCAATCAACCGCAAAATATGGAAGAAAAAACATCCACGTGTACGATACAAGATCCGGCGTAGTCCTTCAGGGAAAAACAAATCTGAAGCCTCATCTCTCGGACTGCAAAATGATGAACGAGTATAATCGGATGAACTTTCATCACAATGTGGTCAGTCCGGGAATTTTTACGGGCTATAACCTGGATGATGGTGTTTTTATCGGTGGCGGACCTGTTTTCAACAACTTCAAATTTCGCCGGCACGATACGCACACGCTGAAGGCCAACCTGGCTAGCCGGACTACTGCTTTTAATGCTTTGTACAATTACCAGTCGATGAGCCAGGCCGGAGGCTTTGACCACCACGCCACCATTGAACTGAAAGCGCCCGATTATGCCATGAACTATTTTGGCATGGGAAACAAAATCATAAAAGACGATGCCTTGGGCGACCAGCACTACCGCCTCCGCATCAATCAATTATACATGAATTACGCCATTGGCAAACGCTGGGGAAAAACGGCCTTTCAGCCTTCGGATAATGGACAAACCAACGAACATGAGCTCCGTGCCGGAGCTTTCATAAACCACTCTGATGTGGAGGCTTATCATGGCCGTTTTATTGCCGACCTGGAGCATAATGGACTGCAACCTGAAGACCTGTCGGGGCAATGGCACACCGGATTTGCGTTGCAATATACATACTCCAATCTCGACTACGAAAATAACCCGCGTCGGGGTTACCGCTTTTCTACCGGAGCCAGTCAATACATTCAACTTAACGGCGAAAACGAACATTTCGCAAAAATAAATGCCGATCTGCGGGCCTATCTCAGCTTCACAAAAGATCCGCGTACTGTACTTGCCATACGTTTGGGCGGTACAAAATTATTCGGCAACTATTATTTTGCCGAAGCCGCCAAACTGGGCGGAAAAACTAACCTGCGCGGCTACCTGGCCGACCGTTTTTACGGCGATGGCGCCATCTGGCAAAACACAGAACTCCGTTTTAAACTATTCAACTTCTCCTCCTATCTTTTAAATGGAGAGATAGGCATACTGGGATTTCACGATTCGGGCCGGGTTTGGCTATCAGGCGAACATTCAAGCCGCTGGCACAAAGGTTACGGTGCCGGCTTTTGGCTTTCTCCTTTCGGAATGACTATTTTTACAGCCAGCTATAATTGGAGCCGCGAAGACCAAATGGTACAGGCAACTCTAAATTTCAAATTTTGAAAACACTATTGATCATTCTGGGAACACTGCTGGCAATAGGAACATGGGCCAGTGACGAAAATACCACTCCTCGCGAGATTTACCTGATCAGACATGCACCTGTTGCGATGGAAAAACCGGTACTATGCAGTTCGCACAAAGCGGCCCACTTGCTGGAGTTGTACAACGAACTGCCCATTGTCACTTTTGATCCGGCACCGGTCCGCCTGCTGTTACCGGATAAACAACTGACAATTTTAACCAGCACCCTGCCCCGGGCCAAGCAAACCGCACAGATCTTATTACCGTCTGACAGCCTAAGATCGAATCCACTTTTTAATGAGTATCGATTGGGTATGATTTCCGTGCCTGTACTACTGCTACCCTACCCGGCCTGGACAGGGCTATCTCGGTTTTTCTGGCTTACATACCTGAACAACAAAGGTGAAGGCCGGATCGAATCCCGGAAAAGGATGAAGCAAGCTGTCGACTTTTTGGAAAAACAATCGCTACAACACGAACGCATTGTGTTGGTTGCACACGGCTACCTGATTGCCGAAATGCGCCGCGAACTTAAAAAACGCGGATGGAATGCCGAAATCAACGGGGGCAATAAAAACCTGGCTGTTTCCAAACTCACTATTAATGATTAACATGGACTTTCAATGAAAGATTTTACAACTTGGGCCAGGTTCCTATCCTAACGAAGAGCCGGAATACCGGGGCATTCACTCCCAATATTAATTAAATCTTTCTTTCTTCAATTTCTCGACATTCAAAGAACAACGTGGGCTGGTTTACACTAAATTTGACGCCTTATTTTACAATCCACCAAATTCTCATTCTATGTTTGTTTTTATGATCCTTGTGTTCGTGCTGGGCTATTTGGCCATTGCGCTCGAACATCCCTTAAAAGTTGACAAAGCAGCTTCTGCTTTAATTATTGGTTCACTTTGTTGGGTAATTTACATATTAGGGGGCGACCAAATTCTTGCCCTCGGCTACAGCCCGTCATGGTCGGCATTTTCGTCGATGCACGGGTTGGGCCAAACGACCGAAGCCATTCGCGAATTTATTGTTGAGCACGAAATCATCAACCATCTGGGTGAAATTGGCGAAATTCTCTTCTTTCTGCTGGCGGCCATGACGATTGTCGAAACCGTTGATCACCATGATGGCTTCACGGTCATCACCGACCGGATCAAAACCACCAACAAGGTAAAATTACTGTGGTTGCTGAGTTTTCTGACCTTCTTCATGTCGGCC
The DNA here is from genome assembly GCF_025907915.1 of Gaoshiqia sediminis. Taxonomy (GTDB): domain Bacteria; phylum Bacteroidota; class Bacteroidia; order Bacteroidales; family Prolixibacteraceae; genus Gaoshiqia; species Gaoshiqia sediminis. Next base: position 16,976 of record NZ_JAPAAF010000043.1, read on the forward strand.
CTGCTGGACAACCTGACAACCACCATAGTAATGGTTGCTTTGCTCCGTAAGTTAATTGACGACAAGCAAACGCGCTGGTTTTTTTCAAGCATGGTGGTATTGGCGGCAAATGCCGGTGGCGCCTGGTCGCCTATTGGTGATGTTACCACTATCATGCTTTGGATTGGGGGGCAAATTACCGCTGCGAAAATTGTTGCAGGGGTTATTTTGCCCAGCGTCATCAGCATTGTCATCCCCTTGCTCATCCTAACATTCACGATGAAAGGAGAGGTAGTCCGCCCGGAAACAAACGATGACGACAATGGGCTTACCACGCCATCAGAACGAATGCTAATGTTGATTATCGGGATAGCCTGTTTATTGTTTGTACCGTTATTTAAAGGGCTCACCCACTTGCCCCCCTACATGGGCATGTTGTTATCATTGGGGATCATCTGGGTTGTTTCAGAACTGCTGCATAAGAACAAGCCAGAGGAAATCAAGCACAAACTACGGGTAACCACCGTGTTGCGCCGTGTTGATGTTCCCACTGTGCTCTTCTTCCTGGGTGTACTTTCGGCGGTTGCAGCGTTGCAGTCGGCCGGTCAGCTCAATTTACTCTCTCAATTTCTGAATGAAAAATTAGGTAATGTCTATCTGATTGACTTGGCTATTGGCATGCTCTCGTCGATTGTTGACAATGTTCCCCTGGTTGCCGGCGCAATGGGCATGTATCCCATCGCGGGTCCTGACGCTACCGGTTATTTGGCCAACTTTGTACAGGACGGTATTTTCTGGGACTTCCTGGCCTACACGGCAGGCACCGGCGGCAGCATACTCATTATTGGCTCTGCTGCCGGGGTAGCCGCCATGGGACTCGAAAAAATCAACTTCATTTGGTACCTGAAAAAGATATCGCTGCTTGCCCTGATCGGCTATCTGGCCGGAGCAGCTACTTTCTACCTTATTTTTGGCCTGTAAGCCAAAATTGAAAATATTCTCTATTTTTGCGAGGTATAATAATTCAGGTTATACCTCGTTTTTTATGTGTTCTTCAAAATAACAGATCTATGCTAAATTACATGCTATTACAAGTATCGGCCCCGGTAACGGAAAGCACTGAAGCACTGGCACAAACCACCCAGCCCGATGGAATCGTCACCCGTTTTTTTGATCTGGCCCTGAAAGGCGGCTGGATCATGATCCCGATTGTTGCCCTTTCGCTGGTTGCAGTTTTCATTTTTTTCGACCGCTATTTTGCCATTAAAAAAGCCGGGAAAGTGGACAATTCTCTACTCGAAAGAGTTAAAGACTATATCTTCCAGGGAAAAATTGATGCTGCGTTAAGCTTGGCCCGCTCGCAGGATACGCCGACTGCCCGGATGATTGAAAAAGGGATTACCCGTATCGGCCGTCCCATGTCAGATGTAAATGCAGCCATCGAAATCATTGGCAACCTCGAAATTTCGAAACTGGAAAAAGGCCTGCCTGTACTGGCCAGCGTTGCCGGAGGAGCACCCATGATCGGGTTCCTGGGAACCGTAATGGGAATGATTCAGGCATTCTACGATATGGCAAACGCCGGGAACAACATCGATGTGACCCTGCTTTCTTCTGGTATTTACCAGGCCATGGTAACCACTGTTGCCGGGCTGATTGTGGGTATTGTCGCCTACTTTGCTTATAATATTTTGGTTTCGAATGTGGAAAAGGTTGTTTTTAAAATGGAAGCCGCTACATCTGAATTTCTGGATTTGTTGAATGAACCTGCAAAATAAAAACAATGGCTTTAAAACGAAGGAGTAAGGTTGATGCCAGTTTCAGCATGTCGTCCATGACGGACATCGTGTTCCTGTTGCTGATCTTTTTTATGGTCACCTCCACACTGATTGCCCCCAACGCACTGAAACTGCTATTGCCCGAAAGCAACAATCAAACGGCTGCCAAACCAATTACCACCATTTCAATTACCTCAGATCTGAAATATTACATCAACGTGGACGGCAAACTGAACCGCATCGCTTTTCACGAAATTGAACCAGCCTTGCAAAAAAGTATCGGCAACATCGATGACGTTTATGTTTCCCTTCATGCCGACAAGTCGGTGCCTGTTGAACAGGTGGTGAAAATTATGAATATTGCCAAGCGCAACAAATACAAAATGATTTTAGCTACCGCACCCGAAAATTAATGAGCTACTTTTCAGACCATAAGGAAGGATTTTGGGGCACGATCGTCATTCACGCGATTGTGCTGATTTTATTGCTGCTATTGGGTTTCTTCACGCCGCTGCCCTTACCGGGAGAAGAAGGTATCCTGGTAAATTTTGGCGATTCGGAACAGGGATTTGGCAGCGAAGAACCCGCTCCTGCGCCTCAAAAGCAAAGTCCGCCTGTGGTTCAGGAAGAGCGCAAGCAAACCGTTCCGCCCCCTCCTCCGACTGAAAAAACGCCCGCCGCCAATCAGGCCAAGGAAGAAATTTTAACGCAGGATTACGAAAAAACGGTAGCCCTTGAAACGGCCAAAAAGAAAGAAGAAGAAGCACGCAAAAAACAAGAAGAGCTGGAACGCCAGAAAAAACTGGAAGAACAGCGCAAGTTGAATGAATTGGAGCGTCAACGCCAGGCCGAACTTGAAAAACAACGGCTAGCAGAGATTGCCCGAAAAAAACAGGAAGAAGAAGAACGCTTGCGCCGCGAAGCCGAGCAAAAGCGTATCGCCGATATCAATAGCCGGGCAGCCAATGCATTCGGCAGCGGAGGTGCAGGCACCAATGATTCGAAAAGCACGAGTCAGGGAGTTACTTTTCCCGGAGGTAATCAAGGAAGCCCGACGGGAGCAGCCGGATCAAGCAATGACGTCGCAGGTGGCAGTGGCAACGGAGCTTCTGGTAACGGCCCCTCGTACAGCTTGAAAGGAAGAAAATATGTATGGTTACCAAAACCAATCTCTACGAATAATGAATATGGTATTGTTGTCGTAGCTATAATAGTTGATAAAAATGGTAAAGTAATCTCTGCCGAACCTGGAGTCAAGGGTACTGATAACTATAATATCGAATTACTAAATACAGCTAAACAAGCCGCTTTAAAATCTACTTTCAATGCCCCAAGCAGTGCTCCACCTCTTCAAGAAGGTACAATTACCTACCGGTTTGTCCTCGACTAATTTTCCGGCTGGATCAACACAAAACTATGGGTTAAACATATCGGGCGTAAAGTAGCCCAGAATAGCATTCGCCATATCGATTTGCGTTTTTGCTCTTGGGTAATCCGGTGCAATTTCCAACGCCTGCCGAAAACAATTGATAGCCATGCCCCATTCCTGTTTTTTGCAGAAAATCTGCCCCAACAGAAAGTACGCACCAGCATCCTCCGGCTGTTTCTGCAACCTTTCCTGCAACATCACCTGAGCCTGCTCCAATTGGTTGGTCTCAATTAATTTAAGGATTTTTTCCACTTCCCGTTTTTTGAGGTGTAAAAGAAAATACAAAAGAACTCAATATCCTTTTATCGCGGTAACGCTTAAAAAAATCTGTTAATCTCCCATTCGGGCAAGTTCAAGGTTGCCTCACCAGTATCGAAACGATGTTGATTTCTAGCGAATGCGGTCGATCGAGCGGATCAGCGCTTCATCTTTTCCAATGTTGCGAATGGCCAGGTAATCCAGGATAATGGCTACCAACGGAAACGCCACAGGCAGCTTGAAACTCACATCGGCTCCCCTAAAGGCGTAATACGTAAAGAAATAGAACATGCCAAACAGGCCGATCATCAGCAAAATAGTAAACACCAGTAAGCGAATTTGCAGGATGCGCTTCTTAAACATGTAAATGGCAACCACATGCAAAATCAGGATGATGCCGATGAAGGCAGCAATGGCCAGGCCGTTTTCCTCGACCACTTCGTTCCGGACGATGCCGCGGATATCAAACAAAAAAAGCTGGTTGTTGTGGGCAATTTCAGCAAAGGGCAAAGCAAAAAGCAGGCCGATCAAAATCGCAGACACCAGCATATACAAGGTTTGTATTCTTTGTAACATGTTAATTCGATTTTATTTTGTGACAAAATTACATTTTTGAACAGAACAGGCAAATTACGCCACAACAGTTTCGTTTTTCTAGTATTGACTTTACTGGATTCCTTACTTTATGGAAAAAATTACTTCGGTGTTCCCAGTCATAATTCCTTTGTTGAAAAAACCGGCATGAGAACTCACGTTTTCAGCACAAGCCCAAATAAATACGAAAAGCCCCTGCAAACTCATAGATGCAGGGGCTTTTGGGTGGAGATGCCGGGAGTCGAACCCGGGTCCAAACGAGGAAGCAATATGCTTTCTACATGCTTAGCCAAGACTTGATTTTCGAGTAGCAGCTGGATCGAGGCCACCGACCGCTACCTTAGCTTCTTAAGTTTCGCAAAAGTCCCGAAGCTAAACTTTCGCTATTCCCGATTTACTTGCACCGCCGGATCGGGCCGCTTCAGGAAAGTAGCACCCGGGCGATGTCTTGTCCTGGCACCTGGTGCCTGGATTAAGTGTAATCTACTTAGTAGAATTACGCAGCAAGAGCGTAATTATTTTCGCCAATTAAAAGTTCGATCATTGAGATTAACGAGCCAACAAACAACGCTCGGCATGCTTACATACCTCTTCTACCCGCTGTCAAAACCAGTCATCCCCGGTAGATTAGGAATGCAAAGATACTACAATTTTAGCTGAAATGTTCCCTTTACGAAATGTTTGGGCTGAAATTCTTGCTTTTCCTATTACAGATTCCCAGCCAGTTTCTTCACATGGTTTGCCATTCGATTGAATATCCCTATCTTTAAGAATCAACCAAATTCAGGCACGTATGAACATTGGCATTTTACGGGAAACGCGTCGCTGGAACGACCGCAGAACAGCTATTACACCGGAGGTGGCAAAACTGATCCATGAAAATTTTCCACAGGCCCACGTTTTTGCGCAATCGAGCAAGGTGCGTATTTTTCCGGATGACGATTACCGCATGGCAGGCGTGGAAGTAGTGAATGATATTTCGCATTGTGATGTGCTCATTGGTGTAAAAGAGGTGGCCGACGATGCGCTGATAGACGGAAAAACATACGTTATGTTTTCGCATGTAGCAAAGAAACAGACCTATAACCAGCAATTTTTTAGGGAGATGGCCCGAAAAAAAATCACCCTGATCGATTACGAATACCTGACCGACCGGCACCGAGACCGCTTGGTGGCTTTTGGCTTTTGGGCCGGAGTTGTTGGGGCTTATTACGCATTTCAAGGGGTAGCCAAACGATTTGCCGGTCTTGCGCTGCCCGGCCCGGAGATGTGCCGTGACTTACAGGATTTGCATCACCAGCTTCGTGCGTTAACCATGCCACCTTTAAAAGTGCTGCTTACCGGCGGTGGCCGGGTAGCTGCCGGGGCACTCGAAATTATCTATGAGTTGGGCATCAAAGAAGTTTCCCCGCGCGATTTCTTGGAACGCGATTATAATCATGCCGTATTCTCCCGTCTCGACCCGGAAGACTACGTGGCCCGTAAAACAGGCAAATATAGTCGTGATGATTTTTACTCCCACCCGCAACAGTACGAGTCCACTTTTTTGCCATACGTGAGCGCTGCCGATGTATTCATCCCCTGTCATTTTTGGGACCGTGAATCGCCTCACTTTTTCACCCCGGAACAACTTCAATCGGCTGATTTCAATATCTCCCTCATCGCTGACGTCAGTTGCGATGTCCCCGGACCAATTCCGACAACCATCCGGACTTCCACCATCGAGTCGCCTTTCTATGATGTCGATCCGAAGGGCCTGTCTGAAAAACCTGCTTTCTCCTCCGCCCGGCACATCACAGTTATGGCTGTGGATAACCTGCCAACAGCTTTGCCGCTGGATGCCTCGCGCACCTTCAGCCTCGACTTCTACTACCAAGTGCTTCCGGCACTGTTTGGTACAGATCCGGATGAAATCATTCAGCGGGCTACTATTTTGGAAACAGGTAAACTCACTGAACGGTTTGCCTATCTGAATGATTTCCTGAAAGGAAACAACTGAACATCCGATTGATTGGTAAGGATATGCGCACATGTTGAAATAAAATTGTCAGGAATAGGAAAGAAAAATGTTTATCCCTTCAGGTTTTTCAATGAAAATATTATTTTTGCATCCCGTTAATGATCGGGATGTAGCGCAGTTGGTAGCGTACCACGTTCGGGACGTGGGGGTCGTCCGTTCGAGTCGGATCATCCCGACAATATTAAAAAAACACATCAACACAAGCTCGTAAACAAGTCTGTTTACGGGCTTTTTTATGCGCTTCCAATTTCCGCTAATTACGCTTTCCGGAACGGTCAAAACTCGCTTTCTCGTGGCTCATTTTCTTCGGATGCATTCAAAAATTTAAGCTTTACGGCATACCAGATAGACCAATAAGAATTATACCTGCTTCATTATCATTTTGATATTTGCCCAATTTTCTCTTCCAGGTTCCTGATGGCCGTTAATATGGTTGTCATTTCCGGTTGGGCCTCCGGAAATTCACGGCTGGTATAGGCATAAAACCGCCATATTTCCATCACATCGCTGGCCTCAACCGGAAAAGGCTTGTACGCGGGGTTGAGCGATTTTAACAGAATCGTATCGTCCGGGTTCATTGTTACCAGCTTAAATACAAAATCCTGCTGTCCTTTCAGGATGACAATGCAGGGTGTATCGGGTTTAATAGCCGTCCAGTCCGGCACATACTGTGCGATAATATCGCTGCCTTCCGGCACCGGCAACATGGAATCTCCGGTTGACGGAAAGATGCGGAAGGTCCCCTGTGAGGGCAGGTTAGGAAGTGAATACTTTGGCAAACCTGCAATGAACTCCGGATCGTTATAGCCTGCCATGTAACCGGCTTTTGCTTTTACCGGGACATACTCGACGTTTTCGTTATTCGAGCGGTCAACCGAAATAGCCAGCACCCGCAGGTTTCCACCCCGGATATACACATCGTTTCCAGACTCCAATTCCCGCATTTTTAGCTCACCCAATTTCGAAAGGTCAATTTTCAACAAGGTGTCAATGCTTATTTTGAAGAATTCAGAAAAATTCAGGTAATCTTCCGGCTGCGGCGACTTGGTGTTACCGGCCTCAATGGCAGCAAGTTTGGCACGGGTCAATCCCAGCTTTGCTGCAAGGGCTTCCTGGCTCAATTTCTTACGATCACGAAGAAATTTGATATTCCCTGCGAAAAAAATCCTTTGCATTCCAATATTTGATTGTTATATTTAGAAACAAGATACTGTTATTAATCGTAACAAATTTAAGAATATTTTTTAATTATGAGTGAGTTAGCCGAAAAAATAGAAATTATCAGGCGGTTGAAAGAGACAATTCTTTCGATGGAAGGATTCAGCACCGGGCCGGATAGCCGCTTGCTCGATTTTGGGCTGGGGCCGATGAACGCGGCATTTCCCGGGGGCGCTTTTCCTGTCGGGGCAATACACGAATTGATAAGCCCTACGGAAGCCTGCGCTGCCGCAGCAACCGGATTTCTTTCGGGACTGCTGAGTGTTCTCATGAAAAAAGAAGGCATTTGTCTTTGGGTAAGCGCCGAACGTAAATTGTTCGCTCCAGGACTGAAATTCTTGGGAGTTGAACCGCACCGGATCATCTTTATCGGTGTGAAGCGCGAAAAGGAAGCGCTTTGGGTGATGGAGCAAGGGTTGAAATGTAATTCGCTGGCTGCAGTCGTCGCTGAAATACGGGACATCAGCTTTGCCGAATCCCGGCGGTTGCAGCTTGCTGTCGAAACCAGCAAGGTAACCGGCTTTCTTCACCGGCAGCATCCCCGCATAGAAAATACACTGGCCTGTGTTTCCCGGTGGAAGATCAGGCCGTTGGCAAGCCGGACCGGTGAACTACCCGGTGTGGGATTTCCCTGTTTGGAGGTGGAACTGGTCAAAATTCGTAACGGCAGACCAGGTGTCTGGCAATTCGAATGGAAAAATGGAACATTCAACCTTATTACCGAGCGAAGCAGAATTACGGTCAAACTGCCGGAACTTCAAAAGCAACGACACTATGCCTAAACGTTACCTGTATATCTGGTTTCGATATTTGGGCACCGACCGGCTGTCGAAAATCCGGCCGGAGCTCCGGGGCAAACCTTTTCTGCTGTATACTCCTGAACACGGACGGATGGTGGTTAAGGCGTCCAGTCAAAGTCTGGCAAAGGACGGCATTTCACCTGGCATGGTGGTAGCCGATGTGCGGGCCATTTTTCCTTCGGTTGATGTGTTTGAGTACGACCGGGACGCAGAAGAAAGACTGCTCAACGATTTGGCCGAATGGTGCCTTCGCTATAGCCCTGTTGTTGCCACCGATCCCCCGGACGGACTGATCCTGGATATATCCGGCTGCCCGCATTTGTGGGGAGGTGAACTTTCTTACCTTCAATCAATCACTGCCCGACTATGCAAAGGAGGATATGATGTATGTACAGCCATCGCGGATACGATTGGTACAGCCTGGGCCATAGCCCACTACCAAAAAAATGAAATGATCATCGACCCCGGTAAACAGGCTGAAGCCCTTTTGGCGCTTCCTCCGGCTGCTTTGCGATTGGACAGTTCCACGTTGCAACGCTTGAAAAAGCTTGGATTCCGCCAAATCGGGCAGTTTATCGGCATTCCCCGACTGAACCTGCGCCGCCGATTTGGAGAGGCCATGCTCATCCGATTGGACCAGGCACTGGGAACTGCTCGGGAATTTTTAAAGCCCATTCAGCCAGCCCGTGTTTATCAGGAACGACTGCCCTGCCTGGAACCCATCCGCACCGCTACAGGAATAGAAATAGCACTGAAACGCCTGCTGGAAACCTTGTGCGAACGTTTCTTTAAGGAGGGAAAAGGCATGCGCACCGGGATTTTTAAAGGTTATCGCATTGACGGTGAAACCGTGCAAATCAGCATCGGCACCAACCGGGCGTCGCGTAATGCCGCACACCTTTTTAAATTGTTCGAACTGAAGATACCGGAAATAAAACCAGCGCTCGGAATCGAACTGTTCACACTGGAGGCAACCCTGGTTGAGGATGTAAGCGAAACACAGGAAGCTTTGTGGGGTACCACAAATCTCGGCCAGACGGCTATTTCTGAATTAGTGGACAACATTGCCGGGAAAATAGGCATTCAGGCCGTTCACCGCTATTTACCACAGGAGCATTACTGGCCGGAAAGTTCGGTACAAGAGGTCAGTTCGCTGGAAGAACAACCGGAAACGGAATGGCGCACCGACCGTCCCCGCCCCATTCATCTTTTACCGAAACCGGCGCCTGTTGAAGTCATGGCAGTTTTGCCAGATCATCCTCCTATGCATTTTCGGTACAAAGACGAGATTATCCGCATTGTCCGCGCCGACGGTCCTGAACGCATCGAGCAGGAATGGTGGCTTCAAAGCGGTCCACCTCGGGACTATTACCGGGTTGAAGATGAAAGCGGCGCCCGCTACTGGCTGTTCCGGTTGGGATTTTACGGGAACCCGAAACCACAATGGTTTTTGCATGGGTATTTTGTCTGAAAGCCGCCTCCCCTAACCTCCGGCAGTTGCCGGAAGGGGAATATGAGAGGGAAACGTAAAAAATATAACAGTTAAACGACAGCACTGTTCTGGCTCCATCTCCTTTGGAGAGGGCTGGGGAGAGGCCTGAAACGTTGAAATTAACATGAATTACGCGGAATTACAGGTAACCTCGAACTTTTCGTTTCTCCGGGGTGGCTCGCATCCCGAAGAACTTATTGAACGGGCAGCCGAATTGGGCTACAAAGCAATTGCCATTACCGATCGCAACACGCTGGCAGGCATCGTCCGAGCACATGTGACGGCACGAGGCAAAAATATCCGGTTCATTCCGGCTTGTCGCCTCGACTTACTGGATGGTCCAAGTCTGCTGGCTTATCCAACCAATAAATCTGCTTACTCAAACTTATCGGCATTGCTGTCCGAAGGCAACCTGCGGGCAGAAAAAGGGGATTGTCTCCTGTACCGTGCTGATGTATTCAAATATACCGGCGGAATCAAATTTTTAGTAATACCACCGTCATCACTCAATACTGATTTTGATTTCGAACCTGAGTTCACCAAAGCGTTGGAAGAGTATAAAGAAGCGTTTGGCAATAACCTTTACCTTGCTGCAAACTTCGGCTACAACGGCGACGATCACAAAAAACTGTTCCGGCTTTCACAACTGGAAGCACGATTGGGAATTCCGTTGGCAGCGACCAATGATGTACACTATCATGCCCCGAACCGCCGCGAATTGCAGGACGTTTTGACCTGTATTCGCGAAAAATGCACCATTCATGCGGCTGGCTTTAGATTACACCCAAATGCGGAACGCTACCTGAAACCAATCGAAGAAATATCCCGCCTCTTCCGACAATATCCCGGGGCAATAAACCATGCGCTTGAACTGGCAGACGCCTGCCAATTTTCACTAGATGAATTGAGATACCTGTATCCGGAAGAAATCACCAGCGAAGGGAGGACCCCAATGGAAGAATTGGTTTATCTTACCAAGAAAGGCGCCCATGAACATTTTGGCGAAGTGATTCCTCCCAAAATTAAAGAAACCATCGATATGGAACTGGAATTTATCGGGCGGAAAGACTATGCTTCTTATTTTCTGACCGTGTATGATTATGTACGCGAAGCCCGTTCCCGGGGTATTTTGTGCCAGGGACGCGGTTCGGCGGCCAACTCGGTAGTTTGTTATTGTTTAGGGATCACGTCGGTAAATCCTTCTAAATTTAAATTGTTGTTTGCCCGGTTTATGAGCGACGAACGCAATGAACCGCCCGATATTGACGTGGATTTCGAACATGAGCGCCGGGAGGAAATCATGCAATATATCTATGAAAAGTACGGACGCGACCGGGCCGGTATTGTGGCTACCGTCACCCAGGTACACTGGAAAGGAGCTGTTCGCGATGTGGGAAAAGCGATGGGCTTGTCAACCGACGCTATCAATGTTCTTTCAAAATCAGCACACGAGTTTACGGAGGACTGGCTCGAAGGAAAAGCCCCGGATTCTTCCAGCTTCAGTTCTCAGGACCCGCATCTAAGGAAGGTACTCGAATTGACAGGACAATACATCGGTTTTCCGCGTCAGCTGGGACAACACACGGGCGGGTACGTGATTACCCGCGGAAAACTGCACGAGCTGTGTCCAATTCTGAATGCCCGCATGAAAGACCGCACCTGCATTGAATGGAACAAGGACGACATTGAAGCGCTTGATTTTATGAAAGTTGACGTACTGGCGCTGGGCATGCTGACCTGCATCCGTAAAGCTTTTGACCTGGCTGAAACACATTACAACCTGAACCTCACCCTGGCCAATATTCCGCAGGACGACCCGAAGGTGTATGAAATGATCAGTCATGCTGACACGGTTGGGGTTTTTCAGATTGAAAGCCGGGCGCAAATGTCGATGTTACCGAGATTGAAACCACGTAATTTTTACGATTTGGTTATTGAAGTGGCCATTGTGAGGCCTGGCCCCATTCAGGGCAATATGGTGCACCCCTATTTAAAAAGACGGAATGGCGAAGAACCGGTAGAGTTTCCGTCGAAAGAACTGGAAGAAATTCTGGGCAGAACGCTGGGCGTCCCTTTATTTCAGGAGCAGGCCATGGAAATAGCCATTGTAGCTGCAGGTTTTACACCTGCCGAAGCTGATGGCCTCCGCCGGAGCATGGCAACCTTTAAATCGAAAGGAAAGGTTAGCTGGTATAAGGAGAAACTGGTTGGAGGTATGGTGAAAAAAGGCTATACTGAAGAGTTTGCTTTGCGAGTATTTAAACAGATCGAAGGCTTTGGCAGTTATGGTTTCCCTGAAAGCCATGCAGCCAGTTTTGCATTGCTGGTTTATATTTCGTCGTGGATCAAGTGTTATTATCCCGATGTATTCGCCGCCGCTCTGTTGAACAGCCAGCCGATGGGCTTTTACCAGCCCGCGCAGATTGTGATCGATGCCCGCAAACATGGCGTAACTGTTCGTCCGGTAGATATCAACTATTCCCAATGGGACAATACATTGGAAGAGAAGGATGGTCGCTACTGCGCAGTCCGTTTAGGGTTCCGGCAGGTAAAAGGACTTCGGGAAGAAGATATGCAGAAGCTGGCAGCCGGAAAGACTGGCTCTTACCAAAATATGAATGAGTTGCTTGATGCGGGGGTTCCGCCATCCGCGTTGGAACGGCTTGCCGATGCCGATGCTTTCCGCTCCATTAGACTCGACCGCAGGCAGGCGCTGTGGGAAGTGTCGGCATTGCACGACCATCCAACCGGGGTATTCACCGGAACACCCCCGGCAAGCACCAATGAACAATTCACCGAATTACCGGTGATGACAATCGGCGAGCATGTGATCCAGGACTATGCCAGCACATCCTTGTCTTTAAAAGCCCACCCGGTGAGTTTTCTTCGCCAGACACTAAATCAGATGGGAGTTTTGCCCACTTCCGAATTAAGCAAGCAAAAAAATGGACAGGATGTAAAAGTGTGCGGTTTAATCACCGTCAGGCAACGCCCCAGCACAGCTAAAGGAGTACTGTTTATTACCATTGAAGACGAAAGCGGGTTTGCAAACCTGGTCGTTTGGAGCAAGACTTTTGAACAATACCGAAAAGTGATTCTGCAATCCCGACTGCTCATGGTATCAGGTAAGTTACAAATTGAAGGCGAAGTTATCCACATAGTTGTCAATTCATGTTTTAACATGAACGAACTGATGAGCCTGGATTTTGAAGGGCGCAATCCCGGTTCGGTGCAGAAGCCGGCCAATTTTAATAAAAAGAATGCGATGGAAGTTTCAGAAAAAAAGGTCAGCGGTAAGATTTTACAAGGAGAGCTTTTCCCGTCCCGGGACTTCAAATAGTATTTGCTGCCGGCTATCATCCCAAGATTCGGAGTCGATAAAAATTCCGGTAGATAATTCAGACATTATTTTGCAATTTGGTGCACATTTTGCCATCTGCCGCAAAATAAAAAAGCGCTTAAACCTATGATTTAAGCGCTTTTAAGTCTTTTTGACTTTGTTTTTGGTGACTCAGCTGGGATTCGAACCCAGGACCCCATCCTTAAAAGGGATGTGCTCTACCAGCTGAGCTACTGAGTCATCCTCGTTATGTGTA
>NZ_JAPAAF010000044.1 GCF_025907915.1 Gaoshiqia sediminis
TCATCATTCGTGTGGGGAGAGCAGGATTCGAACCTACGAAGACGTACGTCAGCTGAGTTACAGTCAGCCCCAGTTGGCCACTTTGGTATCTCCCCATTTCAATATTAGAACGGTAGAAAGTTGGAATATTAGAATTTAGTTCGAAACGAAAATGCTGTTTCTCATTCTTATCTTCAAGACTCTAATCTTCATCCTTCCTTTGAGCCGGATCACAGATTCGAACTGTGGACCCCGAGATTACAAATCACGTGCTCTGGCCAACTGAGCTAATCCGGCAAAACATTTACAAAACCTTTTTTCGCATAAAAACCGCCAATAATCAGCACTTTCGTATGTTCACTGGTGGTCTTGGCCCTATCTCACCGGAATGGCCCAAGGGCATCTCCAAAAGGGTTTGCAAATGTATAAATATTTTGAATTAATTCGCAAGTTATCCTGCTTTTTTTGAAATTATTTTTCTTTCAGCTTCTCTTTAAACTTGGCGAGTTGTTTACGTAAAGCATCAACAGACAGGTCAATAGCTTCTTCAAAAGTATCAGCTTGCTTTTTTGCAAACAGGTAGTCGTTAGCAGGTATGGAGATTTTAATCTCGGCGACCTTATTATTTGCAGCTTCAGGTTTCAGCACTTTAAGAATGACTTCAGCAGAAATAATACCGTCAAAAAAGGTATCCAACTTCGTTGTTTTTTTTGTTGCAAAATCAACTAATTTTTGATCTGCTGTGAAATGAATGGCATTGACATTAATATTCATAACTTCTCCTCCTTTGTTTTAAGCTCTGGGGTGAGCTTGTTTGTAGATGCTTTGTAATTTTTCTGTTGTCGTATGTGTATAAACCTGGGTTGCAGCAAGGTTGCTGTGTCCTAAAAGTTCTTTAACGGCATTCAGGTCGGCTCCGCGATTCAATAAATGCGTGGCAAAAGTATGCCGTAATACATGTGGACTCTTTTTCTCCAGGGTAGTGACCAGGGAAAGGCTGTTTTTAACCACCCGGTAAACCAGTTTTTGGTAAACCGGCTTTCCTTTTGAGGTCAGAAAGAAACGGGGACTGCACGTTTCAAATGTTGCTTCACGAATCAACCTGTATTCTTCAATGAGTTTGTTCATGCTTCGAGGGTAAGGAACAATTCGTTCTTTGTTGTTTTTACCCAGTACACGAATCAAGGTTTCATTTTGCAAAACATCCTGATCATTTAAAAGCACCAATTCTGAAAGCCGGATTCCGGTTCCATAAAACAAGCTGATAATCATTTTATCCCGGATTCCTTCAAAATCGTTTCTGAAGTACCCATTATCCAACAAACAATGCAAGCTGTTTTCATCTAAAAAATAGGGAAGTTTTTTCGGAACTTTCGGCGTAATCACCGTGCTTAACGGCGTTGCCTCGATAAGTTCCTGCCGCATCAGGAATTTATAAAACGACTTTACGGCGGTTACTTTTCGGGTAACCGTCTTTGCCGTAAGCCCTTTATCCATCAACGACACAATCCAACTCCGAACTTGCTTGCTACTTACCTGCAGGATATTAAAATCCCCGACCGTCTTGAATAAAAATTCTTCAAACTGATCGAGGTCTTTTTTATAGGCAACAACAGTATGGTCCGAACATCTTTTCTCGAACCGCAAATATTTCAGAAACGATTCCTGATAGGACATACACCCATGTTTACTGCAACCAGGAACCAGACACCAATAACCTAGTCTTCCTGGCGTTGCATTTGTTCAATATAGATAGCTTTTTTCACTTCAGCACGTCTTGTGACCGAAGGCTTGGTAAAAGCTTGTCTTCCGCGTAATTCTTTGATTACACCAGTTTTCTCAAACTTTCTCTTGAATCTTTTCAGGGCTCTTTCGATATTTTCGCCTTCTTTAACCGGAATAACGATCATTTTTTTAGTTTTTATCTGTTAAAATTTTGAGCCGCAAATTTATGAATTCTATATTACTAATCAAATTTATCACCAAAAATTTAAAATTAAAAGCTGAATCTGGTTGCCTTTCCCATGAGGTATAAACAAATCAGTTTAGTTTTTAGTTTTCAGGTACACCTGTATTTTTTTAAATACTTCTTTGTTCACCACCGAATCCGAAAGCAACTGCTCAACCTCCCGGATAAACCCGTTTTGAGTTCGATAAGCTGTAATTTTATTCGCATTTTCCCATTTCACGTACGGATGAGCAGCCAATTCTTTCGCTTCTGAAAAATTGACATTAAGCTGGGTGATTAGCGTTGCATCAACTGTCAACTGGCTCTTCAATCGATCAATCAAATCCGGCTCAACCCCGTACACCTCTTTAAGCTGATCCGCCGCATAAAAGCCTCCCAGCAAATTCCGATACTTGACGATACGTTCCGACAAGACCGGCCCGATCCCTGAAAGTTTTTTCAAATCGTCAGGCGTAGCGCTATTTATTTCGACAATGACAGGAGATTTCGAAATTGAGTTACGGGCTTCTCCTTGTTGTTCTGAGATCGTTTCATGACGAACCGGTGATGAACTCCGGGGCACAATTGGTTTAATCTCTGGTAATGAAATATAGCCAGCAATGACATCAAAAATAGAATCTGTCATCCCATACAGCTTGCGCACATCACTCTTGTTCCGGAAATTACCGCCCCGTTTCCGGTACTTCAGGATGTTTTGTTTGATACGCCAAGGCAAGTCCAAACTATCCAAAGCCACAGAATCTACCAGATTGGGATCGAAAGCGAACAAACTTAAAACAACAGAAGGAGGTTCGTTTTGACGTTCAAATTCGGCCACGAGTTTTTCAAATTGCTCCTTGTCGGCAACACCGGGTTTTTCAAAATAAAAAACCAATTGATTGGCAAGCATAAAAATCAAGATCAGCCCAATCAGGACAATCAATCCGATCCGCTCTCCCCGGGAAAAGGTAAAATATTCGCGAATAATTTGATTGAAGTTCATAATACAAATTATTCGCATAATTTAAGAAAAAATCTGCACCTGAAAAAACAGAAAACAAACTAAATCAAATTTTCAACAAACCGACTCCTTGCAGAAACACCAAAGCAATGGCGATAGGCGCAACAAATTTCACGATAAACAAGAACAGCGGCATATAAGTGACCTTCAGCATTCCTTGATTTGATAATTCATCACGGGCCTTTTCTCTTCCCAAATACCAGGCTACAAACAAAACAATGAAAAGACCCCCCAAAGGCAGCAGAATATTGGCAGAAGTGAAGTTGAGCAATCCAAAAATGTTGAACCCAAGAATATTAACGTCACGCATGACTCCCCAGGAAAGAGCACACATAATCCCCAAAACAGAAACCGAAAATGTAGAAAGCCAAGTGGCCTTTTTCCGGGTCAGTCCCAACTCTTCAACAAAATAGGCAACAATAACTTCCAACACGGATATGGTTGATGTGAGTGCCGCAACTCCCAGCAAGATAAAAAACAAAAGCGAAAAGAAGTACCCGCCGGTCATTTGCTGAAAGATGTTGGGCAACGTGATAAACACCAACCCTTCGCCCGAGCCTGGTTCGATACCAAAAGCAAAAACCGCCGGAAAAATAGCCACGCCTGCCAGAACTGCAATCAACGTATCGGCCAAGGCAACCGACACAGCCGTAGAACCTAAATTTTCATTTTTTGCGATATACGAGCCATAAGTAATCAGTGTGCCCATCCCGATACTCAGTGAGAAGAAAGCCTGCCCCAAGGCTTCGAGAATGGTACTGGTCGTAATTTTCGAAAAATCGGGTGTAAACAAGAAAGCCAACCCTTTGCCTGCACCGGGCAAGGTAAGTGACCGAACAGACAAGATCACTAAAATGACCAGCAGTACCGGCATCAAAATTTTGGTATATTTTTCAATTCCGTTTTTCACACCGGACATAATAATAAAAGCCGTCAGTCCCATAAACAGCAGGAACCACAATACCGGGCGCCAGGTACCACCCCGAAATTCCGTAAACATCACATCCAACTGCTCCGAATTCATGCCGGAAAAACCATCAATCAGCGACAAATAGATATACTCTAACGTCCAACCAGCCACAGCCGTGTAAAAAGCCAGGATCATAAAAGCCGCTGCTACTCCCATCAAACCAATCAGGTACCAGGGTTTTCCTGGCGCCAAAAGCTTGAACGACCCGAAAACATTCCGCTGGGCACCGCGACCAATCAGAAATTCCGACATCATCACCGGAATGCCAATCGCCAGAATGAACAGCAGGTAAATGATCAGGAAGGCCCCTCCCCCGTTTTCGCCAGCCACGTATGGGAAACGCCAAATGTTGCCTAATCCGATCGCTGAGCCGGCAGTGGCTGCAATCACCCCAAAACGACTTCCGAAAGAATCTCTGCCTGCAGGTTGTATTGACATATATTCTGTTTTTGATTTTTTGAACCGAATAACTAGTTATTTTTGAAAGGCTGTAAAAATGCAAAAATCCTTTCATTCGAAACAATAAATCTTTTGGATTTTGTTTTTTGACAACCATAAAAAAAAGCCCCCCGAGAACAGAGAGCTTTTCATCTAACGTTGAAGAACGTTAATTTTTACCAATACAATTTAAGTCCTCGAAGGCCGATTTCAGGCGGGCAATCATCGCTTCTTCACCTTTACGTACCCACACCCGAGGGTCGTAGTATTTTTTATTGGGCTTGTCATCACCCTCCGGATTGCCAATTTGCCCTTGCAGATAGGGACGATTGGCGGCTTCGTATGCTCGAACACCATCCCAATAAGCCCACTGCGTATCGGTATCGATATTCATTTTAACCACACCATACGAAATGGCCTCACGGATCTCTTCGGTTGTGGAACCAGACCCACCATGAAATACAAAACTTACTGGTTTGGCTTCGGAAAGGTTGAATTTATCGATAATAAACTTTTGCGAAGCATCCAGGATTTTTGGCGTCAGTTTTACGTTGCCCGGCTTGTAAACACCATGAACATTGCCAAACGAAGCTGCGATTGTGAAATTTGGACTGATTTTCAGTAACTCTTCATACGCATAAGCGACTTCTTCGGGCTGCGTGTAAAGCATCGAATTGTCCACATTCGTATTGTCCACGCCATCTTCCTCGCCTCCGGTCACACCCAACTCAATCTCGAGGGTCATCCCTATTTTGCTCATCCGTGCCAGGTATTTCTTGCAGATTTCGATATTCTCTTCAATTGGTTCTTCGGATAAGTCCAACATGTGCGAAGAGAACAAGGGTTTTCCGGTTTCGGCAAAGTGTTTTTCACCGGCATCCAGTAAACCGTCAATCCAGGGCAACAACTTTTTAGCAGCATGGTCGGTGTGCAACACAACCCGTACGCCGTACAGTTCTGCGATCTGATGGATATATTTTGCACCGGCAATAGCGCCGGCAATTTGCGCACCCTGGCCTTCCAGCTTCAAACCTTTCCCGGCGTAGAATTGGGCTCCACCGTTCGAAAATTGAACGATGACAGGTGAGTCCACCACTTTGGCTGCTTCCAAAACTGCATTCACCGAGCTTGAATTGACCACGTTGACGGCCGGCATCGCGAATTGGTTTTCCTTGGCAATTTTAAAAAGCAACTGTAAATCAGAGCCTGTAACGACCCCAGCCTTAATTTGATCCGATATTTTTCCCATTGTTATAACTCATTTAATTAATGACTACACCCACAAACTGGCAAGCCGGCAAATTGTTCATCAAAATGTGTTAAGGTTTTTTTAAAATGAAAAACCAGCCTCCGAATTTGTGCCTTAAAGTGCTGATTTATTCCTATTATTGTCGCGGTTTTGAAAAAAGCAACGGAATACGATGACTGACAACGTGCTCTTTTGAAACAGAACCAACGAAAAACCGACTTTTAAGCATTATTATCAACTAATTATTTAAATCACATGGCAGTAAGTTATAAAGACTTAGGGCTGGTCAACACGAAAGAGCTTTTCAAAAAAGCTGTTGACGGCGGATATGCAATTCCTGCATATAACTTCAATAACATGGAACAAATGCAAGCAATTCTTCAGGCTTGTGTTGAAACAAAATCTCCGGTCATCCTGCAGGTTTCTTCAGGCGCCCGTAATTATGCCAACGCTACCTTGTTGCGGAACATGGCTAAAGGTGCTGTTGAATACGTAAAAGAATTGGGTTGCGAAATTCCAATCGTTTTGCACCTTGACCACGGTGACACGTTCGAGCTCTGCAAAGATTGTATCGACAACGGGTTCTCCTCGGTGATGATTGACGGTTCTCACCATTCATACGAAGAAAACGTGGCCCTAACCAAAAAAGTGGTTGAATACGCTCACGCTCACGGTGTAACTGTTGAAGGCGAACTGGGTGTTTTGGCCGGCGTTGAAGATGATGTGGTTGCAGAACATTCAACCTACACAAAACCGGAAGAAGTAGAAGATTTCGTGAAAAAAACCGGTGTTGATTCACTGGCGATTTCTATCGGTACTTCGCACGGCGCCAACAAATTCACGCCCGCACAATGTACTGTAAATGAAGATGGCGTGTTAATCCCGCCAATGCTGCGTTTCGACATTTTGGAAGAAATTGAAAAACGCATTCCCGGATTCCCGATTGTACTGCACGGTTCGTCTTCTGTTCCGCAAGAGTATGTTAAGATGATCAACGAATTGGGTGGAAAAATGAAGGATGCAGTTGGTATTCCCGAAGAATGGTTGCGTCGCGCTGCAAAATCGGCCGTAT
The DNA here is from genome assembly GCF_025907915.1 of Gaoshiqia sediminis. Lineage (GTDB taxonomy): Bacteria > Bacteroidota > Bacteroidia > Bacteroidales > Prolixibacteraceae > Gaoshiqia > Gaoshiqia sediminis. Next base: position 6,678 of record NZ_JAPAAF010000044.1, read on the forward strand.
GCAAAATCAACATCGACTCTGATGGACGTTTGGCTATGACTGCTGCTGTTCGTAAGGTTTTAACTGAAAAACCAGGCGAATTTGACCCGCGCAAATACCTTGGGCCAGCCCGCGAAGAGCTGAAAAAATTGTACATGCACAAAAATATCGAAGTTCTTGGTTCAGCTAACCAAGCTTAATTCCGGTATTCAACATACAGAAAAGGATGGCCCGGCGGTCATCCTTTTTTTTATCCCGCAGGCGCCTATACAGAACGAACAGTTCTCAATGATTGCACTATCTGCCAATATTATCAAAGCCAGCCTTGATTCAACAGTTTCAGGCCGCTATTCGTAGCGCAAACTTTCGATCGGATCGAAACGGGCGGCTTTCTGAGCCGGGTAATATCCGGAAGCAATTCCCACGCCGAAACACAACAACACCCCGACAAAAATCCAGAACCATGGGATGATAAACGTTCCTCCGATAATCATGGACACCACATTCCCCATCAGGATGCCCAACACAATCCCAAGCAACCCGCCCAGTTGACCGATGACCACCGCTTCAATCAAAAATTGCTGACGGATGCGGTTGGCATTGGCTCCTATGGCTTTACGAATACCAATTTCCTGTGTGCGCTCGGTCACCGAAACCAACATGATATTCATTAATCCGACAGCAGCACCAAACAAGGTAATCATCCCGATAATGGTTGCCACCAGCGTAATATTCTTAATATTATCCAGCAACATGTTCACCAGGTTATCGCTTTTTTCAATATTAAAATCGGTTTCATCTGTTGGATTCAGTCCGCGCACAATGCGGAAAAGACCTTCACTTTCTCCCAAAGCAGCCTCCATCAGTAGCGGATTGTCCACCTTCACCTGTAGATTGAAGTTCATTTGCGGCCGGGAGAAATACGTCCGGACATTAGAATAGGGCAACAGGCAAAGTTCATCGCCCCCACTGCCAAATCCACCACCTCTCGACTTCAACGTGCCTACAATCCGGTAACGGCCGCTGCCAATATGGATTTCCTTCTGCAAAGAGCTTTCGCCTGCGCCAAACAAACGCCTGACCAGGCCGTCGCCGATCAGCGCCACAGGCTGGCCCGAATGGATTTCATCTGCTGTAAAGTTTCTTCCATCCTGTATTTCAAATCCGGCGGTAGTCAGGTAATTTTCATCCACCCCGGTGACCGGCACATTTGGGTTCGATTTTTTAGACCCATACATCACAGTTGCCGTTCCGGTGGCATTGACCGAGATGGAAACTACAGCCGGAAAATCAAAGCGCCCTTTAAAATCGCGAGCCTGGTAATAATTGATGTAGGAGTAGTTTTTCGTTCGGTACCGGCTGTTTCCCATTTCAACGCGCATACCCCGCGAAGTAATGGTAAACGTATTGGCACCCATAAACGTAAATTCCTTGGTGATAGATGATTTAATAGAATCGATAGCCGTTAAAATACCGACCAATGCCGTTATACCAACTGCAATGATCAATACGGTCAGGATTGTACGCAACAGATTCGTTTTTACCGAACGCATAGCAATCCGCAGATTTTCGAAAAACAGGGCACTATATCGCATCATGTGTTGAATTACCCCTGAATGGAGGATCAAGTTCCTAAATATTTATGGCATAAACAAGCACTATTTTCAAGCGTACAAATAGCCACCAGCAACTGATTTTCAAGAAATGCAAACCTAACAACGGAGTTGACCACGCCTTTAAGTTTGAATTTCTCACTCCTCAGAGATAAATATTTTCCAGCTAAAAAACACGACAATTAACGGGCACACCTCCAACCACTTGAAGCGACGCTCTCTCCTAGTTAATATTTTTTAACATTTATTACCTAACCTTTTCCGAAACCCCGCCGTTAAAAATGCCTGTGTGACAACGAGAAAGAAAATTTTACATAAACCTAACACGAAGCAATTTACAAACGTATGGTATTTCTATTCAAAATTACTTCGATTGAAAAACCTGGATTTTCGTTTCAAGCAGAGCTGGATGGACAACATACCTTTGCAGATTTTCACCAGTGCATTCAACGCGTCTGCCGTTTTAGCCCCGACCAATTAGCTTCATTTTTCGTAGCCGGAACAAACTGGGGAAGACAAATTGAAATTACCCAACTGGATATGGGAATTGCCGGCAGTGCAAACTACATCATGTCAAAAACCCATATAAAAGACTTGCTGAATTGCGAACAGCAACGTTTGTTATATGTATTTGACTTTTTTCAGGACCGATTATTTTATATTGAATTAATGCAAATATCTATGGGAAAGAATCTTTTAGAACCTTCAGTCACCGCAATTTTCGGTGATGCCCCTGCACAAATCCTTGAAGAAGATCTTCAGGAACAGGGTTACGAAACACAAGCCCAGGAGGAACGTTATGATTATGGTGACTTAGATGATTATACCGAAATTTTTGGCGAAATGGAAGATCTCATGGAAGGGACTTAAGTCCCTTCCATTTTAAAGGAAAAGCCCTACCTTTGCCCCCTTCATTTACACAAAAATGCATAAAACCTTACTCGTACTTTTGGGGCCTACCGGAATTGGGAAAAGTGATTTGGGCATTCGGTTAGCCCAACACTTTCACACAGAAATTATTTCATCAGACTCCCGCCAAATTTATCGGGAGTTATCCATCGGCACTGCCGTACCACCTCCCGACGATCTGAAGAAAGTAAAGCATCACCTCATCCACAGCCACTCCATAAACGACTATTACAGCGCCAGCCGTTTCGAACAGGAGACCTTGCAGATTCTGGACAAGCTGTTCGCCCGGCACGACCAGGTTATCATGACCGGTGGATCCATGCTTTATATCGATGCCGTTTGCAAAGGCATTGACGATATCCCGGATGCAGATCCAAAACTGCGGGCAGAATTGAATGCCGAATACGAAGATAAAGGGATTGAACACCTGCGCCTGCAGCTCAAAAAACTGGATCCGGAGTACTATGCCGTGGTGGACCTAAAAAACGCCAAACGGCTGCTTCATGCACTTGAAATTTGCCTGACGACCGGGAAAACCTATACTTCGCTACGAACAAACCAAGGGAAAGAACGCCCTTTCAACATCCTGAAAATCGGGTTAAACCGGGATCGGGCAGAACTGTACGACCGGATCAACCAACGGGTAGATCTGATGATGCGAATGGGGCTGGAAGAAGAAGCCAGAAGCGTTTATCACCTGAGAAACCTGAATGCGCTTAACACGGTAGGATACAAAGAATTGTTTGCATGGTTTGACGGTGAAACCGACCGGGAAACAGCAATCGAACTGATCAAACGAAACTCACGGCATTATGCCCGCAAACAATTGACCTGGTTCCGGAAAGATCCTTCGATTCACTGGTTCGCCCCGAAACAGGAACAAGAAATTATCCAATTTATTCATGAAAAAATAAACCAGCAAGCATGACCGGCCAGCTTCCTGACAAGTTCACCATCCGGGTTTACGGAATATTCATCAACGAACAACACGAGTTGCTGGTGACCGATGAATTTCAACTGGGCACAAAAATGACCAAATTTCCGGGTGGCGGACTGCATTTTGGCGAAGGCACCATCGATTGCCTGAGACGGGAAATGCGGGAAGAATGCAACCAGGAAATTGAAAAAATCTCCCATTTTTACACAACCGATTTTTATCAAAAAGCCCTTTTTTTCGAGGATCACCAACTCATCAGCATTTACTATACCGCTCAATTGAGAGAGCCAGTGAATTTTAAAATTTCAAGTAAACCATTTGATTTCGGGAAGAACGAAAACGGCAACCAATCGTTCCGGTGGGTATCCATCCATTCCCTCGCCCCGGAAATGTTCACCTTCCCGATTGACCGGTATGTGGCCACGTTGCTGAAAAACGGGCAAAATCAGAAATAATTGGTTAATTTGACTCGACCAAAACCGGTTGTCTTTACCTGCGCAAAGTAGATTTATGAAAGAGAATCAGACAAAAACCATAAAAATAATAGGCCCGGCCTATCCTTACCGTGGAGGATTAGCCACTTACAATGAAAGGCTTGCCCGCGAATTCATCAGTCAGGGATACCAGGTTGATCTGGAAACCTTCACATTACAGTACCCCGGCATTCTCTTCCCCGGGAAAAGCCAGTATGTTGACGGGCCTGCACCAGCCGGGTTGTCCATCAAACGAACAGTCAACTCCATCAACCCCATTAGTTGGATAAAAGCAGGACGGCGCATCCGTAAAGAAAAACCCGACCTGTTGATGGTCCGCTATTGGTTGCCGTTTATGGCCCCGGCACTGGGCACGATTTGCCGTTTAGCCCGAAAAAACAAGCACACCCGGGTGATTTGCCTCGCCGACAACATTATCCCGCACGAAAAAAGGCCGGGCGACCAGTTGCTTACCCGTTATTTTATGAACAGCATCGATGGGATGGTAGCCATGTCGGAATCGGTTTTAAACGAAATTGACCAGTTCACCCCGAACCTGCCCAGGGCCCTTTGCCCACACCCGCTATACGACAGCTTCGGGGAGAAACTCAACCAACAAAAAGCGAAAGAACTGCTTGGACTGGACCAGCAAACCAGTTACCTGCTGTTTTTCGGGTTCATCCGCGACTATAAAGGACTGGACATACTGCTGAAAGCTTTTTCCGATGAGCGGTTGAAAAAGTTTCCTGTAAAACTGATTGTAGCCGGTGAGTTTTACACCAAACCAGGCCCGTACCTGGAATTAATCCGCGAGTTGAATTTAGAAAACCGCCTGGTCCTGAAAACCGATTTCATACCTGACAATGAGGTAAACCGCTATTTCAGTGCGGCCGATCTGGTGGTCCAGCCCTACAAAAGCGCCACCCAAAGCGGTGTTACCCAAATCGGCTATCACTTCGAAAAAGCCATGCTGGTGACCGATGTTGGCGGGCTGGCCGAAATCATCCCCCACAACAAAATTGGGTACGTGGTAAAACCCGAACCCCGTTCTATTGCCGATGCGCTGGTTGATTTTTACACCAATAACCGGCAATCCGTATTTGAAGCCAACATTCCGGATGAAAAAAAGAAATTCTCCTGGGCAAACATGGTGGAAGCTTTTTTCGATGTCTATGGCCAGATCGCTACACGAATTCCTTAGGCCAATAAAAAATGGTAATCCCAGTCACATTTTCATCCGCATGAACAAAAAAGGCCTGTAAATACTTTCATTTAATTTTAACGATTGGTAAATTTTGAATGTCCGTCAAGCTCAGGCCATTCACAATTAAGACTGAAAAAGTATATATTTACCGATTACAATTCGGTTTAAGGGAGCATACCATGGAGGAAGGGATCAGCAAATTACAAACCAAAGCAGATCAGCGGCTAATTGCAGATTATTACGATGATCTGGCCCGCTCGTTCGACCAACGTATTTCGGAGGAAGGACGCCAGCGGATCTGGAAAGCGTTTGAGTTTGCCAACAGCGCCCATGCCGGGGTAAAACGGAAATCGGGCGAACCTTACATCATTCACCCGCTGGCTGTCGCCAACATTGTATCGGGCGAAATCGGGCTGGGGGTCACTTCCATCATCGCCTCCATCCTGCACGATGTGGTAGAAGATACCGACTACACCCTGGTGGATATCGAAAACCTCTTCGGAGCTAAAGTGGCCAAAGTAGTGGATGGCCTGACGAAATTATCGGACGAGATTACCTCACAGCACGATTCCAAACAAGCGACCAACTTCCGCAAAATGCTGATGACCTTATCCGACGATGTGCGGGTCATCCTGATCAAGCTGGCCGACCGGCTGCACAACATGCGCACCCTGGAAAGCATGCCGCCCCACAAACAACTGAAAATAGCTGCCGAAACCCTGTATATTTTTGCGCCGCTGGCTCATCGACTGGGCTTGTACGCCATCAAAACCGAACTGGAAGACCTCAGTTTGAAATACAAGCAACCCGATACCTACAACCTGATAAAGTTCCGCTTGCACAGCCAAAAAGAACGGCGCGATTATTTGGTTGAAGAGTTTATCAAACCCATTCAGATTGAACTCGAAAAAGAACAAATCGACTTTAATATTTCGGGCAGGTTAAAATCAATTTACTCGATCTGGAACAAGATGCAAACCAAAGGAATTTCGTTTGACGAAATCTATGATTTGCTGGCCATTCGGATTGTGTTCAAACCGAAGGAAAAAGTATCGGAAAAGCGACAGTGTTTCGATATCCTCTCGCTGATTACCGATATATACAAACCCAAGCCCGACCGCATCCGCGACTGGATAACTATCCCCAAAGCAAACGGGTACGAGGCCTTGCACGTCACCGTGATGGGGCCCGAGGGGAAATGGGTAGAAGTGCAAATTCGAACCGAACGGATGGATGCCATTGCCGAACGCGGTTTTGCTGCCCATTACAAATACAAAGGAGTGCAAGCCAGCGAAACAGAGCTGGACCGCTGGCTCGAAAAAATCCGCGAAATGCTTCAAAATCCGGAATCGGATGCGCTGGAATTCCTGGATGAATTTAAAATGAACCTGTATTCTTCCGAAATCGTCGTTTTCACTCCAAAAGGAAGGATGGTCAATCTACCGAAAGGCGCAACGGTCATCGATTTTGCTTACGAAATACACACCGATTTGGGCAACCGTTGCATCGGCGCAAAAATAAACCACAAGCTGGTGCCGGTGAGCCACGTGATTGAAAGTGGCGACCAAATTGAAATCCTGACTTCAAAAACGCAAAGACCCGATATCGAATGGCTGAAATTCATCATAACCGCCAAAGCAAAAGCAAAAGTCAAACAAGCCTTTAAACTCGATAAAAAACGACACCTGGAGCAAGGACGCGAAATCGTAGAAAGTAAGCTAAAAGAATACAACATTAAACCTTCGTCGGATACGTTGAAAAAACTGACAGCTTATTACAACCTGTCCAACAAAGACCAGCTGTATGCCCAGATTGGCATGGGGTTTATCGACTTTAACGACCTGGAGAATATTCTGAAAACCCGTCGTCAAAATAAACTGGCCAAGTATTGGAAACTTTCTTTCAACAGGAAAAGGAAAGAAGAGGACGAGCTGGAATTGGAAATACCGGATAAAAAGATCGACAAAAAGAACACCTTCATCCTGAAGGAAGACCCGGAAGAAACCAACTATTCCCTGGCAAAATGTTGCCAACCCATCCCGGGCGACGATGTGCTCGGCTACCTGACCTCCACGAATCATGTGGTCATCCACAAACGAAACTGCCCGGAGGCCAACAAACTAATGTCCCAACAAGGCGACCGGATCATTACCGCCGAGTGGACCAAGTTTAAAAAACGCTCCTACCTTACCCGCCTTAAGTTAAACGGCTTCGACCGGGTGGGAATCGTCAACGAAGTAACCAACATCATCTCCAAACTGAACAACATCAATATGCGCACCGTTATGTTTGATACACATGACGGCATCTTCGAAGGTGAACTTTATCTTTATATCCACAATGTTGACGACTTGAAGAATCTGATCTCCCGATTGATGAAAATCAAAGGAATAGATAACATTGAACGGATGGAAAAAATCGAGGATTAATTTTTATTTAGACTAAACTATCTAAAAAATTTCCTATTTTTGGGCGTTATTTAAAATTGGTTTAAGTATGAATAGCCCAAAAACGAAAGAAACTGTGAAGAAGATGTTCACAGAATATCTGGAGAGAAACGGACACCGAAAAACGCCCGAACGGTTTGCCATTCTGGATGAAATCTATTCGCGCGAAGGCCATTTTGATATCGAATCGCTCTACATCTCCATGAAAAACAAGAACTACCGGGTGAGTAGGGCTACGCTGTACAACACAATCGACTTGCTGCTGGAGTGTAAATTAGTGGTTAAGCACCAGTTTGGCAAAAACATTGCCCAATTCGAAAAAGCATTTGCCACCCTGCAACACGACCACCTGATCGATACCAATTCGGGAGACGTACATGAATTTTACGATCCTCGTATCCGCGAAATCATCGAAGAAGCCTGCTTGAAATACAATTTCAAACTCTCTCACCACACCCTGTACATTTATGGCGAACATATTGACCACTAATTTCGCTATTCACACGATAAAATGAAATCCTCCCCGAAATCGAGGATTTTTTTACGCCTGATGCAAAAATAATTTGTAATTTTATCTGCCAAATAAATTACAAATCGGCACCGCAGAAATCAACCAGGCAAACAGGTCTGACTTCTGCGGTTTACTATGTTTGGAAATCTGTAAACCACATATAATGAAAGTAGATGTCATTTTAGGTCTTCAATGGGGAGACGAAGGAAAAGGAAAAATTGTCGATGTGCTGACTCCCAAATACGACGCCATCTCTCGTTTTCAGGGCGGGCCAAACGCGGGCCACACGTTGGAAATAAACAATTTCAAACATGTCCTCCATACCATTCCATCCGGTATTTTTCATGAAAATAAAGCCAATATTATCGGCAACGGTGTGGTGTTGGATCCCATCGTCTTCAAAAAAGAGATTGACGGAATCCTGAAACTGGGGATCGACCTGCACAAAAACCTGTACATCTCAAAAAAAGCTCACCTGATTTTGCCTACGCATAAACTGTTGGATGCCGCATCGGAAGCCGCCAAAGGTGAAACAAAAATCGGCTCAACACTGAAAGGAATTGGCCCAACTTACAAAGACAAAATTGGCCGCGATGGACTGCGTGTGGGCGATTTGTTTGAAAATTTCAACGAAAAATACACCAGCCGTGTCAATGCGCACAAAGAAATGCTGGAAAAATTCTACCAGTTCGACTATCATGAAATGCTGGTTGCCGAAGAAAAAGCATGGATGGAAGGCATTGAAGTACTGAAATCGTTCACCATTGTTGACAGCGAACACATGATCAATGATTTGCTGCTGGACGAAAAGTCGGTATTGGCCGAAGGTGCGCAGGGTACGTTACTCGACATCGACTTTGGCTCATACCCGTTTGTTACATCCTCCAATACCATCTGTGCCGGAGCTTGTACCGGACTGGGCATTGCACCTCAAAAAATCGGCCGTGTTTACGGGATCTTCAAAGCTTATTGCACTCGTGTTGGCATGGGCCCGTTCCCCACGGAACTGCACTGCGAAACCGGACAAAAACTGCGCGATGCCGGAAACGAATACGGCTCAACCACCGGACGCCCGCGCCGCTGCGGCTGGCTCGACCTGGTTGCCTTGAAATACTCGATCATGATCAACGGGGTAACCGAAATGTTTATGATGAAATCGGATGTACTGGACGACTTTGACACCATCCAGGTTTGCGTAGGTTACGAGATAAACGGCGAAGTTACCGATAGGTTCCCATTTGAACTGAACGAAGATGTGAAGCCGGTTTACGTGGAACTTCCGGGCTGGAAAACCGACCTGACCCAACTGACCCACCAAAACGAATTCCCCGAAGAATTCAATAATTACATCGCCTTTATCGAAGAAGAAACAGGACTGCCCATCACCATTGCCTCGGTAGGGCCAAACAGGGCACAAACCATTATGCTCGATAAGGAATAAAAATATTCATTTTTCCATTTTTGACGAGAGCCTCCGGAAAAGAGGCTCTTTTCTTTTTCGCGTAGCCTCTAAAATCCGCAGCAAACGGTTCATTAAAAAGGACTAGACCCGGCACATATTGGTCGCTTGTTCATAAAGAAACATGACAATAAATCCATCCATTCCTTTCCGGGACAAACACTCACCAAATTAACCGGTTATATTTATGAAGAATCATTTTAAATACACGATGAATTATTTAATTTTAAAGGCATTATTAAAAAATCTGGCTGCAACCAGGACAGAAAAAACCTTTTAGGATAGAACCAAGATGGAAATCGTGCGCCCGACCCTGCTACTCGACAAAGAAACCTGTTTGCGGAACATTGCCCGCATGGCGGAAAAAGCTAAGGCAAAAAACCTTGATTTTTGCCCCCATTTCAAAACCCACCAGTCTGCCATAATTGGCGAGTGGTTCCGCGAATTTGGGATCAGCGCCATCACCGTTTCGTCTGTTCAAATGGCACAATACTTTGCCCGCAACGGTTGGACTGACATCACCATCGCTTTGCCGGTAAACATCCTGGAAATTGACCAGATCAACCAACTCGCATCCGGCATCAACCTAAACCTGCTGGTAGAGAATAAAGAATCCCTGGTTTTCCTGGACAAATTCATCAAATTCCAGGCAGGTATTTATATCGAAATCGATACCGGGTACAACCGTACTGGCGTTGCAGCCCATAAAACCAACCTGGTCGATGGCCTGTTGGAAATCGTAAAAAACAACAAACTACTCGATTTCAAAGGCTTTCTTTCGCACACCGGACATACTTATCAGGCCAGTTCCCGCCACGATATTTTCAACCATCATTTTGATGCCTTGCTCAAAATGCGGTCGCTGAAAAACCGGTACAAAAAAGATTGGCCCAATCTGAAACTTTCCTTGGGCGACACGCCTTCGGCCAGCATCTGTGACAACTTTGACGGAATCGATGAATTGAGGCCTGGCAATTTCATTTTTTACGACCTGATGCAATACAAACTGGGAACCTGCAAGTTTGAAGATATAGCCCTTCGCCTGGTTTGCCCGGTTATTGCCCGTCATGCGTCGCGAAATGAAGTGATTATTTATGGCGGGGCCATTCATACCTCGAAAGACTCAATCATCAATATTGACGGGAAAGAACTGTACGGCCAGGTAATCATCAACCAAAACGGGCAAAAGATACTGCTTGACGAACGAAATTATCTGCATAAACTGAGCCAGGAACATGGCATCATCAAAGTGACCTACAAAGATTTTAACTCGTTTAAGGTAGGCGATCTGGTTGAGATTGTGCCCGTACACAGCTGCCTAACAGCCAATCTGATGGGCAGCTACCTGACAAGTGACGGCGAATACATTCCGACCATCCGCCAGGCATAGGGCTTCCGGTTATTTGCGTTCCAATAACCTCACAACTGCCTCCAAATAGGCAGTAAGCGGATATAATTTCTCGTCGTACCAAAGTGAGGCAAAATAGAGGCCTATGGGTGAAGCCTTCAACCCATTTTTACAATAGAAATCATCCAGCCATCTTATGCCGCGTAAGCAGGGCTCATCCGGACTACTTCCTGAAAGGGCGGCAACAGCCAAAGCAGTTTCCTCCATGCTCCCGCGAATATTTTTTCCACCGCCCCAGCTGCCGTCTTCATTCTGAACTGCCCGCAGAAACTGTTCAGCCGGTTGTATCAGCTTTAGCAAGCGCGTACGAAAAGCCTCATCCATCCAGGAATGGCCAAGCGCATCCTGCAAATAAGTAAGCACCCGTGCCGTACCGTAAACCGGGTTGACATGGCCGTCAGTATGCTGGTTGCCAAACCAAAGCGGCAGCCAGCTGCCATCGCCCCGCTGGTGTTTTTCCAGGTAATTAGCCATCCTTGTGATCCCCAACCGCATCCGGGATGCCGCAGTCGAATCCAGTTCCTGTCCAAAGGCATTCAAACAGGCAGAAACAGCCAGCAAACAATGGCCGGTCAGGTCGGCACAACTCTGATCAAACGGCAACTTGCCCCAACCTTTTGAAAAAGTCGGGAAACCGCCATCGCTGTTTTGCAGTTGCAGCAGCCATTCGCAAGCCGCCAGCAGTGGCTGCTTTAGTTCGTTCCCGGGTTGAAGTTGCAGCAAGGCTAGCATGGCTCCAGGTGTATCATCGCCATCGGGTACTGAACCGGAGTGATTGGTCCAGCCCCACCCCCCCGGCTGACTCCCATTAAAAGGATGTACCTCCAGATTTTGAACGGCCAGCAAATGGTTGGCGATTTGCTGCTGCATTCGGGGAATTAACACTTCCTCTTTTTTCGTTCGTAACGCTTTTACCGACAAGCTGGTCACCCAGGTTGACAAGTCGATATCGATCGGCCAACTCCCGTCGTCACGCTGGGTCTTTTTCAAAAAACCAATACCCCTTTCAACCACTTCCAAATCGCGGTAGCCGGCTTCAATCAAACTTAAACAAACAAATGCCGTGAGCGGGATAGCTTCTAAAAAGCCACCGCTATCCGGCATCAGGCGGTGAAGTAATTTCAGGGCAGGTTGCACCGAAAGTCCACGCACAAACCGTGAAAATGCATTCGTCTTTTTCTTTTTGAAAACCACGATCCCCACGGCCACCAAAGCCGGTATAGCATAACTGACCACACTAAGATTCAACAACCTGTAGAATTTGCGGGGCAGCAAAGACAGCTCAAAAGGTAACTGCGGAATATAGCTAAACGCTTCGGGGCCGGGAACGCCACACAACCCGCACAGAGTAAGAATTGGAACCGAGAAAGTATAGTCTTTTTGATAATGATCGAGTATAAACCGGGCCACCTGAGGCGAACGCACATCAATACCCATGCCCGACAAATAAGTAGCAATCTTTTTCTGCAACAAAGTGATCTCACCATCAGTTGCTGCATACAAATTCGTGGCGGCATAAACCAACAAGCTGGTGCTAACATTGCCCGGACTTTCAGGTGTATCTCCAAAACTACCATCCGCATTCACATGATCCTGAAGCCAAACCAGGCCATTTTGAATCTCAACCCGGTGAGCTTCGCGATCGTGAAAATGCAAAGCGGCAACAGCCACCGCTACCGCCAAGGCGCTCGATGACAGCTCGCCCGTCCAAAAACCTTGCGGGCTCAATTCCTTCAGCAAGATTGCGGATAGCTCTTCAAATCGTTGTTGCAGTTCTGGTTTTGTCATGCATCAAATTATAATTCATTACTTTCCGGGAAACAGACAACGCTTGAGTTAAATACAGATGACTATTCCCGGTTTTCTTGTCCTGCTATACTTCCCAAGGCTAACAGACCATAAAACGTGTATTCCAGATCGCGGGTAGGGTCGCCGTCGCCTGACAGAAAAGCGCCCTCCACAAAATTATCCTGAATCATACCCAAGCAGGCCGGCGCCAATAAACGGATGTCGAAACCGGTTTTCTGCAAGGCAAACAAAGCCACGCCGGTTGACAGCATATCGCCGGAATCCATCTGTTCAAAGGCCTTAAATCCATTCGCTTCATCAAAATAAGCCATTATTCTTTTCTGCAATTTTACTGTTTTCAAACCAACCTCGTGCCTGGCCACCAACAAAGCAGCCAGCATACTGCACGGAGCGCCGATTGGAAGTCGATACATGCCCAAAACCACACGGGCGACAAAATAAAGCCAGCTTTTACGCCCGTAACGGGCATCGAAAACCAACAAAAACAAAAACAACTGATAGGAAAAATTCACCTGGTAATCCCGCTTCAAGAAAAACCGAAAAAAGGTTGGCGGCAATTTCTTTTTCCCGGACAAACCTTGCCGGATCAGAACCAATGCAAACTTGTTGATCAGATTTCGTTCCTCATCCACGCTCCGGGCTGACGTGTATTTTTGCAATAACATCAGCTGATCCTTCATTTTCAATGCCGACGCCAGCCAAAAACCAAACAAGGAATAGTACAAATCCGGCGTTCCGCCCCGATCAACAAATGCCCCGCCTGGGTGCTGTTGCCCAATCACAAACTGTCTGACTTTCTGTTGTGCTTCCGTATCCAGTAAATCGAAAGCTTTCTCAACGAATTCAACAAATTGAAGATGAATGGGAATCTCAACCTTGACGGAATTCATGCTCCTTCATTTTAAAAGATTTTGCCCATCACACCGTAGAGGCTTAACTTTAGTTTCAGGTTTTGCAGCTGGTCCAGCTCGCGGTAGCATTTGTCCACATACAATTTCAGGAAAGCATCGGCATGTAAATCCACTTGTTCCTCGCGAATAAGCTGATGCAAGGCAACAGCATCCATGCCGGACAGGCCGGACAATTGATCTGCCTCTCCGTTTTCCTCAAACTTTTCGCGCAACAAAGCCAGCAAAAACGGAAAATGATGCACATGCTCCGGCTGCTGGTTTTCGCGAAACTCGTTCAAATCGTCCCGAATTTGATAGGCAATGCCAAACCAATCGGCGAAAGTGGACAGGGTTTTCAACTCGTCTGCTCCGGCGCCCCCGTTGATTGCACCCAGCAACAGGGCTACTTTCACGGCCTCGCCGGTTTTTTGGGTGAAGATTTGCAGCAGCTGATCGACAGAAACTGACACGAACCGGCCATCCAGCAGCAGATCGGCGCCCTGGCCGGTAGCCAGGCTCAGGTGTGAGTTGGAAACCACCCGCAGTGATTCGGCCAGCATTTTCGCCTCAACCGGCAAATTGGCCAACAACTGGTAGCCCTTCCCGATCAGGTAATCGCCCACGTTGATGGCTACCGGAATGCCATGCGTTTTGTGCAGGGTTTCCTGTTCATAGCGGTAATCATCGTCATCCTCAATATCATCATGGATCAGCGAAGCTTTGTGGAAACACTCGATAATAATGGCCAAGGCCGCCTGCACCTCGTCACGCGGATCATTGGAATAGGAACGGTAGGCCAGCACGGTCAGCAGCGGACGGATGCGTTGTCCACCCATCACCAGCATGCGCTTGGCCAATTTTTCAGTTTCATTATAAGCGTGAAAGAAATCCTGCAAGGTAAACTCGGTGAAATAATCCTGGACCTGATCTTTCAGCAGAGAAACAGACAAAGGCTGAACCTCGGGATTTTGCCTCAACTGGTACATTTCTTCGAACAGCCAGCCATAGTCCACGTTGGTATTTTCGCAACCGTTATAAAGAAGCGGCAAGCCCATTACCGGGACGGCGGCCCGCGAAACCGGCCCGAACGAACGTTGCAGCACCGGCATACAACTTACGCCGATCACCGCATCGATGGCACCCTCGGCCACCAAACCAACAGCCACCGTTGTTCCCTCGGCCACCAGTGTGGTATAGCCAAGCGCTTCGGCCTTGGTGAGCACACTGTCGATCTGACACCCCTTACAGCCAGCGCAAATCAGACCCAGCGAATCCATCTCGGCCTGGCAATTTTGAGAATTTTTCAGGCATTGGGGCAACAACAACAAGCGGCGGTCGAAAGGCGTAGCGGCAATCACCTCGCGCCAGATTTCATTGCCGCACAGCACGATGGTAAAGTCGAGGTATTCCTCATCCATCCCCAAACGCTGAAGCACCTCCATCGCCAGTTCTTCCAGACGGTCGAAATCGGCAGGAGGAAGCACCTTCTTGTGCTCCACCAGCAAACGTGATTCATGCCGGAGCTGGTTGCGCAGCTTCACCTCCTGCGGTACTTTTAGCAGTCGTTGCGTTTTGATCATATCCTTATCCGTAAGCGCCCAATCCGAAGAAGGCGCGTTTTTTTGCAAAGCGGTACATCCAGTTTTTTTCCGGGATGGGCGTCCCCGAGCCATGACTGCACACGACAGGCATCGCACGTAAACGGGCAGCCTCATTGTTGCGCCCCGAGGTATCGATGGCCCCGTGCTTTTCCACATAATCAACCAGCCAGATCGGGTCCTCCATCAGAATACAGCCCGATGTTTTCCGGGGAATTTCCGTTTTCAGTTCCTTCAAAAAGAGGGAAGACCGATAAATATCCGCCAGTGGTTGATCGCCCACACGGTCGGTGGCAAACTGAATGACAGGGCACGGCTCAATGTAGCCCGAAGCATTGATGTGGTGGCTCAAACCCGATGCGGCCGGGCAAAGGCCGTTTCCATCTTCATCCCAATAGGCGTCAATGATGGCAATCTTGTATTTTGTCCGTGCGTCCACCATATACGAACGCAGTTGTTCTATTTCTTGTTTACTTAAACTCAATTCAACCGATGCATTTTCCCCTACCGGACGGAAAATGTAGTACCAAAGATAAAGTACGCCCCGGTCAATCAGCGATTGAATAAAATCATGCGACAAGGCCAGATCGATGTTCGACTTGCAGACGCTCATGGCCACACCGGTTACCAATCCGGCGCCGGTAGCATTTTCAATGGCCTGCCGGGTGCGCTGGTACACGTTTTTGCCTCCCCGCCGCACATCGGCCACCGTTTCGTCTCCTTCAAAACTGATAAGCGGGGTTACATTGCCGCATTGCCGCAATTGCTCGGCCACGTCGGGCGTCAGCAGCGTACCATTGGTAAACAGCTGAAAATAGCAGTCGGCGTGTTTTCGGAAGATATCGAACAGCGGTTTGTACAGCAGCGGTTCTCCGCCAAGAATGCCAAAAAAGTAGGAGCCCTGCGCTTTTGTTTCAGTGATGATTTGGTCGAGTTGTTCAGCCGAAAGCCGGTTGTTTTTCTTCTTCCCCATCACCCAACAGCCCTGGCAATTCAGGTTACAGTCGTCGGTAACCGAGATGAAGTGAAAGGCCGGAAAGAACTCGCCCTTTTTCAACCGCTTTTGAAATCGGTTAAAGCTGAGCGTTCCCTTCACCCCCAGGTTATAGACAAACTTATACAGGCACCGTTTATCGGTGTTAAACAACAATTGTTTCAGCATACTATTCTTTCTTATCAAGGGCATTTCGTACTTCCTCCAGCGCTTTCCGTCGCTCTTCCTCGGCCAGTTGCACCACGCCTTGCCTGAAAATATTTTTCCGGTTTTGGTTTCGGTCGTTCAGCATCACAAACAAACTGCCGGGTTTGGCTGACGGCCGGTTGGCTTTTTCTCCCAGTTGGGCGCCAGCCAAGGCCGAATTTTCGGCCAGTCGCGGAAACATAATGGCCGAGGCCGGACAGGTTCGCCCGCAAGCCGGACAGTTGTTTTTGCAGGCCAGCGGATTGACCACCGTCAGGCTTTTCTTATCGTAGGCATACACGCCAAACAGGCAAAAGCGGGCACACTGTCCGCACAGGGTGCAGAGCGATTCATCGATCACCGGGAACCAGGCCGGCACATTCAGGGCGCTCACTTCCACCTGATACCTTGCCGCGCCTTCCTGCAGTCGGTATTCCTCTTGCAGTTTCGCCAAAATTTGTTCGGTTGAAAGTTCCTTGAAATTCAACACGTCAAACTCGCCAAAGTTTATCCCGGCCTGCCGCAGCATGTTTCTCACGGCACGCGGATAGCAGGCAACGATCAGCTTTTGCGAATACTTTTCGGAGATAGTTTGCAATACGTCTTTTTCGTGTACCGAAAAAGCGCACAAATCGCGCAACTCAAATACATCGGCATCCAATTGCTGAAAAGCGCCGGCCAATTGGTCGGCTTTCCCGGGCGAAATTACACCCGCCCCGCAGCGACAAAATAAAATACAGGTTTCGTTCATGCCCTTTCCCGGATTTGGTTAGCTAAGTAAATTAAAATCTGCCCAAAAGGGAAATCATTGGGCCGATTATCCCTGAGGCATTAACAAGTTTTTACAATTCGAAATTGAAACCGATAACGTTTCGAAAGTCCACACGGTTTCTTAAATTTGACAAAAACAAAGAAACATGGAAAAACTGGCCGACTTGCCAAACATCGGAAAAATAGTTGCTGCCAGGCTAGCAGAAGTGGGCATTGAAACACCCGAACAACTGCGGGCGATGGGGGCCGAACAGGCTTTTATTCGCCTGAAAACCGTTGACGAAGGGGCCTGTTTGAGTATGCTGTGCGGACTGGAAGGCGCCGTACAAGGCATCCGCTGGCACCAACTGCCCAAAGCACGGAAAGAGGAATTAAAGGCTTTCCTTAAGATGGCCCGGAGGTAGTCACAGTTTGCAGTTTTCAGTTTTCAGAAGCAGTGGACTTTGAGCAAGTGGCGAGAAAACAAACCCTTTTCAATATAACCGTCAAATCATGAAACCACGTTTAAACATTGTTACCCTGGGAGTGAGCGACTTGAAACGCTCCCGCGATTTTTACCGGGACGCCCTGGGTTGGGAACCCGGACAAGGCAGCGACAACAACATCGTGTTTTACGGGCAGGGCGGTATCGTGTTTGCCCTTTACCCGCTCAACGACCTGGCCGAAGATGCCAACCTGCCGCCTGGCCGAAGCGGCTTCCCGGGTGTTACGCTGGCCATCAACATGGACTCGAAAGAAGCGGTGGACCAGCTGTACCGGCAAATTACCGGGAATGGCGGAACCCCGCTCGTGGAACCCCGTGAAACCTTCTGGGGCGGCTACGATTGCTACTTTGCCGACCCCGACGGCCACACCTGGGAAATTGCCTGGGCTCCTTTCTGGAAATTTGATGAACAAGGCAGTTTGTTGCTGGAATAGACGGTGTCTGCCATTTTTTCGGGATTCACCTGGTGATTTGAAGTCACCTGGTGAATAGAAGTTGGCTTTACTGAGCTGGTGACTTGAAGTCACCAGCTCAGTAAACTTCCGGTATCATGTCACTTTAAAGATGCAATCCAAGCTCTTTCGCCCGGTTCCGGTTAATCAATCTTCCATCTCTAAGACCTGCATAGTCGGGATACGATGAAAATTCCCAATCAGCCGGATATTTCACCAGGTTCGCACTCACTGGATTATTATGGATGTAATTGAAACAAACTTGCGGGTACTCCTTTTCCGAATCGGGTACGTTAATAATCGCGCCAAAAGCCGAATGGAACCAAGCAAGAGTAAGGCCGTTTATTTCGGTTAAACAGATGGCTTTTGTTCGGTGTTGAAAAAGACTACCGGTGAATTTCTGCTGAATTTGGAGTGCTCTTGTATATGACCGCAAAACGATCGCAATGGATTGGTTCAGGTTCCTTGTTTTAGCCATCGGATGATTTACCTTTTCGGGATTCACCTGGTGATTTGAAATCACCTTGTGAATAAGGGGCTTGTCATCTCTGATCCGTTGACTAAAAGTCGCCGGATCATCCGGAGCATCCGATGGAATTTCAAGCCGGTTAACATGAAGCATCAGGTGAAAATGATTGGGCATTAAACACCAAGCAAGAATATCGGCGAACGGTACGACATAGGTTCTGATTTTATGCAGAAAGTACAGGTAATTCTCGCGGGAGAAAAAGATTTGCTGCGAATTATTGCCTCTATTGTAAACATGGTATACGTGAGTGGGCTCAAACTGCATGACAGTTATTTTTTGTTTACCGTAAGTTATGAAAATAAAATGGCTGGGCATTCATCAAGTGGCTTTTACCTCAACCTTTCCGGATTCACCAGGTGACTTGAAGTCACCAGGTGAATAAGAGTATCGTCCTCAAATTTCAGGACCTGCTTTGCAAAAGCGGCTAGCAGGGGGACTTCATCGGCCCACTGCCTTTTCTCTTCACCGCACCAAGGGTGCAGCAGCACTAAGGCAGGGCAACGCCCTGTTGTTGCAACTTTAGCGGTTACCCGCAGCCCGGAAGGGGCACGAGCAGGGGAAGATAAAATATTATTCAACTCATTAGGATACAAATCGATCCAGCCAACCGCCGACTTTGGCATATCCGGAAAAGCAGGGGTTAGTATTCTAACCTATTTCTTTCAGCCTCTTCGTCCATTCGCTTTGCTTCTGCCAAATATCCTTGTTGCATTCGTTTAAATATCTGTGCAACATTTGGATATTTGTTTTTAAAATCATTTGATAACTTTTCAAAGTAGGCGGCCTTTTCTCTTTCAATATCTCCACCATCGAAAGCTCCTCTTGTTGAAGAGCCTCTTTTGTTATACATAGCTGAAGAATAACCACTTTTCAAGCTGTCCGTGTTTATTTCTTCAATAATATGAAATATTTTTTCCTGTGGCCATTCTTGAATATTTTCAGGATATTCAGCTAATACCTTACCGATTTCAGAATCAGCGACATTTAATCTACTAGCTGATTCTGCTAAGGTTCTCGCTTTAATAATCCAATCTTTTAAAACTACTTCATCAATAGAATTATCTTCTTTCATCCCTGGTATTTTTTTCCACGAATGAAGCAAGTGATAGGCTTGTTTTGCTCTATTTTGAATAACTTCATCCGAAATACCTTCCCGTTCTTTTTCCAACAATGCTTTGTCTTTAGGAATATAAATCCATTTCAAAACTTCAATGAAAAAATCTGGGCTATTTGCCAATTCTTCTTCTAATATTTTAGGGTTTCTTCCTGTACCGTATGAATCCAAAATTGAAAGATACAGCCACTCCAAATGAATGAGGGTTGATTTCTCAATATCTGTTCGCTTGTCAAGCTCTTCAAAAATCCGTTCTATTTCATAACCACTGAAGCGAGGTGTTTCATTTGCTTCCTCAGTCGCTGCCTTTTTCAACATTTCAGAAAGCAGATAACTTGATATTCCATTTGCAAAGTGAGAAGCAATATCTATTGCAGAAAAGAATCTTTTGTGCTTTAAAAGCATTTCAATCCCGATTGCCTTTTCATCATCGGTAATGTGATAAAAATGCGGATTGATATTTTGCCAATATTCATTTTGTATTTCTTCATCTAATGAAGACACAAAATCCCACAAATGTTGATTTTGATTTAGTGGAATAAGTACATTAGAAAGTGCTTTATTACTAAATTTCTTTTCTTGTAGTTGTTTGAATAATGATTTTATCCAATCAAATTTTTCTATGATTGATTTACGATAGATAAAGTTGTGAGCAAAACCAATGAGATTTTTTTCATCATACAAATTCTCACAAACTGTAAGAACATCTTCCTGATTTGTGATTACGTCAGCTAAAGCACCGCCTAAAAGCCAAAACTCTTTAACTTGTTTTCGTAAATCTAAGGTTGGTTTTAAACCTAATTCTTGAAGAAAAACAGTTACTGCTGTTTTTCTTGCTTCATCAACGCGCTTTTGTTGTTGCTCGTAACGTTTTTCTGATTCATTGGGTTCGTATATAAAACCTTCCGGGAACTCAGGCCAATGTTTATTGAAAAGCCAAATGTATTTATGAATAATGTCTGTTGGCTGAAGTTTGTTATACAAATTTTCTAATCGCTCTAACTCGGTTTCGGGTAAAGCCCAATCGGTATCAGGATGCGACCTGTGATGATTTAAAATTCCCCTGATTGCTTCCCAAGTTGAAAATTTTTCCTGTTTGATATTTGGGTAAACTTCATCAGCCCAATCTAAAACCCTTTTTCTATCTTTAGGTGAAAGATTGGTTGTTTCTTTTATGAGTTGAGAAAATTTTTCTTCATCATTATCAAAAAGGTTTATAAGCATTTCTATTACTGCTGAATGCGTATTCCATATTTCTTGATAAGTGTAAGTGAGATTGGTATTCTTATCAAACATTCGCCAACGCATTTTATGTGTTGGATGTGCTATGCCGTGATGGTCTGGAAGCATTCTAATTAAAAGGGACCAACCTGATTCTTTTTCCTTCTCGGTAATGTATTTTAGAATTTCCATTCTTTCATCATACGATGCGAGAGTTTGAAAATGCCAAGGTTTAAAAATTTCTGAAATACTATTCAGTGGTCTGTTTGATAAACTACCGCCTGGATCAAGTCTTGAAAGTTTAAGCAGTACCAAACTCGCATCCCTTAAATATTCGGGCAACCAAGCCAAATTTTCAAGTGCCCACAACAAACCAGTGTGGTGACTTGTTTTGTGCAAAAAACCATCTTCCTCATTAAACATATCCATTATTTCGGGCTGTTCTTTTGCCAACGAATTTTTTACTGCTTTGAGAAAACATTCAGGCGATGCTTCTGAAATAAGAGGTAATTCGTGGTCAAAGGAAATCCACATTTCTCCACTTGCGTTGTTGAGTAAATCAAAAATGATATCATCAACCCAATTTTGGGGATTATTAAGATTGGGAATTTTCACTCCATTCAATCGTCCAACTAAAATTAAAGATTGTGTCAGCCCTTCTCTTGACCAATTAGAGTATTTATTTCTTTTGCTGAAATAAGCTGCGAAACTGTTTTTGTCCGCGGGTTCGACTATCGGATTTCCGTTTTTGAATGCTAATGCATAACACTCTTTGATGTTTTGGAAGTCTTTAGATGAAAGTTGAGATGAAAGAGCTGTCCATAAATCCAGAGGCGAGGTTAACCTCCAAGTTTCACCTATTTGGATAATGGGCGATTCTTCAAAGTTTTTCCATTTGTTTAGAATAACTAAATAGTCAGAATATTTTTGTTCAGAAAGTTTTTCAATTAGTTCAATATCTCCAACAAATGTTTCATTCCATCTTCCAAGTAATAGAGCCGGAATTATCTCACGGATGTTTTCTTTTTCTATCCATTTTGCATTATAGTGCGGAAACCCAAGAAGTTTTTTAAGTATAGTAATGTTTCTGCCTGATTCCCTAGAAAATTTCTCTGCATCTTCATTTGATATGCCGCTCTTTACTAGTGCACTGATTTGACCATTTCTATCAATTGTTGGTAGATTAATTGTTTCTTGATTAAAGTCATCATCAGCACCGAGAGGGACTAATACGTGGTTGCCTTTTGATACTGCTAAGTAAAGAGGTAGCGCTTCGCCAAATCTTGGAATAAGATTTAAAGTAGAGGTTATATTGTTCCTAACTATTCCACGAAAATTCCCTTCTGTATCAACGATTAATGCTTTGGAAAAAAATCGGTCAAACTCTTCTGTCGGGAATAATTTTGCTGAAGCAATTATAAATGCAATTGCTTCAATCTTTGTTGAAGCTTTTATTCCTTTGATTGTTGGGTTTCCCTGTAACGCTGATAATAACAAGTCTTTCTCATATTCTCTTCCTGCTACTACAGATTCTGGTGAAAGAACCAATCCTTTTGGACCAATTGACCATTCTTCCCAGAATTCGTCAGCTGTCATTATACCATCAAATGGATATGTTCCAACTCCATCTTGCGAAGCGAGCCAACGAGAAACAGAAAGTGCATTATCAAGCCATTCCTCTAAGTCAATTGAATCATATACTTTAACGTCTTTCCAATGATTTTCAGCTTTTTTCTCTGCAATCCATTCGCTTTTTTTTGCCCAAAGTCTTGGCGTAACAAATATGAAAACAGAGTCACTAGGTGTAAAACCTATTGGATTTGCTTTTCTTTTATCATAATCACCATCAGCTTTCCCTTTGCAGTCAATAGTGGTACCAAGTTCCCACAAAGAAATTCCTTGAGGTACGTAAGCAGTTTCAGTTTCACAATTCACGATACCGTCCCAACCACCAATATAAGTTGCACTTCCCGAAGGAAGATTCGCTTTTGTGCTTGCAGGTGTTGTTGCTCTTACCAATCTTGAAATAAGATAAGGCAGAACAGCTTTTGAAAAGGTAGTGTCAGCCCACCTTTCAAGATTATCTCTTGTTACAAGTTTCATATTGCATTATTTCTTTGTATTGTGTGATACTTTATCAAGATGCTGTCTTTTTACAATGACCGCCAACTCTGTTATCTGCACCCCAAAGTAATCTCTTCTATTTCCGCTGCAGGGGTGATCTGTGTAATTGTTATATTTTCCGCACCCCAATTTACAAAACATATTCAAAATATTTCTTAAAAGCCGAAAAATTGAAAAGTGGAGCCGTAAAGATATCTTCATGCCTTG
>NZ_JAPAAF010000045.1 GCF_025907915.1 Gaoshiqia sediminis
TTGTTGTTGTTGTTGTTGTTGTTGTTGTTGTTGTTGTTGTTGTTGTTGTTGTTGTTGTTGTTGTTGTTGTTGTTGTTGTTGCGCATAGTAGTCTTCTTCGGTCATCCGGCTGCGGATATCAAGTTTCGGATCCAGTTTTGCTGCCGTTTCGTAATCTTTTTCAAAGCCCGGCTGGTTTAAGACCTCTTTGGCGATCCCCCGGTTAAAATAAGCGTTCGGCAAGGTAGGGTTGAGCTGTAGGGCCATATCGTAGTCCATGATAGCTCCGGCATAATCTTCCAGTTTCTGCTTCACAATTCCCCGGTTGTTAAAGGCATAGGCATTTTGCGGGTCAAATTTGAGGGTTTGGTCGAAGTCGCGCAGGGCGGCAGCGAAATCATCCAGCTCGAAACGGGCCAGGCCGCGCAGCAGGTAAGCATTGGCAAAATGCGGACGGATGACGATGGCCCGGTTCAGATCGCGAATCGCTTCCCGGATATCGCCTTTTACAATATAAGCGTTACTTCGGTTAATGAACGCATTGACGAAGTTGGGGTTCACTTCCAGCGCCTTGTTGTAATCTTCAATGGCGCCGTCAATATCTTTCATGCTTATTTTGGCAATTCCGCGGTTATTGTAGATGGCCGCATTTCGGGGTGTTAGCTCCAGCGCCTTGTTGTAATCTGAAATAGCATTGTCGTAATTATGCAGCTCAAGGTAAGCCAAGCCCCGGTTGATGTAGGCATCCGGGTAGTACGGTTTTATGCTGATTGCTTTGTTGTAATCGCTGATGGCGCCCCTGAAATCTTCCAGTTGGTGTTTGGCCACTCCCCGTAAAAAATAGGGCTCCGGCAATTGGGGCTTGAACTTGATAACAATGTTGAAATTCTCGATAGCGCCTACATAATTACCGATGGAAATCCGCGTCTGTCCAACCCGGATATAATGGTTGATGTTGAGTTGGGCTGTGGCCAGGTTCGAGATAAGAAACAGCAGTAAGAAGAGTCTTGGTTTCATGGGAGCGCAATTTACGAAGAGCAAAAATAATATTTTAGCCTGTTGCCGGATGTTTTTCCTAATTTTAGAAAGATTTTGAACTTTTAACAAAATTGAAGCTAATGAAACAACGTTGCGAATGGTGTTTGAAAAATGATTTATATATCGATTACCATGATCAGGAATGGGGTGTTCCGGTACATGACGACCGGTTGTTGTTTGAGTTTTTATTGCTGGAAGGCGTTCAGGCCGGACTGAGCTGGCTCACCGTTTTGCGGAAGCGGGAAAATTACCGGCTGGCCTACGATGGGTTTGACCCTGAAAAAGTTGCCGCATATGGTGAGGATAAGATGAGGCAGTTGTTGCAAAATGAAGGATTGGTGCGCAATCGTCTGAAAATTGCTGCCAGTGTGATAAATGCAAAGCGTTTTCTGGAAGTGCAGCAAGAGTTTGGCAGTTTTGATAATTACATTTGGTCGTTTGTCGATCATAAACCGGTAATCAACCACTTCGAAACGCTGAAAGAATTACCGGCCACATCAGTTATCTCCGACAAAATCAGCAAAGACATGAAAAAGCGCGGGTTTAAATTTGTTGGTTCAACCATTATTTATGCCCACATACTAACCTATTTTATATTTACGTGTAAAAAAATAAGGTGCTGCAAAACTGCAACACCTTTAATCTATTGTTAATCAATATCTTTAAATAACATCATACTACCAGCACTAATAGTTATATCTGAAAATCCACCAGAAATAGGAATATATAAACCTGCTAACTCAGGTAAGCTAGTCATTGCTGTAATATCTCCTGTTATTTTATCTGGCTCTAAATAAGTAATTCCTGTAATTACAGTATCATAGGACGTAATTGTAAATCCGTAATATTTATCACTAGGCGAAGTTCCTGCACCTGTTAGAAAATGTACTCCTCCTTCTGAATTGGTTTTAAAACCTAAAACTTTTGCTTGTAATCTTTGTATTGCGTTCATATTAATTACCTCCTGTTAATTTGTTCTTGCATTTTATCAATTTTATTATCTATTCTGGTTAGCATTGTCATTATAATTTCAACTTTATAATTATCTGCTTTCTTTTCCTCTAATTTCTCAATTTCTAAATTTAATGATACTATTGCTGCCTTTGCTTGGATTAACTCTATTCTTTGTTGTTCACCTGATTTAACTACACCAAATCAATAAATAAGAACTGATAGAAGTATAGGTGTTCATTTAATAAATTGCTCTAAAATTTTATTCTTGTCCATTATTATAAAATACTTATTAAAATTACATTGGTAATTCATTATTAACTGTTAGTGATCTTGTAGTACAATATGCGGTTGAATATGTAATATCTCCTCCTGTTGCTACTAATATTTTTGACCTGTAATATACTAAATCACCTGCTGCAAAATGTTTATCCGGTGTGCCTGATAAATTTACTGACCTGCTATCATAAGTACCCGGAGTTAAATTTTTCTCTATTGTTCTATTTGAACTCATTAAGGATTGTACGTCAACATCAAAAGCAGAACTTTCACAAAATTGAGTTTCAAAAAAACAATAAACATCTGATCTATTATCAACTTTAACTGTAATAGTTCCTCCAATACCACTATTTTCTAAGTTTCTTCACATCATATAATCATTATCATAAGTGTATATGTAATAATTGCATAAATCGGCAGGTATTGTAATATCTTTAACCCAATAATACAAACCAGATAAAACACCTGTAGCGGGTACTGTACTCATTGCATTATCTCACCTTAAATCACCTCCTATTGCATCCTTACAGACTATTGCAATATGTACAGTTTCATTGTCTAAGGCTGCTCCCCCGTCAGGAGGGTTAGTAATTGAAAAAGTGAAATTATACTCAGTTGAATTAGTTAATTCTACATCTGTTGCAATATAACTATAACCGCCGTGCTGAAAATCATTTGTTCTTTTAAATAAAATATCAAAAGTGTGAGTTACATTATCGGCAGGAGTCCAAGTAGGAAAATATTTTAATGTTAACGTTAATTCAATGGGTTGACCTCATTCTGTTACCTGTTGATAAACGTTATCATAAGATCAACACCTTCTGTTATGCTCATAACTTCTAAAATCTCCTAAATCGTGAGGTGCAGTTCTTATTATATCTCCTCACCCTCTAAAAATTGAATTGAAACCCCAAGGATTTGCATTTTCTGATAAATTTAGAGCTGCAACACCTGTTAAACTCTCAGATAATACATTTTTAACGTGTGTTACCGTTATTCCTGTTTCTGGTAATGCCATATTAAATAATTTTATTTCTTAACTCTTTAACCTCTTTTTGCAATTCATTAATCATTGCTTGTTGCTCTTGAATTGACTTAGTTAATACTGCAACAATCTGTGAATAATTTACACTTAAATAGCTATTTTCAGTTTCTACACCTAAAACAAATTCAGGATATATTTCTCTTAATTCCTGAGCAATAAAACCAATAGATTTTTTATCATCTTTGATATATTCAACAGGATTTAATTTTGATATTTTATCTATTGCTGTTGATAATGGTTTAACGTCACTTTTTAAACGTTTATCTGAATAAGCTGTAACTTCACCTGATGCTAATATATTTCCTGAAACGTGTAATTTTTGCGTTGGAGTTATTCCTATACCTATATTACTGCTAACCTGCTGAATTACACTATTTGCTAACCCGCTTCCGTCTGAAATGTGGTAAGGGATATAATTATCTGTAAGATTTGTTAGTTTTGCTGTTGTCGCCTGAATAGTGTCAGTAAATGTTCCGGTTGTTCCAGAAACATTTGCAACCCTGATATTAGCATAGGCACTGGTAGTTCTATTATAAAAATCTAATCTGCCTGCGCTTGATGCGTTTACTGAATATTTTGTACTATTATCTGTATTATAAAGATACAACCAACCCTCATTTTTTAAATGCAATCCATTACCAGCAATACCACCATCATTTATAGTAGCATTTGTTACCCCTGTAATGCTCCCGGCTAAGGTGAGATTTTTAGCCAATCAATCAACGGTTGTTAATTTTGCATTACCTGAGTGGTAAAATTCCTTCCAAGTGGTTGAAATCCCTGTATTATTTTGTGATCCGGGTTTATATTGGCATCTAAAAAATGCTTTGCCAGAAGCAAGATCAGCAACAGCTAACTGAAACGGAAACATCCCGGCCGACCCACCAAATGTGAGAATTTGCCCATATCCACTATAAGGATAGTTAATCTGCCCTGTATAATTCGGTACGTGAAAGGGGGATGATATAAGTAATTTATTTTGAAAATCATAGGTTATTGCATTGAAATCTATATCATTACCTAATGTACGGTTATCATACGAGCCATAAAAGCTTCCGTGGTATCCATCTAACAAATCTGAATCTAGCAAACTTCCGCTTCCGTCAACAGTTTTTATTTTAGTTAATATATCATTAGCTGTATAACTAGAACTATTCAATTTTAAATCTAATGCTGCTTGTAATCCGTCAACATTTCCAATTATGTGATTATGACTATCATCTACAACAGTTGTAGAAATGGAAACATTATTTGAACCGTCAAAATTTACTGAACCTGTAATATCACCTGTTAATGATATTGTTCTAGCTGTTGCTAATTTTGATGCTGTTGAAGCATTACCAGATAATGAACCAATGAATGAAGGTGCTGTTAAGTTACCCGTTAAAGTGCCACCTGTTAAGGGTAACTTACTATTTAATGTTGTCTGTAAACTTGAAATGTCAGCAATTAATAACCCTTTTGTTTTAAATTGATAGGCTGTACTGTCTCAATAGGCAAAGCCACCGTTTAAAGGTGAATCTTCTCTTGTTGCAACAGCTTGCAAACTTTCAATTTGACCAACTTTGAAATTATCTGAACTTTCATCAAATAAAAATTGATAATTAGTTGCTGTTCCCCTTTCTACCTCAATTCCTGCCAATCCATTAGTTACACCTGAACCAACTTCATTTTTATTTATAACTAATAGATTATCTTCTATTTCAACAGTTTCAGTATTAGTTATAAATTGACTTCCATTAACTGTTAGATTACCACCAATAGTTAAATCACCTGTGATTGTATCACCTGTAACATTTAAAAATCTATTATCACTTTCAGTTTTATTATAATATTCACCAGATAAATCTAAATCAGTAATTTGTGACTGACTGATTTGTATTTGATTCATCTCAAAGTGAATATTACTATTATCTATATGTTGATTTATTGTGTTATTAATGTAGGTTGGTTTAATTGATAGTTGATTATTTAATAATTCAAAGTGAGTTGTATTATAACCAAATCCTAATAATGAACCTACTTTAGTTAAAGGGTAATCTGTTGTTAATGAATCAAAAATATTACTTTCTAGCTCTCCAACTATCCAAGCTGCCACCTCACCGGAAGCTGTTATATTACCGTCAACGTGAAGATTACCGTTTATTGTTGTATCTGAGGAAACATTTAACCCTTTAATTAAATTTAGTAAATCGGTTTCAACATTGTAATTAAAATATTGCTCTAATCAACTTGTAGATAATGCTGTTAAGCCTGAACTACCTCCAGAATAAGAAGTATTAGTATAAGTTCTTTTATTTCTAGCCTTTCTAGGTACTGAAAGACTTTGTAAATATATATCTGCCATATTCTTTAATTATTAATTACTAAATCATCTGGGCTAATTTCTACTAAAGAGCAAGTTATACTATTTTCTCTATAGTTTATATTTGCCTGAGTAATCATTAGTTTTTTATTTTGTAAATATGAATCAGTTAGTATGTTATTCAGTTTGAAACTATTTCTTAAAGTCATATTTGATAGATTAATAAAACCCGATTTATAATTTGCAGAAATTGAAGCTAATAACAGTTCCTCTATTTTAAATGTTTGCCCTGCTCTAGTTCATTTTGAAATAGGTTTAAATGTATCTGCATCTAAATATAATAGTTTAGCTCTATCCGTAACTTTTGACTGTGTGCCACAAGTTAAACTAATAGCTTCTCCTTCATCTTTATAATTAGAATCTAATATTCCTATATACTCTATATCTTCATCTGATATGTTTTCTCCGTCTGCTTGTAATATTTCAACAGAAAGATTATTTAGCCAGTACTCAATAAACATAGTGTTAAAAATTGCATTATCATATAAAGTAACTCTAACAGTATTATCATTGCTTGTAACGTCTAATTGTACATCTGAATAAATTTCAACCTCTAATTTTCCTGATAGATTCTGAGTTATAGGAATAAATATACCGTCCTCTCCCTTATGCCCTAAATTTATCATTTTCATAAATTCAGTATCTAAATCATAGTCAAATACCGGGAAAGCTGTTTCTCCTGAATCACTTATTTTAAAATAACAGAAAGATTCTGTAGTAGTCCAATCAAACCCGTTATAATATTTGTTTCCAATTTTTATTTTTAGAGTAATGATAATATTTGTGAATGGGTGAGCTACACCGCCTGTAGGATGTTTAACAACTCCTATTTTACCTTTTATTAGTAAAGCTGCTCCTTTAACTAATTTTGCTGTTGTACCTGTTCCTATAAGTTCAGATTTAGGTAAAACCAAATAAGGATTTATATTTAAATTAGACATTAAGGTATTACTAGACTGTTTGTTTATCCTTATATGTACGTTTTCTTCTCCACCTGTTAAAGTTTCAGAATCTATTTTTACATACGTTAAGCCATTCCATTTATAATAAAATCCTGTATCATCTGCTATATAAACCGTTTCTTCCTCTCCGTAGGTTGGGAAAGCTGAATAAGTTGTATAATGCTCTTCCGGTGCAAAATAATGTTTAGCTATCTCAAAACTATTAGCCTCTCAATATGGATTTACATATAGGTTTTTAATATATATATCGTTTCTAGTTGTCCAATTCAAATCCATAGATGAAAATTCATTTGTTTCTTTAATTGAATCATCTAAAATATTTGTTATAGGATATGGAGAATAGGTTATAACTTGTCTATTAATCCCTCCTGAAATTTCAATTTCTTGACCTGTTCCAGCATAGCCAATATCTGAAACAGATTTTATATTAGATATTGATATATCTGCAATATAATTTCACGTAGAAAAGGAAAACCTTTTATATATAATTGTTGAATTAGCTGCTAAAGTGTGAATATCAGTTATAATTATATTACCGGATTCTTGAAAGATAATACCTCCATAAGGAGCTAAAGTAGATTCTAACACCTCTCTTAGTGTCATAGGTTTATTATCTTCATCATAGAAATTTTCACAATTTATATAAGATTCGTGTAATATAGTTTTATTAGATAATCCTGAATACTCTGTAAAAGTTGTAGAAAGTGATATTAATAACTCTGAAAATGGTAAACCAATTTTATTAAAGATAATCTGTAATAGTTCATATTTACTTTTTATTCCTGTGTAATTGTTCCCGTCTGCCTGAATAAAATTAAATCTATCCATTAAAGCAAAGCCATCATTACCAGTTATACTAATTGGATAGTTAGCTAATAGGGAGTAAGATTCTTTAAATAATTCACTATTTAAATATCCAATTCAATTAATAGAACTGTCGATATAATGTTTTATTAGAAATTCAGTTGGGTTAATATGATATAAACCATTAAATAAAATCATATTCGATTCAGAAAGTAAATTAATCTCACATCCTGAACCTCTTATAACTTGAAACTTATGGTCTAAACTAGGTAACTCTATTATGAAGGGTGTTTCTGTGGCTTTTATTTCCGTAGCTGTAATTACTGTTTCTGTATTCTGTCACAGTTCTATTATATGTGTTTTTTCATCCTTAAATGATATGAATTGAAAAAAGTATTTCTTTTGATATGCCATTACTTAATATTTTTTGTCTTTCTACTATGCTTATTAAGAACTCCCACCAGTTCAGAACCGGATATTTTAAAAATAACTTCATTTCCTGCTCCTGATGTTCCACCATTTAGCACATTAAATAGTTTTCTTTGTTGTGAGTAATTTAATATCATTTCACCACTATTTGCCCTGATTAAATTTTTATCACCTGTAAAGGAAGAACCGCCTACTATACCGCCTGTTTCAAATTTAGCAATTGAAGCAAATGCGGCTACTACTGCTGCTATCCCTGCTGCTATGGCTAATATATTTCCCGGAAATGGTACACCAGCACCAGATTTAACAACCTCAGAAGTTGCTACAGCTTGATTAGCTGCAATTTTTCCTGGTGCTGTTGCTAATTCTGTAGCGTCTGCTGCCTGTTTTGTGGCTGCTAAAGTTTGTGTTACTCCGGTTAATTGGTTTGTTGCTGCTATAGTGTCTTGTATTAGCTTTAACTTTTCTGGGGAGCCTGCCATATCTGCCATATCTGCAATTTGTTTAACAGCGGACATAGTACGCAAAGCCACCAATAAATCATTAATTGCCTGTAATGTTTGCGCTGATGCAGCAATAACATTTAAAAAAGCTGCTACTCCTTTATTACCAAACCTCTCAGCAGAATCAGCCATAGAATTAAATGCGCTTCCTATACCTGAATAAAAATCACCTAAAGAGACTGTACTATCTTCTGTTTCCCCTTTAAACTCTTTAATCTTCTGAATAGTATTATCTATTTCAATTTGGTAGGCTGCAAAGGTTGTACTATTACTTGATAAAGCTTGCTTTTCCTGTAGCTCTTTTAATTGTCTTTCTAGGGCTGGTAATCCTATTAATATCGGAGTAAGTTCTATTTCATTTTCTACTATATTTAAACTATCTAGTTCATTATATAGTGTGTTTTCATCAATTTCTACCTTAACAGGAATAACTAAAGGTGTTTCTTTATATGCTCCTACAATCCTTTTTCTAGCTCTAGTTTCTTCAACTTGTATTTTAGCAATTTCAGAATTTAATTGCTCACCTCTAACTATTAAATTGGTTAAATTGTCTAATAATTCATCATTTATTTGAACATTATTTAATAAACTAGCTCACTCTATTACATCTGATTTACTTGCACCTAATTTGCTTTGAAATTCAGAGAATGCTTTAATAGCTTCGTCATTTTCTTTAGTTGCATATACTGGAGCACCTAATGAATTTGAACCAACTGGAATTTGTAACGGTGTTTCAGCTAATTTTTTTAAATTGTTATACTCATTGGCAACATCATTTAAACCAGTTCTTCAACTATCTCCGTATTTTGTAATTAATGATAATATAGCCTGTTCTGCCTCCTCAATAGGTTTATTTGCTAAACTTGGTAATGATGAAGCTGCTTGTCTTAACGTCTTAGATAGTGTTTCCTGTTGTTTTTGTTGTTCTCTGGTTACAGCCTGTTCTTTTACTTTCTTATATTCTGTTAAGGCTGCTAATCTCTTTTCATCATTAATTCTATCATCTAAATAGATGTTTTGAAGTTCTGCTAATTGTGTTTCCTCTTTAGCTGTGGTAATTGCATCTGCTCTATTTACATCTCCTAGTAAATCTAAACTTGCTATTAAATCCCTAGCGGCTTTATTACTCTTTTTTAAATTTTCTCAAAAATTTGAAAAGTCCATTTGAGCTAATGAACCGGAAAGAAATGAAATAGTATTATTTATTTCTCCCATAGTTAAAGCAAAGGCATCACCCGTAGCTTGAGTAGAATTAATGACTTTATCAAATGATGCTAACACTCCCTGAGCTGCTATTATCCCTGCTGTAATATATCCAAAACTTTTACTAACACCTTTGAAAATACTTTCAATATCAGTACTGCTTTTAGCCTGTTTCTTTTTAAAAGTTTCTACCTGTGTATTAGCTCTATTTAGTTTAGTAGTTAAATCATCTATTTTAGCTGTTAACTCAGTTTCTAGGTTAAATGTTTTCTTAGCCATTTATTTTATATTATTTATAAACCTTTGAGCCTCATTAAAGCTTTTTAGTTTATTTGTTTCTATTTCTTCTTTACTATCTCAACTAAATTTTAATACTTCTGTTGGTTTTAAATTTTTAGTTGAATTAACTTGATAGACAGCGTGTATAATCATCCTTAATTTTTCATACTCTTGTTTATAGGATTCATCTAAGGAATCTAACACGCTCTCTAATTCTTTTCAAGTCATTTCATTTTTAAAATATTTAGGGGAAATATTTGATTTTGTAGTTATTACGCCAAATATTTTTGTAATGCTAAATTCTATTTTTTTTTATCGCTTGTTGGCTCAGTTTGCTCCCCAAACAATAAAACAGATATAATATTTATAAGCTGTATAAATAGCTCAGGGTTATTATCCAATATATCATCTAAAAATGATTTGTAACTTCAATTAAAATCATCATTGTTATATACTAGAGCAATGTGAGCAAGTTTCATAATATCAGTTTTACCGCTAATATTAGTTATAGGTTTATTTAATTCGTCCTCAAATTGCATCATTACCCCAAACCCTAATTTTATTTTATATTCTTTCTCTTGAATCTTTATATATTGTGTTTTCATAATCAATTAATTATAAAAAAACCCTATAACGTTTAAATTATAGGGTTTATTTGATTTATATTATACTCCTGTAGTAAATTCTATTTGCCCTGTTCCCATTAAATTAGCGGAGTAAGTGCTTAGTTCTCCGGCATTACCTGTATTAATGCTTAAAGATGTTATTCTAACAGTTCCTTTATAATATTTATCTGTTGTATCTAAACCAGTCGGTTTAGTATCTGTTCCCTTAGTAGCAACACCTACAACAATATTAATAGGTGTACCAGCTAATAAGGCTGTATTAAGTTTTGTAAATCCGTTTGTTTCTTCAAAATCTACTAAACCACCTGTACTAATAGATCATTCAATAGTTCCATCAATATACTCTTTAAAACTGCCTGAACTCTTTGAAGTTATTTCAGTTGGTTCATTATTAATCTCAATATCACAGGATGTTGCTTGTGCTAATACTACTTTACTAGCTCCTTCATCTATAAATAGGATTAGATCATTTCCTTTTAAAACGCTCATTTTATTTTATTTTATAATGTTATTACCTTACTTGTAAATGTTAATTTACTGTTATACACTTGAAAATCTATATTAAAATTCTCTCTGTAGCTATCAAAAAGAATTGTTTCTATTAACTTATTATCAGATTGAATATTTTTATATTCTAAGGCTGTTTTTATTGCTTCACTTATTGTAACTAAATCATTATACTTTGATGCTATAATGATTACTGAAAAACTAATATCATCAAAAATATAATGATCTTTAGTCCGATTTGGGGAAATAGAATCTATTTCAATTACTATATATGGAGGGTTTATCGGGTTTTTTTCATTTGTTACAACTATCAGATTAAAAATATTAGTGCCTACTAAGGTTGTAATATTCGTATTAGATAAAAGCTCCTCTTTTATTTTGTTGCCTATGCTAAACATCTTACTTTATTTTATTGCTTTCTTCGCTACTCTATCAATCTCTTTTTCTAAAGATTCAAATATATAATTAGAAAATTCTTTTTCCCCTTTTGGACTTTCATCTTCTATACTACTACTTCAAAAGTTTATTCCTCTTGTTCTGCCTGTATTGTGTATTACACCGTTTTTAGTTATATAGCTTCTTTGGTTTGTGCCATTCTCTAAAAAGTGTGCGTGTGAACCTTTATATTTACCTGTTTTTCTAGCTCCAAAAACTAAGTAAGGTAATCCATCCTTTTTACTGGCTTTTTGTCCTAATGCTCTATAAAGTCTCCCTGTTCTTTGGTGTATTCATACTTTATTTTCAGCGGCTAATAAGATAGGTTTAGTGATTTTCTGTAAAGCTTTTGACAGTATTTTATTTTTTATATTATCAGATAATCCAGATAGAACACTCTTTAGAAGTTCAATATTTTTTGTTTTTAAATCCATAGCTACACGATTAAAGCTAAGTCTAATAAAATATCACCGTTATAACTTCCGATTGTTTGAATATGTAATATATCAAAAAACTCAGCACCTATTTTAACTCTCATTGAAGTATCTATATCTTTCCTATTTCTGATTTTTATAGATATGCTTTTAGTGTTTAATAGCTGATAGGATTGAATTACACTAGAGCCATTTTTATATAGAATTTGTGCTTTAATTGTCTTATAATAGCTGTATTCGATATTATTATTATCTCCGCTGGGTTTATATAGTTCTATATTGTGTCTTAAATTTCCGCTTAACATCTTATTCTAAATTTAATAACCTCATTACTGTTTTATTATATTGTAATCCAGAAGTATAACTACTTCTGTCAACATCATATAAATCATTAGCTACTATTAAAACTGCTTGAATATGGTTAGATTTTGGCGTGTTTCCTGCCTCATATACAATTTTAATAGTAGAATTAGATGTTATTTCAGAATTGAACACAATTAGAGTAGAAGTTTCTTTCCTTACTATACTGAACTCAGTAAAAGCAATATCATTAACTGTAAATGATGTTACACTATTAAAACCTCTATGTTCAATTTCTATATACTTTCCTGTATATTCATAGTAAGTTAATTCTAATGTTGTGGGTGTTATATAGCTATTAATTCTAGCTTCTACTCAATCTGTTGAAGCCTCTAATATTGATTCTAAATGAACATTATTAACCAAGTCTGCATCTAAATTTAAGTGTGTTATTAGTTGATTTGCAGTTATAGTAGTGTAATCTTTTGATAATATATGTGTTTCTAAATATTTCATTTCTTATAGGTTAATAATTTCAAAAAATTAGATGCAGCCGTAGCTGCACCTAATTGGATATATATAAAGAATCAATAGAGAATTAAGCAGAAATAGAAGCTTTTTTAGCTGCGTTTGCGTTTCTTAATTTAACGTCTGCCAATTTACAAACAGTAATTACTACTTGTCCTTCTGGAGCCTTGCTGTAGTAATCAAAAATAACTTCGTACTCATTACCAAACTCACCAACAGTAACGTGTTTAAGGTCAGCAACAGCAATAGTAGTAGCTACAGTAGGTGCAAAAAGGCTAGAGTAATAAATGGGAGTACCGTCTCAAAGTTCAGCTTTAAACTGATCTACTTTGTTAGCTACAAAAATAGTATCAGTAGCACCGATTAATGAACCTTTAGCTTTATAAAATTCTGCTCTAGGCATTAGTAAGGTTGTATTTCCATCTACTGAACCTACCAAAGTATCCATATTAGTAGTATCATAAATAGTTAACCCTGTAACGGCATCAGCACCGGCTACGATTACATCAAAAATATCTTTGGTTACTGCTCTATCACAACCTTTAACCATTTCAAAAAGAAAAGCTTGTAAAGCTGCTTCATTACCTACAGCCAAAAGAGCTTTATCTACTGTTTCTGTAACGGTATAACGTGACGGCTCTAAAGTTACTGTTGCTAAAGCTTTACTGTTATCTGATCTTTCTCCGGTTGCTTTTTTACCTGCTATAATTGCATCAATAAAAGGCAATTTTAGAGAAGTGGTTAAATTGGGTAAAATTTCAACGCCCATTTGTTTATAAAATGGCTCATAACCTACTACTGATACATTACCAGCTACTTCAACATTATCAATAGTAGAAGCTAAGGTTAAAGCTCTTGCTTTGAAATTTTCGATTTTATCACCATTACGGGAAATTACTTCATTAAATTGTTTCATTGTTCTAGTTTTAATTTGAATGTTATTGTTAATTTTATTAGCGTTTAATTCATCTTGATTTTTGCGCTCTTTAATTTGTTTTTCTATTTCTTTTTGTTGTTTATCTAATTCATTTCAGCGGGCTAACTCTTGTTCATTCATTGAACGCTGACTAACCTCTGAACTATTAACTATTGATTCCATTTCATCTATAATAGATGATCTTTTTTGCATTAATTCAGATAATTTCATTATAAGCTGTTTTTTAATTCAATTATATAGTTTCTTTTATTGTTGTTTTCTTCTTGTATTAATTTCAGTTTTTCTTTAGCTTCCTCTAATTCATAATCTGAAATAGCCTTTCTGATACTTACATCTGTGTTAGCATATGCTCCATCTGTAGCTAAAGTAACATCATACAAACCCGAAATTTTATTTACTATATGCAGTAAATTTCCGTTTTCATCCCTAGTAAATGTAGAATCACCAGGTTTAATAGAGAAGATAAAAGATGATTCATATAAATCTCCTCTTTCTACCATTTCTAAAGTATCTTTGTGTAATTGTGTATTACCCATCAAAATTGAATATTTCAAACCTTTATCATCTACAGATAATAAAAGTGTTCCTGATTTAGTTCTACCTAGTAATTTCTCTGGGTTGTGATCTACTACAGCCTTTACGTTTAAATCTTCTTTTTGCAAAACTTCATCAAATGCACCGGGTTTAATAATTTCAAAGAATACTTTACCTTTTTCTAGCATTAATTTACTTCTTTGATTAAATACACTTGCATAGCCGTCTATTCAAGTTTCTTTATTCTCTTGATTGTTTCTAACTAAAATTCTATCCATTATTTATTTATTTTCTAGTGTTGTTTGCCTTTCCTCTGTTGGTATATATTGCATCTGTTGGTAATGAAGATTACCATATTTGCTATTAATCGGCATTCCTAAACCTATTTTTTTAATAGCTTCATTAGGTGTAATTAATCCATTTGTTACTAATTCTTTATATGCTGCTGCTTTTGTTGTTAAATCAGCCTCTAGCATAGTGGAATAATCAAAATCTATATAATAACCTTGCTCTATTTCTGAACTGGTAAACATTTTTACCTCAATTTCATTTTTATAAGCTGCTAGAATACTATTTAGAGTAAATGTTTTAAATTCTAGCGTTTGGTTTTCTATGGATTGTGTAGTTTCATAACTCATTAGGAAGGAGGGAACACCAAAAGCTGAAATAATTTCCTGATTAGTAAACTTTAGAGTATTAATAATATCTGCATCAATTAATTTATAATTAAGTGCCTCTAATCTCATTCCGGGAGGTAACTTAATTACCTTTCCTGCATTATCAGCTCCCGCATTTTCTAATTTAAATTTTTCAGAAAACTCCTTTAACTCTTTTACTTTAGATAAATCAGAAACATTACTTGATAATACTACAGGAGACATAGCGTTATTTTCATAAAAATTTCTAATAGTTAAAGCTGCTTTTTGTCTTATACCAGCTTCAAATATTAGCGATTTTAAAGGGCTAACTCCTAAATATCCATCCTGTATAGCTGTTTTAAAATGTAGGATGTTTTCACCGTTAATTGTTTCTCTATTGTTTCATTCAACATAAGGGTTTAGAGAATTATCAACAGAATAATAAATAGAATTGTTGCTTAGTGTTATTCCTGCTACACTTTCATAAGGATAGGGTATTATTGAAGATATATCACCCCTAGAATTATGAATAATTCTAATGAATGAATTACCATTTGTAATTCTGTCTTTTTCTGTTAATTTTCTGCCTGTATCACCACTAATATAATTATTGAAGGATTTATTAAATAATTTACTAATAATATGATTTTCTATTATTTGTCCTTCCTTATTTCTTACTACTACTGGTAATCTACTAACATTCTCAACTAAGATTCTAGTACAAGTTTGTATAGTGCTAATATTTTCCGCTTTTACTTTTTCTCCGTTTGTTGGAAAATCTATATGAATCCCTATTTTTTCAAGTGATTTAATTATTTTGCTACTGCTAAAAATTCCCATTTCTTTTTATATTTTATATTTTCAGGAATAACCACCCGCTGTTTTACGTTTACCATTACAAACTCTACTAATATCACCTTGATAAATGTTAGTTATTCTACCTGCTTCACTTGTGCTTTCAAATGTATTAATAAGATTTTCCTGTAGATCATATTGTTCTACCGGTTTTTTCTTGTTTGTCTTTGGTTTCTTAGCAGGTTCTAATTTTTCCTTTTTTTCAAAGGTTCATTGAAAACCATTTGAAGAATTTACTATTTTATTACACACTGAATGAATATTTCCGTTATTTACACCTGTAATCCTAGAAGCTTCCCTAACACTTCTATATTCTTGAATAAAATTACCGTCTAAATCATATTGATAAACTTTTCTATTATTAGGATTTGATGCTCTCATTCTTTCCTTTTGTTCATCACTAAATTGAAATCCAGTAGTTCCATCGCCACCAGTAGTAAGATTATACCCATTATTAAGTGTATCTAGTTTCTCAATTCAATATTTCTCTTGTGTGTTTAAATCATCACCTTCATATAGAATTGATACTGAAAACTCCATATACTTTCTAATTGCTCTGGCTTTTTTAGTATCATAGTAATTTCCGCTCTTATTAAAAGCTTCTGAAATATGTTGCTTAATTCTATTTTCTAATATTCTTTCTGTTTTTCCAATATATTTTTTGCCACTTGGAAAGATTAAACAATAGATTATATTCTCTTTTGGGATGTCCTCAGTAACAATATGTACTTTAACATCTGCTCAGGTTCTTACTTTCATTAGGTTTAGTTTTTTATTTAAAAATCAAATTGCTTATCTTTTAAGTACATTCCGATTGCTTGAGCTAACGCTACCACTCCATCAACAGAATCTTTACTTTTGTTCTTCATAATCTTAATATTTCCGTTACCGTCTGAATATAAAATGACATTTCTAAACATTCATCTTAAAACTGGGTTTCTGCTTAATACTATTTTTTGTTCCATTATGAATTTTTCTAAATAGCGTAACGGAGTATTAAAAAATACTGTGGTTTGTGGGCATTGTTCACAGTATAAGCCTAAATTATACTCTAATTCTGGTATGATTTGAGCACTACTTCATTTATCATAGCCTAAAGAAACTACTTCAAAAATACTATTGTAGTATTTTATTCTTTCTGCTATATACTCATAGTTTATAGTAGGTTTGTCGGTCTGGGTAATGTACCCTTTGCTTATTCATTCTGTAAGGTCCAGACCGTTCATCCTTACAATACTGTTTTTATTCTGTGGGAGGAAATGCTCAGTTTTAACGTATAATTTGTTTTCTTTTTCAATCAATATAGCTAATGCTGCTAAATCTCTTGTACTGGCCAAGTCTAAAGCTAAATAGGCTTTACAACCTTTTAAATCTTCTATATTGTAATCCTCAGCACTTAATTTATAATATTCATCTTCAATTCAGGTTGTAAGATGTTCTTTATAATAGTTTAGATTTTTTACTATGAAACTATTTAAGTCAGGCTTAACTTTTTTACTTCTTTCGTAGTCCTCAATTAAAGTTTCTAAATCAATAATTTCCCCAATGCTAGGATTAGCTTTAATTCAAAATTCAGGTTTTTCTATTTCACTTTCATCATCTAAAGTATATAGAGCAAAAAATGTATTATCCTGCTCTGTATCACCCTCCAGAACCTTTTTAGCTAGTTCAAGCTGATTATAAAAAGGGTAATCTTTTCTAAATCCTGCCGTACTGATTTCTAAAAGTAAGGGGTTAGCTCTAGCTTTCATTCCTGAATCAATAATATTAAATAAGTCGCGGTTTGGGTGTGCGTGGCTTTCATCAATAATTGCGAAGGAAGGGTTAAATCCGTCTAATTTGCTAGGGTTGTTTGCAAGTGGTTTTAGAATAGAGTGCTTATTAAATCTTAAATGGTAAGCTAATACATCTATTCTTTTTTTCAACGCTGGGGAAAATGAAATAATAGCTTTTAGATATTTTAAAGCCTGTGAAGCTTGTTTAGCGGTTGTAGCTAAAAAATATACTTCTGCTTCACTTTCACCCTTCATCATTTCAAAAAGGGATAATACAGCAGTAAAAGTAGTTTTAGCATTTTTTCTAGCTATTCAGATAATAGCATATTTTCTAAGCCTTTTCCCGTTATTTCTATAAAGAGAATAAATAGATAATACTATTCAGGTTTGAAAAGCCAGCGGTTTAAATTGTTCACCTTTTTTAATATTGACAAAGTAAAAGAATCTAAAAACCTCTCTTACTTTATCTTCATTATAGGTATATTTTTTTCTTAATTCCTGTTCCCTTTTAACAGCTAATCTTATTCACTTTGATACTACAATATTTCCGGCTAATATATCTTCTTCGTATTTCTTTGCAAGCTGTAAACATTCATCAATATATTTAGTTATCTGTGATTCAGGAACAGCTTTACTAACCTTTTTCATATTCTAAGTATTAAATCCATCATCTTCTATATCTTCTTCAACCTTTAACTTAGCTCTATCATAAGGCGACAAAGCTAATTTTCTGGATATATTCAATAAATTCTTAGTGGCATTATTTAGAATGGAAACAGAAGGATTTTGTTGGTAATATGGTTTGTTTTCGGGTTTTGCTATATTCATAACAGCACCTCTTTTTTTAATATCTCTCCTTGCTTCCTGTGACATTTCTAAATAAGCTATAAAATCATCTATTAAAAATTCATCTACATCATTATAGATTCCTTTTTCCTCTAAATATTCTCTAAGTTTCTTTTTAGTTATCATTGTTCTAGTGATTCTTTAATTTCTTTACCCTCTTTTAATCTACTAAATCTACTATCTATACCCCTATCATTTAGAGTTTTAATTCTATGACAGCGATTACAAAGGCTTTGTAAATTAGTATATTCAAAAAATTGTGATAGGTTATTTAATGTAATTGGGTTAATGTGATCTACAACTGTTGCAGGCTTTCCACACAGTTTACAAAGTGGTGAATTAGCTAAAACTAATTTCCTCAGTTCCTTTCATTCTATAGTGTTATAATAGCCTAATTTGCTTATTTCCGTGTATCCGGTTTTATTTACTTGTTTATTCATTGGTTATAATAAGTTTAACCACCCTATATAAAAAGTACTGTGTAAAAAATCAAACGAGCGCTTTGGTATCAATCAGAATCTATTTTCTAGCTTTAACTCCCCCCGCAATCAGTAGTATATACCCACCAAGTAGGATTTAAAATTATTATTGCCTTTATAATTCTAAAATATTCTCTTGATTTTTCTAATACACAAAGATAATCACACTAAAATTCAAAAAATCCTAAATATTAGATAAATTAATCTGCTTAGTTTATACACTTATAATCTTTTTATCTATATTAGCTTCTAATAATAAATTTGTATTAATGACTTTAATTTAATTAGAAACTTTTAAATCTTTAATTATGACAGAAGAAACAGTTAAAACACCGGAAAATGAATCTAATTCAGCAGAACAATCAAATGAATCATTATTTGATCTAATAGATAGGTTTGTATTTTTAAATAAAGACAAAGTGTCTAGTGTCTCTAGTATTTCCTATTATCAGCACAAAGACAACAAAAACAAACAAATAGATAATAATGAAAAAGCTTTATCTGAAGCTTTTAAAAAAGGGGAAAATATTACTGATTATACTCTAGTATCCGAAAATCCATTAGATAGGGCTAAAAAGGCTCTCTTTGGGAAAGGAAGGATAACCGCTAGTAAGTTAGAAACTATAGCTGATTTTGTTAAAATAATTGAAGCAATGGCTAAAAAACCTATCATAGCAGAAACATCTACTGAAAAGGATGAAACAAAAGCACCCAAAGAGGCAGTATAAAACTACATATAGTCAATATGGAGAATTTGATATTAGATTTGGGTAAACTAAAAACATCGTTTACTATGCTGGAAAAGCAAAATGATTTAATCTTAAAAGATTTAGATAGAACTGAATCGAAAAAGACTATAAAGGAATCATTACTTTTAATATCAGCTTTGGAAACTGCTACAGATTATAATTATTTATCCTATGAAGTTAAGGAGCTAAGAAATACCTTAGACAGACTATTAAGAATCCCAATGAAACAGCCTTTATAAACAGTAAAGGGATACTTAAACAGTATCCCTTTTTTTATGTGCTAATATTTAAATAGTTTCTCTGTAGCTTGTTTTTTACCTATTGAGTTATTTACATTCATTTCTCAGATACACTTAAAGTCATTTGGAGCTGTATATTCACTTACAAATACATCATTTGTAGTACTTATTTCCCTGCATCAATTTCAAAATCTATTATGATCTATCTTTGTATTATATCCTGTTGTGCCTTTATAAGGCGGGTCACAGTATATAACGCTGTTATCCGGTATATCTAGCTCCCAATAATTACAACATCTAAAATCTATTCCTTTTAAATTTGGAGCCTGTTTAATCATATTATTGTGAGCCTCTAAGCAGTAATTTCTAGGCTCCCCGCTGGAGCTGTTTCCTCTAGCATACCCGCCAAATCATTTTCCTGAATATGAAACACCAAACCCGGCAAAGGCTACCAGCTCCTTAGAATATTTATCTTTATTGTTTTTAATATCCTTATATGTTTGCTCTGACATATCAATAGGAGGGATTCATCCTGTTTGTAACGCTCTTAAAAGTGCTATCAAATATTCATTATTATCTGTTCCTAATCTTTCGCCTGTAACTTTATCAATCATATTTGCACCTCCTACAAATGGTTCTATATATAATTGGTTCTCTGTTCTATTTTCTAAAATAATCGGAAGGATATATTTTGCAATCCGATTTTTACTCCCCATATATTTCATTTATCAATTAATTTTAAAATTTTAAATGTAATCCATTTCTTACACCGTACTCCCTTAAAAACTCAGCTCTTTTTAACTTGTATAGTCTAGCCTCTTTAATTACTAATTTCAATAGTAATACTCCAAAAATGATAATAGTTAATCACATAATCAATTATTTATATTTAGTTTTGTAAATTGTCCTTCCTCTAGTTTGCCTAATAATAGGGCTTTATTTGGTCATAATGGTATTATAAACTTTTCTTTGTAATCCGTTCCGTAAACTGTATTACCTTTGCAATATTGAGTAATAACCTTACTTAAATCAACATCATTTAAGCTCCAAATACAGAAATGATTATCATTAAATATATTGACATATAAACCTAATGCTTTACCTTCGTATTTCTTAGTTATTTTCTGGAGTTTATAATATTTATCTAACTCTAGCAGTCAATAATTATACTGTTTATGATCACAGTTTCTAGTTTTAATTTCAGTTATATAACTTGTATTATTAGCTGTATAAAGTAAATCAAAGGCTG
Source organism: Gaoshiqia sediminis (assembly GCF_025907915.1). Taxonomy (GTDB): domain Bacteria; phylum Bacteroidota; class Bacteroidia; order Bacteroidales; family Prolixibacteraceae; genus Gaoshiqia; species Gaoshiqia sediminis. The sequence continues at coordinate 20,969 of NZ_JAPAAF010000045.1, forward strand.
AATATTGATCTTCTGCAAATTGATAATCCTTTATATTAGCCAACACTAATAATTTTTCAAAGAATCATCTACCTTTTTCTTCTTTTTTTTCTATTTCTGTCATTTCTTTAAATTCAATCATTCATATAATCTATTTCACCAACATCTATAAAGTTTTCTTTCTCATAACAGCTAAAACCCTGTCATTTAGATTTTGCTTTAAATTTGAATGTATAACCAAAAACTTCTTTCCCACTTTTTAAAGCTCTGGTTATTTTTGTTACATAAGTTCCTATTCAATTTGCCGTTTCTGTAACTGAAACAAACTCTTTAACCAATTCATCATCTTTATACACTAAAACTGGTTTTGTTGCTGTGTTATTCCCACCGTATTTAAATTTTTTCATTTATAATATATTTGCTGTTTTAAACAATTGATTAATAATAACCTGATTTTCTGAATATGCTTCAACAGTTATTGAATAAATTATATCATCTTTTTTTGCATAATATTGTATTCCAGAATCTAAATTATATACCTTCCATTTAATTCTTAAATTCTCTCTAAATGTTTCTAAAATAACGTTTACTTGATTGTTAGTTGTTATTTGCCTATTCTCATATTTAAAGCCTACTAATAGCCTACCTTTATAATAATATGTAGTATTTCCTTCTATTTTCTCTATTGTTTCTGCTCTATTATAAGATTCTGCAAAATTTTTAAATGCTGCCTGTCTTTCATTCTCCATTCTGTTAACTTTTGCTCTTGAACTGTTTGCATAAATTTTAACCATTGTGTTAATTACTTGTGCCTTTAAAGACAAAGTACATATTACTGTTATAATTATTAAAAAGATTTTCATATTATACAAAAACTGTTAAAGGTTTAATTATTTTATATCCGTTTTTTATCTTGTCTCCCATTTTTATTTTAGTCTGAACAACTTGAAAATATTTTTTTATGTGTGTTGCTGATGGAGCCTTTTTTATACCTAGTTTGTTATATATATCACCTAGTATTAGTTTCAGTTCCTCATTAGTTTTAACTGTTCCTATTGTTAGATCATTTTTAAGTAATAAAGAAGCTATTTTGTTTGATTTGCTTAAATCTGATTTTGAAATTAATGCTTTTTCTATATCTCCCTTATGATAGTTTAACCTCTCAATTTCCTTTAATCCTAACACCTCTATTGCATCAATTACTAATCTTTCAAAATCTGGCATATAGTTAAAATCATTCTCTTTAATTGCTAGATATGATTCTATCTTTTGTTTAAAAGTCATTTGTTTTAATTTTCCTTTCTCTATTCTCTCTAAATGTTCAGCTCAGGGTTTCTTTACTTCTACAGCTATAAAATCTTTAGATAGTAAGTTTATAATATTTGCCTTAACTGAATACGTATTACTTAATTCATAGTTATATTGATCTAAATATAATAGTACTTCTTCAAACCAAATATTTGTGATTATTTCTTTCTCTTTGGTACAGTCTATAACTTTCTTAGTATTTACATTTAAGTAATAACTGTTTATTTTATCAATATCTAATAAATCAGCGTTTCTTTCCCAATCCTTTAAAACTGCCTCAGCTCTTTTTATATTCCTAGTTACAAAAGCTTTAAATTCATCTCTAGTAACACCTGAATATCTGGAGCCTGTATAAATTAAATCTATTGAAGTATCTTTAATATCTCTAATTCTGCCTGCAATTTGGGGTAATGTTGTTTCAATATCTATAAGGGTGTGCTTTTTGTATCCGTCACAGAATATATATATTTTGCCGTTTTCATCCCATAAATCAGCACCCTCAAAACAGGTTGAAGTATAAAAGTTGACTTTCTTTACGGCATCTTTAGTAGATTGAATAGTATAACCTGTTAACTTTGCTATGTTTTTGTCATTAAATGAACTGCATACTATTCTAACCTCCTCCGGGTTAATATTACCTAATTTTAATACGTTCCTAATAAATTGTACTGAGTTGCAAAATATATGAACATTTGTATTAATATCTTTATGATAGTCTATAACTGCTACTGCTTCATCTTCTATGTTTTTTGCCCGTCTATGCCTTACTATAACTTCTGGTAATTTGTAATCTAATGTTAGTTCAGTAAGATGTTTTATTTCTTTAAATCACCATTCCTTTTTTATTGGGGTAGCTGTCATAAAACAAACTTCTTTAAAGTCTTTAATTTGTTCTAATAAAAATACCATAACATCTTTGCGTAATATGTACTGATTAAATATTACTTGTCATTCATCCACTAATAGAAAATCATTTGTATAATCAATATCAGCCTGTTTATAGGCTTTCAATATTTTCCTAAATCCGTCATAGGTTGATACTATCTTTCTCTTTTCAGTATTTAATAAATACTCTTTAATTTTAGATATTGTAACTCCATTTTTAACTATGAAAGTATCTTTATTATAGTCTGATTTGTTATTTACAACCTCTATAAAAGGCATAAGGATAATAATATTTTCATCTGAATCTAATGCTAAAGATGTTCCACCTATACCCGTTACAGATTTATTAAATACTGTATTACTCATATCGGATAACGTCATAAAATCAGATAAATATATTTTTTCGCATTTGCTTGCTTTTTCATTAATTAATCATTCTGGAACTTGTTTAATCATATAGTTTAATTTTTTGGTGTTAATATTGAAATTTTTGAATTTTAGATAATTTTAAAACACAACTTATTTTCCTTTTTTTTTTTGCCTTAGTATAGCGTGAAAATTTCAGGAAATATTAAAGAATAAAATAAGGGCTGTTAGAACCCTTATTTTTGAATGTACCAATTTACAAAGTACGAAAAATAGATATAAGTAATGATTGTAGTGACTAAAGGAAAATAAGCCGTTTATGGATGTTTAAACAGCTTATTTTTTTGATTGTAGAAAATTTTATCAGACCAACTTTTCTATTACAAATATAACAACAAAAAATCTAATAAATTCCCGATTGTATATATTTTGTTAAATTTTAAAGTTTTGCTTATTTCAGCTTAAAATATTGGTTATTAAAGATTCAATTTTCTTAGTTAATGGCTTAAATTAAATCTACAGTAATCAAATCATCAAAGTTATTAGTATGATTTGAAAACATTTTAACGTAATTCGTTCTATTGTCAAACATTTTAATATTTAAATGATACCAGATTTCACGTTTATTTACTCTCTCTATTTTGTCACCGTAATTATTTAGAATCCGGTTATATTCTGAAATATCAAAATCATCCATTGTTTTAAGCTCTATTTTCTCAACTAATGAATTAATATTTGATTTAAAGATATTAGGGTTTTTTAAATCTACATTCTTTTTACTTCTTAACTCTATTATTTCTTTCGATAGTTTACTATTTAAGGATTCACTTTTAACTATTTGCTTCTGATTATCTACATTGTCTTCCTGTATCTGTTTTAGCCTATTTTCATAGATATTTAAGGCAATTTTACCAGCAATATACAAATCTACCAATCTTTCTTCTTTCTTGCTTAAATCGTCTAATTTTACCCTTATTTGACTTATTGAGTTATTGTTAATTTCTATCTGTGTTTCTAACTTTTTAATCTTTTCATTAACAGAATTTGATTCTACTATAAACTCCTTTACTCTGTCATATACTGCATTATTAAGCAAATCAATATTAATCATTGAAGAAGTACAATCTGATTTTTTAACAAATCTTTGAAAACATTTGTAATGATTGTTTAAGGAGCTAGATTTTCCTTTGTGCATAATCATAGGGGAGCCACAATTTGCACAATAAAGAACATTCTTAAATATATTTTGATATTTTTGAGCATTGGCTTTAGTTTTACGCTTTTCCATCATTTTTAACTGAATAGCTTCAAAAGTAGAATCATCTAATATTCTTAATGATTCATCTTTTAACTGTACCTTTCCATATTTTCTATTCCCTGTTAGTAATTGCTTATGCAATAATCTAGCTATACTTCCCTCAGTCCAAAGTAAAGGAGAAGGAACTTTATAATTAATTATTTCTGCATCAATTAATTTTTTATACCTTGTTTTAATACCTGTAACATTTAAATAATCTGCTATCTGTTTAACGCTCCAATCTTCACAAAGGTATTTATTACAAATATCCTTTATTACATTTGCCTCCTCAGTATCTATTACTAATTTTCCATTTACTTTTTTATATCCGTATTGCTTAATTGAACCGCCACCAGCTCCACCGTTACGGATACTGTTATAAGTTCCGCTAATTGTCCTTTCTTTTATTGTTTCCCTTTCATATTCTGCTATAGAAGCCAATAAATTTAATTGAAGCTGTGTGTTTTTATCATTACTTAGAGTATTTATATTTTCCTTCTTAATACAGATATTTATATTACTTTCCCTAAATTCTCTAATTACTTGATAGATGTTAATCATAGATCTTCCAAGTCTGGAAAGCTCCCAACAATAAACTTGTTTAATATTTTCGGCTGTAATAAATTTTAGCATTTTTTCAAACCCTTTACGGGTTTCAGCTTTTGAAGCTCCTGTTATTTTATCTTCAAATGATGATTCCACCGTATAACCCTCTTTTTTTGCCAGTTCTAATAATTCTGCGTGTTGTCGGGCTGTGTCTTGTTCTTCTGTTGAAACACGGGCATAAATAACAGCTTTCATAATCAATAATTTAAGTGTTTATTTCTACAAATATAATACACTTAAATTAAAAATAAGCCTATATGCAGGCTACAGGTATGGTAAATGATCATTTGGTGAATTGTTACCGGCACCAGGAAGTGAGTATGTTGAAATAACCGCTTGAGGGTTCTTGGTGGATTCGATCCATGTCCTTTCGAAAAAAGGCAAAAAAAAAGAGTAGATCTCTATCTACCCTTTTCAAACCTAACTAAACCAATAAAACTAATCAAACCTAAACTTATGAAATAAAATCTAC
>NZ_JAPAAF010000046.1 GCF_025907915.1 Gaoshiqia sediminis
CCCAGGACCCCATCCTTAAAAGGGATGTGCTCTACCAGCTGAGCTACTGAGTCATCCTCGTTATGTGTAGCCTTTTTGTTTAAAGGCGCTGCAAAGGTAAGAACTCTACGTTTAATTGCAAGCTTTAGGTTGCAAAAAATGAAAAAAAGCGAACTGTAGTTATCAACAGTGAGTTGTTAGATGCTTGATTCGCCACCAAAACAAAAAAAGGCTACTTTTGTTTTTCGTTGACTTAGAAATATGAAGGATAAAATTGTCATAATAACCGGTGCTTCTTCCGGCATCGGACGGGCGCTGGCTTTTGAGTTTGCAGCGCGTGGGGCGAAGCTTGTTTTGGGTGCCCGCCGATTAGATTTGTTACAAAACCTTAGAGAATCACTAGCGCCGGCTGAAGTGTTGATTCAACAAAGCGACGTAAGCGTGGAGGCGGATTGCCGGAGCCTGATTGATGCTGCGTTGGAACGCTTCGGGCGGATTGATGTACTGGTTAACAACGCAGGAATATCCATGCGGGCCATTTTTGAGGAGGTTGAGCTGGATGTGATTCGTCAGTTGATGGATGTTAACTTTTGGGGAACAGTCTATTGCACCAAATATGCACTGCCACATCTGTTAAAAACAAAAGGTTCGGTGGTAGGCGTGATATCGATTGCGGGTTACGTTGGCCTTCCGGGGCGTACCGGTTATGCGGCTTCCAAATTTGCCATTCGCGGGTTTCTGGATACTCTGCGTATCGAAAACATGAGAAAAGGACTCCACGTGTTGGTGGCTGCCCCGGGCTTTACGGCTTCCGAGGTGCGTAAAGTAGCACTTACTGCCGATGGACAGGCACAAGGGGAAACCCCGCGTAAAGAGGAAAAAATGATGAGCGCCGAAGAGTGTGCTCGTCATATTGTTTGCGCGGTGGCGAAACGAAAAAGAGAGCTGATCCTGACTTTTGTGGAAGGTAAGCTTACCGTTTTTCTGGGCAAATTTCTCCCGAAGTTGTTGGATAAACTGACGTATAACCATATGGCCAAAGAGCCGGATTCACCCTTTAAATAAGAAAAGATGTTGGTTTGCGAAACGAAGATCCGGGTATATTACGAAGATACGGATAAGATGGGGGTGGTGTATTACGGCGTTTATCCGCGTTACTACGAGATTGGCCGTACCGAAATGATTCGTGAGCTTGGTCTTTCTTATAAAAATATGGAAGAATCAGGTATTCTGCTACCAGCCCGCAGTTTGAAAGTGAATTACCTGAAGTCGGCTTATTATGACGATTTGCTTACGATCCGGACAATTGTGGATCAGATTCCGAAAGTGAAATTTCCCATCAAAACGGAAATATACAACCCGGCCGGGGAATTGATCAATGAAGGGGAAGTGGTGTTGGCTTTTTTTGATGAAAAAACGAATAAACCATGTCGTGCTCCCGAATATTTTCTGGATGCCATTCGAAAATATTTTAAATCCTGAAGTTTTCAACCAACGAGAGAACAAGGGTTACCACAACCAACACCATAATAAGTGCCCCGGCAATCTTATTGAACCACCACAAAACCCGCAGGTTAAATTTGTGCCTGAAAAAGCTAACCATTCCGGTTAATAAAAGCCACCAGCTATTGGCGCCGACAAAGACACCCGAAACAATGACAATAGCCTGATAGGGCTGGTCAAGTTGGAAGGCAATGCCCGAACTGGCGAAAACGGCCAGAAAAATAAAAACGACCATCGGGTTTGGAAAGGTAATCAGAAAAGTGGATGCCAGGTCCTGAAAATAGTTACTTCCTCGTTTGCGGTACCGCTTCAAATCCTTAACCGGATTCTTCACGAAAATATGAATACCCAGCAGGAGGACGATCAGTGCTCCTATAATCTGGAATGTGATTTGGTAAGCCTGAATGAAATCAATAATATAGGTGAGACTGTAACCGGCAACAATGGCATAAATTGTATCCGAAAGGGATGCTCCCATCCCTGACAGAATGCCCGCCGTCCTGTCTTTGTTGACGGTCCGCTGGATAATTAGCAGGCCAATTGGTCCCAATGGAACCGAGACTGCCAACCCAATAAGAATTCCCTTAATGAAAAGTGATAAAAACATAGGGCAAAAATAGCAGTTTTCCGGTTTTGAAGGCTTTGCATAACACCGGTTTGTTCATTTTTAGCTAAAACAGTAGCCTCTGATGATATATTTGTATTTTTACAAGAGCTAATTGAAGGCTTGTTTAACCTAAAATAAATCATTCTGGCGATGAAAAAAATCAATCTTCTTTTCGTTTTAACGCTTTTATTGTTTCAGGGAATGGCACAGGACTACCGCTTGCAACTTTGGCCCGAAGGGGCTCCTAATCAGAATACCTCTCCAGGCGAGGAACGGTTTTATGTGGACAATGGTACCGGACGTTACGATAATATTTCGGAAGCCGAGTTGTTTGTGTATTTGCCTGAAATGGAGAAAAATACTGGTGCAGCAGTGGTTATTTGCCCTGGTGGCGGTTATCGCGTGGAAGCAATCGAGCACGAAGGGTTTCAGATAGCGGAGTTTCTGAAAGAAAACGGAATTGCGGGGATCGTCCTGAAGTACCGTCTTCCTTACGGAAACCCTGAAATTCCGTTGACTGATGCTTTGCAGGCCATACGTTTTGTGAGGTCAAAATCGGACGAGTGGGGGATTGATCCACAAAAAGTGGGAATTGCCGGTTCTTCAGCTGGCGGCCATTTGGCCTCTACTGCCGGAACGCACTATGATTTGGGAGATCTGCAGTCGAACGACCCGTTGGCGCGATTGAGCAGCCGCCCCGATTTTATGCTTCTGCTGTATCCGGTTATCAGTTTCGATGAGAAGATCGGTCACATGGGATCGCGGATCAACCTGATTGGCGAAACCAACGACTGGAAATTGGCATCCAAGTATTCCAACGAGCTGCATGTGAATGAGCAAACTCCACCCACCTTCTTTGTTCTGGCCGACGACGACAGGGGAGTAGTGCCCGAAAATTCGATACGTTTTTATTTGGCCATGAAACAATTCGGTGTTCCGGCAGAGTTGCACATATTCAGCCACGGCGGTCATGGTTTCGGCATGAAAAAAATAAACAAGCCGGCAGAACAATGGCCTGGTTTATTTGTGCAATGGATGAAAGCTATGACATTTACGGAATAATACGAAAGGGGCTATACGGGCCCCATTTCTTTTTAATACCGGGTTGAATGGTAAAAACCGATCGTCAGGTTGATGGTTGGGCGGTCCAGGTGATACCACTGGTATTCGTTAATATGTTCTTCCCGGCCGCGGGGGGTTAGTTCCCAAATCCACTCGTTGGTTTTAAATCCGTTGTAGCCCAGTTTAAAAAGAATAAAATTCTTTCTTGCCTGTAACTGGTGCCGGTAGCCGATCCCTGCCTCGTAAACAAACCCTTTATTTTCGCGGTCTTTTTCCAGGCGGATGGCATAGCCGCCCTCGGCATAAAAAAAGTAAGATTTGGCAGGCTTTCCGGTAAACCATTTCACATTGGCCATAACCGGTAAGGTAGTCATGCCTTTGCTTTGATCCACGGTAATTATTCCGGGTATCGTGTTTAAGTCCGGATTTCGGTAACGCATATATCCCACGCTGGTGCCCAGCGAAAGGTGATAGTTTTGGAACCAGTTTGCCGATGCCCGGATACCCATGTTGGCAGGGGAAAATGATTCGATATCCACATGCGGATAATCTGTGCTCATGGTTAAGCCGATTCCGCCGGTGGCTTCTATCGTATAATAAAAACCTTGGTTGCGGATAATTTTACTTTGTCCAAAAACACTGATTACCATAAAAAGGAATAAACCGGTCAGGGAGATTTTTGTTGTTCTATGCATAGGAATATAGGGTAAAGCCGTTTCCCCACGAAGTTATTAAATATTATTATACAGAAAAAACTATCTTTGGCGTATGCGAAAAAGTCGGAATATCGTGTCCTTTATCCTGATGTCGGTTTATCTGATCATCTTGGCGCATAATGTGATTCCGCACCATCACCATGCCGACTTGCTCTCCGAAAGTTGTCAGCTCGAACATCAGCACGATCCTGTCGTTGCTGACCAGGTTTTTGTGCCGGAAGGCCTGCCCCAATGCCATTGTTCGCATAATCCGGAACCCGCCGGACATTGTTCCTTTCAGGTTGAGCTGGTCCCCTCGAAGGTGATTTTTCTAACTTCCTGTTACCTGCTTCAAGCCTGCGTTGACGATCTTTTGCTGCCAGATTTTGTTGTGGAAACCTATGCCGAACCGGAGTTTCTGCTTCCCAAGATATTTTGCGAACATCCTTCCGGATTGCGCGCCCCACCTTTTTCTTCATAATTCAGTTTGTTTTTTTATCAGATTTTAGGAACTATCGTTTTTCGATTTTTCCAGTCAATTATTTCAATCAGTATGAATTATGAAATCAAGAGTTATCGTATTGTTGGCAAGCCTGTCGTTGTGGGCTTGCTCGCATCAACATGCACATAATGAGTCCCAAGATCACAAAGAAGCGTCGCACAATCACGATCATGAAAATGCAGAGGTAAAGCAAACCCTGGTTGTTTACAGTGAATATTACGAGTTGTTTGCCGAAGCCGATCCATTCGTGGTTGGTGAAGAAGCTTCCGTTTTGGCTCATTTTTCGGGTTTGCCCGATTTTAGGCCACTCGAAGGAGCTTCCGTGCAAGCCTCTTTATGGGTTGGTGGCGAGGTCGTTGCCGAAGCTGTGGGTGAACCGGCACAGCCAGGGATTTATCGGTTCAACCTAAAGCCGGAAGCATCGGGTGCCGGGTTCTTTTCAGTTAAAATTGAAAAAGGCGGTAAGCAAAGTCAATCGGAAACTGCAGTGGTGGTTTTTGATGACGGACATGAAGCTTTTCATCATTTCGAAGAGCAGGAAGTTGATCTCGCGGGAGCGATCGCTTTTACCAAGGAGCAATCGTGGAAAGTGGATTTTGCTACAGCCTTGCCGGGCATGAAACCTTTTGGCCCGGTGCTAAAGACCACGGCGCTGGTACAACCAGTTCCGGCCCAAAGTCACGTGTTGACGGCCAAAACCAGCGGTGTCGTCAGTTATGCGGTGCCTAATCTGGTTGAAGGAATGCCAGTCAGGGCCGGTCAGCCATTGTTCCGCGTTTCCGGCTCAGGTATGGGCGATGATAATGCGTCGGTGGTTTATGCCTCGGCATTGGCGAATTACGAAAAAGAAAAAGCTGATTATGAGCGGATGGCCAAACTGGCCGAAAAGCAGATTGTTTCGCAAAAGGATTTGCTGACTGCTAAAAACAGCTATGAGAAAGCCAAGGTAGTTTTCCAAAACCTGCAGAAGAATTTTAACGCTGAAGGACAAACCGTTCGTGTGCCGGTTGCCTCTAATATCGTCCGGGTAATGGTGGCTAACGGTGAATTTGTTTCGGCCGGTCAGCCTGTAGCCAGCCTGTCGCAACAGGGACGAATCCGGTTGAAAGCCGAAGTGCAGCAGAAATATGCTGCCGATTTGCAGCAAATCAGCTCGGTACTTTTACGTGCGGCGGGGCGGCAAAACTGGAATTCGCTGGATGAGCTGAATGGCAAACTTCTTTCAGTTGGCACCCAAATCAGTACGGGTAATTTCTTGCTGCCTGTATATTTCGAGACCGACAATAACGGCGATTTCTTGCCGGGCAGTCTGGTTGAAGTCAACCTGAAAATGGTTTCTGAATCTGCAGCCTTGGTGGTTCCCAATACTGCATTGATTGAGCAGGAAGGCAACTTCTTTGTGTTTGTCCAGCTCGACCCGGAACATTTTGAAAAGCGTCAGGTGACAGTTGGCGATACCGATGGCGTAGAAACCCTCATCCAAAACGGCCTTTCCCCAAATGAACGAATTGTCACTAAAGGGGCCGTTCTGGTAAAGTTGGCTGCGGTTTCAAATAGTCTTGATCCACATGCCGGTCATGTACATTAGAAAGGAGGAATTATGCTTGACCGGATCATAAAATTTTCACTCAATAATAAATTGCTGGTTTTGCTCGGGGCTGTCATGCTGATGCTTGCGGGTTTATACACAGCAAAGGATATGGACGTGGATGTCTTTCCCGACCTCACCGCGCCAACCGTGGTTGTAATGACCGATGCTCATGGCATGGCGGCCGAGGAGGTGGAACGACTGGTTACTTTCCCGATCGAAACGGCTGTAAACGGGGCAACCGACGTTCGCCGGGTGCGGTCGGCATCGTCGCAGGGCTTTTCGTTTGTGTGGGTCGAATTTGATTGGGGCACCGATATTTTTAAGGCCCGGCAGATTGTAAGCGAGAAGTTGGTCCCCCTGGCCGGCCAAATGCCGCTGGGTATTGGTCAGCCAACGCTGGCGCCGCAATCGAGCGTGATGGGCGAGGTGTTGTTTATCGGACTGCAATCCGATTCCACCAGCATGATGGACCTGCGCACCATCGCCGAATGGAATATCAAACCAGTATTACTCGCAACGGGCGGGGTTTCGCAGGTTACCATCATTGGCGGTGACTACAAACAGTATCAGGTACTGGCCGATCCAAAACGCATGGATTACTTCGATGTTTCGATGGATGAGCTCGCCACTGTTTGTGCCGGACTGGGACAAAATGCCAATGGCGGAGTCGTGCGTCAGTACGGCAACGAATATGTGGTCCGGGGGATTGCCCGCAGCTTCAACCTGGATGAGCTTGGTAAATCATTGGTCAAACTAGCGAACAGTCAGCCTGTGTTGGTGGAGGATGTGGCCGAAGTAAAAATTGGCGCGGCGGTAAAAATGGGCTATGCCTCTCAAAATGCTACGCCATCAGTTATTTTGTCTGTCAGCAAACAGCCGAATGCCAATACACTAAAAATGACTGAAAATATCGAAGCCAATCTGGAAGAACTGCGCAAAACTTTGCCACCGGATGTGGTGCTCGACAGCCACATTTTCCGTCAGGCCGATTTTATCGAAACGGCTGTAAGAAATGTGCAACATGCTTTGTTGGAAGGTGGCCTGTTTGTCGTGATTATTTTGTTCCTGTTTTTGGGAAGTTTCCGTACCACCGTTATTTCGCTGTTGGCCATTCCGTTATCGCTGCTGGGAGCGGTCCTCACCTTGAAACTTCTCGGGTTGAGCATCAATACGATGAGTTTGGGGGGAATGGCCATTGCCATCGGTTCGCTGGTGGATGATGCCATTATTGATGTGGAAAATGTGTTCAAACGCTTGCGACAAAATCATCAAAAACCGGAAGCGGCGCGGGAATCGGCCTGGCAAATTGTATTTGATGCCTCCAAAGAAATCCGTGCTTCCATTCTGAATGCCACGTTGATTATCATGGTCGCCTTCATTCCGCTTTTTTTTCTGTCGGGTATGGAAGGCCGCATGTTGAAGCCACTGGGGATTGCTTACCTGGTTTCGTTGTTTGTTTCGCTGGTGGTAGCCATGACACTTACCCCGCTGTTGTGCCGTTTATTGCTGACCAACGAAAAGTACCTGACCCGAAAAACACGGGAAAACTGGCTGAACCGGACGATGCACCGTTATTACGAGCAGTCGCTTCGTTTTACATTCCATTGGAAAAGGACCATTCTCAGTGCATCTTTCGTTGTATTGGTGATTGCCATTTGGGTGATTTCAACCATGGGGCGCAGCTTTTTGCCCGAGTTTAATGAAGGGGCGCTGACGATTTCTGCGGTCAGCCAGCCCGGCATTTCGCTGGAAGAAAGCAACCGCCTGGGTAATCTGATCGAAACTGAACTGCTGGCCATCCCCGAAGTAGAAAGTACCGCGCGCCGCACGGGTCGCGGCGAGCTTGACGAGCACTCGCAGACCACCAACAGCGCGGAGGTGGATGTGAACTTTGAATTGAAGGACCGGCCCCGCGAGGCGTTTTTGGCTGAAGTGCGCAGTCGCTTGCATGCTATTCCGGGTATTGCTTCAACGGTTGGGCAACCCCTCGGCCATCGTATCGATCATATGCTTTCAGGTACCCGCGCCAACATTGCGATCAAGCTGTTCGGCACCGAACTGGATCAGCTGTTCCGGTTGGGCACTCAAATTCAGTCGGCTATTTCAGATATTGACGGGTTGGTGGATGTGAGCGTGGAGCAACAGGTGGAAATTCCGCAGATACAGATCAAGCCCAAGCGCGAAATGCTGGCCCGTTACGGCATTACCATCGACGAGTTTACCCACTTTATAGAAGTTGCTTTTGCTGGTGAAAAGATGGCCGATATTTACGAAGGGCAACGGAGTTTCGAACTGATCCTTCGGCTGAATAAAGATTACACCGAAACGATGGAAGGCCTGAAAAGTGCCCTGATCGATACCCGGCTTGGAGGAAAAGTGCCGCTGGAAGAAGTGGCGACCATTGAATCCAGATCCGGCCCAAGTTCAATCAGCCGGGAAAATGTACAGCGTAAAATTGTCATTTCGGCGAATGTGGCCGGCCGCGACCTGCACAGTACGGTGAACGATATCAGAAGCATTATAGCCGATCAGATTCGATTGCCCGAAGGTTACCGCCTGGAATACGGCGGCCAGTTCGAAAGTGAGGCCCGCGCATCGCAAACCTTGTTACTGGCCTCGTTGCTGGCGGTTGCAATCATCTTTCTGTTGCTTTTCCACGAATTTAAAAATGCAAAGCTGGCGGGCATTATTCTACTGAACTTACCGATGGCGCTCATTGGCGGGGTGTTTGCCCTTCGGATTACCGCGGGGATGGTCAGCATCCCGGCCATCATTGGCTTTATCACCTTGTTTGGCGTGGCCACCCGCAACGGTATTCTGCTGGTTTCGCGTTTTCAACAGTTGGAGGAACAGGGCATGTCGCTGGATGAAACCCTGATTCGTGGCTCCATTGACCGGCTTGCTCCGATCCTGATGACAGCGTTGACCGCAGCCCTGGCATTAATTCCACTGGCCATGCGGGGCGATGCGCCGGGCAACGAAATCCAAAGCCCGATGGCCAAGGTGATTTTGGGTGGCTTGTTGTCCTCCACGTTGTTAAATATTTATCTGGTGCCGGTTGTTTACCAATTGTTGCACCGTTTTGGTTTACTCAAAACGAAAAATAATGAGGAAGTTAATTAGTATAGCAGTGTTGCTATTTTCCGGAGTGTCTGTTTTCTCGCAATCCGGTTTCGATAGTTTCTTGCAGGAGATCATCCGGAATAATACTCAATTGAAAGCATATCAATTGGTTGCGGAAGCTCAGGAGCTGGAAAACCGCACCGGGCTCAGTCCGGCCGATCCTTCGGTTGAGGGCGCTTACTTGTGGGGCAGCCCTACGGGGATTGGCAACCGAAAGGATTTTTCGGTCACGCAGGAAATTGAATTTCCGACGGTTTATGTGCATCAGCAAAAGCTGGCAACCATCCGCGACCGCCAGGCAAACCTGGAGTTTCAGCAACACCGGAGGGCGGTTTTGCAACAGGCTGCCGCTTTGTGGGTTGAATGGGTTTATTTGAACCAGCGAACGGAAGTGATTATAAAACGTCAACACGATGCGCAAGAGCTGGCCCGGGCATACGACGAAATGCTTGCAACAGGCGAGGCCAATCGCATCGACCGGAACAAGGCGGCTTTATATCTGTTGCAAACTGAAAAGCATTTGCAGCAACTGGAACTGAACAAGCAACAAACGGCCATGCAGTTAGCAGCTTTGAACGGAGGAGAAACGTTGACGATTGACGAACCTGGCTACTTGCCCGTTCGGTTACCGGCGGATCCGGAGGTGTGGCTGGAGCAGGTAATGGCCGTTGATCCGCAGATGCAATGGTTGCACCAGGAATTACAGGCCGGTAAGCATTCGGAAAAGCTGAACCGGGCCAAAAGCATGCCCCGGCTGAATGGCGGCTACATGACTGAAAGCGTGGGTGCCGAAAAATTTCAGGGGATCACTGTGGGGGTATCCGTTCCATTGTGGGAGAAGAAGAATACGGTGAGAGCGGCCCGTGCCCGTCAGCAAGCTGTGGTGTTGCAGGAAAGCGATTTCCGGTTGCAATGGCGTAATCATCTCCTGCAGGTTTTTCGTCGTGCCGGGGATGCTCAACAGCTGGTGGCCTCATACCGGGATGAACTGGCGCACATTCAGCAAAAAGAGTTACTGGATGAAGCGCTGCAAGCCGGGCAAATTTCATTGATCGACTATTTGTTGGAGCTGCAATTTAATTACGAGTCGGTCGATCAGTTGATGGAGGCCGAAATGCAATTGCAGGCAACCTATGTCGAATTGCTAATTCTGACACGATAAAAAAGTCCCCGGAGAAAATCGCAAAATTTTCTCCGGGGACTTTTTTATTGAATGATGCTGAGCTTATTCTTTATCGAGCTTCGCCGGGTTTAAAAAGATCAGGAAAAAGACAAAGGCAAACGACAACTCGTGCAGTTCGCTTTCTTTGACCTTCCCGATTGATAAAATCATTAGGGTAACCACCAGCATCACAATGATATGCTGTGTTTTAGGAAGCGGAATCCGGAATTTATTGACCAGGTTTTTTAAGGATGGTACTTTCCAAACTATCGGGCGCGAAAACACAAAATACGTTATCATTACGATAAACATGAGCTGGGAAAAGATCAACTTGTTCAGGTTTTTTCCGCCAACAACCAGGTTATGCAGGTTGGTTTCGGCTTGTTTGTTGTTTTCCAGGAAGAATTCGCCGCTTTGGATGTCGAAAATACGTTGTCCCCAGCTGATTTCTTCGCCGGCTGCAAAGAAGAACAGGAATGCCATAAAGGCAGCAGTGAAAATCCATAACGGCTTTTTCATTTTCCGATACTCGAACAGCCGGTAAAGACTGACCCCACTGGCTGCGAAAAGAAAGAGGGCTGTCAGGTTTTCAACCAGTCCATCTTCCTGAACCAGCGTATCAAAGGCTTCCTGGCCCTGGCTCCCCAAATACATGCCATAGCCGGTAAAAATGAATAGGGCGGTGCACAAAATAATTTCTGTAGCTGTAATTAATTTTCTTGAATTCATGATGTGTTGTTTCTGTTTCTAATTCTGTTGTCGTTTTCAACGAGGCTCCAAAAATATTGCATAAATATTAAGCGTGTAAAAATAATATTAAAAAACATATCCGGCATAATCTATCTGTGCCTGTTTTGAAAGAGATTGGAGGATGAATCCTTTTCGTTGTAGCAATTTACATTCGTCTTGTAATCTTTTTTTAATTTGAAATGTTTCTGTATCTCAGCATAATCTTACATTTGTCATCCATTTAGAAACTCGAAGGAAAGAATGAAAAAAATAGTGTGGTTGGTGCCGGTCATCGTACTTTATCTGTTGGTAAATATTCCCGGGCTATTTGTCCCAATGGTTGTCAACGCGGCCAAATATGCCCAGGTTGGGCGTGAAATTCTGGATAATCAGGATTGGATCCATCTGACGATCGGGGGCGACGCGTATGATCAAAAGCCTCCGTTGTTGTTTTGGATTGCTGCCTCTGTTTTTCAACTTTTTGGCGTGTCGGGCGTCGCTTATAAAATTGTTGTCCTGCTGATTTCGTTAATTGGGGTATATGCCACCTGTAAGTTGGGCGAGTTGCTTTACGACAAGCGTACCGGGCGGTTGGCGGCGTTCTTCTGGGCCACCAGTTTAGGCTATGTTCATTTCCACAACGATATTCATACGGATACGTTGCTGGTGATTCCGGTTATTCTGTCAATCTGGCAATTTGCCTCCTGGATAAAACTGGGGAAGGAATATCATTTCTATTTAGGGGCTGTTTTTGTTGGAGTGGCCATGTTGGCAAAAGGGCCGGTCGGACTGGTCATTCCCGCATCGGCCGTGGGGCTGCACCTCTTGCTTACCCGCAACCTGAAAGGGATTTTTAACTACCGTTGGCTGGTGGCCATTCCTGTAGTGGGTGTCCTCATTTTGCCTGCACTTTGGGGTTTGTTCAATCAATTCGGGGTTGAGGGGATCAAGTTTTATTTCTGGACCAATAACATGGGGCGGATTACCGGAAGCTACCACGGTAGCAGCAACGATCCGTTTTTTTATATTCACACCAGCTTGTATATGATTGCCCCTTGGGCTATCCTTGGCTTTATCGGGATTTTCATGCAAATTCGGGAAAAAGTAAAAAACCGGCTGAAGCAATCTGAAGGCGATGAATATTTTACGCTGGGTGGTATCCTGGTATATTTGCTGGTGGCTTCGGCTGCCAAACAACAAAATCCGCACTATGAACTCGCGGTGTTGCCACTCATCCTGATTATAGCGGCACGATGGGCTTACCGTATTTTCGAAGAGCCTGTCCATCGTGCATTGAAAAAAATAGTTGGGAAGATCCATTTGGTGATAGCCGTTTTGCTGATTTTATTGGTTTTTCCTTTTCTGCTGTATTTTTTCCCCGAAAAACGGGTTTGGGTATGGTTGATGATCGCGGTGCTGATGGCCGCTTTTGCCTGGCTTTTAACCTGGAAGAACAACCTGGAAAAGCAGCTGGCCTATTTGTTCGTGTCCATTTCAGCCTTGCTTTTCACGCTTAATATCAATATCCTGCCCAATATGGCCCGGTACCATTCTTCCTTCGAAGCCTGCCGGGTGTTTAACGACGAAGCCGGTGAAAACAGCAAACTGCATATTTATACCGAAGAAGGACGGTATTGGGATATCTTCCTATACTCCGAGAATTACGGTCGTTATATTGTTACCAAGGAAGATTATCAACGAATAAAACCACCGGCCAACGATTGGTTGTACACCGGACCGCAAGGGGTAAATGAGCTGGCCGAAATGCATGTGCCGGTTGATACGGTGTTGGTGATGCAACACCGGAGCCTGTCCCGGATCGTTCTCAAGTTTTTGAACCCGAAAACCAGGGCTTCAAAACTTCAAACGCGGTATTTGTTGAAAATCAAGAACGAGTAAGAGGCGGAGCAACAGGAGTAGTTATTCTAACAAAAACAGCAGGCTGGCAATAAATAATTTCCGGCCTGCTGTCTTTTGTGATCTGTATGCTTAGAATAAATCCTTCTTTCGGAAAATAATGATGCCGGTTAGCGACATGATGGCCGAAATGACAATGACCACCGGGAAGGCCCAGGTTTTATCTTCGAAATAGTTGGGCACGTTCATCCCGTATAAGCTGGCAATCAAGGTCGGGATCATTAAAATGATGGAGATGGAGGCAAGTTGTTTCATGACAACGTTCAGGTTATTTGAAATTACCGAGGCGAAGGCATCCATCATCCCGCTTTGGATGTCGGAGTAGATTTGCGACATTTCCAGTGCCTGTTTGTTTTCGATGATCGCATCCTCCAGTAAATCTTCATTTACCTCGGTTAGGGTCCTTTTCATGGAGTTGCGCAATTTGGCCAGTACAATTTCGTTGGCTTTCAATGAAGTGATGAAATACACCAGGCATTTTTCCATCTTCAACAGCTTGTTCAGCTCTTTATTGCGGATCGATTTCTCCAGCTCATCTTCAATTTGGGCGGTCTGCTGATTGATTTGTTTCAGGTATCGCAAATACGTGCTTCCCGAGCGCAAAAACAGCTTGATGATAAAATTCAGTTCATCGTGAATGAGCTGGTTTTGACCGCGGTACAGGGCTGGCTGTTCAAACGGCAGTACTTCGTTGAGGGTAGAGCACAGTGTAATGGTTACCTGGTTGATTTGTATGATGCCGAGCGGCAGTGTGTAATACGGAACGCCGTTACTGGGGCTTTCAACCGGGATGCGCATGATGATCAGCGACCAGTCATCGTCCACTTCGTAGCGCGGGCGTTCGTCCACGTCTAAAATATCCTGAATCAGATCCGCGGGTACCTGAAATTCCGACTGCAAGCGTTCAATTTCTTCCGGAGACGGTTGAACCACATTAATCCAACAGCCGTTTTCTGCTTCCGGAATTTCAACATATCCGCCAAAGCTTTTAAAAATCTTGAGCATGTATTTGCCTCCTTTGTTTTGGTCTGCAGGAGGCACATGATAAGGCCGCCTACAGCGAGGTTACTAATTTCGTTTTCTTATGATAAGGGCCTTCGTCCATTTGTTAATTTTTGCAATTAGCGCTGCAAAAGTAGCCATTTCTTTTTAGAAAGAAGGGCCTGCCGGGAATGTTTTTTCAAAGTCGATTGGTCAGTGAAGTTTGGTGGAAAATTACAACGGTGAAAAATCGGAGATGCAAATCCCCTATTTTTCACCGTTAGTCAGAATTTGTTCCGAGGCAAATACTGCTGGCTATATTCAAGTTTTTTTTGCCTTTTGACTTTTGCCTTTCTTTAATTGAACAGTTTTTTCAATTCGTTGCCAATCTTTTTGACGGATTTGTCCAGCTGTTCTTTGGTCGATTTTTTTACTTCTTCTTCAATTTGTTTTCGTGCCTTGCTCAAATCCAACGAAACTTTGGGTTGGGTCAGTTCGCCGCTCACCACTACCGAAATATCGAGTAGCTGGATGTTTTCGGAGCCCGGTAAAAAGCCCAGTGTTTTGTTGATATCGGCATTCAAGTCGTCCTTGTTTACCTTGAAATCCATATTCAGGTCCAGGGTGCGGTCAACCAGCACCTTGCCTTGCACGGTAACTTCCTGGTCGGCAATTTTTGTATTGAAGGGGTCCACCAGCAGGTTACCGTTTTCAAGCCGGAAATTTGAAGTGAAATCATCAATTTTCACATTCTTCAGTTTTTCTTTTTTGATGAAGTTGCGGATTTGGTCAAAGGTTGGTGAATCCAGAATTTGAAGGTTTTGCGTGTTCAGAAAGCCGTTGCCGCTGAGCGACGAGGCGATGATGTTGAGCTTTTCGTCCATCTGCCCTTTAAATTTCAGCTGCGACGAAATGTTGCCCTGGCTATGGGCGGCAATGGGCATATAGCGCTGCATCATGCTGAACGACTGGTAGGCAGCCGGAATCTGGAAGGAATTGATGGCCAGGTTGAAGTCGAATTCCGGTTTATTGGTTTTGTTGTTTTTGTATGCTCCGTCAACAGTGAGTTGTCCTTGCAGCATGTCCATGTTTAGTTTTTTCAGTTGCAGCGCCTGGTCTTTCACCAGGATTAGTCCGTCGATGTTGCGAATGTCCATGCGGTCGAAGCTGGCACGGTTGATTTGCGAACGGAACACCAGATCGAGGTTGCCCGGGACCTGAAAAGCGATCAAGCTATCGGACGATGTGGTGGTTGCGCTGTCTGTTTCCGCCATCAGGGAGGCCAGTTCGTCAAAGTTCACGTAGTTCGATTTCAGGTTGAATTCACCTTTCAGGGTTTTGTTCAGAAAAAAGTAAGGCAGGTAATTCGATAATTTTCCGTTTAGCTGAAAATCGCTTTGGCCGGTTTTTGCAGCCAGTTGCGACAAGTTAATTTCCGTATTGCTGATCGCCACGTTCCCGGAACTTATTTCAACCGGGCGGGTTATTTGAGGTGTCAGGATGTAAAAGTTGCGGAAATTGAAGGCCCCGTTCGACGAGATGTTCGTGAAATCCTGCTTTTCGATGGCCGACATTTTTCCTTTGATAGCCAGTTTCCCATCCAACAATCCTCTAAGTTCCATGCTGTCCATCGGGATGACATCGGCCAAACGGGTAAAGTCGATTTTCCCGCTGAACGTAGCATCAAAATACGGATCAGTCATGGGGTGGGTGAGGTGCAGGCTCATATCCACCGGGTTCTCGCGGATTTGCGCGTGGGCATTCGACACGTCCACCACCAGCAGGTCGAAGCCGCCTTGCGGTTTGCTGATGCTGGTTTCCAGCGAGATTTGTTCTACCTTTTCGGGCGACCCTGCATATTGCAGCGTGGCATTTTTGATAAACATGCGCGTTTGTATTCCCGGGTAATCTTCTTCGTAATACCAACCTTTTATTTGCCCTTCGAAACCGGCTTCACCTGTTGTTTTTACGTCTTTCAAATAGTTCTGATAATCTTCGGGAACCATCGCCAGCAAAGTTTCAAAATTGCTTTGGGGTTGTTTAAACAGTATGTCGAAATACATGCTGTCAGATGGCATTTCGAAGCGGCCGCTCACATCCAGCGGGAGGGCGTTCAGGAACAGGGTCGATTCGCCAAAAACGAAACTCATTTTGTCGTAGTCGGCAGTCAGCTCGCTTTTGGCTTTCAGTACGGTATTCGCGATGTATTGCACTGAATCGTATTCGAGGATGAATTCGCCCACTTCGCCATCAAGGTTGAATTTGGTGACCGTGCCTTCCACCTGTCCGGTAGCATCAATATTTGTATTCAGCAGTTTAAGCAGTGTTGTGGTTTCGTCATCTTTGTAGGTGAGGCTCATGTCGCGGATGATGATCTCTTGCAACGAAATGGTCAGCGCATCACCGGTTTCTTCTTCCGGGGATTGTGCGGCATCGTCCGGCAGGGCAATATCCCAGTTTACCTGGCCATCGGTGGTTGACAGCAAAAAAATACGGGAGCCGGAAACCTGCAACGACGAAATTTTCAGGTCATCGCTTTTAAACAGGTCGCTGAGCGACAGGTTGGTGGCCAAGGAGCCAATTGATACGAGCGTGTCGTTGGCAAAGCAGTCCTTTCCTGTAACTGTCAGCCCGGTAATTTCGGCCTGCACTTTCGGAAAACTTTTAAACAAGCTCAGGCTGAGGTTGTCAAATTCAACGGTGGCATTCAGGTTTTGGTTGATGGTCTTCTTTACTTTTTCCATCAGCGGCCCTTTAAAGGCGATGGGGATGATGATGGCCGTCGCCATGAGAACGGCAACAATTCCGACAAGGATGAGTAATGCTTTCTTCATATCGTTTCTGTGTTTTCTGTTAAAATAAGTTGGCGCAGCATGTTAATAGCTGTTTGCGACGAGCGCAGGATGTTCCGTTCGCGGTTGTGAGCAAAGGTATAACGTTCTACCCATACCTGATGTTGCCCTGAAACGGCAATACAGACGGTGCCAACCGGTTTTTCCTCCGTTCCGCCATCCGGGCCGGCAATGCCGGTGGTGGCAATGGCATATTCGGTATTCAATGCTTTTTTTACGCCTTCGGCCATTTCCAGGGCCACTTCGCGGCTAACGGCCCCGTGTGCCTGCAGGGTTTTGGTATTTACCCCCAGCAGGGCTGTTTTTGTTTCGTTGGAATAGGCCACCACCGCCCCTTTAAAATAGACCGAACTTCCGGGGTTTTCGGTGAATAGTTGCGAGATGGCGCCACCCGTGCAGCTTTCGGCAACTGCCACCATGGCCCCGGCTTGTACCAGCAATTTTCCGGTGACGCCGGCCATGGTATCACCGTTGTACCCGAAAATGTGGTTGGGGATGATGGTTCTTAAAGTTTCAATCTGCCGGTTAACCTCCTTCCGAAGCAATTCAGGATCGCTGCCGTAAGCGCTCAGCCGGAGCCGGATCATGAGTTGGTTGGGCAGGTAGGCCAGTTTGATGAACGGTGGCAAGGCTAGTTCCCAGGCTTCAATTTTTTCGGCCAGCATCGACTCAGGGATGCCGTACACCAAAACGGTTTGGTGGTAAATCGATTTGGCTTTCCCGGTATCGCGCAGGCGGGGCAACACCTGGTCGTTCATCAGTCCTTTCATTTCGAAAGGTACTCCCGGCATCGAGACGAAAATGGTCCCGCCCCGTTCAAACCACATGCCGGGGGCAGTGCCGTACGCGTTGTGCAGCACCGTGCATTTTTCGGGCACCAGCGCCTGGTCCTTGTTTAGCTGGTTGATGGCCACATTCCGCCGCGAAAGCATGTCGGTAACATGTTGCAATACCTGTTCGTTCACCACCATGCCACAATCAAAAAAATCGCACAGGGCTTTTTTGGTGATATCGTCTTTGGTGGGGCCCAACCCTCCGGTAATCAGCACCAGGTCAACCCGCTTTTCTGCATCGGCAAACGCTTGCAGGATGTGGTCGTGGTTGTCGTGCACCGAGGTAATCTGATACACCTCAATGCCGTACAAATTGAGTTGTTCGCCCATCCAGGCCGAGTTGGTGTCCACCACCTGCCCGATCAGGATTTCATCGCCTATGGTGATAATTTCTGCTTTCATCTGTTTCTGGCTTAAAACTGAAAAGGGGTGCAGCAGTGCCGCAAAATCCTTCAAAAACGTTACAAGTTACAAAAAGTTTGGTAGGCCTTGTCCCACTCTCCGCCGGTTTCAGGTGAAAAAACAGTCACCTCGAACGATTCGCGCACGACCTCGCGTATGTCGGCAAGTGTTCTCAGGTATCCAAGCGCCTTTGCCTGCATCAGGATGTTGCCCGTGGCCGTGGCCTCGGTTGGACCTGCCACCACGGGAAGTCCGGTAACATTGGCCGTTAGCTGGTTCAGAAAATGGTTGTTGGCTCCACCGCCAATGATGTGTATTTTGTCGATGGGCCGGTCGCTCACCGAACGGATTTGGTCGAGCGTGAACCGGTATTTCAGCGCCAGGCTATCGTAAATGCAACGGATAATTTCGGCGTGAGTGGCGGGCCGCCCTTGTCCGGTTTCTTCGCAAAAGGCAGTGATGGCGGCGGGCATGTCGCCGGGGTTCAAAAAGTTCGAATCGTCCGGGTCAATCAGGTATTTGAATGGTTCGGAATTTCGGGCCAACTCAACCATCTCCATCCATGAATAGTCGGTTTCTTTTGCCCAGGTCCGGCGGCATTCCTGGATGAGCCACATGCCCATGATGTTTTTCAGGAAGCGGGTGGTGCCTTCCACACCGCCTTCGTTGGTGAAGTTCATCGCAGCGGTTTGTTTCGAAATAATGGGCTGCGGCGTTTCGATACCAAAGATAGACCAGGTACCGGAGCTGATGTAGGCGAAGTTGTCGTTTTCGGCAGGCACCGAGGCAATGGCCGAAGCCGTGTCGTGCCCGGCCACGGCAATCACAGGGATTTGGGTTGAGCCGGTTTCGCGGGCCACCTCTTCGGTGAGGGAGCCAATTTGTTGCCCGGGCAGAATGATGTCGCCCAGGATGGAGGTGGGGATACCCGCCTTTTCCAGCAGCGGAGTTTGCCATTTGCAGGCGCCGGGAACAATCATCTGACTGGTGCTGGCAATGGAAAATTCGGTTTTCGCCTCGCCCGAAAACAGGTAGTTCAGCGCATTGGGCATAAACAGGATGCGGTCGGTAATTTTTAGTAACGGACTTTTGTCGCGTACCATCGAAAAGAGTTGGAACAAGCTGTTGAACTGCATAAACTGGATGCCGGTTTGCCGGTAAACTTCTTCTTTGGGAAGGAGCCGGAACAAATCTTCCATGGCCGTGTTGGTACGCGAATCGCGGTAGGCGAAAGGCAGCGAAAGGATCTGCCCGTTGTTGTCGAGATGGACAAAATCAACTCCCCACGTATCGACAGCTATCGATTCGGGCTGAATTTTAAAGTCGGAAATACATTTTTTCAGGCCGGTTTTCAACTCTTCAAACAAACTGAAAATGTTCCAGAAATCATGCCCGTGTACACGTTGCATCTGGTTGGTGAAACGGTGGACTTCGGTGAGGCTGAGTTTTTGGTTTTCTAGTGTGCCAAGGATAGCCCGTCCGCTGGAAGCGCCCAGGTCGAAAGCCAGAAAGTGGTGAGTTGTCATGACAATTTGTTTTTTATTGAGGGTTTATTGGTTGTCAATTTTAAAAGTACCTGTTGGAATGCCAAAGCCGGATTTACCGTTTTTCACGACTTTTGCCTTCTGCCTTTTTACTTTTGCCTTGACATTAGTTGACAACAAAATAAATCAATTTTACCAACTATGCTGTAGTGTGCTGATTCTTTTTTTGGATTGATTATTCTGGCTCCAGCTGTTGTTGGGCAAATTTCAGGTATTGTTCCCAATCAAACGGGGTGATGTCGTGTTTCCCGGTGCGGATGTGGTAGCTCACCCGGCCAAAAACCGGTTGATCGGGTGCGGGAAAACTGTCGGTTGTTAAACCTTCCACGCCAAACAATTGGTATACTTCCGAAGCCTGTTTTGCGGAAAGGAACTCGCCAAGCGGGTCGGCCCACTGATCTTCGGTGGCGCTGGCCACGTATAGCGGGCGGGGGGCAATCAGCGCCAGCAGCATGTGCTGGTCAACCGGGAGCTCATCTTCGTAGCCGCTGTATTTTTTGAAGTTGCCGCAAAACCAGTGCGGGAAGTTTGAGTTGACAACAGCCACTGTTTCGCCAAACCGGCGGCGCGAGAGGGCTGCACCCATGCAACCCGAATTGTTGGAAATGCACATGGCAAAACGCGGGTCGGAGGCAGCCGCCCAAAGGGCCGCTTTCCCGAGGCGCGAATGGCCCAGTAGTATGACTTCTTGTGCATTCACCAGCTCATCGGCTTCCAGGTAATCCATCACCCGCGAAAGTCCCCAGGCCCAGGCTGCCATGGAGCCCCACTCGTCGGGGCGCGGTTTTTCCTGTCCGGCTTTATAGTGAAAGGGGTGAATGCCGTCCGAAAAATTATCACGATCCGGGTCCACATCGCCGTAGTAAACGGTCACCAGACCGAAGCCGGCATCGAGGATCATCTCAATTGGCCAGTTTTCGGCGCTTACCCCGCGCGATTGTTCGGTAACCTGGTTGTGGACAATGCCCAGCGAGGGGTGGTCGTACACCCACGATTCGGTGAGGCGGATATTCGGATCATCGGCAACGGAGTGGTTGCCTAAAAAGTTGTAGCCCAGAAAAACCGGAGCTTTTGGCGTGGCTGCAGGCAGGTACATTAATATGTTTACCGGCAGCTCGCGATCATTCATGGAAAAGACCAGCTCTACCTGTTTCCGGACAGCCTTCCCGTAAAAAGCGCTTCCGTTGGTTTCATGGATGATGATTTCCGGGGCTGGTATTTCTCCCGGTATTTTCCCGTACACCTCTTGGCTGAAGAGGCGTAGCAACTCAGGCCTGCGAATTTTCTCCCATTGCTTTACTTTTTTGATGTTGCGTCCGTTTTGACTTTTCAGCAGTGGAGGGAGCTGATATTCAGGCACATTTTCTTCGTCATAAATAGTGGCCTGACGTTGTGCAAGAGAACCGGTTACGATCAGGATGAGGAGAAAGGTCAGCAGCTTCTTCATGTTTATTGGTATTTATGATGGACTGGTTGGTTGTTATCGTTTTTTCAGGAAGCCCGAAATCAATTTTTTAAATTCAGTCAATCTTTCTACGTGTTCCAGTAGCGGCTCCATAAAAGAAGGATTGCTTAAGTTTGCTGCATAATGATCAGCCACGCCCAGCTGCATCGGGTACACCAGGATGTAATTGTTTTCTCCGAAATACTTGTTCAGGTACGAAGGTACCTTCAGCATAAACTCTTTAAACGAAGGATGAGTTCGGCGGCTCATCACGATCATGAGGTTGTCGTCTTTGCGCACATGACGGCTGAGAATCAGGAAATCGTCCCAGTCGGAGAAGATGTTGAACTCAGCATCCACCGGGTGCTGTTCCTGCATTTGTTTCAGGAAGGCCGTGGTTTCTTCCGAAGCGAAAAACACCAGTTTGGTGCCCGTGTTAGTTCCGATGTTCCACACCCGCAGCAACCAAAAGAAAAATCCAAATTCTTTTTCTGCATTTTCGGGGACTACAATAATGTGCCGTTTGATGGTGGCCAAGGGTTGAAACGGTTTGTAAATGAGCGTGGTGGTGTTGCATTTGGTAAGGATGCCTGTGGTCAGGTTCCCCAGGAAGGAGTCTGATATCCCCTTTTTTTCATGCAGACCGATAATCAGGTCCGTGATTTTGTGTTCTTTCACCGCGTTTGCTATCCCGTTTACCACGTTCAGGTCGTACCGGACCAGCGGATGGAGCAGATTGTCAGTAGCTGCTGCCGCTTTCACCGCAGATTCGATTATTTTATGGGCTTCTTTTTCAATTTTTTCGTTGAATTGGCCAGTGGTAATAATATTCAGGCCTACCAGTTTGCCTTTTTTATTTTTCGATTTGACAGTAGTGCTCAGGTTCACCAGTTCGTTTACATTGGCTGCATTACTAAACGGGATGAGGATCCGTTCGCCGTCATTCTCCGGTTGTTCTTCTTCTGATGAAGATTCGGATAGGGCTATGTTTTGCGCTCCTTTTTGGGTGACGAACGAGGCAATGGTACAGGTAACCAGGATCATCAGAATGGTACCATTTAGCACGGCTTCGTTTAAAAGACGGATGGGCTCGCCGTTTGCATCCTGACCCAGAATGATGTTGTAACCTACCAAAACGGCAGCTAATGTTGAAGCGGCCTGGGCATTGCTCAATCCAAATATTAACCGGCGCTCGTCGGCTGAATAGCCAAATGATTTTTGAGTGATCCAGGCGGCCAAAAATTTGGCAAGTGTTGCAACAACGCTCATCACGATAGCCACTTTTATCGTTTCCCAATCGTTTATAAATGCCCGGAAATTAATTAGCATACCCACGCCAATCAGGAAAAAAGGGATGAACAGGGCGTTGCCGACAAAGTCGATGCGGTTCATCAGCGGGGAGGTTTTCGGGATGAGCCGGTTGAGCGCAAGTCCAGCCATGAAAGCGCCCACAATCGATTCAATGCCACTAACCTGTGCTAAAAATGAACCTAGAAAAACCATTCCCAATACAAAAATATATTGAGAGATATTGTCGTCAACACGTTTGAAGAACCACCGCCCGATAAGGGGGAACCCAAACAGGATGAAGAGCACAAACAGGAGGATGGAACCACTCAGTCGCCAGTAAAAATGGTGGGTAATTTCACCGGTTGCCATTTTTACGATAACCGCCAGCACCAGCAGGGCCAGCACGGTGGTAATCAGGGTGCCGCCAATGCTGATGTTCACTGCCCGGTTTTTGGCAACCCCCAACTTGCTGACTATCGGATAAGTGATCAAGGTGTTTGATGCAAACATACTGGCCAGCAGGATGGATGTGTTCATGCCGAAATCCAGCAGGTAGAAACCCGAAAAGGTTCCCAATATCATTGGGATTAGAAATGTGTAGGCGCCAAAAATGATGCTGTTTTTGAGATATTTTCTGAAGTCTGCCAAGTCAATTTCCAGTCCGGCCACAAACATGATGTACAGCAGTCCCACGGTTCCAAAAAGGATGATACTGCTGTCGCGAGCCATTAAATTAAGTCCGAAAGGGCCAATAACAATTCCGGCGATGATCAATCCGATCAGATGCGGGATTCTTAGCTTATTCAGCACAATAGGCGAAAACAGAATGATGAACAAGATCAGCGTGAAAATCAGCACCGGATTTTCAAGGGGCAGTTGCAGCCCGAAAATATTCAGCAAGGTTCCCTCCATAGCTTTTCTGGATTAATCAGTTTCTGCCGGATCGTTGATTTCCCGGTCAGCCAAAAATAATATAAACTTCGCGTTTACCATCAGGCATGTAAACTTTCGGTAGTGTGTGCGATCAGAAAAGCAAGCTTCTTCAGCCGGTTAGCTGTTTGTTTTCATGTACCTGTTGAACAGGTAGGTGATGGACGGGGGTTCTCCAATGATGGTCAGGACGTCATTGGCCTGTAAAACCGTGTTCCCTTTTGGTGCGTAAGTTTCGTCATCCCGTTCGATGAGGGCCACCAACACATCTTGTGGTAATTTTATCTCTTTGAGTTGTTTGCCGATCATTTCAGCTTGCACTGTTCCGGGAAGCAGGCTCACGGTGATAAACCGTTCGTTGTGGAGCAGGTATTCTTTAATTTCGCGTTCGGTGGATTTCGTCAGAATGTCTTCCAAGAAATTTTCGCGTTCGGTGATATCAATTAAGCGCGACAACATGCGCAGTTGCATGCGCGATTCCTCCAGCGGGTTCATCAGAAAGAAAAAGACGCGGATATCATCATACGAGTGGATACCACTTTTTTCAATAAATTTCCGGATACCCCGCCCGGATAAAACAATGTGCATCGAAGGATGGTCAACCCCGTCGTGGCGAGCATGTAAAATCGATACCTCGGGGATTGTCAGTGCCGGTTCGATGGACGAAACGGATAAGAAGTCTTTAATGATTGCATCCTTGCCAACGTGCATCTCGGTAGAATAAACACCCGAGATTTCTTCTACCAGATTGGTAAAGGCGATGTCTTTTTCCATTCGGGTAATACGGGCGTTGATGATGGTTTCATCAAACGGATCGCCTTGGCGCAGCCCTTTTTCTTTCAGGATGGTCATAAATTCGTTTTCCAGCTCCGAGTGTCTGTATTTCCCAAGCAAGGCAAACCAATGGTAGATGGCGCCTTCGCGCCTAACTTTTTCGCGTGCATAATAACGGTACCACAAAATCGCGATAAGGATAACGCTGGTGCTGAATAAAATGGCCGCCCAGCCCATGTAAGTGATCAGAATGATTGAGATCACAATACCGGCGATTTGCATTCCCGGGTAAAAGGGCGACTTAAAGCCCGGGTCGTAGGATTGAATGTTGCTTTTTCGAAAAACGATCACCGAGAAATTGATCAGCATGAAAATGAAAAGCTGAAACGTGCTGGCCAGCTTGGCTATACCTGTTTCAGAAAGGGTCAGTATGAAAAAGATAATCAGGGCAGTGGTTAATAAAATGGCCGTAACCGGGGTGCCGTTTTTTCCAACCTTCGAGAAACTTACGGGGAAGAGCTTGTCCCGTCCCATGGCAAAGGGGTAGCGCGAGGAGGAAAGCAGGCCTGCATTTCCGGTTGAGGCGAAAGCAGCCATGGCGGCCCCTACCATCAGGTAAACCCCCAGATTGCCGGGCAACCACCGGAACAGTTGTTTGACCGCGGTCGCTGCCGGAGCCAGGTCTTTTGCCAGTTCGGCCGGTTCAATCAGCGATACCATGACAAACACGCCCAGGAAATAGATCATTCCTGTGACAACCAGCGATAGCAGCATTCCCAGCGGAATATTTCGTTCCGGGTTTTTAATTTCTTCGGCCACACTGGCCACTTGTGTCAGTCCCAGGTACGAAACAAATACAAACCCGGCTGTGGTAATCAGTCCTTCGAAACCGTTGGTGAGAAATGGTTGGAAATGAATATTGGAAAGAGGGGCATCAACTGCCGGGGAGAAAAATACCCGGTAAAGTCCATCAACGATAAATGTACCCAATACAATCACCAGAAAAATGACAAAAAAGTTTTGAAGCGATGATGTCTTTTTCGCCCCCACCAAATTCAGCGCCATGAAGAAAAAGGTAGCAGCAATGGCTATGGTTTTTACCGGCACTTCCCAGAAGATGGCGGCATAAGCCCCGATACCGATGAGGGCAAAAGCAGTTTTAAAAATCAGCGCCAGATACGTTCCTAAGCCGCCAATAGTCCCCCAAAGAGGGCCCATGCTCCGGTCCAGGAAGAAATAGGCGCCACCGGAACGCGGCAGGGCTGTTGCTATTTCGGCGATGCTGAACATGGCTGGAACAATCAGGATGCCGGCAACCAGGTAGGCCAAAAAGACGGAAGGACCGGTAAATTGGCTGGCCAAGCCCGGCAACAGGAAGAACCCGGAACTGAACATGGCTCCGGTACTGATGGAAAATACATCAAACAGTCCAAGTTCTTTTTTTAGCCGGTTCTTTTTTGCAGACATAAATAGTTTTTGTTCAGGTAAATAATGCTGGTATGCCCTTGATGATAATCCGATTTGCTTTTAAATATACAATTTTTCTTTATGAATGAAAGGATGAACAAGAACTCCTCAGGGAAATCGCTTTTAGGAATTAAATGCCATTCTTTCTATTAGAAGATGTTAAACTGCTCTTTTAAGGTCGTCACCACCCGTCCGGCCACGCCATACCGTGGCCTTACACGCCGGATAAAATCCGAAACGCCCTAAAACGGGAAAGCCAGGTACGAGGCTGTCTCAAAAGAGTTCAGCCTCTTTTTTTATTTTGGGTTTTCAAGTCAAAAATCAGCGAAGGGCATCACATTTTTCAATTTTTACTTTTA
>NZ_JAPAAF010000047.1 GCF_025907915.1 Gaoshiqia sediminis
GCTGTCCCATCGGGCATACAAAATAATCTTGTTCTGCATTGTAATACAGGTTTTCTTGTATGAATGGGTTGTTTTTAAACGAGCGTTTCTGTTCTTTATGGAAGTAATTGTATTTTACGTAGGCTTCTATTTTATTGTCTTCCATGTATTTGTAATTTTCTTCACTTCCATAACCCGAATCGGCGCAGACTTTATCCGGAAGTTCTTCATAATTTTCTTCAAAACCTTCTAAGAAAGGCATCAGTGTAAGCGTATCTGTTGGATTAGGAAAAAAATCGTAATGGGTAATAAATTGGTTTTCAGTCCCTATTTGTTGGTTGTAGGCAGGTTTGAGCTGGCCATTTCCCATGTGGTCTTCTTTCATCCGCATAAAAGTAGCATCTTCATCGGTTTTGCTGTAACTGTTTCGGGTGCCAAGCTTTTCTAGTTTATCTTCGTATTCTTCTAACTTTGGAAGGTGTTTTTCTTCAAGGGCTTTGATTTGTTTCAATTCCTCCCTGCTCTTATTCTCCCTGTTTATGGCATTAATACGTTCTCTCAGTTCTTTGCTGTTAATGGGTGTTGGCGGCTCATTATCCGGCTGATTGTCCTGGGCGATCCCTTCGTCTATTTGTGAAAGTATCCCCCTGATTTTTGATTCCAGTTTTTCCCTGTTTTTCTCTACCGATTTACGCCACACAAACGTGTAACGGTTCAAATAAGCTTAAAACAGCACTTTTAAAAGCATTCGGGGATGGTACCCGCTACATCCCCCTCCTTTATATCCGAAATCGATACCTGATAAATCCAGTTCATTAACGATCTGGTTAATCAACCATACCGGACTTTCTTCTGCTATCATACTATCAATACTTTGAGGGAATAAAACCCCTTGTCCCTGATCGTATGATTTGAATGTTATATTTGCCATATTGCTTTGTCGTCCAATGCTTTAAATATAACAATAATTGCAGAAAACATAAAACTTAGAACAAAAAAAAGAGTGCCCAAAAACTTTTTGGACACCCTCAACCGACCAAAATGCTTTACCCAAACCTCAGAGCCGGAAAAATTTATCGTCCGAGTAGTACGAAGCATCGTTACGCCGGAAGAAGAGGAAAAGCGCCGGGTGTTCCTGTGCTTGCTGTTCGTTAAGGTGAAGGGTGTAGGCGCCGGCTCCCCGGCCCACTCCGCAGCCAACGAGCCTCGCCTCATACGGATCGCCCAGCAATACCAGGCAGAGCTCGTCGTCGGCTGCTTCCTGTTGTGTGAAACAACGGGGGTTCCACCTAATATGTACCTCCGAGGGCTGATCTCCCGATCGCTTGGCAGATAGATTTTTGGGCAGGGGCAGCGGCCCGCAGGAAAAATGAAGCAGGCTTTGGTCAACCAGTTGCCCGAATTCGCCGAAGGCCGGCAGGTTGGCCTTGATAAACAAGTTGTAGCCGGTAAGCTTTTTCGTGGCCGAACGCTTCCAGATCGGCTCTACAAATTCCTGTTTCACCTTTCGGTACAATACATTCACCCCATAAAACCGCCGTCGATGTTCTTGTTGCTTTTGGCTCCAACTGTCGCTTTTCCGCTTTTCGGGGGCCATGCGAACAATGGTTTCGTCGCCATAAGGAACAAAAACCAGGTTACCCAGCTTACCGCTTAGCTGTAGTCCTCCTATACCTTTCGTTCGTGCCATGTTTGCTGTTTAAATAAAGAATAACTAAATATTCACTAAGATTTCCCTAAGTTAATACATAATAAGCTTAGAGAAAGCTTACAGAAACCTTTTATTAAACACAATGTTTGTCCCTCGGAAAGGCAAAGGAAGCGCCTTAGTAATGTTGATTGATGAATGTCGAATGATGGATGGGGTGCGTTATGCCTGCTTCTTGTTGTTAAGTTAATGGTTTTAAAGTAGTTCCACCGGGAATCGAACCCGGATTTACAGTTTAGGAAACTGTCGTTCTATCCGTTGAACTATGGAACCATCATTACTTTTAATTTTCCGTAGCAATAGTCGGTTTCTAAAAGCCCTGCAAAAATAGGAAAAAGCTGGTTTATTCAAAATAAAGGATCATTTTTAAAAATTACCGTTTCTTTCTGCTTTTTTGGAGTTGGTGACTTCCAATCGGGAAGGGAGAGATTCGGACTGTTAACAGAAATTTTACAAGTTAATTTCAGTTAATGGTTTGGAAACCAGCTTGGTGATTTATTTGCTGGTAAAACATGCTTAGAAACATTTTAAATTACCTATTTTAGAACGGCTTTTATTGGTTGAAAAGTCGCTTAGACCTACTTTTGTTGAGCTTTTTGCAACAATAATTTATTAATGTACTAATATAAATCAGTTATCCTATGAGCAATTTTCTGACTGCCTCTATCGGAAGGAAGTTTATTATGAGCATATCAGGTTTGTTTCTGATGATGTTCATTTGCGTGCATTTGGGAATCAACTTATTGTTGATTTTTGATGACAGTGGCAATCTGTTTAACCAGGGTGCACATTTTATGGCAACCAACCCCTTGATCAAAGTCATGGAACCCTTACTTGGCCTTGGATTTATTATCCATATCATCTGGTCATTTCTTCTTAGTTATCAGAACTATAAAGCCCGGCCAGTAGGTTATGCCCAGTCCAATGCTTCTTATTCAAGTACCTGGGCTTCGCGCAATATGTTGATCTTGGGCGCGTTGGTGTTGGTTTTTCTGGTGCTTCACATCATGAACTTCTTCTGGAAGATAAAGGTTTCCGGCGATCCGCTGCTGGAACATGTGCTGGTGAATGGTGAGCACATGGAAAATACCTATGCACTTGTTTCGGATTTGTTTATCAACAGTGCTGTTTACGGCATTATTTACATTCTTGGTGGAATCTTATTGGGCCTTCACCTGGGCCATGGTTTCTGGTCATCGTTCCAAACTTTGGGACTGGCCAACAAGGTATGGCTGGCTCGCCTTCAGTTTGTCGGTAAAATCTTTGCCGTAATGGTAGCCTTAGGTTTCTCTATTATTCCGTTGTATTTCCTGATTAAATTTTAATCGAAAAGAAATTGAATTATGAGCGTATTAAATGCAAGAATACCCGAAGGGCCTTTAGCCCAGAAGTGGACAAATTATAAAGATCACCAAAAACTGGTGAACCCGGCCAACAAGCGAAAATTGGATGTCATTATTGTTGGTACCGGTTTGGCAGGTGCTTCGGCTGCTGCTTCGCTGGGTGAAATGGGTTTCAATGTAAAAAACTTTACTATCCAGGATTCGCCCCGTCGTGCGCACTCAATTGCTGCACAGGGTGGTATCAATGCTGCTAAAAACTACCCGAACGATGGAGACTCGGTTTTCCGTTTGTTTTACGATACCATCAAAGGAGGTGACTACCGTGCCCGTGAAGCCAATGTGTACCGTTTGGCTGAGGTGAGCAACAGTATTATCGACCAGTGTGTGGCACAAGGTGTTCCTTTTGCCCGCGAGTACGGTGGTTTGCTCGACAACCGGTCGTTTGGCGGAGCTCAGGTAAGCCGTACTTTCTATGCTAAAGGACAAACCGGACAGCAGTTGTTGCTGGGCGCTTACCAGGCTCTGATGCGGCAGGTAAATGCCGGAACCGTAAAAATGTACACGCGTACCGAATTGGTTGACATTGTTATTGTCGATGGAAAAGCCCGTGGTATCATTGCCCGCGACTTGGTAACCGGTGAATTGCAGCGTCATTTCGGACATGCTGTCGTATTGGCAACCGGGGGATATGGAAATGCATTCTTCTTGTCAACCAATGCGATGGGATCAAACGGATCGGCTGCCGTGAAAGCTTTCCACAAAGGAGCTTTCTTTGCGAATCCGTGTATGGCCCAGATTCACCCAACTTGTATTCCGGTTCACGGTGAGTTCCAGAGTAAGCTGACCCTGATGTCGGAGTCGTTACGTAACGACGGACGGATTTGGGTGCCTGCCAAGAAAGAAGATGCCGAAGCAATTCGTGCCGGAAAATTGAAACCAACCCAAATCGCAGAGGAAGATCGCGACTATTACCTGGAGCGTCGCTACCCGGCTTTTGGCAACCTGGTTCCGCGCGACGTGGCCTCGCGTGCTGCCAAAGAACGTTGCGACGCCGGATATGGAGTAGGCACAGGCCTGGCTGTTTACCTCGATTTCAAATCGTCGATTGAACGCTTGGGCAAAAATGTGATTGAAGCCCGCTACGGCAACTTGTTCCAGATGTACGAAAAAATCGTTGACGAAAATCCATACGAAACCCCGATGATGATCTATCCGGCCATTCACTACACCATGGGTGGCATTTGGGTTGATTATGAACTGCAAACGACTATTCCCGGTTTGTTTGCTGCCGGTGAGGCCAACTTCTCCGATCACGGCGCCAACCGACTTGGTGCTTCGGCCCTGATGCAGGGACTGGCTGATGGCTATTTCGTATTGCCATACACCATTCAGAATTACCTGGCCGACGATATCCGCACACCGCGCATGAGTACGGAAGAAAAGGAATTCGTTGAAGCAGAAAAGGCCGTAAAAAGCCGCTTCGAAAAACTGATGAGCATCAAGGGGAACCGCTCGGTTGACAGTTTGCACAAAGAACTTGGTCTGGTGATGTGGGACTTCGTAGGCATGGGCCGCAACAAAAAGGGGCTTCAGCATGCCATTGAACGTATTGCCGAAATCAAGAAGGAGTTCTGGAGCAATGTGCGTATCCCCGGCGATATCAAAGGAATGAATATCGAATTGGAAAAAGCCAACCGGTTGGCCGATTTTATTGAAATTGGCGACCTGATGGCCCGCGATGCGTTGAACCGCGAAGAATCTTGCGGTGGACACTTCCGCGAGGAATATCAAACCGGCGAGGGTGAGGCTCTGCGTCAGGATGATAAATTTGCGTTCGTTTCTTGTTGGCAATACAAAGGTGACGATGCAGAACCGGTACTTCATAAAGAAAACCTGGTTTACGAGAGCGTGAAAATGGTTCAACGTAATTACAAGTAATGGCTTTTTAAAAGGAGATCAATCATGGAAAAAACAATAAATCTCACATTAAAAATATGGCGTCAGAATGGCCCCAAAGAGAAAGGCCGTTTTGAAACCTACAAGGTTAACAACATCTCAACCGACAGCTCGTTCCTGGAAATGATGGACATTTTGAACGAGCAGCTCATCAACGAAAATAAAGAACCGGTGGCTTTTGACCACGACTGCCGTGAAGGTATTTGTGGGATGTGTTCGCTGTATATCAATGGCCGTCCGCATGGGCCTGATGACGATGTAACCACCTGCCAGTTGCACATGCGTAAATTTAAAGATGGCGAAACCGTAACCATCGAACCATGGCGTGCTGCTGCATTTCCCGTTATCAAGGATTTGATCGTTGATCGTAATGCATTTGACAAGATTATTGCAGCCGGGGGCTACGTTTCGGTGAGCACTGGTGGTGTCCCCGATGCCAACGCCATCCCTATCTCGAAAATAGATGCTGATGAATCGATGGATTCAGCCTCTTGCATCGGGTGCGGCGCATGTGTGGCAGCTTGTAAAAACTCGTCAGCGATGTTGTTTGTTTCGGCAAAAGTGAGCCAGCTGGCCTTGTTGCCGCAGGGACGTGTTGAAGCAAAACGTCGTGCAAAAGCGATGGTGGCCAAAATGGACGAACTGGGCTTTGGCGGCTGTACAAACACCGGCGCCTGCGAAGTGGAATGTCCGAAAAACATTTCTATCACCAACATTGCCCGTCTGAACCGCGAGTACCTGAAAGCGAGATTCGCAGAATAGGAAATACCTGTTTATAAAATAGGAGGAGGCTGTCCAAAAGGGCAGCCTCTTGTGTTATTTGGGAGTGGGCAGAATTCGTTTTTATCCTGTCATCGGGAATGACTGCTGACAGGCTTTTGATTTTTCATTTACCAGAATAGTTGCTACTTTCATCGCCTAAAAATTAAAAAAATGGACGGAAGGAAACGATCGAATGTGAAAATTGAAAGCCATGTGGAAATTGTTCAAAAACAGGATCAGCGAACCGGGGAACTGACAGAGGGGTATGTGGCGCAAATCCTCACTAAGTCGCCTATGCATCCGCACGGAATTAAAGTGCGCCTGGAAACAGGTGAGGTTGGGCGGGTGAAAAATATTTTGGAAGACGATTAATACTCTATTTTCCGCAAATCAGCTTCAACGCTTGCCCTGGCGTTTCAACCGGGAGCTGGCAAGCTTGGTTTTGGCATACATAAATTTGTGTTTTCCCTTTATTTACCCGGTTTTTCAGCAGGGGTAAATTTTCTGTTTCGCCCATGCAAAACAAGCAGTTGGGCATATAGTTGGTTTGCAGCTCCCGCCCAAAACGGATCGCCTCGGGGCCGGTTATGGCCACTTCAAACTGGTCGTCCGAAAAACTCAGGGCCAGGTTCAGCCAGTTGGAATGCCCGGATGGAAATTGAGCCGCACTTTCACCGACTTTTTCAAGCATTTTTTCAGCAACTTCCAGGTAACCTGGCTTTCCTAAAAGATGACCCAGTTGGAAGAGGTTGTTGGCCATTACCGAGTTGGACGAAGGAATTACGTTGTCATATACTTCCACGCTACGGGTAATCAGGTCGGTTTTGCCAGCCGGACTGAAATAGAAAATACCTTTCCCCGGGTCAAAGAACTGTTTGAAGGTAGTTTCCGTGAGTTGTTCGGCCCGCTGCAAAAAGGCGGCATCAGCAGTAACTTCAAACAAGGCGACCAAGGCTTGGATAAACAACGCATAATCTTCCAGAAAACCATCTACTTTACTACTTCCGTTTTTATAGGAATGGTGTAGGGTCCCGCTTTCGGACATCAGTTTTTTAGTTACAAAATCAGCGTTTTTTGTTGCCAGCTCCAGGTACTCCGGTTCACCCAAAGCTTTGTACGCATCGGTCAATCCGGTAATCACCAGCGCGTTCCACGAGGTCAGGATTTTATCATCCAGGGCCGGGTGTTCCCGTTCTTCGCGCACGGCCAGTAGCTTGGTTTTCCACTGTTTTACTTTATCTTTTAATTGATTGAGTGATAAATCGTGCTGTTCGGCAAATGCCGCATCACTTTTCCGGCGCAGTAAAATGTAATTGCCGTCTTCCCAGTAGCCAGTTGAATTGACATTAAAATAGGCTGCAAACAAATCGGAATCTTTGCAAAGTAGCTTCTGTAAGTCTGCTTTCTGCCAAACGTAGAACTTGCCTTCTTCGCCTTCACTATCAGCGTCAAGTGAGGAATAGAAGCCGTTTTCGGGAGAAAGCATCTCGCGTTTCAGCCAGCCAATTGTTTCACCAACAAGTTCGCGGTACAGGGGGTATTGAAATTTCTGAAATGCCCGGGAATACAAACTGAGCAGTTGCCCGTTGTCGTAAAGCATTTTCTCAAAGTGGGGCACCCGCCAAACGGTATCGGTGGAATAGCGCGCAAAGCCGCCACCCAGTTGGTCGTAAATTCCCCCCATGGCCATCTTGTTGAGAGTGGTTTCTACGAAGGCCTCCACCCTGCCATCCTCTTGCTGATGCGCCCACCGAAGTAAAAAGAGCAGGTTGCCGGGCATCATAAACTTTGGCGCTCCCTGGCTGCCACCTTCTTCCCAATCAAAATCCGTTTGCCACGAACGTACGACCATCTTAATTTCTTCCAGTCCAGGTTTACGGTTTTCGCGACTGATTGGCAGGAGGACACTTTGCTCAATTCCGTGCATTAAGCGTTGGGCATATTCTGTTGTTTTATCGGGATGTTGCCGGTGGTATCCGGCAAGTTGTTGGAGGGCGTTTACCCACGATTCTTTCGGGAAGTAGGTTCCTCCCCAAATGGGGCGTCCATCCGGAAGCGCCACGGCGTTCAGCGGCCAGCCTCCGCGTTCGGTCATTAGCTGGACTGCTGTCATGTAAATTTGATCCACATCCGGCCGTTCTTCCCGGTCAACCTTGATGCACACAAAATTCCGGTTCATGATTTCGGCTACCAGTTCGTCTTCAAATGACTCGTGTTCCATGACGTGGCACCAGTGGCAGGCCGCATACCCAATGCTGATGAGCAGCAACTTATTTTCGGCCTTGGCTTGCTGAAGGGCCTCCTCTCCCCAAGGCATCCAATTTACCGGATTATGGGCGTGTTGCAGCAAATACGGCGATGTTTCATGAATCAGTTCATTGGTGTGCCGGTGGGTTTCCATATTGAATTTTTTCCTGTAAATTGAGAAACAATTGCTTAAACCTTCAGGTTCAAACTAATTCTTACGGAAAGATGGATCGAACTGTTGTCAACCGATAATTAAAAGCTCATTCAGTTTCTTTGGAAAATGAATTTGTAACGACACTATAAACTGGATTTCGGTTTTCATTCAGCGATTGATCAGCCTATATGGTAGTTGTCCATCAGATGAAGATCTCTCCGCGCAAGTAAGTTTTGGTTTTGCCGGCAATCAGCACCCGGTCATCTTGCAGGGTACAAATTAATTCGCCACCACGCTGGGACAGCTGGTAGGCCTTAAACTCAGTTTTGCCGAGGCGTTTGGCCCAGAAAGGCGTCAGCGAGGTGTGGGCCGAGCCTGTTACCGGATCTTCATTTATACCTACTTTCGGCGCAAAGAAGCGACTTACAAAGTCCACCTGCTCGCCCGGTGCTGTTACGATAATTCCGCGTGCATCCGCTTTGGCTAAGGCTGAAAAGTTCGGGTTCATCTCCCGGATTTCTTTTTCTGTTTGATACAACAGCAGGTAGTCGGTTTTGCCCTTGAAGCAAGCTTCGGGAAGCTTTCCCAGGGCTTTGATGATCTGGTTTGGCGCATCAACCGGCGAAAGCTTGTCGGCCGGGAAATTGAGCTGCAATAAATTGCCGGTCTTTTTTACCTGCAGCAGGCCGCTTTTGCTGCCAAAGGTGATTTCATCCTTTGGGTAATTTGCTTCCTCAAAAATAACGTGGGCTGTTGCCAGCGTGGCGTGACCACATAACTTCACTTCGGATTTAGGGGTGAACCAACGGATTTCGAAGCCCAGTTTCGAGGGGACAAAAAAGGCCGTTTCTGACAAATTGTTTTCCATGGCGATGGCCTGCATCAGCT
This sequence comes from Gaoshiqia sediminis, assembly GCF_025907915.1. GTDB lineage: Bacteria > Bacteroidota > Bacteroidia > Bacteroidales > Prolixibacteraceae > Gaoshiqia > Gaoshiqia sediminis. The sequence goes on from NZ_JAPAAF010000047.1 coordinate 9,038, forward strand.
CGTCGTCCAACCAATTTTCCAGCGGCACGACGGCGGCCGGATTGCCTTTAAACAGTTTTTCAGCAAAAGCATCAACTTGAAAGAAGGGCAGCTCCATACGGTTAAAATTTTACAGTTAAACTGAGATTTAGTTTCCGGTCAGTCAGGTAATTGGGAACAGCATACAGGTCGCCATAATTACTGCTTGCCCAAAAATACGAAACGGTATTGTTAATTCCCAACAGGTTCAGCACTTCCAGGCTCAACCACATATCGTTGATATGGGTGAATAAACTTTGCGGCTTAAAATGACTGTTGGAGCCAATCAACACTTTTGAAATACCCAAATCGATCCGACGGTATGGCGGCATGCGAAAGATGTCCTGATAACGCTCGGAGTTGGGCGGGCCGGTTGGAAGGCGCGATCCGTAAAAGGCCGCCAGGTGCATTTTCCACGATGGGTTTCCGGGGAAATAGTCCTGAAAAAACAGGCTGATGTTCAGCCATTGGTCAGTTGGTCGCGGAATCCAGCCATGTCCGTCCCCGATAATATTTTCTTTGGTTTGCAGCAATGAAACGCTGGCCCACGATTGGATGCCACTCACGAATTCGCCATTCACCTTTACATCGAAACCGGCTGCATAACCGGTGGCCTGTTGGTTGGCCAGGTAGCGGATCTGGACATTCTCGACCTGATAAGGCACCAGACGTGAAAAATGTTTGTAGTACAGTTCCGAGCTTAGCTTGAAAGGCCGGTCCCAAGCCTGGAAAAGATAGTCGGCCCCCAGTAAGACCTGGGCCGATTTCTGGGCTTTTACATTGGTGTAAATGTTGCCGTCGCGGTCCTTCAGTTCCTTAAAAAATGCCGGTTGCTGATAGCTTCCTCCCGAAAGCCGGAAGACAAACTGCTTTTCCCAACCGGGGTAATAACTAACGGATGCACGCGGACTTACCAGCCATTCGTTGGAATAATCCCAGTAATGGGCGCGCAGTCCGGCAGTCAGGTAAAGGTCTCCGTTAGTCACCGGCAGGGCATAAGTATCCTGTATATGGGCGCTGGCCCGGGTGGAGTTCATCCGGTTGTTGGTGAAGACGGTTCGGTACAGCAGTACCTCCTGTTCGGAGTAGGGCAGGGAATAGCCGGTTGAATCGCGTAATTCCCATTCATTCAGTTGATCGTGTATTTTTTCAAGCTGAACTTTCACACCCCAGTTTAGCAGGTGTTTTTCCGTGTTCCAGGCTCCTTTGTGTTCCAGGTTGAAAACACGTGCATCCAACTTGTTGCGGGCATGGTTGAGGAAACTGCCAACGCCCAGGTTCAGCACGCTGTCGCCAAATGCTTCCGACGCCAGGTCGCGTTCTAGCTCGTTGAGATAGTATTGACCCAATATGTCATAGTTAACTTCTTCGCGGGTATGAAAAGCCGAGGCAATCAATTTGATGTTTAGCTGATTATTCGGGTGGAAGTTGGCGGCCAGTGCTCCCAGTTGGGTGTCGAACCGGTCTTTTTCCTGTCCGTCAAAATAAATTTTTGCGCGGAGTGGCTGTTGCCAGGTTCCGAAAGCGGTTTCACGTGTTTGGGGAATGAAATGGTATTGGTTTCTGGCCAGGTTGCCCAGAAACGACACTTCAAGGTGGTCTGAAAACTGATAGGTTAGATAAACCTGCATGTCGGTGAATTTTGGATCGTATTCGCCGGTTTCATCCAAGCTATTCAGCAGGTAACTGTTGGTTTTGTAACGAAGGCCGCCCAGAAAACTGAGCCTTTCATTTTTGCTGACATCCTCTACATGTACAGAGCCGCCAAGCAAGCTGGCTGAAGCCGATCCGTTGAAAGCGGTAGGGTGGCGGTAGCTGATGTCGAGCACTGAAGCCATTTTGTCGCCGTATTTTGCATCGAAGCCCCCGGCCGAAAACTCAATGGACGAAACCAGGTCGGCGTTGATAAAACTCAGCCCTTCCTGTTGTCCCGAACGGACCAAAAACGGACGGTAAATTTCAATGTCATTTACATACACGAGGTTTTCATCGAAATTTCCACCGCGAACGGAATATTGCGAGCTTAGTTCATTGTTGGACGAAACGCCGGGCAGGGTTTTTATCAGCGCTTCTACGCCGTTGGAAGTCGCATGGGGCAGGTTGTTGGTAAACGACGGATCGATGCGGGTCATGTTGCTTTGTGCTCTTCGGTGCCGGGTGACTTTTACTTCATCCAACTGTTCGGTGCTTTCCTGAAGGGAAATGTTCAGCTCCAGGCGTTGTTCCTCACCGGCTTTCAATTCCTGCTGCATGGTTTCATAACCAACGATGGAGAAGACCAGCGTTACCTGGCGTCGGGCAGGAATACGCAGCAGATACTCGCCTTTCTTGTTGGTGACTGTGCCGATGGGGAATCCTTTCAGCGAAACATTGACCAGGTCAATTGCCTGTCCATTATTGTCGGTAACCCGGCCAAAAACAGTGGCATTGTTGCTCTGTGCAAGCAGTTGACCTGCTGCCAGCAGGATCAATAATAGTAGTAGCAGGCTGGTACCGAGTCCTCTCATAGGGGCAAAAATACGATTCTTAGCACAATTGACAACTGATGGTTTATGCTGATTGATTGGTAATTGATTACCGGATGTTGCTTTCTGTTGAAACTTATTCTGCCAGCGGAAGGGTGAACGAAACTTCCGTGCCCGAGCCAACCTGGCTTTCGATGTGCAGCTCGCCATGGTTTTTTTGCAGGAATTCCCTGGTCAGGATCAGGCCAATACCTGAGCCGGTTTCCGGAATGGCCCCGGCCGCCGAAAAGGGGATTTTTGAATTGATCCGCATCAGCGTTTCGCGCGACATGCCAGCGCCGTTGTCGGTAACCGTAACCACCATGCGATCGCCATTTTCAACTGCCGAGATCTTTACTTCACCGCCGGAGTGGGAAAACTTGATCGCATTGGATACCAGGTTTCGCAGGATGGCGCCCACCATATCCTCATCGGCAAATACCTCCGAGTTGCTTTTCATTTTTAAGAAAAAAGACAAGTTCTTTTCTTCGATCATCGGATGGAAGAGTTCAATCACATCGCGGTAAACCTTTTCCAGTTTGATCGGTTTGGGCGAAAAAGGGATTAATTCGCTTTGCACGGTTGACCATTTCATTAAATCCTGCAGCAGCTTAAAATTTTGTTGCGAAATGTTGGCCAGGCTCCGGATTAGTTCCATGCGTTGCTGGTCGGTTAGCTCAAAATAGTCCTCTTTCAGCAGGTTGGCAATGGCGGCAAAACTTCCGATATGGTCGCCCAGGTTGTTCGAAACCATCGATACAAAGCGCTCTTTGTTCATGGCCAGGTTTTTATAGCCTTGCTGGCTGATTTTTAGTGAATCGGATAGTTTTTCGAGCCGGAGGTACAACAGTTCAAAAACGTATTCGTTGGAATAGGCGGTCAGCGAAATCAACAAAAATACCAAGCCGGTGCGGCCCATCATCGTCAAATTGTATTGTGGGAACCAAGTTTCGTCGTGAAAAAAATAAAATCCAAGGGTGTTGACCGCTAAAAAGGCAACGAGAGTAAACAGGCCCCAATGCTTTCCGAGCAGCAGGATGACAGGCAGGGGAAGGAGCAAGGCAAAAACCAGGGCCGTGTTTTTGATCCCTCCGGTTTGGATGAAAAAAGTAACCAATATCGTCAGGGTAACGATAAAAATGCTGGTTACCACGTGAAGTAATTTCCTGATCCGGTAGAGGTAAAACAGAATAAATCCGCATACGAAGCCCAAACAATTGGCAATCAGGAACGGAATATTATCGGTTACCAAGTTGAAAACGACGAAGCCGGAAACAACCAGGAAATAAAAAATGAAGAACAGGTGGAGCAAAATGCTCTTTTTCTTATCCTCCATGCGGGGATAGGCAGCAATGTCGGCGCTCAGCACCACCTTATTGATATAACGAATAATTGGGTTCACAGCGTATCGGGTAAAACGACCAGGTTGGGTGATTTGGTTTACCTGGTCAAATCTTAGGCTAAAATACGCCATTTAAACAAACCGGCAACCACTTTGGCGCCAGATAATGCTATCGGTTGTATTCGCCGGTCACGTCGGTGAGAACTTCCACCCCATCTTCAGTTACTAAAACGGTATGCTCAAACTGGGCCGAAAGCTTGCCGTCGCTGGTGCGTGCTGTCCATCCGTCATACTTGTCCACGCGGGTGGTGGCTTTCCCTTCGTTAATCATCGGTTCAATGGTGAAGGTCATGCCCGGCTGCATTACTGCGCCCGAGTTGCGACGGGCAATGTGGTCAACCTGTGGCGCTTCGTGAAATTCGAGTCCTACGCCATGGCCGCAAAACTCATACACCACGCTGTATTTATGAGCTTTGGCATAGCGGCCGATTACAAAGCCGATGTTGCCAAATTGGTTTCCGGGCCGAACCTGTTGGATTCCCAGGTCGAGACAATGTTTGGCCACTTGAATGATCTGTGCGGCCTTGTCTGAAACTTCACCCACCGTAAACATTTTGCTGGTGTCGCCATAGTAGCCGTTCAGAATGGTTGTCACGTCAATGTTCAGGATGTCGCCTTCTTTCAGGATGATATCGGGAGCGGGAATTCCGTGGCAGACTACTTCATTAAGCGAAATACAGCATGACTTTGGGTAACCGCTATAGCCCAGGGTGGCAGGTATGGCACCATGATCGCGTATGAATTCGTCAATCAGTTTGTCCAGGTACTCGGTATTCACCCCGGCTTTTACGTGTTCTGCAATCATAACCAGCGCTTTGCCTGCCAGTTGGCTGCTTTGCCTGATTCCTTCAATTTGTTCTGCTGTCTTAATAATGATCTCGCTCATGAAAAAAAATTTTCGCAAAAGTCGTGAAAGCTTCTTTATTTTCAAAGCTGAACAATAATTTTGTCGAAAGGTTTAAATAAAAAGCCGAACTCATGGAGAAATTTACCACGCAAATCGCGGTTCAATCCTATCAGACCAACCATTACGGGAAAGCCTCGGTTTGCTCGCTGTTTCAGTTTATGCTTGAGGCCGCCTGGGCTCATGCGCAGGTGATGGACTGGGGATACGATCACCTGCAAAGTCAGAACATGCTTTGGGTGCTGTCGCGGATGTATGTTGAAGTGGAGCATTATCCGGCCTGGCAGGAAACGATTACGCTGAATACCTGGTCGGCGGGTACGGATGGCGTGTATGCATACCGCGAATTTGTTCTTGAAAACGAAAAGCACGAAGTGTTATTGCGTGCGAATACTGCCTGGCTGATCCTGGATGCGGAAAGCCGTAAAATTGTTTTATTGAAGGAACACCAGGACACTTTCCCCCGGTATAGCGGGAAGGGCGTTTGCCGCGAACCCAAACGTATCCGCCCTAAAAAAAGTACCAGCCAACTTCAATATGTTCCTGTTCTTTTCAGTGATTTGGACGTGAACAAACATTTCAACAGTGTGAAAGCGCTGGAACGGGTACTCGATCATTATGGGATTGATTTTTTGAATGAGCACGAACCTGCATCGGTTGAAATCAACTACCTGAAAGAAGGCCTGGCAGGCGATCAGCTGGCGGTGACCACCGAACATTTGACCGATCACAAATACCAATCGAACCTGGTACGCGAAAGCGATCAAGCCGAGTTAAGCACGATGGTGATCAGATGGCGATCGCGGATGGTGTGAATGTTACTAAACTATCTTCCTGTAACCATGATGACAACTATCTCATCAAATTATTGCGCCGGAAGCTGGAGTTGTTTGAAGGTGAATTGAATCAGTTCGTCATCTACCGGTAGAAAGATTTGGAGAAATGCTGCCTGCGGGAACGCGGGGAAAAGCACCTTTCCGTACATGGCATAATTGCTGTCGAGCGTGGTTTTTCGGATGGTGGAGTTGGACCATGTATGGCGTAGTTCGTTCAGGTCGAAAGCCTCGAATTCGCTTTCCATATCCGAGATGCGAACATCATCCACCAAATCTCCCGAAATATCATGGGCCAAGTGGTCGTTGTTGGGGTTGTCATCGGTATGGGTGATGATGGCAGCGGCAACACCAACGCTGACAGCCGCCACGGCCACTCCAAACTGGTTTTTTTGCCGGGCTTCATTGCGCGAAAGATGTTTATCTATTTCCAGAATTTCAATTTCGGGATCGATTGCGTTCACCCCGTTTTCCGTTAACGGTTCCATGGAGCTGTCGCAGGGCAGGCAATAGAAAGATGCCGGATCGATCAGAATGGGCATGTTTGAACGATTGGTGATGTGGAAGTCAAACTGGTAACGGTTGTTTTCTAGCCGGTCGAAGCCGACTTCATAATGAATCCCAAAAATTGAATCGCTGACAAAAGCCTGTCCGAACAGCCATTTATCCGGTTCACGGTCGGGCTCCAGGCTGATGATGTTTTTTGGGGTTGAACAGGATTGGATCAGCAGGCTGGCGCTCACGAGGATCAAAAGAAGGGTTGGTTTTGTTTTCATGGCGAATGCTTTTTGTTTCGGACAAAATTACCAAATCCAGTGCCACGGACATCATTTTTCCAGCAAATCGCGGATAACTACCGACGAACAGAAGCATCCGAAGAGCGGCGGCATGTACGAGATGGTGCCGACCGTGGATTTCTTGTTCTGCCCTTCCTCCAGCTTCACCCGTTCTTTTTCGACTTCCTCGGGCGAGAAAACCACTTTCACCCCTTTTCGGATGCCCAGTTTGTAAAGCCTTTTTCGTAACATGCGGGCCAGTTTGCAATTGAATGATTTGGCAATGTCGCTCACCTGCACCAAAGACGGATCAAGTTTTCCTCCTGCCCCCATCGAGCTGACAATAGGAAGCCCCAGTTGTTTGCTGTGATAAATCAGAAAAACCTTGGGCGAAAGGGTATCAATCGCATCCACTACATAATCGTAACGGGCTTCCTCCAGCACTTCGATCATGCGCTCGTCTTTCAGATATTCGTTGATAACGTGAAGCTCAATGTCCGGATTAATGTCTCGGAAACGCTGACCCATAATTTCAGCTTTCGACTGGCCTTGGTTGCTAATCAACGCCGGAAGCTGGCGGTTGCGGTTGGTCATTTCCACCACATCGCCGTCAACTATCGTCAATTTGCCAATTCCCGCCCGGCAAAGTTGTTCGGCGGCATAAGCGCCAACCCCGCCAAGTCCAACGACCAATACGTGGGCGTGCTTTAATTTTTCCATTTTGGTTTTGCCCAGCATCAGGGCGGTGCGTTCCTGCCAGTTCTTCATCGTTTAATTATGCGCTGAAAATTTTCAAATACGGTGGACTGCAGCTCGTTGACTGTCTTCCCGAATAAAGAAGCGGCAAAAATATAAATACTTTCAATATTTACCGTGCTTTCGTCGGTTTCGAAAAATAGCCGGTCGGATGGAACCAGCAGCAACGACTGGTTTAATTTGGTCTGACTTTTTAATAGTGCAGCGCCAAAGGAGAAAAAGAAACCTTGTTTGATGAGCTGGCGGGTTGTTTCTGCGTTACCGCTGTAGCCATGCAAAATCCAGGGCACGGTTGACCGGCTCGATTTTTTTAGCTGTAACAGGTCGGAGTATGTCCGCACGGCGTGAATGATAAGCGGTTTGTGCAGTTTTTCGGCCAGCTCAATTTGTTGGGCGAAGATAGCTTGCTGCAAGTCTATGGGCGTTTCAATGGAGCGGTCAAGCCCGCATTCGCCGATGGCCAGCACCTGCGAATGGTTGGCCAATCGGGCTAGTTGTTTGAGTAATTCGTTGCTGCCTTCATCCGGAATATCCCAAGGATGCAGTCCAGCCGAATAATATTGGCCTGGTTTGGGCAAAAAATCAAGCTGCACCGGATGGTTGATCAACCCGGTTTGATTGTTGCTCAGTGGCAAATGGGTATGAAAGTTCACCAGCTTCATCACAAATCTGCCCAGATGCGCGCCAGGGAAAAACCTGGTGCGTCAATTTTTAAATCGAGGAAGTAGCCGAAAGGCGTTTGGGCCGTTTCGAAACCGGCATTTTGCAGGCGTTGTTCAGCCAGGTCGAAAAGGCTTTGGGTAAACTGGACCGAGGCTTTCGAGTCGGACAAGTGGGCGAACGAATGCAGGATCACTCGTTTGGTGTTGTTCTTTCGGGCGGTCCATTTCAGGTGGTTCACCAGTTTTTTTTCACGCGAGCCAACTTCTTTTTCTTCATCTTTTTCTTCGGCTTGAATAAAGGCCAAAATAGCTTCTTCAAATTTAGCTCCTCCTGTCACCTCCTCCGCCAAGTCCAGATTTTTTGTTGCCGGTTGATAACTAAATTCTTTTATGTACATTACCAAAACCTTCATGGGCTTACTTTTTTCCAAAATTATCAACTTTCGTGGTAAAAAGTGAACAATTGGCTGAACGGGAGGCTATTTTGCCTATTTTTGAATCCATGGAACAATGACGCATGAACAGAAAACTGATATTTTCTTTACTGTTTTTTACCTTGGTCATAAATGCCCGGGGTCAGCTTTCGCAGGGTGGCTCACCGCTGGAAATTAATCACCTTAAATCAGTTGTAGTGAACGATGAGGTTGAACTTATCGTGCCGGTAGAGAAAGTGGCAGCAGAACGACCTGCAGATCTGTCGGGAAACCAGCTCAAACCGTTTCGTTTTGCCCATGCTATCCCGGTCAGCCTGAATCCAATGAATTCCGGAAACTGGTATGAGATGCAAGGTTTTCGGGTATGGCAATTGCGCATAACATCACCGGGCGCTAAATCGCTGAACGTTATTTTCGACCGTTTTCATTTGCCCGACGGGGCCAGACTGTTTCTATACTCGGCTGACAAAAGCGACGTAATCGGTGCATTCACTTCGACCAATAACAAAGCCAGCGGCAAATTAGCCACCGCGCCTGTAGCGGGCGACCGGCTGGTTATTCAATATGAGGAACCTGTTCATGCTCAATTTTTTGGCGATTTGTCTGTTAAGTCAATCAACCACGATTATATTGGCCTCAAGGCGGTAGGCAATGAACGGCGGCCGTTGGGCGAGTCGGGGAGCTGCAACGTAAATGTAAACTGCGATTTTACAAGTGCCTATAAACTGGCTTCCAACAGTGTTTGCCGGGTGCTGGTTAGCGGTACCGATTTGTGTACCGGAACCTTGCTTAACAATGCCCGGCAGGATGGTACCCCCTATGTTTATACGGCAGCGCACTGCATTGAGGATAACACCGAAGCATCGGAATCGGTCTTTCTGTTTAATTACGAATCGCCCTATTGCGGAAATATTGACGGGGAGGTAAATAATACACTTAGTGGAAGTTTGCTGCGAGCAGAGTCTGATAGTCTTGATTTTAGTTTGGTTGAACTGACAGTCAGTCCCCCCCAAATATACCGGCCGTATTATCTTGGTTGGAGTAATCATACCGATATCCCCGATTCAACCGTTTGTGTGCACCATCCGCTTGGCGATATTAAAAAAATTGCCATTGATGATGATCGGCCATTTATCCGGACGTACAGTTCAGACTATCTGCGAAACGGGTTTTTTATGGTTGCCAACTGGGAAAGAGGAACTACGGAAGGAGGTTCGTCGGGGGCCCCGCTGATTGACCAAAATATGCGCATGGTGGGTTCTCTCACCGGTGGGGCAGCTACTTGCGAACAACCCTACAACGATTATTTTGCCAGATTTAGCATGGCCTGGGATTATTACCCGGATTCTGGCCGACAGCTGAAAGCCTGGCTCGACCCGCTGGAAAGTAAAATAGGTTTTCTGGATGGCTATGCTCCGTTTACCGGAAAAGATTTGTGTGGGCCTTTCACCAATTTTACCGATGAAGACACCCATGAAAATCTTCGGATTGCGGACGGGGACCAGTTTAAAGGTTATTGGGGGGGCAGCAATGCTTACGGGTTTAGTGCATTTGCCGAACAGTTTCGTTTTAACTCTGAGTGTGAGCTATCCGGAATCTCACTTGGTGTAGCCATGGTGGATTTCGACAGCAGGGCAGCCAATTCAAAAGTTGCGGTTGAAGTGTATGATGGGGGAGAGAGGCCTGGCAATCTGCTGTATGCTCAGGAATATTACCTGCGCGATTTGGAACAGGGAGTGATGAATTACCTTTCATTTCATGAGCCAGTAAAAACCAGCGGGGAATTTTTTGTCGCTTATTCCATTGATCAGTTTCGTGCCACAGATTCATTGGCTGTTTTTCTGGCGAAAAGAATTGTTGACCCGAAAAACTCCTTTTTCATCAAAGACGATAATGTGTGGTACCCTTACCCCGATAAAAGCGGGACTGCCGAAGGTTCATCCATTTTGATGGAAGTGATGGTTTGCGGGCTGGATTCTGCCGATTTGGATCCAAACCCCAAGCAGGCAACCCTGGCTGCCAAGGCATACCCCAATCCGTTGCAGGCAGGGCAGCGCTTGTATGTGAAGTTTGAAGAGCCTGTTCAACCTACTGAAGTGGGCGTGTACGACATGTTGGGACGCATGGTGAAAGTTTCCTACACACAACCCGGTGAGCGTTGGATGTATTTCGATTTTACAGGGGAAAGGTCTGGTATCTATCACATCCGTGTTGTTGGCGAATCTCCTGCCCGAAATTATCAGTTACGGGTGCTTTACGTGGGCGACATTTGAGTAAGATGAGTTTTCCCAAGGTAAGTTTTCCCGAATATCCGGATAATTGTTCGCATAAATTTGATTCAGATCTGAAGTCTATTTTTCTGGCATATAAATCTGTTCTAGGAGTCTGACTCCGGTTCTTGTTTTGAAGTATTTCTGACGAATCACTGATACGGTGGCTGCATTCATCTTGTCCTCAAAAATATTCACCAAAAAATCAGCTTCCACCAGAATTTGAAAATCAATGCCGTCGATTTTTGTGTACGAGTGGTGGTTTCCGATCAAATAGCAAATCCGGTAGATGGTTTCGGGCGAGGCCCCCAGATGCATCAGCATTTCGCGGGCAATAGGCGGGCCTTCAATTTCCTGGTATTTACCGGCACTCGATTGATATTTTTGCACTGCTGCAGGAATACCGATATCGTGCAAAATAGCCGACAGTTCAATTATATTCAGCTCTGTGCCGGTTATATTCTCCTGATTTGCTATTAGTCTGGCAAAACTGTGAACTTTCAGGGCATGATTAATTCTACGGACATCGGCACCAAAGAACTCAACCATCCGCATCAGGGTTTTCGTCACTATCATCACTTAAAGTAATCTTGATTGCGAGGTCGGTTTTGGGGATTTCACAACCAGAATCCGTGCAGGACTAGCTGAATTATTGGCCAGGCAATGGATAATATTTTTAGGACTTTCTACCAGACTGTCTTTTTCAACGGTTAAGGTTTCGTCTCCCACTCGTACTTCTGGTGTCCCTTCCAGAATATAAAAAAATACATCAACCGGGGTGATGTGTGGCTTCAGTGATTCTCCCGGCTCCAGACTTATATGCATAACCTGGGCGTTGTCGTGGTCATAAAGTTTGCGCACATCAACTTTGTGTGGGGTTTCCACGGTTTGGGTTTCTTTTACAGAATGAATGATCATAGCTTTTATCTTTAATTTTTGATGGTGAATTATTATTGTAAATATTCAGAGGCTAAAAGGTCGATTTTTGCAATCGAATTTTCGGCATTATAACCCGGGATGGCTTTGTTTTCCACTTCGGCAAACTGGTCGAGCAGCATTTGTTGTTCAGCCGGACTGATTACCTGGTCGGCCATTCGGAAGAGAATGTTGTTTTCCTTCGAAATGTGGTTTTGAAGCAGAATGGCATATCCCTGCATGTTGGCGTAAATGTTATTCACTGCCTCGGTGTTGCCAGCACGAAATTGGGCAATACCCTCAATCATTCCGCTAACATAGTTTCGCCCTTGTATATGCTCGTGAAGCATTACGGCAACGGGACCTTGCTCGGGCGAAAATCCTTTTTCGCCCATCATCGGGAAAAGTAAGTCTTCTTCTTTGGCATGGTGAAGTCCATCGGCAAAATTGCGGATCAGGCTCACTACTTCATCAAAATGATCGGCATTGGTGCTGCCTTTCTCGGCCATGGCCTCCATGATGTAGGTTAAACGTAGGATATGTACATGGTCGTTTTCCAGATTTTGTGTTGCTGTATGCATGGTGTCTTATTTTGTCAGGTTTAATGCTTTGGGGAACAGAATATTGTTTTCGAGGTGAACATGGACGTGCAGATCATCTTCAAATGCTTCAAGTTGCTTAAAAGCTACCCGGTACGTGTTGCAGGCATCCTGGGGCAGGGAATAGCCCTGTGTGATTTCGTTGATTTTATCCATGGCGCTTCCCGCAAATTCGTGTTCGCCGGTCATTCTGCTAATTTCTGAGATGATGATGGCTTTGGCTTCGGCGCTGTTGCTGGCCAAAGCTTCTTTGATAGCAGGGAAAAGCAACTCTTCTTCTTGTTTCAGATGCTGGGTAAGCTCCTGGTTGATTTTACAGAACAAATCTTCCACAACACGCAATTCGGGGTGATTATCGCCATGTACTGCTGCAATTTTTTGGGTGTAGAAGAGCAGGTCAGGCAAGTTATTTTGCACATACTGGTGGTGGGTATTTACAATGTAATCAGCCAAGAAGCCCAGGTTCCAGTTTTTAAAATCATGGGTAGCCGATGCTGATGTAATAGCTAGTTCATTCAGTTGCTCAACAAGGTGTCGGGGATTCAGTCTTTTTTCTTGACAAGCTTCTGTAATACTTTTATTGCCTCCGCAGCAAAAATCGATACCGGCTTGCTTGAATATAGCGGCTGCTCTGAAATCATCAGCTACAATTTGGCCGATGCTTCTTTTGTCTGTTAAATCGGTTTGCATGGATAGTATGATTTAAAATTCGGGATAAAAGTAGTAAATAATTACAAAAGGACAAAAAGGTCCTTTGGTTGTCTTGTTCCTTTTCTCTATTTTTGTTGCAGGTATAGTGACGGTTAACTTATTCGATCTGAATTTTTTACTGATTTTATAAATAATCTGGAACGTGTTTAACAAGGAAACAGAATATGCTTTGAGAAGCCTGGTGTACATCCAGCAGCAGAACGACCGGAACAGGCGCCCTGGAATTATGGAAATTGCCCGTGAAATTGAAGCACCGCGGCCCTTCACAGCTAAAGTCCTGCAACGCCTTGTCCGCTTGGGTTTTATCATCTCAGTGAAAGGGATTGGCGGTGGTTTCTATTTTGACCCCGAAAAGCCGGAATTGGCACTGAAAGAACTCATTTTAGCAACCGAGGGCGGACATATTTTTAATGGGTGCGGATTTGGGTTGAAGCAGTGCAGCTCGGACAAACCGTGCCCTTTGCATGAACAATATGCTCCCATCCGGGATGCGATTAATAAATTGGTAAGTGAAGAAACCATCCAGTCGTTGGTGCGGAAAGCAGCCCTTGGAGAAAAGAATCACTTGGTTGAATTATAATAGATGAAGTTAGAATTACAGATTACCGGCAGGAGTGCACCTTGAATGAAATCATAATTTTCAGGAGTAGTTTTTGAAGAAAATGGGATCACTATAAAAACTTGTGGGGGAATAAATTAAATTGAGAGTTTTGTGTTTGACTTTTACGAATGAAAATGACGACACAAAACGATCAATAAAGTTCACTAATCCGACTGATTTTACTGGAAGAACTATTTGAATTTTTCCTTCTGGTTGACCATGAAGTTACAAACAATCAGGTGCATGTATATTTGGAAGAAAAGGATTTGAAGCCGGAAGGTTATGAATCCGAAAAGCTAACCTCCAAGGGTTTTCATTCTCCTGTTACGATTCAGGACTTTCCGATTCGCGATAAACCCTTGTTTCTGCATATCAGGCGTAGGCGTTGGCTAAAGATCACTTAGGTTTTTGCAACGCTTTGCAATCGCTTTTTTTTAGTTGAAAGAAGTTTGCCCGAGGTACCCCCCCCGTGCACTTACGGATATTTCATTTGTAAAATGAACATCAGTTGTTTAATTATCCAAACTTTAAAATCATATATCTAAAATTGATATTCATCGATACGTTAATGCCCTAATTTTACGATGAACAGCCTAAGTGGTCAGTTTTTCAAGTATTCCGGTATAACTAACTTAAACCCATTATGAAACAAATCGTTCTTTCTGCTATCTTCATTTTGCTGTTTGGCCTGACTGGTTATTCGCAAGGCCCGGCCAAACAAGCTCCTCAAGGTTTCGACATGGTTCCCGAAGGTTACCACGATTTCAACGTGTGGAAAGATAACTTGTACAATTTTGTGCAACTTCTGTTTAAAGAGATGTAGATCAGGGATCATTCATGAACCATAGAACTAAAATGAAAACAAAACTACTTACCGCGCTCTTTCTGCTAATCGCTCTTTCTGCAGTCTCTCAGAAGTTGACGGTTACTTCCCCCAACCAAAAGATTAGTGCAAATCTATACAATGACCAGCAGGTCAATGCAGGCGAGTGGTATTTGCAGGTCAATTACCACAAGGATAGCCGGGTTTCAGAAATCATTCCACGAATTGAACTGGGACTGGAGCGGGATGATCAGGATTTTTCAAAAGATCTCATATTCCTGAAAGCCGGAAAACCAACCTTGGTGCGCGAACATTACACAGTCATTCATGGAAAGCGCAGCCAGTGCAGCAACCAGGCCAACGAAGTGGTGGTTTCGTTCGAAAATCCGTTGAAAGCCAAGATGAACCTCATTATCAGGGCGTACAACGATGGCGTGACTTTCCGCTATGAATTCCCCGAAAAAGAGGGAACCTTTGTGGTGAAAGACGAATTTACGGCCTATTCCGTGCCCGACAGTACCATGCGCTGGCTCACCAAATTCAACCCGGCGAACGAAGGACTGTACAGTACCTTAAAAGACGGCAACGAACAGAAAGACTGGGGTTACCCGGCCCTTTTCAACACGCCCGACAAAGCTTGTTGGTACCTGATTCACGAAGCTGATTTGAACCGCACCTATTGCGGAACCAAACTCACTAACTTTGGCGAAAAAACCAAATACAAACTCACCTTCCCCGACAAATGGAACGGTCGCGAAAAAGGCGAAGTGCAGCCAACCATCACGCTTCCATGGAAATCACCCTGGCGGGTGATCATCGTGGGAACGCTTGCCGACATTGTTGAGTCGACACTGGTTGACGATGTTTCGGCACCATCGACCCTTGCAAAAACCGATTGGATTCAACCCGGGAAAGCATCATGGAACTATTGGTCCGACAACCACGGAACCCGCAGCTACAAAACCGTTTGCGCCTTTGCCGATTTGGCCGCGTCGATGGGCTGGTCCTACACCTTGCTCGACTGGGAGTGGGATGCGATGACCGATGGCGGAAACCTCGACGATGCGCTAAAATACATTCATTCTATTGGCGTGAAACCGCTCATTTGGTACAACTCGGGTGGCGAACATACTTGGGTGAATGCTACGCCCAAAGACCGCATGTTGACCCACGAAAACCGAATGGAAGAGTTTGCCAAATTGAAGAAAATGGGCATCTACGGCGTGAAAGTGGACTTCTTTGAAAGCGAAAAACAGGACATGATTAACTATTACCTCGATATTTTGGAGGATGCCGCCAAATTCGAAATCATGGTTTACTTCCACGGTTGCCTGGTGCCACGTGGCTGGGCACGCACCTATCCGCACCTGATGACCTACGAAGGCGTTCGCGGTGCCGAGTGGTACAACAACGGCCCCGAGCTCACCACCACTGCGCCTGAGCACAACACAATCCTTCCATTTACCCGCAATGTGGTGGGTGCCATGGACTATACGCCTGTAACCTTCACCAACTCGCAGCACCCGCACATCACCTCGTACGGTCACGAGTTGGCGCTGAGCGTGTTGTTCGAGTCAGGCATGCAGCATTTGGCCGACCGCCCCGAGGGCTACTACAACTTGCCCGATGCCGCTAAAAACTTCTTGCGCGAAGTGCCCAACGCTTGGGATGACACCAAGTTTGTGGATGGATATCCCGGAAAAGATGTGGTGATAGTCCGTCGCAAAGGCGACAATTGGTACGTTGGAGGCATCAATTCCGAAATACGCAGGGATAAAAGCAAAACCTTGAAATTCAATTTTCTGCCTGAAGGGAAAAAATACCAGCTCACATTGATTGCCGACGGCAATTACGATACAGAATTCGCGACACGCTACTTGGTTGTCGACAAAAATTCAGAAATTGAGGTGAAAATGCTCCGTCGCGGAGGTTTTGCGGCCAGTTTAAAACCGATTAACTAACTTTTTATTCATTGTTTATGAAGTTATTAAAATCTTTCAGTTTAAAAGGAACAGTCATATTGATGGTGATTTCCTTATTTGTAGGGAATTTATCGGCCCAACAATATCCGTATCAAAACCCAAATCTCAGTTTTGAAGAACGTGCCGAA
>NZ_JAPAAF010000048.1 GCF_025907915.1 Gaoshiqia sediminis
AGTAAAAATTGAAAAATGTGATGCCCTTCGCTGATTTTTGACTTGAAAACCCAAAATAAAAAAAGAGGCTGAACTCTTTTGAGACAGCCTCTTTTATATGGTAGTTAGATGTGACGGGTCAACATCAATCATCACCCAATCAGGCGTTCATGGAAATCAGGAACTCTTCGATGGAGGCGGTTTTCATTAAGCGGTCCTTGATGAAGTCCATGGCTTCGGTTGAGTTCATGTCGGCCAAATAATTCCTCAGGATCCAAACTTTGTCCATCATGGCCTTGGATAACAGCAGGTCTTCGCGGCGCGTGCTTGAAGATACAATATCAACAGCCGGGAAGATACGTTTGTTCGATAGTTTGCGGTCGAGCTGAAGTTCCATGTTGCCGGTTCCTTTAAATTCTTCGAAGATCACGTCATCCATTTTGGAGCCGGTTTCAGTGAGCGCTGTAGCCAGGATAGTCAGCGAACCACCTTCTTCAATGTTCCGGGCTGCCCCGAAGAACCGTTTGGGTTTATGCAAGGCGTTGGCATCCACACCACCCGACAACACTTTCCCCGAAGCAGGGGCTACCGTGTTGTAAGCCCGGGCCAAGCGGGTAATGGAGTCAAGCAGGATAACCACATCGTGGCCGCATTCAACCATTCGTTTGGCTTTTTCGAGCACCATGCCGGCAACACGTACGTGGCGTTCTGCTGGCTCATCAAAAGTGGATGAAATTACTTCGGCGTTCACGCTGCGGGCCATATCGGTTACCTCTTCCGGACGTTCGTCAATCAATAAGACGATCATGAAAACTTCCGGGTGATTGGCGGCAATAGCATTTGCAATTTCCTTGAGCAGCATGGTTTTACCCGTTTTGGGTTGGGCAACAATCAGTCCGCGCTGGCCTTTCCCGATGGGGGCAAACAGGTCAACAACCCGGGTTGAAATGTTGTCATGTCCCTTGCCGGTAAGGTTGAACTTTTCGTTGGGGAAAAGCGGGGTAAGGTGATCAAAAGATACGCGGTCGCGAATATAATCGGGCGTACGTCCGTTGATTTCCACTACTTTGATCAGTGGAAAATATTTTTCGCCTTCTTTGGGCGGGCGGATGGTTCCACTAACGGTATCGCCGGTTTTCAGTCCAAACAGCTTAATCTGCGACTGTGAAACATAAACATCGTCCGGAGAGTTCAAATAATTATAGTCAGAAGAACGCAGGAAGCCATAACCGTCGGGCATGATTTCCAGCACACCGGTGCTGGTGATAATGCCTTCAAACTCGTAAGGTTTTTCGGCATAGTTGCCGACGTTCCCGGTTTTTTGTTTGGCCTGGCCTTGACCTGGCTGGTTGTCCCATTTCTGGTGTTTCACCTTTCGCTGGTCTTGCTGTTGCTTCGGGTCTTTCTGAAATTCACGTGTATGCTCTCTTTTCGGTTCCGTTTGAATTTCTTTTTCAACTACGGGTTGGGCTTGTACTTTTGGCGCTTCCGGCTTCGTTTCTTTTTCAGTTGGTTTTTCCTGAACTTCAGCAGGATATTCTTGTTTGGCTTTTTCTTCCTGATCTTTTTCTTTTTGTTTTCTGCCAAAGTCGAAGGCACTTGCAGCCTTGATGACTACAGCTGTGCGACGGCGCTTTTTAGGTTGATCTTCTTCTGTTGAAGTTTCTTCCGGCGTTTGTTTTTCTTTATTTTCCGTTGGGGTCGGATTGGTAAAAGCGGGTCTGTTTTTCGGCGATTTATCTTTTTGAGGTTCCGATTTCCGCTCAGAGGCAAGAATTGCCTGGGTGTCTAAGATTTTGTAAATCAGATCTTGTTTCTTATAGGATTCAACTTTTCTGATTTTAAGCTCTTTAGCTATTTCCCGCAGGTCGGGAAGCAACTTTCTGCTTAACTCAATAATATCATACATATTTTGAAAATTAATTTACGTCCAAATAAATTTGCTGGAGAAGTAATTCGATAAAGGATTATGAAAATGGATTACGAAATATTTTGCAAGTATAAGTAATAAGTACATATAACCCAAAAAAAACAGATTTTTTTAAGGATTTCGTCAGGTCGTCTCAAACATAGTTGCAAATTGAACAAAGAACGGTCAAAATGGTTCGTTCATGTGCTGGGGAGCATGTTTCAAGATGAATTTGTATGCATTCATCAAAAAAACGAAAAGAAAGTACCAAATGAAATCTTTAATGATTATTTTCAGACCGAAGAAAACGTAGGATGTTTTGCTTGGTTTTATAACTATTCGTATAAACATCGTAATAGGAATAAAAGCTTTTTACCGAATGAGGCAGCTAAAAATTACAAAACAGGTTACTAATCGGGAGACCTTGTCGTTAGATAAGTACCTCCATGAGATTGGTAAGGTAGGCCTGCTCACCGCAGAGAAAGAGGTTGAACTGGCCAAACGGATCAAGAAGGGGGACCGGGAAGCGCTGGAGGAATTGATCAAAGCCAATTTGCGTTTTGTGGTGTCGGTGTCAAAGCAGTATCAAAACCAGGGGCTTAGCTTGCCTGATTTGATTAATGAGGGCAACTTGGGGCTGATTAAAGCTGCCCAACGGTTCGACGAAACCAGGGGGTTTAAGTTTATTTCATACGCCGTTTGGTGGATTCGCCAATCGATTTTGCAGGCGCTTGCCGAACAAGCACGCATTGTACGGCTTCCGCTCAATAAAATTGGATCCATTAATAAGATCAACCGCACATTTTCGAAACTGGAACAGGAGTTTCAGCGGGAACCGACCCCGGAAGAAGTGGCCAATATCCTGGAAACCACATCGGATATGGTTGAAGATGCCATGAAAGTTTCTACCCATCATATTTCCATGGATGCCCCGCTGCGCGACGAGGACGATAACAGTTTGTATGATATCATGCTGAACAATGAGTCGCCAAGCCCTGATAATGGATTGATTACGAATTCGCTGCGAAAAGAAATTGAACGTACCCTGTCCACCCTGGGCGAGCGGGAATCGGAAATCCTTAAATATTATTTTGGATTGAGTGGCTACCGCCAACATACACTGGAAGAAATTGGCGATGTTTTTGGACTTACCCGCGAACGTGTCCGCCAAATCAAAGAAAAATCAATCAAAAAATTGAAAAACAATTACCGCAATCGTTTGCTGAAAGCTTATTTGGGACACTAAGTGTTTTTATTTCTTTCAATTTTTATGGTATGGGCCGAAAACGTTATTTTTGGCCAAAATGATTTTTTATGATACAAAAATTGGTTGCTCCTTCCATCCTTTCTGCCGACTTTATCCGATTGGGCGATGATATTGCCATGCTAAACCGAAGCCAGGCCGATTATATCCACTGCGATGTGATGGATGGTGTATTTGTTCCTAACATTTCATTTGGCTTGCCTGTTATCAGTCAGGTTGCTGCTATTGCTGCCAAACCGCTCGATGTGCACCTCATGATTGTCAACCCGGATCAGTATATCGAGGCTTTTCAGGCAGCCGGGGCCGCTATACTGACCGTGCATTACGAAGCATGTACGCATTTGCACCGTACCATTGAGCGCATTAAAGCTGCAGGGATGAAAGCGAGTGTCTGCCTGAACCCACACACGCCGGTCCATTTACTCGAAGATATTATCGAAGATCTCGACATGGTACTTATCATGTCGGTGAATCCTGGTTTTGGAGGGCAGCGGTTTATTGAAAATGCTTACCAAAAAGTAAAAAAGCTGAAAGAATTGATTTTATCGAAAAATGCTGATTGCCTGATAGAAGTTGACGGTGGGGTAAATTTCGAAACCGGTAAGGAACTTTACGAAGCAGGCGCGGATGTATTGGTGTCCGGCAGCTTCATTTTTCAATCTGAAGATCCGGTGGCAACCATTAATCATTTTAAAGCTTTATAAAATCAACCTTGCTTTTTGAGGTGCGGAACAGCTTTTTGCTGCTGGCAGGTCGCGCAGGGCACAAGCTGCACTGCATCCGCCACATTTTCCGTTGGGGCCTGCTGACTTCTGCTGGCTTAAACGAACAACCAACTTATACAGTCTCAAAAAAACTGAGCCAACTGCGGCAACAATGATGAGGTATGTGATAATTTCCTGAATCATATCTTTATAAAGGTTTCAACTGTCCGTTTGGTTTAAAGTCCACTGAAAAAAGTTGAGCTAATCAACAGGGTGAGATAGGCCAACACCCAAGCCAGCAGGGTGGTATAAACCATCGTGAAAATCGCCCAGAATAACTTGCCCGACTCGTTGCGGATGGTGGCAATAACACCGATGCACGGAAAATAAATCAGCACAAAGATTAGAAAGGCCAGCGCAATTGGTCCGGTAATCACCAATTTACCTTTTTTAGGGCCAGCAGTGTATCTTTCCTGTCTTAACTTTTCAGTCAGGCTTAGGTCGCTGGTGTCGTCCACTTGGTACAGTACGCCCATGGTACTCACGACGATCTCTTTTGCAGGTAATCCAGCCAACAGGCTGATACTCATTTTCCAGTCGAATCCAAGCGGTTGCATAACGGGTGCCACAAATTCACCAATTTGTCCCAGGTACGAGTTTTTTAAGCGGATGCTTTCCTGTTCGGTGTGCAGGTGTGCCAGCAACTCTTTCTGTTCTTGGTTGGATGGTGTCCCTATTTGAACAATTTCTTCACTGATGTGGTCGGCTTCAGCGCTGTGGCGAGGGAAATAGCCCAATGCCCAGATGATGATGACACCGATAAGGATCACCCCGGCAATTTTTTTCAGGTACTGATATGTCTTGTCCCACATGTGAATCACAATGTTGCGCAAGGTGGGAATGCGGTAGGGTGGTAATTCCAGCACGAAGGGCGTTTCCTTGTTGCGGAACAAGGTTTTGTTAAAGACTTGGGCCACGATAAACGCAATCAGTATTCCGGTAAAATACAGTCCAGCCAGCACCAATCCGGGATAAGTGGGGAAGAAGGCCGAAATGAAAAGTACATACACCGGCAATCGGGCGCTGCACGACATAAACGGGATGATTAGCATGGTAAGCAGCCGGTCGCCGGGATTGCGCAAGGTGCGTGTGGCCATAATGGCCGGTACGTTACAGCCAAAACCCATAATCATGGGGATGAACGATCGCCCGTGAAGACCGAAGAAGTGCATGATTTTATCCATGATGAAGGCGGCACGCGCCATGTAGCCCGAGTCTTCCATCAGCGAGATGAAGAAAAACAAGATCAGTATATTGGGTAGGAAAACCAGCACACTGCCAGTACCGTCAATAATTCCATTGGTGAGCAGGTCGCGGAGCATGCCTTCATTCATGACACTGGTAACCATGTTGCTGAGTCCGCCTACCAGACTTTCGATCCATCCCATCGGGTAGTTGCCCAGCCTGAAGGTGGCGAAGAACGCGGTAAATATCAGTACTACAAAAATGGGCAGTCCCCAAAAAGGATGGGTCAATACCTGGTCAATCCGCTCTGATCTTGACTTTTGGTGGTTTATTTTCTGTTTGAAGGTTTCTTTCAATGCACCGGCAATAAAGCCATATTTGGCGTCGGTGATGATTGTTTCACTATCCTCGTTGTACAAAGCTTCAATCCGTTTGCACTCCTCGCGGGTAACTTCCTTGATTTCTTCAAAATTGGCATATTTCGAAAGGTTAAACAGCGTTTCGTTGTCTTTTTCAAGCAGTTTGAGTGACAGAAAACGGGATGAAATTTTATCGGTTATAGGCTTGTTGGCTTTTACTCGGGCACGGATTCGACGGATAGCTTTTTCAATTTCTTCGCCATAGTTGATGTGGATATGACGAACAATCGGGTCACGGTCTTCATACACATCAATGGCTTTCTGCAGCAAATCATCAATTCCTCTGCCCTTGGAACTGATGGTAGGAATGATGGGGATTCCGATAAGCTTTCCAAGCTTTTCGTAGTCAAAACGGCTTTTGTTTTTCAGCAGCTCATCGTACATGTTCAAGGCGCAAATCACCTTGATGTCCATATCGATTAGCTGAGTTGTCAAAAATAAGTTACGTTCCAGATTCGACGAATCAATCACATTGATGACAATATCGGGCGTTTCTTTCCAAATAAATTTTCGGACGTAAATTTCTTCGGGTGAATAGGCTGTCAGCGAGTAGGTGCCAGGCAGATCAACCAGGTTAAACTGATATCCGAATTTTTTGAACCCGGCCTTTTTCGCGTTGATCGTTACACCGCTGTAATTACCCACGTGTTCTTTTGCTCCCGATAAGTAGTTGAACAGAGTGGTTTTTCCGCAATTGGGGTTGCCCACCAGCGCAATGTTGATGATTTTTCCTTTTTCGCTGGCCGATCGTTTCAAAATTTCCTGATCAATAACACCCTGATAACTGGACGTTACCTGCGATTTCGCTTCGCTTAGGGAGATAACTTCAATCAAATTGGCTTCAGAACGGCGCAGGGTGATATTGTAGTCCAGAATTTTAAATTCGATGGGGCCACGGAATGGAGCATTTTTGATCACTTTCACTTCTTTGCCCTTCACAAATCCCATTTCGGTAATCCTTTTCCGGAAGGACCCGTGCCCTAATACCTTGGTAATAATTACAGTGTCGTTATTTTTTACTTCAGAAAGCCTCACTCCAGATCTCTCCCTATGCTAATTTGAATTAAATAAAAATAGAGATGCAAAGATATTTAAGTTTTTAATATAACTTAAAAAAAAAGAGAAAAGCCGGCTGTGCGTTGACCATTCGTTTATCTTTGTATGCTTATGAAATTAATTGATTGATCCGTGCCAATCGTTAAGGTTTTTTTTCATGTAAGGCCTGAAGCAAAGGGTATGAAAGTATGTTTGTTGAAGGTTGGCCGGGATGCCGTGTCATCTGGCTTTCAAAAAAGCGTAACTTACAGCATTTTATAAGTATGATAGTTTATGGACGATAACAACAACCTCAAAAAAATACAGGAAGCCATTGATTCACTGCCGGATAATTTCAGTATTCTGGAGGAACAGATTGATGTTGACCTTCAGATGGAGTATTTCGATTATGTAAAAGATAAGCGAAGTAACGAAGGAATTGAGGATTTTGATGAAGCAGAAAGGCAATTGAATGATCCGGCGTTATCCGAAGACGAAAAGAAACAGCTGCTGGTGCGTTTGGCCGGTCACGATCAGGTGGAGGCCTTTCGTATCATTGAGCGGTTCCATAAGGGCCAACAGGGTGTTTTGCGTAATTGGGCGGTATTGGCCTTGCAAGAAAGCCGCATGATTTTGCAGAGTTCGTTGCTGGGCGAGCAGCAGGTGTTTATTTCCACCGGTTTGGGAGGAAAGGGACAAAATATCCGGTATTTTATTGCGATGATGAAACGTGAAATTGATGAGCCGTTTACGGAAACTCAGCAGAAAGTTATTGAAAATGAATTTCAATTTTTTTTGGCCAAAGGAGAGGGGGAAGTTGAAGAAATTTCTTTTGTCGATGGTCTTGCCCTGGGCTTGTTTCTGTTTCCACTGAAAAAAAACCTTCAGGATATTTTTCGCTCTTTCATTGATGAATGTAACCAGTACGGCAACTTTTTGCGGGAGGATGTTATCATAACAAATGTGAAAAAATTGACGGTTGAGGATATCAAAAACTTCTTAAATAATCAGGATGATTTAAATAACCATGACGATGAACCAGAACAAGATTAACATGGCCCTGCAGGTATTGCCGCAGGCCGAAGGAAAGGATAGTTACGAATTGGTTGACGCAGCCATCGCCGAAATTGACGCTTCGGGACTAAAATATAAAGTATGCCCTTTTGAAACGGTTATCGAGGGGTCTTTTGACGAATTGATGGCTTTGGTTAAACGCGTACATCTAATTTTGGAAAAAAGTGGCACGCAAAAATTAATGACCTACATTAAAATACAAACTGTTTTTCAGTCAGATGTGACCATTGAAGATAAAATGTACAAATATGAGGAGTAAAAAAGTGAAAAAATATTTGGTTGGTGAAAAATAAAAGCCTTATATTTGCAGCGCTTTCAGCAACGGACCCGTAGCTTAATTGGATAGAGCATCTGACTACGGATCAGAAGGTTACAAGTTCGAGTCTTGTCGGGTTCACCAGGGGTTAACAGTAAAATGTTAACCCCTTTTTTTATGGCTTCTGGCGAAGGTGATCCGGGATCATGGATCCATAAAAACTTGTGGGGAATAAATTAAATTGAGAGTTTTGTGTTTGATTTTTACGAATGAAAATGACGACACAAAACGATCAATACAGTTCACTAATCTGACACTGATTTTACCGGAAGAACTATTTGAGTTTTTCCTTATGGTTGACCCTGAAGCTACAAAAAATCAGGTGCACGTATATTTGGAAGAAAAGGGGATCAATCCGAAAATATGGCTTTGCTACTGATCCTCCCACAAATTCAGGTTCTCTCCGTTTTCAATGTCCTCTACTGCCGAACCAGCCTTAACATCAGCACATCGCGTACACCGATCGTGGCTTTCAGCGGCATAGATGTGTCGCCTAAATCTTTGTGATTAAATAAATCCCGAATTTTATACAGGTCATTCTTGAGGTTGGCAAATTTTTGACTTAAATCGTCACCCAATTCATGCTTCAGCCAATCGAAATTCAGGTTGAATGGCTCCTGATTCATATTGACAAAAGAAATCGCCCAGTCGCCATTGGACAGTGGCTTGATCCACGTTTCAATGTTGTGCTCATTCAGATAACGAAAACCCTGAATACCAAGGGAGTCCTGATTTACAGCAATCACTTCTTTATTTGTCAGTGTCATTCTTGTTTCCTCACTCATCGAGCGGATATCGTTCCCCATAATTAACGGGGATGCCAAAATAGACCACATCGCAAAATGACTTCTATTCTCAGCATCTGAAAATTCGTTTCCAACTTCCATCATGTCCAAATCATTCCAGTGCCCGGGACCGGCATATTTACGAATATCTTTACGCATATTGATGATTTTCCACACACCCCATGAAGACCAGGTACCATGACCCAACTCGCAATCCCAGCAATTCACAATATCTCCGGTAACGCGCCATAAATGCCCCATCTTCTTCCCCCATTCCCAGGGTTTGTTGTCACCCCACTCGCAGATACTGAATACAATCGGGCGACCGGCTGCATACAGCGCGTCGCGCATGGTTTGGTAAGCGCCTTTGGCATTCAGGTTTTCGGTATTACACCAGTCGTATTTCAGGAAGTCAACACCCCAATCAGCATAGGTTTGAGCATCCACAAACTCATGTCCGCGGCTACCCGGATAACCGCCACAGGTTTTACTACCGGCACAGTTGTAAATTCCAAATTTCAATCCTTTCGAATGAATGTATTCCCCTAAAGCTTCCATCCCGCGGGGGAATTTCTTCGGATCGCCATACAACTTTCCGTCTTTGTCGCGCTGCATAGCCATCCAGCCGTCATCCAAAACCAGATAAACATAACCGGCATCGCGCAGACCAGTTTCAACCATGGCATCAGCGATTCCTTTGATCAAATCCTCGTCGATGTTGGTTGCAAAGGTATTCCAGCTATTCCATCCCATTGGCGGAGTCAAGGCCAGTCCTTCAAACTTCTGACTATACCCATTCAGGCAGCCAAGAATCATCATGCTTAAAATCAAATATCTTTTCATTATTTCCATGAGTTTTTCAAGAAGTGCCTGCATGTCGATCGCTTCTTGATTTTTAGTACGGACATGCCCGTTATTCAAATTTCAGTGTTTTATTATTGATTCAAGTTCGGATCTTGTCGTCTTTCTTCTAATTCCGCGGTTACCTGACCCATAAACTTGTCGCTTAGCTTATACCCCAGAATGAAAAGCGCTGAAATAAGCGCCCCGATGGCCGGATAAATACTCAGTGTCATTTTGATTCCGGTCAGTCCATATCCGGTTTGCTCCAGGTTGGCCTGAAAGCCATAAGCGGCCAGAATCCACAGGGTGATGGCGCCCCCCAAAGCGCCTCCCATTTTTTGCGACATGGACGAAGAAGAAAAGATTAGTCCTGTGGCACGGCGCCCGGTTTTCCATTCCGAGAAATCAGCAATATCGGCGTACATGGCCCAAATGAGCGGCATAATAATTCCGGCTGAAATACCGACAAGGACATTCAGCAAAAAGATGATGGCGATTTGTCCGGGTTGAAGCCAAAACATCAGCAAACTGATCGCGGCGGAGAGTAACATGGCAATCAGGAAAGTGCGTTTCTTTCCGAATTTGCCGGAAACCGGTTTGGCCAAAACCACCCCAAGCATGTTGCTCCCCAACCACATGGTCATGTAAACCGAAGCCAGCTTGTCCCAACCGACAAGTCCCAGGAAAGGCAGCTCCTGGTTCTTCACAAAATATTTGAAATAGTACATCATGGAGCCGTCGCGCAGCGATAAAAAGATAAGCGCAAACACCCCCGCACCAAGTACAATAAACCAGGGCCGGTTTTTCGATAAATCTTTGAAATCTTCCCGGATGGACGATTTTCCCTGTCTGGCAGGTTTGACCCGTTCTTTTGTCCAGGCAAAGGTGAACCAGAAAAACAGCACGGCTAAAACGGCGTAAATCATAATCGTGTACTGATACCCTTGCGCTTCGGTTGCTCCTCCGCCCTTGAAAAAATCAATCAGATGAGCTGCTGTTGCGGTTACAAAGATTCCCCCGGAAAAGGCGCCGATAAACCGGAACGATGCCAGTGTTGTTCGCTCGGCCGGGACGGGCGTCATCACCCCCATCAGCGATGAATAAGGCACATTGATGGCGGTATAAACCATCATCATCAGCGTGTAGGTTGCGTAGGCATAAATCAGTTTCCCTGATGGGCCAAAATCAAATTTTGTAAATGTGAGCACTCCGATTACCGCAAAAGGAATGGCTACCCAAAATAAATAAGGCCTGAACTTTCCGCGTTTCGTATGGGTCCGGTCGCTGATGATGCCCATCATGGGGTCGTTCACGCTGTCCCAAATGCGGGTGAGCAACAGCATTGTCCCTACAGCAACTGGCGTTAATTCAATAACATCGGTGTAGAAAATAGTCAGGAACATGGTGAACAACTTCCAAAACATGGACGATGCAAAGTCACCGAAACTGTACCCGATTTTTTCTTTTAGTTTTAGTGGTTGTGTCATTTAGATTTTTAGTTTGTTGATTCGGCTTATCAGTTCTATCAGTGCCCGGCTGTTGTGATATGGGCACTTCCAGAACCCAACCTTGTCTTCTTTCGCATTCGGATTGCCTTGGTCATCGACACTCCAAAACCACTCGCCGTTTTGGGTGTCTAACAAATTGGCTCTGATATACTCCCAAGCCTTTTGCAGACCTTGAAAATACCAATCATCATTCGTAATCTCCCAGGCATCCATCAACCCAACCATGGCTTCGGCCTGCACCCACCAATGGCGATCTTTGTCGATCTGATCCCCTTCTTTTTCATACCAAACCGATCCATCCGTATCAGTGCCTTCATTCGAGGTTACTTCAACTAGTTTCAGTGCCGACTGCCGAACAGATTGGATGACTTCAGTCTCATCCGTTTCCAATGCGGCTTCGTGCAACAACCAGGCCCCCTCGATATCATGACCGTATGAAACGATCTCAGACTGTACTGTCCAGTTCCTGTCGAAGAAGAGGTTGAAATGACCTGTTTTCGGGTCGATGATCCGCTTCTGAAACAGCTTGATCAAAACCAGGATGCGTTCTTTCAGTTTCTCATTGGGCC
This sequence comes from Gaoshiqia sediminis, assembly GCF_025907915.1. Taxonomy (GTDB): domain Bacteria; phylum Bacteroidota; class Bacteroidia; order Bacteroidales; family Prolixibacteraceae; genus Gaoshiqia; species Gaoshiqia sediminis. Next base: position 11,651 of record NZ_JAPAAF010000048.1, read on the forward strand.
AGGCCCGATACAGGTTGGTGTAAGGTTCCAGAATGTGCAGGTGCGTATTCATCGACTTGGGCGAATTTGCATCCTTAGGGCTCAACCGCATATCTTCCATCAGCTGCCAGTCGGCACTAAGCGCCTCGATGTATCCCTCAAATTCCGGATCGCGGTATTTCTCTTCCAGCAGGGCAAACAACTCCCGGGCATAAGCAAGACTTTCCTTGTTACCAGTTGCCAGAAAGTATTCTGAAAAAGCATACACACCAAAACCCTGACCATAAGCCTGCTTTCGGGTATTGATCGGCTTTCCCTGGTAATCGCATTCCCAAAACAGTCCTCCGTCTTCTTTATCCCAGAAGTAGTCAAGCAGATAATCATAAGCGCGATCAGCCATTGTGCGGTACAACTCATTACTGGTTTTGCGGTAGGTTGCTGAAAACGTCCAGAGGAGTCTTGTATTCAGCACTGCACCTTTGCTTGCTTTTGGGACAACTTCCCCGGCAGCATTAATCCGGCCGACAAAGCCCCCGAATTCTGAGTCAATCGCCTTTTTACTCCAAAAATCTAGAATACGGAACAGTTCGTTCTGCATTTCCAACGACAACAATTGGAGCTCATGGGATCTATTCATGGATCGTGATTTCACAGGCATGATTCTACAATAAATTCAGGAATTCCTGATTCAGATCAACCAATTCATTGATGGCTTGAACGGAAATGTGCGAATGCAACTGATCCTGATGTGAATTCAAGCAGTAATCAACTAATTTATCAATGGTTGTGGTTGCCACATGCATGCGTGTATCCGAAGAAGCATAGTAGATAAATACTGTTCCGTCGTCATCCTTAATCCATCCGTTTGAAAATACAACATTGGAAACATCACCTACACGTTCATCTTTTAGCGGTGCGATAAAATGACCATGTGGCTTATGGGTTACAATCCACGGTTTTTCCAGGTCAGTCATGAACACATATAGTGTGTAGCGTAAACCGGCGGCAGTGTTGCGAACACCGTGTGCCAACTGTAACCAGCCATGCTCTGTGCGAATGGGAGCCGGTCCCAAACCATTTTTCACTTCATAGATGGTATGATAAGTTTTGGCATCAACAATAACTTCTTCTTTTACCTCAGGTTGCTCAATGCTGTCGGATAAACCAAAGCCGATGCCGCCACCTTTACCGGTATCGATAAAACCATCCTGCGGGCGGGTGTAAAACGCATATTTACCATCGATTAAGTGCGGGAACAAAACCACATTACGCTGCTGTCCGCTGGTTGAAATTAAATCTGGCAAACGCTCCCATTCCACCAAATCTTTGGTACGGGCAATACCGGCTGCCGCCACTGCGCTCGATGTGTCACCATCGGGAGCATTCGGGTCTTTACGCTCGGTACAGAATACGCCGTAAATCCAGCCATCATCGTGTTGGGTCAGGCGCATATCGTACACGTTTGTATCCGGCTTTTCGGTTTGGGGCAACATAATTGGCCTATTCCAAAACTTAAAATTGTCAACCCCGTTGGGACTTTCGGCGATGGCAAAGAACGATTTGCGGTCGTTGCCTTCAACCCGGACTACCAGGATGTATTTGCCGTTAAATTTGATGGCACCGGCATTAAACGTGGCATTAAAGCCAATACGTTCCATAAAATACGGATTGCTTTCCTGATTCAAATCGTAGCGCCAGTGTAACGGAATGTGGTCTCGCGTCAGAATCGGGAACTCGTACCGGTTGTAAATACCATTGTCGCTAAACAACTCATTATTCTCTCTCGTGATTAGATTTTGATGCTTCTGCTTGATCAATTCCAATCTTTCTTCAAACAAACTTGTTGGTACATTCATGGTCCTTTTTTATTTCTTGAAATGATTAAATTCGTTTAACAACCAAATGTGCGGTTGGTCCAATAAAGCTTTGGCGTCGGCGGCAGCGGCCTGTCCCGGGTAGGGAAAGAAGAAGTGCTTTTCCGAATCGTTCCGCCAAACCATCGCATAGCTAATTTCTTTTTTCACAACAGGATCATTCAGAACAGATCCGAGTTTCTGCGAATACCACAGCGTATCGGGAACAAACTCCAGTCCCGTTTCCGTAAGTGCCGCCAACTTGTCTTTCTCGTTGGCCAACTCAATAACCAAATGCAGTTTCCGGATAGCCTCCTGTTCACCTCCGGGGTGTTTCAGGTCGTAATAATTGTCCATCCCCAGGATATCTACCAGCTCATCGCCCGGATACCATTGCAGATATTCTTCTTTAGTATCGAAATTCCGATCGGGGGAATACGCGACCACCATATTTCCGATGCCCTTCTCATGCAAATAGTCGATGGTGTACCGGAACAAGGACTTAAATTCGTCAGGGCTGCAAGCTTTTGATCCCCACCAAAACCAGCCTCCGTCCATCTCGTGCCAGGGACGAAAAATGAAGGGGATTTGATTTCCGGTTGAATCTTTTAATCCGAAAAAGAACGCCGCTACTTTGTCGAGCTGCGAATTAAATTGCTCATTGTATTCGCCACCGGGCAAAATATGGGGCACCACAATGGAATCGCCATGCCAGGAATTGATGCTGTTGATGGGCGAGTGAGGGTGCCAGCTGAAGGTGTTGATCCCTCCATTCGCATGGGCCCATTCGGCAAAACGCTTCATGTCGTGAAATGGCACACTATCCAGATTGACTTCGTGCCCCAATTCGAGGCCACCAAGCTCCCAGCCAAATAAGGCGGGATAATCTCCGGCAACACGTTTCACATCCGATTCGCCGTCAACGTACTCCCAGCCAACACCATACGCTAAATCATCCTGATGCCCGAAAAGGATTCCTTCTCCTTTAATTTGTTTGAGTTTCAGGATAATTGAATTTTCAGCATCCGCTCCATCGGTACGAGGTTTGGAATTTTCGCAACAATTCAGAAAAAAGATGCCGGTGAGCACGATCAGAACAACAACTACTCTACTCATAATTTTATTTTTTATTTATTGCAGAACGATATAACAATACAACAATCCCATGTAAAATGAATTAATCCACTCCAAGTTTAGCCTTGATGAATTTCATGGAAGCTTCGTGATAAGCTTTGGGGGCGCTATGCCCGTAATCCGGACCAGCCATCCATTTCTTTTCTGATTTGACTTGATTATAGGCGGCAAAATTGATATGGGGCGGACAAACATTGTCCTGTACACCTATCCCCATATAAAGCGGACATTTAATCCATTGCGCCAGGTTTTTTATGTCGAAATAGGTGAGAACATCATAAACATCCTCCCATTTGGCTTCGGGATGCTCTGCCATATATGCATCGAAATCGCTTTTAGGCCAGGGTGCAATCCTGAAATAGTCGGGATAGTCGGACAAAAACGGGATTCCCGGAGCTGCCACTTTCACGCGCTGATCCAATGCAGCCGAAGCAAACGATAAAGCGCCTCCCTGGCTGCTTCCCCGGACGGCAATCCGGGCTGTATCAATTTCCGGACGGCTGCAAACGAAGTCGATAGCCCTTACGACATCCATGAATGCGCCTCGATAATAATAATTGTCTTTACTGTCCAGCCCGCTGGTTATCCATGTGCCAAAATGATTGTCCGGCAAATTCAGCGCCTGTCCCCGAATTGACAAAACGAAATAAGCGAAGCCATCCCACGATTGGTTCGGCGGGTAAGGCGCTGAACCATAGCCCATGTACTCAACGATTACCGGGAACTTACCTTCTCTTTTAGGTTTTGCGTAGTATCCGCGAATTAACTCGTGCCCAAATGAATACATCTCAATCAGATAAACGTTGTAATCTAATTTTGAGAACTCCGGTTGGATAGTCAATTTATATTCGGGGGCAACCTGGGACAATTCCTTCAGGTTATTTTTCCAAAAGCTTTCGAAATCAGCTTTCGCATCATTGGGCGACTGAATTTTCTCAGGGTCATAACCAACATTAAACTTCTTCTCGCCTACCTTTTCACCATCGCGCTCAAGAAAAACATCGTACCGGTAAAATCCGGGTGAAGCGCCGGGAAAGCTAAAAACTTTGGAATAAGATCCTGATCCTTCAACAGAAACTTGAATAGAATCAGTTTTTACAGGCTCATAAGTATCGGTTGTGATGTTTACGAACAAAGTTCCTGCGACTTCCATCCGGTTCAAATTTTTCAGGGTTACGGTCATGCTGATGGGTTCATTTTCAGTAAACACATAATCCGAATCGTTCACGGCAACATCCAGCATCAGTTTGTCATTTATACTTGCCGACGTCAGGCTAAGTGTTGCTCCTCCAAGAAACCCTCCGGCGCCCCAACCATCGTTAAACTTGATGGCAATAAGATTTTCCCCTTCTTTATTGATCAGGCGCCCATCAACAAAATAATTCCGCTCTTCATCGTGATATCCTTTATAGTCGGGCGGAAAGCTGCTGGTTTTACCCACGATTTTCCCGTTATAATAAACTTCGTCGGCCCCGGCCATTCGCCCTAAATGAATAACAAGCGCCCCCGCAGTCTCCAGCGCATTTTGCAGGCTGTCCGACAAAACAACCGATTTCCGATACCAGCCAAAACCATTGTCGGTTGCCTGGCCCTGCTCTCTAAGTTGTTTTAATGAAGAAACCAAAATCCATAAGGAATCGTTGTATTCCGGGTTCATCCACAAACTATCCTTCCCTTCACCGGGATGAAATTTCCATTCATCGGTAAACGACATAGAAACAACCTTGATCTTCTCTCTTTTGCATGAACAACTACAGGATACAATCAATCCTGAAAATGCAAGGTATAAAACCAGTTTTATAATATTCATCCAACATTTTTTTAATCAGGCATGTCGTCTGAGCGAACAGCCCGGTTTAGTTAAATTCTAAACTCAAGTGCTTCACAAAACATGCGATAATTTCAGATCAAAAGTATCCATAATTCTACCCTTGATACAAATACTATTTTATCATTATTACATGTTTTTATTCAAACAATTAACAACAACGATTGCACAACCAGCTCAATAACCAACTTACAACACTATACATCTAGCACTTAGCAATTTTAAGACCTTTAACAAATCACACCCACACCTAAATACCAAACAATACTATCTTAAGCCATCAACCAGCGAGAACTACAGTTGCACTTGGTTTAGATCAACATATCCATTAATTTTGAAAACAAAAAAATGACTGCTCAGATACATCGTGAGATTACTCCATTGACAACCAATGATTGCTTTCTGGTATTCGACAGGCAACGAATAGGGTTTAACTTTCCCATTCATTTCCATCCCGAATTTGAAGTCAATTATATCGCGAATGCAGCCGGCTCGAGAAGGATCGTGGGCGATCACATAAGTGAAATAAGTGGTCGGGAACTGGTTATTGTGGGTCCAAACCTTTACCATGGGTGGGAGAATTTCAAAAACTCGAAGACCGAAACGTTGCACGAAATCACGATTCAGTTTCCGATTGATTTATTTTCAGAAAATTATCTCAACAAAAATATTCTACGACCTGTGAGGGAACTTCTTTCAAATGCCTACAGAGGAGTTTCATTCTCAGAAGATACGATCAAATTTGTAGAAAAAAAACTACCTTCACTGAACCAGAAAAAAGGTTTTGACAGCTTCATGGAATTTCAGTCATTACTTTATGATTTGGCTATTTCGAGGGATCAGCAGATTCTCACCAATATTTCCTTTGCCCAACAAGACAACTTTTTGAACAGTGAGAAAATAAAAAAAGTATATAACTACATTCAAGCCAATTACAATAAGAAAATTAAGGTTGGAGAGGTAGCTGACTTAGTCGATTTATCTGTTGTATCTTTTAGCAGATTAATCAAACAGCGAACAGGAAAAACTTTTATTGATTTTCTGAACGAATTGCGATTAGGGTTCGCTACCCGACAACTGATTGAATCGACTAAAAGCATTACGGAAATTTGCTTTGAATGCGGATTCCAGAATATTTCCAATTTCAACCGCATCTTCAAAAAAAGCCAGAGTTGCACTCCTTCCGAATTCAGGGAAACCTATTACGGAACTAAAAAGGTTTTTTAATTGCATAAGTTGAGCCAACACCCAACAGAAAGACGCTCACCCCCTTATTCGGTCGGGAGTTTCAAAAACCTGGACCAGTTTCAAAAACAATTCTCATCTAAACCTTACGTCAAAACACCTGTTTAAATTTACTTTAAATTGCGGCCCGGTGGTTTGACAACATACCAAATACGGTCATTTTAGGTTATTTTTGCAGCGAAACTTTAAGAAAAAAGTAAAACTTTCCTAAAAATTAAAACATATGACCATTAGTGCATTACAACAAGCAAGGGCACAGTATCAGCCTAAACTTCCAAAATCGTTAAAAGGCGCTGTGAAAACTGTTCCGGGCGCAGCAACCGAGTCTATTGCCGACCAAGCTGACATCAAAAAGCTATTCCCAAATACTTACGGCATGCCGATTATCACCTTTGAAGAAGGTGGCGAAGGTGTCAGCATTCCCGCCTGCAATGTGGGCGTAATTCTCTCCGGCGGACAAGCACCGGGCGGACACAACGTAATTTCTGGGATTTTCGATGGGATCAAGAAACTGAACCCGGAAAGTAAATTATATGGATTCCTGGGCGGCCCAGGCGGATTGGTCGATCATAAATATATGGAAATTACAGCCGATTATCTCGAAGGGTTCCGCAATACCGGCGGGTTCGACATTATTGGCTCGGGCCGTACCAAACTGGAAGAAGAAGCCCAGTTTGACAAAGGCTTGGAAATCCTGAAAAAACTGGACATTAAAGCATTGGTAATCATCGGTGGCGATGACAGCAACACAAACGCTTGCGTTTTGGCTGAGTACTATGCAGTAAAAAGAGCTGGCGTTCAAGTGATTGGCTGCCCTAAAACCATTGATGGCGACCTGAAAAACGAAATGATCGAAACGTCTTTCGGCTTCGACACTGCTGTAAAAGTATATTCTGAATTGATCGGAAACATTCAGCGCGATGCCAACTCAGCCAAGAAATACTGGCACTTCATCAAGCTGATGGGCCGTTCCGCTTCACATATCGGACTGGAAGCTGCTTTGCAAACACAACCAAACATCACCTTAATTTCGGAAGAAGTGGCTGCCAAAAAGCAAACCCTTGGCGAAATCGTGAATTACATGGCTGGTATTATAGCCAAACGTGCTGCCAATGGCGAAAACTTTGGCGTTGCCCTCATCCCGGAAGGTTTGGTAGAATTTGTTCCTGAGATGAAATCGTTGATAGAAGAATTGAACGACTTACTCGCCGAAGGTTCTGCCGCTGAACAAGAATTTAAAATGATTCAAAAATCCCACCGGTTGGAATGGGTCGCCGGGAAGTTGAGCCCCAAAGCATCAGCCGTTTTCCAATCATTACCATCCAGCATTGCCACTCAATTAACCCTCGACCGCGACCCGCACGGAAACGTTCAGGTGTCGTTGATTGAAACCGAAAAATTGTTAGGCGAAATGGTAAAAACCAAACTGGACGAGATGAAAGCTGCCGGTGAATTTAAAGGTAAATTTGGCACACAATACCACTTCTTCGGTTACGAAGGCCGTTGTGCTGCTCCTTCAAATTTCGATGCCGATTATTGCTACTCGCTGGGTTACACCGCCTCGTTCCTGATTGGCTCTGGCAAAACCGGCTATATGTCAAGCGTGCGCAACACAATAGCCCCTGCCGACCAATGGATTGCCGGAGGTGTACCTGTAACTATGATGATGAACATGGAAAAACGTCACGGACATATGAAACCGGTTATCCAAAAAGCGCTGGTTGAGCTGGATGGCGCTCCATTCAAGTACTTTGTTGCCAACCGTGAAAAATGGGCCGTCGAAACTTCATACCTATACCCCGGACCAATCCAATACTGGGGGCCGAGCGAAGTATGTGACCGGACAACTGTTACACTACAACTGGAACAAGCAAAATAATTGCTACCTGATATTAACTGCAAAACCCTCCCAAGCCGGAGGGTTTTTTAGTTTTTATCAATCAAAAAATCAGCCGAAAACTAGTGTCCGAACCCACGCCGACGGACAGATTCCAGAAAATCTTCAATCTCCTGCAAAATGAGTCGCCTGCTTTTTGCCAGTTGGGGGGAGAATGGCATCCCCGTTGTCTGTTTCTGCACATAAACAAACGCATTACGGACCTCTCCGGCAATAGTTCGCACCGATGCCTCCTCTCGCTCATACAACGGAACTTCTTCCCATAAATCAAGCAACAGCAACTCCTTAGCCGTAATTTCAAACAGCATACCAGCCACTTCATTACCAAAGCTTGGAGCAACAAACAGATAGCCATTTGCCGGGTGGATCAACAATTCGTATCCGGGCAGCACCGCTTCGGTGTAAACCGGCAATCGCTTCAACAAAAGATGAATATATTCAGGATCAGAAAGAGTCCCGTAGGAGAATAACCAAAGCTTATCCATTAAATTGGCGTTAAACGACAATAAAGATAATGGGATAAACGAATTTCTTGCATGTTTTGGTGTCTGCCGCAAAATAAAAAAGCGCTTAAACCATTTGATTTAAGCGCTTTTAAGTCTTTTTGACTTTCTTTTGGTGACTCAGCTGGGATTCGAACCCAGGACCCCATCCTTAAAAGGGATGTGCTCTACCAGCTGAGCTACTGAGTCATCCTCGTTATGTGTA
>NZ_JAPAAF010000049.1 GCF_025907915.1 Gaoshiqia sediminis
GCCCGCAGGGCCCAATCCGCGTGAATCGGTGAAAGAACAAGCCAGTGCAAAGCGAAAAACATAATTCATAAACATCATATTACATCAGCGTCATCAGCGTCCTATTCTTTTTAACGCTGTCAGGAGCTACGCACGCTGACAGGTTGCGCTGCCCGACACGACAACGCGCCCACGCTGGCCGTCATTCATCAATCAACATTCATCATTCATCAATCCAAACGTCTGCGTCCTATTCTTTTGCCCGCAGGGCCCAATCAGCGTGGATCGTTTATTAGTAGCGAGTAGTGAGATATGAGTCGCGAGTAGCCAGCCGCCAGTAACCAGCCGCCAGCCGTCATTCATCAATCATCATTCATCATTCATCAATCAAAACGTCCGCGTCATCCGTGTCCTATTCTTCTTGTTATTTTTTTTGTAAAACAGATTGACTTTTTAAAAAGGTAGTGGTAACTTGAGGAATCTTTTATTCAAAAAACCACCATTACCTTTAAATTAAGACGTATGTCTCAATCAAATCAACGCAATTTTAATTGCAAAGACGAGGAACTTCCCATCCTGGCCGGGTTTATCCTCGCCAGTTTTAACCGCGATCTGGCCGATTTCACGGCCTTTTCGCCCAAGTACAATGCCGATTACGCTGCCGGTCTGCAAAGTCAGATCGACGCGGTAGCAGCGGTGGTGGCCCCCGAGGAGGAGACCGCCCTGCTGAAACGCCTCACCAAAACCCTCTATGCGAACATGAAGATGCTCGTTCAGCCCCTGAACAAGCTCGAACTGTACCTGGAGATGGCCATCGAAAGCATCGGGATCAGCGCCAACGACTTTGGTATTGTGCAGGCGCGCAAGGCCGCTCACGGGCGCGATGCCGAGAAGCTGCTCGACCTGATGAGGCTGGTGAACCACAATGTGGCACGCTACCGCGACGCCCTCATGGCCCAGGGACTCAGCCAGGAGCAAATCGATTTGCTCACCGCCACCCTGCCCCAGATCCAGGCCGACAACCAGCAGCAGTACACCATCGTGAGCAACCGCCGCCAACTGGTGCTCGACAACATCGACCTGCTCAATGACCTCTATACCGAGTTGAAACGCATCTGCAAAACCGGTAAGGCCCTCTACAAGAACGACAGCCCGGCGAAGGTGCCCGATTACACCTTCTCGGCCCTGAAAAAGGAAGTGGGCAACCAGGCCAAAAAGCAAGAAGAAGAAACCGTAGCCGACGAGTAGCGCCGGACAACAACCACCGGTGAAACAGCGCCTAATCCTCTCTGCGGTAGGCAAGCGACCCGTCGCCCAATACCGGATACGCCATTTTGAATAAAAGCATACCAGCCCGGGAGCTTCACCAGCTTCCGGGTTTTGAACCGATAAACGAATCGCCGCGCGGTCTTCCCCAAAAAGGCTGACACGCTCCCCAAAAAGGCTGACACGCTTCGCGAAAACACAAACTTGCTTCGCGAAAAGGCTTACACGCTCCGCGAAAAGGCTAACACGCTCCGCGAAAAGGCTGACACGCTTCGCGAAAACACAAACTTGCTTCGCGAAAAGGCTTACACGCTTCGCGAAAAGGCTAACACGCTCCGCGAAAAGGCTAACACGCTCCGCGAAAAGGCTAACACGCTTCGCGAAAGCACAAACTTGGTTCTCGAAAAGTCTCTGAACCACATAAGGCACATAAGAACACATAAGACGTAACCAGCCGTCATTCATCAATAATTTTTTTTTAACGCAAAGAACGCAGGGAAGCCGCGAAGAAAAACCCTGAAAGGGTTAAATATGAATAACGCCGGGTGCAACCCGGTGGTTGGCGGTAGGTTGGTTTGGAAGGCGCACCGGAAACCCCGATTGAAATGTGAACCTGGTTGCGCCGCACGGAAAAACGCTGTTTAAATAGCGTTTAAACCTTTCAGGACAGGAAAACCTGAAAGGGTGCGCCGCCCGACACGACCGCCAAACCCCAGCTATGACCGTCATTGCGAGGACGAAGGACAGCTTGTCCGGCTTAGACGGAACTTGTCCGGCCTTTGACGGAAAGCAATCTATCGCGAACAACTCCAACCGTCATGGCGAATGGGTTAGAGCAAAGCGAAAAATATTAAATCATAAACAATCATATTACATCTGTGTCATCTGTGTCCTATTCTTTTAAACGCTGTCAGGAGCTACGCACGCTGACAGGTTGCGCTGCCCGACACGACAACGCGCCCACGCTGCCGTCATTCATCAATCATCAATAATAAATCATCAATCAAAACGTCCGCGTCATCTGCGTCCTATTTCTTAGCGAAAATGCGAACACGCTGCCGCCATTCTAATCTTCAAGATTCTGATATGCTAATCTTCCAACCGTCCAGTTCATTTTTATCATTCATCATTCAAAACAGAATTTCATATTTCGTTAACATTCAACTAAATGGATAGGGGTATTTTTGCGGTTCTGAAATTTGGTTCATCATGGCCAATCAACTTAATACCAAAAGCAACTAGTAACCAGACAGCTCCGTGCCTGTGACTGAGCTGGCGAAGCCATGAAAACAGACGCGAGTAGCGGGACACGAGTAGCGAGTAACAAGTTACAGTTTACATTCGCAGTCACAGGAAAGCCCGCAGGGCCCAATCAGCGTGGATCGTTGAAAGAATAGGTTGAAGCAAAGCGAAACATGAAATCATAAACAATCATATATCATCCGCGTCATCTGCGTCCTATTTCTTAGCGAAAACGCGAAAACGCTGCCGCCATTCTAATCTTCAAGATTCTGATATGCTAATCTTCCAACCGTCCAGTTCATTTTTATCATTCATCATTCAAAACTGAATTTCATATTTCGTTAACATTCAACTAAATGGATAGGGGTATTTTTGCGGTTCTGAAATTTGGTTCATCATGGCCAACCAGCTTAATATCAAAAGCAACTAGTAACCAGACAGCTCCGTGCTTGTGACTGAGCTGGCGTAGCCATAAATAAGCCGCCAGCCGCCAGTAGCTTGCCGCCATTCATCAATCATCAATAATAAATCATCATTTCAAAACGTCTGCGTCCCATTCTTCCATCAAAAGGGTTATTTTTGCGGCGCGATAAACAGGAACCAGATACAATCTTATCTGATTGATGAATAGCACGGAGCCAAACAAAAAATTACCTGCAAAACAACTTTGATTTGAAGCAGCATTATCACAAAATAAAAGAAGGACTTAGCAGGAATAAAACCTTAGTCCAGAATTTCTCCTATTTATCGGCTTTGCAGATTTTTAATTTGCTTTTGCCGTTAATTACCTATCCGTATCTCATACGGGTACTTGGAAAAGAAACCTACGGATTGGTAGTATTTGCCCAAGCGATTATTGGATATCTGGTGATATTAGTAGGTTTTGGATTTAATATTTCAGCGACAAAAGAAATTAGCATTCACCGGGATGATAAAAAGAAGGTAAGCGAAATTGTAAGTGGTGTTATCATTCTAAAAAGTGGTCTTTTCATTCTCTCATTTCTCATTCTAGGCATACTCTTATTTTATATTCCTCAAGCCAAAGGATATGAACCTCTATTTATTCTTTGTATGTGGGCTTGCTTATATGATGTCATTTTTCCCATGTGGTATTTTCAGGGCATTGAGCAAATGAAGTATATCACCTACATCACATTGGTAAGCCGGTTTGTATCAATAGGATTAATATTTGTGCTGATACATGCTCCCGAAGACTATTTATTCTTACCTATCGTTAATGGCATTGGGGCAATCGTTGCCGGAGTAATTTCTCTCGTTATTGTGTTTGGCCCCAGAGGGGTGAAATTTCATTTCTGCTCTTATACCATCTTGAAAAGATTGCTTCTGGATTCCGTACCCATTTTTGTTTCCAATGTTTCTATCCGGTTATATGTAAGTACCAATAAAGTGATTGTTGGAGCATTTTTGGGAATGGCTGAAGTTGCATACTATGATATGGGGGAGAAAGTAACCAATTTACTTAAAATACCTCAAAGTATGCTAAGTCAAACACTTTTCCCTAAAATCAACAAAGACAAAAATATTGAGTTTGTAAAAAAGGCTTTCCGATTATCCATTATCCTTAATATCGGATTAATGATTGGTACCATATTATTTTCGAAATACATTGTGATTATATTGGGAGGCCAGCAAATGATGAATGCTATTTGGGTATTAAATATTCTTGTACTGACGATACCCGTCATTGCCATGAGTAATATCTTTGGCATTCAGTTATTAATTCCATTTGGTTATTCTAAACGGTTTAGTCAAATCATTCTATCATCCGGGATGATCTATCTATTACAATTCGCCATTTTATGGCTATTTAATTTGATTACAATATACAGCATGTCCATTATTACCGTTACGACCGAATTATTTGTAACCTTAATAATGTATCAACATTGCAAAAGATACAAACTATGGTAAGGGCTTATGATTATTTAATTGTTGGCGCTGGCTTATACGGGGCGGTATTTGCCCATGAAGCCACGAAAAGAGGGAAAAAGTGTTTGGTGATCGACAAACGCAATCACATTGCCGGTAACATTTATACGGAAAATGTTGAGGGAATAAACGTTCACAAATATGGGGCGCACATTTTCCATACCAGCAACAAGGAGGTATGGGACTATGTGAACTCGTTTGTCGAATTCAATCGCTTTACTAACTCGCCAGTAGCCAACTACAAGGGGAACTTATACAACCTCCCTTTTAACATGAATACCTTTTACCAACTATGGGGAGTAAAAACACCACAAGAAGCACAAGCAAAGATTGATGAACAACGAGCGGAATACGCACATATTACAGAACCGAAAAATCTTGAAGAACAAGCCTTGGTTTTAGGCGGGAAAGACATTTACGAAAAGCTGATAAAAGGCTATACTGAAAAACAATGGGGCCGCCCGGCAAAGGAGTTACCTGCATTTATAATTCGTCGGCTACCTTTTCGGTTTACCTTCGATAACAATTACTTTAACGACACCTATCAGGGAATCCCAATTGGGGGCTATACCAAACTGGTAGAAAAGTTGCTTGAAGGAATTGAAGTGAGAACCAAAACGAACTATTTTAAATACAAAGCAGAACTGGATCAATTGGCTCATAAAATTGTCTATACCGGCAAAATTGATGAGTTTTTTGATTATCGATTTGGCAAATTGGAATACCGCAGCTTGCATTTTGAAAACGAATTGCTGGATACTCCCAATTATCAGGGTAATGCAGTGGTGAATTATACGGAACGCGAAGTCCCTTATACCCGGATCATTGAACACAAGCATTTTGAATTTGGAGCTCAGGAAAAAACCTACATTACTCGTGAATACCCACACGAGTTATCAAAGAATGACGAACCGTATTACCCGGTTAATGATAGTATAAATCAAGCACTATTGGCACAATATCAAGAGTTGGCGCAATCACAAGCCGATATTGTTTTTGGTGGAAGATTGGCAGAATACAAATATTACGATATGCATCAGGTGATTGAGAAAGCGTTGAGAAAAGTAACCCAAATAACTGAATAATCATGAGTGACACAGTTGCTGCCATTGTCGTTACATACAATCGTAAGGATTTATTAATAGTATGCTTGGAAGCATTACGAAATCAAACCCGTAAACCTGATGCCATTTATATCATTGATAACAAATCTACAGATGGGACACCCGAGTTACTAGTTGAAAAAGGGTATATTGATCAATTGCCAGATATTAATTCAACTAGCAATCAGGTGATTTCACATAACATTACCTGGGCAGGTAATCATCAAATCCAAATTAGGATAAATTATATCCGAAAGTTTGAAAATGATGGTGGAGCCGGTGGATTTTATGAAGGAATGAAACAGGCATATGACACAGGTTATGACTGGATTTGGATGATGGATGATGATGGTATGGCTGATCAAAAGCAACTTGAGCATTTATTATTATCTTCAAACACTCATCGAATAGATTTTGCCAATGCCTTAGTTGTTGACATAAATGAGACAGATAAGTTAGCATTCGGTTTGAAAAATTATAAATATAAAAAAGAAATAGTAGAAAAAGACGTAATTACAAATGAAATTAATCCTTTTAACGGGACACTCATAAGACGAAGTGTGCCAGAAAGAATTGGCTTCATTAAAAGAGAAATGTTTATTTGGGGCGATGAGAATGAATATTTTAAAAGAGCGAATACAAGTAAAATAACCATTGCAACGGTAATTAATAGTATCCATTATCATCCTCCGAGCAAATCAGATTACGGTAACGTATTTCCATTCACTTCTAGATACCGGGTACTCCTAAAACCAAATCATTTTTCTCAGTATTATTATAGGAATATAGGCTATATAAATTGGAAGTATAGTGGAAGGAAAGATTTCTGGGTCACTGCAATATTGTACTGTCTATATTTCCTAAAATTATTTCGCATAAGGGAGTTGGTGAAGTTTGTCAATAGTTATGCGGATGGAAAGTTGAATCAATATAAGAGTTGAAGTTATTCGATATGTTTTATCCAAAATTATCCATAATAATCCCCTGCTTCAACAACGGTTCATTGTTGGCTGTATTGATTGAATGTATCAGGCGACAGACATTCGAGGACTGGGAATTGATTGTTGTTGACGATCAATCCACTGATGCTACACCATCGATCGTTAGAGGATTTGAACAAACCGACAAGCGGATTAAGCTCATAGTCCGGTCGCAGGAGCCGAAAGGTTCAGCCACTTGCCGAAATATTGGTTTTGACATGGCCACTGGCAAGTATATCATTCATTTCGATGCCGATGATTTAATATCGGATACCTGCTTCGAAAATCGAGTGAAGTTTATGGATAACCATCCAACAATCGACTATGCATCTTTCCCCGCGATGGCGTTTACCGATCCCGATAAATTACCCTCATTCCACGATAAGGGGCGTTTGTACGGTGCCGATCAGGATGATATTGATTTATTGAAACGCTTTTTAAGTGCCGATTATCCATTTTCGACCTGGAATAATATCTATAAAAGAACAGCTTTAGAGGACATCCGTTGGGATGAAAAGGTGAAAATATACACGGATTTTAGTTATATCGTTCCGGGAATTTTAAAAGGGTTAAAGCACCAATTTAGCGGACAGGAGGAAATCGATTATTATTATCGGGTCAATCCGCCAACAGGTAGTATGTGTTCTACTTTTGTTAGCCCTGAAAAATGCAGCTCGACCATTTACCTCTTTTCAAAAACTTTGGATAGTTTGAGTAAAAGAGCAGACTATAAAAAGCGAAAAAAGCAATTTCTACAGTTTATTGTCCTCCATTTCGAGCGGTTAGTTATGGATGGTGACAAGACAAAGGTTCAAGACTACCTGGTATTTTGCGAAAAATACTTCCGAGGCAACATTGCCACAAGCTTGGATTTGATTAGTAAGATTGTTATTGGAATTCAAAATTTGAAACTCCGAAAAGGAGTCTTGTATTTATTGATTGTATTAAGATTTGGGTATCTAAAGTACTTCAAAGTGCTATTAAAACAATTAAAATAAAAATGAAAAGGATTTTACAAGCGTTAGGATTTTTATTATATATGCTATTCTCCTTCAAAGCGTTGAAATATGCGCGGGGTATAAAAAGGCATTTGCACACAGGTTATTATATCAAATTATTCAAATCTGCGGGTAATAATACTATAATTGACTATCCATTTACTCTGGTTGGGGCACAATACATTACTTTGGGAAGTAATGTTTGGGTTGGCAAACGGGCTTGCATAACCGCCTGGGAGAATAGAGGACTACCAAACTTTCCTGAAATAGTAATTGGAAATCATGTAAGCATTGGTGATGATTGCCATATCACTTCATCCAATAAAATTATTATCGGGAATGATGTGCTCCTGGGTAAAAAGATAACAATTACGGATAACTCACATGGCAGATGTGATAAACTGGAGGAGCTTTCCATACATCCTTCCAAACGGGAGGTGTTTTCTAAGGGTCCGGTTGTAATAAAAGATAGGGTTTGGATTGGAGACAAAGCGACTATTTTGCCGGGAGTGACAGTTGGGGCTGGTGCGATTGTGGGAGCAAATGCAGTCGTCACTAAAGATGTCCCTGAAAATAGTATAGTTGCTGGCTCTCCGGCAAGAATTATAAAAAAATGGGCACTGAGCCCCAATTAAATAGTAAATGAGCCATCGGGGGGTACTTTAATTAAGCTATGGATTTAGTTATTTTCAACGCAATATTATATGTGGGTGCTAGTCTGCTTTATTGGTCGATAAGGCGAAAAATAGACGCTGGCTTTGTACTGTTGTCAGTCTATGCTGCTATCGCTATCGCCTGCGTATTCAACTATGCTGCCTCTCCTTGGGAATGGGATCTTCAACTGTGGCCGTTTTTATATCTTTTTGCAATTTCCATGCTATTTTTCAGGCCCTACTTTTTTGATAGTGACTTGATCCGCAAGAAACTGTTGGTCACCAACCAACAAGTGCTCATTTATTTCGCCAATTTCTATATCATTTGTTCTTTGATGGCAATTTACTACCTGTTGCCTCAGGCTATTGAAAACATTAGGTCTGGAGAATGGAGCGTCTTGCGAAACGAATTATACCAGGATGGTATTCAGCTATACAGTAGCCAAGTTGAACGGATAGCCATGATCTTGGTAAGCTATCTCAAACCGCTTGCTATTATATTACTGTTCTTTTTTCTAACCCTATATAAAAAGCGGCCCGTTTGGTTAATTATCTTAGCAATTTCAATAACGCTGCCAGTGTTCTTAACAGCAATAAATGTAGCTTCCCGAGGAATGTTGGTAAGTTTTGCAATCACATCATTTTTAGGATACATAATCTTTAGAAGAGAAATATCGAAAACCATACGAAAAATCGTTGGCGTTTTCGCGGGGGTTCTGTTAGTTTTTTTTCTAATTTATTCTTTAGCAGTTACAGCTTCCCGATTTGGGCAAGATGATCAGACATCATCTTTGATTTACTATTTTGGACATTCCATGCTGACTTTTAATTATGGTATCGCGGATAGTATCCATAGCTATTTGAATGGAGAACATTTTTTTGGTTGGTTTTACGATAAATTGGGCTTGGCTCATTACGGTGGGATTAAGCATTCAGAACTTGGCACTCATTTCGGAACAGCATTTTTTACTTTTGTTGGTGCCTGGTACCTCGATTTTGGACCATTTGGGACCTTCTTGATTGCTTTATTTCTTCCTATGGCAATGATTAGTATTTTCAGATACAAACGCGTATTGGATATCGCGGATGTATACATTTACCTTTTTTACCTGGATTATTTGGTCATGGGCGTATTTGTTTATGGGAGAGGTTATGGATTAGCTTGGTTTATTGCTTTTATGGTTTATGGTTTCTTAAAGATTTTAAAATAAAATATGGCACGATTTATTGCATTTTACTTACCACAATATCATCCGATACCTGAGAATGATAAATGGTGGGGAAAGGGGTTTACTGAGTGGACGAATGTTGCAAAGGCAAAAAAACTGTTTCCCGGGCACTATCAACCCCGGATACCTGCCGATTTGGGGTTCTACGATTTACGCCTCCCGGAAATAAAAGAAGCTCAAGCTAACTTAGCCCGTGAAGCTGGTATTGAAGGTTTTTGTTATTGGCACTATTGGTTTGGCAATGGACACCGATTGCTTGATATGCCTTTTCGTGAGGTTGTCTCCTCTGGTAAGCCTGATTTTCCTTTTTGCCTGGGATGGGCAAACCACTCGTGGTACAAAAAACTGTGGGATCCGGATAGCCCAGGTAAAGATTTCCTACTAATTGAACAAAAGTACCTCGGCGTTCAGGACTATATTGATCATTTCAATGCCTTGTTACCTGCATTTAAAGATAATCGCTACATGCGGGTAAATAACAAGCTCATTTTTGTCATCTATACTCCCTTAGATTCGACCGAAATCGCTTCGTTCGTATCAACATGGAGAAGACTCGCAAAGGAACATGGATTAAATGATTTTTATTTTGTTGGTCGTGATGCGGATAGCCGGTACAAAGAGAGAATTTTCCAATTGGGCATTGATGCCATTTATAATGATGATGTTTTTAATATTCATCATCATGCCAATATTTTGAAAAAGGTATTGCTAATGCTGGGCAGAAAATGGTTTAAAGTTCCGACGATATTTTCATATAAGAAAGCAATAAAATACATGATCACGGAGGATTGTAAAAACGACAATGTTATTCCAGTTATTGCTCCAAATTGGGATCATTCACCCCGGTCGGGTGCCAATGCGATTCTCCTTCACAGATCCACGCCTGAACTCTTTAAGAAGTTAGCACAAAAAGCAATGGGAACGGTAAAAAATAAGCCGAAACAACAACAACTCGTCTTTATCAAATCATGGAACGAATGGGGAGAAGGTAATTACATGGAACCGGATTTGAAGTATGGGAAAGGGTATATTGAGGCCCTCGCAGAGGTAATTCATAATAGTGAAACAGATTTACCGAAGAAGTAATAAAGTACTCTTAAAATTGAAACAGGCGAAATGTTAATCTCAATTATTACAGTAACACTCAATGATTTAGACAATCTGGCATTAACAGCTAAATCATTAGCATCACAAACAAACAAGGATTTCCAATGGATTATAAAAGATGGTTTAAGTGTAGATGGGACTGAAAAATATGTGGAAGAAATTCGAACTCTTTACGATGTCGATTACATCAGAAAGAAAGACATTTCGATATATGACGCCATGAATCAAGCAATTCCATATGCTAAAGGAAAATATTCAATTTTCCTTAATGCTGGGGATATTTTAGCTGATGAAAACACTATTTCAAAGGCCATTGGAATTTTGAGTAAGACTAACAGCTCATTTGCTTTCGGTTCAAATTATGATTCAACAATTGATGGAGATATGCTCTTTAAAAAAGCAAGATCACTTGATTATTTGAAACATAGTCTACCAACTTCTCACCAAGCTATATTTTACAACACTACATTATTTGAAACTTATAGGTATCCTTTAGAATATCGCATCTGCGGTGATTATGCTTTTACTGCTCGTATCTTCTTTGATGGCGTACAAGATTACGTGACACTGAATTTCCCTGTTTGTATTTTTAAACTTGGTGGTGTTTCTCAAGAAAATAGAAAGCTATTACTAAAGGAAGGGTATATTATACATCGTACAATTGTAAAAAATAACCGAGTCAGTGCTTCCTTGAAATACGTTAAGCGTTTTCTGACAATGCACGCCTTTGATCATACACCTAAATTGTATGGGCTCATGTGGAAGTTATTTGAAAAATGGAATAATGCCGTTTAGCCCTTGGTTAAATCAAAAGAAAAAAGTCCAAGAAAACAATAGCAGCAATGGCAAGCATTGTCCTCAATAAACAATATCCATGAAATTCTCCCTTATCACCGCCACATACAACAGTGCCGCTACGCTAGCCACCTGTATTGCATCGGTTCAAGATCAAACCCACCCCGATATTGAGCACATCATTATCGACGGAGCGTCGAAAGACAACACGCTGGAAGTTATCCGGTCGATGCCCAATCGGGTGTCAAAAATCGTATCGGAACCCGACAAGGGCATTTACGATGCCATGAACAAGGGCATTGGGCTGGCAAGCGGCGAGCTGGTGGGCATCCTCAACTCGGATGATTTATTGTGCGACCCGGAGGCTCTGGCGAAAGTGGTGCGTGTTTTTGAAGCCGACCCATCGCTCGATGCCGTTTACGCCGATTTGTACTATGTGGACCAACAGGATACCAATAAAATTGTTCGCCGTTGGACAAGCGGGGAGAAGAAGCCTTTTTCGAAAGGCTGGCATCCGGCCCATCCAACCTTGTATCTTAAAAAGAGCGTGTACAACGCGTATGGCTTATTCAATCTGGATCTAAAGCTGGCTGCCGATTTCGAAATTATGCTTCGCTTTCTGGAGAAGCACCGCATTAAAACACACTACCTGCCCGAGCGGTTTGTAAAAATGCGATTGGGCGGGGCCACCAACAAAAGCCTGGGCAACATCTACAAACAAAACATCGAATGCATCAAAGCATTTCGAGTCAATAACCTGCCGGTAAACCCGGTGCTATATCCGTTTTACCGCATTGTTCCCAAACTATTTCAATACAAAGATGAATAACATCCTGTTTACCGGGGCCACCGGATTTCTGGGGGAGAACACCCTTCCGGTATTGCAACAACACGGTTTTAAAGTTACTACGCTGGGTTTGGCGGGTAGCGATGTGGTTTGCGATTTAAGCCGCGAAGTGCCGGTGTTGCCAACTTCTTATCCGGTTGTGCTCCATGCTGCCGGAAAAGCGCATGTAGTGCCCAAAACACCGGAAGAAGAAAAGCAGTTTTTCGAGATCAACCTGCAAGGTACCAAAAACCTGTGTGCCGGTTTGGAACAGTCGGGTGTGCCCAAAGCGTTTGTGTTTATCAGCACCGTAGCGGTGTATGGCACGGAGCAGGGCGAAAACATCGAGGAAACACACCCCTTGAACGGCGACAGTCCTTACGCCAAAAGCAAAATAGAAGCTGAGCGGTTTTTAACCGATTGGTGCCGTACGAACGGGGTTATCCTAACCGTGTTGCGTCCGTCGCTCATTGCCGGTAAAAACCCGCCCGGAAACCTGGGCGCCATGATCCGTGGAATAGAAACCGGACGATATGTTGGCATTGGCGGCAGCAAAGCCCGCAAAAGTGTGCTGATGGCCGGGGACATAGCCCGTTTGGTTCCTCTGGTGATGGAAAAAGGCGGCGTTTACAATGTTTGCGACTCGGTGCATCCCAGCTTTGGCGAACTGGAACAACTGATTGCCGCCCAACTCGGGAAATCACGCCCGGTAAATATCCCCTATGTATTCGCAAAAATGCTGGCGCTGGTTGGCGATCTCCTGGGGGCGAAAGCGCCCATTAACTCACCGAAGCTCGATAAGATTACGCAGTCGCTGACTTTCTCGAACGAAAAAGCCCGGCGCGAATTGGGCTGGGACCCTTTGAATGTATTGGATCATTTTAAAATTAGCTAAAAATCATATGAACACGATTTTAATCATCGCAGGCCTGGTTGCCGGAATTCTCCTGCTTGGCTTCATTGCCCTTCAGGTATTCTTTTACCTCACCAAAAAGTGGGAAAATAAAACGGAGTACTGACACGAACTGTTTTCTTCGGACCGGTCAGTCCACTCACCGACGCAAGCGATACCCGCCAACCCGGAACTTGAAACCCGGAACTTGAAACTTGGAACTTGGAACTTGGAACTTGGAACTTGAAACTTGAATCAGTGGGTGAACGAGTTCGGGACCATGAGCCTGCTGCAAGCCGACCGCCGCATCAACTGGGAGGATACGAAAGTAATTGAGGTGGGGGAAGTTTAACCGCCAGGTTTCGTCCTGAAAGGGCAGGTTATTTCAGCCCAACGGCAACGCCTTGGGGAAATGGAATAACACGTGTATGGATACGCCCTGAAAGGGCAGGTTAAAAATGAGAACGATTAAATTGCCCTTTCAGGGCGCCGAAACACAACACACCCGGTTATCACAACGCGTCGCTACGCTGTGCATTGGGCTGAATTAAGTTGGGCCTTCAGCCCGTGGAAACGTCCTGAAAAACAATGCGCGGTTAAAAACCACGCCACCCGGCGGCGCAACCGGCAAGTACCGTCATTGCGAGGAGGCACGACAGCCTGTCCGGCTTTGACGGAAAGCAAATTTGCGCTGGCAGGAGATCATTGATTTTAATTGGTTACTTTTGTAGTGATACAGATAATACGATGACGCAGCAAAACACCTTATCGGTTCTTGATTTGTCCCCTCATTTGTTTTGGGATATCGACCCCAGGGGCCTGGATATACAAAAAGACTTCCACTTTTTGGTGGGCAGGGTGTTACAATATGGTTTAATCAGTGACTGGCTTTTTCTTTATAAACATTTCGGGTTGGAAAAAATTACCGCCGAGGCTAAACAAATTCGGGACCTGGACGATCGGTCGGTCCATTTTATTGCGCACTTGTCCGGATCAACATTAAACGAATTCAAATGCTACACCTGGAAACAATCGATCCCCCCACACTGGAACTTTTAAAACGGATCATGCAAATCCCGGAGTTCAGCGGTGTAAACCTGGTGGGAGGAACATCCCTGGCGTTGCAGATCGGGCATCGGAAATCAATCGACCTGGATTTGTTCGGACAAGTTGATCTGGATGATTACCAATACACAACCGTCCTCAAGCCGTTCGAGTCGGTTCGGTTAATCAACAGGACAATCAACATTAAGACGTTTCTCATCAATCAAATCAAGGTCGATTTTGTCAATTATCCTTACGCCTGGCTCCAGCCCTGCCAAACCATCGACGGTATCCGGTTGGCGGCCAGGAGCGATATAGCAGCCATGAAAATGGCAGCCATTACCGGTCGGGGGACTAAAAAGGACTTCATCGATATTGTCGCGTTACTCGACGAGTTTTCGTTGGAAAACATGCTTCGGTTTTATCGCCAAAAATTTCCGGATGGTTCAGAGTTCATGGTATTGAAGAGCCTGACTTATTTTGAAGATGCCGAAGGTGAACAAGCGCCGGTAATGCTAAAAAAAATGGATTGGGCCGCTGTGAAGCGGAGAGTAATTACGGAGACGAAAAATTACCTGGACTCCCGGGCTGGTCAGTCCGGCCACTGACGGATGCCATCCTGACCTTGCTGCCCGGTTTTAAAATCTGCAACGAAGGCGACAGCCTGTCCGGCTTTGACGGAAAGCAATCTGCGTCCTATTTTCTGAGCTCCGGGATTGGCGTAAAATTTCTATCTTTGGTAAAATAAAGGCGACACCCATGCATACGATAAAAATTAAACGGAAAATAACCTCTTCTCAACTGCGGATTGCAGAATTGAAGGAATTTATAGGGAAACAGGTTGAAATCACTGTTTCCGAAAGTGCTGATACCGTTTCGGAGAAAAAGGCCGGCGGTATATTGGCTCAGTTTGCAGATCAGAGGAAACGAAACAGCGAGAAAAAAGCCTGGGGGATTATTGCTGATGAAAAGCACAGAAATCATTGATGCCAATTTTATCCTGAGATACCTGCTTCAGGATCAGGAACAACATTTTGTGCAATCGAAGGAAGTGCTGGAAAATCACGAGGTCTTTATTCCTTTTGAGGTGTGTGCCGAAGTGGTTTATGTGTTGGAGAAGGTTTATCAGGCTCCACGCACGAAGATCCATCAGGCGCTCGATCTTCTAATGGCCTACCCGAATGTTGCAACGATTGATAAACCGGTCATCCGGACAGCCCTGGAAGTGTATCGGGACCGAAAAATCGATTTTGTAGATTGCATGTTGATCGCTTACCATCGCGAGAACGGAGCCGTGATTCATTCATTCGATAAAAAGATCAACCAACTTTGCCAGTGAGTAGAGAATAAAAAAGGAGCTTGGAAGACTAAGGTATTTTCATCTATCTTTGATAAAAATAAGCAAACATGAAAAGCATCATCATCACACCTAAAAGCAAACAATCCGGGATTTTTCTTAAGAAACTGCTGTCGAAGCTTAGTGATGTAAAAAGTATTGAGATCGTAGAAGACGACGAAGAAGTGCCTTTTGCTGTTATGTCTGAAAGTTCGCTTCTAAAAGAATGGGACAGCGAAGAAGATGAAATTTGGGATACCTGGAGTAGCGAAAAACTTAAAAATGCCCGGAAATGAATTTTGAGAAAGGCGATATTGTTATTATCCCGGTTCCATTCACTAGTAATAAATATTTGTCCTTGAGCAAAGGTTAATCAAAGGCAAAGTATCAAGCCTCAAAATCGCCAAATACCAGGAATTAATTCAACGGATCAACCAAATCATTGCATAATTGAGCTCGTGGCAAGGCAATCCTAAACAATCAAAATAAATCCGCTCCCTCAAAAAAGCTCCGTCATTGCGAGGACGTTTCTTGCGGCGTCATTGCGAGGAGCCGTAGTGCAACGGAGGCGACGTGGCAATCTGTATCGAACCGGGAAAACGTAACGGACAGGGCGGCACATTTGGACACAGATTGCTTCGCTACGCTCGCAATGACGGACCCAGCTAACAGATTGCCGCCCGTCAGTGGCCGGGCAAGCTGCTCCATTGCATTCCGCTCGCAATGACGGGAACCTGGAACTTGAAATTTGGAATTTGGAATTTGAAACTTGAAACTTGAAACTTGGAACCTGAAACTTGAAACCTGAAACCTGAAACTTGAAACTGATTACTGACACATGAACATCCTGATTACCGGCATACACGGCTTTGTGGGCAGCAACCTGGTGAAAGCGCTCCGGGCCGAACATACCCTGTACGGGCTCGACCTGGTTTCGCCCGCCACCGAGGGCGTGGTGCAAACCTTTGGCTGGGAAGCGCTGAACAACGGCAGCCTTCCCGCCGTTGACGTCGTCATCCACCTGGCGGGCAAGGCCCACGACACACGCAACACCACCAACGAACAGGCCTATTTCGACATCAACACTGGCCTGACCGAAAAGATCTTTGCCTGGTTCCGGCAATCGGGGGCGACGAAGTTCATCTTCTTCAGCTCGGTAAAGGCTGTGGCCGACACGGTTCCGGGGGCCTTCCTCACCGAGGACGATACGCCCGACCCGCTTACCCCTTACGGGCGCTCCAAGCTGGCCGCCGAACAATTGCTGAACGCGGCCTCGCTGCCCGAGGGCAAGCAGCTGTATATCCTGCGTCCGTGCATGATACACGGTCCGGGCAACAAAGGCAACCTGAACCTGCTGTACCGCCTGGTGAGCAAAGGGCTACCCTGGCCGCTGGGGGCTTTCGACAACCGGCGTTCGTTCCTGTCGGTGGGTAACCTGGCCTGGGTGATTGGCCGCCTGGTAAACGAAGCCATCCCCGGGGGCGCCTACCAGCTGGCCGACGATGAGCCGCTATCGACCAACGAACTGATTAGCCTGATCGCGCAGTCGCGGGGACAGCAAGCCCGGATCTGGCACCTGCCCAACGGATGGATCACCGCACTGGCGCGGGTGGGAGGGAGGCTTCATCTTCCGCTGAACCCCGAGCGCCTGCACAAGCTCACGGAGAACTATGTGGTGAGCAACGCCCGCATCAAGCAGGCGCTGGGCATCAGCCACCTGCCCGTTTCGGCCCGCGAAGGCCTGGCGGAGACGCTGCGTGGGTTTGATGTTTAACCGCTACGCGGTAAATGGAAGGGGGGATGGTGGTTATCTGAAGCTACAACACTATAACCGCTACGCGGTAAACCCTACCGCGTAGCGGTTACGGTATGGTAGGGTTACGGTATGGTAGGAAAAACAACGGAAAAATACCGCGTAGCGGTTTCGGTATTGTAGGGTTACGGTATGGTAGAAAAAACAACGGAAAAATACCGCGTAGCGGTTTCGGTATTATAGGGTTACGGTATGGTAGGATAGAATGATCGTATTTTCCGCAAATACCGCGTAGCGGTTAAGGTATTGTAGGGTATGGTAGAAAAAACAACGGAAAAATACCGCGTAGCGGTTTCGGTATTGTAGGGTTACGGTATGGTAGAAAAAACAACGGAAAAATACCGCGTAGCGGTTAAGGTATTGTAGGGTATGGTAGATGTAAACAAAATGGAAATAAACCCTACCGCGTAGCGGTTATGGTATGGTAGGGTTACATGGTAGGAAAAACAACGGAAAAATACCGCGTAGCGGTTTAGGTATTGTAGAAAAGACCAATGATCGTTTCCTTCCTACCGCGTAGCGGTTAAGGTATTGTAGATGGTTACGGTATTGTAAAACAAATAAAAAATAGACCATATGAAACCGGGAACATTCACCCAAATCTATATTCAATTGGTGTTTTCGCCCATGAACAGGCAATGTTTGTTGCAAAAAAACATCCGGCCCCGCGTTTTCGAGTACATCAGTGGCATTATCACCAATTTGGGGCACAAATCAATTATTGTCAACGGTATAGCCGATCATGTGCATCTGTTTATTGGCATGAATCCAAATCTATCGGTTTCAGATACCGTTAAGGAAATAAAACGGGCGTCATCGCTCTTCATCAATGAAAACAGGTTAACACCCGGAAAGTTCCAATGGCAACATGGGTATGGTGGTTTTTCCTACAGCAGGTCACACATCGAAAAGGTGTATGATTACATTCTGAACCAGGAAGAACATCATAAAAAGAAAACATTCAGGGAAGAATACCTGGATTTTTTGAAGAAATATGAAATCTCGTTTGAAGATCAATATCTTTTTGAATTTTTCGAATAATGAAGATGTTTAACCGCTACGCGGTAATGGGTGGGGGGATGGCGGTTGTCCGAAGCTACAACACCATAACCGCTACGCGGTAAACCCTACCGCGTAGCGGTTACGGTATGGTAGGAAAAACAACGGAGAAATACCGCGTAGCGGTTTAGGTATTGTAGGGTATGGTAGATGTAAACAAAATGGAAATAAACCCTACCGCGTAGCGGTTATGGTATGGTAGGGTTTCGGTATTGTAGAAAAACGATGAAGGCAAAAAATTACCGCGTAGCGGTTCCGATATTGTAGAACAAAATGATATGTTTCCTAAATATACCGCGTAGCGGTTTCGGTATTGTAGATTAAATGATCGTGTTTCACCAAATTACCGCGTAGCGGTTCCGGTTTGGTAGAAAAGGACATTTGAAATGTTTCCCGGATTACCGCGTAGCGGTTTCGGTATTGTAGAAAAGACCAATGATCGTTTCCCACCTACCGCGCAGCGGTTTAGGTGTTTCGAATTTGAATTGCAAAAAAATCATATAAAATCAAAATAAATCCGCGTCATCTGCGTCCCATTAAAAACGTAAATCAATCCCCATGATCTATACCCTCTTTTTCATCATCCTGCTGCTGGCCGAGCTGGCGTACTTTCGTCTGGCCGACCGGCTCAACATCATCGACAAGCCCAACCAGCGCAGCTCGCACAAACACATCACGCTGCGGGGCGGGGGCGTGGTCTTCTACCTGGGCGCCCTGCTCTACAGCCTTTGGTTCGACGGGCCGTATCCCTGGTTCCTCACCGGGCTGTCGCTCATTGCGCTCATCTCCCTGGCCGACGACATCCGGCCTGTGCCCAACCGCCTGCGACTGGTGGTTCACTTTACAGCCATGTTGCTGTTGTTTGCCGAGTGGGGGTTGTTTACCGGCTTCCCCTGGTGGTACGTGGCCCTGGCCCTGGTGTTTTGCACGGGCATCATCAACGCGTACAACTTCATGGACGGCATCAACGGCATCACGGGAGGCTACAGCCTGATGGTGCTGGGCGCCCTGGCGTGGATCAACACGCGGATGCACCCGTTTACCGATCAGGCTTTCCTCTACACGGTGATGCTGTCGGTGCTGGTGTTCAACTTCTTCAACTTCCGGCGCAAGGCCCGCTGCTTTGCCGGTGATGTGGGCTCGGTGAGTATCGCCTTCATCATCCTTTTTGCGCTGGGGCGGCTTATGCTCCAAACCGGCGACCTGAGCTACATCGCCCTGCTGTCCATCTATGGCATCGACAGTGTGCTGACGATCATCCACCGCCTGATCCTTGGGGAGAACATCTTCGAGGCACACCGCAAACACGCCTACCAGATCATGGCCAACGAGCTGAAGGTGCCCCACCTGCAAGTGTCGGCCCTGTACATGCTTCTGCAGGGGCTGGTTACCCTGGGGTTTCTGGTGGCCCTTCCCGAATGGCGGCTGTGGTACCTGGCAGCGGTAACCAGCCTGCTGGCCCTGGGCTATGTGCTGTTTATGCGGAAGTACTTTGCGCTGCACCGGGCAAGGGGGTAACGGCCTTTCCAGTGGCGTTATGGCGAAGAGCCGTAGTGAAACGGAGGAACGACAGCTTGTCCGGCTTTGACGGACGACAATCATAAACTATTAGCCTCATTCGCGTCCTAATGACTGGTGCAACGCCTCCATCCCGAAGGGATGACACGATTCATCACCGCCAGTGTAACTGGCGGCAGATAACGGGCTTTCCCCGGAACTCCGGAGGAGTTCAACTGT
>NZ_JAPAAF010000004.1 GCF_025907915.1 Gaoshiqia sediminis
CGTCGTTGCAGTTCAGCCTGTGCCAGCAGGTCCAGCTGACGGTCGATTTCTTCGACGCGCTGTTTTGGGTAGGCTTCGTTCGGTTTCAGCCCGAGCGCAGTTTGGTAGGATGCTTTGGCGGGTTGCCATTCCTGCTGATTGAACTGCCTATCAGCCTGGTCGATAGCCTGCCGGTAGCTGGCTTCGAGCTGTGCCTGCGCCAGCGAATCGGCTTGTGCCTGCTGTTTTCGCTCCCGCTCGGCTTGTGCCAATAGGGCCAGTCGGCGGTCAATTTCTTCGATGCGCTGTTTTGGGTAAGCTTCATTTGATTTCAGCCCGAGCGCAGTTTGGTAGGATGTTTTGGCTGGTTGCCATTCCTGCTGATTGAACTGCCGATCAGCCTGGGCAATGGCCTGCCGGTAGCTGGCTTCGAGCTGTGCCCGTGCCAGGGAGTCGGCCTGCGCTTGTTGACGTCGTTGCAGTTCAACCTGTGCCAGCAGGGCCAGTTGGCGGTCAATTTCTTCGATGCGTTGTTTTGGGTAAGCTTCGTCTGGTTTAAAACCGATAGCTGATTG
Organism: Gaoshiqia sediminis; assembly: GCF_025907915.1. Classification (GTDB taxonomy): domain Bacteria; phylum Bacteroidota; class Bacteroidia; order Bacteroidales; family Prolixibacteraceae; genus Gaoshiqia; species Gaoshiqia sediminis. The sequence goes on from NZ_JAPAAF010000004.1 coordinate 555, forward strand.
GTAGGATGCTTTGGCGGGTTGCCATTCCTGCTGGCCAAACTGCTGATCAGCCTGGGCGATAGCTTGCCGGTAGCTGGCTTCCAGTTTTGCTTGTGCGGCCTCTTCATTCGCCATTTGCTGTAGCTTCTCATCAATCTCCCGGATTTTATCTTTGGGATATTGCTCGGCCGGTTTTAATCCCGACGCAGTGGTATAGGCTGTTTTTGCCTGCCGGAAATTTGCTTGAGCAAAAAATTCATCAGCTTCCTTGATTTTAGCTTGATAGGCTTCGTTGAGCTTCTGGGCTGCTACTTGTTGGGCAAGTATCTCGTTGATGCGCAGAATTTGCATTTTCGGATACCTCTCATCGGGAAAATACAGCAGCGCTTCTTCGTATTTGGTCGCAGCTTCGGCGTAACCCTGTTGCTGAAAGAACTGGTCGGCAGCAGCAATAGCCGCGTTGTATGCCCCGGTTTGCCGGGTTATCTGAGCTAGTTTGCTGTCGATAGCCTGGATTTGTGCCGGAGGATAAGTTTCGGCGGGCTTTAATGAGTTGGCCGTTTGATAGGCTGTTTTTGCCTGTTGCCAGGATTCTGCTTGAAACAGCCGGTCGCCTTCGGCAATGGCGGCCAGGTATTTTTCATTCAATTCTTTTTGCTGTTGTTCACGGGCCAAGGCTTCGACCGCTGCCAGTTCTTTGGCCCGCTGAAGTGAATCAACCCGGGCAATCATCTCGTCGGGCAGCTGCTCTTCGGGTTTTATATCTTTTGCCTGAACGAAGGCTTGCCTGGCTGCATCGAAGGCTTCCCTCTCAAGTTCTGTTGTTCCCTGTTGCATGGCTTCCAGGTAGGCTTTCTCGATGGATTCGGCCTGTTCGCGGAGACGGTTCTGCTCGGCATCGATACGGGCCAGTTGGTTTTTGGGGTAGTTTTCTTCCGGTTTCAGTTCCAGCGCTTGCTGGTAGCCGGTTTTGGCTTGTCCGAACTGTTTTTGCGCATACGCCTGGTCGGCCAGGGTAATGGCCGAAGCATATTGCTGGTCGGTGGCTTGTTGCTTCAGGATTTGATCGATTTCGGCCAATCGGTTTTTTGCCCTGACGTGGTCAGCCCGAATTTGCAATACATCCTGATAGCGCAATTTCGCCTGCATGTATTGTTGGTTTTCGAACGCATTGTTGGCTTCGGTGAGCAGCCGCTCCAGTTCCTGGTTTTGCTTTAATTGCCGGTCGATCCTGTTGATCTGTTGGGTGGGATAGGCTTCGTCGGGAAGTACGGTTTTTGCCTGGATGTACAAGTCGCGGGCCGGTTGCAGGGCGTTTGCGTTAAATTGCTGGTCGGCCTGCGCAATCAGTTCATTATATCGAAGTTGGGTCTGCTGCTGGACCAGGAGTCGGTTGGATTCGTTCAGACGGTCGCGGGCGTATTTGTCGTTGGCTTTTATGTCTAAGGCGCGCTGATACGCAGCAACAGCTCCATCATAACGGGTTTCGGTAAAAAGGCGGTTGCCTTCGGCGATGGCTTCCCGGTAACTCTTTTCCACGTCCTCGGTCAATTCCAGGGCAGCCAGCACATCCTGGAGTTCAGCAATCCGGTCTCTTGGGTAAGGGCGGTCGGGAAACAGGTTCAATGCCTCGCGGAATTTGTCGATGGCCAGCTGAAATTCATTTTTGTGATAAAAGGCATCGGCATCGGCAATGGCTTCATCGTAAGCTTTTTCCAGAGCGGCATGTTCCAGTTCGTCAGCCTTGCTGATGGTTTTTCGTTCGGCTGCCAGCGCCAGGTTTTGCTGGATGGCTTCCTGGATTTGTTCGCGCAGTTGGGTGTCCGAAAAGTAAATTTCGGCATCAAAATTATCGATTCGGGCATTGTAAAATATACGGGCAACGGGCTTGATCGTGAATGTTTTATCAATTTCGTCCACTTCCTTGAACAGGTTCAGCACAAAAGGCAGGGGAGGGAACCGGTCGTTATTTTTAAGTACTTCATCGGGGACAAAAGTGGAAATGATAACAATTTTCTGGAAAAAACCTTCCCGGTTGAAGGTAATCCGGTATTCGTGGTTATAATCAAATTCGAAATCAAATTTGCCGCTTTTGGCCGGGACTACCGTTTTTTCTGTACCGCCGTCTTTCGATACCGAAATAGTGGCTCCGTCGGTTTTTCCATCGTCGGAGGTAAGCCGTCCGTTTACAATGAATTTATTCTTGTCCTGGGCAACCAGCAGCAGAACCACTGCAACAGCAAACAACGCTAAAAGTATTTTTCTTCCGGGCATGTCATTACGTGATTGAAAAACTAAAAGTAAAACTATCTTCGCTAAATCGCTATATCCGGCGAAATATTATAACGATTTTGTAAATTGATTTCATGAACAGAGAGCCTTATTTTGTTGAAGCCTTGTTGCCCATTTTGATTTTGGTATTGTTGCTGTCGCTGAATGTGTTGTTTTTTGATGATACGCTCGCCGGATCAAACCAAATGGCCCTGTTGCTGGCAGCAACGGTGGCTGGTATTATCGTTCGGAGAAACGGACAAAAGTGGGAACACACGATCAAAAAAGTGGTGGCCACCATTGGGTCGGCCATGCCATCGATGCTTATCCTGTTGTTGATTGGCTCGCTGGCCGGAACCTGGCTGATCAGTGGGGTGGTGCCAGCCCTTATTTACTATGGATTAGACATGATTAACCCGCGTTTGTTTTTGGTGACTGCGGTGATAGTAAGCGCTGTTGTTTCGATGGCTACCGGCAGTTCATGGTCAACCATTGCCACCATTGGGGTAGCTCTGCTTGGAATCGGTAAGGCAATTGGTATGAATGAAGCGGTTGTGGCCGGTGCCATCATTTCGGGGTCCTACTTTGGCGACAAAATATCGCCGCTGAGCGATACCACCAACCTGGCGCCAGCCATGGCAGGCACGGATCTGTTTACCCATATCCGTTACATGGTTTATACCACCACACCCAGCTTGATCCTGACCCTGGTGATTTTTGCGGTGATTGGCTTTCGATACGATTTTGGTCATGCCGTTATTGATGTGGATAATGTGAAATCGGCCGTTGACGGCGCTTTCAATACATCCCCCTGGTTATTTTTAGTGCCGGTTGTACTGTTGGGCATCATTATTTTGAAAGTGCCGGCCATCCCCTCGTTGATGATTGGGACTTTAATGGGCGGAGTTTTTGCTGTCGTTTTTCAACCTCATATCATACAGGAGCTTGCCGGGAATCTGCCCAATTATGCGAAGGCCTCCTACATCGGTTTTATGCAGGCCATGTTTGGCGATGTGGCCATTGTTACGCCCGATGAGGATGTGAATGAACTACTTTCGACCAGCGGTATGCGGGGGATGCTCGACACGGTTTGGCTGATTTTGTCGGCCATGGTTTTTGGCGGAATCATGGAAGCAGGGGGCTTGCTGGCGCGTCTGACAAGTCCCATTATCAAGTGGGCGAACTCAACTGGTTCATTGGTTAGTTCGACCGTGGTAACTTGTGTGTTTTTCAACGCCACAGCTTCCGACCAGTATATTTCGATTGTGGTGCCCGGGCGCATGTTCCGCAAAAGTTACGAGGACAAAGGCCTGAAACCCGAGTTGCTGAGCCGGACACTGGAGGATGCGGGGACCATGACTTCTGTGCTGATTCCGTGGAATACCTGCGGGGCCACCCAGTCACGCGTGCTGGGAGTGGCTACCTTCGATTATCTGCCCTATTGCTTTTTCAACCTGATCAGTCCGCTGATGTCCATATTTTTTGCGTATATGAATATTAAGATCCGGCGGATTTTGCCAAACGGGAATTGAGTTTCGTTTAAAGGCTGATATGTATTGTGTTAGGTGAGTAAAACGAATTGTATGCTGATTATTGTTCTGTTGGTGTTATTATATTTTCTTATTCCGGTAGTCATTATCTGGTTGACCCATCTGTCTAAAACAATTCAAAAGATTGGAGCTGTGGTGATAGCTTATGTAACCGGCCTGGTGTTTGGAAATGTGGGAATTCTGCCTAATGCTTCCGCTGCTTTTCGAGAAATTCTGGCCGGGAACACCTGCCTTCCTTCAGACGAATTGATGACGTATGCGGAGCAGGGTCTAATTCCTGGCTCCGATCTGCTTGTCAATCAGATTGCCGGCCTTCAGCATACTTTGTTGAATGTGGTCATCCCGCTGGCCATTCCGCTGCTGCTGTTTTCGCTCAACCTGAAACGCTGGCTGCGCTTGGCCAAAGGGGCCATGTTCTCGTTGCTGTTGGGATTGTCATCCTTATTGGTTGTGGTTGTGGCCGGCTATTTTTTGTTTGGGAAGCAGATTATGGAAGGCTGGAAGGTGGCCGGGATGCTGATCGGCATTTATACCGGCGGCGCGCCCAACCTCGCTGCCATCAGCACCGCGTTGAATGTGGAGCCCAACCAGTATATTCTGACCAATACGTACGATATGGTATTGGGCGCTTTTTGCCTGATTTTTCTGCTCACCTCGGCGCAGCGGCTGTTTAATTTGTTCCTGCCCCGCTTTTCCGATTCGCATCGCGAATTGGTCCATGAACAAATCCGTTTGGAGCAAGAAGATATTGACAATTACCGGGGTATGCTGACAGAAAAAGGAATCCCAAAATTAGTAATAGCCTTTGGTTTGTCGGTTTTGATTGCTGCTGCTGGTGGTGGTCTGGGGCTGCTGTTTCCTGAATCGGCGCAAACAACAGTTGCCATACTTTCCATCACTACATTCAGCCTGGCGGCAAGTATGGTGCGGGCAGTTAACCGGTTGGAAAAAACGTTTCAGTTCGGTATGTATTTTATCATTGTGTTTTCGCTGATCGTTGCCAGTATGGGCGATTTGCGGAGCATGTTCAGCATCGAATTCCTAAACTTGTTTTTTTATGTCATGCTGTCTGTGTTCGGCTCCATGCTGGTGCATGTGTTTTTGTCGTGGCTGTTCCGGGTAGATTCGGATACAACGATCATCACCATCACGGCGCTAACCTATTCGCCGCCTTTTGTGCCGGTAGTGGCCGGCGCCCTGAAAAATAAAGATGTTATCATTTCGGGGCTGACAGTGGGCATTTTAGGCTATGCTTTTGGCAACTACCTGGGCATAGCTTTGGCTTTTTTACTGAAGGGGTTTTGATGGGGGCACCTAGTGCCTAAATGAAAGTGAGGTAGAAGTGATTTGAAAGTTTAAACTCTTATTTAAAGTAAGGATGAATGAGATTGAAAACAGCTGGAAACAGAGACTAATTGACTTCCACCGTTTTCGATTGTCTTCTATCGTGGTTGTTTCCGCTAAGCGGTTTCAAACCGCTTAGCGGATCGGCAGATACTGCGTACTTATGCACTTATATACTCATGTACTATTTTCTTTCCAAAGAATGCTCTCAGGTTGAAGAACATAGTCAACTCATCTGGTTGCTGGGTGAAAATCATCATTTTTTCTTGGCGAAGCGTTTAACTTGAAGTCAAATTAAACCAAGACGTTATGAACCCTTTTGATCCGGCTTCCCGCATCCAGTTGTTGCGCCAGCAAGACGAATTTGGCGGTGTCAACCCATCCATCACCGATTCGTCAACATACACGTTTCAGCATGGAGAAGATATGGAAGAAACGTTTTTAGGGCACCTGGAAGGTTGCTTTTTGTACTCACGCCACTGGAATCCCAGCAATAAGTTTCTCTCTAATGCGTTGGCTGCCATGGAAGATACTGAGGCAGCCTGGGTGACCGCTTCGGGCATGGCTGCCATCACCTGTGCGCTGTTACAGCTTTGCAGCACCGGCGACCATATTGTGACCAGCGTGACTACTTACGGTGGCACCTTCGCCTTTTTGAAAAACTATCTGAAGAAGTTTCAGATTGAGGTCACCTTTGTCAATATTACTGATTTGAAAAGCGTTGAGGCGGCCATCCGCCCAACCACCAAGGTGATTTATACCGAAAGCGTGACCAATCCCTTGCTGCAGGTTTCTGATATTCCGGAGTTGGCCCGGATTGCCCGTAAGTTCGGCGTGAAGTTGATGGTGGACAATACGTTTACCCCGATGATTATGGCCCCGGCACGGCTGGGCGCCGACATTGTGGTGTACAGCATGACCAAATTTATCAACGGGAAAAACGATTGTGTGGCCGGGGCCATTTGCGGAAGCAATCAGTTTATCAACGAGCTGTCGAATGTGAACGATGGTACGGCCATGTTGCTTGGGCCTGTGCTTGATCCCCTGCGCTCATCGTCTGTCCTGAAAAACCTGCACACGCTGCATTTACGCATGAAGCAGCATAGCAAAAATGCCTTGTTTCTGGCCGAAAATCTGGACGAGCTGGGCGTCCCGGTCATTTATCCCGGACTGCCCAAACATCCGCAGCACGAGTTGCACAAGCGGCTGATGCACCCTGACTTTGGGTTTGGAGGCATGTTGGCCATCGATCTGGGGACGGTTTCTAAAGCTTATGCAGTGATGAATAAAATGCAGTCACAGCGGGTTGGTTACCTGGCGGTCAGCCTTGGGTACTTCAAAACCCTGTTTAGTTGTTCGGGGCATAGCACATCTTCGGAAGTACCTAAAGACGTGCAGCACAGAATGGGCCTTTCGGAAGGATTGGTGCGTTTTTCAGTTGGCCTGGATAGCGATATGGAAAGCACTTTTGAAAAGATCCGGTCAATTTTGGAGGAGGAGGGATTGATTTCGCATCAGAATAAATAATTCAGACCCATGTAAAAGCCAGAATTCCCGTCCCGTTTGTCAGCAGCCAAGCCGTAGTCAAAAGCGACGATGAAATTTTCGTTCATCACGACCCGTAAGCCGGCCCCGTAGGTGAGGTGCAATTTTTCGGCCCCGGCATCAAAATAGTTGGCCGGATTGTTGGCCAAACTGAATTCGGTGAAAAGATCGCTGTTGGGCTCCACCTTCACCTTTTTTGTTACCCGGCCAAAGTCGGCAAAACCATTCAGCCCCATGTAAAAGTTGTTGTTGCGGTATTGAAAGCGCTTGAATTTCCAGCGCAGTTCGGTGTTCCCCAGAAGCACACCGTCGCCTACTACCCGGTTGCGAAGTATCCCGCGCAGAGTTTTTGAGCCGCCCAGCCCTTCGGAAGTAGAGCCTTTCATGATGGAGGTGATGATCTGCGACCGGTAATAGAACGGCACATCACCGCCCAGCGTGGTTTGCCAGGCCAGTCGGCAGGCAAACGACAGGTCGTTGGGAATGAGCGTGAAATATTGCCGGTGGGTGAGGCTAAGCTGCGAAAAGGAGCTTCCGGCACCCAAAATTTCCGGCGAAGCCTCCATTACGGCCTCTGTCCAAACGCCTTGCATCGGGTTGGGCCGGAAGTCGCGCGTGTCGTAAACCAAACCGGCCTTGAAGGTGGGTACAAAACCGCCGTTGGCCTCTTCCGTCGAAATGATTCCCCAATCCACATACTTATCGTACAGGTTGTCAACTTCAGGCAAAAGGTCTTTTTCGTCTTTCCCTTTATTAAGCTTTTTCAGGTTGAGGTGGCCGGTTTGAAAATTCAGCAGGTTGATACCGGCAATCCAGCGGAAGTTTTCGTTGGTGAGCTTGCCTTGCAGATTCACTTTCCAGCGAAAAAGTTTACGGTCGTATTTGTAAAACAGGCGGGTAACGTAATCCGGGGCGTCCTCGTCGGTCCAGCTTTCGTTGTAAACCGCGTCGTAGCCGTTAAATCCGTAAAAGTCGTAGGCCATGTCGGTCAGGTAACTCAAGTCGAAGGAGGTTTGCAACCCACGGATCAGCCGGTCTGAGTCGTAATTGAAGCGGTACACGCTGCTGCCCTTAGTGTAGCGCGAAACCTCGAAGTATAACGAATGGTTGTAGGCCGGGTAGCGGCTGCCATCGCCGTAATGGAACAGGTTGACAAAGCCTCCGTACTGGATGCCCAGGTCTGTGTCGAACGTCACCGCGGGCAGGGCGCCGAAATTCCAGCCGGTTTTTACTACCGGATGTGGCGTTTCTGTTTGGGCGAAGGCCGGGAGGGTACCAGTCAGGAGAAGCAAAATGAGGACAACGGGTTTCATTACAGATGAATTTGGTTAGGTGCGAAGATACAGTTTTTGCCATGATTTGCATTTTGATCCCATCAGAGAAGGAGACTCCCACCTTCCGTAAAATGAAAGAGGGAAGCCTCTGTTTTAGTTTCTTATTTACAAATCAGTGTTTGTGCTCTTCTGCTGCTTTCGGGGCAGCCTTTGCCCGGTCGTACTTGCAGCATCCGGGAAGTTTATTGTAAACTTCGTCTTTTGCTTGGTGCAGGTCAGTGTCGTGTCCAGCGTTGGAAATGGCCATGTGCACTTTGTGCATGTCGGTTTTGCTGTCGTCCAGCGTTACCTCAATTAGCTTGGTTTCCTTGTTCCAGTCGGCTTTTGAAACGCCTTCAACCGACGATGCAGCCTTTTCGATGCGTTTTTCACACATACTGCAGTTTCCGTACACCTTGAATTTTTCGGTCTTTTCTTTTGCTGAAAGAACTCCTGTGCCCATCATGATCAGGGCTGCCAGTAGCATTACTTTTGTTTTCATCTTTTTGAATTTTAAGTGGTTAATAAACAATTGTTGTGATTAATGCCGGTGATCTTCACTTGTGTCCGGACCAGTTGTTTCGTCCACATCCGATACCGGTTTCCCGTCGCGGATCGTTTCGCGAACTTCCCCGCAGGTAAGCATATCCTCCCCAAAATAGGGGTTGCGTATTTCTTCAGAGTCGCTGAACCAATAGGCACCCTTGTCGCGGTTGGCCATCGGGCAGTATTGGTAATATGCGGTAGCATCATTTAACCCAAAAGCTTTTAAACTTTTGTAGAATGCCAAATTGAAGTTGGCGAATTCGGTCCGTTGTTTTTCAATATCGGAAAGTTTGCCAATGGAACTGATTGTGTTCTCCAAAGTCGTTAGTTGCTCCATCCAGACCATATGGGCATCGCCTTTTAACAATCCCATATCAACGATAGCTAAAGCACCTTCTAAATCCGCAGCGGCTTTCATAACTTTATGAGCATCGGAAGACACAAACGCATCTTTCATGATCAGGTATTTTTCGTACACCTTTGTTAGCTGCTTTTTAAAATCCTCTTTTACATTGAAGTGTTGCGGTTCTTTTTCCATTTTTTCGATCTCTTTTTGCGACATGGGTCGACCGCCATGATTATGCCCTGTTGAAACAACTCCGCCATCCGGATTCATCATACTTGGCAGGCCTTGCAACTGGGCTGCCGCATCAATTTTAAATACGCCGTTCACCGCTATTTCTTCTCCAGCCTGAAGGCCATCAGCCACGACATAAAAAGCTCCTGCTTCCGGTCCTAAATCAATCTCCCGATAAAGGAAAGTCGGGGTTTCCCGCTGGGTTACTTTCACGTAAACAACTGCCCGTTTTCCGGTCCAAAGAATGGAAGATTTAGGGATCAGGATTTCATTGCTTTTTTCAGCTGTATTGGGTTCAACAATACCGTTTGCAAACATCTCCGGTTTTAGTTGCTCTTTCTTATTTGAAAGTTCCACCCGCACCTTGGCAACCCGGCTGGCAGCATCGATGAAGGGATCGATATAGCTCACCTTTGCTTCGAAGTGTTGGCCTGGCAAGGCTGGCACCGAGATTTCCATCTTATCGCCCAATTTGACCCAAGGGAGATCGCTTTCATAGGCGTCAAACATCACCCATACTTTTGAAAGGTCAATGACTTTAAACAAGGGTATCCCTTCCTTGATATAATCACCTAAAGCGACGTGCCGCATCATTACCGTTCCCGAAATTGGCGATAGCACATCGAAATAAAGCTGTGGTTCCCCATGCTCTTCTATCGTTGCAATTTGTTCATCTGTCAGGTCCCAAAGTTTTAATTTACCACGGGCTGCGGCGTAAAGCGAGGGTCGAGTGTCCTTAAATGAAATGGCTTCCAGCAATTCACGCTGTGCAGTAACCAGGCCCGGAGAATAGATTGTTGCCAGCTTTTCACCTTTTTTTACCTGCTGTCCGGTAAAGTTGATAAACAACTTTTCGATTCGCCCGCCAAACCTGGCTGTCAGTTCTGCAATATTCCGCTCATCAGCATGGACTTTGCCCTGCAAAAAAATATCTTTTTGAGGTTTTCCTTTAGTAACAATCACCGTTTGTATCTCGGCCAGCTTAGCAGCTGATTCGCTCATGGCAATCTCATTGGGGTTTACATTGTCGCCATCGGATTTCAAGGATGACATCGGGATCAGGTCCATCCCGCAGATAGGGCAATCGCCGGGTTTGTCCTGTTTGATTTGCGGGTGCATGGAGCAGGTCCAAACAGTTGCTTCTTCCGATTTATGATTGTGCCCCTCGTGCCCTTCCAGCTCCACCCTTGTAGCATTAGATCCTCCTCCTGAATGGAAAAACAACCACCCAAGGAAAAGTCCTAATATTAACGTTCCAACTACCAACTTGTAGTTTTCTTTTATGTAATTGATCAAATTTTTCATTGTACTAGATATTTTATTTGCCCATTAGATAATTGATAAATGAAATAGATGCCTGTTTATCTGTCCTGGCTTTTTCCAGTTCAAGGTTATACTTCAGAACCTTCCGATCCATTCGTAAAATCTCTTCAAAGTTTTTATTTCCGGTAGAATAATCAGTTTCCAACAGCGTTAATGATTTTTGGGCCAGTTCAAGTTGTTTTTCATACAGGCTTAACCTCCGGACAGCATCCTGGTAATCTTTCCAATTTATTTCGAAAAGTGTTTCCAGCATGTTGGTTTTATCAGCTTTTTCGGAAGCTTTGGCAGTTTCCAGGTAGGCGACTTCCTGCACCATAGCTTTGTACTTGTTGCGATATAATGGAATGGTCACCCCAACCGAGGGAAACAAGAAAGCGTCGGTTCCGACCATGTTATTTTCCCCTTTTCCGACGATGGTATAATCCAGCCCGATTTTAAAACTTGGTTTTTCCATCAGCCGTGCCACCTCTTTTTTATATTGAAGCGCTTCCTGCTGCAGGTCGATTCCCAGCAACTGGTGGTTCTTTTGAACAATTGAATCGAGCGCTGCCTGCTTATTCAGCGGGAAATCGTCTGTCCACAATTGATCCGGAACATCCACCGGCGCTTGCCCGTCAATATTTAACAGGTTGTTGAATGCTATCGTGAGTACAAGCTGTTGATCTTTTAGTAAGGCCAACTGGTTCTCCAAATCGTTAATTTCCATTGAAATGCGATATTCGTCTACTGACGAAACCAGACCGGCCTCAACCTTGATGATGGCCAGCTTTCTGAAAACCTGAAGAATATCCAGGTTCTCCATTGTGATCGCTATGGCCTTCTGGTTAAAATACAGGTTGAAATAGTTGTTCCTGACCGTATTGAACAGCTTGGATTTGGATTCTTCAAACAACTCGTATTTTGCCTTGGCAGTTTGTATCGCCACATTTTCTTTGGCTTTGAGCGTTCCGAACCATGGGAACATTTGCGAAGCGGACAACTTAAATTGCTGCGGTCCCACACGCGTTTCAACTGGTTGGATAAAATAGCCAAAAGCAAGCTGCGGGTCAGGCAGGGCTTTTACCTGCGGGGCAACTTCAAGGGCTGCCATGTATTCATTAAACCGGGCCTTGAGCTCTGGATTATTCTCCGCAGTAATCCCAAGGTACCTGTTTAATTCATCTTGTGCTGAAATCACTGAAGAAATCAGTAACATCAGTAATGCAAAGATTATTTTATATTTATTCTTCATGATTCTATCCTTTTATAGTTTATCCTCTGGTTCCCCTCCGTTGGAGGGGTTAGGGGAGGCTTTAATTCTCCCTTCCTGCCACATACTATAAAGTACCGGTACAACCAACATGGTCAGCACTTCAATGGTCATGCCCCCAACCAGCGGTATGGCCATGGGGACCATAATATCTGAACCTTTGCCGGTTGAGGTAAGCACCGGGAGCAGGGCGATGATGGTGGTGGCCGTGGTCATAATAGCGGGGCGTACCCGTTTCGAACCGGCTTCAAGTACCATTGCCCGCAAATCTTTGATCGTCTGGGGCCGGTGTTTCTCCTGCAATTGTTGGATGTAGGTGCTAATGAGTACCCCGTCGTCGGTGGCAACTCCAAACAGGGCAATGAACCCGACCCAAACCGCCACACTGAGGTTGATGGTGTGCACCTGAAACAAATCCCGGAGATTTGTACCGGCCAGCGTGCCATTCATAAACCAGGGTTGTCCATACAGCCACAACATGATGAAACCTCCCGAAAGGGCAACAATGATGCCCGTAAAGATGAGCGAAGTTGAAGTTACCGAACGGAACTGGAAATAAAGGATCAGGAAAATGATGATCAACGAAACGGGCACAACGATCATCAGGCGTTTGGTTGCGCGGATCTGGTTTTCGTAGTTTCCGGTAAACACATAACTGACACCGGCAGGCAGTTCAAAGTCACCCTGATCCATTTTATCTTTCAGGAATGTCTGGGCATTTTCAACGACGTCCACTTCGGCATAACCGTCTTTTTTATCAAAAATGACGTAGCCAACCAGAAAGGTATTCTCGCTCTTGATTAATTGTGGACCCCGGGTATAATGGATGGTTACCAGTTCTCCCAACGGAATCTGGGCGCCTGTCGGGGTAGGGATCAGGATTTTTTTCAAGTCCTCAGGATTGTCCCGGTATTCTCGGGCATATCGCAACCGAACGGGAAAACGTTCACGTCCTTCAACGGTAGAAGTCAGTTTCATTCCGCCAACAGCGCTGCTCAGCACCATTTGCAGGCTTTGAACGGTCAATCCGTACCGGGCAATGGCATCCCGGTTTATTTCCATTTCCAGATACGGTTTCCCCACAACCCGGTCAGCAAATACGGACATTCCCTGAACGCCTTCCACTTCTTTTAACAATTTTTCGAGCTCAAAGCCTACCTTTTCAATGCTTTCCAAGTTGGGACCGAAGACTTTAATCCCCATGGGAGCCCGCATGCCGGTTTGCAACATTACCAACCGCGTTTGAATTGGTTGTAATTTTGGAGCTGACGTCAATCCCGGGATTGTAGCTTTTTGAATGATCTCGTTCCAAATATCATCGGGTGATTTGATTTGATCACGCCATTGTCGAAAATATTCTCCGTTTTTGTCTCCAATCAGATTTTCTTTCCCAATCAACCGGAATCCGTCTTCTTTCGGATTGTAAACGGAACCGTCTTGAAGAACAAATGCATCATCTTTATTCACCTTAAAGCGCATGCGATGACCATCCTCATCCAGAATATATTCTGATTTATAATTGATCACGTTCTCATACATTGATGTTGGCGCCGGGTCGAGTGCTGAATTCACCCGCCCCCATTTTCCGACAACACTTTCGACCTCCGGAATATCATTCAGCTTTTTATCCAGCAGGGCAATCATCTCCAGGTTTTCCTGAATACCGGAATGGGGCATGGTCGTGGGCATCAACAGGAAAGATCCTTCATCCAGGGAAGGCATAAATTCTTTGCCGATACCAGGGGCGTGCCGGTCTAAATTTTGATATACGCCTGTGTTTTTGATGAAGCCGGGCATAAAACCTAAAACGTTATCGAAGCCCTGCCAGGTTGTGATCCCAAATAGTACGATCAAAATCGGGGCCGATAAAAACGTCCATTTGTATTCGAGACACCAGCGCAATATGTCGGGGTAAAACAGGACAAACAATGACATGGCCCCAAGGATAACTGCGACAATGGCGATAACAAATAAGAAATTGGCAAACAATGAATTTTGGGCTCCAAGAGGCATCCATGCTTTAGTTAAAAAGAACACGACTACAATTACCGTAATTACAATGTTAATTACATTGGGCCAGTTAATCTTTGATTTCTGACATTTGTCCTCAAACAAACCATTAGCTCCGAAGGCCGACAAAGCCAGTGCAATATAATAACCGGTCGTAAACGATAGCATCAGTCCTGCCGCAATGAGCAAAATACTCCAGTATTTTTTATACTTGTTTTTATCGAAACGAATCGAAAAGATCAAGTTTGCCAATGTAGGTATGATGATCAGTCCGATAACTAAAGCCGATAGCATCGTAAAGGTTTTGGTGAAAGCCAGCGGTTTAAACAATTTCCCTTCCGCAGCCTCCATCGCAAACACCGGCAGGAAACTAACAATGGTTGTCGCCAGGGCAGTAATCACGGCTCCCGCTACTTCAATGGTCGCTTCATAGACTGTATTAAGCAGATGTCTCCCCTTGGCACCATTATTTTCCGGCAAATCCAAATGCCGGATGATATTTTCGGTGAACACCACCCCGACATCCACCATTACCCCAATGGCAATAGCAATACCTGACAAAGCAACAATATTCGCATCAACTCCAAACTGCCGCATGGTGATGAAGGTGATCAGAACCCCTATTGGCAGCAAACTGGAGATCAGAAATGAAGCCCGCAGGTTCAGCACCAGTACAATAACAACCAGGATACTGATCAGCAGCTCAAGTGTGATTGCTTCTTCAAGCGTTCCGAGTGTTTCTTTAATCAACCCTGTCCGGTCGTAAAACGGAACGATGGTCACTTTAGATACGGTTCCATCGTTTAATGTTTTTGAAGGTAATCCCGGAGATACTTCTGCTATTTTAGCTTTTACATTGTCAATCGCTTCCAGCGGATTTGCGCCGTATCTTGCAACTACAACACCTCCGACAGCTTCAGCGCCACCTTTATCCAAACCACCACGTCGGGTAGCTGGTCCAAAGTTTATTTTCGCCACGTCAGAAAGGCGTATGGGGACATTGTTCCGGACAGCAACGACACTTTTCTCCAGGTCTTCCAGGTTTTTAATATAGCCCAAAGCCCGGATCAGATACTCTACCCGGTTAAATTCAAGGGTGCGGGCTCCAATATCGAGATTGCTGTTTTTTACTGCTGCTATGATCTGTGCAACGTTTACCCCATGGGCTTTCATGGCATTGGGATCGATATCGATCTGGTACTCTTTAACAAATCCACCGATGGAGGCTACTTCTGCCACCCCTTTGGCAGAGGTCAATGAGTAGCGGACATAAAAATCCTGAATAGTCCTCAGCTCGTGGGGATCCCAGCCCCCGGCCGGATTGCCCTCCTTATCTCTTCCTTCCAGCGTATACCAATAAACTTGCCCCAGAGCGGTAGCGTCAGGGCCGAGCGCCGGAGTGACATCTTCAGGCAAGGTTCCGGCCGGCAGCGAATTGAGTTTTTCCAGAATTCGTGTCCGGCTCCAGTAAAATTCTACATCCTCATCAAAAATGATATAGATACTGGACAAGCCAAAGATCGAATTACTGCGAATGGTTTTTACGCCGGGAATCCCCAAAAGAGAGGTGGTGAGCGGGTAGGAGATTTGGTCCTCAATGTCCTGAGGACTACGTCCCGGCCACTCGGTATATACAATCTGCTGGTTCTCGCCAATGTCTGGTATGGCATCAACCGGCACCGGATCGGATGGGAGAATCCCCGTATCCCATCCAAACGGGGAATTAACGATCCCCCAGCTAATAAAAATGGTCAGTACTAAAAAAGTAACCAGTTTATTTTCGAGGAAAAAACGTATGGTTTTATTCAACATGATAACTGATTTATGATTTATGAATAAAGTTTGCGGTGAGTGCATATCACCATGCCGTTACATGCGGATGCAACGGTAACTGCCGGATTTAAAATAGTTTAAGCCCGTGATTTATTCAGAAATCATAAACGGTAAACCTGGATGTCGGAAAGCAGGTAGGTTACTTCGCGCGGGGGCGGCGGTTCGGCCGGGGTAAAAGCAGAATTTGCTTCCTGAATAAAATGGCTGCCGACGGCCGGGACCATGAATTCGGCAAAAATGACCGGGAAATAAGCAACATGTTTCTGTACCACAGGCGCAGCATAGTCTTCGTCCAATTGAACGACTTGATGCTTATCCTGGCAACAACCGTCGGCTTCGCAAGTCATTCCGCCTTCGGTACACGACGATACTTCGGCTGAAAAAAAAGATACATGTACCAAAGCGCCTCTGCAATAATGCCTGGATACGGTAAAGCCCAAAGTCAGGATCAGAAACAAGGCCGTGATGGTAATATGTTCTATTTTTCGGATCATTTTGAAGTAATCACTACAAAATAAACGGTTTTTTGGCTGAAATGGTTTAGGTGTTTTGTGAATGATTGTAAATCAGGGTTAGTTTTCCACGTCTAATGGTCGTTTAATCCAGGAAACTCAGCTACCATTCCTCAGTTCCCCAATTGTCCGTTATTTCAAAATCTTGCCGGATTTTTGCAACTGTTCCCTGAATTGATAAGGACCCAAGCCAGTTGTCTTTTTAAACTGGGCACTCAGGTGCTGTGTGTTGCTGAATCCCAGTTTTTCGGCAATTTCTTTCAATGGTAATTCGTTTTCGCAGAGCAGTTTTTTAGCCTTTTCAATTTTTTGCTGAAGGATATACTTTTCAATGGTAGTTTTTTCCATGCGCATGAACAGGCCATTCAGGTAGTTGTATTCTCGCCCCAGGACAAAAGGCAAATAGGTGGAGTAGGTTTGGTTGGCCGGCAGATTTTTGCCGTGGTGGATGATTTTGATGATCTCAATTTTAACCGACTCAATCAGGCGGATAAATTTGTCGGTGATGATTTCGAAACCGTGTTTTGTAAGACCTTCTGCAAGCAAGTTTAGTTGTTCTTCGGTAATTCTTTCTTCGAGAGTAAGTTTGCCCAACTTGACCGTTTTTACCCGCAGCCCGGCTTTTAGTGCTTGCTCATGCACCGTTTCGATGCACCCGGGGTAGGCCATGTTCTTGATGTGCAAACGCTTTTTCTTATACGGTTTCATGCCGAAATCCCATGGTTAAGCTGGTGGTTACTTGAAATACAGATTTTTGTGCTCCTTTTTGGCCGGGTGGCCGATCGAAAAGGAGGGTGGAAATTACCGATCTTTTTCCTCTTACTAAATTCCTTTTGATATTATATTTCTGTTGTACAGCAATTTTAAAAAATTGATGATTACCCGGGGATTGACTATTGGCAATCATAAAAGTATTTTTAACCTTTGTTTGGATGAAATTTAGAAATTCAAATTCAATTTAACTAATACATTCAACTTATGAAACGACTTGCAATGGTCTTTCTGGTGGCTGGTATTGCCTGCCAACAGCCTGTTAAAAAGGAAGAAGCGCTTTACACAAAAACCGATTT
The DNA here is from genome assembly GCF_025907915.1 of Gaoshiqia sediminis. Lineage (GTDB taxonomy): Bacteria > Bacteroidota > Bacteroidia > Bacteroidales > Prolixibacteraceae > Gaoshiqia > Gaoshiqia sediminis. Next base: position 17,677 of record NZ_JAPAAF010000004.1, read on the forward strand.
TGAAACCACGGTAGATGGTAAGCAAACGACACTATTCTCCCTGGAAAATGCCAGTGGAGTGAAAGTGACCCTGACGAATTACGGTGGAAAAATTGTATCGATCATGGTGCCGGACCGCGAAGGAAAGCTGGCCGATGTGAACCTGGGGTTCAAATCCATCCAGGAATATCTGGACCTGCACAACGAATACGGAGCTATTATCGGACCTTATGCCAACCGTATCGGTAATGCCACTTTCGAAATCGACGGTGAAGTTTACCAGCTTCCGGCTAACGACAACGGGAATTGCTTGCACAACGGCCCTGTTGGTTTCAAAAACCGGGTGTTTGATGCTGAAGAAACCATGACTGCCGACGGACCGGCTGTTGTGTTGAGCATCCACAGTCCGGATGGTGAATTTGGCTTTCCAGGAAATAAGGATGTGAAAGTAACTTATACGCTGACCGATCAAAACGAATTGAAAATTGATTACGAGGCCACTACCGATAAAGCGTGTCCGTTCAACTTAACCAACCACGCTTATTTTAACCTGAAAGGGGAAGGAAACGGCGACATTCTTAGCCATGTAATGGTTATTGATGCCGACTCAACTACCGTTATCGATGACGAATTGATCCCCACAGGCGAGATTGCATCGATCAAAGGAACGGATCTGGATTTTACCAGCCCTTATGCTATTGGTGATCGGATCAATTCGGACTATGCGCCGATGATTATTGGTAAAGGATACGACCATAATTATATTCTGAACAAAGACCAGCACAGTAACGAGCTGACCTTTGCCAGCAGTGTTTACGAACCCGAATCGGGCCGTTTTATGGAAGTGTTTACCACCGAGCCGGCCATTCAGTTTTATTCGGGTAACTTCCAGGACGGAACAATCACCGGGAAATACGGTAAAAAATTCGACTACCGGACCGGTATTTGCCTGGAAACCCAGCACTATCCCGATTCACCCAATCATCCTAATTTCCCGAATACAATTTTGCAGCCAGGCGATACCTTGCGTTCAACAACCATTTATAAGTTTTCGGTAAAATAAAACATTCATAGTGAAGCAGAAGAAGGGCGCTCCGACATGATTGGGGCGCCCTTTTCTGTATTGATAAAATCAGTTGTATGAAAATCGGATATACAGCGGCTCATCCGGAACAATCAGCAGCCAGCGATTGTGTTTCCATTCGTGTTTCAGCAGAAATTGCTGATTTTGGTTGGTTAGCACTTTAAAATAATCGGCTGCCGGAAAATCGGGATGTTGATCGCTTTGGTACCAGCGGTCAACAATTTGCCGGATGTCAATCCTTTTATCGTTCAGGTAGAAACACGTCGGGTATTCATCGGCCTTATGGCCCGAATGGCATTCCACTTTCACCGGTATGATCTTGATGCGTTTCATTTTTCATCCTGTTCCGTCGTTCATTTTCTTGTTTAAAACCTCTTGGCGTATAAAATTTATCATGCTCTCAAAGTGAGAGCCTTTCCAGAAAATTTGGTCGCAACTCCGGCAGATGAAAAACTCCTGATAATATGCTGCCGTTCGTGGCTCCAACCGGTGTAGGATGGCTTGTTTCTCAATGGTTTCAATCATCGAGTTACAAGTCAGGCAGCGGGACAGCGGGTTTAGTTGCCGGTACAAATCCAGTTTTTCAAAAAGGTCCTTCAGCTGTTCCTTCGGATCGGCCGAGCGGACCCAAAAGGAGCGTTTCACCTGCGGATGGGTAACCAGCGCATAACTTCGCGAGAGCAAAATTCGTTTTTCCTGTAGCGATGCCTCTCTAAGTGCATCCGGATCGAAGCGGGAGGAATACAGGGTATCGAATCCTAACATGCGAAGAAAACGGGCCAGTTTCCCCAGGTGGACGTCGCAGCAAAACGTGGTACTTCGCAGGGGACTTTCGTGCGCCGTGCCCACCGGCTCAATATCAAACCGCTCAAATACCGGGTACACCGATATCCGTTCGCCATCCTGTAACTGGTAATCCAGGTTACGCGATTGCTGATCCACTAAAACCAAATCTACTTCCTCTGCCGGTATGCCCATTATCTTAAGCATGTCGCTGATGGTTGTTCCCTCGGCAAACGGGAAGCAGAACCACACTTTTCGCATCTCCTCGGGCAAATGGATGTTCAGCTCTTCATAAAACCGAAACATGGCTTGTTTCATGGCGTTTGATGTTTTGTTGCAACCCTTCATGAAAAGCTTTTCGACCTTTCAATGGAACCTTCTTGCTCATTATTTTACGTCAGGAAGGGATAAACAGGTTCATCCAGAGCTCAGGAAGACAGAAGCGTTGATATTGGAGGGAGTGTGGAGGGCAACTCAATCAAATCTGCCAAAAAAGAGCGCGTAACATTTCAGTATTCCCTTACACGGTTCCAGTTTTTTTATGGGCGAGAGCCCGTTTTTTAACCGGATCTGGTTGACGAAATTCAGCGTCGGTTCGTTCATCTGTGTTTTTTGACTGGCCCTGATCAGGCAAGCCGTTTTCAGGGTCGAACCTTTAAAGCGGATGGAAAACTGCCCGGTCCGTGCCGGATGAATGTGGATGTAACGTTCCGGCTCGTCTCCTTGGCGGACAATCCACTGTGACTGGTCCGAAAGTTCAATTTGCTGATACCCGATTTTTAAGGCCAGCCATCTCGCAAATTCACTGGGCATAAAAGCTTGTCTGTTTTGCAGCTCCTTGATGATGGCCCTGGCAATCTCAGCAGGCGTTAGCATTCCGGTATAAAGGTCGATGTAGTTGTTGCAAATTGGGTCCCACAAGGCTGCAAACTCTTCGGGTGGCATGTTTTCCAATTGGGTGAACAGATAGCCCAAATGGTGTTTAAAAGGGTTAAATCGGATGGGCAACGGTATGTCGGTATATTTCTCCATCTGGTTATTTTCTTTTTAAAACCGTGTCGTTACTGTGTAAAGTTAAAACGAATTTGAAATCCTGACGACAGCAGCTGGTTTGCTGCCCAAAAATTTGTAGTTTGGTCTGTTCAAAACAAGTTCGTCGTTAATTTATATCAATATGAAAAAATATAGCTTCTTTCTTTTGTTTTTGTTGATGAGCACGATGTCTTTTGCTCAGCAATCCTATCAGTATGTGATTATTCCAACCGGTTTTTCGGATATTGGAAGTGGTTTTAATCCGCACGGAGTTAGTTCGGTCTTGCAGCAACTGTTTGATTCGAAATCAATCAAAACGGTTTTTGAAACGGCTGAGCGTCCCGCTGATTATTGCGAGGCGCTGACCGTTGATCTGGAAAAAGTGCCCAACATGTTTCAGAACCGGTTGCTGGTGAAGCTGAAAGATTGCCAAAACCGGACGGTATGGAGCCAGGAAGGCAAAGGCCGTTCGAAAGATTTTCAACAGGGTTATGCGGAGGCATTGGCTGATGCTCTGAGCGAACTAAAGTCGCTGCCTGAAAATGTAACGGTGCAGCCCGGCATTGTTGCTCCGGTACCCCAACCAAAAGAACGGGTGCAAATGCAGTCACAGTCTCAGGTACAATCGATGGCATCGACGCCGGTTGTAAATAGTGGTACTGATGACGAGTTATATCGTCCGCAAAATTTATACTACAACCTCACTTACTTTGTGGATGTGGTGACGGTTGAACAGGGAAAGAAGCGTTTGGTGCTGGTCAACGGCGAACTGCTGGGATACGAAAACCTTCAGTCGGTGGCGATACTGACCCCTTCCGGGTTGAGCGACGTTTACACCGTGGAGTGGACACAGGCTGATGGTACCACCGTTACCGGAGTGGCCAATCTGACGGACATCGAGTTAAAGATATCGCTACCTGCCGGTCAAGAGATGGAGGTGATTCGCTTGATTAAATATTAAGGGATTACAGCTATCGTTATCAGAACAGAGAGGCCGATTTTTTAATAGATCGGCCTCTCTTTGTTTCCTCCTTTTTCTGGCTATTGCAGCGAAACTTCAACCTTAAATTCGGGGCGTTTGATTTCTTCGGGCAGGTTGCGCAAATCAGCAGTTGACACCTGTACCGATGTTTCCGGGAGGCCCTTGCTGGTAAAGTAGTCACGAATTAGTTGGTTGCGTTTTTCCAATAGTTCCCTGAATTCGGCTTGGATGCGGCTTGCCGGAATTAATTCGGGCAAGGCTTTTTCAAGGCCAATGGAATCCAGCTCCGCGACTTTTTCCCGCACGAACGAGAGAAAGGCGGTATCTGTGTTTTCCGGAAGTTCGGTTATCCGGCGCAGTTGCATGAAATCTGTTTTGGCCAGTTTCATGGACAGATGGTCCATCTCAGCAGTTGCGTCTGTGCGTTGGGTCATAATCAGCACCAGTTCCGGTTTTTTGCTGAGTATCCTGGCTAGTGCATCCAACGTAGCATATTGCTCTTGCATCAGGCTGTCCTGCGTATATTCAAACCGGACCAGCTCCATTTTTTCAGGATTGGTACCAGCCAGGCCTGCCAGGGCGTTAAATGGCGAAAGTGCCGTTTTTTCAATTAGGTTGATAAAAGTTTTCCAGATCAGTTTGCCCACTTTAAACTGCGGGTCGGCCGTGGAACCGGAAACCGGCATGTCGATGGTAATATTGTCTTTGGCATCTTTCAGGATATACAAAGCCAGGCGGATGGGTACTTTTACGAAAGGTTTGTCTGCTGTCCGTTTCCCAAATTCCAATTCTTCTACCTTGATTTTATTTTGGTTGGTCAGATATTGATCCGCAATTTTTATCTGCAGGTTGTAGTTAAACCAGCCTTGGGTGAAAGGCGAAGCAATGTAAAACTCCGAGTAAGGTGAGAAACTGACCAGGTCGAGGCGTTTCAGGTGGCCTTCAAATTCAAAATTCATGGGGTCAACCATGTTTAATACCGCCGTTCCCTGAATATCCCCTCCATTGTTCAGGTTTGCCGAAAAAGTGACGGGAATAGCTGTTGAGTTTTCCGAAAGCTCCGATACTTTGACATCCAAGTTGCTGATGCGGGTAATGCCTTCGCGGTTGAGGGTTTTGTCGGCAAATAGAACCCGGCCATTCTGGATCTTTAGGCTGTCAATCGCATAAGTCGTTTCGGGTCCGGAATTGTCAACCATACTGATTTCAACCACTTGTATCGTGTCTGTCTGAAAAAGCGGCAGGAAAAAACGTTCGAGGTTGGTCATTTCCGGATTGCGTTCCACATACAGGCTAGGCTGATCGAGTTCAATACTTGAGAAACCGAAATGAAAATTTTTCAGGTTGATGTCTTTCAGGCTGATGCGGGTTTCCGGTGCGGACAGGATTTCTTGTGAAGCGCCGTCCACGATAGCCAGGTTATTTATTTTTGCCTGTCCCGAAATTCTGATGTCCATGATGTCATCCATGCTCCCGGCAATTTGCAGGTCCGAGTTCAGCAGCCCTTTCAGCGTGTCCACATCCATATATTCTTTCAGGTAGCCGGTTGCCGGATGCAAGGGCACTTCGGTAGTCTGCACGGTTATATCGTATGTGTTTTCTGCATTGTCAACAGTCGCATTAAGCACAACTTTTCCCAGTTCGCCAATATTGAATTCGGCACCGACATTGGATTGTTGGTTGTTCCAGGCAATCAGCGGAAGATTGAAATTCAGTTTGTTGAGTTCTATGTGATTTCCCATTTGAAGATCGGAAAAGTGAACTTCTCCGTTTGTCATGTTTAAATTATAGATGCTGAATTTAAGTTCGTTATTTTTCGGTTCAGCTTCGGCAACCAGGGAGCTGTCACTCTCGGGCAGCATATCGCTGAAATTGAAAAGGTCGCCGTTTTTTTCCAGGTTTACACGTGGGCGGTCTAAGCTGATTTCCGAAAATGAATACTCTTTTCCCAGTAATTTCCAAGGGGCAAAGTTGATATACAGTTCGCTGAACGAAATAAAGCTGTCCACTTGGTTGGCCTCGTACAATGTCACCTGCCTGGCGCGAACAGCCACTTCCCAATAGTTGAAATGAAGTTCGGCTATGGCAAGTTTTCTACCGGTTAATTCCTCACTGTTTTTTACCAACCAGTTTTTTGTCAGGGTAGAGAGGAAAAACAGGCCGGTTGCGATTACCAGGATTAATAGGATCAGGATCCAGTAGCGCTTTTTCATACCATTCATTTTGTTTCTTTCCACAAAGTTACTAACTATCTTTTTCGCACACTCAATGTTCGAAAAAATGACCGAAACTTTCTACCCGCTGCTGGTTCTTCCGGATATTTCCTAAAAATTGGTTCCCGTCAGTTTTTCTGAAAGAGGTTAGCAGGTTTTGTTTATTTTTGTTGAAATTTTAAGATTTCATGGGAAGAAGCCGAAAAAGTAAGCCTTTTTACGAAGGCGTGACGATAACAGATATTGGTGCCGAGGGAAAGGCCATTGCACGGGTTGAGGATCTGGTGGTGTTTACGACACATGTTGTTCCGGGTGATGTGGTTGACTTACAGGTTACCAAAAAACGAAAAAATTACGCGGAAGCAAGGGTGGTCCGCATCCTCGAAAAATCGACCGACCGGGTGGATGCGTTCTGTGAACATTTTGGTGTGTGCGGGGGCTGCAAATGGCAATATCTCCCTTACCAAAAACAGTTGTTTTACAAGCAGAAGCAAGTGGCCGATCAGCTTCTCCGCCTGGGACGGATTCATCTCCCTGAGATTAGTCCGATACTGGGTTCGGCCAAACAAACCTATTACCGGAACAAGTTGGAATTCAGTTTTTCCAATAAGCGATGGCTTACTCCCGAGGAAATCGGAGAGGGTACCGAACCTGTACAAATGAATGCGCTGGGGTTTCACATTCCCGGCCTGTTCGATAAAATTATTGATATTGATACGTGCTGGCTGCAGCCTGCGCCGTCAAACGAACTGCGCAACTTCATCCGAAGCTGGGCACTGGAACATCAGCTCGATTTTTTTGACATCCGTAATCAGCAGGGTTTTCTGCGGAACATGATTGTGCGCACGGCATCAACCGGCGAAAATATGCTGATTGTAGCCTTTTATTACGAAGACAAAAGCAAACGTGAGGCGCTGTTGCAAGCTGTGGCCAACGAATTTCCGGAGCTGACTTCCATCATGTACGTCATCAATTCAAAGGCAAACGATACGATTACCGACCAGGATATTCATGTTTTTCATGGGCGCGACCATATTTTTGAGGAAATGGAAGGCCTCCGTTTTAAAATTGGCCCGAAAAGCTTTTACCAAACCAATTCCGGCCAGGCTTATGAATTGTATAAAGTAGCGCGTGAATTTGCCGAATTGACGGGTAACGAGGTGGTTTACGACTTGTACACGGGTACCGGTACCATTGCCAATTTTGTGGCAAACCGCGCCAGCAAAGTTGTCGGCATTGAGTATGTCCCCGAGGCCATCGAAGATGCGAAAGTCAATTCAACCATCAACAACATCGAAAATACCACCTTTTTTGCGGGTGATATGAAAGAGGTGCTGAACGGGGATTTCATTCGGAAGCATGGCCACCCCGATGTCATTATAACCGATCCTCCGCGAGCCGGGATGCACGACGACGTGGTTAACATCATCCTGGATGCCGCTCCTCAACGGATTGTCTATGTAAGTTGCAACCCGGCCACCCAGGCCCGTGATTTGTCGTTGATGGATGCCGCTTATGAAGTCAAACGCGTTCAGCCGGTGGATATGTTTCCGCATACCCATCATGTTGAAAATGTGGTGCAACTGATTCGCCGGGAATCCTAGATTTCAGGCAAAGGAATTGTTTGTTAAACTAAAATCGACCAGAATGATTGCTGTTATTTCGCCTGCCAAATCGCTCGACTTTGAGTCGAAAGCCATTACCAACGTTTATTCGTTGCCCGAGTTTTTGCCCGAGTCAAAAAAGATCAACGAACTATTGCGTAAAATGAAGACATCAGACTTGATGTTGATGATGAGCATTTCGGCTAAATTGGCCGAGCTGAATGTTGAACGCAACCTGCGTTGGGAAACTCCCTTCACCCCCGAGAATGCGAAGCAGGCTATTCTGGCCTTCAATGGCGATGTGTACGAGGGCCTGAATGCGACGTCATTTTCGGAGGCTGAATTTGAAGTGGCCCAGCAAAAAATACGCATTTTGTCGGGATTGTACGGCGTGTTGAAACCGCTGGACCTGATTCAGCCCTACCGGCTCGAAATGGGTACCCGCCTTAGCGTGGATGGCAATAAGGATTTGTACTACTTTTGGCGCGATAAAATTACGCAAGCACTCAACCGGGAGGTGAACCAAACCGGTGGTGTGTTGATAAACCTGGCCAGCCAGGAGTATTTTAAGGCAATTGATACCGAAAAACTAAACGGACAGGTGATTACCCCGGAGTTTAAAGACAACAAAAACGGAGCATACAAGATTATTTCGTTTTACGCAAAAAAGGCCAGAGGATTGATGGGGCGTTTTATGGTTGAGAATAACCTGTCGGACCCCGAAGACCTGAAAGCTTTCGATCTGGAAGGTTACTATTTTAACAGCCGCCTCACGAAGGGCACAAACTGGGTATTTACTCGCGACAAATGATTGTTGCCAGTCAGTCTTCAATCGTTTCTTCATAGAGTCCAAGTAGGTATCGCGAGCTGCTTGTTTCGGTTTTTGATCTTTAATGTATTGATATTGAGGTTTTAAGTGATGGTTGTGGCTGGTTTCGTGTTCTTATCTTCCTCATCTTTTGCCGGAATAAATGTAACGGAACTTAAATTTGGAACGAGATAGTTTTACCTTTGTGGGTTCATACCGTTTACAATCGCGCAACAGCACTAATGCATTGAATTATGGAACATACCTTTAACGGAGACCAAAGTGGTTATCAGCGAATTGACCGTTTTGATAAAGATTCGACGGAGAAAATAGGTGAGCATTATGCCGGGATACTGGAATTGCTGGGGGAAGATATTCACCGGGAAGGCTTGGTGAAAACGCCGATGCGCGTTGCTAAAGCTATGCAGTTTCTGTTGCAGGGCTACGAGCAGGACCCCGAAGCCATGTTGCGGGCCGCCATGTTTAAAGAAGACTACCGGCAAATGGTGATCGTGAAAGACATCGAAATCTATTCCTTATGTGAACATCACATGCTGCCTTTTATCGGGAAAGCACATGTGGGCTATATTCCCAACGGATACATTACCGGACTCAGTAAAATAGCCCGGGTGGTGGATGCTTTTGCCCGTCGCCTGCAGGTTCAGGAGCGGCTAACCAGCCAAATCAAAGAGTGTATCCAGAAGACCTTGAACCCGCTGGGAGTGGCGGTGGTCATCGAGGCCCAGCACCTGTGCATGCAAATGCGGGGCGTCCAAAAGCAACATTCCATCACCACTACTTCCGACTTTACCGGTGCGTTTGAACGGGTTGCCACCCGCGAAGAGTTCATCAGGCTGATCAGTTCAAAATAGTAACTTTAATTTTTATTGTAACCAGATTTGATTGAACGACTGATGGCGTGTCCTTATCTTTTTGGTAAATCAGTCAAACTTGCCCTGTTCACTTCAAATTAACTTTGTGAAAAAATCAGTTTCATTTTCATAGGAGCCAACATTTTTATATTATTTTAGCTAAAAATTTACAACGGCCTGACAGAAACTCTTTTTTATTCCGAAAGGAAGGGAGTCAGGTGTTTGTGATGGTGGAAATTCAACTAAGATTAACAATAAAACAAAAACAAATGAGAACGAACAAAGCATACCAATTCATTTCTCTGGCTATTGTAGCAGGAATATTTTCAGCCGGATTTTCATCCTGCACCGGAAAAAGCTCCAAAAAAAGTTCACCGGTAGCAGAAGAAACCATCAAGCAGGAAATTGAAGAATATGCTTATCCCTTGCCCTCCGCGTTTGAGGTAACCAACATGCTGAATGAAATTGAAGCCAGTTATATTGTGGGCATTGCCAACGATCCTGAAAAAGCCTCCAGTTATTTGAGCGAAAAGAGCAAAGCCATCAATCTGGGAATTTATACCGCCGATTTGGCATATGCCACTACTTATAATCAAAAGAACGATATTCAGGCTTTTTTTAAAGCCAGCGAAACGCTGGTGCGCGAGTTGGATTTTACCTCCGCTTTTGATCAGGATTTGGCTGACCAGATTGAAGCCAGTATGGACAACAAAGACAAATTGGTTGAAATTGTTACTGATATGTTCCAGAATGCCTATTCGTACCTGAATAAACAAGGACGAACCGAGCTGTCGTACCTGGTATTATCAGGAACAGTGATCGAAGGCCTTTACCTGACCACGCACATTTCTGAAAATACCTTCCAAAATCCCAAAATTATTGAGGCTATTCTTTTTCAAAAAGAGCCGTTGGCCGAATTGGAGAAAATGTTGGCCTATTTTGAAGGTTCAGAATTGCTAAGCGATGTGCAGGAAGATATTAAACGGATCAACGCCATTTATGCTCAGGAGGAAGGAACAACGTCCATGACAGAAAAACAAGTTCTGGAATTGACTGAAACACTGACAAAAATCCGTGAGAACCTGGTAAAATAAATTATTGTGGCTTGGATTTGAATAGCGGGTTTTTGTAACCGGACGGACGGCTACAGAAACCCGTTTTTTTATCCGTTTAGGCTCGTCTCATCGTGGTCGCTCTTTAAAAACTCCGGTACATGTACGAAGGAATAATCGAAACATTGCTCAAGCTCTTTGCTATCGTCACCGACTTTCGCAGCAAATCGTCAACCGAAAGTTCAGTGTTGGTAGAGTCGTACCTGAAAGAAAATTTTAACCGGGAGTTGGTGGAGAAATATCTGGTTCTCTACCGCAATTACGTGAATTATTACCACCTTGAAAACCGTGAAATTTTTTATGAAGACGGAGGTGAGGGCAAGCGCTTCATCAACAAAAATTACCTGAACGACATTTGTAATGGAATTGTCGATCATTTCGACTTGAACACCCGCTTTATGATTGTGTCGCAGTTGTTGAATTTTATCAACCGCGAAGAAGGGGTGAACATCGAAGACCTGAAGATGGTGAACGTGGTGGCCCGTGGACTGAAAATAGACCCGCAGGAATACGATAATCTGTACCGTTTTTTTCTGTTTTCCATCGATAAGGTGAAGGATAAAAGTTGCCTGTTCGTGGTAAACGGCAACCTGGAATATCACGATAAACAAATCAATCACCTGTACCGTGAAAACCAGCAGGTTGAGCTGGAACTGATCCGCATTCAAAGCACCAATACCCTGTTTTTCAAATACTGGGGCCCCCGAAACCTCTACCTGAACGGTCACCGGCTCGAGCAGCAGCGACTGTATATTTTCCCTCCGGGTGGGATTTTGAAGACCTCGCGCATCATCCCGATTTATTACAGCAGTGTGATGACGCGCTTCATCCAGGAAAAAGGGAAAGCACGTATTGTGCTGAATGCCGAAAATATTGAATACCGATTCAGCAAGCGGGTGTACGGCCTGCACCCGCTGAGTTTTCAGGAACGCTCGGGCGATTTGGTCGGTATCCTGGGGGGCAGTGGTGTGGGCAAAACCACTTTGCTGAATGTGCTGAACGGAAAGCTAAAACCCAGCGCCGGAAAAATCACCCTCAACGGGTATGATTTACACGATCCGCAAAATGAAGACATCCTGAAAGGGGTGATTGGTTATGTGCCACAGGATGATTTGCTGCTGGAAGAGTTGACCGTTTACCAAAACCTGGAGTTCAACGCACGTTTTTGCTTCGGAAATATGACCGATGAACAGATCGGGGACATCATTCAGCAAACATTGGTAGATTTCGACCTGGTTGAAGCGCGTGATTTGGTCGTGGGAAACCCGCTGAAGAAAATCCTGAGCGGCGGGCAGCGTAAACGGCTCAACATTGCGCTGGAGCTGATGCGCGAACCTTCGATCCTGTTTGTGGATGAACCTACTTCCGGCCTTTCTTCTGCCGACTCGGAAAAGGTGATGTACCTGCTAAAACGGCAATGCCTGAAAGGGCGCTTGGTTTTTGCCAATATTCATCAGCCCTCCAGCGATATTTACAAGTTGTTCGACCGCATGATTGTGATGGACAAGGGCGGGCGCGTGGTTTTCTTTGGAAACCCGATGGAGGCCATCACGCATTTTAAGCACCTGGCCAATTATGTGAACCCCGATGAGAGCGAGTGTATGGCTTGTGGTAATGTGAAAACCGAACAGCCCTTGCGCATTATCGAAGCGCGCATGGTTGACCCCTTTGGTGAGAGCATTCGCCGACGGAAAATTGCACCGGAAGAATGGTATCAGCATTACAAAGAAAAAGTGGAGCCACGTGTGGTGGAATTTATGCGGGCCAATCCGGTGAAGGAAGAAAGATTTCCCGAGGTGATCTTTAAAACCCCGAGCTGGTTCCGGCAGCTCAAGTTGTTCGTCCAGCGCGATTTTGCCTCCAAACGTTCCAATAAACAATATTTGGCCATTGCCCTGCTAGAAGCGCCTATCCTGGCCATCATTCTGGGCTTTTTTTCCAAGTTTTCGGATGCCGGCCGCTACCTGGTTAGCGAAAACGACAACATTCCGGCTTTCCTGTTTATGAGCGTGGTGGTGGCCCTTTTTATCGGACTGAGCATCAGTGCCGAAGAAATATTTAAAGACCGAAAAATCCGTAAGCGGGAGGAATTTCTCGATTTGAGCCGGGGTGCTTATTTCGCCTCAAAAATACTGATGCTATTTATGCTTTCGGCCATTCAGGTGATTTCGTTCGTCCTCATCGGTCATTACATGCTCGAAATACGCGAACTTACTTTTTCAACCTGGGCTATCTTGTTCTCGACGGCTTGTTTCGCCAACCTGCTCGGCCTGAACCTTTCGGCGGGGCTCGATTCGGCGGTTGCGATCTATGTTCTCATTCCGCTGATGTTGGTACCCCAGCTTTTGTTGAGCGGCGTAATTGTTGATTTCAATAAAATGCACTATTCGCTTAGCAGTTACGATAAAACACCGCTTATTGGCGATGTCATGGTTTCGCGGTGGTCGTACGAAGCGCTTGCGGTCAACCAATTTAAAAACAATCCCTACCGCGAGTATATTTTTGATGAAGAACTGGCTAAAAACGACATGGGTTTTCGAGCTTATTACTGGCTACCCGAAGTGGACAAATATCTGAAAAACTACCAGCGATTATTGGAAAATAAGGAGCCGGAAGAGGCCCTGCTGCTGGAGCCGGTGTTGAAAAACTCGTTTGATGATCTGCGTGGGTTGGTAACACCAAACAACGATACGGTGGACCTGGCTATTGCTGCTATTGGCCAGCCACAACTTTCAAAGCAAGAGTTTAGCCTGCTGAAAGATTACCTGGAGCAGGCAAAAAAGAGCTACCAGAAAGATTATCAAACGGCTTCGGCAGCGCTGGATGACAAGTACGGCCAGTTGCTTGCCCGTTTTGAAGGCGATCAGGAGCAGTTGCTGAACTTTAAGAACAAATACGTCAATAAGAAATTGGAAGCCTTGCTGCGCGACAAATATTCCCTCCACAAACTATATGTTTCCGACAACCGGATTTACCAGGGTGACGAGCCCATATACAGGCAGCCTGTTTGCAGAAACGGGCGTGCCCATTTTTATAGTGCCTACAAGTTCCTGGGTTCGTTGAGGATAGAAACCTACCTGTTCAACATGTTGGTGATGTGGGTTTTTTCGGGTTTGCTGATGGTGGCGCTGTACTTTGATCTGCTGCGCAAAATTATAGCTTATGTCGAACGCTGGAGATTGACCCGTCAGGCCGAATTGCGCGACCGCATTTTCTATAATCCCATGGCATTTATGAAAGGCGACCGGAAGAGGAAACAGAACTCTTCCCGGAGCGACCGCTAACAGGTTTTGTTGGCAGTTGGTAGAATTTAACCAGCTGCCAACAAAACTTACAGTCATATTTTTCAGAAGGTAATTTCTTCCCGGAATCTATTTCACCGGAACCAACTTCAGTATCTTCCCCGGATTTTCAATAGCTACATATATAAACCCGTCCGGGCTCATTTCTACGTTTCGTACCCGGCCAATTCCTTCCATCAGTTTTTCGTGGTGCGTAACCTCGTAACCTTTCAGCACCACCCGTTCGAGGTACTGAAAACGTAGGGAACCTATCAGTATGTTGTTTTTCCAGTTTGGATAGCGGTCGCCTTTTACAAAGGTTGTTCCGCATGGCGCAATGGAGGGTACCCAATAGGTGATGGGTTGTTCCATTCCTTCCTTTTCAGTCAGGTCGGTAAATTTGGTCCCGTTGTAGTTAATTCCGTAAGAAATCACCGGCCAGCCGTAATTAATCGCCGGTTTAATCAGGTTCAGTTCGTCGCCACCCATGGGGCCGTGTTCGGTTTCCCAAATTTCGCCGGTTTCGGGGTGCTGGCAGGTACCTTGGGGGTTGCGGTGGCCAAAGGAGTAAATGCTCGGCATGGCGCCCGGTGTGTAGATAAAGGGATTATCGGACGGGATAGAACCGTCATCTTTGATGCGGTGGATTTTCCCGGCGTGGTTTTCCAAACTTTGCGGGTTTTCGTCGCGGTTGCCCCGGTCGCCAATGCCAAAAAACAGATAGCCTTCGCGGTCGAACTCCAACTTGCAGCCCCAGTGTTGGCCCCGGTCGGAGTCGGGTGTTCCGTTAAAAATCTCTTCCTGATCCACCAAGCGGTTGCCATCCAGACGGGCCCGCATGATGTTGGTGCAGCCTTCCCGTTTATTATCATCGGCAAAACCCGAATAGGACAGGTACAGCCAGCCGGTATTTTCATAATTGGGGTGAAGTTCCAGGTCCATCAATCCACCCTGTCCTTTCACCATAATCTCTGGCAGGCCTGAAATTTCCTGCAGTTGGTTGTTGATAAACCGATAGAGTTTGGCAGACCGTTCAGCAATTAGCAGATCGCCGTTGGGCAGGAACTCCAGTCCCCAGGGAACCTCCAGTCCGCTCACCACGGTATCGACAATGAAGTTTTGCACTTCGGATTCAACCCGGTTGTTGGCCGATAGTGCCGGTTGCAACGATTCCTTGTCTTCGGGCAACCCGGTTTTCACATAGCTGGCCAGGGCTATAATCTCCTCAGCTGAAAAAGTAACTTCAAAGGCGGGCATACCCATTTCTTCCTGTCCGTAAGTGATCGACTGGATGATATTATGGAGGTCGTCGCCATACATCCAGTCTTTCTTTTCGAATTTTTCGAGCTTGTCGCCGTGGCAACCGGCACAGTAGTTTTGGTAGTTTTTGGCAGCTAGCTGCATGGTTTTATCATCGTGGCGTCCATTGCCGGTGGAGCACCCTGCCAAAATAAGAAAAATGGCAATAAGGAGAGTTGATACGATGCGGATGTGTGAGTTCATAATTCAGGAGTTTTTAGATTTGTTCACACTAACAATGTTTTGTTGAAAAAGTTAAGGCCTTTTTGTTAATATACACAAATATTTCTGCCTCAATGTGATGATCCTCCGCCAAGCTTATTTTTCACCAAAAACTTCAGGCAAACCGGGCTGGGCAGTTCCGTGCTTTGTCCGGTGAAGCTAAGCTTGCCGTTTTCCTGATCAATGGCAAACGCCGTGATGTTGTTGCTGCGTTGGTTGGCAACCAGCAGGAACTTGCCATCGGGGTCGATTACAAAGTTGCGTGGCCAGTCGCCCCGGGTTGGTTCGGTTTGGATTAGTTTAAGCCTGCCATTGTCGGCTTGGCGGGTAAATACAGCAATAGAATTGTGCCCGCGGTTGGAAGCATACACAAAACGTCCGTCGGGGCTCAGATGGATATCGGCGCTGGCTTTGATGCCATCAAAACCAGTCGGCAAGCTCGATACCGTTTCAATGGTTTGGAAGCTATTTTCAACCTTTTGCAACACGGTAACGGCGGCACCCATTTCATTCATCACGTAAAGGAACTGTCCGTCGGGCGAAAAGTCGAAGTGGCGCGGCCCGAATCCGCCCGGCATTTCAACAAAAGGCTGGCTTGCCGGTTGGTACATGCCATTATCTGCGCGTTCGTAAAAATAGATTTTGTCGGTGCCCAGGTTGGCGGCAACCAACAGTTTTCCATCTTTTGTAAATTGGGAAGAATGGGCATGAGGACCCAGTTGCCGGGTACTGTCCGGGCCGCTGCCTTCGTGCTGGATGAGTTGTTGCATGGCACGCAGGCCGCCATTTTCGTCCACCTCGTAAATACTGAGGCTCCCGCTTGTGTAATTGGAGGCGACAACGGTTTGTCCGTCCGGCGAAACACATACATGGCAGGGATGGTTGCCCAGGGTAGCATCTTGGTTGATTTTTACGAGTTCGCCGCTTTCGCTGATTTTATATGCCGTTACCGAGCCGCTGTCCAGCCTGTTGAAGTCGCTCACTTCACTGACGGCGTACAGGTGGGTGCCTGCCGGATTTATTTCGAAGTAGGATGGGTTTTCCTGGTTGGGCGTGACAAATTTCTGTGTCAATATACCGGTTTCCGGGTTGTAGCTGAAGCCGTAAATACCTTCGCTACCTTCAACCGAGTAGGTGCCCACATACAGCAGATATTCATTTTTTGAAGGGGAACAGGCCAGAAAGAGGATGGATATCAAGGCGATAAAGAAAGAAGAAGTTTTCATAAAATGGAGGTTTAAGTCAAACTAAAAGGCTAAATTCTTGTTTAAATGACAAAATATTCAAACTTAAAATTAATCGAAATGAACCTTAAAAAATCACTTGTTGCGTTATTTATTTTACTTTTTGCCGGATTCAGTTACGGGCAAAAGTTAGTGGAGGTGTGGCGTACAGGCCCTACCCTGAAAACTCCCGAATCTGTTTTGTACGATGCTGCGAGCGGAATTATTTATGTGTCGAATATAAACGGAACTTCTGATGTAAAGGACGGAAACGGATTTATTTCGCAGCTCTTGCCGGATGGTTCGGTGAAGCAGATGGAGTGGGTGAGTGGCTTGAATGCGCCCAAAGGCATGGCCATTTTCAACGGGAAACTTTATGTGAGCGACATCGACGAACTGGTGGAAATTGATATCGCCGAAGCCAGGGTCGCGGCGCGTTATCCGGCCCCCGGATCTATTTTTTTGAATGATGTGGCCGTTTGCCAAAACGGGATGGTATTTGTGACCGACAGCCGTACCCATAAAATTCATGTCCTGAAAGACAACCAATTTTCGGTATGGATGGAAGATGAAAACCTGCAAGGCCTGAACGGACTTTACACCGAGCAAGGTAAATTGTACATCGGTTCGCAGAAAATACAGGTGGCCGATATAAAAACGAAAACCTTGAGCGATTTGCAGGACGGTTGTGGCGGGATTGACGGTTTGGAAAAGGACAATGCGGGCAACTTTGTATTCTCAAACTGGGCCGGGCGCATCTTTTACCTTGAAAACGGGAAGATGACGAAATTATGGGATTCGACCGAAGAAAAAATCAACACCGCCGACGTGTTCTTTGCAAAAGCATTGGACTTACTGTTGGTTCCTACCTTTAACGACAACCAAGTAGTTGCGTACAAAATTGAAAAATGATAACTTGGAATGATGAAGTACCAACCGGAAAATGGTCTTTAGCGTTTTGGCTGACCAACGGCTGATTTTTCGGTTAAAAAAATCAAAAACCAACAATCATGAAAAAAGGAAAAATAGCAGAGAAAAGTCCGGTAATGATGGAAATGGATCCCGGCACTTATTGGTGGTGTGCTTGCGGACAAAGTAAAAACCAGCCGTTTTGTGACGGATCGCACAAAGGAACAGAATTTTCACCCAAAGAAGTGAAAATTGAAGAGAAGCAAACCGTATTTTGGTGTCGCTGCAAGCAAACCGATAATCCGCCGTTTTGTGACGGTTCGCACCGCGATTTGTAAGATTTTGGTTGAATAATTTGATATCGCCTGGCTGGAAACGGTCAGGCTTTTTTATGTTTGATAGTCTGGGTTCCTAGTGTCCGGAACTGTTAAGCAAGCTCAAATTTCCTTAAAAAACATGATCGGGAAATCCGTTCCCGGGCATATTTGCTAACTTGCCGCATCTTTGCCAGAAGAGATTTTATTTCAACTTCGGTAAGAGAAAACTGATTAATATAATGAAACAGCTATTTTATATTCTCTACTTCTTCTTTGCGCTGGCTGGAAGCGCTTACGCGCAAGTGTCGGAGGGCACAGATTATTACGTGGAAGAGTTTAAATGGTACATCACCATTCCCGACCAGTTTGCGGTGGTTGACCCATTGGAATGGGATCGGTTGAAAAACGACAGTGAGGCTGCCGTTGAAGAAACGAACGGGGAAAAACTGGTCAACCTGGCGAAAACGGTTCTCGCTTTTAAAAGCAGCGATTATAACTACTTCGAATCCAACTGGCAGCCCTTTGACACACTTCGCGGCGATTACCGGCTATCGTGCCAAGCCGTAAATCAGGCGTTGTATGAAACGTTTCGCACACAGGCGCCTGAAGCGAAGATCGATACTTCTTCGACTACCCAGATGATTAGCGGGCTTCAGTTTCAAAAGTTTGTGGTTGATATGGAGTTGCCCAACGGGTATGCTCTTCGCGCGTATATGTTTAGCCGTTTGTTTGGCGACCGCGAATTTTCGGTCAATCTGTTTTACCTCGATGGGAAACAGGGAAACCTGATGATGAATGCATGGCTGAATTCAACCTTCGAATAGACTTGGTTTAGGTGGCCTTATTACTCCCCTCAAAGTCCCGATGATTCTGTTATCTTTGCACTTTCAATTTTTCAGATTATGGTTTCGGTTGATCAGTTAGTGGTTAGTTTTGGAGGTTTCGACCTGTTTAAGGGGATTTCATTTTTAATTACGCCCAAGGATCGCATTGGTCTGGTGGGCAAAAATGGGGCAGGAAAATCAACCTTGCTGAAGATTCTGGCTGGACAGCAATTGCCCTCCGAAGGTTCAGTCGCGCTTCCCAAAGATGTGCGGATTGGTTACTTGCCTCAGCATATGGTGCTTTCGAATACCAAAACGGTTTTTGAAGAAACGCGCAAAGCTTTTGATGAAATCCTCGACCTGAAAAAGGAAATCGACCGGCTCAACCACGAAATTGCCACCCGTGAAGATTATGAATCGGACGGATACATGCAGCTGATCAACCGGGTGACGGAGCTGAATGACCGCTACCACCTGATTGGCGGCAGTAATTTTGAAGCTGAAATTGAACAGACCCTCAAAGGCCTTGGTTTCGAACGGAAGGATTTCACCCGGCAAACTTCCGAGTTTAGCGGTGGCTGGCGCATGCGCATCGAGCTGGCCAAAATCCTGCTGAAGAAGCCGGACATCTTTTTGCTGGATGAACCAACAAACCACCTGGACATTGAATCGATCCAGTGGCTGGAAGATTTCCTGAGTTCGTACAGCGGATCGGTTGTGCTGGTGTCGCACGACAAGGCCTTCCTCGATAATGTCACAAACCGCACGGTGGAAATTTCCTTGGGCCGAATTTATGACTACAAAGCCAATTATTCGCGTTATCTCGAACTTCGGAAAGAGCAAAAGGAAACCCAGCTGGCGGCCTTCCGCAATCAGCAAAAACTAATCGAAGAAACCGAGCAGTTTATTGAGCGGTTTCGCTATAAAGCCACTAAGGCCGTGCAGGTGCAGTCACGCGCCAAAATGCTGGACCGACTGGATCGCATTGAGGTGGACGAAGACGACAATTCGAGACTAAACATCAAATTTCCGCCAGCCATCCGGTCGGGCACGGTGGTCGTGGATTGCAAGCACCTGTCGAAAAGCTACGGCAATTTGCTGGTGCTCGATGACATTCACCTGATTATTGAACGCGGCGATAAAGTGGCTTTTGTCGGTAAAAACGGCGAAGGAAAAACAACGCTTGCCCGGGTGATTTTGAATGAATTGGAGTATTCGGGCGAAATGAAAATCGGCCATAATGTGAAGGTGGGCTACTTTGCCCAGAACCAGGCTCAGTTGCTCGACGAAAATCTCAGTGTGCTCGAAACCATCGATCAAATTGCCGTGGGAGATGTGCGCACAAAAATCCGCGATATTTTGGGTGCTTTCATGTTTTCGGGCGAGGATGTGGACAAAAAAGTGAAGGTGCTGTCGGGCGGCGAACGTACACGCCTGGCCATGATCCGGCTGATGTTGGAGCCGGTGAACTTTCTGGTGCTTGACGAACCCACCAATCACCTCGACATGCGTTCGAAAGAAATGTTGAAACAGGCGCTGGCCGAATATGACGGAACGGTGCTGGTGGTGTCGCACGACCGCGAATTCCTGGATGGCTTGGTGAAATGTGTGTACGAATTCAAAAATAAAAAGGTGAAACAGCATCTGGGCGGCATTTACGATTTTCTGCGAAAAAAGAAAATGGAATCGCTGAAAGAATTGGAGCAGAAAAATAAACCGGCGGGCGGTGCATTCAAAGAAGAGAAGAAGGCCGTTGCCGACGAAAATAAGCTGAGCTACGAAGAGCGAAAGGAAATCAACAAGAACATTTCTCGGCTCGAAAAAAGTATTGAGCAATCGGAAACGGAGATTTCGCGGCTGGAAGATGAGATTGCCCGGATGGACGAACTGCTGGCCGACCCGGCTTTACTCGGGGACCATTCGGTATTTGAGAAATACGAAACCCTGAAGGCCAACCTCGAAGAGGTGATGGCGCAATGGGAAAAACAAAACGAAGAGCACGAAGCACTCCTTCAACAAAAAACATGGTAAAATGAATCAAGGACAGAAAAAAAACGATGATCTTATTTTTGGTATTCGTGCTGTAATCGAAGCCATCAACTCCGGTAAAGAAATAGACAAAGTCCTGCTGAAAAGAGGGGAGGGCGGAGATTTATACAAGGAATTGTTTGATTTGATCCGCGAGCGCCAGGTGCCTTTTCAGTTTGTGCCCATTGAAAAAATTAACCGCATCACGCGCAAAAACCACCAGGGGGTGATTGCTTTCGTGTCGCCGGTGACCTTCTACGATATTGAAAATTACTTGCCCACGCTTTTTGAGGAAGGCAAAAATCCGCTGATTCTGGTGCTCGACCAGGTGACCGATGTGCGTAACTTTGGTGCGATTGTGCGTACGGCTGAGTGTGCCGGGGTGGATGCTGTGCTGATTCCCGAAAAAGGGGCTGCCCGCATCAATGCCGATGCCGTGAAAACATCGGCAGGAGCGTTGCACTTGGTGCCGGTTTGCCGTGCCCGGGACTTGCGAAAAGCAGTACTTTATTTGCAGCAATCGGGTTTGAAATTGGTCGCCGCTACCGAGAAATCGTCTGAAAATTACATCCTGAAAGATTATACCGGCCCGGTAGCTATTATGATGGGTTCGGAAGAATTCGGGATTGACCGCCAGCTACTGGATATGGCCGACGAACGGGTGCAAATTCCAATCCTGGGCAAAATTCAATCCCTGAATGTTTCCGTGGCAGCCGGCTTGCTGGTGTACGAAGTGGTCCGGCAGCGGGCAGCTGTTACAGATTGATAGGCACCTGCCGTTTAAATGTTTCTTCCAGCGAAATAAAGGTTTCGGTGGAAGAAATGCCTGAAATTTTCTGAACTTTATCGCTCAGGATTTCTTTCAGGTGTTCGTTGTCGCGGGCATATACCTTCACAAAAATGGCATATTGCCCGGTGGTATAGTGGCATTCCACAATTTCGGGGATCTCCTGAAGCATTGCCGCAACATCCTCGTAAAAACCACCTTTTTCGAGAAAAATTCCGACATACGTACAGGTTTTGTAATCCACTTTCTTCGGATCAATGTGATAGCCTGACCCAGTGATTACGTTCATTTCAATCATCCGGTTTACCCGCTGGTGCACGGCAGCGCGCGAAACGCCAACCTCGGCCGCCACATCTTTGAATGGGATGCGCGCGTTATGGGTGATGATGTTGAGAATGTGTAAGTCAGTTTGGTCCAGATTGTTTCGTAGTGTCATTTTTATTTCAGCCTTTAAAATAATATGATCTAAAAGTAGATAAAATTTAGCAGATAGCGATAGAACGCTATTATAAATGAAACAATTGTGTTGCTGAAATCCGATTCTGCTTGTAATCTGCATGTTTTGAGGAGGATGATTTCCTGAAATAATCTGTCATTGTTAATGGATTGTTTTCTGAATGAATAAAAAAGTGACAAAATGAGGTTTATATTTTTATTTGTATTAAAAAAAGCTATTTTTGTGGATGTAATAGTGTCAAATTGATATTGGCTGAAGATATTTTTTTGACGTTCTCTTGTAATTGTAGGTAAATTAAATATTTTGACATTATGAAAAATGCTAATCTGAGTTGGCTTTTAATGCTATTACTCTTGATTGTCGTGAGCCTGGTCGGGGTATTAATGCCCAGCGATTTTGGTGGCTTGGACGATCCGAACATTAATCCGGGTGATGTAGCCTGGATGTTAACGGCAACTGCTCTTGTGCTGTTGATGACTCCCGGACTTGCTTTTTTCTACGGGGGGATGATTCATCCTAAAAACATTTTGTCCACCATGCTGCAAAGTTTTATTGCTATGGGCTTGGTGAGCGTTCTCTGGGTGGTGGTGGCCTTTAGCCTGGCTTTTGGCGATAGCGTTGGCCCGGAAGGCTTTGGCCTGTTTGGTAACCCGGCTACCTTCTTTCTGTTTAACGGCGTCAACGGTGCTACCAATCCCGATTTAAGTCCGACGATCCCACTGGCGCTTTTCGCCATGTTTCAGCTGAAATTTGCCATTATTACGCCTGCGCTGATTACCGGTTCGTTTGCCGGGCGGGTACGCTTCCGCTCGTACATGCTCTTTATGGTTTTGTTTACCTTATTTATTTACGCGCCATTGTGTCACTGGACCTGGCACCCGAACGGCTTTTTGCGTAACTGGGGCGTGCTCGATTTTGCAGGAGGTACCGTCGTACACATGTCGGCTGGTTTTGCAGCCTTGGCAGGCGCTATTTTCCTGGGAAAACGAAAAGATTTTGGAAAGGAGTTTAAACCGGCGAATATTCCATTTGTGCTGTTGGGGGCCGGAATGCTTTGGTTTGGCTGGTTTGGCTTTAACGCGGGTTCGGCCCTGGGCGCCAATTCGGTGGCCGCGCTGGCCCTGATGAACACCAATACGGCATCGGCCGCGGCCATGCTGGCCTACTTGTTCTTCGATATGGCCAAAGGGAAAAAGCCTTCCGGCATGGGAGCAGCAATTGGCTTGGTGGTTGGCTTGGTAGCCATTACTCCGGCTGCCGGTTTTGTAAATGTTGGCTCCAGTATTTTCATTGGGGTGGTAGCTGCCCTGATAAGTAATTATGCTATTGAGCTGCGTTCCAAAACCCGGCTCGACGACACGCTGGATGTATTTCCGGCGCATGGTATGGGCGGTATCGTGGGTATGTTGCTCACCGCTGTTTTTGCCCAGGAAGTAGGCCTTGTTTATGGCGAATTTACCACCTTCCTGTACCATTTACTGGCACTGGTATTGGTCAGTATCTTTGCCTTTGGAGGCTCGATGCTGATGTATAAGATTACCGACATGATTGTGCCCCTGCGGGTTTCTGCCCAGGCTGAAAAAATCGGTTTGGACATTAGCCAGCACAACGAATCGTATGATTTTGAATATAAAAGCGACGAATAGCTTTAACGTGGTCGCTCTTTTATATGCTCGAAACTCCCCTTGTCTCCGGGGAGTTTTTTTATGCCTTCTATTCACGGGGTGATTCTAAGTTGCCTTGTGAATTAGCGGCGTCAGAAAGTGTAAAAAGAATACCTGTTCGAAACCGCCCTTGCACCAATCGAAAGCTCCGCTGCACATGTAGCTGGTAGGTTTACATTGTTCGAAAGGAATTTTGCACGGATAGAAAACAACACTGCGCCGGTGGCTTGTAGAATTCAATATATCGGAAGCCTTTCTGTGTCGATCGATCGTAAACTTGAATGGATCAACTGCTTCATTGCACCGATGGACAGTGATTTTGCACCAGTCGAAAGATTCTTTGCATTGGTAGGCTGATCGATGTTTCCTTTGAAGAAGTTTTGGATAACCGTTAGGATATGGCCCCCGAACCGATCAGCTCATTGCCATTGTACCAGGCGGCAAACTGTCCGGCGGTAATGCCGCGCTGTTCGTTTTCAAACAGGAGGTACATTCCTTCCTCATATTGGTACAAGGTAGCTTTCTCCAAGGGTTGTCGGTACCGGATACGGACATCATAGTCGCGCATTTCGCCAATGTTCATGGCCAGGTCGGGCCGGATCCAGTGAATCTCTTCCTTTGCAATAAAAAGTCCGGGGCGGTATAATCCGGGATGCTCGGAACCCTCGCCCACATAAATGATGTTGCGGCTCACATCGGTGCCAATTACAAAAAGCGGTTCGGTATATCCGCCGATGTTTAGTCCTTTTCGCTGGCCAACCGTATAGAAATGGGCGCCGCGGTGCTCGCCGATTACTGTGCCGTTCCAAGGTTTGTAAGGGAAAGGGAAGCACAGTTTGCGAAAGTTTTCGGGCTTTTTTTCCACCTGCTTTTTCTTTTCCATGAAGGAGGCCGGTACTTCGATTACATTACCGGTTTTGGGTTCGAGCTGTTGTTGCAGAAAAGTGGGCAAATCGACTTTTCCCACAAAGCAAATGCCTTGCGAGTCTTTCCGGGTGGCCGTTGGCAGTTGCTGTTCGGTTGCAATTCGCCGGACTTCAGGCTTTTCCAAATGGCCAATGGGGAACAGAGCTTTGCTGAGTTGTTGCTGACTTAACTGGCACAGGAAATAGCTTTGGTCCTTGTTATTGTCGGCCCCCGCCAGGAGTTGAAATATTTTTTGCCCGTCTTTTTCAATTTCACTTTTTTGACAATAGTGTCCGGTGGCCACAAAGTCGGCGCCGTGTTTCAGGCATTCGTCCATGAAAATGTCGAACTTGATTTCGCGGTTGCAGAGCACATCGGGATTGGGGGTGCGTCCTTTACTGTATTCGTCGAACATGTAATCGACTACCCGTTTTTTATAATGTTTGCTCAGGTCAACAATGTGGAACGGCATGTCCAGCTTTTTAGCAACCATTTCCGCAATCAGGGCGTCATCTTCCCAGGTACACTGGCCGGTAAGCGTACCGGTGCGGTCGTGCCAATTAATCATGAACAATGCAATTACATCGTACCCTTGCTGTTTCAGCAGGTAAGCTGCCACGCTTGAATCTACTCCACCTGATAATCCGATAACTACCCTTTTCATCTGTCGATTTTATTGAGCGACAAAAGTAGGATGAAAATTGGAATCTGGCAATTTCTTCGGACGTCGGTTCCCGAGAATACGAACGAAGTGAAATATTGTCAATGATATCGAAAAAAACAAGGCCATCCCTGTCGGTGGAATGGCCCTCCTGTTTATTCTTAAAAATCAGGGTTTTTCTCTGTTCGATTGTACCCAGTATCCGGCAATCAGCCCTAAACCGCCAAAGAGGAAGATCATCGACACATAGGCCGTCCCCTCCTCAAGGCCTGTGTACAAATCGAGCACGTTGCCAAACAAAACGCCAAGCGCAATACCCATAAAAAACAGTCCCATTTTCAGGGTGAAGAAACTGCCTACCTGAGGTTTTGCTTTAAAAAGCGAGGGATCGGCCCCTTTCTCAATCAAGGCCATCCGTTCTTTGTTACGGGTGGTGAGGTACACATACAACATCGCAAAAACAAATGCGAAAAAACTTACCGGGATAATAATGTCTTCGTTCATGACTTTTATTTTTTAGTTTGTTATTGATTTCGAATTCGATCTTATGACGCTGGCTTGGCTGAACGGTTACAAATTCTACGTGAAAATTTTTTTCGGTAAAGGGTGTAACCCGGACAGGCAATTCTCGTCCTATGGTTAGCATGGAGCAAAAGGATGACCATTATTATATTGATCAGGTGCTGAATGGAAATGCGGCAGCCTACTCGTATCTGGTTGAAAAATATCAGGATATGGTATATGGCCTTGCTCTGAAAATGCTCCGAAATGCAGAAGACGCTGAAGAATTGGCCCAGGATAGTTTTGTGAAGGCCTATCGTTCGTTGAGTTCGTATAAGCAAAAATCGAAGTTTTCGACCTGGCTGTACAGTATTACTTACAACGGATGTATAACCATGCTCCGGAAGCGGAAAATGGAAATCCGGTCGCTGGACGAGCAGCACTTGACCGAGCAGGATGAAATTCGGATCTATGATCAGCTGCAGGAAATAAACAAAGCCGAACTGGAAAAATATTTGCAGGAAGCGCTTTCGAAATTGCCCGAATTAGACCAGGTATTGGTTACTTTGTATTATTATGAAGACCAAAAGGTGGAGGAAATTTGCCAGATTACCGGTTTGTCGGAGAGTAATGTGAAGGTGAAAATACACCGGGCCCGAAAGAAGATGTACGAACTGCTGAGCAGTTATTTTAAAGAAGAGATTTACAGTTTATTTTAAGGTCACGGACCTATTTGTTATTTATATAGAATAATACCAGCGGAGATGGAAACACGTGATAAGCAATTCAGGGAGATTATGAAATCGTACCGGCCAGAAAAGGCCCCGGTTGATTTTACAAAAATGGTGATGGAAGAAGTGCACCGCCATCCGGTGCTGGGTGCTGCCTACGAACCGGTTTTTGGCAAGTGGTTTTTACGCTTGCTGGGTGCTTTGTTTGCAGCATTCATTGCTTATGCGTCTTTTTCAACGGCTCCCGGAAGTGCTGACGCAGAACCAAGCAGGATAAACTCCCTGTTTTCCGGTGTTCCTAAGCCCGATCTTACCGGGTTAAGTGCTGCTGGCGAAAATGTGGCCGGTTGGTTTGGCCAAGTTCCATCGGTTGTCTTTTTTGCACTTATTGCGGCAACTCTGTTGCTGGGCTTCGATTGGCTATTGCAGCGTCGCCATCAACGCAGTTAGCCATAAAAGAAAAGAGCGGGAGTTAAAAACCCGCTCTTTTCTTTTAGATCGCCACTTTGGCTAATATGTCTTCTACTTTTAGAAAGGAAGGTCGTTGCCATTGTCCATTGGTTCCGGCGGAATGTCATCAGCTGTAAATTCCGGGCGGTAACCTCCCTGTGCTTCCGGGCTCTGGCTGTCCACTTTCCACGCGTTGATATTGTGGTACCATCTGCCGTTAAACTCGCGTGATTCAACATTGAAAGAAACATTCACTTCCATTCCTGGTTTCAGGCCATCAATCAGGTTTACCTTATCATTAAACAGCGTAAAGCAAACTTGTTTGGGAAATTGTTCATCGATGGTATCGATCACGAATTCTTGTTTTTTCCACTCGTTTCCGGCTTTGCTGACACCGGAACTGACGGGTAAAATCTGGTTAATTTTTCCTTTAATTTCCATATTATTTTTTCAAAAACTTTCCTGGGATCAAAAATACAGATAAAAAAATCCCTCCGGCAAAAAATCGCGGAGGGATTATAAAAAGTTATCAAGAACCGGGATTATTGTACGATCTCCAACAATTCAACTTCGAAAATCAAAGTAGTGTTCGGGCCGATATCCTGACCTGCGCCACGTTCGCCGTAAGCAAGTTCGCTGGGCAGGTAAAGTTTCCATTTCGAACCTACAGGCATCAGTTTCAATGCTTCTGTCCATCCGGGAATTACCTGGTTCACATTGAAGGTTGCGGGTTCGCCACGCTCAACAGAACTGTCGAAAACAGTACCGTCGATCAACGTACCGTGGTAGTGGCATTTTACTGATTGTCCGTCCACCGGCATAGCTCCGTTACCTTCGCTCAGGATTTCGTACTGCAAGCCGCTTTCGGTTGTTGTAATACCAGCTTTATCCTTGTTGGCAGCCAGGAAAGCAGTGCCTTCTTCCGCATTTTTAGTGGCTTCTTTTGCCGATACCGCTTCAAAGAATTTTTGGATCACCGTACGGGCCTCTTCAGCATCCATTTGAGATTCTTCGCCTTTTACTTGTTTTTCAAAAGCGTTGATCAGGATGTTCATGTCAAGATTCTCGGCGCCGGGAGAAGCGTCCAGGTTTTGTTTATTGTTTTGGCCGATAAGCACACCAAGGGCATAACTGGCCGAATCGTTTTCTGTGTTCAGAGTAACAGTTTTTGAGCCTTTAGGCTGACAGGCTGCTAAAACGACTAAAGCAGCAATTGCGAAAAATACAGGTTTAAAATTCATGTTTAAGATTTATTGAATGGATTAGACAATTTCTAAAAGTTCTACATCGAAAATCAGGGTTGTGTTTGGTCCGATGGAGCCGCCGGCGCCACGTTCGCCGTAAGCCAGGTCGGATGGTACGAATAGCCGCCATTTAGAACCGACCGACATCATCTGAAGGGCTTCAACCCAACCCTGAATGACGCCGTTTACCGGGAAAACAGCCGGGGTACCGCGCTGCACAGAGCTGTCGAAAACAGTGCCGTCAATCAGCGTACCATGATAGTGGCATTTTACTTCGTCGGCAAGTGTAGGGCTTTCGCCGTCGCCATGCACCAGGATTTTATATTGAAGGCCGCTTGCTGTTTCTACTACTTTATCGTCTTTCAGGTTTTCGGAAAGGAATTTCAATCCGGATTCCAGGTTATTGCCGGCTTCGCCGCTTTGCTGTTCTTCCATAAATTCCTGAAGAATGCGGTTGGCCTCATCAGCCGACATGTTGGGTTCTTTCCCGGTAAACAAATCTTCCAGGGCATGGATAAAGCTTGAAGGATCAATAGTTTTTACGCCTGACTGGATCAAATTACTGGCAATGCTCAATCCGAGAGCATAGCTGAATTTTTCGAGCCGGTCGTTCATTTTTTGTTCTGACATATGATAATTTTTTAAGCGCTACGAAGATAGGGGATTTTTTGAAACAGAATTAGCCGACGTAGTTTTCTGCCCGAATAACATTTCCTTTTTTCCTGGCGGGCCTGGCAGGCGGGACATAGTAAACCCGCAACGGGCCAGCGAGCGACGAACTTCGCCTTTGGCACAATAAGTTACAAAAAGCCCTTGGGTAGCTGTATGTAAAGCGATTTTTTCAAAAATATTTTCCTGCCACATTTCCGGTTGCTTGTTTGGAGCAAAAGCATCAAAATAGATTAGGTTAAATGCGGGAAATTGGTCGAAACTGATCTCCAGCAAGTCGGCGTTTAACTTGGTCAGGAAAAAGCCGGGTGCGATTTCAATCGGTTGTTCCCAGGCGCACTGGTGCATGTTTTCAAAGGCTTCATGCAGGTTATTATTTATAAGCCGGGGATAATTCAGCTGAAGGTATTCCTCTTTCTCCAACGGAAATTTTTCAATGCTGATGTAGTGGATGGTTTTATCGTCTTTGTTTGCCAGGGTAAGCAGGGCATTCAGCCCCGTGCCAAATCCAACTTCCAGGATGGTTATTGTTTGAAGCGGGCATTTCAGCAAACCTTGTTGAATGAAGACATGTTCCGACTCGCGGATTGCTCCGTGCGTGGAATGAAAATGCTCCTCCAATTCGGGGACATATAAGGTGTGTGAACCGTCTTCGGTTGTCGTGATTCTTCGCTCCATAGGCCGTGTTGAACAGGCGAATTTCGCTATTTTATTTCAGGCATCCATAAAATTGTCCTACTTTTAACAGAATTTAAAGGTATTGCCATGCTGGTGAAAATTTACGAAGAAAACCCAAATGAGCGCGAAATCCGCAAAGTGGTTGACGTGCTGAAAAATGGAGGGGTAATTATTTATCCTACCGATACGGTTTACGGCATTGGTTGCGATATTACGCAGGCGAAGGCCGTGGAACGTGTGGCCCGCATCAAGCAGGTTCAGGTCGAAAAATCGAACTTTTCCTTTATTTGCAGCGATTTGAGCCAGCTGTCGGATTATACCCGGCCGATTTCGAATCCTGTGTTTAAGTTGATCAGGCGTTGTTTGCCAGGCCCCTATACTTTCATCCTGAATGCCAATAATAATGTGCCCAAATATTTCAAGGGAAAAAAGAAAACGGTGGGGATACGTGTTTCGGACAATCGTATTATTACAAGTATTGTTCGTGAATTGGGTAATCCGATCATGTCCACCTCGGTGCACGATGAGGATGAAATTATTGAATATACAACTGACCCTGAATTGATCCATGAAAAGTTCAGTGATTTGGTCGATTTGGTTATTGATGGAGGCTACGGTGGAAACCTGGCGTCAACCGTAATTGATTGTACCAACGAAATACCTGTTATCGTTCGTCAGGGTAAGGGTGAACTGGAACTCTGATCGTCATTTCAACGCAAAAAATGTGTCAATAAATTGTTATCCCTGATCATTGGGTGGGAAAAACGAAGAATGGCGGTAAAAAATCCGGGGTACGGGGCAGAAAATTATTCGTATTGTCCAGATCCTGATATTATTTCAAAAGCTTACAGACCATCGTTTATTGTGACGTTATTTCTTCCAGAAAGCAGGGGAGAACAAAACCAATACTGTAAATAACTCCAGGCGGCCCAGCAGCATCAAAAATGCCAGAAACCATTTGCCAACCGGTTGTACCGAATAGAAGTTTTCTGCCGGCCCAAATTTTCCAAGTCCGGGGCCAATATTACCCAGTGAGGTGGCTACGGCTCCCATCGCCGAATCCATATCGGGTTCAATCAGTGTGAAAATGATGGTACTGATGAAGAAGATGATCAGATAAATCATGAAGAAGGCCAGCACGTTGGTTATTATGTGCTCGGATACAGCACGTTTGTTGAACCTTACCGGGATAACGGCGTTTGGGTGCAGCAGTCGACGAAGCTCGTAGTAGCTGTTCTTTAATAATAAAACGATGCGCATGATTTTTATACCCCCGCCTGTTGACCCGGCGCTGCCTCCAAAAAAGAAGAGGGCAAAAATCAGAATGATCAAAAAGGGAGTCCAGGTGAGAAAGTCAACTGTGGCAAAACCTGTAGTGGTGATGATGGAAACAACCTGGAACAACGTGTCGCGAAAGGCTTGTTCAAAACCCAATCGGGTGGAAAGCAACAAGCCGCTGAAAATGATCGCTGTGAATGTGATGATGAACAACACATAATATTTGAATTCCTCATTCTTGTAAACTTTGTCAAATTTTCCGGTCAGCGCGCTGTATGACAAGGTAAAATTGGTTCCGGCAATAAACATGAAAAAAGTAATCACATATTGAATGTAGGCCGAGTCCCAGTGGGCGATAGAGGCTTGCTTGGTTGAATATCCCCCGGTTGCCATGGTGGTAAACGAGTGGTTTATTGCATCGAACAGGGTCATACCGCCTACCCACAGAAGTACGGTTTCGACAAGGGTAAACAGTACATAGATGGCCCATAGGTTTTTAGCAGTTTGCTGGATCTTGGGATTCAGTTTGTCGGGTACCGGGCCGGGTACTTCGGCAGCAAACAGCTGCATCCCGCCAATGCCAAACACCGGCAAGATTGCCAGCGACAGGACGATAATTCCCATCCCTCCCAACCATTGGGTCATGCTTCGCCAGAACAGGATTCCGTGAGGCAACGATTCGATATCATTGAGAATAGAGGAGCCAGTGGTTGTGAAACCCGACATGGTTTCGAAAAAGGCATCCGTCAGATTGGGAATAGATCCGCTTATCAGGTAGGGTAAACTCCCAAAAAATGAAAAAATGACCCACACCAGGCTGACAATGATAAATCCGTCGTTTTTGCTGATATTTTTTTGTGCATTGCGGGTGGCAAATACGGTTATGCCACCAATGAAAATACTGAGCAAGGCTGATTTCAGGAGAGGAATCATATCGTGTTCCTGGTAAATCAGGCTGACACTAAAAGCCAAAAGCATGAACGCGCCTTCGACAATCAATAAAAAACCAAGAATCTTTATGATGGCTTTTATGTTGAACATAGTCAGTAGTCCTATTTAAAGTATTTATCCAGTTTGCGGATTGCTGAAGGTAGTACAAAAACCACCACTTTATCGCCTGGCTGGATCACCGTGTCTCCCTTGGCAACAAAGGACATGGAGCCTCGGATAATCCCTCCGATGGTTGCATCTTCGGGGAATGACAATTCTTTTAAAGGTTGCTGGGTTATTTTCGAATCTTCTTTGGCGATGAATTCAAATACTTCGGCTTCTGATGCGGTCAGACATTTGGCTTGGGCAACTTCGGCCCCCAGCGTGTATTTGTAAATGTAGCTGGCGGCGATCAGTTTTTTATTGATCAGGCTCCCAATGTCCATGCTTTCGGCAATGCCCATAAAGTCAATATTTTCAACCTCGGCAACGGTTCGTTTTACGCCCATCTTTTTTGCCATGTGACACGACAGGATGTTGGTTTCCGAATTGCCGGTTACGGCGATAAAGGCATCCATCCGTTCAATACGTTCTTCCTTCAGCAAATCCAGGTTGCGGCCATCGCCCTGAATGACCAGTACATTTTCGAAGCGGTCGGCTATTTGCTGGCAGCGGTTTTTGTCCCATTCTATGATCTTGATATTGTAGTGGTCGCCCAGCCTGTCAATGGTTTTTTGTGCAATACGGCTTCCGCCCAAAATCATGATGTTGCGTACCGGGAAAATTTCTTTGCCGGTCAGTTCAAATACTTTGTTCTGATAGGCGCGGGTGGTGATAAAGAAAATGATGTCGCCGCTTTTGATATAATCGCGTCCGTGGGGGATAAGGGTTTCGCTGGCCCGGTTGATGGCAACAGCCCGAATTTCAGATTCGATATAGGATAATTCTTCGAAGGTTTTGTTCAGGATGGGGGCATTCTCCCGGATCTTGATGCCCATCAGGATTAATTTCCCTCCTGAAAACTCAATCAATTGCCTCGTGCCAACTTGTTTAACTGAGGAGGCGATTTCTTTTCCGGCCAAACTTTCAGGGAAGATCAACTCATCAACCCCCAAGCTTTTGAGTTTTTCCTTATTTTTTTCAAGAAGATATTCGCCATTGTTTATTCGCGCTACGGTTCGCTGTGCCCCCATGTCTTTGGCCAGGATGCAGGCAACAATATTTCGTTCTTCGTAAGGGGTAACCGCAATGAATAGGTCGGCTTTGGCTATGCCGGTTTCTTTCAGATCATTAAACGAATTGGCATATCCTGTAATAGTCAGCAGATCGACCTGGTTTGAAAGTTTGTTCAGTCTCTCAGTATCATCATCCATCAAAACAATGTCGTGATCTTCCTTACTCAACATTTTTGCCAGGTGTGTACCAACTTCTCCGGCTCCAACAATAACAACCTTCATGGTAATTCTTGTTTCTAACAGTTAAAAAATAAGCAAGGCAAAGTAAGGTATAAAATCAACAATTTCAATACGTACAGATTCTTTTTTGGTTTGGCTGTGATTCGTGATTGGTGTAATTGAGGCAGATGTTACTGTTAATCAGAAAGCATGGGCTGATTTGTCGTTTTTGTTCTTCGTTTGATTTCGTGTGCTTTGCCTTCCAAAAGTCAGGTGCAAATCCTTTTGCTGAATATTTTTCAGGTTTATGACCTGTCCCGTATTCAGTATTTTGTGATTTTCAGCGTTGGAATTTGTTGTCAATGGTTGAAGGATAAGGGAATACTCTGTAAACTGAAGATGTGTCTTGGTGACGATCAGATCAGAAGTTTGCTCGGTTGGCAGGTTTTCCAGATCGATAAACTGTGGCGGATTTAACCGAAGTTCGCGGATAACATTCTCATAAAGGTATGGACTTGGTTCATGGTAGTTTGGGCTGAACAGGTAATTTTGACGTCCGTTGATCAGGTGGATAAGTGGCGTTTTCGATTGATAAACAATTAGTTTCTGCTGGTTCATCAGACTTAGCTTTTGAGTGAATCCGCTAAGTTGAAAAATGACGACCAACATCAAGCCCACAAATAAATAAATGCGAAGTCTGTACCGGATAAAAAACAGCAGGCTGCCCAGCAGGCAAATCAAACAAAGCAGTTGGATGGTTGAGATGGAAATGCCTTCGATGAGGGCAAAAGGTAATCGGACAATTAGTTTTAATAAGCACAAAGTCAGTTTGGTAACTCCGGTCAGTAACCAAGCGGCGACAGTGGAAAGCTGACCAGCCGGTGTAAGTATGAAAAAAGCGAAAGTTAAACCCAGAATGAGATAAGCAGCAGGAACGACAATAAAATTGCTTAGCCAGAAAAATACCGGAAACTGGTGAAAGTAAAAAAGTGCGAGCGGAGCTGTTCCGATTTGAGCGGCTACCGAAACGCATATCAATTGCCACATCGATTTGATAACCTTGTTCTCCGGGTCCACTATTTTTTCGAACCTCGGATAGAAAAAAACGATGCTGATAACAGCCATGTAGGAGAGTTGGAATCCAACTTCGAAAAACAAACCGGGATTTACCAGTAGCAGGAAGAACGCGGAAGCTGCAATGGAGTTGTAAATAGGGGTGGGACGGGAAAGGCTGTTTCCAATAAGAATGAACGAAAACATGACCGTTGCCCGTTGAACCGATGGTGAAAAGCCGGTGAGCAAAGCATATCCCCATAAACAGGAAGCAATCAGCGACACAAAGAGAAATTGTCCCGCACGTGATCGTTTCAAGAAACTAAACAGCCGGGTCAAAAACAGGAAAATCATGCCAACATGCAGGCCGGAAACTGCCAAAACGTGCATGGCCCCGGTAGCTGTAAAATACGATCGCGTTTCGGGGCTGAGTTCTTTGCGATAACCTAAGGTTAATGCGCTCACTACCTGGAAAACTTCGTGGTCGTGCAGTTTTTCCTTTAGCAGGGAAAGTAGTTTTTCGCGAAAGCGTTCGGCTACAGTAAATAGCGACCAATCATACTGCTGTGTTGATTTTAGGTTTTTTGCAGTGATGTAGGTGCTGAAAAAAATATCTTGCCTCTCCAAATAGCCCTGATAGTCAAACTCAAATGGGTTTCCTGAATTTTGGATGGCATTGATTCTGCCCAAGGCAATTAGATTGTCACCGGGCAATAATGTTTCGGCTTGTTCGCTTTTTGCAAAATAGGCGATGAGTTTTTTGCGGTCGAACTGGCTTGAATCTGCCTGATTAATACGGATCAGCGCCTGGTACGAATTTGTTTTTTCACTCGGTTTTTCAAGCAATGTAGCCGTGAAATGGATCGGCTGTTCGGGTGCCGCCGGTATTTCTTCGCGGTTCAGCCCAACGTTTATCATGGTCAGCAGCACGATAACGGTGCCCTGGATAGTTGAATGTACTAAATCAACTGAATATCTGCTTTTCGCGCTTTGCCAGCCTGCCCAGCCAATCAACAATAATAAAAGAAGCAAAATAAACCAGATGGAACACGGACAGTAACTGGCGGTCAGAATGCCCAAAAGGACCAGGCTGGTAATCTTTATAAACGGATTGCTGGAAAAGAAACTCACGGTCAGGGATTTGGTTTTTCCGAAATACGGTAAACCAACTGACAGGGTTTCTTTATTTAATTAAATTTTCAAACTTGATCGTATTTATTGATGCGTTGAGCGTATCAGCCACCAAGTTTATTTTTTCCCGGGGATCACAATGCGATAGGCAGGGTGCACTTTCCCCTTAGAGATGGCCGTCAGCTTACCTTTCAGCATTCTTTTCCGCAGTGGGCTCAGGTAGTCGATAAATAAAACACCTTCCAGGTGATCGTATTCGTGTTGAATGACGCGAGCCGCAAACCCACCATATTCTTCCACATGTTCCACAAAGTTCTCGTCCATGTATTTGATCTTTACGAACTCCGGTCGGGACACATCTTCCCGGATTTCGGGCAGACTCAGACAGCCTTCGTTCATCACCCATTCGTCGCCACGCCGCTCTAAAATTTCGGGATTGATAAAGGCTTTTTTGAAACCTTCCAGCTCGGGCTCATCATCAGCGGCAGAGGAGGCATCAATGACAAAAATACGCAGGGATTTACCAATCTGTGGCGCAGCCAGGCCAACCCCGTCCGAATGGTACATGGTTTCAAACATGTCGTCAATCAGTTGTTGTAGTCCATCCATGTTTTTTGCAATGGGTTCGGCCACTTTGCGCAGCAATGGCTCACCGTAAACGGTTATCGGGTAAATCATGATTTAAATTTTTGTTGTTCCATGTATGATTGCAGAATAATGGTGGCACTGACTGTATCAATCATACCTTTATTCTGCCTGTCTTTTTTCTTTAGCCCGGCATCGATCATGGTTTGAAAAGCCATTTTCGATGTAAAACGTTCATCCACCTGCTCAATGGGCACTTCCGGAAAAAGTTTTTGAAACCGCTTTAAAAACGGATTGATGTATAAAACGGCTTCCGAGGCTTCATTGTTCATTTGTAGCGGATAGCCAATGATTACTTTTTCCACTTCTTCTTTCTGAAAATAATCTTTCAGGAAATCGAAGATCTGATGACTGGGCACTGTGGTCAGTTTATTGGCGATAATTTTCAGCGGATCAGTAACGGCCAGTCCAACCCGTTTTTTCCCGTAATCAATGGCTAATATTCGTCCCACAGTTTTAAAATTTTGTGCAAAAATAATATTCTCTTTTCGTAAAATGATGAATATCTGATTTTATTGTTGGTGTATTGGGTTTAATTCGCTGTTAATTAGTTTGGTACGTTTTTGGCATGGCCTTTGTTTAATCTGGTATAACTGATTACCGGTAAGTGCAGGCACCAGACAGATTGATTCATAAACTTATTAAAACTGGAAGCCATGAAAACAAAATTTAACTTCAGACTGATTGCCGCAGCAATAGTATTTGCCGCAGTAATGATAAGCTTCAACGCCGAAGCTCAAAAGCGGGAATACCGTAAAAATGATTATAAAAAGCATGAAAAGTACGGTCGCATGGAAGATCGAAGGACCTACAATGATTCACGCGACCGTGACCGCGACCGTCATGTTTATGATGTGAAGAAGCACAAAAAAGATTATACCTATCGTTACGACCGGACGAACCGTTACGAGTACCATCACCCCAAATACGGACATGTTTACCGGAAATTTCATTCCACTCCTGTTCGAATGCGGCACGCTCACGGCGATTTCTATTTTTACGGAGGCAATTATTACCGCCACTATCACGGAATTGGCTATGTGCGGGTGGAACTTCCCCGAAATGTCATTTTCGTTGACCTGCCTTTCCGGGTTGAACGGGTCCGTCACGGGAACCTTGTGTATTACCGGCACGGAGACATGTACTTCGAGCGTTGTGAACATGGCTACCGCCCGGCGCCGCGGATCGGAATCCAACTATCAGCCCACTTTTAAGAGACTTCATTGATATATAACTAGGAAAAAAATAAATCGGCATAGCCTTTAAGTTACCCTGTTCCTTTCCTGTGGGCAGGGTAACTGCTTTTAAAACAGTTTGTCGTGTGATTGTTGTTGCAAGTGGAGGTGTCTGGAAATTATTCGTCGTTTTAATCCTGATGCCGAAGATCCGGCGCTGCTGAAATCTTTTGTTCGATCAG
The DNA here is from genome assembly GCF_025907915.1 of Gaoshiqia sediminis. GTDB lineage: Bacteria > Bacteroidota > Bacteroidia > Bacteroidales > Prolixibacteraceae > Gaoshiqia > Gaoshiqia sediminis. The sequence goes on from NZ_JAPAAF010000004.1 coordinate 54,845, forward strand.
TTCGGCTCGTTTGTAGAAGTAATCAAATTTTAGAATAGTTGAAAGGCTTTTCATCTCTTCAACAAGTTTTCGCAGCTTTTTCGTCTTTTTGCGATAGAATAGAAAGTCTGCCCGGATAAGGTCAGCATTCAGTTGAAGGTAATTTTTCATGTGAAAGGGAAACCGGATCGGGTCCATGTTCTTGTAAATATGCAAGGCCTTTTCTTCCTCTCCGGTGTGCAGCAAGGCCCTGGCGTGGCAAAGTTGGTACAATTGGGTGAAGCAATTGGAATTTGCCGGGTTCAGATCATAATGGTCTTCAATAAACCGCACCAGTTGCAGCACTTCGTCAAATTTGTCGCACAGGTCGTAGCGGTAAACTACCGAAATTTCAAACTGAGGAAACGATGATAAGCTGGAAACTTCCTGGTTGAGCAGTCGGTTGGAATAGGAGAGTACCTCGTCCAAAATAGCCGGATCTGTCTTATCTTCAAAAATGGATTGATACAGAACTCTGACGGCAAAATAATAACCGGCGAACAGCGGAACTTCAAAATCGGAACAATCCAGTTGTTGGGTGTTTTTGTATTCTGTAAGGCATTTGTTCTCATCCAGGGCGAATAGTCCCTGCATAAACCTGAGATAATAAACAAATGCCCTGGCCGAACTGGTGCCGGTGTGTTTCAAGTACACCTCCAGATTTTCATCGGAATACTCCATCAGATCATCCATGTCGAATGTTTCCTGAAAATAGAGTAATTGTCCAAGTTTTGATTGGGCGAACCAGGGGATGAGCGTTTTTTGTGCCTGTTTGTCGTTGCGCACCAGTCTTCTGATTTCGGCCGCCATCGATGTGATGCAGGCAGGCAATTGTCTCGATGATTGGTAGGGGAAATCAATTGAAGTTTCCATGCGCGTGTGCAGTTGTTTGATTAACTCGTAATTTTTTTCATGAAAAAGAAATTTAACGAAAAGTTGCATCAAACGACATTGCAACTGCGTGTTGCTGCTGTAAAATTCATTTATTTCCTGAAGTAAAGTCAAGTCTGGCTTGCGGTTCTTCATCCATTTGTTTATCAGGATAAATTCGAGGACCATGTTTTGGCTGAACCGCACATAGATGTGTTGGTCCCAAAATCCTTCCGGAATTATATATTCGTAAATAATTCCTTGTGAGATCAATTCGCGGTATGCTCCCATCAGCTCTTTGTTGTCGAGCAAATCGTCCTTTCGTACCGAAACACTATTTAAGCCAGAGTTGCACAGGTTGATGAAGTTTTCAACGAGCTGCAGCTTCTCTTCGCGGAGTGGGTATGTAAACAATTTTTTCGAGACAAATCTATTCAGCAATTCTATTTCAGACAGGTTTCCTGAATCATTGAACTTGCCAATAAATGAGGTTAATAGTGTGGGGTAATGCATCATGTCCATCAGCCCGTTGTTATGAAAGTTCAGGAAATCATAGGAAGGCTGAATATGGCTGCTTTTTAGCAGGCTCTTAATTTCTTTTTTCCGGTAAAGAGGGATGTTGATGGATTCAATCATCTTATCGCCACCAAAGTTAACCCCGAACCAGCATGATTTAAATAACGGGTGTTTTTGAATTAAGTGATTGAAGATGTCCAGATTCTCCGGGCGACAGGTTAAGATCAGTTTATACCAGTTATTTTCTCGATTGTAAAGTATCAATCGCATCAGGTTTTCAGCTAATTGGTAATACTTCTCTTTCTCGAAGAAAATCTCATCCACGTCATCAATAATTATCCAAATGCGTCCTTGGAGTTGTTGTGGATTCTGCGAAAAGTAATGTCCCAGACTTTTTTGAACATCAAACTCCACGAATTGATGGAGTAGTTCAATTAGAGAATTGCTTGAATAAAGGCTGAAAAATATGCCACCGTCGATGAGGCAAACAATATCATTTTTGTAAGGGGAGTCGGGGGCACAGAAATAGTTCTCAACTAATTTTATCAGGCAACTGCTTTTCCCATAGCCGTCCGGCGCCACCAGCATCGTTGCTGTTTCCGGAGCTTCTACAAATGAATCAATCCGTTTTTTCAAGAAATCGCGGAACAAGAAATTGTCCGGATGATGGTACCCTGTTTTAAGTTTTAATGATCGAAGACTATTATCTGTAACCAACTGGACCCTTTTCTTTAGTAATTCCCAGGTAGTTGGTTGGTGTGAGTGATGTTTCGTTTCGTCAAAACAGTTCAAGTACGCATGCCAATCATTAAAGCCAAGAAAAATAGCCAACGTGTCCAATGTGTATCTCGATGGTTTAAACGGCGAATCAATAATTCCAAAAAATCGTTTAAGAGTTGAAGTACTAACCTGTCGTTTAGTGTTAACTAAAATTACTTCGGATAATTCATTGCAGTCTTTCCCATACCTGATTTCCTTCCCAAATTTGTTCTGAATGTCCTCTTTCAGAATCTCAATAATCTCTTCTCCCATTATCGCTATGGTAAAATAAAAGTGCCTAGTACATTTAAAATTGTGCGAAAGGCAAAGATAGTATTTGCCTGCTAAAAAGGAAAATTATCCAAATAAAATGCATGACGGTTGTTACATGGCTAATTGGCGTATTGACAATATGTAAAAGTTTTAAATGCATAACTTTATGTGCGTAATACAGTATGTCTGATTTGACTGCTATTTGCACGTATGCTAAAAAAATGAACGAAATGAACAGCATAATGGTGCCTGAAAATGAGAGGTGAAATGGATGAATATACATAAATTGCAAGAACTAAAAAACCAAAAATGCGTGTAGTATGACGAATTCGGGAAACAAAAAAATGGAACAGGCAAGAGCGCCACACTCCAAAGGACACACTTCACAAATTGATTTACTTCCATCACGAACAGTAAGAAATTTAACCAGAATATCACATGCCTTTGTTGTTGCCTGGCAAATGGAACGTGAGGATTATGCTTGCGCTGCCCAGGAACCCAAAATTGGTTATTCATTCTTCTAAGTCAGTAGTAAAAGTATTTATCTCCGAAATATCATTCACTTTTTTCAGATTGAATGGGAAGGTTTTACACCTTATTTAGGGTGTAACAGGGGTTGATCATGTTTTATAAAAAAGATAAAAGGAACGTATTTATGAGAGTGCTTATGTTTGGTTGGGAGTTTCCACCCAACATTTCCGGAGGTTTGGGAACAGCATGTTTGGGGATTACCAAAGCGCTGACCGCTTATGCAGATATTGATCTTACATTTGTTGTACCCAAGGCGTATGGTAACGAGGAAACCTCCCGGATGGAATTTATCGGGGCGAATGAAATTGACCTGATCAAAAGTAAAATTAATCAGGAGCGCCTTTGCGACCCTTATACCTATATCAGTGTGCAATCGGGGATGTTGCCTTATGTCGATCCTGTAAAATATGCTGAAGTCATCCAGGCTAAATCTAATGAGGCCGGCAAGGACAACGAAGTAAAGTCCAGGAAAGTAACATTTACCGGGAAATATGGGGCCGATCTCTTGACCGAAATTCACAATTACTCGATAATTGGGGAGTATATTGCTAAAAGCGGAGAGTTCGACCTCATTCATGCCCACGATTGGTTGACTTATCCGGCTGGGGTGCTGGCCAAGAAGGCAACTGGCAAGCCATTGGTCATCCATGTTCATGCAACCGATTTTGACCGTAGCGGGGGGCACGTCAATCCGGATGTTTTTTGGATTGAGAAACAGGGCATGGAGGCCGCTGATGCCATCATTTCTGTGAGTAATCATACAAAAAGGATAATTGTTGAGAAGTATGGTATCTCTCCGGAAAAGATTTATACCGTTCACAATGGGGTTGAACCCGTTGCGGCAATTGCTAACCCGCAAAAAAAGGAAGTGAAAACAGTCACCTTTTTAGGGCGCATTACCCTGCAAAAAGGGCCGCAATATTTTATTGAGGTGGCCCGGAAAGTACTGCAGAAAATGGAGTCGGTTGAATTCGTCATGGCTGGAAGCGGTGATATGACGGCTCAAATGGTTGCCATGGTGAACAAATATGGTTTGACGGATAAATTTCAATTTCCAGGCTTTTTATGCGGCGAACAGGTGCAGGAGATGTACACCCGCTCGGATGTATATATAATGCCTTCAGTGTCCGAGCCGTTCGGAATTGCCCCGCTCGAGGCCATGCACTGTCGCGTACCGGTCATTATTTCAAAGCAGTCGGGAGTGTCTGAGGTGGTCAAGCATGCCATTGCCGTCGATTTTTGGGACACGGATGCCATGGCCGATGCCGTTTACAGCATTTTGAAATATTCAAAATTGAAAAATATGATGGTAAAAAACGGCACACGTGAGGTGGGTAACATCAATTGGGACCAGTCTGCGAAACAATTGGTACGTGTTTATGATAAGATGACAAAATGCGCATAAAATCGATGGATATGAATAAGGTATGTTTGTGTATTCAACTTCATTTGCCGGCAATTCTCCGGCAGTACCGTTTTTTTGAGGTGAATAAAAATGATTACTATTACGACGATTGTGTTACCGATAGTCAGGTTGATCAGTTTTACAAGGATATTTTTGTGCCTTTTTTTGATTTGGTGACCAAATTGAGCACTCGGGCCAAGAGTAAAATAAAACTGGGCATTTCCGTTTCGGGTATCACCCTGAAGTTGTTTAAAAAATATCGTCCTGAAGCTTTGGTGACATTGGATACCTTGCATCAGAAAGGATTGATTGAGTTCTTGTCCGTTTCCTGGTCTAACAGCTTGGTGGCGTTTAATGATAGCAGTCTGCTAAAGGAACAGCTCTTGTTGCACGACCAGTTCATCCAGCATTTTTTTGGAACAACTCCGAAGGTTTTTATGGCTGGCCGTCACACGTTATCAGCGCAGAGCCTTTCCGTGATTGGCGAAGTTGGGAAAAAGGCGGTTGTCAGGTTTGGGACAGAACCTGATAAAGATTGCGATTACTATACAACTCCGGGCTGTCCTGAGATGTGGTTTGCAGATCAGAAATTAAGCCGTTTGGTGGAGAAGCAGGAATTGGCTCTGTTGAGTGAAAAAAACAACTCTCGTCCTGAAAAACTGTTAAAGCAAATCCGGGAGCATGCGCAGTCAACTCCTGTATTTATTGAGTACAACCTGGCTCAACTGGGTGAGCCATTTTTGTTGAACCGGTCATATTTTTGGCAAACGTTACTCACAGAGCTGGGGGCTGATTCGCAAGCCGGATTTGTATTGCCGAGCGAATTTGTGGGTTTATCAAGGAATTCATCCGGCAATGGAAACAACGAAAGAAGAGTGTCAGGAAAAAAAGGTAAGAATCTTTGGCTGAAAAACGACTTACAAAAAGAGGCGTTTAGTAAACTCGTACTTTTAAATGAAATGGTAAAAGCATGCGATTGTGAAACGCTTGTCCGGGATTGGGAGTACCTTCAGGATAAAGAATATTTGTTTTACATGAACGACCGTTTCTTCGAAGACGAATTTGCCTCACAGCATTTCAATCCCTACCAAAGTCCTTATCTGGCGTTCATCAATTACATGAACATTTTGAGCGATTTGGAAAACCGGCTTTTAAATAGGATTCGGAAAAATGAATTTGAGCAGCATCAATTATATAGCATCAATTTCCCTTCTAATTAGTACACCACTTTCTTTTCCTACTCCCTTTCGGCGAACCGAAAGGGAGCTTTTTGCTTTAAATTGGCCCTGTCTTTTCCGTTATTGGCTACTTTATTCTGCGTTGATTACGGATTTGTACAGATCTGCTTAAAAGTCATAGACTCCTGTCATGGCAGCAGTCGTAGTCAGTTTTGCCCCGGCTTTTTGCATTTCGTCCCAGGCTGCCTTTTCATCTCCGGGATGGGCGTTTACTCCTGCTGTTGCGTCTTGCACCACGAATGTTTCGTAACCGGCTTTCAAAGCATCCAGAACGGTGTTTTTTACACAATATTCGGTGGTCAATCCGCAAATGTACAGCGAGTTTACTGCGTGCATTTTGAGGTGTTGGTCCAAGGAGATGTTCGTGGCCTCGAATGCGGAATACCCATCATCCAGATCGTTCGTCCCTTTATACAAAACCAGGTCAATTTTGGGGCGGTTGAGGCTGAACGGGAATTCGGCCCCTTTTGAGCCGGCAACGCAGTGAACCGGCCATTTCTTGAAATGAACCGAGTTGGCCGGGTGCCAGTCTTTGGAGGCAATAATCAGGCTAAAATGCTCCATCAGCTTGTTGATTTCCGGAACCACTTTGTCACCGTTGGGTGCCGGTAGGGTCCCTTCGGGTAAAAAATCATTTTGAAGATCGACAATCAGTAAGGCTTTCATGGTCTTTTGTTTTTATTGAATGATTCAAAATTCATTTTTTCGGTAAACATGATCAGCCACCGCATTTCTGCTGGCCAGTAATTTTTCACTTATACCGATTTTGTAAACGTGAGGGTTCAAAAAACGTTTGTGTTCTTCGGGCAATTGTTGCAGCCGTTTTAAGGTAAAAGCAGCATTTTCGGCGGGTGAAGCCAAGGGCTGGATCGTTTTCCCGTTTTTCATCACCTGTGTCATTAACTCTTCCTTTTGAAGGTTTACCACCTGTTTTCGTTTTTCAGGCTCTGCCGGATGGTGAATGTAATCGTATGTGCCTTCTCCAATGTTGGAAATACCATCAGCATAAAACTGGTTTTCTTTGTCCAAAAAGCGGTGAATGGTCTTTTTCCCGGGCAGGGTCATTTTCGTTTTGTTTTCCGATACTTTTAACGATGGTTTCCCGTCGAACCACGAAAGTTTGTAAACGCCATCCAGCGCGGGATCGTCCTTTCCGGTAACGAGTGATGTGCCTACCCCAAAAACATCAATTGGCGCGCCCTGTGCCAGCAAGCTCTGGATGATGTGCTCATCGAGCTGGTTGGATGCAACAATTTTCACTTCGGTCAAACCGGCTGCATCCAGCATTTTGCGGGTTTGTTTGCTCAGGTAGGTCAGGTCGCCACTGTCCAGCCGAACTCCGATAAGCCGGTGCCCATTTTCTTTCAGCTCCCGGGCTACGATTATCGCGTTTGGAACGCCGCTTTTCAGCGTGTTGTAAGTATCCACCAGTAGGATGCAATTATCGGGGAAGTGTTCTGCATACACCCGGAAGGCAGTCAATTCATCTTCAAAACTTTGAATCCAGGAATGAGCCATTGTTCCGCTGCTTTCGGCTCCAAACTGCCAGGCGCCGTAAACATTTGATGTTTTGTCGAATCCACCACTTATGGCTGCTTTGGTGGCATTTATCCCGCCCAGCCCCTGTGCCCGGCGGAGGCCAAATTCCAACAATAGCCGGCGCCCTGCGGCCAGGCGCATCCGGCAGGCTTTGGTAGCGATCAGCGATTCAAAATTCAGGATATTCAGCAGAACGGTTTCAATGAGTTGGGTTTCCAGGATATTCCCCTCAACGCGCAATACGGGTTCATTGGGGAAAATCACCTCGCCTTCACGCACCGAAATGATATCTCCCTGAAATGAAAAACGACTAAGAAAGTCAACGAAACGTTCATCAAATCCAATCGATGCCAGGTAAATGCAAGCATCCTGATCGAACCGGAAATTTTCAAGCAGCTCCAGCAAGGATGATAGTCCGGAGAATACAACGAAGCCTCCCTGGTAAGGTATTTTTCGGAAAAAATAATCGAAGCAAGCCGGCTTGTTGTGACGGCCACTCAGGAAATAGCCTTGCGCCATGGTTAATTCATAATGATCGGTGTAGAGTCCGCTGCCTTTTTCAATTAGGTTCATAATCGTAGTTTTTTGTAAACAGATACAAATTACGGATAAAATTGCGGCTACAGGGATGGTTGCTTTGAAAAATGTTGACGGACAAGCAATCCGGCTTAGTGAATAGCAAAAAAGCCGCTCGGAAATGAGCGGCTTTTTACAATCGGCTGATGATATTATTTTGCCTGGCTATGCTTTATGTTGGCTTGAGCAGCAGCCACTCTGGCGATTGGTACGCGGTAAGGAGAGCAACTCACATAGTCGAGTCCAACGCTGTCGCAGAATTCCACAGAGCTGGGTTCACCGCCGTGTTCGCCGCAAATGCCCACTTTCAGTTTGGGTTTTACCGAACGGCCTCTTTCAACGCCCATTTTTACCAGCTGCCCAACGCCGTTTTGATCGAGCACCTGGAACGGGTCTTGTTTCAGGATGCCGTTGTCCAGATAGATGGGCAGGAATTTACCAGCATCATCGCGCGAGTAGCCCAAGGTCATCTGGGTCAGGTCGTTAGTGCCGAACGAGAAGAAGTCGGCTTCTTCGGCAATATGATCAGCCGTTAGTGCGGCACGTGGAATCTCAATCATGGTTCCAAGCAGATAATCAATCCGGTCGCCTTTTTCCTCGAAAACTTTCTCGGCAGTATTTCGAATGATGTTTGCTTGGTGTTTCAGCTCGGCCACAGTGCCTACCAGCGGGACCATAATTTCAGGCAGGGTAGCAATACCTCTGGCTTTCAGGTTTAGGGCAGCTTCTATGATTGCTCGTGCCTGCATGGCAGTAATTTCTGGATAGGTAATTCCCAACCGGCAACCACGGTGACCCAACATCGGGTTGAACTCCTCTAGTTCTGATATTTTCGTTCTGACGGCATCAATGGATATCCCCATTTCCTGTGCCAGTTCTTTCTGTGTGGCTTGCTGGTGGGGCACAAACTCGTGCAAGGGTGGGTCAAGCAAGCGCACGGTAACTCCGTAGCCTTCCATTGCTTCAAAGATGCCTTCAAAGTCGCCGCGTTGGTAGGGCAGAAGTTTTGCGAGTGCTTTTTCGCGTCCTTCTTTTGTTGAAGAAAGGATCATCTCGCGCATGGCTTTAATGCGTTCTCCTTCAAAAAACATATGTTCGGTACGGCAAAGGCCTATCCCTTTTGCTCCAAAATTGCGTGCAACTTGTGCATCATTTGGGGTATCGGCATTGGTCCGGACTGACATGCGTGTAAATTTATCCGCCAGGTCCATCACCTTCCCAAAGTCACCGCCCATATCAGGGGTTTTTGTCTTTACTTTACCTTCGTAAACTTCTCCGGTTGAGCCATTCAGCGAAATCCAGTCTCCTTCAACGAATTTGTTTTCGCCAATGGTCATCACGCGGGTTTTGTAATCAATTTTTACAGCGCCGGCACCCGATACGCAACATTTTCCCATGCCCCGGGCCACTACGGCAGCGTGCGAGGTCATCCCGCCACGGGCGGTCAAAATGCCGCGTGCAATGTTCATTCCCTCCAGGTCTTCGGGGGAAGTTTCGATGCGGACCAGGATGGTGTTTTCGTAATTCGATGCTTCATCTGCAAAGAAAACCACTTGACCGGTAGCTGCTCCCGGTGAGGCGGGAAGTCCTTTTGCCAGTACATGTGCTTTTGCCATTGCTTCTGTGTCGAAAACCGGATGGAGCAATTCGTCGAGTTTATTTGGCTCGATGCGCAACAAAGCTGTTTTTTCGTCGATCATGCCTTGCTCCAGCATGTCAATCGCAATTTTCACCATCGCCGCTCCGGTCCGTTTCCCGTTGCGCGTTTGCAGCAGCCAAAGTTTACCTTCCTGGATGGTAAATTCCAGGTCCTGCATGTCTTTATAATGATTTTCCAGTTTTTCCTGAACACTCATGAGCTCTGCATACAAAGCCGGCATGGTTTCTTCCAGCGACGGGAAATTGGTTTTTCTTTCCTCTTCTGATACACCTGCCAGTTCTGCCCATCGCTTACTGCCTTCCAGTGTAATTTGCTGCGGGGTGCGGATTCCGGCCACCACATCTTCGCCCTGGGCATTAATCAAGTATTCGCCGTTGAAGATGTCTTCGCCGGTGGCTGCGTCGCGCGTAAAAGCAACGCCTGTGGCGGAGGTGTCGCCCATGTTACCAAATACCATGGCCTGAACGTTAACGGCTGTTCCCCATTCTGCCGGAAAACCGTGCATTTTTCGGTAATACACGGCGCGGTCGTTCATCCAACTGTCGAAAACAGCATAAACGGCGCCCCAAAGTTGTTCCCAAGGATCGTCAGGGAAGCTTTTCCCGGTAACTTTCAAGACGGCTTCCTTAAACCGGATAACCAATAGTTTCAGATCTTCTGTCGTAAATTGGGTATCCAGCTCAATGCCTTTTTCTTCTTTCAGGTTGTCCATGATGGCCTCAAACGGGTCGATGTCCTCCTTGCTTTCAGGTTTCATGCCGAGTACCACATCGCCGTACATTTGTACAAAGCGACGGTAGGAATCCCAGGCAAAACGCTCATTACCTGATTTTTTTGCGATCCCTTGCACCGCCAGGTCATTCAGCCCCAGGTTCAAAACCGTGTCCATCATTCCGGGCATCGACACCCGGGCGCCTGAGCGGACCGAAACCAGACAGGGATTATCTTTGTCGCCAAATTTAGTGCCGGTCAATTCCTCTATCTGTGACACTGCTCTTTCTACTTCGCCGTTGACGACAGTTAAAGCTGCATCTTTCCCTTGTTGGTTATAAATGGTACATACCTCGGTCGTAATTGTGAAACCTGGGGGGACTGGTACGCCAATCAGGTTCATCTCAGCCAGGTTGGCCCCTTTCCCTCCGAGAAGATTTTTCATATCTGCCTTTCCCTCGGCCTTTCCATTGCCGAATGTATAAACATACTTTGCCATAAAAACATCGTTTTGGATTAGTTAAAAAATCTGTTAAGTCTAAGTTTTCATTTGCTAATGTAAACGTAATTTTTTGAAAACTGAAAAGAAATGTTTTTGCAAATAGCTGTTATATAGCTATTAAGATTTTGGAAAGTGGTGTTTCTGACCAAGTTGCAATTTCTTATTCTGACCTGAAATCCAATAAGCAGATATTCTGGATGAATTTGAAGAATTAAATGGCCTGAAATTGCCGAAAACCAAACTCTTAACATTTGTTAACGTAGCTTGAATCTTCTTAACGTTTCTATGCCGTACATTTGTTAATACAAGAATGTAGGATTTTAAGCATAATTTTTTCATAGAGATAGGTTTGGTTAAGTTAGAAAATAGGATGGCGCCCACCATCCTTTTTCTTTTTACTGAGGTTGACCACCATCCATGCCAAAGCATCTTTAACGTTCCTTAACGATACTTGCAGCTTCTTAACGGTTAGATCCCGTATCTTTGTTTGGACAAGACAGAAAGATTCAAGAGTACAATTTTTTTTCATAGAGATAAGTTTGGTTAAAGTTTGAAGAAAGGATGGCGCCCACCATCCTTTTTTTTTGTAAAATCCTGTCATATTTGCTTCTCTCATAATTTTTATCTGACTAAAGTTCAGGCTGTTTGTTCGATTGGCGACATTTTGTCTTTTTTGTTGCTCCATTTTCCGGTTGGTTGCTTTTTTGAAAAATACACATTGCCGTTGAAATTATTCCGGCGTAACGATTGGAAAGCTTAAATTGAACAGAAAAAAGAGAATGCAATGAACTTTAATAATTTCACCATCAAATCGCAGGAAGCACTGCAACATGCTTTCGAAATTGCCCAGGGAAAGCAACATCAGGCCATCGAAAACGGGCACATTCTGAAAGGTTTGCTCCATACAGCCGAAAATGTAAGTGGGTTTTTACTGAAGAAACTTGGGGTTAACGTTCCTATCTTTCAGCAAGCGGTTGATCGAATTGTGGATTCTTATCCTAAGGTTTCGGGGGGTGAGCAATATCTTTCCGGAAATGCCAACAAAACGCTTCAAAAATCGATGGATATTTCCCGGAAAATGGGGGACCAGTTTGTTTCGGTCGAACACATTTTGCTGGCCTTACTTGAAAGTGGCGATACAATTTCAACCTTAATGAAGGACAATGGTATTAGCCGGAAAGACTTGGAAGTTGCTGTGGCTGATTTGCGGAAAGGAGCCAAAGTGGATAGTCAAACTGCAGAAGATCAGTTTAATTCGTTGAGTCGTTTTGCCGTCAATTTGAATGAACGGGCGAGAAACGGTAAACTGGATCCGGTAATCGGACGTGACGAAGAAATCCGGCGTTTGCTGCAAATCTTGTCGCGCCGTACCAAGAACAACCCTGTGTTGATTGGCGAACCGGGAACCGGTAAAACAGCTATTGCCGAGGGCCTTGCCCATCGGATTGTGCGGGGCGATGTGCCCGAAAACCTCAAATCGAAACAATTGTTTTCGCTCGATATGGGTGCGCTGATTGCCGGTGCAAAATATAAGGGCGAGTTTGAGGAACGCTTAAAAGCTGTGGTGAACGAGGTGATCAAAGCAGAAGGCGAAGTGATTTTATTTATCGATGAAATTCATACGTTGGTAGGCGCCGGAAAAAGCGAAGGCGCTATGGATGCGGCCAATATTTTAAAACCGGCCCTGGCGCGCGGTGAGTTGCGGGCTATTGGCGCCACCACGCTTGATGAGTATCAAAAATATTTCGAAAAAGATAAAGCGCTGGAACGCCGCTTCCAGATTGTGATGGTGAACGAACCCGATACGCTGAGCGCCATCTCCATTTTAAGAGGATTGAAGGAACGTTATGAGAACCATCACCGGGTGCGCATCAAAGATAATGCGATTATCTCGGCCGTTGAGCTATCGCAACGGTATATTTCAGACCGGTTTCTGCCCGACAAGGCCATCGACCTGATGGATGAAGCGGCAGCCAAATTACGGTTGGAAATGGATTCGGTACCCGAAGAATTGGACGAAATTGAACGTAAAATCAAACAACTTGAAATTGAGCGCGAGGCCATCAAACGCGAAAAGGACGAAAGCAAACTGGCCGTGCTGAATGAAGAGATTGCCAACTTGAAAGAAGACCAGAACCGTTACCGTGCTCAGTGGGAAATGGAGAAGTCGCTGATCGATGGCATTCAGCAGCATAAAACGGAAATCGAAAACCTGAAGTTTGAAGCCGAACAGGCCGAACGATCGGGCGATTACGGACGTGTGGCCGAAATCCGGTACGGGAAAATCAAGGAAGCTGAACAAGAAATTGTCCGCTTGCAGAAAGAGTTGCAGCAAATGCAAGGCGATTCGCTCATCAAAGAAGAAGTGGATGCGGAAGATATTGCCGAAGTGGTGGCTCGTTGGACCGGTATCCCGGTTAGTAAAATGATGCAAAGCGAACGGGATAAACTGCTTCATTTGGAAGAAGAATTGCATAAACGGGTGATTGGGCAGGACGAGGCCATCCATGCGGTGGCTGATGCCGTTCGCCGGAGCAGGGCAGGCCTTCAGGATGAAAAACGTCCGATTGGCTCGTTTATCTTTCTGGGTACTACCGGGGTGGGGAAGACGGAGCTGGCAAAGGCACTTGCCGAATACCTGTTTGATGACGAAAATATGATCACCCGGATTGACATGTCGGAATACCAGGAGAAATTTTCTGTTACCCGGCTGATTGGTTCTCCACCGGGATATGTGGGTTACGATGAAGGAGGCCAACTGACCGAATCAGTGCGCCGGAAACCGTATTCAGTGGTATTGTTTGACGAAATTGAAAAAGCGCATCCGGATGTGTTCAATGTCTTGCTGCAAGTGCTCGACGATGGACGCTTGACCGATAACAAGGGGAGGGTGGTCAATTTTAAAAACACGATCATTATTATGACTTCCAACCTTGGCTCCCAACTGATTCAGGAAGGTTTTGAGCGGATGACCGACAGCAACCGCACCGAAGTGTTTGAGCAAACACGCACAGCTATTTTCTCCTTGTTGCGAAAAACCATCCGTCCTGAGTTTTTGAACCGGATTGATGAAACCATCATGTTCACACCCTTGTCGCGTGACGACATGAAGGGCATAGTCCAAATTCAGTTCAACCGAATTGTGAAACGCATGGGCAATCAGAACCTGCGCATCGAAATGTCGCCTGAAGCTATCAACTGGCTGGCAACGGTCGGCTATGATCCGCATTACGGAGCCCGGCCGGTTAACCGGTTGTTGCAGAAACATGTTCTGAACGAGCTGTCAAAACTGATTCTTGCGGGACGTGTTTCCGTTGATCAAACCATTCGCATAGAAATCGAAAATGATGAGCTTAAATTCGTGTCAGTATAAGTTGAAACTGCGTTAATAAATAAGTCAATTGCCGGGTTCAAAGTGAGCCCGGCATTGATTTCTGATGCAGTTTTTTTATTCAAGGTTCTTTAGCTCATCTTTAAGTTCCTGTTCAGCCAGGGCAATCACCTTCTCGAAATCTTCTACGTGGGCTTCATAGGTTTCAATTTCAATTAGTTGTTGGGTTTTAAGCTGAAGTTGTTTTAGTCGCATTCCCAAGTCATTCAACCCAAAAGTCATCACCGACGATTTGGCTTTATGCGCCAGTTCTCCCAATTCTTTCCATTGTTGGTTGTTCAGATGGATTCTTAATCCATCGCGGAACTCGGGGATTTGTTCAAAAAACATCTCTATGAATTCCTTCATGATCTCGGCTTCACCGCCAGTAACTTCTTCCAGGTAGTTCAGATTGGTTAATCGTTGCGTTTCCATTTGATTTTTTTGTAATAGTTGCACCGACAATAATAACAAAAAAATGTTTATAGGCAGCACTGTAAATCAACTATTGAAATAAAATACCCAAAACGATTGCTGATTTTTTTCATGATTTTTTGATCTTTGAAGCTCTATTTTTACAAATCCAAAATTTATTAAATGAAGACAACCGCATTTAATCAGCTACATAAAAACGCCGGAGGGAAGATGGTTGAATTTGCAGGTTATGAAATGCCTGTAGAATTCAGTGGAATTAAAGATGAGCACATGACAGTCCGAAACGGGGTTGGTGTGTTTGATGTTTCGCACATGGGCGAGTTTTGGGTGAAAGGCCCTCACGCTGCCGATTTGGTTCAGTATGTCACCAGTAACGACATTTCTGTTTTAACCCCGGGACAAGCGCAATATTCGTGTTTCCCAAACGGGCATGGCGGCATTGTTGACGACTTGCTGGTTTACTGTTTTTCGCCCGAAAAATATTTGCTGGTGGTGAATGCTGCCAATATCGAAAAAGACTGGAACTGGGTTGTTTCCCAAAATAAATTCGGCGCCGAGTTGGAGAATGCTTCCGATCAAATTAGTCAGTTGGCTATTCAGGGGCCCAAAGCTTTGCCGGTACTCCGGAAACTGACGGATGTTGAATTAACCAAAATCAGATATTACACCTTTGTTACCGGGAAATTTGGCGGTTTTGATGATGTCATCATTTCAGCTACTGGTTACACCGGGTCGGGTGGCTTCGAGTTGTATTTCCCGAATGAACTGGCAGATCAAATCTATCAGGCTATTTTTGAAGCGGGCGCCGAATTCGATATCAAACCGATTGGCTTGGGCGCCCGTGATACACTCCGTCTGGAAATGGGATTTTGCCTGTACGGGAACGATATTGACGACACCACTTCGCCCATAGAAGCCGGGTTAGGCTGGATCACGAAATTCAATGGTAACAATAACTTCATCGACAAGGCATTATTGCACATGCAGAAGAACGAAGGTGTCAGTCGTAAATTGCGTGGTTTTGAGATGATTGACCGCGGGATTCCCCGTCATGGCTACGAATTGGCCGACGAAGCCGGAAACACCATTGGTGTGGTTACTTCGGGAACCCAGTCGCCCATGCTGAACAAAGGGATCGGGATGGGCTATGTAGCCATTGCCTGGTCGGCCATAGGGACGGAAGTGTATGTGAAAGTGCGTAATAAATTGCTGAAAGCGAAAATTGTCAAGATACCTTTTGTAAGTCCGCAGTAATGGGGAAACTTACAACTTACTAACCCTTGAACCCGTCAACTGTTTTGACGGGTTTTTTTATTGTATTTGTTCGATTATCTTTGCGGCAAAAATTCAGACTAACTGAGCATGAAGAACGCAAAATTCCGTTTGGAAACCTGCTTGTCCCCTGCCATTTACCCCAAACATGCCGATGACGGCAACATCGTTGTTGTGGTTGATATTCTTCGCGCCACATCGGCTATTTGTACTGCCTTCCACAATGGCGTAAAACGCATCATTCCGGTTTCTACGGTAGAAGAAGCCCGTAAGAAAAAGGAAGAAGGCTACATCGTAGCATCGGAACGCGATGGCTATGTGCTTGATTTTGCTGACTTTGGGAATTCGCCTTTTAATTTTACGGCTGAAAAAGTACGGGGAAAGGAGATTGTTTACTCCACCACCAACGGGACACGGTGCATTCACATGGCCAGTCATTCCAAAGAAGTGGTCATTGGTTCGTTTCTTAACCTGACTTCCCTAAGTGAATGGTTGATCCGGCAGGATGCCCCGGTGTTGATTTTCTGCGCTTCGTGGAAAGACCGGTTTAGTTTGGAAGACACCATTTTTGCTGGTGCTTTAGCCGAAAAATTACTGGATTCGGGAAAGTTTGAAACCATTTGCGATGCGGTCACCGCTTCGCTCGATTTGTGGACTTTGGCCAAGCCAAACCTGAATGAATATGTGCTGAAGGCAGCTCAAAAAGGGCGTCTGGCAGAAAAAGGACTGGATGATTGTATCGAATTTTGTCACCGGGCCGACTTTACTTCGGTTATCCCGATTTACAGAGATGGAGAATTGATTCCTGTTTCCTAACTTTGAAAAAGTTTGAAATCGATGTTTATGATGTCTATTCGGTTGAAATTCTGCTGTATAACGATGTTTTTAAACGTTGCACAAACGCCCTGTAGCTGATATATCTCAGCGGATAGTACCAAGGGTTTGTTTTATTTTAATAGATGAATGAAAAGATAATAAGAATAATTTTTTAACCCTAAAATTACATACCATGAAGAAGCATAATTTTTATGCGGGACCCTCAGTTTTACCCGAATACACCAAACAAAAAGTAGCTGAAGCAGCCCTCGACTTTGCCGGTACCGGCTTATCTGTGATGGAAGTTTCCCATCGCGGAAAAGAGTTTGTTGCTGTTATGGACGAGGCAATTGCGCTGGTGAAAGAATTGCTGAATGTTCCGGAAGGCTATTCTGTTTTATTTTTGCAAGGGGGTGCCAGCCTGCAGTTTTTGATGGTTCCTTACAACCTGATGAAGGCCAAAGCTGCTTACCTGAATACCGGCGCTTGGGCCTCAAAAGCCATGAAAGAAGCCCAATTTTTTGGTGAGGTTGTTGAAGTTGCTTCTTCAAAAGATAAAAATTTCAATTATATTCCTAAATCGTACGAGGTACCTGCCGATGTTGATTATCTGCACATTACCACCAATAACACCATCTTTGGTACCGAATTGAAATCGGATCCGGATGTTCCGGTGCGTTTGGTGGCGGATATGTCGTCCGATATTTTCAGCCGTCCGATTGATGTAGCGAAATATGATCTCATTTATGCAGGTGCACAGAAAAACCTGGGCCCCTCAGGTGCCACGCTGGTGATTGTGAAAGACGATGTTCTCGGTAAAACCGGACGTCAGATCCCTACCATGCTCGATTACCAGATTCATATTAAAAATGAATCCATGTTTAACACGCCGTCAACCGTGGCTGTATTTGCCTGTCTGCAAACACTGAAATGGTTGAAGGAAAACGGAGGTGTTGCCGAAATGGAAAAAGTGAATATCGCCAAAGCCGACTTGCTATACGGCGAACTGGATCGCAACAAGTTGTTTGTTCCTACGGTTCCTGCTGCTGAAGACCGTTCGCGCATGAACGTAACGTT
This sequence comes from Gaoshiqia sediminis, assembly GCF_025907915.1. GTDB lineage: Bacteria > Bacteroidota > Bacteroidia > Bacteroidales > Prolixibacteraceae > Gaoshiqia > Gaoshiqia sediminis. Next base: position 72,413 of record NZ_JAPAAF010000004.1, read on the forward strand.
TGTGATGGCACCGGGTTACGAAGCGTTGGAAAAAGAATTCCTGGATCTGGCTACAGCCAAAGGAATGGTTGGACTGAAAGGCCACCGTTCGGTTGGTGGTTTCAGGGCATCAACTTACAACGCCTTACCATTGGAAAGCGTTCAGGCTTTGGTGGATGCGATGAAAGAATTTGAAGCTATTCATTAATAAACCATAAAAGAAAGCAGGATGGGGGTCCTGCTTTCTTTTTATAAAACGAAAGGGTATGAAAAGGGTATTAATTGCAACCGACAAACCATTTGCTCCGGTTGCGCTCGAAAAAATTTCAACTGTTATCAAACAAGCTGGTTACCAGTTGAATTTGTTAGAAAAGTATCAGGCAAAAGTTGATTTTGCGGAAGCAATAAAAACAGCTGATGCGGTTATTGTGCGCAGCGACATTGTTGACCGCGAAATACTGGATGCCGCGCAAAGCCTGAAGATTGTGGTTCGCGCCGGGGCGGGTTATGATAATGTAGACACCGGTTACGCCAAAGAAAAAGGTGTGGTGGTGATGAACACGCCCGGACAAAATTCGAACGCTGTGGCCGAGTTGGCCATTGGGTTAGCCATTTACGGAATCCGGGAATTTTTTGGCGGAAAATCGGGTGGCGAACTTCGCGGCCGTACACTGGGACTTCATGGTTATGGCTACGTGGCCAGGAATGTTCACCGTATAGCCCGGGCTTTTGGCATGAACGTGAAAGTTTTTACGCGCTACAGCAAGGCACAGGCAACTTCCGAAGGCATTGAAGTGACCAATTCGCTGGAAGAGTTGTACGCCGTGTCCGATGTCGTATCCATTCATGTTCCGGCACGTGGAGAGCATATTGGTTCGGTAAGCATGGATGTGCTGAAACACTTGAAAACCGGTGCGATCCTGATCAATACTGCACGGAAGGAAGTGGTTAACGAGGCTGATTTGTGCCGCTTCATGGAAGAGCGGCCCGATGTGAAGTACCTTTCGGATCTTGAGCCGGATTGCTCGGCCGAGTTTAAAGAAAAGTTCACTGGAAGGTATTACTTTACTCCTAAAAAAATAGGAGCCCAAACCGAAGAAGCCAACACCAACGCTGGGGTTGCCGCAGCCGAACAAATTGTGGCCTTTTTCGAAAAAGGGGATGATACCTTTCGGGTAAACAAATAAAACGCTTGTGCCATTATTAAGTATCAATTAAATCCGGCGTCGGCGATTTTGATTTTTATAGGTTTCCCGAAAGAAAAGAAAGATAATTGCAGACTAAAATTTGAAAGTTGATTTTATGGCGAACGTTAAGGCATTTAAAGGACTTCGTCCACCGAGGGAAATAGCTAAGGAGTTGGCTTGCCTGCCCTACGATGTGATGAATACGGAAGAAGCTGCCCAGATGGCAGCAGGTAAAGAAAACTCGTTGCTGCACATTACCCGTGCAGAAATTGATTGCCCGGAGGGGACAGATATTCATTCGGAAACTGTTTACAACAAGTCTGTTGAGAATTTCAAGGCGTTTCAGCAAAAAGGCTGGCTGGTGGAAGATGACGAAGCTCGCTTTTATATCTACGCGCAGACCATGAACGGCCGTACGCAATACGGAATTGTAGGCGCAGCGGCCTGTGAAGATTACCACCAGGGCATCATCAAGAAGCATGAGCTTACTCGTCCGGACAAAGAAGAAGACCGTATGATCCTGACCCGCTACCTGAATGCGAATATTGAGCCGGTTTTCTTTTCCTACAAAGCTGTGCCCGAAATTGATGCCATTGTTGCCAACATCGTGAAAAGCCAGGAACCGGATTATGATTTTGTTGCCGAAGATGGCTTTGGCCACCACTTCTGGACAATTACCGATGCCGCTGTCAATAAAGAGATTGAACAGCTGTTTGCTTCGAAAGTGCCTGCAACATATGTGGCCGACGGACATCACCGCACAGCTGCTGCTGCACGTATCGGCCTGGAAAAGAAAGCTCAAAATCCAAATCATACCGGAAACGAATCCTACAACTACTTTATGGCGGTTCATTTCCCGGACAACCAGCTGCAAATTATCGACTACAATCGCGTGGTGAAAGACCTGAACGGATTGAGCGAGGCTGACCTGCTGGCCAAATTGGCGCTGGGGTTTACGGTTGAAAAAATGGGTCCGGAAATTTTTAAGCCATCAGCATTGCACGAATTTGGCATGTACCTGAATCGAAATTGGTACCGCCTGAATGCAAACGAGGGTACATACGACGATGCTGATCCAATTAGTGTGCTGGATGTGACCATCCTTTCGAAACAGGTATTGGAGCCTATTTTCGACATTCAGGATTTACGTACCTCCAAACGGATTGATTTTGTTGGCGGTATCCGCGGATTGGGTGAACTGAAAAAGCGGGTGGATAGCGGCGAGATGAAAGTGGCTTTCGCGCTTTTCCCGGTATCGATGCAGCAATTGATTGCTATTGCCGACACAGGCAACATCATGCCTCCCAAAACAACCTGGTTCGAACCTAAATTGCGTTCTGGCCTGGTGATCCACAAACTGGATTAATGTTACTGCAAAATTGAAATAAAAAACCCCGGGGCTGTTTTGCTCCGGGGTTTTTTGTATCGTGTAGATTCATTAATCTTCATCTTCTTCCATGTCCTCGTCGTCCATGTCATCATCGTCATCCAAATCGTCATCGTCGTACGAGTCGTCTTCCTCCTCGTCTTCAATGTTATCCGGGATATCGATATCGTCCGAATACTTATCTTCATAAGCTTCCCTCGATTCTTCTTTCAATACGCCTTCATCATCGTAATCCTCGTCTTCGCTGATAATGTCAATCGCCTCCTGGGTGGTCATGCGTACCAGGTAGTATTTATCTTCCGTTTCAAATGGCAGTGCGCTCACCAGCAGTCCGTCTTTATTGGTGAAGGTGATCAGGTGTTGGCTAAAACCATTCGGATATACCAGTTTTATTTGCTCTTTTATCGCTTCGTCTAACTTCTCGTAATCTTTAATAACTCTGGGTTTACTGCTGAGTGTCATTTTCTTATCCTCCATTTCGGCAACGCTGAAAGGGCGTTGGTCAATCGTTTTTATAGTTTTTAATTCGGTCGAAAAATACAAAAATGAAGTAATATAAAAATAGGTTGAAAAGCATTCGCCCTAAAAATATTGCAATCAGATTAACCTGAATGTGCTTCAGTAGTTTTATCGTATTGATTAACAGTTGATAGGATAGATGAGCCGATGTCAAAAAATATTCTCTTTTTTTATGATGGGCATGTTGTTCAGATCGAAAAAAGCATTGATCAGCCCGACCTTTTCATATTGATGAAGATTGGTTGCCGTAATTCGTGTCTCAAAAATTAAACCCAGATCGAGCAGGCGCTGGCGTTGCGTACCTTTCAGCAACGGCGTGTCTGGTGTCAGCCAGTGGCGGCCATCGTAAAAAACTAGATTGGCTATCGTGCAGTCGGTAACCAAGCCATGTTGCAGGACAATCACCTCGTCGGCGTTTTCGCGTTGATCGAGCAGCTTATTCAGTTCGTTGCGGTCGGCAAATTTCAGGTGATAATCCAGGTCATTCGCTTCTATTACTTTCAGAGCGCTGAACTCGCGTGGATGTTGGGGAATAAACTCTACCGATTCAATCTCGCGGCTGTATGATACCCGGCAACGGTACAGCCCGGTCTGGCAGCCGGCAGGTACCAGCAGGCTGTTGGTCAGATCAATCGGTTCAAACAGGTCGAAGAGCTCGGCCCGTGCGGCATTCAACCGGCGGGAGTGATAGTCCAGGTTCCAAAACAGGCCATGTTCGAGTTTAATGGTTTCGAGTAATTGGCACATACACTTTCTTGATAAGTTCGTGGTATTCATCGTCGCACTGGCTGAGATGGGTAATCCCGCCTCCGCTTTTAAAAACGAGCTGGCTGTCCTGTTGTTCCAGGTAGCGGATTAGTACGCAACTATCCACATTTGTTCCGTCGAAAACACCGAAAACCCCCGTGTAATAGCCACGTTCATAGCCTTCGGCGGCTTTAATTATTTCGATTGTCTTTTTCTTGGGTGCTCCGCTGATGGAGCCAGCCGGCAATAACCGGGCGAAGATGTCTCCCAGGTGTTCATGGTAATATTCGGGCAATTGGCCTGAAATTTCGGAGCTCATTTGCAATAGGCTGGCTTGGTCCGCCTTGATTTTATCGATGTAGCAAAAGCGCGGTACTTCCACTTGGTCGGCTACGCGGCTTAAATCGTTCCGGATCAGATCGACAATCGTATGGTGTTCGGCCAGTTCTTTCGGGTCGGTCTTCAACCGGTTTTCGGCATCCGGCAGGTTGGCATCAATCGTTCCTTTCATGGGGTTCGACGAAATCCGGCCTTGTTCGATCCGGACAAATATTTCGGGTGAGAAACAAACAAACCGGTCTTTCAGATAAACCAGGTAGGGCGCATGGCTCTGGTGAAAAATAGTTTCCAGGTCCAGATTGGTTTCTACCCGGCTGGGCATGGTCAGGTTGAGCAGGTAGCTGTCGCCATTGTGAATGTGGCTTTGAACCAACTCAAAAGCTTGCCGGTAGCGGGCGTACGAAACGGGTTTTACCTGCCAGTGGAAATCGGGGCAGGGGGTGTTTGGGGTCTCGTAATTGTTAAAGTGAGGGGTTTTCCAAAGCAATTGGCTTTTTGATTCTTCCCAACCGAAAAGCAGTGGTTGCCGGAAGTCAAAATCAATTAAAAAAACAAACGGACGGCGGGCCTTGCCCAATTCGTTCATTTTTAAAATTATATGATTCCATTCGTTTGTCATGAGGTCGGCAAAGATAGAAAAAGGGCGGCAAAACCTGCTGGTTTGGATGTTTTACAGCTTGAAAAAACTTTAAAAATGGCCAGCCATTTTCCCATGCTTTTGTAGATTTGTATTTCAATCCTGAAGAACATGGGAATTGCAGAGAACATACGGAAAATTAAAGATGCATTGAAGGAGGGGGTGTGCCTGGTTGCTGTATCGAAAACCAAACCCGATGCCGATTTGCTGGAAGCTTATGGGGCAGGGCAGCGGGTTTTCGGTGAAAATAAGGTACAGGAACTGGTTCAAAAATATGAGAGCCTGCCCAAGGATATTGAGTGGCATTTCATCGGGCATTTGCAAACCAATAAGGTGAAATATATTGCACCATTTGTTGGTATGATACATGGCGTGGATTCACTGAAATTATTGAAAACCATTGATAAAGAAGGACGAAAAGCCGGACGAAAAATAGCTTGCCTGCTCCAGTTTCATATTGCTGAAGAAGAAACCAAGTTTGGCTTGGATCTGGCCGAAGCCCGGGAAATACTGACCTCGGATGAATTTACCCAACTTGAATTTGTTGAGATCCGTGGGGTGATGGGTATGGCGACTTATACCAATGACACAGAACAAATCCGAAGGGAATTCAGACAGCTGAAAAGCATTTTTAACCAGCTCAAGCAAGAATTTTTTGTTGGGAGGGATTCATTCTCTGAAATTTCGATGGGCATGTCAGGCGATTTCCCCATCGCTGTAGAGGAAGGCAGTACCATGGTGCGGGTAGGCAGTTCTATTTTCGGAGATCGCCAGTATGCTTGAACCAGCAGGGCTGAACAGATGTTTTTATGAAAAATGATCAAGTGATAACTAACTTTTAAAATTATGGGAAAACTTGAAACGACATATTTGGGTTTGAAATTGAAGAACCCAATCGTGGTGGCCAGTTCGGGCCTTACCAGCAGCGTGGAAAAGATTAAGGCGTTGGAAGAAGCCGGTGCAGGCGCCGTGGTGCTGAAATCGCTTTTCGAAGAGCAGATCAACAGCGAGGTCAGCCACCTGATCAACAAAGATCCGCAAAACCTCTATCCCGAAGCCGAAGATTACATTTGGAACTATACCCGTCAGCACTCGGTTGATGCGCACCTCGAATTGGTGAAACAGGCAAAGAAGGAAATCAGCATCCCCATCATTGCGAGCATCAATTGTGTATCATCGAAAGAATGGACCAGCTTTGCCAAGGAGTTTGAAGCCGCGGGAGCCGATGCGTTGGAACTGAACCTCTTTTTTGTGCCCACCGGGCGACGCGAAACTTCCGAGTCGATTGAAAAACTGTATGTCGATGTATTGAGCAAGGTGAAAAAAGAGGTGAAAATTCCGGTATCGGTAAAAGTGGGCTTTTACTTTACCAATATGATTTCGATGGCTGAAAAGCTAATGGCCAACGGTGCCCGGGGCATTACCATGTTCAACCGGTTTTATGAGCCCGACATCAATATCGATAAATTGGAATTGACGGCGTCCGAAGTGTTTAGTACGCCGTCTGATATCCGCCGTTCGCTGCGTTGGGTCGGGCTCGTGAGCGCTGCGTTGCCCAAGCTGGAAATTGCCGCTTCAACCGGCATCCACGATGGCGAAGCGGTGATTAAGCAATTGCTGGCCGGGGCGCAGGTAGCCCAGGTATGTTCAACCGTTTATATCAACGGGGCGCAGGTGATCGACGGCATGATCAAAGATCTGGAGAAATTTATGCGCAAATGGAACTTCAAGCATATCGAAGACTTCAGGGGACGGCTGTCGTATGCAAAAATTGAAAATCCGATGCTTTATGAGCGTTCTCAGTTCATGAAATATTTTTCTGCAAAAAGTTGATAATAAATGGTCCGGATGAAAAAACTGTTGCTCACATTCGTTTTAATTATTTTGGTAATGGTTTTTTCATTCGGGCAAAGCGATGCCCTTAAAATTGAGAGTACCTACACCGCGCCAATCGACTATTGCAGTTCTCCGGTTGTCTTTGGCGAAGGGGTGAGTATTACCGGGGATAAGATTACCGGAGGACTAAAAATTTCCATCACCAATTACATCCCAGGAGAGGATGTATTGCAATTTACTTCCGCTGGCCGCATATCCGCACGCTGGGTTGCCGCCAGCGGAACGTTGTTTTTAGAGGGGGAGGCCAGCGCTGCCGAATACCAGCAAGCCGTTCAACAAATCCGGTATGTAAACCTGTTGGCCGTCCCAACCCGCACCGATCGGCATATCGCCGTGACGCTCACCGATGTCGATTATTTGCCTTCCACAGGTCATTTTTATCAATTCGTTGAAAAACTTGACATTACCTGGACGGAAGCCCGCGCCGAAGCCGAAACCAAAAGCTATTACGGCTTAAAGGGCTACCTTGCCACCATTCTTTCAAAAGAAGAAAATGATTTTATCTGGACAAAAGTTAATGGCGTTGGCTGGATCGGTGCCACCGATGAGGCCGTTGAAGGGGAATGGCGCTGGGCAACCGGCCCCGAAGCCGGTACTTTGTTCTGGAAAGGAAACTATCCTAGCGGGCAGCGGGTAAACAACCTGTTTTCGTTCTGGAGTAATGGCGAGCCAAATAATTCTTATCCCGACTTGAACGGTGGCTTAGGGGAAGATTACGGACACATTAACCAGAATCCGGATCAACCGGAAAAATCGTGGAATGATCTGCGAAATAGCGGCGATGGCCCAACTTCACAATATTACCGACCACAGGGCTACATCATTGAGTACGGCGGAATGGAAGATGACCCGGATGTCAGCCTTTCCGCCGCCTTTGACATTGCTATTCGTACCATCCTGTTTGACGGTCCGGCAGATCAAACCATTTGCCAGTTCGACACCGTCCGGCTAAACCACGAGTTTGAGGGCCTTTACGAATGGTCTCCTGCGATAGGCCTGGATGATGCTTTTTCGCCCAACCCAAAAGCTTCTCCGATGGTGACTACAACTTACAAGGTTACCGGTACAAACGGGACTTGTGTCGAATCAGCATTTTTTACGGTAAACGTAAAGCCAGCGCCAGTCGTCGATTTGGGCGACACAAGGAATATATGTGCAGGCACATCGGTTAAGCTTGATGCGGGCAATCAGCTTGCTTATGAGTGGAATACGGGTTATGACGGGCAAATGCTTGAAGTGGACGCACCTGGCATTTACCGGGTTCGGGTGATGAATGCCCACCCCTGTTATGCTTCGGATGAGGTGGAAGTTTTTGTACATCAATATCCGAAAATTGATTTGACGGCAACTGATACGTTGTATTGCGATTCGATGAATGGCCGCTTGCAGGTTGAAACCGACAAAGGAACAATAAAATGGGAGGCTGATAATTTTGGCCTCGATATTGTTTCCCCGGAGGCGGCAGTTTCGGATGTTTCCACCGACACTTACGGATCGTACAAAACTCATGTCACGGTTACAGATGACTATGGTTGCAGTACTGCCGATTCGCTGATGCTTCATTTCTATAAAACGCCCGATGCAACCTTCAGCATTGATTCTGCAGCGTGCTATGGCTACAACCTGGACGTGCATTACCTGGGCGATGCAACCGGTTCTGCCCTGTTTTACTGGTATTTTTCAGATTCAATTTATGCCGAAGGGGTGGGAATAACCGAATTGACCGTCAACCTGGGCTTTGACAACCAGCAAAACCGCTTGTTGGGATTACGGGTGAGTGAACATGGTTGTACCAGCGAAATTGCCAGCGAGCACATTAAAGTGGTTCCCAACCTGAAGATAGTTGCCGACCAGACGGAAGGTTGTGAACCTTTTCTGGTGAAGTTCAGCGGAGAAACCAGTGAGCCAATCGACCATTTTACCTGGGATTTTGGAGATGATACCTTTGATGAAACGCCAAGCCCGGAGCATATTTATGAAGACGATGGTTTGTATGATGTGGGTTTGCGTGTTGTTTCAACCGAAGGTTGTGAAAATTTCGGACTGATCGAAGAAATGATTACTGTGAGGCCGATTCCTTCCGTAGAAACAAACATCGACCCTTCTCGCTGTTATCCGCACGAGCTGGAAATACAATATACCGGCGATGGCCTGATGGACGATCGTTATTTTTGGGATTTGTCGGCACTGGATGCCGATGAAATCGTTCAGGACCCGGGCAATACTTCCGGCCCGCTGGTTGTTAGTTTGCAAAATAAGCCGCAATCCACCGTGGGGCTTCGGGTGGTTTCATCGTATGGGTGCGCAAGCGAAACCAAAGCATTTTCATTTAAACGAAAACCCTGGGTGATGCTGGCTGCCGACGAAACAGCCGGTTGTGCCCCGCTGGCTGTTCGTTTTTCCGCGGAACAGCTAGATGAGGTGGACGAATTGCACTATCGGTGGAATTTTGGAGAGGGTGATGAACTTGCCGGAGAAAATGAGGCGATTTATACGTATGTGTTACCGAACCGGGAGAACCCGGTTTTTGTAACAGTCACTTCCGGTAAAACTGGTTGCGAGGATATGGTGTGGCTTGCTGAGCCGATTCGTGTTCATCCGGAACCGGTGGCCGCATTTCAACCCGACTTGACCGAAAAGCTGATCACCGACCCGCTTTTTCGTTTTACCAATTTAAGTGAAGGAGGAACGGATTACTTCTGGGATTTTGGCGATGATGCCGGTTTCTCAGAGGAATTTCAACCAGAATACCGATATGGCTCAATTGGCTGGTTTACGGTGCAATTAGTTGCACAAAACGAATATTTGTGTGCTGATACGGCCACCTACGACCTGCTGGTTGCCCCGGACCGGCTGTTCGCGCCAACCGGATTCAACCCAAACAGTGAGAATCCCGAGAACCATGTTTTCCTGTTAAGTTCAGAGGCCGTGCACGATAATGGCTATCGCATGCAGATTTTCGATCGTTGGGGCGGGCTTGTATTTGAGTCAACCAGTAAGGAAAAGGGCTGGGACGGCAAAATGAAAAACGGCGTATTTGCGCCTGCGGGTACTTATGTGTGGGTGCTTTCGTACCAGGACGTTGTTGAAAAGCCACACAAACAAACGGGTACCGTTACACTGGTCCTTTAAAGTGACGGGATTAGCAAGGCATCCCGATCCGCATGTTTTTCACCCACAAAAAATATCAGTGAAATTTCGTGGGCGCCATTTGTGAAATTTGACAGGCGCGACAACGTGGTGTCATAACTGTAGCCCAGCTTGAAATTTTCGCGCATAACCCCCGCCATAAAAATGAGTGCATCAGGTTGAAAGCCGGAATTCTGACGGTACCAAACCCCGCCGGCCAACGATTTTTCGAGCAGGTAGATGCCCAGGTTGAGTTGTTTGAATGCCCCCTGTTGCTGATAAATGACGTTGGGCGAAACGGTAAATTCGCGCGACAATAACCCGCGGTGCAACTGGTGGCTGCGCGCTCCGGCATGAATAGTCAGTTTCAACGGCAGTCGCCCCTGCTGGTCGCCCACAAAAACAGATTCGTGCGGTTGTGTCAGGTGGTCCAGACTGATTCCTCCAAAAAAACTGTCGTATTGTCCCAATATGCCAATGCCAAAATCGGGGTATAACAAGGTCGAATTTTCGGGTTGGTCGCCGGCTCCTAAGTATCTTTCGCCGGTTAGTTGATTAATCATATCCGGGAAAATCAACTGTCGATAGTCCAGTTTTTTGTAGGCCAAGCCCGCCTTCATCCCCATATCCATGAAGAAGCGTTCGTTGATCTTCAGGTGGTGCGAGTAAAAAGCGTTTATCGTTGTATTTTCCACAATCCCGTTCAATTCGCGGTTGTTGTGCACCTGAAATCCCAGGCCACCGTTCAGCTTCGTCATAAATTGGTCGAAGGAGAGGCTATAATTGACAAAGGTGCTGCCTTGTTGCGGCCATTGATTCCGGTAATTGACAGCTATTCTCGCTCGGTCGGCAGTGCCTGCAAAGCCTGGATTCAGATAAATCGGATTGGCAAAAAACTGAGAATATTCGGCATCCTGGCCTGTGACCATTTTGCAGACGAGAAGGAGCAGCAGGACGAAGAATCGATTTTTCACACAGTCAGGTTTATGAAATTAGGTTGGCTGATTAAGTCATAAAATTAATCGTTTCAGACTGTAATGCAACTTTTTCTTTCCCTCTTCCTGATTAATTTCGAGGTCCTGCAAAAAATGGAAATATTGCACCAATACTTAAGATAGATTGGCAACCGGATTTTCCCATCATTATACTAAGATTTATGGTCTCACCGAAAGTCTCATTCATTGTACGTCAAAATTGCTGCGGGGCAATGCCTTCTTCCAAAACAGGCAGAAATTCGAGTACGTCGAGCAGTAGATTTTTTTTCTCTTCTTCGGCTGTCAAGATGGCTTCTTTTATTTTGCGGCTTTCCTGTTCGCAGGTTGCTGTCGAAATTTTGCCGGTCATGTTGGTGATTACGGTGTGGGCCTCGAAGGCTACCATAAAGTCATTCTTGATGACCAAATCGATGAACAGGGGCAGGTGAGCGCTGTAATCCATTCCGTTTTCCCAACAGGCCGAAACCAGGTACTGCAGTTCGTTCGCGTAGTGCTTGTTCTGAATGGCGTCGATGATAAGCGGGATGGCGTCGCTGTGTTTCAACTCGGCCAGCAGGCGGGTAATCTGTTTCTTGATTTCTTGGTTGCCGGTACTGTGAAGTAATTCGATCAAAAAGGGAAGATAGGCCGAATTCCCGGTTTCGCTTAACTGGTTGATCGTTTCAGAAACCAGCTCGGAATCATTCGATTGTAACTTGCTAATGATTTCTTTATTGAGTTTTTTGGATGATTCTGTTGTCATAATGTGTGTGCTTAATGATGCAAAAGTAATATTTTCAGAATAGAATAAGGTTTTTTGATGATCGTGATTTGTGAAGGTGATTGTTTACTTTTGCAACAAATCTTTTACATGGACAGAACAAAAGAATTAGGCGAGTCGGCTGTGGCACGCCTGATGCTAAAATATTTTATCCCGGCCTTTATTGGCGTTTTAGTCAACGCACTTTACAATATTGTCGACCGCATTTTTATCGGTCAGGGGGTGGGCGCGCTTGCGTTGAGCGGTATCTCGGTCATTTTTCCGGTCATGCTGATCATGATGGCTTTCGGTATGTTGATCGGGATTGGAGCCAGTGTGCTGGTTTCTATCAATATGGGCCGACGCGACATGGCCAAGGCTGAACATGTTTTGGGGAATAGTTTCTTGTTGATGATTGCCGCTTCGGGCCTGATCACGCTGATCGGTTTTTTGATTAAAGACCCCATGCTGGCCATGTTTGGTGCAACCCCTGAAACGGTGGGATTTGCGAACGATTATCTCAATATTATCCTGGTTGGCGTTATTTTTCAGGTGGTTGGCTTTTCGCTGAACAATGTTATCCGTTCCGAAGGAAATGCCCGCATTGCCATGTATTCGATGCTGATTAGCGCGGGTACCAACATTGTGCTGGATCCGATCTTCATTTTCTGGTTGGATATGGGGGTGAAGGGGGCGGCTTATGCCACGGTTATCTCCATGATGGTTCTGTCTGTCTGGGTGTTACTTCATTTTCGCAGTAACCGGTCAGTTGTTAAAATCCGGACGCAGTATTTTAAGCTCGATCTTCAAATCATTAAAGAGATCCTGGCAATCGGGATGGCTCCTTTTTTTATGCAGATTGCCAATTCGGTGGTTCAAGGGCTGATCAATACCAAGCTGATCCGGTTTGGCGGCGATCTGGCGGTGGGCGCCATGGGAATTGTCAACTCGGTGCTTACCTTGATTGTCATGACCATTGTGGCTATCAACATGGCTTCGCAGCCCATCATCGGGTTTAATTACGGAGCCAACAAATATGGCCGGGTGAAAGATACGCTCCGCATTTCGATGGTTGCGGCTACCCTCATTTCGATTGCCTTTTTTGCAGGTGTACAGGCGGCGCCCAGCCTGATTGTCCGTTTTTTTAATGCCGAAGATCCGGAACTGCTTGCTATTGGCAGTCAGGGACTTCGTTTGGGGTTGCTGGCCCTGCCGTTAGTCGGGTTTCAGGTGGTGGCCGGAAACTTTTTTCAATCGGTTGGAAAAGCGAAAATTGCCACGTTGTTAACGTTGTTGCGACAGGTTATCGTGCTGATTCCCCTGCTGTATGTCCTTCCTAATTTCTTCGAATTAAACGGGATTTGGATGTCCATGCCCATATCGGATGCCTGCTCGGCCATGATTGTCACCTATTTTATGTCGCGCGAATGGCGAAAATTGTCCGTCCGGGGAACGTCGGCGTAAAAGAAAAATAAGTAACGCAATGTTGCCTGGTTGGAGGAAGAACGTGTCATTAAGTTGTCATTCATGGTCATTTAGTGTATAAAAGCAATGAATGACAGTTGAAATTTCGGGATAGGAAAGCAATTTGATAGTAAAAAAAAATCATCCTGAATGAAAGGATGATTTTTTTGATCTGTGAATATTTGACTGTCTTTTAGATCTTTAAGCTTTCCAGTTTTTTGCTGAAGTTTTCCAGTTCCACCAACGCGTCTTTCTTCATTTCCTGCAATTTGTTGTCATATTTGGCAAACAACTGCTGGTAATAGGAAATGCCGTCTTGCATGTTTTTGCGGAAAGCGCGGTAATACGAAAACTGTTTTTCATCCTGGCTTTGGCCCAAATCGGCCAGTTTATTTTCCAGGTAATCCACATACATTTTCAGTTCTTTCAGGAACAGGTTCGGACGTTTCACCCCTTTCAGCAAATTTACTTTGCCATAAATGTGGTTTACCATTTCTTTCAGCGAAACCACCTGGTTGAAGTAGGCAATGTTGGGCCCGGGGCAAATGCTTACTCCGGTGCGCTTACTGTCGGGCGCGATGCCGTTAGCCAGGTAAGTTGAGTTGGTCAATCCTTCGCACAAACATTCTTTTTGGGTGAGCAGGATGATTTGTTTCTGCTGTTCTTCAGCCGAAAGTCCGCTTTCTTTCACTTCACTGATCTTTTTCTTCAGGTATTGCCGTGATGCGGTACAAATGGGCTGTTCGGTATATTCGGTGTTAAAAACCAGGTAGCGTTTGGTGCACGGGAAACCGGGCTTGCCATCGCTGAGATATTGCTGAATCTGCACTTGCTGACTGGTGCCGCGTACATTGTTGAAATGAACGCCCAGCGGCGAAGCATCGCTCAGGTAAACATCGTCCTCGCCGGCATTTCGGAGCAATTCCAGGCTTTCCTGGTCAATGTTGCAGGCTTCGGGTACCAGCATGAACGGGCTCCCCCAGCCAATGCTGTCCAGTTGATATTCGTCCAACAGAAAGTTATGTTCTTCGTTTGTTCCAACGCCGCCTTGTGCCGTGATTTTCATTTCGGGGGCTTGCTGTACAACTGTTTTGCCTTTCTTTTCGAGGGCTTTTTGGTAAACCGCAAAGGTCGAGTCCAGCAGTTCCTGCCGCTTTTCGCGGAATTCATCCAAAATCGGCCCCAGCAGATAGCCTTGGGTGGCAAACGCGTGGCCGCCGCAATTCAATCCCGATTCAACACGGTATTCGGAAACCCAAATTCCTTTTTGCCCCAGGAAGCGTCCTTGCACCATGGCCGAACGGAAATCGCTTACTTTCAAGGTGATTTTCTTTTTAAGCTGACCATTTGCATCGGGATAGAAATCCTCGAAGTTTTCGATGTAGCTGTACAAGCGCGGGTTCATCCCGGCCGAAAGGACCAGTGATGATGATAAGGTGCTGTTCGCAAATCCACGCAGGGCTGCATGGGCATCATTGAATTCTGATGGAAGAGCTTCCTTGTCCTTGTAATTTACCTTGTCCAACTTTGTCATGATGTTTACATCGATGCTACCCTTTGTCAGGTTGGAACGCAGCCAGTTTTTTACATCGGTCAGGTTTTTGCTTTCCAAGGCGTGGTTGAACTTTTCCCGGATGCTTTTTGCATCGGGCAGCATGTCGAAGTATCTCTCCAGCTCGTTTCCTTTTTGGTGGAAATTATTGATGAGCTCTTCATATTTATCATGAACAAGCTTGTCCACCATATTCAGGTAAGCAGTGATCCGTTTGGCCCGGAAATCCTCAACTTTGTTGGGTATTTCCTTGAACGGAAGGTCGAATTTTTGGCTGTAGAACTCGCGCATTTTTTCGATCAGGAAATCATCCACAATGGAGATCACCGATGATATGCCCAGATGGGCCACTTTCACGGGAGTGTCAACAGTATATCCCAGTCCCATAACCGGGATGTGAAAGGTGTGTTTGTTAAAATTCATGTATGTCGATTTAAAATAACAAGACGAGTTAATGGAGTAGATTCAAGTTGTTTCAGCTCAATCAACGCGATCTTTTTTCTCAATTTCCGGTAAAGATACAGGTTTTTAGGGCATACGCACGAATAACTGTTTAAAATAGTTGCATGGTTTGCGTTATAGTTTGCTTGCCAGTGCGTTGCCCGTAAAAGATACTGCCGATTTGGCCAGGTCTTCCGGCTTGCCTTCAAAGATGACCTGCCCGCCGTTTTTCCCGCCTTCAGGTCCCAGGTCGATTACCCAGTCGGCCGATTTGATTACGTCCAGGTTGTGCTCGATGATAATGATACTGTGCCCGCGGGAAATCAGCGCATTGAACGACACCAGTAACTTATTGATATCATGAAAGTGTAGACCGGTTGTCGGTTCATCAAAAATGAAAAGGGTGGGAGAGTCTTTCTCTTTAGCCAAAAATGCTGCCAGCTTTACACGCTGGCTCTCGCCGCCCGACAAGGTGGAAGAGCTTTGACCAAGCTTTACGTAGCCCAAGCCAACATCCTGCAAGGGTTGCAGCTTTTTGGCCACTTTCTTTTCGGTTGAGCTTTTCCCGTGACCAAAAAATTCGATCGCTTCGTTCACGGTCATTTCCAGTACATCGTAAATGTTTTTTCCCCGGTATTCTACTTCCAGTATTTCCTCTTTGAAACGTTTGCCCTGACAGCTTTCGCAAACCAGGTGGACATCGGCCATAAATTGCATCTCGACATTGATTTCGCCTTCACCCTGGCATTCTTCGCAGCGACCGCCATCCACATTGAAGGAGAAATGTGACGGTTTGAACCCCTGGTATTTTGATGCTGGCAAATCGGCATACAATTTCCGGATTTCGTCGTAGGCTTTCAGGTAGGTCACCGGGTTGGAACGGGATGATTTTCCAATCGGGTTTTGATCAACAAATTCAACGGCAGTCAGTCGGTTAATATCGCCTTTGATGGCATCGTGCTGTCCGGTTTTTTCACTGAACCCGCCAAAAAGCTTGGCTACCCCGGGGTATAGTATTTTGCTGACCAGGGTGGATTTTCCGGAACCACTGACCCCGGTTACCGCTGTAATCGTGTTTAGCGGAAATTTGACCGTAATATTTCTCAGGTTGTTTTCCCGCGCACCGATCACTTCAATGAAATCGGTCCATTTTCGGCGTACAGATGGCGTTTCAATTTTGCGGGTGCCGTTCAGGTAGTCAGCTGTCAGGCTATTTTTTGCGGTGAGCAACTGTTTGTGGTCGCCTTGAAAAACCAATTCGCCACCGTGAATTCCTGCTTTTGGGCCAATGTCGATAATTTCGTCAGCCGCGCGGATAATTTCTTCATCATGTTCGACTACCAAAACTGTGTTGCCTATTTTTTGAAGCTTTCGGAGTACCTCGATCAGCCGTTCGGTATCCTTCGGATGCAGCCCAATGCTGGGTTCATCCAAAATATACAGCGATCCAACCAGGCTCGATCCCAGCGATGTGGCCAGGTTGATCCGCTGTGATTCGCCTCCGGAGAGCGTTGACGACAACCGGTTTAGGGTCAGGTAACCTAAACCAACATCGCATAGAAAATTCAGCCGGCTAGTGATTTCAATCAAAATCCGGCGCGCGATTTTCAGTTCATGTTCGCCCAGTTTTATGTGGCTGAAAAATTCACGTAACTCGTTTACGGGCATCAACACCAAATCCTGAAGCGGAGTATTGGCCACCTGTACATAACCGGCTTCTTTTTTCAGACGTGTTCCCCGACAGTCAGGGCAAGTGGTTTTGCCCCGGTAACGGGCCAGCATTACCCTGTACTGAATTTTATAGCTTTTTTCTTCCAGCATTTTAAAAAAGGCATCAATTCCTTTGAAATAGGCATTCCCTTTCCAAAGCAGGCGTTGCTGTTCGGGGCTGAGTTCATAGTAGGGCTTGTGGATCGGGAATCCAAAGCGCGACGCGTTTTGAATCAGCTGGTCTTTCCAGAGCTTCATGCTTTCGCCTTTCCAACAGGCCACGGCATCCTGATAAACCGACAGGGTTTTGTTTGGGATGACGAGGTCTTCGTCGATACCGATAACTTTTCCGTATCCCTCGCAGGTAGGGCATGCCCCAACCGGGTTGTTGAAGCTGAACATGTGCTCGCTGGGCTCTTCAAATGCCATTCCGTCAGCTTCAAAAAGATTCGAAAATTTCTCTTCCAATACCTTTTCGCCCTGGTAAACTTTGATCAGACATTCGCCGTGTCCTTCAAAAAATGCGGTCTGCACCGAATCGGCCATACGGCTGACGTTATCTTCGTCGCGACTGGCCTGTAAGCGATCCACCACCAGGTTGCAGTTGCCGGAGCAAAAATCATCTGGATTTTCACTTAACAGTTCATCGATTCGTTGAATGCCTTTGGGCGTTTCGATGCGCGAAAAACCCTGTTGAAGCAGCAATTCCGCTTCTTCCAGGATTGAACGGCCATTTTTTGCCCGAAGCGGTGAACTGATCAGCAAGCGGGTTTCTTCCGGGAACGAGCAGATGAAATCAACCACATCGCCAACCTGGTGGCGCTTCACTTCTTTCCCCGAAATGGGCGAAATTGTTTTGCCAATGCGGGCATAGAGCAATTTCAGGTAATCGTAAATTTCGGTTGATGTGCCCACGGTGGAGCGCGGGTTGCGGGTGTTCACCTTTTGCTCGATGGCAATAGCTGGCGGAATCCCTTTGATAAAATCGACCTCCGGTTTATTGATTCGGCCCAGGAACTGCCGGGCATACGACGACAGGCTTTCTACGTAGCGACGTTGTCCTTCGGCATACAGGGTATCGAAGGCCAGCGACGATTTTCCCGAGCCTGAAAGTCCGGTGACAACAATCAGTTTGTTGCGCGGGATTTTCAGCTCGATGTTCTTCAGATTGTGTACGCAGGCCCCTTTTATATGAATGTTATTTGCGGCAGAGCTGTCTTTTGTCATGAAAATGTGATTTTTTTAATCGGGCAAATTTGCATTTCAACCAAAAATCAGTGAAATTTACCTCGTGCAAAATTAAGAAATACTTTTACTCATTCTAAAAACCGGTTGCCTATAGACGAATTTTACTTTTTTGTTTTAAAAAACTAAATAGAAAGTAATGTTCAGCACAATCACTTCTGATGATAATTTGCTTGTTCAGCAATTTATCAATGGCGACCAATCAGCAATCGAAACGCTTGTCGGCCGTCATCAACACCGGGTTTTTACCTACATCGTTTTAATTGTCAAGAATCAGCAGTTGGCCGAGGATATTTTTCAGGACACCTTTATTAAGGTGATTCGTTCACTGAAAACCGGGAAATACACCGAAAACGGAAAATTTGTTTCCTGGGTGCTCCGGATTGCTCACAACTTGATTATCGACCATTTTCGAAAGGAAAAGTTACAGAATACTACTTCCAACGAAGATTCGGAATACGATCTGTTCAATTCGCCCCGCTTTTCGGATGAAAATATTGAAGACCAGTTGGTTTTTGAGCAAATCCGGTCCGATATTCGCCGGTTGATCGATGAGCTGCCCGACGACCAGCGACAGGTAATCATTATGCGCCATTACCTGGGCCTAAGTTTCAAAGAAATTGCCGAACGTACTGATGTAAGCATCAATACGGCTTTGGGACGTATGCGGTATGCACTGATCAACCTGCGCAAGATCATCGAGAAGAACAACCTGATACTCACAAAAATTTAGGCTTCTTGCGGAGCAATATAATTTTTGTATGGGCGTTTGAATGTTGATGTTTTACTTTAATACTCAGTGCCTATGAACGAAAATTATACCTTGAATTATTTTTTACGTGCATTACAGCAGGAAGCAGTGGGATGGGAATTGAATCCAGGGCAAATTATGGAGAGTGCAGGGATGAAGAAGATAGCCGGTAAGAATGAAAATTTACCATCGAAAAAAGTATTGGCAGGAATTATGGATTTTGCAAAATCCTACGATGCCGTAAAGACCCGCACTGTTGGATATATTGAAATGAATTTCAACTAAAAAACACCTGTTTTTGTATTGCAGAGCATCTTGACAAAGATGCTTTTTTTTCGTTATTTAGTGATATCAAATTGATATTAGTATGAATTAAAATCTGATATTATGGAAAGGTCTTATGCTGCAAAATCGGGTTACTTGTTTTTGGTACTTGAATTCATCTTTTTGGTGCTTTCATTTTTGGGCTTCATGCGCGGGATGGTACTGCCTTCGGCTATTTTAATTCTGGTTTTTGTTTTTTGTGCGCTAGGCTTTGTGATTGTCAATCCGAACGAGAGCCTGGTGCTGGTGCTATTTGGTGAATACAAAGGCACGATCAAGAAGAATGGTTTTTTCTGGGCAAATCCACTTTTCAGCAAGAAGAAAATCTCGCTGCGGGCGCGTAACCTGGACAGTGAACCAATTAAGGTAAATGATAAAATTGGTAATCCTGTCATGATTGGTGTTGTGTTGGTTTGGCGGGTGAGCAATACCTTTAAGGCTGCTTTTGATGTAAATGACTACGAACATTTTGTCGATATTCAGACCGAAGCTGCGATCCGAAAATTGGCCGGGCTTTATCCCTACGATAATTTTGAAGATGAAGCGGCCGAGATTACCCTGCGTAGTGGTGGAGAAGAAGTTAACGAGGAGCTTGAACGTGAAGTGACCGAACGTTTGGCTATCGCCGGAATTGAAGTGATGGAGGCGCGAATCAACTATCTGGCCTACGCACAGGAAATTGCCCAGGCCATGCTGAAACGCCAGCAGGCAACCGCCATTGTTGCTGCCCGTTTCAAAATTGTAGAAGGTGCGGTCAGTATGGTAGAAATGGCCTTGGACGAATTGAGCAAGAAAGAAATTGTTGTGCTGGATGAGGAGAAAAAAGCCACCATGGTCAGCAATCTGATGGTTGTATTGTGCGGCGACAAAGAGGTAAGTCCGGTAGTGAATACAGGCAGTATCTATTAACTTTTAGGTCAGTTTATCATGAAAAGATTGGACAATGATCGTGAGCTGGATAACATGCGAAACGATCCGGATAATTATATCTGGGGCATCTTTTATTTCAACCCGAAAGATTACCGGGTGATACTTCCGAAACGAAACCGGTTTTTGGGCTGGACCCTGAATTTTGCCAAAGCAGAATCATACCTGATTCTTTTGATTCTTGTTGCAGCCGGTTATGTTCTGGGCCACATGTTTGGATAAGGGCAACAAGTAATATTGGAAACAGCAATAATATAATAAGGTAGGTGCTATTGAAAACAACTGATGAAAAGCAATACGCCGAAAGCCTTGGTGAGGATTGAGAGATGGCAGGGAAAAAATCATTTGTTTTACGACTGGATCCGAAGGATTATGAGGCACTGGAGCGTTGGGCTGCCGATGAATTCCGGAGCATCAACGGGCAACTGGAATGGATTATCCACCAGGCGCTGAAAGATGCCGGGAGAAAACCCGGTTCCTCAAAAAATGAAGAAAATTCATCAACCGATTAAGTAAATTTATCATGAAGCAAACGTATCAATGCCCCAAGTGTGGCGGACGCAAAGTTGAAGTTGACCGGATCCGGACTACCGGTGACGGTTTTACCCGGTTTTTCAATATTCAAAACAGGCGTTTTACAGCGGTGTCGTGTTCAGCCTGTGGTTATACTGAATTTTACAAAGGCAGCCCATCGGGTAAAATGAGCGATGTCTTTGATTTCCTTACAAACTGACGGAAAAAGCAGGGAGTTATTTTTTTGTCCGGGTTTTGGGTATTTATGACCGGAAATAGAAGTGATTTAAAACATCTTTTCTTTTTGTTTGTTTTAAATATTTGGCTTTCAGTTCAATATTCGTGATTGTGGTTACATATGCAATCCTATCGATTTGATAAGCCAGAAATATCTGTATGTTTACAAGGATATTGATATCTACTCATGCAGCAATGTAATTTTTTACATAAATGAAAGAAGAAGATGTTTGACGATTCTATTAATAGAGAATGTGCCAATTGTAAAAGAGCTTGTTGTTTGAAATGTTTTCCGGAGGAGGAAGCATCTATTTTCAGGACGTTGACTGCTGATGAGCTGGAGTATCTGACGGCTTGCAAGCAGAGCGTCATTTTTAATCCCGGAGAAACGATCATCAAGCAAAACACATCATCTACTTACTTCGTCTGTATTAAAGAAGGTATGGCCAAGGTGGTTGCCGAAAGCATGAAAGGGAAAAATGTAATCCTCAGGCTGGTGTCTTCGCATAGCTTGGTGACAGCCGGTGGCGTTGTAAGCGACGATATCCGTCATTTTACGGTTACGGCTATCACACGGGTGGAATGTTGTTTCATCGATTCGTCAAAACTTCAGCAGTTGATTGAACGAAACAGCCGTTTTTCATACGAATTGCTAAAATATAACAACAAGCAGAACATCCAGATGCTCAACACACTGGTTGGCCTGACGCAGAAATATATGCCTGGTCGGGTTGCAGATACCTTACTTTACCTGAAAAACAACATTTACCAAACCAATCCTTTCAACTGCAACCTTAACAAGCAGGAACTCGCAGAAATGTCGGGAATGACCAAAGAAAGTTTTATCCGTAGTTTAAAGGAACTTGAATTGTCAGGCATTGTCCGTCAAAATAAACGCCAAATTGAAATTGTGAAGGAAGACGACTTGATGTTGATCAGCAAAAACGGTTGATTGATATATATCAACTTTCTTCTCGTCATATGTCATACCGCTCATTCCGGGTTTAATACGATCCAATTCTATTTTTAGGGTAATAAAAAAGCAACTGAATTGTTTTTCCTGAATTATTGACCGTATTAAATCTAAAGCTTATGAAAATCAGAGAAATACTCCGATTGTTGGCCATTATAGCTCTGGTACTATTTATGCTGCCATCTTGTGTAAAAGAAGGACCTCCGGGACTTGACGGTGCCAACGGAAAAGATGGGGTGGATGGAGTTGACGGGCAGGATGGTCAGGATGGAATCGTATCCTGCGTAGCTTGCCACAACCTAACCACACGCGACGCCATTACTTCTGCCTGGGCAGTTTCCAAGCACGGAATCGGAGCAACGGCAGCCCGTAGCTCTACCGCAAGCTGTGCCCCTTGTCATTCACACGAAGGTTTTGTAAACTTTATCAATAACCCGGGCGCTGCACCGGTGGCCATTTCCAATCCGGGTTCAATCAGCTGTGCAACCTGCCACACCAATCATAACAGCTTCGACTTTGAAAATGACGGCGCAGACTATGCTTTGCGGACAAACGCTGCAGTAAAGATGATCATGTATGATGATCCAACAAAAGTTCTCGACTTTCAGAATTCATCAAATATGTGTGTCAATTGCCACCAGTCGCGCCCGGTAAGTCCGGCGTTGGCACCTGATGCCGATGGGAATTACAGTATTGCCAATTATCGTTTTGGTCCGCATCATGGTCCGCAAGGTAATCTTCTGGAAGGGGTTGGCGGATATGAGCTGGCTGGAGGGGTGCAATATCCCGGAACCAAGTCGCACCCTCACCGCAAAAGCACAAATGCTTGTGTTACCTGTCATATGCATGAGGGGGACCATACTTTTAAAGCAAGCCTGGCTTCGTGTACCGATTGTCATGGTACGATAGATAACTTCAATGTGAACAGTGTTCAAACAGAAGTCCATGAATTGATGGAAGAGCTTGCTGAACTATTGGTAACCGCAGGTGCTTTGGATGCAGACAGGAACATAATTGCCGGTACGTATCCGATCGAAGTTGCCGGAGCGGTGTATAATTGGAAAACCATTGAAGAAGATCGCAGTATGGGCGTTCATAATCCGGCATATATCAAGGCTCTTTTGACAAATTCTATTGAAGCGCTACAGTAGTAGCTCGTTTATGTCCGGGAAGCTTCTGCCAACAGGGTGTCTTTAATTTATAATTTTTGCCTGAAATGAAAAAAATGAAAATATTCTGTCTGATTTTCCTCGTTGGATTTTTATTTGGCGCTTGCGAGTATAATTTTATTGTCCCTGAAGAGGTTCCTCCCATAGATAATGGTGGTGGAAATGGCGAAGAAACTGTTAGCTTTTCGACTCAGGTACTACCCATTTTTAGCGCCAATTGCGCCTCGTGCCACAAAACCGGCAGCACCAAGCCCGATCTAACGGCAGCCAATGCCTATCAAAGCATCTATACAAGCAAGTATATTGATGTTTCGAGCCCGGAG
Organism: Gaoshiqia sediminis; assembly: GCF_025907915.1. Lineage (GTDB taxonomy): Bacteria > Bacteroidota > Bacteroidia > Bacteroidales > Prolixibacteraceae > Gaoshiqia > Gaoshiqia sediminis. The sequence continues at coordinate 95,596 of NZ_JAPAAF010000004.1, forward strand.
CAAAGCAAGATCTATTCATTTGTGAAAAACGGGGCTTCGACACATAAGCATAAACAATATACGGCAATCGAAGGTCAGTTGATGTTGACCTGGATCACCGAAGGGGCAAAGAACAATTAGTGATTATCTAAATGAACCTACAAACATGAAGAAAGTGTTAATATTTATCGTGTTCGGTCTGTTGGTTAGCACGAACTTGTGGGCGCAGGACGAAACTGCCCCTCAGCCCCAAGTAAAGGATAAGCCGGTTCGATTTGCCTGGGAGAGCGGTATGTTGATCGACAACCAAACTTCATATATACCCACTGTCAAAACGCTGGAACTGGTTATTCAGCATAAATTTGGCGACATATCAAATGGTCATTCCGATTTGTGGGGGATATATGCACCATCCAACAATATCCGATTAGGGTTGAATTACGTGGTCGCTAACAATGTGCAGGTTGGCTGGGGGATCTCCAAAAAGAATATGTACAATGATTTTAATGCGAAATGGACTATTCTGGAACAAACCCGAAACAACACGATTCCGGTATTTGTGACTTTATACGGAAACCTGGCGTTGGATGGCAGTTCTGACGAAACATTTGGAACTGTTTACAAATTTTCCGACAGGATTTCTTATTTCAGTCAATTGATTGTTGGTCGCAAAGTTACTGAATGGTTTTCGGTGCAGGGAGCGGTCAGCTTTGCGCATGCCAATTCGACGCCTGCAGAACATGATCATGATCGGATTGGCTTGCATGTAAACGGTCGGATTAAAGTTCGCCCGCAAGGATCGATCATCTGTACTTATGATGCTCCGTTGAAAATTGATAAAATATCGGAGCAACGGCCGGAATGGGACAATCATCCCAAACCGGGGCTAACGTTTGGTTATGAGGTTTCGACAAGTACTCATGCTTTCCAGATTTTCATGGGGAATTCAACAGGCCTTGTGCCACAGGATAATCTGATGAACAATTTCAATAAAATAGATAAAGATAATTTTGCTATCGGCTTTACAATTACCCGTTTGTGGAGCTTTTAGACCGGACATTTAAAATTGTTGATTATGAAAAAGTACACCAATGTATTCGTATTACTAATGGTTGTGATTTCGACAGGTTTGTTATTGTCTTTCGCAACTGTACAGGACAAAAAGGACGGAGGCCCCTGGAACGTTCCTGAGAAGTATAAAACCATGCAAAATGCTCATAATGGGGATGAGGGGCTGGTTAAAATCGGCAAAATGCACTACATCAAACATTGCAAGTCGTGCCACGGTGGCGACGGATTGGGCGACGGGCCAAAAGCCGCCAGCATGAAAACCAAGATGAATTCGTTTAAAAGTGCTGAATTCCAATCTCAGAAGGATGGCGTAATTTATTATCAATCGTTTATCGGTCGCGACGAAATGCCAAATTTTGAAAGTAAAATCCCGGACGATGAGGATCGCTGGGCGGTGGTAAATTACCTCAGAACGTTAAAATAGTAACATGTTACAATTGTCCCCGGAATTGAAAGTCATTGGTTTGGGTGGAATGGTTTTCAATTCGGGGGCAATTGCTTAATTTTTTTGGTATGCGATACTTCAAACTTTTGCTGATCTTTTCATTTATTGTTTTGTTTTCCGGGGAGGAAGCAATAGGATCAACTTTGCCGGAAGAGAGCAGACAGTGTCTGAAATGTCATGCCAATCAAACATATTCGTACTACAACGATTGGATTGAAGCCGAGCAGAAGAGGATGATGAATCCGTTTTATATCATTGACACCACCCTGTTTATTTCAGGTGTTCATGGTGGATTTAAGTGTTTCGACTGCCATTCGTCAGATTATGAAACCTATCCGCATGAGGCCGAACTAAAGCTGGAGCCACTGAGCACCTGTATCGATTGTCACGGAGGTGATGACACGTATGCGGATTTTCAGTTTGAACGCATAGAAGAAGAGTTTCAAAAAAGTGTGCATTACGAAATGGCCGGTGAGGCCTTTTCGTGTTCCAAGTGTCACAATCAGCATTATTATACTCCGGTTACCCGGACAAGCCATACGGTCGGCGCCATTGTTAGCTACAGTAATGACATGTGCCTTTCGTGTCATGACAATACCTTAAAATACCAAACCGTGTCGGCCGGGCAAGGGCCTCAGTTGAAACAGGTTCATGATTGGCTCCCAAGCCAGGAGCGCCATTTTAAAAGTGTACGGTGTATCGATTGTCATACCGTGGTGATTGATTCGCTGATGGTTTCGCATAATATTATGAACAAATCGGAAGCTTTGCGCGATTGCAATGGCTGTCATTCATCCAATTCACTCTTGAAAGCGTCGTTGTACAAATATGAAAATCTTCAATCAAGGGCAAGTGATGGTTCACTTGGTTCGGTTTTTACAAACGAAGCATACATCATTGGCGCTAATCAAAATCCGTTGATGAAGCTTTTTAGTCTTTTACTGATCGGTTTCACGGTGTTGGGTATTGCCGCTCATTGGGTCTTGCGAGTTCTAAAAAAGAAATAACCATGAATTCATCAAATCGAATCTATCTGTATCCGCTTTGGGTGCGAATTTGGCATGGTGTCAATGCCTTGGGGATTATTTTTTTAATCATCTCGGGTCTCCGAATGCAATATGCTGATGTTGACCTGTTTGGTTTCAGTTTTAAAACAGCGATTACGCTTCATAATGTAGCAGGAGTTTCCATTTCTGTAAACTACGTACTTTTCTTAATCGGTAATTTTGTCACAACCAATAAATATCACTACCGGGTTGAGTTGGACCAGTTGGTAGAAAAGCTAAAGCTTCAATCCAATTATTACTTGTCCGGTATTTTCACAAATGAACCAGCTCCATTCCCGGTCTCGCCTAAGCAGAAATTTAATCCGCTTCAGAAATACGTTTACATTGCTGTCATGTATGTGCTTGTTCCCTTACTAATTGTTACAGGTATTGCCTTGTTGTTTCCGGAGTTGATTGTTGAACGGATCTACTCCTTTAGCGGGATTTACCTGACTGCTTTGCTGCATGGGGCTATTGGCCTGTTTATTTTCATCTTCCTGATCATTCATTTGTATATTGCTTCGATGGGAAAAAATCCGTTGATTGCTTTCCGGAGTATGATTGATGGGTTTCATGATGTGTCTCATTAAGGTTTCAGAATTATTTATTGCTCACTTTTATCTCAGGATACTGCAAGATTGCTGCGTGATCATAAATTGGCTCGTTGTTTCAATGGCTTTCTGGTTCAAAATTTTTGATACTTTGGGTTATTATAAGCCGCTTATTTCTTTCGGTTGCGAAGAAACAGGCGGTTTGTTTCTGATTTCTGGCATTGCTTCTTAGTCTGCTTTATTTCTCAGATGGGAAAATGTCGTTGACTTCTCATTTTAATTTTCCTCATTGAATTTTCACATGCCATACGTTGAGTCATAGATCCCGCATTTTATTTTTGGAAATTATTTGAGATTTGGCTGCTGTTTGATTGAATTTCGAGGTGCAGACTACTCCAAGTTACCGGTGAAAATTTTATTCGTTTCTTGTTTTATTGAAGTTTTATCAGTAAAAAGAGTTTGATATTAAGCGTGTTATCGTGTGTTGTTGAAATGATTTTTAATTTGTTGATATACTTTAATATAGAATTCTTATTTTTGCTTTTGTAAAATACTTTTATTTTAGTATATTTTGAACGTCATATTTGTTTTATTTCAATCGGCTATGTTTGAACATTGTTGAAGAAATTCCAAGTGAATGAGAGACATAATGAAGAGGGGGTTGTTTTGTTTCTACTAGATGTTACAGATGCTGGTTGGCTAATAAAAAGGATGACAACAAGGAGTATGGGAGCGAAGATGATATATTGGAGTTGAAAATCTGTTAGTTCGAATGTATATTATTTTTGGCTTGATTATTGATAGAGAGGAGTCTTTATTTGCTGTCTATTTGGAAAAAAATTAAGACCAATACAATAGGTTTAGCGTTTGAGATTTTAAAGTGAATATATTTTCTAATTATTCGAATTAATAATTAATTATAGATCTATGAAAAAAGCAATTTTACTTTTTGTTGTTCTGGGCCTGTTGAGTGGATTGAGTTATGCTCAGGAAGCTAAGTTTAATAAATGGTCCTTGGAAGGTGGTATTGGCTTAACAAAACCTTTTGAAAATTTCGAGCAAGGTTTTCGTTCTGCAACACCTGATTTTCTGGCTACCGAATTGGGTGTTCGGTATATGATTAGTGAGTATTTTGGACTTAAACTGGGGTTGGGCTACAATCAGTTTTCCGAAGCTGATAACAGCCAGGATTTTACCTCTGATCAATATCGAGTTGATCTGCAAGGAGTAGTTAACCTGGGACGGTTGATGAAATTTGAAAGTTGGACAAAAACTTTTAACCTGTTGGCCCATGGTGGTGTAGGTGTTGGTAAGTTGGAATACGATCTTAACCCAAATGCGAAAGACAAGGTTGGTATTCTCCTTGCCGGTGCAACTGCTCAGGTGAGATTATCCCCACGGGTATCGTTGAACATTGATGGTACTGCCATGAGCAATATCCGTCAAAACTTGTCTTTTGATGGTACGGGCCCTGGAAGCGAGCATAATTTAGGGATTGTCTTTAACGGGACAGTAGGTTTATCGATATCTCTGGGCAAAAATAAATCACATGCTGATTGGTACTTACGCGAGAATGAGGCCATTAATCAAATTGACCTGAAAATTGCTGATCTTGACAAACGTGTTAAAGATTTGGAAGACAACACTGCCAGCAAACAAGACCTGAAAAAGACACAAGACGGAGTAGATGATTTAAGCAAAGAAGTGGACGCACTGAAAGACAAATTGGATACACCTCCTGCTACTTATGAGGACTTTTTGAAAAAGATGGTGAACGATGGTTATATCAATATCTATTTCGACTTCAACAGTGCTAAAGTAAATCAATCATCAGTTGTTTCTGTTGGTTTCCTGAAGACCTATCTGCAGAAAAATGCAGGTGTACAGGTTGATGTATTGGGATACGCTGACGAACTGGGAAGTGACGGTTACAATCAGAAGCTTTCAGAACAACGCGCCCAGGCAGCTGCAAAATTGTTGGCTGAATCTGGCATTGAACAGTCAAGGTTGAACGCTGTAGGCAAAGGTGAAGACACAAGTGTTGACAAGAGTTCGGCTCAGGCCCGTCAAATGGCCAGAAGAGTAAGTTTTGTCGTGAAATAATTGCTGACTATTTGATTGCACAATCGTGCCATAAAACGTATAAAAAATGCCTTGGTTCAGACGAGCCAAGGCATTTTATTTTTGGGATGGATTGGTTGTAAATTAATTTTTTCCGGCAATCACGGTGTAAAATGAATCAGCAGTAAAATACGTTTTCGCCAAACGCATCAGTTGTGAAGGCGATACATGAAGCAAGGTTTGGTAGTAATCATCATAAAAACGGTAATTCAGCCCAAAATCGTGTACGTTTCGGAACGTTTGAGCCAGCGCAAAAGGACCATCCAGATCGCGTATAAATTCCCCCAGCAGATACTGACGGACTCGTTCCAGTTCATCATCGCTTACCGGTTGCTGACACAGCAATTCAATTTCATGGAAGATCTCGTTCAAGGTAGCTTTTTCGTAACTTTTATCCACCTCCGTGGCAATGGTGAGGTAGCCGGCCTCGTTTAAGCTAAAAAAGCTGGCCCCGATTCCGTATGTGTACCCTTTTTCTTCGCGGATATTTGCCATCAGCCTTGAACTGAAATAACCGCCCAAGAGTGTCACCAGGATTTGCAACGGCAAATAATCGGGATGTTCTTTCCCGACCAAAATCTTGCCTACCCTAATGGCCGACTGAATGGCATCGGGTTTTGAAACATGCAATAACTTGGTTGGCGAGTTCGACGGTTGAAATGTAGCTGGCTCTGCTGGCTCTTGTTTCCAGTCGGACCCGCCAAAATATCGGTTGATCAATTCGGTAAGCCCTTCATCAAAACGACCGGCAACTAAAATCTCGCAATTGCCGGCATGGTAAAAATGGCGGTGAAAGTCAATCAATGATTGAAGTTGCAGTGAATCAAAATCTTCTTTTTTAACGGTTTGGGCATACGGATGTCCGTCGCCGAACAACAGTTCCGAAAACTTTTTCTGACACAGCACTTTCACTTTTTCATTTTCCAGCAGAAAACGTTGTTTGCGGCGTTGTACGAGTGTTTCGAATTCATTTTCCGGGAAAAGTGGGTTCTTCAGAAAATCTTCGACAACAGGTAACAAACGCGGTAAATGGCGTGTGAGGCTGATCAGGCTGACGGTGCCATAATGCTGATCGGCCATGAGTTGCAGGTATGCGCCATGAAAGTCCATAATCTCTGCGGTTTGCGCAGCCGAATACTGTTGGCTCCCTTCCTGTAGCATGGCATTGCACATGGCTGCCTGCAGTTGTACTTCCTGTTGCCAGGTGCCGGCCTTGAAAATGAAATCGATTTTACACACTTCCTGTGTGCCAGCATGCAATAAAAACAGGGGCACACCATTGTCTAGCGTTCTTTTTTCGGGTGGAATGAATAATGGTTTGTCAATATTCCTGATGGTGGGTGCTATTTCTCTGTTGATCATGATTTTGCCAGGTAATTTAGTTGAGAACAATTTTCGGGGTGAAATAATTTTTGAGCCGTTTGCATCAAATCCGCCGGAGTAACAGACCGGTAGATGTCCAGCTGTTCATTAATCAGTTCTGCCTTCCCGATGTTCTCAAATGTGGCCAGTTCCTGGGCCATATTCAGGTAATTCATTTGCGAATAGACGTGGTTGGCCTCAATCTTGTTCTTTACTTTCTCCAGTTCAGCTGTCGGAACCAGTTGGTTTTGCAGTTTATGCAGTTCCTGCCAAACGGCTTTTTGTGCTTTTTCGATGCTTACCTGCTGGGCCAGTTTGCCCGACACCAAAAATAAGCCAGGATCATGATCGCCCGAAATGTAAGCATCTAACTCGACAAACAATCGTTCCTCCTTCACCAGTTTTTGGTAAAGGCGGGAGGAGTTCCCGTTTGAAAGTACATCCGAAATGATATCGCAAATGTAATATTCCCGGCTTTTGCGGTCATCCATGTGGAAGGCCAGGTAGAGGGCTGTATCGGGTACCGGCCGTTCCACCGTTTTCTCGCGGAAAGCGGTTTGGACGGGCTCTACAGGCAATGCGGGTTTTTGCACCTTCCGATTGGGAATTTGGCCAAACCATTTTTCTGCCAACCGTAAACTTTCATCGATATCCACATTTCCACTCAGTACCAGCACTGCGTTGTCGGGGGCATAAAAGCGGTAAAAAAACGATTTCACATCGTCCAGGCTGGCATCGGCGATGTGGTTGATCTCTTTTCCGATGGTGGGCCAATTGTAGGGATGTACCCGGTACGCCAGTTCACGGATCAATGCCCAAACATCGCCGTAAGGTTGGTTCAGGTTTCGTTGCTTAAATTCCTCGATTACCACGTTTCGTTGCACATTCAGGCTGTCTTCCGAAAAATCGAGTTCCAGCATACGGTCCGATTCCAGCCAAAAACCGGTTTCCAGATTGGCTTTTGGAATTGTCAGGTAATAGTTTGTTAAATCGTTCGTTGTGTAAGCGTTATTTTCGCCACCTGCCCGTTGAAGGGGTAAATCGTAGTCGGGAATATGTTTCGATCCTCCAAACATCAGGTGTTCAAATAAATGTGCAAAACCGGTTCGATTTGGATCTTCGTGTTTGGCACCAACGTGGTAACACACATCCACGGCTGCCATAGGCGTGGAGTAATCTGGATACACGATCACCTGCAATCCGTTATCCAGTTTATGTCGGTAAAATTGAATCATTGTTTAGAATGAAAAGTTAGATCCGTCAATAAGTTCATGTCGGGCCTGTTCATATTCACTAATCAGGTTGTGCATGATTTCTTTTACGCTGGGAATATCGTTAAGTATGGCCGAAACCTGGCCGATTTCCAGTTCTCCTTCATTCAAATCGCCCTCGAACATGCCTTTTTTTGCGCGGCCCCGTCCCAATAATTGCCGTAGTTCTTCTTCCGGCGCGCCCCGCAGTTCTGCCTCGTTGACCCGTCTGAAAAACTCATTTTTAATCAGCCGGACTGGAGCCAGTTTTTTCAGGGCCAGTTTGGTACTGCCTTCACCTAAACCAACCACTAATTTCTTAAACTCGATGTGGGCCGACGATTCCTGTGAAATGGCGAAGCGTGATCCGATCTGTACGCCTTCTGCTCCGAGGGCCATGGCAGCCAGCATGGATCGTCCGCAGCCAATCCCACCGGCTGCCATCAGCGGTAAACTTGTTGCTTTTCGAACTGAAGGGATGAGGGCCAAGGTCGTTGTTTCGTCGCGTCCATTGTGACCGCCAGCTTCAAAACCCTCTGCAACGATAGCATCCACATCGGCTTCTTCGCATTTCCGGGCAAAATAGGAGCTGGCAATTACATGGGACACCTTGATACCTCGCTGATGGAGCCAATTGGTCCATGCTTTGGGGCTGCCCGCCGACGTAAACACGATTGGTACTTTTTCTGCCGCGATAATCTCCATAATGGTTTCCAGCTCGGGGTAAAACAAGGGCACATTCACACCATAAGGTTTGTCTGTCGCCTTTTTTGTTTTTTGAATGTGCTCCAGTAAGGTTTCCGGATGCATCGATCCGGCTCCTAACAGACCCAGTCCGCCGTGATTACTTACGGCCGAGGCCAATTTCCATCCACTGCACCATACCATACCTCCTTGAACAATCGGGTATTTAATATTGAATAAGGTTGTTATTCTGTTTTTTGTGTTCATCCTTTCTGTTTTTTGTAACCCATATCACCGCATTTTCATCAGCCTATGGTTTGAATTGTAAATTTGTTGCTTTAAATTTTTATCGAAAATTGATCCGTGCCAACGAAGTGACTTCATTCTATAAATTGAATTAACCGACAATCGTTGATGGGAAAAAGTAAATCGATGGGCAAAGTTAGCAGAAAATGAAATACTGATGGGCAGATGATTGATTTATGAATAAAGGGAAGCGACAGATTTTTGGGGATTGCAGTGACTGAAATCGACCCTATCCTTCAAAGTGTTTCGTTTTTAGGTGCAGATCGCGCTGGGGGAATGGAATTTCCACGTTGTTTTTGCGGAATTCGTCGTCGATTACAAAACGCAGGTCGCTTTTGATGTTTTCAACCAAAAAGTCATTGACCGTCCAAAAATAGAGCTGGAAATCAAGGGATGACTCTCCAAAATCATTGAAACGGACAAATGGTTTTGGTGCACGGGCAATCTGCTTATGCCCATCGGCCGCGGCCAGCAAAATCCGTTCAACCAAACGGACATCGGAGCCGTAGGCAACCCCAACATTCACATGAAACCGTGTCGCATCATCGTTGTGTGTCCAGTTGATGATTTTTTCGCCGGTGAAGCGTGAGTTTGGCACGATAATTACCACATTGTCGCGGGTGAGCACTTTCGAAACCCGCAGCCCGATTTCAAGAACCCGGCCCACAACACCTTCTACTTCCACCACATCATCTACTTCGATAGAGCCATCAAACAAGATGATAATCCCGGAGAAGAAATCGTTGAATATATGCTGTAGCCCAAAACCAACACCGACCAATAAGGCCGATACACTGGCTATTACCAAGGTCATCCGGAAACCCAACGAACTAATAATGATGGTAAACCCAACCATCCAAATCAGATATTTAATAATTTGAATGAACGATTTTCCTCTTCCGCGGTCCATTTTTTTCCGCTCAATGCGCAGATCCATCAGGTATTCGCTAACAAAGGCGAAAATGCGGATGAAGTAGATGATGACGAAAATGATGAACAGATTTGCTATTTTGACCGTGAATTTTTCGGTGGTAAAGAGTGGGTGCTGCAGAATGGTTTGGTAGTTAATTCGGAGTACTTCAAGCAGTAAAATCAAGGCAATAAACCAGGTAATGGCCCGGATTCCTTGTCTCAAAAAATGCGAAAACCTTTCCGGTACCTGGTTTCTTTTACTGTATCGGTCAAGAAGGCGAATGCTTAGTTGGTTGACAATAATTGCCACTGCAAGTATCACAAAGAAAAGTATGATTTGCCACAACGAGTAACTGGCATCTCCTAATCGAAATATTTCCAGATTTTTCATTTCAATCATCCGAATCATCTGATGGGTGAAGTACATTTTCCAGCATTTTCGACAGCTCGGCCAGTGAAATGTTCAGGTGTAATTCGCCAGCTTGTGCCACCGAAATTTTTCCTTTCTCTTCGGAAACAATAATGGCCATGGCGTCGGTCACCTCCGAGATTCCTAGTGCGGCACGGTGCCGCAGTCCTAGCGTTGGGTCCAGGTCGTGTTTGTCGGTTATGGGCATAATGCAGCGGGCTGCAACAATTCGGTTGCCGAGAATAATCACGGCGCCATCGTGCAGAGGTGTATTTTTAAAAAAGATAGTTTCGAGCAGGGCGTCCGAGATGCGGGCATTGATTTTTTCGCCGGTTCGCACAAATTCGCGCAGTTCCGATTTTTGAGCTACCACGATTAGCGCCCCCGTGTAAGTACGTGCCATATTCTCGCAGGCTTTCACCAGCATCTTCAATTGCTGGTTCGACGGGGTTTTGTATTTGTCCGATGAAAAAAGCTTATCCATGCCAAGCAGCCTGTTAACCTGGTTGTTGCTGCCAATCAGTAGCAAAAAACGGCGTATCTCCTGTTGAAAAACCACGATCAGCGCCAGTACGCCCACCCCGATAAATTGCCCCATCAGCGTGTCGATTAGCTCCATGTTGAGTGCGCGAACCAGCAGCCAAAACAGATAAATGACAAATAGTCCGATAAAAATATTAAAGGCAACCGTGCCCCGGATGAGCATGTACAAATGGTACAGCAGGAATGCGACCATCAGGATGTCGAGGATATCGAGAAAACGTATGGCGATAAACTGGTTCATTTATTTGGCCACCTCTTTTAACTTCTTAAATAATGTTATCGCGTGAACGGCCTCCTTTACGTCGTGGACCCTCAAAATATCGGCACCGCCCAGCAAGGCCATCGTGTTTGCAGTGATAGTTCCCGGAAGGCTTTCCTCCGGCGTAACCTCCAGCAGTTTATGGATCATCGATTTTCGGCTGACCCCAACCAGAACAGGCAGTTGAAATACCTTAAACGAGTCCAGCCGGTTTAGCAAATCGTAATTGTCTTCCACGCTTTTGCCAAATCCGAACCCCGGATCAAGGATAACATCTTTCACACCAGCCTTGGTTAGTTTGCGTACCTTTTCCGAGAAATATTTCGATATATCTTTAATAACGTCGTCGTAATGCGGGTTTTCCTGCATGGTTTTCGGGTTTCCTTGTATGTGCATCAGAATGTACGGAACTCCCAATTTTGCTATGGTATCGAACATGTGCTCGTCGAAATCTCCACCCGAAATGTCGTTTACAATACATTCGCCTATTTCATCAATTACCCGTAAAGCGACCCACGAACGAAATGTATCAATTGACATCGGGACATTGGGAAACTGCTTGCGGATGGCTGTAACTGCTGGCAATAATCGGGTCAGTTCTTCCTTGGTCGATACGCTGTCGGAACCCGGTCGGGTGGAAACGGCGCCCACGTCAATGATGTCTGCCCCTTCCTTCAGCATTTGTTCGGTGCGCTTTAATATGTCTTCTTCCGTGGCATATTTGCCGCCATCATAAAACGAATTGGGACTAACATTCAAAATCCCCATGACCACAGGGTTGGTTAAATCCATTAATTTGCCATTTAGCGTAATCGTACTTTTTCGTTTGAAAAATTTGCTGGCAGAACTGGTGATCAACATAAATCAGTCAGATTTTGAGAAGTTAAACATTGCTGCTTACAAATGTATAATAATGCCGTCAAAATACGTATTTAATTTCTATTTTTATGGCTCAATACATAATGAAATCAACATAAAGAAAAGCCTCATTTTCGGTACTGAAACGTGCTTCAGAAATGGTTTCCCGGAACATCCGGCATAGACGGCACAGGAGTTGGTAATGGCCAGTGAGGTGAACGAATAAGTAGAAAAACATGGAAAAAACAATTCAGGAATACGATCACGTAATTGGGATCTGTCAGGATATTTTTACGAAAAAAATGATGGACTATGGAACGGCGTGGCGCATTTTACGTCCGAGTTCGCTGACCGATCAGATTTTTATTAAAGCCCAGCGGATCCGGAGCATTGAAATGAAAGGTGCCATGAAGGTGGACGAGGACAGCCGATCGGAATACATCGGTATCATTAATTATTGCATTATGGCCTTGATCCAGTTGGAAAAAGGGATTTCGGAGAAGGACGACTTGGGCCCCGACGAAACCTTACAGCTTTACCTGGCTTATTTTAGTAAGGCTAAAGAATTGATGCTGAATAAAAACCACGATTACGATGAAGCTTGGCGCAGCATGCGGATCAGCTCCATCACTGATTTAATTTTGATGAAGATAAAGCGGACCAAACAAATTGAGGACAATGCCGGGAAAACCATCATCTCGGAGGGAATTGACGCCAATTACCTGGACATGATCAATTACGCTGTTTTTGCGTTAATAAAACTTGAGTTTTGCGAATAAACGAATTTTTTACGATGAAAGTATTATGGCATACAATCCGGTTGTTGCTGGGCCTGGTTTTTATTTTTTCCGGTTTTGTGAAAGGTATTGATCCCTGGGGTTCTGCTTTTAAGTTTACTGATTATTTTACGGCCTGGGGGATGGAAAGCCTTACTCCGTTGGCTTTTATTCTGGGGATTTTGCTCTCGGCCACCGAGTTTATCACCGGCTTGGCCTTGGTGGCCAATGTGTTTGTTACTTTTTTTTCGTGGGTTGCCTTATTGTTTATGGGTTTTTTTACAGCCATTACCTTGGTTGTGGCAGTAAGTAACCCGGTTACCGACTGCGGGTGTTTTGGCGATGCCCTCATCCTGACTAACTGGCAAACATTCTGGAAAAATATTGTCTTACTGGCCTTTGCTGTACATGTGTTTTTCTTCAGAAAGACATATATGCCTGCCAGGCAGTCGTTGGTTGCCGTTATCATGAGTGGTGCCACCGTGCTCGTTTTTGCTTATCTGGTGGACTACTCGTACAAACATTTGCCCATTATCGATTTTCGGCCATACAAAATCGGGGCAAACATTCCACAGGGAATGTTGATTCCTGAAAATGCGCCAAGGGAGGTTTATGAAAATACCTTCTACTACAAAAACAAGCTGACCGGTAAGCAAGAACGGTTCACGCAGGATAATTATCCCTGGCAGGACAGTTTGACTTGGGAATTTGTATCGATGGATTCGAAATTGATCCAAAAAGGATACGAACCGCCTATTCAAAATTTTACCATTGAAACACCCGATGGCGAAGATATCCGGGACTTTTTCCTGTATGACGAAAACTACACGTTTATTTTGGTGGCATATGATTTGGCGAAGGCCGACAAATCGAAAACCGAACAAATTAAATTTCTTTCCCATTATGCGTTGGATACGGGTATGAATTTTATCGGGTTAAGTTCCACTTCATTTGATGAGGCCGAACAATTTGTGTTGGCCAATGAATTTCCATTCGAGTTTTTTAATTGCGATGAAATAACTCTGAAGACCATTATTCGTTCCAATCCGGGGCTGGTGTTATTGAAAAATGGTACCATTGTCGATAAATGGCATTATAACGATATTCCAACCGTTGACGAATTTATCAAGCAGCGGGCCTATCTGGATAAATTGAACCTTTCTGCCAGCGGAACCGATGAAGAAAAAGATACGGATCGGTAGGCGGTTTTTGACCAAACTGTTCTGTCCCTTTTAAGGCTCCTCTTGGCAGGGAGTCTTTTCTTTTTTATACATTTGGGGCTTTGTTAAAAAGTCAGATGAAAATGTTACGATTCAACCCAATATTTCTGTTATTCCTGATTCTTTTTGCTGGTAATTTTGTCAGCGCCCAATCCTCGAAAATTGCTGCCGCAAATCCGCCTCGGCTCGTGGTGGTCATCAATGTGGAGCAAATGCGCACCGATTATCTGAGCCGGTATGCTGACAAATTTCAGCAGGATGGTTTTCTTCGTTTGGTCAACCAGGGAGCAGTATGCAGCAATGCCTCCATGAACCTGCACGTTAAAAAGTGCCTGACAGGCGTTCCAACCTTGTTCACCGGTGTTTATCCTGATCGGCATGGGATCATCAATGAAAGCTGGTATGACCGGTTGAAGGAAAAGGAGATTAATGCACTGGACGATAGCTATTATATGACAGTGGGCAGTGATTCTCCGGAGGGGCAACGCTCGGCGGCTTTGTTGTTGAGCCCAACGCTGGGAGATGTTTTAAAACTGAACACGAATGGAAAGTCCAGGGTGTTTTCGGTGGGCTTGAATGATTACAGCGCTGTTTTTTCGGCCGGACACGCTGCCGATGGCGCTTACTGGCTCGATAACCAGACCGGGCACATGATTTCCAGCTCGTATTACGTAGGCCAGTTCCCGGCTTGGGCTTTCGATTTTAACAATAAGGGTATGGCCGGGATGTACATTGGACGGGACTGGACAACCCTCTTGCCCATAAGTAGTTACGGTGCCAGTTTGAATGATGATTATGTCCTTGAGAAAGGCTACTATGATAAATGGAATACTTTCCCGTATAATCTTAAAAAGTTGATGTCAAATGCCGGGAGTTACAAGGTGCTGAAAACTACTCCTTTCGGAAACCGTATGATCAAGGACTTTGCTGTGAACCTGATTGAGTCAGAACAATTGGGGCGTGATGAAGTGCCCGATTTGCTCACGATCAGTTTCTCGTCGATGGATTATGAAAACAGTTCGTTTGGCCCTTCTTCGGTGGAGATGCAGGACATTTATCTGCGGCTCGATCAGGATATTGCCAGTCTACTCACTTATCTCGACAAAGCGGTTGGAATGACCAATACTCTGGTGGTGCTCACATCGGCGTGTTCTGCATCGTACCCGGTAACTTACCTGAAAGAAGAATTCAACATGCCGGTTGGTTATGTGGCTCCCGAGAGTATGATTGCGCTCTTGAAATCGTTCCTGAACATTACTTATGGGCAAGGCGATTGGATTGAATTTGTAAGCGATCAGCAGATTTACATGAACCGTCAGCTGATTGAAAAAAAGGGCTTGGCTCTCGAAACTGTGCAGGCAAAGGCCGCTTCGTTTATCAATCAGTTTGAAGGGGTGAAACTGGCCCTTCCGGCTTCCGATTTCACCCGGGGCGATTATGTGAAAAGCCAGTTGATGGCCATTGCCAAATCGTATAACCTGAAACGCTCGGGCGATGTGTTGTATGTGCTCGAAGATGGCTGGCAGCCTCAATTTAAGTACCATCGTACCATTTATAACGACAACTCGCGCATTCCGCTAATCTGGTTGGGCAGTTCGGTGAAGAACACACGCATCCTCGATCAAGTGGATGCCATTGACATGGTGCCAACTATTTTTGAAATACTTGGATTCGATGTGCCTGGCCATTGTGAAGGACGTATCCTGGAAGAGATTCTGCGGTAAATTGCTAGATGGCAAAGCTTCATTTTTAGAATTTGGCATCCGGTATCGACTATTTTTAGTTGTCAATTCCGGTCGCTGCTTCCTGGTCAAAATAAAATGCCAGCTTGCCATGCGTTGGCCGGATATGGGTCGCCGGTAATTTTTCGGCTTTTTCCAGCTTATTTATAATCTCTTTCACCCGTTCGGCCTTTGACTTCCCCGTCACTAAAAAGAAAACACGTTTGGCATTGTTCAGCACCTTGCCGGTCAGCGTCACCCGTTTTTGTCCGCTTTCCGGGTGAGTGGCCACAGCGCAAACCTGTTCCGAATCGAGCAAATACATCTGGTGAGGAAAAATAGAAGCGGTATGCCCGTCGTTTCCCATACCTAATATAATCAGGTCGAAAACCGGCCAGCCATCCGTGTGTGGCATTAAGTTGACGATTTCCTGCTGATAGGCGGCAGCTGCCTCTTCCGGGCGCCATTCGCCTTTTACCCGGTGGATATTCGTTTCGTCAACTTTAATTTTGCTGAATAAATGATCACGTGTCATCCGATAGTTGCTTTCACCATCGGTTGGCGGTACGCAACGTTCGTCGCCCCACCAGAAATGAATCCGGTCCCAAGGCATGATAGTGGCATATTGTCGCGCCAGGATATCAAAGAGCAGGGCAGGGGTGCTTCCGCCTGACAAAACCAGGTGAAACGGTTTTTCGCTGCTGCTTGCCAGTTGGTATAATTTTTTCGCAAAAGCGTTGGCCACTGCTACGGAATTGTCGAATACTTTTATTTTAGGTGGTTTGTTCATTGCTTTTCCTTTTCAGATATAAATGGAACAGGGACGGTTGCTAGAGTTCGCAATAATTTCCGTCGTCCGAGAGGTTTTTGCAGGGATAGCGCCAGCTTCCGCCTTCAATGAGTTTGTCGGTCACTTCGGGGCCCCAGGTTCCTGCGGGGTAACCGTAAACGGGAATGTCGGGATTGTTTTGCCAGGCATCCAGAATAGGCTGAACATAGGCCCACGCTTTTTCTACAGCATCTCCGCGCGAATACAGGGTGGCATCGCCTTGCATGCAATCAAGCAGCAAGCGTTCGTAAGCCGACGGCAGGTGTGTATCAGCCAAATCGTCATAATGAAAATCCATGTTGACGGTCTGCACCCGAAAACCAGCCCCGGGAACTTTCATCCCAAATTTCAGCAAGATGCCTTCATCCGGTTGAATCCGGATGATAAGCTGGTTGCTGGTTTGCTGGCTCGCTTGGCTCGTGCCGAAAAGGTGGTGCGGCGTTTTTTTGAAGTGAATGACCACTTCGGTTACACGGGTGGGTAATTTTTTCCCGGTGCGAATGTAAAACGGAACCCCGCTCCAGCGCCAGTTGTCAATGAAAAATTTCATGGCAAAAAAGGTTTCCGTGCGGCTTTCCGGGTTCACTCCTTTTTCCTGCCGGTAGCCTTTTACCAATTCTTTTTTTATGTGCGATTCTGTGTATTGTCCGCGTATAACCTGGCTGGCAACGTCATCTTCTTTAATTGGCCTAAGCGACTGGAAAACTTTCAACACTTCGTTTCGGATGGCATCGGCCTCAATCACAACCGGCGGCTCCATGGCCACCATGCCCACCAGCTGCATCAGGTGGTTTTGCACCATATCACGCATGGCTCCCGATTGATCGTAATAACCGCCGCGTTCCTCCACGCCCAGGCTTTCAGCCGATGTAATTTCTACATGCTGAATGAAGTTGTGGTTCCAGATAGGCTCGAAAATGCCGTTGGCGAAGCGGGTCACCAGCATATTTTGTACTGATTCTTTGCCCAGGTAGTGATCGATGCGATAGATCTGGTCTTCATCGAAATAATGAAGCAACTTTTTGTTTAGTTTTTTGGCCGAGGCGAGGTCGGTGCCAAAAGGTTTTTCCACAATCAGGCGGCGAAATCCATCGTCCGATTTATTCAGTTCCACGCTGGCCAGGTTGGCTGGTATCACGTCGTACAGTTTTGGCGGCGTCGACAGGTAAAAAATATAATTTTCGGCTATGACATTTTGTTTGGCGATGGTAGCCAGTCGATCCCTCAAAATCGGGTACTCATAGCCATCATCGGTAGCCAGCGGTTGGTAATAAAGTTTGGGGAGAAATTCTTCCACAACCGATTGGTGCGTCTCTTCTTCGGGGAGAAATTCCGTCATTCTGTTTCTGAATTCCTCATCCGAAAGTTCGGTACGGCTTACTCCCAACACGGCAAATTGTGCGGGCAGCAACTTTTGTTTGTACAAATCGAAGAGGGCAGGGATCAGTTTTCGTTTGGTCAGGTCGCCGGAAGCCCCGAAGATGACCAGTATGTGTGGTTTTGTGTGATTCATTTTTTAGTTTTTTCTGAGATAAACAAGTAAGCCGCGGTTATGTTTGGCTATTTTTTCGTTCGCGGATTATTCCTGTTGTCATCAATCAGACAAACAATAAGTTGCCTGTTGAATTGAAATTGGTGCACCCGGAAGTTCTGGGTTTTATCCGCCGTTAATGTGGCTGAGAGTTGTTTTTCATCACTAATTCCGACTTGAATTTGCCGGGCAAAATGGATACCCGGAATTCCTGCAGCTTTGTATGCAGCTTCCTTGATTCCCCAAAACAATCCGTGCCCGTTCGGTATGGTACGGGCCAGTTCCATTTCTTTGGGCGAAAGATACTTTTTTTCAACCCGGACGAAATCCCGGTCTGCATTTTCAATATCCAACCCGATGGTTTTTGAGGGATGCAGAAAAACACCGGCAAGCTTATCGGAGTGGCTGATGCTTATTTGATGAAAATGCTCGTGTTCGATCTGTGGCCTCCCGATTTCGGTATAAGAAATATGAGCAGGACTACATTCAACTTCACGAAGAAGCAACCTGACGGCCAGCCATTCTTTCCGCCTTTTGGGGTTGGTCAGCAACGAAAATGCTTTGTCGCTCAGCGCTTCCGGAATCAATATTCTCAATTCTTCCGGCGTTTCCGTAAGCTCCCAGATGAGCAGCAGTCCATCAAAAACAGATATTTTTTCTAATAATGGCATGGCAGTAATGTGTCAAGGGCGGTTTTGTCTATTTCCACCTGGTGGTTTCAATCAGGCGGATTACGTCCGGTTTCAGAAAATCGATCACTGGCCGGATTGAATCGATATTGGGGATTTCGCGAATGTACATGGCTCCGCGCAAAAAATGCCGGTTACTGTCGGTAAGGTAAAATTGCAGGGGCGAAGCAGCGTTCCCCTCAATAAAATAAATGGTACCGTACACCCTCTCTGTTGGGTTGATAAAGAGTTGCTCGTTAATGGCTTCTGCTTTTATGCTGTGGTCGTAGGCCAGTTTTCGCGAATCCTCAATGTGTTTGGCCAGATCGCCTTTCAAAGGGGCGTAAGTTATGTGCAGATCTGCCTTGTTTCCCGGGGTTACGACATTCACCCAGCTTTCGTTTGTTGTCTGGTTGGTAGTAGTAACGTTCGAATAATCAGCTACTTCGAATGAGAAAGGAAGCGGTAGGTCCGCTTTGTGGTACGATTTTTCGGGAAACGAAATCCTGAAATAGCCGCGCGGTTTTGGGGTGTGTTCATGGTTGGTACAGGCCGAAACCAGGAGGCATATCCATAATATTAGACTTCGGTATATGGGTGACTTTTTCATTTTTTAAAAGCTATGTTGAGTGATGAATTTCTCTTTTTTAGGTGAAATGCATTGATCCAAAATCATTCAACAATCCTCATTCATTAACGGATTTCCACCTTTATTTTTTTTATGCGCCGGTTGTCCACCGCATCGATAGAAAAAATAAAATTTTTGCAGGTGATTTTTTCGTGCATGGCCGGAATATCACCTTTCAGCTCCAGGATAAGACCGGCAAGTGTGTCGGCATCTCCTTTGTATTCATCAAAGATGTGCTCATTGCTGCCGGTAATTTTATAAAAATCATTGAGCAGGGTTTTACCATCAAACAAGTATTTGTTTTCGTCAATCCTTGTGAAATAGGTTTCATCTTCGTCAAACTCATCGGCGATGTCGCCCACGATTTCTTCCAGAATATCTTCCAGTGTCACAATGCCCGAGCTGCCTCCGTACTCGTCAACAACTATCGCCATATGAACTTTGTTTTTCTGAAATTCTTCCAGCAAATCATCTATTTTTTTGGTTTCGGGCACATAAAATGGTGGACGGATGATGGATTGCCAGCGGAAATTTTCGCGGTTGTGGGTATGGGGCAACAGGTCTTTGATGTAGAGGATGCCCCGGATGTTGTCGAACGAACCCGAATAAACCGGGATGCGCGAATAACCCGATTCGTTGATCAGGTTGATTACTTTATGGTACGAATCTTTGATGTCCAGGGCCACTACATCAACGCGGGAGCGCATGATTTCTACGGCGCTTTTATTGCCGAATTTCACAATGCCCTCCAGTATGTCTTTATCCTCCGAAAGTTCGTGGTCGGCTGTGAGCTCTAAGGCTTGGGAGAGCTCGTCCACCGAAATGTTTTGCGTGTGGTTTTGCATCTTCCGGTTCACAAACGAAGTTGAATAAATGAGAATGGCGTTTAACGGTCTGAATATGCGTTCCAGTATATATAGCGGGATGGCCATCAGGCGCGCAACGCGCATGCAATGGCGCGTGGCATAAACCTTAGGGATAATTTCTCCGAAGAGTAACAGGAAAAAGGTAATAACAACTACCTGAAAGATATAACCTACGGTTTGTGCGTTGGAGAAGTCAAAGATCATATTGGTAGTGTAGGCAGAGAGTATTACAATGCCTACATTGACAAAGTTGTTGGCCACCAATATGGTAGCCAACAACTTTTCGGGATACTCCAGGTTTTGGAGTATATAGTGCATATATTTTTCTTTTTTACTTTTCAGCCGTTGCCGGTCTTTCGGACTAAGGGAAAAATAGGCCACTTCGGAGCCGGAAATGAGCGCTGAAGATATCAGCAATATCACAATAAAGAATAGACTGAAAATTGCAGCTGCAGTGAGAGGATGAAAATCAACATCCCAGCTGAGGGCTAAATTTTTAGGTAAAGGGTCGGTTTCCAATTAATAGTTGTTTTAGTTACTAAAATGGCAAATCGTCTTCTTCCGATGGGCTAAAATCGGGCTCAGCGACGTTGTTTGCCGGTTGACTGGCCGGTGCAGCATGGTTATTGCCTGGTGCATCGGCACCTCGTGGACCACCCAGCATTTCCATATTGTCGGCATATATTTCGGTTGTGTAACGTTTGTTTCCGTCTTTGTCGTCCCAGGCACGTGTGCGGATACGTCCTTCGATATACAGCTTGTCGCCTTTTTTTACGTATTGTTCAACCACTTTTGCCAGTCCACGCCAAACGACGATGTTGTGCCACTCGGTAGTGGTCACTTTTTCGCCGTTTTTGGCGGTGTAGCTTTCGGAGGTCGCCAGCGTAAAGTTTGCTACTGCTACGTCTTTGTCAAGGTGCCGGACTTCCGGGTCGCGGCCAACATTGCCAATTAATAATACTTTGTTTACAGACATGATATTATAAGTTTAAAATTAACAAAATAAATTTACAACATTCCTCCTTGAAAACAGGAACATTAAGTTCATAATTTTACGAACAATGTATATTTTTTTACGGAACGTAACTCTTTCCCGAATTAACCAGCGTTCTCACCAATTTAATCTTTCCAATTCCCGTTCAATCGGTTTCGGAACAGCAAAGTTAAAAATATCTTTTTTATTCACTTTGATGAGGGAAGAAAGCATGTTTTTTTTGTAACATGTGCGAATATGGATAAACCTGTAATGAATGTGCTGGTGACTGAGGACCTGTTTGTGCCAGGGACTTATCCCGTTGATTTCGAAATCCAGGTTGCTGAAAAATTTCAATAGTCCTTCTTCAAGTTCTGTTACTTCAGCTTTGTGGTCAGTCTCAATAACCGGGAATTCGTATAAGTTTTTCCAGATATCACTTTTCGTTCGTTTATTTAAAAACGTTTTCTGCCCTGCATCAATCAGCAGATAATTAAAATACCGGTGTTTGATTTTTTGTTTTCCGACCTTCACCGGAAACTGGTCAACCAGATTGGTTTGGCGGGCAACACATCTATTCCGAAATGGGCAACTATCACAATCCGGATTCCTGGGGGTACATTGCAAGGCTCCAAACTCCATGATTGCCTGGTTGTAGTCCCCTGGATAGTCTTTGTCAATCAGTTGGTTGGCAAGTTCTTTGAAAGTCTTTTTTCCTTCGGTGGTATCTATTGGAGTGGAGATAGCAAACAAGCGGGAAAGTACCCGATAAACATTTCCGTCAACTACCGCGTGTGGCAAGTTGAATGAAATGGAAGCGATAGCGGCGGCAGTATATTCTCCTACTCCTTTAAATTTTAACAACTCCGAGTAGTTTTTTGGAAAATTTTCATGGTGTTGATTAACAATGTTTTGGGCTGTGTGGTGCATGTTTCTTGCCCGGGAGTAGTACCCCAGGCCTTGCCAAAGTTTCAGGATGTCGTCTTCGCTGGCGTTGGCAAAATGGGTTATCGTCGGGTATTTTTCCAAAAAACGGAGGTAATACGACAAACCTTGGTTAATTCGAGTTTGTTGTAAAATAATTTCGGAGAGCCAAACCGAATACGGCGCATTATTTTCCCGCCAGGGAAGCGTCCTCTTATTAATGGTGTACCATTGCAATAAGTCGGCGGCAATTGCTTTCAAATTCTCCATAACTGCTTTAGAATCTTTGTGAATTGCAAAAATAATTCAATTCATATGTTTCTAGTTCTCAAATAATTTTTATTTTTGCACACCGATTAAGGCGAAAATATAATTTATTGAAAACTAAATATTTTAAGAGATGACTAAAGCAGATATTGTTAACGAAATTAGCAAGAACACAGGGATTGAAAAAGTAACTGTTCAAAAAGCAGTGGAAGCTTTCATGGAAACTGTAAAAGATTCTTTAACTGAAGGTAGAAACGTTTACCTGCGTGGTTTTGGAAGTTTCATCGTGAAAAAAAGAGCAGAGAAAACAGCCCGAAATATTTCAAGGAATACAACAATTATCATTCCTGAGCACTTTATTCCGTCGTTTAAACCGGCGAAAACATTTGTATCTCAAGTTAAGGACCAAGTAAAAAAGTAAATTATGCCAAGCGGAAAAAAAAGAAAAAGACACAAGATGTCAACGCACAAGCGTAAAAAAAGACTACGTAAAAACAGACATAAAAAGAAGAAATAGTTTTCCCTTTTTAGGTAAAACTATAACGTTCTGTTGGTTAAACCTAAAGCACACGGGTGTTTTAGGTTTAATCTGTTTTATGAGTCGTATTTATGCGAAACTAATTTCTAATTTAAAAACGTTGTGAGTAGCGATCTGATTATTGATGTCACTCCCTCGGAAGTCGTTATTGCCTTATTAGAAAATAAACGCTTAGTTGAGCTAACAAGGGAAAAAAGCGGAGCAAAATTTGCAGTTGGCGATATTTATTTAGCCAGGGTCAAAAAAATTATGCCGAGCTTAAACGCTGCATTCATCGACGTTGGGTATGAAAAAGATGCATTCTTGCATTATCTCGACATGGGGCCGCAGTTTTCAACTTTAAATAAGTTCATGAAAATTGCCAGTTCTCCCAAAAACCGTATTTCTTCGCTGTCAAAAATCCAATCAGAGCCCGACATTAACAAAGAGGGCAAAGTTACAGAGGTGCTAAAGGCCGGACAGAATATTCTGGTACAAATTGCCAAAGAGCCCATATCAACCAAGGGGCCCCGGTTGACCTCCGAACTATCAATTGCAGGAAGAAATTTAGTGTTGATGCCGTTTAGTGAGAAAATCAGTATTTCTCAGAAAATCAGCTCAACCGAAGAAAAGAACCGGCTGAAGAAATTGATTCAAAGTATCAGGCCGAGGAAATATGGTGTCATTGTCCGGACCGTCGCTGAAGGAAAGCGCGTGGCCGAATTGGACCAGGAACTGAAGAAACTGGTCGCCAAGTTTGAAACGATTTTCCAAAAATTAAAGCGAGCCCAGGCGCCGTCTTTAATCGTGGGTGAAATCGACCGGACAACCGCCCTGTTGCGGGATATTTATAACCCAAATTTCAGCAGCGTAATTGTAAATGATGCTGCTGTTGCCGATGACATCGCAGAATACCTTGGAACGATCGATCCGGAGAAACGAAAGATTGTCAAATTGTATAAAGGCGGTCAGCCTATATTTGAACATTTCGGGATCGAGAAGCAAATTAAGTCGTCATTTGGAAAAACCGTTTCATTTAAAAGCGGGGCTTATCTGATCATCGAACACACCGAAGCTTTTCACGTTATCGATGTGAACAGTGGTAACCGCTCGAAAGCGGGAGTTGATCAGGAAACCAACGCACTGGAGGTGAACCTTGCAGCTGCTGAGGAAATTGCACGACAATTGAGGTTGAGGGACATGGGGGGCATTATCGTTATCGATTTTATCGATATGCACAATGCCGAAAACCGACTAAAGGTTTATGAACGCATGAAAGAGGCGATGGGCGCCGACCGCACCAAACACAACATATTGCCTTTAAGCAAGTTTTGTTTGATGCAGATAACGCGCCAACGGGTCCGGCCCGAAGAGCATGTTGAGACAGCTGAAGTTTGTCCGTCATGCAAGGGAACCGGAAAAGTAACGCCGACAATTCTCTTTACAGATGAACTGGATAATAAGGTCAATTATATTTTTAAGGACCTGAATAAAAAGGGTTTGACCTTAAAAGTTCATCCTTACGTTGCTGCATTTTTAACTAAGGGACTGATGTCCCAAAAGCGAAAATGGGCTTTCAAATTTTTAAGACGTGTTACCATTGAAGGAGTGAATTCCATGAGTTTCTTGGAGTACCATTTTTTTGATGATAATATGGAAGAAATAATACTTTAATGGCAAGTCCCGGGCAAAATGACCGGGATTTGTTATTTTAGGGATGTTTTTAAGCTGTTATCATGACCAGAACCATCCTGTTTTTGTTGTTTGTATTTCTGACCGGAGGATCGCATGCTTACGAAATCATCGGAAAGCTGAACATTTCCTCTGATTGGCAACCACGCATTTACCTGGCGTCCATCAATTCGCCGGAAAATTTGTTTGTAGCTTCCCCTGAATTTATTGTCAATGAAACCTTTATTGAACCGGACGGCAATTTTCGGCTTTCGGGACAGGATATGCCCGATGATCCGCGTTTTTATCGTCTGTACCTTGTTCGCAACAACTTGTTTGCCGTTGAGTTTATGACCGATTCGGTCCGGAATTTTGTTCACCTGATATTAAATAATCAGGATAGTATCTATCTTGAGAATAGTGATCCCTACCAGGTGTTTGGTGCTGTACAGATCACCGGTGCTGCAAGAAACGTACGGTTAAATGAATTCGAGAATGCATATTACCAGAAGCGTAAGCTTATCCAGGAAATTAATACGGTTGCCAAACGGGATTTTTATAGCCAAAGTTTAAATAAATATATTCGTGAGTTTGTTGAAGGATGCGATGATCCGCTCGTTGGATTATTCGCTATTTATCACATTGCGGATAAGGAAACAGACTTTCTGAGAAACCCCGGTTTTTACTTCAGCTTTCAGGATCGGTTGGCAGTTTCCCACCCTAAACATTTTTATGCGCATGCATACAATAATTTGATAACTAATTTGGTCGGGTATCGCGATCTGGTTTGTGAGATCCCCAAAATTACAAAGCCCTGGCGCACCTGGATTATCTGGGGCGAGGCAGCCATTATCTTTTTTCTGCTGTTCCTGCTTTTTCGGAAGCGTCGTAATCGGTCAAGTGATAAAGCTGTGGAGCTTAAAAATCTGTTGACCGAAAAAGAACGCCTGATATGGGAAAGCCTGGCTGCCGGAAAAACCAACAAAGAGATTGCTGCCGATTTGTTTATTGAGCTGAGTACCGTAAAAACCCACATCAATAATTTATACAAACGACTGGGGGTATCGAGCCGGAAAGAGGCTATCGCCTTGTACAATCAACAAAAATAAAATGCATCCTGATGGGGGACTAGAACCTTTTTCAACCCTTTTCGGTCAATTATCAACCTACCGTTTTTATAGGTTTTAGGCGATACCGCTTATTTTTGTGCCATTCATATAAATTTTGAACGATGAAGCAAATAACTCTTTTTATCGCATTGATCCTGTTTTCTCTGCAGTCGTTTTCTCAAATTCTTGAGCCTGTAAAATGGTCTTTTGATTCCAGGCAACAGGGCGATGAAGTGCAACTGATTTTTAAAGCTACCATTGAAGAAAAATGGCATTTATACGATACCAGCCTGCCGGATGGCGGTCCGGTGCCAACTTCAATTAATTATAGCGATACCAGCCAGTTTGAGTTGATTGGCGAGTTGACTAAAATTCCGGAACCGACCGAGAAGTTTGATGAGACCTTTCAAATGGATCTTCGGTATTTCAGTCACGAGGCTGAGTTCATTCAAACCATTCGGCTGAAATCTGACCAGCCGGTTGAAATAAGCGGTTATGTGGAGTTTATGTGCTGCGACGATGAAACTTGCTTGCCTCCAACCGAGGTCGATTTTAACTTCGAATTCAATACTTCCCCCGATCAAGAGGGTGCTGCCGGGGTAAGCGGGGAGAAGCAACAAACGCCTCCGATAAAAATAATGACCGACAAAGGAAAAGAGGGCTCCATTGAAACGATGTGGCTGTTTTTCTTTTTCTCCTTTTTGGCCGGACTGGCTGCAATCTTGACGCCTTGTGTTTTTCCGATGATCCCGATGACGGTTTCATTCTTCATGAAGAGCGGAGAAAATAAACTAACTGCAAAGTTGCATGCGGTTTTCTACGGGCTTTCGATCATTGCCATTTATACCATTGTGGGAACGCTGGTTGCGGTGCTGTTTGGGCCGGATGCCGCAAACTGGCTGAGTACCCATTGGGTGCCAAACACGCTGTTTTTTCTCATTTTCATGATTTTCGCCTTCTCGTTTTTCGGCATGTTCGAGATTGTCCTGCCCGGTTGGCTGGTCAATAAGTCCGACAGCCAGGTTGATAAAGGCGGTTTTTTGGGCTCTTTCTTCATGGCATTGACGCTGGTGTTGGTTTCTTTCTCCTGCACAGGGCCCATTGTTGGCGCTATTCTGGTTGAGTCGGCAGGGGGCGCGGTATTAAAACCGATTATTGGCATGTTTGGTTTTGCGTTGGCTTTTGCACTGCCGTTTACCTTATTTGCCTTGTTCCCTGGCTGGTTAAGCAATTTGCCAAAATCAGGCGGATGGCTAAATTCGGTAAAAGTAGTGCTTGGCTTCCTGGAACTGGCGCTTGGCCTGAAATTCCTTAGCATCGCCGACCAAACCTATCATTGGGGAATTCTTGACCGTGAGGTATATCTGGCGATCTGGATTGTCATTTTTGTATTGTTGGGCTTCTATCTGCTTGGAAAGTTGAAGTTCTCGCACGACAGTGATGTGAAGCACGTTTCCGTTCCCAGGTTAATGATGGCCATAATCACCTTTTCGTTTGTGATTTACCTGATCCCCGGTATGTTTGGTGCGCCACTAAAATCCATTTCCGGTTATCTGCCTCCGCAAACGACACATGATTTTGATTTGCACAAAATCATCCGTGATGAGGTGAGACTAGTTACTTCATCGACTGGCACTCATGCGTTTAATGGCGTAAATGAATTGTGTGACAACCCGAAATATGATGATTTCCTGCATTTGCCCCACGGGCTGAATGGTTATTTCGATTATGAACAAGGAATGGCGTGTGCCAAGGCCCTGAATAAACCCGTCTTCATTGATTTCACCGGACACGGCTGCGTAAACTGCCGCGAGATGGAAGCCACTGTTTGGTCCGATCCGCGGGTGCTGGAGCGCCTCAAAAAAGAGTTTGTCATTATAGCGTTGTATGTTGACGATAAAACCACCTTGCCGGAAAGTGAGTGGGTAACTTCGGCTTATGACGGAAAGGTAAAAAAGACGCTGGGGAAAAAATACGCTGATTTCCAGATCACCCATTTTGGCGTAAATGCACAGCCTTACTATGTTTTGCTGGATACCGACGGCAATATGCTGGTTGCGCCAAAAGCCTATGATTTGAACCCGAATAACTTTATAGAATTTCTGGATGAAGGTATCCGGAAATTCAACCAACAGTAATCTCCGTTTTTTAGTTCGAAAAAATCCCGGCCATTGATTTGACCGGGATTTTTTTGTTCGGGTTTTTCCTTTTGTTTATTCTTTCCAAACGGTAACGCCTGGGCTGGTCAGGGTTTTGCTGCCAACCAGAATTTTGGCCGGTTCGCTTATTGGCAGTTCATAGGGCTGCGACGAATAGTTGACCGCCACGTAAAAACCATCTTCCCATTCTATAAAAACACCTTTGGGCAGATTTTCAATGTTGGCGCCTGCTTTTTTATAAACCTCAGCCATCAGGTCTTTTTCCAGGTTTTTGTCGTCCGTATCTATACCGATATAAGTGACCGTACCTTTTCCGGCTTTGCGTGTAACTGCGGCAGTCATTCCTTTATAAAACTGATTGTCGTAGTTGGCCAGCACTTCCGTACCTTCATTCGCAATCAGTTGTTCTCCCCAATTGTTCCATCGGTATTGTTTTCCGTTGAATGAAACAAGTCCGTTCCCGTCTTCCAGCATCAGGTCGTAGCCGTCAATTTTTGCCCCGATCAGGTTCCACATCGGCTCGGCCCATTGGGCTTCAAAGAGGTGCCCGTTCCGGTCCTTGTGCCCGGTACGGCAAGTAATAATCAGTTGTCCGCCTTCCTCTGCATATTTCTTCCAACGTCCGATCAGTTTTTCATCCACCATTTGATAGGCCGGAACGAGCAAGAATTCGTAATCCGAAAAGTTGTTTTCTTCCGTAATAATGTCCACCGGACAGCCAAACGATTTCAGAATGTCGTAGTAACTTTTTACGAATGACCAGGTGTTCCACTGCCGGGTTCGTTTGGAGATCTCGGTATCCCAAAGGTTATCGTGACTCCAGAGGATGGCCGTTTTCTTTTTCAGCAATTCCCGGGGCATTTCTGCTTTCGGGTCGTATTGGGTACGCAGTTCTTTTATCTGGTTGATGAATTGCTCGTATTCCAATCCACCGCGGGACGGGGTGACACCGTCAGGGCCGATAATGCCGTGGTGGTATTGCTCCGAACCGTAAAGCGGTTGGCGGAAGCGGTACGTGCAGGCAAACGATGAACCACCTGCCCATGCATTCCACAGCCACATATTGACAGCGCCCGGCTCCGGAATCGGGTTAATGGGGGCCCAGTTTACCTGGCCGGGTTGTAGCTCCATTACACCGGTAACGCCGTTTATCGGGCGGTAAAAGTCGTTGGCAAAACTGATGTTGTTGTGGATGCCCAGCCGGAAACCGTTGTCGCCCACATTTTTCTCGCTGCTCACCGGATACATCGTGTAGCAGCTGAAAGTGAACTCTTTTGGCCTGCGCGGATCAGATGAAGTGATCGAATGGATGTAGTTGGAGGTGATCCACTGGTCTTCCGAAATGTATTTCTTTAAAATGCTGGCTTGAAAATCCAGAAACTGGGCTTGTTTGTCAGCCAGAAAGCGGTGGTAATCCAGCAAGCCGGTAGGACTTACCCCATATTGAATGGCAGGATTGGGAATATTGATTTGTTCGAAATCCTGGTATAGCCAGCTCCAGAATTTGTTTCCCCAAGCGTGGTTTAATTCTTCAATCGATCCGTATTTCTCTTTCAGCCATAGGCGAAATTTTGCCTGTGCATTCGGACTGTAATCTTCCAGCGAATTGGGCTCATTGTCCAATTGCCAGCCAATTACAGTAGGGTTGTTTCCGTATCGTTTGGCTAATTCCACAACAATTTTCTCTGTATAATCCTGGAATAAATCGCTGGAAGTTGAATAATTGGCCCGCGAGCCATGGAACAACATTTTTCCGTCTTTGTCCATGCGGTAAATGTCCGGATGTTCGACCGACATCCAGATAGGAGGGCAGGGCGTGGGGGTACACATGACCACCTTCAGCCCTTTTTCTGCGGCTATTTTTACGGCTTTGTCCAGCCAGGCAAAATCATATTTTCCTTCTTCCGGTTCCATAAAAGCCCATGCAAATTCACCAAAATGGGTGAATTCGAATCCCATTTCAGCCATTTTCCCCAAATCGCGTTCCCATTGCGATTCGGGCCAGTGTTCAGGATAATAATAAGCTCCAACGGTTATGAGTTGTTCCTCCGGGAAATAAGAATGTGTCGCAGTTTGTGCCTTTAAACCAGCTGATGAAATCAGTAAAAGGAGAAAAAGTAAATTGATTAGTTTCATAGTTAGTAGTTTAATTGGTGAACAAATTTTCCGGCCAAATCACTTGAGTAAAATGGGCCATCAGGACAAATATACTTTGTGAAATTGACAATGTGAATAGGCTGAGCGAAGAAGTCTCTGCAATCACAGATAGCGGGCTGTATTTTTTTTATAGGTAAGGTATTCTTCGCCAAACTCGGTGGCCATAAACTTTTCCTCATTCAGAATGATCAGGTGGTGGATTGTCAGGTTGAAAATTAGTAATAATGCCACCAGAATACTTGGGACGAGCAAAAAACAGGCAGGAAAGAAGAAAAAAAAGCTGGTGTACATCGGGTTTCGGCTGATGCGGAAGACGCCTTCGGTGTGCAGAATGTGTGGTGATGTTGGCAAACCAACCCGGGTAAAAATGCTCAGGCTGTAGTAGGCCGGAACCAGCAGGAGGTTTCCGCCAAACATGAAAATGAGCGCCATGAGTTTTTGCACTTCGGGTATATTGTCCTGGATAAGCCAGGGAAACAATTCGAAAAAACGGGAATGGGCGCAAGCGGCCAGCAGAAGGCCAAAGGCCAGCCCGGTGATGCTTTTGGACAGGTAAAATAAGACCGGCGAAATGGTCGGCTTTCCCAAGATGCCTTGTCCGTTGCGTAACAGCTGATAGCCCAGCAGGGCATTTGCCAAAACTGGTAATACGCTGAAAATGATTAAGCCGAGTTGGAGCAGGCCCATTACATTTCTCCTTTGTATTGATACCCGATTTCGGTAATTATTTTTTCGATTTCATCCAGGTTAATTTTGTTGCCGGCAATTTTTACCGCCGCAGTATTTTTATCGGCAATTACTTCTTCAATACCGTCCAGCTTTAGCAGGTTGCTGTTTACACTGGCTTCGCAGTGGGAGCAGGTCATCCCTTCCACTTTCAAGGTTTTAAATTCCATACTCTTGGTTGATTTACGTGACTTCTCGTAACGTTCGTAAAAATAGCCAAAAATTAACGAGCCAACCAGCAATATTGATGAACCAACTTGCAGCCATTTGGGGAGCATTTCGTGTTCACCATCGCCGTGGATGTGGGCAATCTGGCTCATGATCAGGTCGGTTGGGATCAGCCAGTTGGTAAGCATTCCAAAAATTACTGCCCCGCCGGTAATGGTTCCCAGGTAAACCAACAGGGATCTTTTGCCCATTGTATTTCCGATAACCGTTATGGTGGCTACGTTGGTTGCCGGGCCTGCCATCAGGAAAACAAGTGCAGCACCAGGCGAAACACCTTTCATTAACAGTACGGCTGCAATGGGAATCGAGCCCGTGGCACAAATGTAAATAGGCACTGACGCAGCCAGGATAATCAGGATTTCCAGAATTCCCCATCCCTGGAAAGAGCTGAAAAAGTCGTCGGGCAATATAACCGAAATTAATGCGGCAATGAGGAAGCCAATAATTAGCCATTTGGCTATATCTTGCAAAAGTTCAATAAAAGCATAGTGGGAAGCTCGTACAAAAGCATTGCCCTTCGGTTTTTCTGTATGACAGTCGCATGAGTCATCGTCGCAGGTTGGTGCTTTTTTGTCACTCGTTTTTGATGAAATAAGAACACTTTGTTCGCTTTTTTCAGTAGCAGTGGCCATTGATAAACCGGCAAATGCGGGCTTTGCTATTGGCTTTTCTTTTACCAGCCAGTTGGTTAAGATACCGCCTGCAATTCCGGTCACAAAGGCAACAATTGGCCGAAGAATGGCAAAGGGCCAGCCCAGCATGGAGTAGGTGGCAAATATAGAATCGACCCCGGTTTGCGGAGTGGAAATCAAAAACGAGTTGGTTGCGCCCCGCGAAGCCCCATTCTTGAAAAAGGAAATTCCGGTTGGAATGACCCCACATGAGCACAAAGGCATTGGTATTCCCAGTAACGATGCATTTACAGCTGATTTGGTTGTCGGTTTGCCCATGTATTTCTGAACCCTATCCTGCGGAAAAAATACCCTCAGCAAACCAGCAAAAACCAAGCCCAGCAACAGCCACGGAGCCATCTCGTTGAACAGATAGACCAGCTCGGAAATATAATTTGAAATAAACGTTTTCATCCACGATCCTTTTCTATATAAAATTCCCGAACGGCAAAAATTGTTCAGGAAGAACAGCCAAATATACATGATTTGGGTGGAAAACGGGAATTTACGTGTTCAGTGAAAGATGGAGGTTCCGTGGCAAGCCGCCATTGCTTCGCCATCAAAAAGTGAAGGTTTGGCTGGCCGCCATTGTCTGTCCGTCATCATTTAATGAAGGGCTGCCCAACGAAAAAGACAGGCTTTATTATTTAATGACAGGCCTCCCTGCAAAAAAGGAGCGTTTCATCATTTAATGAAAGCTCGTCCAACTGAAAAAAGGGGATTTCATCATTTAATGAAAGGCCGTCGAACTGAAAAAAGGAGGCTTGATCATTTAATGAAAGCTTCCCCGGCAAAAAAGAAGCCCGTCATCATTTAATAACGGGCAAAAAAGTGGTGGCAGGAGCCAAAGTCTTCAATATAAAACGGGGCGAATTCAGTGGCTGTTGACTTAAACTTTTTCGACATACAACTGGGCAGCTTCGTCTTTGACCACGACGACGCTTTCTCCTTTGTCAATCATGCCCATGTTGGCTACGGCATCGTAAATTTTGCCTTCGATCATCACTTTTCCGGAAGGGCGGAGAACCGTGTAGGCAGTGCCCGTTTTCCCGGTAAGTCTTTTGATATTGGTATCTACGCCTACAAAACCCTTTTCTTTCTCCTGAACTGCGTGCAGCGATAGATTCCGGAAGACGCCGGTATCCGCCGAAAACAGCTTTTTGCTGAGTGCGAGACTCAGCATAAATCCGGCAAACAAACCAACAAGAACGGTGGACAAGGCTGTGGTGATTTTGGCCGGATCCACACCCTCGAAATTGAAATTGATATTGTCCAGCAAACTCAATACCAGTCCTGTAAAGGTGAACAGGATACCCAGAATGCCCGCCACACCAAACCCCGGCAGCACAAACAGCTCAACAGCAATTAAGATCAACCCGACAATGAACAGCAGTATTTCCCAGTGGGCTGCCAGTCCTTCGAGGTAGAGCGGGGCAAAATAGGCCACTGCAGCAATTAGGGCAACTGCCAACGGGAACCCAATGCCCGGCGTTTGCAGCTCGAAATATAGGCCGCCCAAAATGGCCATGATCAGGATTCCGGAAACAATCGGGTTGACCAAAAAACCAATGATTTTTTCCAGTGTTGTTGGTTTGTATTCCACCAGTTCGTAATTTTCGAACCCTGCTTTTTTCAATACTTCCGGTACATTTTCGGCAATTCCTTCGCAAAAACCATATTTCACGGCTTCCGAAGGGGTGAAAGTGAGCACTTTGCCGGTGTCAATTATCCCCGGAATATAAACACTTTCATCTACCATGGCTTCAGCAATTTTTGGATCGCGAAACCAATGAAAAGTAGTGTCCTGTCCGCTGATGATGGTATCACCGCCATGCGATTCGGCTGTTGCCCGCATGATGGAGCGCATGTACGACTGGTATTTATCGGGCATTTGCTGTCCGGTTTGGTTAACCACGGTGGCGGCGCCGATAGAAGCCCCCGGACGCATGAAAATGCTGTCGCAGGCAATGGAAATGAGAGCTCCGGCACTGGCGGCATTGTTGTCGATAAACACATATACCGGAATGGGGCTGTTGAGGATTTTGGTGCGAATGGAATCGGCATCCAACACCGTGCCCCCGTAAGTGTTCATGTGGATGAGGATCAGGTCGGCGTTCAGGCTGTCGGCTTCGGCAAAAGCCTGTTTGGTTTGCCTCCATGTGCCCGGCATAATGTTCTCCATGATGTTGAACTTATACACGAGGTCTTTCTTTTCCGGTGTGCTTTGATCTTGGGCAAACCCGGATGTGAGAACAGAGAGTACGATAATGAGAGCCAACAGAAAACCTGATTTCATAGTATTTTTTATTTGAGGATTGTAGATCAAAGTTAAAGAATTTTGGCTTCCGATGGCATTTTATTCACCAGGTGGCTCGAAGTCACCTGGTGAATAAAACTTGGTTCGGTTATCCTTTCAGGATTTTCTCAATTAGATCAAGTTCTTCGTTGGTGAATGCCAGCTTGTTGATCACGGCAACATTGTCCTCGAGTTGTTTCACCGAACTGGCCCCAATCAGGACCGAGGTCACCCGTTTGTCTTTCAGCAGCCAGGCAAGTGCCATTTGCGCCAGGCTTTGTCCGCGTTGCAGGGCAATTTGGTTAAGTTTTTTCACCTTGTCAATAGCCGGTGCTACTTGGTGGGGCTTCAGAAACCCCCATGATTTGGAGGCGCGTGAGCCTTCGGGAATGCCATTCAGGTACTTGTCGGTGAGCAGCCCCTGGGCAAGGGGAGAGAAGGGGATGCAGCCAATGCCTTCCTCTTCGAGTACATCCAGCAGGCCGTCTTCCACCCAGCGTTCGAACATGCTGTATTTTGGTTGGTGTATCAGGCAGGGCGTTCCGAGTTGGCGAAGGATCCGGGCAGCTTCTTTGGCCATTTCAGCCGGATAGTTCGATATGCCTGCATAAAGAGCTTTCCCCTGGCGTACAGCCTGGTCGAGGGCCATCATGGTTTCTTCCAGCGGGGTGTCGGGATCGGGGCGGTGTGAATAAAAAATATCAACGTACTCCAGTTTCATCCGTTTCAGGCTTTGGTTGAGGCTGGCCAGTAAATATTTGCGGCTTCCCCATTCGCCGTATGGACCTGGCCACATCAGGTAACCTGCTTTGGTTGAAATAATCAGTTCGTCGCGATAAGACGAAAAGTCTTGTTTCATGATTTTCCCGAAATTTTCTTCGGCCGATCCTGGTGGCGGACCGTAGTTGTTTGCCAGATCGAAATGGGTGATGCCCAGATCAAAGGCCCGATGTAGCATGGATCGTCCGTTTTCAAAAACATCCACGCCACCGAAGTTGTGCCACAAGCCGAGCGAAATGGCTGGCAATTTCAGGCCCGAGCGGCCGCATCGGTTGTAAGGCATGGAGTCGTAGCGGTTTAGGTTGGCTGTGTAACTCATAATTCTACTGTATTTTTAAAGTATAAGGTTAACAAAGATAGTTGTTAGGTCTGATAATTGAAATGATAGCATGGTTGGAGTATTCCCATACATTGGCTCATGTGCAACCAGAATGTATTTTCTTTGTTTTAAATTGAGGAAAAATATTTGCGGCATGAGTAATCATAATAAAAATCAGAAGCCGGCTCCTATTTATGTGGTTTCAGGGGGGAAGGGATTGGCAGGTAATAATATGGTCCAATCCACACTGATTCAGTATCCGCAAAATAATGTACCAGTGATTATAGTGCCCAATGTGATGGATGAGGAAAAGCTGGAAAATGTTATTTTGCAGGCCAAACAAGATGGCGGACTGGTGACCCACACGATGGTGGACCGACATTTGCGGACACGCCTGGTTGAGCTGGCCCGTGAGCATGGGGTTCATCAAATTGATTTTATGGGTGAGCTGGGAGATTACCTGGATAAGGCACTGGGAATTCCTTCACTTCAATCGCCTGGCTTGTATCGGGAGATTAACCAACAGTATTTCGACCGGATTGATGCCATGGAATTTACCCTGAACCATGACGATGGACTCAGTCCGCAGCGCTTGAGTGAAGCTGAAATTGTACTTTGCGGCGTATCCCGTTCCGGGA
Source organism: Gaoshiqia sediminis (assembly GCF_025907915.1). GTDB lineage: Bacteria > Bacteroidota > Bacteroidia > Bacteroidales > Prolixibacteraceae > Gaoshiqia > Gaoshiqia sediminis. Next base: position 131,066 of record NZ_JAPAAF010000004.1, read on the forward strand.
AGACCCCATTGAGCGTTTACCTTGCCCTGTATGGATGGAAAGTGGCCAACGTACCGCTGGTTGCGGGAATTGATCCTCCTCACGAGTTGTTCAGTATCGATCCCGACAGGGTATTTGGCTTGCAGATTGGTGTTTCACAACTAATTGCCCACCGAATGAAGCGGTTACGGAGTTTCAATAATTTGGGAAATACCAACTATGTAGATGAAAAGTTGATATTGGAAGAAATTCGTCATGCAAACCTGGTTTTTTCGCGTGGCAGGTTTACTGTGATCAATGTAAATAATAAGCCGGTTGAATCCTCTGCCAATGAAATTCTCAATATTTTAACCTCGCGCTATCATTACGGGGGAAGAAAAATTCAATCTCCTTATCAGGACCCCGGTGAACCAAATGGGCCGGACGAATTATTTGAAGGGTTTGAAGATGATGGGGTTGATTAATCCTGGACTCAATGGAGGTCTGTTATTTTTCCTTAAATCTTTCAATGCAATTTGTTGATTATGAGCCGTAACTATTTCTTTGAGTCATCTCGGTCGTGTTTTTTTCAACTGTGCAAATTCTGACAGAAGCTTTACAACATGTTTTTGGTTCGGGTAAGGCTGTCGATTAGCTTTCTGCAAACTGGGCAAAATAATTTTAATTTTTAATTTTGTTTTTCTGAAATTTCCGGTGAATTCAATACGAGAAGGCATCTCATGGTGCCTGTTTAAAATCGGAGTTATTCAGATTTTTAAATAAATAATTTAAACCAACTATTCTTAATTTACTTCATTATGCAAGACAGTAAACAATCTTATGCATTGCCAATTTTCATGATGATCTTACTTTTTGGTATGATCTCTTTTGTCACAAACTTGGCAGCTCCAATGGGGGTCGTTGTGAAATCGCAATTTCAGGCCTCGAATTTTTTAGGCATGTTAGGAAACTTTGCCAACTTTTTAGCTTATCTCTTTATGGGGATTCCAGCAGGTAAATTGCTCGAAAAAATAGGCTATAAAAAAACTGCTTTAATAGCGATCCTGGTCGGTTTTGTTGGTGTTGGAGTACAATACTTCTCCGGGGTTGCCGAGAGCTTTTTAGTTTACCTTTTGGGCGCTTTCATCGCAGGTTTCTCCATGTGTATGTTGAATGTCGTAGTAAACCCGATGTTGAATACTCTGGGTGGTGGTGGAAAGAAAGGAAACCAATTAATTCAAATTGGGGCCACTTTCAATTCATTGTCAGGAACCCTGGTGCCCATGCTAGTTGGTGCACTGGTTGGGGAAATCACCAAAAATACCGCGATTAAGGACGTTAACCCGGTAATGTTTACTGCCATGGGGGTTTTCGCATTGGTTGGCCTGGTTTTGTTATTTGTTAATATTCCCGAACCGCACATCATTAAGGATAAGATGAAGGCCATTGAAAAATCAATGCACAGTGCCTGGTCTTTCCGTCACTTCATTTTGGGAGCAGTAGGTATTTTTGTTTATGTTGGGGTTGAAGTTGGTATTCCGGGAACACTGAATTTATTCCTTGCTGACCCGATGGCCGGAGGCTTGGATGCCACCACTGCTGGTTTTGTTGCCGGTACCTATTGGTTTCTGATGTTAATCGGGCGTTTCGTGGGAGCTTCAATTGGCGGTAAAGTTTCCAGTCGGTCGATGTTGATTATTGCTTCGGCAGTCGGTATGGGCTTGGTTCTGCTGGCTATTATTTCTTCACCTGCAACAACTGTTTCCATTCCTGTTCTTCAAACTACTGCAACCGGCGGAATCAGTTTTAGGGCAGCAAATGTTCCCGTGAATGCGATGTATCTTATTTTCGTAGGGCTTTGTACTTCAGTGATGTGGGGTGGTATCTTCAACCTTGCCGTTGAAGGTTTAGGCAAGTTTACGGCTTCTGCTTCAGGTATTTTTATGACCATGGTTGTTGGTGGCGGTATTTTACCGTTAGTACAAAACGGTATTGCCGATAAGTTAGGTTACATGGTTTCTTATTGGGTTCCATTTATCGGATTAGCCTATTTGTTGTACTATTCGCTTATTGGTAGCAAGAATATCAATAAAGACATACCTGTAGATTAAGTTTTTAATAGAAAAGAATTGATAGAATAAAATTCAGAAATACGTATGAAAAAAGTAGCAATAGGAATTGATGTTGGCGGAACAAACACAGCCATCGGAGTAGTTGATCAGGATGGACAGGTGATGGTGAAAAATTCGATCCCAACACCATCACACGGAGATATTGACCGGTATATTAACGATTTGACCAATGCCGTTAATGAGTTGATTCATTCGGTAAAATTGGTGAATGCTGATTTGGAAGTGTTGGGAATCGGTATTGGTGCGCCCAACGGGAACTACTATAACGGAACCATTGAATATGCGCCGAACCTGTCGTTTAAAGGAGTCGTACATTTTGTGGAGCTTTTACGGAAAAATTATCCAACGATGAAAGCCCTGGCATTGACCAACGATGCCAATGCTGCTGCTATTGGTGAAATGATATACGGCGGCGCCAAACACATGAAAAACTTTGTGATGTACACGCTGGGTACCGGCGTTGGAAGTGGTGTTGTTGTAAATGGCGATTTAGTTTACGGGCACGATGGTTTTGCCGGTGAGTGTGGCCATACCACGCTGATTCCGGGCGGCCGGTTGTGTGGCTGCGGGGCAAAAGGTCACCTCGAAGCGTATTGCTCGGCGCCAGGCATGAAACGTACCGCTTTTGAAATTATGGTCCGTGATAATGCAGTTGACAGCTTGCTGGCCAATAAATCGTTTAAGGAGTTAGATTCGAAAGCGATTTATGATGCTGCCGTTCACGGCGACAAAGTTGCTTTGGAAGTGTTTGAACAAACCGGGAAATGGTTGGGACAGGGATTGGCCGATACGGTGCACCACCTGAGCCCGGAGGCTATTTTCTTATTTGGCGGACCAACAGCAGCCGGTGAATTTATTTTCAAACCAACACGCGAAAGTATGGAAGCTCACTTGCTGCCAATCTTTAAAAACAAAATCAAAATCCTTCCTTCGGAACTGAAACCCGGCGATGCTGCCATTGTTGGGGCCAGCGCTTTGGTATGGAAAGAGATTGAAAAGTAGTTATTGACTACCGATATATATAACGGGGATTTCGAAAGAGGTTCCCGTTTTTATTGGTACCTGATGCATATTGAACGTGCAACATGACAAGGGACTGAATAATTGGGAAGGTTACCCCTTGTCGTATTTTAATCATCAGTAATTTAATGGGCCATGCGCGTTCGTTTAGCACCAGTCATCTGTCATCAGTCATGAGATATCTTTCAAAAACAGCCGGGCAATATCGGTGATGGTTTCATCCAGGTTTCGGTAGTTGAAAGAAATGGTTTGGCTAATTTTACTGCCGTTGTAGTGGTTGATCCGGTTGGAGCCGGAAACCGTGTCGCGGGTAATGGTGGGCCGTTTTCCAGAGAAGAAGCTTGCAAGCCGAGCGGCGCGCCAGGCCATCTGCAAAATCAGGTCGGGTGCAAACGTACGGGGCCTGGGCTTTTGCAGGGCATCGGCAATTTTGTTGAAGAACTCCTGGTAGCTCATGTTGCCTGCATTCAGGATAAAACGTTGGTTTCGGGTATCGGGGAAGTTTTGATCATCCATCAATCCAATCATGGCTGCCGCCACATCGCGCACATCTACAAAGCCGGTTTCGCCTTTTGTATAATACTTCAGCCCTTTCCATATGGCCTGAAACAGTTTTGGGCTGCCAATGTCCCAGTTTCCCGGCCCTAAAATGATGGACGGGTTGACGATCACCGCATCCAGCCCCTCTTCGATGCCCCGCCAAACTTCCATTTCGGAAAAAAATTTGCTCAGGCTGTACGCCGATTTTTGCTTGGAAGGCGTCCAATAAGTTTCTTCGTTGATTTCGGTTCCGTCGGTAGTTTTGCCCAAAGCGGCAATAGAGCTCACGTGGCAAAATTTTTTCACCTTGTTGAACAGGGCAGCATCGATCAGGTTGGCCGTTCCGCGGACATTATTATTCAGCATGCTGTCGTGGTCGTTGGCGTGAAACGATACGATGGCAGCGCAGTGATAAATTTCGGTCACGCCGGCAAGCACTTCTTCCAGGCTGTGGTAATCCAGGATGTTACCTTCCACCCATTCAATTTGGCTGAAAAGCTGATCAGCCTCATCGGAATAATAGGAAAAGATTTTGCTGACCAATTTGAGGTTGCTGGTATTCTGTTTTAGTGCCCGAATCCGACGTCCGGTACGCACCAGGTCAAACAAGATGTGCGAACCCACCAACCCCGTACCTCCCGTTACAAAGATCATAAGCTGCCCTCCCGCTTTTTGCCGGTTGAATAAATGTGATGTGATATGAAGTAGTTTCGAGGCATGATTTGAAGAGGTACTTTTATTGGTTCCACGGGGTAACTGCCTTGGCGCCGAACTCTTTGCCGGTAATTTTTACAATCTTCACCCTAATGATACCCACATTGACCACGGCCGGGCGGTTGAACTTAAACTCACGGTCGCTGTATTGAGCCATGGTTGCCTCCAGACATTTTACCTTTTCATCGTACTCTTCCACAAACTCCACGATGCCCTCTGCATTAACCGATTTCGATTTTACCCGGTAGCTGCATCCGTTGCGCTCATCCTGCCAGGCCAGTTCTTCGCCTAATGTCCAGTTAATGCATACGCGCGGGTTCTTTTTCAGCGTTTCCCACATGCGCCCGTGTTGTGCCGAATGAAGGATGACAGTGTCGCCAGCCAGCGCAAAGTTCATGGGCAACACGTACGGCTGTCCTTCATCGCTCATGGCAACATAGCAGGTTTTGCAGGCGCGTATTATTTTGTCAATTTCGTTTCGGTCTTGTATGAAGAGTGTTCTCATGATGAATTGGGTTTGTTAGACAATAGTGCGGTTGCCCAATTGTTCTGAAAGAAATTTGGCTACTTTTTTCAGATTAATATGTTGGTTCTGAAGGTCCATGATTTGCTCAAAGTTGTTAGCTTGGGCTGCTTCGTGTATTTTATGCTCCAGGTCGGCCAACATGTTTTTCACTTTGCGAAGCTTGTATTCCTGTACAATTTTTGGGACAAGGATGTCCAGTATTTCATCTTCGGCTTCCACAAAGGCGCCACCCTTTTTCCATCGTTTGCTTTCGATGTATTTTTCGGCCAACAGGTCGCTGGCAAGTTGGCTCACTTGCGGGTCGCTGTGGTAAATGAAAAACTGTGCGGGATTGAACGATTCGCTTTCCAGGTTTTCGGCAAACAAATCCAGCATTTTGTTGATAAGTTCATTGTCCGAGCGTAATCCGTCGTTCTCCAGCTCCTCAAGCACAAACTGCCCCACCGATATACTATACGTTTCACCGGGGTCTTCGCCTTCTTCCTCAAAAACCTCGTGGCGGAAATATTTCAGCAGGATCCGGATGATTTCGCGCTCCTCAATTTCGCAGGTGTTTTTAACCGGCGCAGTAGGAACTACTGTCGGCTGGACTGGCCGAGATTGCTCCCGGAAGCTTTTTTTCTGAAACTCTTCATTGTCGCGGAATTTGATTTTTCGTACTTCGGTGTACAGAATCTCTTCCTGAACGTCCATCAGCCGGCTGCATTCCTGAATATAAACCGAGCGGGTAATCGCATCGGGTACCATGGCAATGGAGCGCACAATATCGTTGATCAAACGCGCTTTGCTGATCGGGTCGCTCTCGGCCCCTTTCATCAGCAACTGGGTTTTGAAGCGGATGAAGTCGGTTTCGTGTTCGGCAATGTATTGCTGCAGCTGGCCCGAGCTCATCGAGCGGGCAAACGAATCGGGGTCTTCGCCATCGGGCAGCAACAGCACTTTCACATTCACGCCTTCTTCCAGCACCAGATCGATCCCCCGCAGCGAGGCTTTGATACCAGCTGCATCGCCATCATAAATGATGGTAATGTTGGGCGTGAAGCGCTTGATCAGGCGGATTTGGTCCGGGGTAAGAGCTGTTCCAGACGAGGCCACTACGTTTTCGATACCGGCCTGGTGGAGCGAAAGCACATCGGTGTAACCTTCTACCAGATAACATTTATCCAGCCGGGTAATGTCGCGTTTAGCCTGAAAAATACCGTACAGCACGCGGCTTTTGTGGTAAATTTCTGATTCGGGTGAGTTGAGGTACTTGGCAACGTTTTTATCGCTTTTCAGCGTGCGGCCCCCAAAGGCAATCACTCGCCCTGCAATGTTGTGGATGGGAAACATCACCCGCCCGGCAAAGCGGTCGCGAACCCAGTCGTCACGCTTGATGGTCAGCCCCGTTTTTTCCAGGAAATCCATTTTGTAGCCTTCCTTTTGGGCTGCCTGGGTGAAGGTGTCTTTCGCATCAGGGCAAAAGCCCAGTTCATATTTTTTGATGATTTCGTCGCGGATGCCCCTTTCGCGAAGGTAACTCAGCCCAATGGTGCGGCCTTCGTTTTCGCTCCACAGATAGCGCGTAAAGTATTTCTGGGCAAAAGCCGACACAATCATCATACTTTCGCGTTCGTCTTTCTGCAGCTTCTGTTCGGGCGTTTCCTCTTCGTCTTTTACCTCGATATTGTATTTCTTGGCCAGCCACTTCAGCGCTTCGGGGTAGCTCAGCGACTCGTGCTCCATGATGAAGTTGACCGAGTTACCCCCTTTTCCGCAACCAAAACATTTAAAGATGCCCTTGGCCGGGGAAACGGTGAATGAAGGTGTTTTTTCGTTGTGAAAAGGGCAATTTCCAAGCAAGTTCACCCCGCGTTTTTTCAGGGTGACAAATTCGCCCACCACGTCCGAAATCTCCGCGGCGTCTAATATACGGTCTATGGTTGTCTGATCGATCATTGCCACAAAAGTAGCAAAATTTGACTCTTTTCCGGAGAAGAAAAATGAGGGATGGGGAGATATTTCGTTACATTTTACAAGCCCCTGCTCTTCCTCTGATTTATCGGAATTGTCCTACTACCATTAGCATGGTGGCCATTTTGAAGCCGTGTTTTTTTAACCTTTCCTTGAAAAGAGGCAGTTGGCCGGCTATTTGGTGGTATCCGGGCTTGCCGTTTAATACTTCCAGGTGTTGTTCCATCATCCGGTATTTTTCGTTGAGGATGGTTTCGTCGATGATGGTATTTTCCATGAGTTCGTGCGGAAACGATAGTTTTATCTCAACTCCTTGGCGGGTGAGGATGTCGCGGATTTCAGCCTTGCTCCAGGTTTCCTGGTGGCTGATGCCGTTTGCCCGGTCAACGAATGATTTGACATGGTGCAACATTTTGTGGTTTTCCTGCGCCTCGTTGAGTTCATCTGCCGAAACCTCGTCAATGATGAGCCAGCCGCCGGGTTTGAGCACACGTCTGATTTCGTTCATGGTGGCGGTAATATCGTCCAGGTGGTGCAGGGCTTTTGACATAGAAACAGCATCGAAACTTTGGTCGTCAAATGCCAGCTTTTCACCTTCCATCCGGCGAAATTCGATATGGGGTTGATGAAAGCGTTCGCGGGCCTCGTTCAGCCATTGCTCTCCCGGATCGATGCCGGTAATGTGTGCCCGACCTTGAAATACGTTATCCAGCACCATCACAAAATCACCGGTCCCGGTGCCAATATCCAGTACAGATTCAATGGCTTTATCATGGAAAAATTCTTGTAACTGATTCATTGTAAAACGTTTTATGTATTTATGAACTTACACGTGCTTTATCAAACTAACAGTAAAAAGGCCGATATGGCTGTGATGATAATGATGGCCGACCGGTAGGTTTTCTCGGGGACAATCTTCACTAGCCGGATGCCCAGGAACGCACCTAGGGCGATGGCCGGAAAGGTCATTAAATCAAGTGATAGGGTATGCCAGCTGATGGTTTCCCAGATGAACAGATGCAGCGGAAACTTAAAGAAATTGACAATCAGGAAAAACCAGGCCGAAGTGCCGATAAAGGTGTTTTTGGGAAGGTGCATGGCCAGCAGGTAAATGGCAAAAATGGGGCCGGCCACATTGCCGATCATGGTGGCAAAACCGCCCAGTATGCCCATTCCGGCGGCAAACCACCATTGGTGGGGGATGAGCTTGTTTTTCTTGCGGTCGCGCCAAATCATCAGCCCGATGCATACGAAAACCAGGATGGCGATCAGGTCTTTGAATTGTTCATCGTTCACAATTTCGCCCACCCATAAGGCTAGTCCGATCCCGATAAATGCCCAGGGTAAGATTTTCAGCAGGTAACTCCATTTGGCATGGCGCCGGTAATAGGCTACTGCAAAAACGTCGGCCATCATCAGTATGGGCAGCAATACGCCGGTCGATTGTTTTCCTCCGAATATAAAAGCCAGGGTAGGAACCACGATCAGTGAAACGCCCGGTACGCCCACTTTCGACATACCGATAAGCAGTCCACACGCCGCCATGAGTGTCCATTGTAACAGGTTGAGGTCTAAAAAGAGTAATTGCATCCGATTTGTTTAGAAGCGCAAAGTTAAAAAAGGAGCAGTTTTATCAGGCAGTGAAGTTAAAAAAAGAAAGACCGAACGTAATTCCGGCCTTTCCCAACAATTAAACATTCGAAACAAACAAGATGCGCCATGAAAGCCGCTTTATAATTTAAAGAAATAGCGTCGTTTATCGATCTTTTCCCAGTGGCCAGGCACCCATTTCCAACCTTTGGGCAACTCTTTCCAATAACCTGATACCCATTTGTGTCCTTCTTTCTCAGGTATCCAGGTGGATACAACCCACAGGTAAACTTTTTGTTTTCGCGACCACACCCAATGGCCGGGAATCAGCACATGGGCAGAGCTTGGTTTTGGTGGTGTTTGCATTTGCACGTTGGGTGGTACCGGCTTTTCGGGCACTACCACCTGTGCATTTGCTTCGGTGTTCCTGAAAGCGATCATCGCGATGGCGGCAATTAAGATGAGTAGTTTACGTTTCATGGTTTCTGAATGCTTGGTTTGCTAGTGAAAAATCAAAAACAGTGCCATTGTGATTTGTCGTTGATTATCAACGGTTATTGAGGTTGTGAATGAAGTAAAAATGTTGGTATCAGGATATCTTCTCGTGGAGGGCATCGAGTTCAGTCTCGTCAACTTGTTTGAACCAGTGCTGAAGCTGTTTGCGGGCCTGGGCTTTTATTTCGGGGGTGATATGAATGCTGATTTGTGACAGGGCAAAAATCAGCACACCCAGGTCGTCGCTAAACCCGATGAGCGGCGCCAGGTCGGGGATGGCATCTGTTGGCAGGATAAAATAGCCCAAAGCCCCGGCGATAGTGAGCTTGGCTTTGAAAGGAACCTTCTCGTTTTTCAGTAAAAAATAGAGGAGCAGTGCCGCGTAAACGACCTGCATGCCTGCGGTTTTAGCGTACTTTTTTAACTTTTCCGTGAAAGTTTCTTCGGAATAATATTTTTTGAAGCGTTCCCCGGTCATTTTAGACTGACATTTGTGTAATCAACCCGCAAATCGCCGTAGTGTTCAATAATTTCGGACATAATCTGTTCAATATCCTCCATTTCGGTGGCTTGCAACAGCTTTATTTTGTGAGGCCTGAAGTTGGGCAGGCCGGGGAAATATTTGGCAAAATGGCGCCGCATCATCAATATGCCGCTGCGCACGTTGTCTTTCCATTCGATTGACATGTGCAGCTGGTCGAGCATGTTTTGTGCGATTTCGACGACGGTAGGCGGGGGGAGGACCTCACCGGTTTGCAGGTAATTTTTCACTTCTCTGAAAATCCAAGGGCGGCCAATGGCCCCGCGTCCGATCATCAGGGCATCCACGCCGCTTTGCCGCAAAAACTCAGCTGCTTTTTCGGGACCGTTGATGTCGCCGTTTCCGATGATGGGAATGGTGATGCGCGGATTGTTTTTCACTTCGGCAATCAGGCTCCAGTCGGCCTCGCCGGTGTATAGCTGTTTGCGGGTGCGTCCGTGAATGGCCAGTGCAGCCACGCCGGCATCCTGTAACCGTTCGGCGGCCGCGGTAATTACTTTCGAATTTTCGTCCCAGCCCAGCCGTGTTTTGGCAGTTACCGGCAACGAGACAGCTTTGACGATTTCGGCGGTCATGCGCTGCATTTTTACCAGGTCTTGCAACATGCCGGCCCCTGCGCCTTTGGCTACAATTTTTTTCATCGGGCAGCCGTAGTTGATGTCGATAAAATCGGGTCGTGCTTCTTCGGCTACTTTGGCGGCATTCACCATCGACTGAATATCGTGCCCGTAAATCTGTATAGCCACCGGTCGGTCAAAATCAAACAGGTGCATCTTCTGGTGCGTCTTTTTTACATCGCGAATTAAAGCCTCTGACGATACAAATTCGGTGTACATCACATCGGCGCCAAATTTTTTGCACATATAGCGAAACGATTTGTACGTGACGTCTTCCATTGGCGCCAAAAAAAGCGGCATTGTTCCCAGTTCTATATTTCCAATTTTCACGGTCTTTCTTAATTTACGGCGCAAAGATAATCAGTTTGAACAGTTTGGGAAATTCGTCCTTACGAAGGATGGATGAAACGGCTAGGCTGGCTGTTTTTCGGAAGACCAGAAAGGTGTATATTTGGATTTTCAAAAATGAATGACATGGCGTTTACTGCATTTCGGGGGATGAATCCCTGGTCGCAACTAATCATGACTGCGTTTGTAATCCTGGTGAGTTTTCTGGTTTTGTTTCTGCTGGCTATTGTTGCAGCTATTCCGGTTATCGGGTTGAATGAAATGCTCTCCAGTTTATCCGGCGGCAATTGGGACGATCCGGGAACTATCATGATCCTTAAATATTTCCAGGTGGTGCAGTCGGTAGGCTTGTTTGTGCTGCCGCCTTTGGTTGTGGCCTGGCTGTTCGACGGGAACATTGCCCGATATCTCCGGTTGAATACGAAGGTGAGTAAACAAGTAGTCGGGTTGGCAGTATTTTCTTTGCTGGCTTTTGCACCATTTGTCACCATGGTTGGGAAATGGAACAGCGACATGAGTTTACCCGGCTTTTTATCGGGCATGGAAGAATGGATGCGCACCATGGAAACTCAGGCCGAACAGCTGATCGACCGGTTTATCCGCGTGGAAACCACCGGCGGCCTGCTTTTCAATCTGTTTATGATTGCGGTGATTCCCGCTGTTGGTGAAGAGTTTCTGTTTCGGGGGGTCATTCAAAAAATCTTCACCAAAATCTCCCGGAATTATCATTGGGGAATCTGGATTTCATCCTTTTTGTTTAGCGCACTGCACATGCAGTTTTTTGGTTTTGTGCCACGATTGTTACTTGGAGCTTTGTTTGGCTATATTCTGGTTTACAGTGGCTCGTTGTGGCTGCCGGTTTTGTGCCATTTTGTGAACAATGCGCTGGGCGTTTTGTCGCTGCATGCTGCCAGCCGCGGTAACGAACAGGTGGAGCGGATTTTCAATTTTGAATTTGGCGACAGTTCTATCTACCTGTGGCCATTGGCCGCCATCAGCTTGTGGTTGACTTATATACTGATACGTGCCATGAAAAAAGCCGGGCCGGTAAATGAATTGGTAGTCAAGGAATGACCATTCTTTTCGAATTTCTTTTTAAAAAAGGTTAGTTTGCAGTTTGTCGGCTTCCATCTTTTTTAACTCGGCTGGCCGATAGAAATAAGTTACACCGTAATCGGTTGCCTTTTCACGTTTTAGTTCGTCGGGCAAGTTGCTGTACCTGGTCTCAATTTCATTCCAAACCTGTTGGATTAGCTGGTCGGCTTCTTCGCGAACCTGAGTGATTTGTTCCGATGCACGATTGGTGATATTCTGGAGCATCATCTGGTGGCGATAAGCGTCAATAAAAGATTCGTAGTGGACTTTAACCAGTGCGATGGACGGGCTGTAAATTGGGCTGCCCCCGTGCATGCACCGTTTTTGTTCGCCGGAAATTATTTTTTCGCCCCATTCCAGTACGTCTTTTTCCAGGTTGATGGCTGGAATTTTTTGCGAGTTAACTTCCAAGCCGTAAAATGCACGTGCTTCAGGTTTTATTTCTTCGCGGATGATGGCGAAGGTCATCACCTGAATAAAGTGGCTGATGTATAGTTTTGCTCTTTTGAAGGTTTCTCCGTATTCCCGTGACTTATCGAACTGGTTTTGTTTGGCGGCATTTAATTGGCGGATAGCAGCCGTCAGACGGGGATATAAAAATTGCATCTTTTCGAGGCTTTGTAAGCTAAAAGCCAGTTCTTTCATGGCGATCCTTTTCCCCTTTTCCAGAGCAGTTTCGATGGCCCTCATTCTGGCCTGATCTGTATTGGGCAACCTTCGGTACGGCATAAAAATAAGTTTTACGATTAATACGAAGATACAAAATCGTAAAACCGGTTTCGGGCTATTCGCATAAAACTAATTAACAAATAGCTGTTCAAAACCCTTGTTTTAAAAGATTTTTTAGAAAAAGAGCCCTTAGCCGGACTTCTTGTTTATAGCTGAACGTTGATTTCCGATCTGATAAACTTATTTTGAAATTTCCATCATCCGGAGAATCGGCTTTTTTGCCAATTCGATCACCTCATCAGGTAATTGAACTTCAGGAAGTTCGTGTTTCATGCAAATGTAAAGCTTTTGCAAGCTGTTCAGTTTCATGTATGAGCAATCGTTGCAGGCACAGGTTGAATCGTTGGCCGGCGCGGGGATGAATAGTTTGTTGGGGCAAGCTTTTTTCATCTGGTGCAAAATGCCGCTTTCAGTGGCCACGATAAACTTTTGGGCCGGGCTTTCCTGTACGTAGTTTAGCAACGATGAGGTAGAGCCAATGTGTTTGGCCAACAGCAGCACGGGGCGTTCGCATTCGGGATGGGCAATGAACTCGGCATCCGGGTTTTCGTCCATCAGGTTGATGATCTTTTCAACCGAATACTGCTCGTGAACCATGCAGGCGCCATCCCACAGTACCATATTGCGGCCGGTGAGGCTGTTGAGGTAGTTACCCAGGTTTTTGTCGGGCGCAAAAATCAGCTTTTGGTCTTTAGGGAAACTTTCAACCACTTTTACAGCGTTGGATGAAGTACACACCACATCGGTCACGGTTTTCAGGTCAGCGGTGCAGTTGATATACGAGATGACCTTATGGTCGGGATATTGAGCTTTAAACGCGCGGAACTTTTCAATGGGGGCCGATTCGGCCAGCGAGCAACCGGCTTTCAGATCGGGGAGGATGACTTTCTTGGAAGGGTTTATGATTTTTGCCGTTTCGGCCATAAAATGTACTCCCACAAAAACGATTATATCTGCTTCGGTTTTAGCTGCAGCCTGGGCCAGTTGCAGGCTGTCGCCCACAAAATCAGCAATATCCTGCAAGTCAGCGTCAACGTAATAGTGGCTTAAAATGACGGCGTTTTTTTCCATTTTTAAGCGGATAATTTCTTCGGTCAGCTTCACGGTCGGGTCAATCGTTTCGGTGATGTACCCGTCTTTTTCCAACATCACTTGGATTTGTTCTTTTTCCATCTTTCTCTGTTTTATTCCCGAAAAATCAGGCGCCAAAATTACGAATTCCATTTTAAAAAATCGCACATAATTGTCTGAAATGTTTTTGCCAGCACGGAGGTGAAGCTGAGTCGGGAACCATAAAAAAGCCCCGGCAAATGGTTCTGCCGGGGCTTTGAGAGTGAGTTAGTATTAATAAAGTAGTTGTTTTGCCAGTTGAATAGGATCGTCCTCAGCGGTAATGGCCTTAAGTCGGAACGAATAGTCGTACGCTTTTTCTGTGAGGCGGTACTGGTCGTGGGTCCATGCTCCCCAGCTATTATCTCCGCCAACGCCCATTTGTTTGTAGTTGATGTTCACCGAGGTCAGGTCGCGTGGTTTTACATCGGTAATGTGCCGGTGAACCGGTTTCACCCCGTCAATATGACGGCCGTCGGTGCGTTCGGGCGACTCAAAATCTTCCATAATATTATGGTGAGCGCTGACCTCGAGCAGCGATTCGCCAACCACCAGCAGGCCGGTGCCGCTATCATTGGTGATGGTCATCCACCGGACATCGGTTTTATTGCCGTTTTCTTGCGGACGTACGTAGGCCCAATATTGGTCGGCTACGGAGCCGCTGTATTTCCCGACAAAAGCACTGGTTTTTCTGTCCGAGTATGATTCGTGAGGTCCTCGTCCCAACCAGCTCATCTGGTCGAATTGGCTTGGCATTACCAGATTCATGCCCATCAGCGGGATTTCCGGCAAATCATTTTTCGCCATTTTGAAGCTGTTGGCCACTTGTACATCGCCACTGCCAAATACGGTATAAGTTGAGTTGTAGTCGGCAATTTTTTCACCGGCCTCATCACTTAAACCGAAGCTGAAACTGATGGTTGCTTTGTTGGCGGTTGTTTCGAGTTTGACTGAGTTTACGCGACGTTGCTCGCCAGCTTTCCGCCAAACACGACTGCGCTTGTGCAAGTCGTTGCCATAGTCGTTGTCGATAGGGGCACGCCAGAAATTCGGTTCCGGGCCTTCCAGCAGTAGTTCGGTTTCACCGGTTTTGAAGCTGGCCAATACGCCGGCCTTTTTGTCGAAAACCAATTCAAAGCCTTCTCCTTTCACCGTGATCTTTTCATCGTTTTCTTCAGTTTGAAGAGCAGGGAATTGGTTGGTGTCAATTTTCGTAGCTTGCTTGAAATCGGGCAACAGCATTTGTTCGGCAGCCAGTTCGTAACCGGCAGGTACCAATCCGCTTTCGGTTTTTGTTTTGGCCGAAAAGTTCAGGAAATACTCGGTTCCCGGCTCAGCCTCGAACGTATAATTCAGTTGGATTTTTGTGCTCTCGCCTGGTTGCAATTCGAAATCATCCAGTTTTCCTTCTTTTAAAATGGCTCCGTCAGCAGTGATTGTCCAGCTAATGGCAAAATCAGACAAGTTGGTAAAGGAATGTTTATTGATGATTTCCACTTCGCCTTTTTTCAGGTTCACCGGTTTGAAGCCGATGTTTTGATACACTTTTTTCACTTCCAGCAGGTGAGGTTTGATTCCGCGGTCGGGATCAACCAGACCGTTGAGGCAGAAGTTGCCATCGGAAGGAACCGTGTCGGGGCCAAAATCGCCACCATAAGCCCAGAATTCCTCTCCGGCTTCGTTGGTGGTCAGCAGTCCCTGGTCAACCCAGTCCCAAATGCAGCCGCCTTGCAGCACGTCGTAACTTTCAATCAGGTCCCAGTAGTCCTGGAGGTTCCCAACACTGTTACCCATGGCATGGGCATATTCGCACTGGATCATCGGTTTTTGCGGATCGTTTTTGGCATATCGTTCCATGTGTTCAATGGTGGCATACATGGGGCAGTTGATGTCGGTGTTTGCTCCGCCGTGTGCTTGTTCGTATTGTACCGGACGGGTATTGTCCATGTCTTTCAGATATTGATAGGTGGCTTCGAAGTTTACGCCGTTCCCGGCTTCGTTGCCCAGCGACCACGTAATGATGGACGGTTGGTTTTTGTCGCGTTCAAACATGTTCACAGTGCGGTACATGTGCGCATCGCCCCACAGCGGGTCTTTGGCCAGCGATTCGGGGCCGTATCCCATGCCGTGCGATTCGATGTTGGCTTCGTCGATGACGTAAAGGCCATACCGGTTGCAGAGTTTGTACCACATTTCGGGCTGCGGGTAATGTGAGGTGCGCACGGTGTTGATGTTGTGCGTTTTCATCAGCAGGATGTCTTTCAGCATGGTTTCTTCATCCTGGACATGGCCGGTGATATCGTTGTGCTCGTGCAGGTTTACCCCTTTCACATAGATCGGCTTACCGTTAACCATCAGCTGTTTGTTTTTAATTTCCACCGTGCGGAAACCTACATCCTGACGAATGACTTCGGTCACTTCACCGGAACTTTTTTTCAGGGTCAATAGCAGTTGGTAGAGTTTCGGTTTTTCGGCCGACCAAGGTTCGATACCTGAGATGATATCTTCGAAAGAGATCATAGCTTTTGTATCTGCCAGATCAACTTCTTCAGTGTATTTTTTGAGGCTGGTATTGCCATCGAACAATTCGGCTTCTACGGAAACTTTAGCGGCTTTCTCCTGTAAGTTTACTACCTCGGCTGTCAGGCTGAACGTTCCGTTTTCGTAATTATCATCCAAGCCGGCAATTACCCTGAAGTCGCGGATGTTCTGCTTTTCACGGGCCATCAGGTATATGTCTCGGGTGATACCGCTTAAGCGCCAAAAGTCCTGGTCTTCGAGGTAACTGGCATCGCACCAGCGGTGGATTTCAATGGCAATGGTGTTTTTGCCGCCTTTCAGGTAGGGCGAAATATTGAACTCGGCCGGGGTTTTACTGTCTTCGCTGTAGCCCACAAACTGCTCGTTTACCCAAACATTCAGGTTTGAGCTGGCTGCACCCACATGCAGAAAAATTACTTTACCTTTCCAATCCTTAGGCAGGGTGAATGTTCGTTTGTACGAGCCTACCGGGTTGTAGTTTTTTTGGATCAGTGGTGGCGTTTTTGCGTGCGGGTATTTTACGTTGGTGTAAATCGGATAATCGTAACCAATTACTTCCCAGTTCGATGGAACTTCAATATCGCTCCAGTCCTTCGTGTTGTAATCGTTTTTGAAGAACCAGAACGGGCGTTCGTCCAAGTTTTGGGACAAATGGAACTTCCACGTACCGTTGAGTGACTGGATGAAGGGGGACGACCAACTATCATCGAGCAGGGCCTGCTCCGTTGAGGCAAAAGGAATAAACGACGCCTGGGGCGCTTCTTTGTTGATTTGATTGATCGTGGGATCTTCCCAAGGCTTGGGGACCGGTTCCTCAAACGGAACATCTGTGTACTTGCTGGTACAGGCAACGGCTGTTAAAAGCAGCAGTACAATCGAAATTGGATACCAATTGATTCTTTTCATTGTGTTGATTAGTTTTAGATTACCACTTTGCACCTTACTGGTTGGTACTGGTTGGTATGCAAAAATCAAAAAAAAATAGATCATTTCCAATATCGAACAAGTTTTTTGTCCAATGATGATTCTGTTAACGTATTGTCCTTAAAATTTTGTGATCATGCAGGTTTTTCCTTGTTGGCATTCAGATGAACGTCTCAACAACATAAAGAGATTGTATTTAACCGGCAACTTTTTAGTAGAATACTGTTGAAATGTTGTAATTTGAAATGCTCAAATGCTACTCGTAATATATTTATGGGTAACAATTCGTGATTAAAAGGATTTTAGGGAGTTAGACGAGGTAAAGTCATGAAGATAATGTAGTGCCGGATTTCTTAATGTAAACGTTAAATAGTATTAATACTTATTAAATATATTTTAATGTTATTTGGTCAATCATTAAATCTATTTTCTATGAAAGCTTTACTGAAACATTTTTCTTTACTAATCCTATTTTTAGTTTTAAGTTATTCGGTTATTGCTCAGGTAACTACATCCAGTTTGAGCGGGATTGTTTCTGATAAAAGCGGGGAAGCTCTTCCCGGAGCTACTGTCGTTGCAATTCATCAGCCTTCCGGTACCCAGTACGGTACAGTTACTAACTCTGAAGGCCGCTACATTGTTAATGGCATGCGCCCCGGTGGCCCCTATACCGTAAATGTTTCGTTTATTGGATATTCTGCGGCAACTTATACTGGTATAAATTTGAACTTGGGAGAGTCAATGGTTCTCGAAGCCAGTTTGGTCGAAAGTTCTGTTGATATCGGTGAAGTAATGGTTTTTGGATCTGCAGAAAGTAATATGAGAAGCGATCGTGCCGGTGCTATTACGAATTTAAGTACCCGTCAGATTAGTGAAATGCCAACCATCAGCAGAAGTGTAAACGACCTGATTCGTTTGACACCTCAAGCAACAATCAATTCAAACGGTGCAAATATTGGCGGAGGTAACTATCGCCAAAGTTTTGTAACTGTTGATGGTGCTGCATTCAACAATGCTTTTGGTATTGGGCAAAACCTGCCGGCCAGTGGTTCGCCAATTTCGTTGGATGCCTTGGACCAAATTTCGATTAGCGTAACACCGTTTGATGTTCGCCAAAGCGGTTTTACCGGAGCAAGTATTAATGCTGTCACACGTTCAGGTGATAATGAATTTAGTGGTTCTGCCTATACGTACCTTAATAATGAATCATTTAAAGGAAATAAAGTAGGCGATGTATCATTCACTAAAAATGAATCGGAATATAAGTTATATGGTATTCGCATAGGTGGTCCCATCATTAAAGATAAACTGTTCTTCTTTGTAAACTATGAAAAGGAAGAATCAATTGAACCGGGCCCTGCCCGTGTTGCAGCTACTGCGGCGAATCCCTACACGGACGGATCGGATAATGTAGCCCGTCCAACAGCTGCGCAAATGGATGAAATTAAAAATTACCTGATCTCGTCTTACCAGTATGATCCGGGAGCTTATCAGGGATATTCTTCTGAAAGTCCGGGCAGTAAGTTTTTTGCTCGTATTGATTGGAACATTAACAATGATCACAAATTCAATATCCGCTACTCAGATACCAAAGCGAAAAACCCCTCAAACCCTTCTACGTCGACCAGTGGTTTGGGTGATCGGTCGTTTACGACGAACAGCAGAACGGCAATGACTGCTCTTTTCTTCGAAAACGCACGTTATTATCAGGAAACAAACTTCTCGAGTTTGGCGGGTGAATTAAACTCTCGATTTAATGATGGCAAGGTCAGTAATTTGTTACGGGTGTCATATTCGCATCAGGATGAGCCTCGTTCTACAGCTGGAGGTGCTTTCCCTTTTGTCGACATCGTTGAGGACGGGAATGTGTACACCTCATTCGGTACTGAATTATTTTCATATGGTAACCTTCGCGATGTAAAGACTTTGAATGTTACTGATGAGGTTACTTTCTCAATTAAAAATCATAACTTTTTGGCAGGAGTTCAGTTTGAACACAACACAACCAAGAATGGTTTTCAGCGGTTCGGCGCAGGCTATTACCAATTTAATACATGGCAGGATTTTGTAGACAACAACCCAAATCAGTTTGCGATAACGCATTCATTTAACGAAGACTTCTCTCAAGCCTTTCCCACCTTTAAATACAAACAACTGTCAGCGTATATTCAGGATGAAGTGACATTGAGTGAACGATTTAAGATGCAAGCCGGAATCAGGGTTGAGCTGCCGGTTTATCCGGATTTGGATACTTACAACGAACAAGTTGCCAATACATCATTAAGTGCAGGTGATTATAATTATCCAACCTTGATGAAAAATTATGATACCAGGGATTTGCCAAGCACGAAACTGATGGTATCGCCGCGTGTAGGCTTTAACTATGATTTAGTAGGCGACCGTTCGCTCGTATTACGTGGTGGTTCTGGCTTGTTCACTGGCCGCATTCCGTTTGTATGGATTGTGGCTCAGTCGGGTGATGCCGGTGTTTTGCAAACAACTTATACTGCAACACAAACGAATGGTAAAACAATTCCTTCTTTTACTTCTGACAGGATTGCCATGTTGCAACAAATTTATCCAAGTGGGATTACTGCCTCAACAGCCTCAATCAGTTCTGTAACGCTAATTGATAACGATTTGAAATTGCCTCAAACCTGGAAAACATCATTAGCCCTGGATGCCAAACTTCCCGGTGGAATTAATGCCACTTTAGAGGGGATCATAAATAAGGACATTAATCCTGCGGTTGTGACCAATGCGGGAATCAAACCCGGTGCTTATACTGATATTCCAGGGTACGCAGACAATCGTCCGTATTATGGCAAGTACTATGACAATACCTTGAGGAATGCATATTTGCTGACTAATGCAGAAAAGGAAGGTTATTATTATTCGATTACAGCTAAGCTGGAAAAATCGTTCGGCTTTGGCTTGGATGCTATGGTTGCCTACACGCGCAGTGAATCTAAAAATGTGACTGACGGGGTTGGTGATCAAATTGCATCGGCATGGTACACCCCGTACAATACATTTGGTGCAAATGTGCAGGAATTGAGTTATGCCAGTTATGTGATGCCTCATCGCTTAATAGGTGCACTAAGTTACCGGAAAGAATACCTGAAAAATTTACAAACAACAGTTTCGTTATTCTATGAAGGAGGACCTTCAGGCAGAATATCTTATACGTATACAGCTGCCGTTTTGGGTGACGGGGGTGCTTATAACCTGATTTATGTACCAAAAACCAAAGATGAACTGACTTTTGCAGATTATACCTTTAAAGATGCCTCCGGAGCTACGCAAACATACAGTGCTGCGCAGCAGGCCGATGATTTTTGGGCTTTTGTAAACAGTAACGATTACCTAAAAGACAGAAAAGGTCGTTATGCCGAGCGGAATGGTCATGTATATCCGTGGTCTCATACTTTTGATCTTAAGATTACGCAAGATATCTTCACAAAAGTAGGAGGGAAGAGAAACACGCTTCAAGTTGGATTGGATATCAAAAATTTCGGTAACCTTCTGAATAATAAGTGGGGCTCTCAGTGGTCGTACACCCAAAGTGCCGTTCTGAAACAGACTAATCAACGCGCCCAGGGGACCACTGTCGTTCCTGTTTACAACTTCGTTAGAAATGGTGTCAATATGTTGGATGACGATTATACAAAAACAATCGGTTATAATTCTACTTATTCTATGCAATTAACTCTTCGTTATATCTTTAACTAAGATTTTTTATCGATTTTATAAAAAGGCTTCCTTCGGGGAGCCTTTTTTTGCTCTTATTTGTAGTCTGTTTTGGTTTTGAGAACTTCATTTGCCGGTATTTTTCTTCAATTAGCCGATATCCCTCGAATTTATTTTAATGTCTTTCTGATGTGTAAGTAGCAGTATTATAGCATTGTAGGTTTAATTGCATAAAAATTGTTTCAAAAAATATACTACTATGCATTGCATGGAACTATATTTTGTATGTATATTTGTAATACCAAATTCAAGGTAAAGGATAGAAATAGTTTAAAAAAAGTTCTATATAAGTGTAACGGAAACAAAAATCAGTCGTCTTAAAAACAGAAACAGAAAACAAACAAGTTCTCAAAGCACACAGAAACAATTAGACATTAGAAAACAGAAACCGAAACAAAAAACAAACAGGAGACAAAGTCATGAAAACAATGAACAACAACCAGGAAAACAGAAACAATCAAGTAAGTCAAGCATTGTTGAGAAGCGCCGCCGTAGTGGTAAGTGTAGTTTTGTTGAGTTTTACCGTGAGCGCCCAGGGATTATGGAAACAGTTGTTAACTTACAACAGTTTCGGTAAAATGGCCATGCTAATGGTAAGTGAAGCTCAGGCAGCAGAAGAACCGGCCACGGCCGATGCATCCGCCTTCAATTTTGAACAGGCAACTGATGATGCGCTGGACGTAGAAAGCTGGATGACCGATGACACCTATTTTGGAGCGTTCAACCACTTTTTTGAAGTGGCTGCCGACGAACCGCTTGAGTTGGAAGAATGGATGACAAATGGCGCTTGCTTCGCCAATCGCATTGTATGCGAAAAAGATGAAGATTTGAAATTGGAAGCCTGGATGACCGATGATTATTACTGGGCTTTTTAGGACAAGCCGGCATTGAGGCGAACGATTACAGACTAAGAAAGGGGAATGTTATGAAAATTGAAAACACAAAAGCACAGATGCGTAAAGGGGTTTTGGAGTATTGCATCTTGTTGGTACTCGAGGGAAAACCCCTCTACGCCAGTGACATTATCGACGAATTGAAAAACTCGAAAATGATTGTCGTGGAAGGAACACTCTACCCATTGCTGACCAGGTTGAAAAATGACGGTCTGTTGGGTTACAAATGGGAAGAATCTACTCAGGGGCCACCGCGTAAATATTATGAGCTAACCGACGAGGGAAGACAATTCCTCGCAGAACTGGGCGGTTCGTGGGATGAGCTGGTGGAGGCCGTCGCTACTATCAAAACCAGAAAATCAGCATAACCAACATAACCAACTGACAACAAAGATACACACGCACAAAATTCCAAAGACATGAAAAAGACATTCACCATAAACATTAGCGGCAGTGTTTTTCACATCGATGAAGATGCTTACGAAAAATTGCAAAGCTACTTGCACATGCTGACCGGACATTTTGGCTCCGATGCTGATGGGCGCGAGATTTTACAGGATATAGAAGCCCGCATTTCCGAGCTGTTCAGCCAAAAAATGCAAGACGAAGAGAAAGACGTGATCATAGAACCGTGGGTTGATGAGGTAATTGCCCGAATGGGAAAGCCCGAAGACTTTATCGAAGCAGAAGAAATGGAAGATGTTCCGCCAGTCTCGGGAACCGTGAAAAGACGCATGTACCGCGATCCCGATCACCGTATCCTGGGAGGAGTTTGCTCGGGTATGGGCGCTTATTTTAACATCGATCCGGTGGTGCTGCGCATTATATTTTTCGTTCTGTTCTGGATGAGCGCCGGAATTGCGTTGCTGGTGTACATCCTGCTGTGGATTGCTGTTCCCAAAGCAAAAACAACGGCTCAGAGGCTGGAAATGCGCGGGCAGGAGGCCACGGTTTCCAACATCGAAAAATCAATTAAAGAAGAAGTTAAAGAAGTGAAGGAAAGCTACAAACGCTTTCGTGAATCAGACTCCTATAACAAAGGCCGCGAACATGTTTCGCGCTTTGGCGAAGTAACTTACAATATACTGAAGGTTACCTTGAAAGTGCTGGTAATTCTTTTTGGAGCCCTGCTTATTTTTGTCGGGTTTTTCGGGCTGGTTAGCTTTATCGCTTCCATGTTTGTTGGCCATTCCCTGATGAGCGCTGCCCCGTGGGTTGGTCATTGGGGCCCCGAATTTCATATGCCCGAAGTGGTCAACTTTTTTATTGCTCCAGGTTCCATGACAATCCTGATGATTGCAGTTGCGTTCCTGGTGGGAATCCCCCTTTTGGCGATTCTGTTTATCGGTACCAAAATGGTTTTTCGCTTCAAGTCGAATAACAAAATGGTATTTCTGGCCGGTTTGGGTGTTTGGTTAGTAGCATTAATTACTGTGATCACCGTTTCGTTGAGTCAGATTGACGACTACAGTAAGCGGACTACCGTGAGTCAGAGTCAGGTTTTGGATTGCCAGGGTTGCAAAACGCTCTACCTCGAATTGGGAGAAGATGTTTATAAGGACAACTACGGATACGAAATGGACCTGGAACGGATGAAGGTAATTTCTGAAAACGGGGAACCCATTCTGTTGGGAAACCCGCGGCTGGATGTAGAAAAAAGCAACAACAACGATTTTGTGATCCTGATCCGTAAGAAATCGCGTGGGAGCAGCCAGGAAACAGCCAATCAGCATGTAGAAGATATCGTTTATAATTTTACCCAAAAAGATTCGGTCCTTTATTTTGATCCCTATTATACCTTGGGAACTGGAAAACGCTGGCTGGGCCAGGAAGTAGACATCACTGTGAAAGTACCGGAAGGAAAGACCATCTATTTGGGTGAGGAAATGGTAAAGATCATTTACGACATCGAAAATGTGTCGAATACCTGGGATGGCGACATGGTGGGCAAATTCTGGGAAATGACACGTTTGGGGCTGGAAGAAAAGAAAAGCTTGGCGGAATAACCGATAACTTGCTGGATATATGCGATTATGAATCGCTTCTAGAAAATTGTTCTAATTGATTTGTGTCCTGTGGTTTTTGTTTTCCGGGGGTTGGCCTTGGGCCAGCCTTCGGCAGGGCACTACCAAACTGCGAAATAAAAAAAGCTCATGAAAACAATCGCAGTTAAAATCATGTTGGATTTTGGAAAAACAAAAACAGAAACAATAACCACTAAAAACAGAAAGCCATGAAACGACTTGCTAAATCTTACGACAGTGTGCTTGCCGGTGTATGCGGCGGTATTTCGGACTATATCAATCCGGGACTGGACCCCCTGATTGTGCGCCTGGCCTGGTTCATTATCAGTCTGTTCAACCCGCTGATGGTGCTCATTTACTTTATTTTGGCATTAGTGATGCCCTCTCCCGAAATTGCCGGAACGAAGCAGTGAATTGTCGGAAAACTGGCAGGGTCAGTTCTATTGCCCTTGCTATTTACTGTAAAAACAAAAAGCGGTGAAAGTTTAGCTCCTTCACCGCTTTTTGTATTATTTTGTCCGGTTGGTTTATTACAACCGGTTTTCCAGAATCAGCTTGATTTCTTCAGGGCCAATGTCGGCTTTTTCACCAATTTTAAAACCGCGTTCGGCAAAACGGTTCGTAATTTTTGTGATGCTTTCGCCCGGGACTCCGTATTCGGGCAGGGTGGTTTTAATGCCCACCGATTCAAAGAAACGGATAGTTGCCCGGATGGTTTTGTCGATTCGTTCATCAGGGGTTCCTTCAGCGATCCCCCAAACGCGTTCGCCGTACTGCAATAATTTGGCTTCTTTTTCTTTTCTGCGGATGTGCATGATCCCCGGTAGAACAATAGCCAGTGTTTGCGCATGGTCAATTCCGTGGAAGGCAGTCAGCTCGTGTCCGATCATGTGGGTCGCCCAGTCTTGCGGTACCCCAACAGCAATCATGCCGTTCAGGGCCATGGTAGCGCTCCACATAAAGTTGGCAGCCGCTTCGTAATCTGTGCGGTTGGCCAGTACTTTCGGGCCTTCTTCTACGAGGGTTTTCAGGATACTTTCGGCAAAACGGTCCTGCAGGGGAGAATTTACCGGGAAAGTGAGGTACTGTTCCATCACATGAACAAAAGCATCAACCACGCCATTGGCTACCTGACGTTCGGGTAGCGAGAAAATTACTTCCGGATCAAGGACGGAAAACTGAGGCATGACAGCCGGTGAACCAAAAGCCAGCTTTTCGTTAGTCTCAATTTTCGAAATTACAGCGTTTCCGTTCATTTCCGATCCGGTAGCGGGCAAAGTCAATACCGCTCCAATCGGCAGGGCTTTGGTTACCGGGCAGCTGCTGCTTTTGGCCAGAATATCCCAAGGATCGTTTCCTTCAAACAAAACTGCTGCGGCAATAAATTTGGTCCCATCGAGTACCGAGCCACCACCGACCGATAGCAAGTAATCAACTTTCTCGGCTTTGCAAATGTCCACGGCTTTCATCAGGGTTTCGAACTTTGGGTTGGGCTCAATGCCGCCAAATTCGATCAGGTTCAGCCCCTCTGTAGCAGCTTTTACCTGATCATAAACGCCATTTTTAAAGATGCTGCCGCCGCCATACGTAAGCATGATTTTTGCCTTTTCTGGCAATTCCTGCCGCATGTTAGCGATTTCGCCTTTTCCAAATAGAATTTTAACCGGGTTTTTAAACACGAAGTTGTACATATTCAGTTATTTTATGGTTTTTAAGAATGAATTTGTTTGATGTACAAAGTTATAAAATGAAAAGGAAACGGGATGTTAATAAGTTTAAAGGATTACTTTTGCTGAAAACCAACAGGTATGGAATTTCCGGATAAAGACAGTTTAAAAAGCCGTTATGAACACTATTCTGATGAACAATTGCTGGAGATACTGAAAAATCAGGCTGGTTATCAGAAATTGGCGGTTGAAGTGGCCGTTGAAGTTGCTTTGTCCCGGGGATTGATCAACAGCCGGGAGGATTTGCCGGAGCTGCAATTTCATGCTCAAAAAACAGCTGGATCGCCTATTTTTCCCAGATTGAATACCGCTTCCCAAACTCGGAAGGTGACAAAAAGCCTCATGCGTGTTGTGTATCTGGTAACCCTCTTTCCGCTCATTTATGCCGGGCTTGCTTATGCCGGCGGCAATCAACTGAATTTTATTGTTTTTGGCGGACTGGGCCTGAGCTGGGGGCTATTGGCTTATCAGGCTGGGCAAACTCACCGGGGCGGCTACATTTACCTCATGATGCTGCTGTTGGTTGCAGGACCTCTGTTATTTCTAATGCTGAACAAGTTTATGATGCAACCAGGTATTATCGATTTGCTCATTTGGGGACTGTCTTTTTTATTATTACTATACATTCTACTTTATTTGCGTCTGTTGTTTGCCCGCAGTAACTAAAGTTGATTTGCCTTTAAAAAACCGTCGTTCATCGAAAAGAATACGGCCATTGGCGCCGAAGAATGGTAATTTTGAAAGAGCAACAGTAATCTTTTATACCATGAAAAGCATCCTGATAAAGTTGTCGGCCCTTTTGTTGTTCGGTCTGGTTGTACTATTACAATCTTCCTGTGCTTCCCGTACCACGGGGACTGAAACGGAACGAAACTACGAAATTGGCAGTTTCTCCCAATTATATCTGAAAGGCAATTTTCGAATTGTGCTGGAGCAGGCCAAACAACCGGGGCTTCGAATTCAGGCTAATGAAGAAGCTTTCGATCATCTGGTTGTCGATCTTGACCCTTTTTCAAATCAACTTCGCATTACGCGGGAAAAGATCGATTTCCAACGCCCGGTTTTGTACATTCGGTTTGTTGCCCTGGAGAATATTCATATCGAAGGCGGTGTGAAGCTGGAAACCAAAGGCTATGTCGATCTGAACGAATTTCATCTCCGGGTAGATGGTGGCGCTACCTTGCGGATGCAGGTAAAGGCTGATTATATTGGTGTGTCAGGTTCTGGCGGTGTCAATTTTGTTTTTGAAGGAGTAACAGACCATTTTCAGGCACTTATTTCAGGTGTGGGCTACCTGGATGCAGGAAACCTGCAAGCCAGTCATGCCGATATCGAAATTGAAGGCGGCGGCTTTGCATTGGTAAATGCCTCCAATACCTTGAAAGCTACTGTTGAAGGAGTGGGAAAAATCCGCTATAAAGGCCATCCGCAGGTGGATAAGCGGGTGGAGGGCCTGGGGTCAATAACCAGCGAATAGCATCTTTTTCTTTCCGGTTTATTCAGGTTAATGGCTCTTACGGTTTTTTATTAATGAAGGGCGGCAGCTTTTGTACAGCATCTCCAGCTATATTTTTTGATAGGATATTAAATCATTATTGTTATTTTTGGGATTCAACCTGAAAAACAAATAAAATTTATCAAATCTTATTCAAAAATTGTATTTAAAAAGAACAGATTATGAAGCGTATTTTTTTAGTAATTGTATTCTTTTTGGGAGCGTATTGTGGCTTCGCGCAGGATGCAGCAGAAATGATTAACAAAGCCCAGGAGGCTTTAACAGCGAAAGATTATGCCAAAGCCTTTGAATTGTATGAGAATGCAATGAACAATTTGGGCGATGTGCAGGTGGATGCAGCGATCAATTTCAATATTGGTTTTGCTGCTTTCCAGGCCGACAAATATGAGGCAGCGATCAAGTATTTCGAAAAATCGATAGCTGCTGAAGCAAATGTAGCCGGTGCTTATGAATACATCGGTAACTCGTATGCCAAACTCAACAAAGCAGCCGAGGCTATCCAGGCCTACAACAAGGCAATCGAAGCTGGTTCGGATAAAGCAGGCAGCTTGTATTACAATGCAGGAATTGTTGCTTACAAAGGCAACATGCTTGAGCAGGCAGTTGAGCTTTTCGGAAAGGCCGTAGCTGAAAATTACAATGGTGAAACTGCTATGTATTACAAAGCGGTTTCGTTGAAAAAGTTGGACAAAGATGAGGATTACAAGCAAGTTCTAGTGGAAGGTGCTGAAAAATTCCCAGCAAATGACAAAATTACTTCAGCCCTTGCCAATGTGTATGTACAGGAAGGAAATGCCCTATACCAGAAAGGTGTAGCCATTATCAATGCTGCCAACGAAAAAGTCAATGCCGGTACTCTGAAAACTACTGATGCCGAGTATACCGCTGAGATTGATAAATCAAAAGTTGAGTTTAAAGCAGCTTTAGAAATCCTGGAAAAGGCTAAAGCGTTGGATGCTTCCAATGCCAATGCTGCTAAATTGATAGAAGCTTGTAAGGCTGTTATCTAAGCGCTGATTTTTTAGCCGAAAGAGAGGGCTGCTGTGTAAAACATGGCAGCCCTCTTTTGCATTTCGTAGAAGAGCAAACGAATAAATCAGACAATAAATCTACTGGGAGCTTAATTAACCCCTCTCACTTTCATCCCGATTTTATATACCGATGTACGTGCTGTGATAAACAACGTTTTCCGTTTTTTCCCGCCAAAGCAAACATTCGATGGTGTTTCCGGAATTTGCAGTTCGCCAAGTTTTTCCCCATTAAAAGAAAAAATTGACACTGCCTTATTGGTTAAATAAACGTTGCCTTGATGGTCAATCGTCATGCCGTCCGATCCTTCCGGCGCGAAGAATGTTTTATCAGCCAGGGTACCATCGTCCTGAATCCGGTATTTCCAGGTTTTCCTGGCATTGATATCGGCCACGTACAGCGTCTGGCCATCTGGTGAGCCGATAATCCCGTTGGGCATTTCGAAATCATCAATTACACGAGTCATTTCGCCGTTGGGTTTCACGCAATACACCCCCCGGCAATCCTGTTCCTGCTGATGCCCCTTGGGCCACCAGGGCCGATGGTAATAGCTGTCGGTGATGTATATGTTGCCGTTTGGGTGAATCCACAGATCGTTGGGGCCGTTCAGGTGTTTGCCGTCAAATCCGTCAACGAGGGTGGTTTTTTCGCCGTTCATGCTGATTTTGATGAGCTTATTGTGATAGTCGGCGCAGGCCACCAAATCTCCGTCAGCATGAAAGAAGAGTCCGTTTGCCCGTTCGCCATCCACCTCAAAGGTTCGGATTCCTCCGGTTTCGCTCCAGATGTATATTTTATTGTTGGGCTGATCAGTAAAAAAAATTTCGCCCAGCTGGTTAACTGCCGGTCCTTCTGTAAAGGCAAAGCCGGATGCGATTGTTTCAATAAACTTGCCTGCCGGTATCAGTTGCTTCAGGTTCTGTGAATGTCCGGTGAGGTTATAAATGAGCAGGATTGCAGATAATAAGATTGTTGGTTTCATGGAAAATTTGTGTTAATGGATTAGCTTTTCAAGGGTAAAGGTGAAGAATCTTTTCAGGAAAAGAAATACTTTCACGGCAGAACCAAAATAAATCTGCCCGAAAAGAATGAAAACACTTCTTGCCTTGATGCTGTTTTTGTCGGTTTTTGTCCGGACAAACGGACAAGAAAATAAAAATTTCTACCTATGGAATACAACGTCTGTTGTTGCCGGATTGTCCCCGAAATCAAGCTTGGAACTGAGTGTGAAAACTCATTATTTGCCCTCGGAAAATTTCAGGGATATGACTTATGCGGATCTCGCCGTGGGGCGCAAATTGAATAGCTGGTTTCAATTGGGTGTTGCCTTTCGGGTGTCGCAAATGCCCAAAGAAAACAGTGATGATATTTATGAATATCGTCCACAGTTTGTGACGAAAGTTTCGGCCACAACCCATGCGGTCAAATTCAGGACGACGAATCGATTGGAATACCTTTCGTTTAATTTTGGTGAGGCATTTTTTCGTTACTACCACAATTTATTTATCGACTTTCCAGCCTTGGCTTTCAAGATACCAAAGCCTTACCTGGGTGAAGAACTTTTTACCAAACTGAATGGGAATGGTGTTCATTTAGGCCGGCTATACGG
Organism: Gaoshiqia sediminis; assembly: GCF_025907915.1. Taxonomy (GTDB): domain Bacteria; phylum Bacteroidota; class Bacteroidia; order Bacteroidales; family Prolixibacteraceae; genus Gaoshiqia; species Gaoshiqia sediminis. The sequence goes on from NZ_JAPAAF010000004.1 coordinate 160,447, forward strand.
TGGATTGCATGTTTGGGAGAGCGGTCATGTTGGTGTTGATCTGTTCTATGTTTGGCAAAAACTAAAATCTGCCGGTTACTGGAAAGGGGCCGATGTGTTGGGCTTGAATCTAAAGTTTAAGATGTAGGTCCGAAGAAATAGCGAATGGCTAGCCGGGCACTGTAATTTCGGGGTAGTCCGGGATAATAATATCGTGGCGACTGGTTGCCGAAGGCAGATGCATTGATCAGCACCATAGAAGCATAATGCGTATCTGTTATGTTATATGCGGCTCCTGCCAGGTTGAGTTCAACCTGTTTCCAGCGTTTCTGATAACTGATTATCAGGTTTAGCAGTCGGTAGGAATCGGTATAAACCGAATTGTCGTCCCGAAGCGGCATGGCGCCGGTGTAGCTGTATTGAAGGTTCATCCGGAATGATTTTTTCCAGCTGCTTTCCAATTCCAGATTTAGAAGTTTTCGCGGGCTGCCGGTAAGTTCGTTATCCGAGTAATCCGTTTCTCCATCGATAAAATCAATAAAATATGCCGGGGTAAAACTGCCGTTCACCGAGAAACTACCGGTTAGGGTAGGAGTGCGGACAAATTGATAGTTCAGGGCATATTCCATTCCGGGGTGTGCCGTTTTTCCGGCATTAATTCCTATCCAGGCGTCGTCAGCAGTTCGGCGGGCCACCAGCAGGTTGTTGATTTGCAGGTAGTAAACCGAAAGATCGTAGAAAAGTCCTTCGAACAGAAAACCACGGCTGCCAATCTCAATGTTCCAGCCGGTTTCAGGTTGAATGTCCGTGTTGCGCTGTCCGTCGGGAAGCAAGGTTTCTTCCAGACTGGGCGGTGAAAAACCGTGATTGACCGTTCCGTACAGCGCCAGATTTTGGGAAAAACGATAGTTGAATGCCAGGCGTGGCGACAGGACCAGGTCGAAACGGTGATTGGCCGACTGGTCGCCATCCGCCAGGAAAATGTCGGTATAGCGGTAGGATGTGTGGTTGATATTGAACCCTCCCGTTACACGAAGGTTACCGGATGGTTGATATTCGGCCTGAGTGAAAAAGTTGGCATACTTTCGTTTTTCGGTGTTTTCGGATAGAAGTTTGCCTTTTTCCCGCCCATCGTTCGCAAAAGTCGCCCAGTTGTAATCTTCAAAAAAGGTTTCGTTGCCGACGCTTATTTTCAGGATTTTATCCGAAAATCGGTAGGTTTTTTCTGCAATAAACCTTCCGCCAAAATACGCGTTGTTTTCTTGGAGGCGGTTAAACGGACGTAACTCATCATTTTTCCGGTGATTACCAAACAGGCTCAAGCGGGTAGTGAGGTTATTTTTCCAATCCGATTGCGTGGAAATTCCGGCCATCCATTTTTGGTAATCTTCGTAACCACGGATGGCTGCCCAGTTTGCGGCCGCTTTTTGTGGTGTGGTATGGAACGTTTCCAGGTCAATCGAACTGGGAATGTATGCCATCAAATCTGTATAATTCGCAATCAGGTTGATGAGATGGTTGTTCGCTTTTAGTTTCCCGATGTAGCTCAGGTTGGTGCGTTGGGTTTCGTTATTTTCCCGGTATCCATCGGTATTCAGCTTTTCCAGAAAGAAAGCGTTTTGAAATCTTTCATTGCCCATCGTCAGGTTGCTTCGATATAGCTGGTTGCCGAATGAGGAAAGGGTGCTTTCGGCCATAAATTTATTGGGTGAAAGGGGGTAAGAAAATAATAGGGTTCCGCCAAGTCCAGACCCGTAGTAGCCCGAGGCAGGCCCCTTGATAATTTCGACCCGGGAAATAGTGGCTTGGTCCAAATCTTCGATGGTGGTTTCGCCCACGCCGTTGGTCAGCGGAATATCTTCGTAATAAGCCCTCACTTTGTTGGTGGCGTAAGCCGAGCGGCTGCCTATACCGCGGATGGTGAGTCTGTTCGTGTTCAGGCTGCCGCTTTGCATATACACGCCTGGCACCTGGTTGATGGCTTGGGCGATGGTTTGCCCCGGATTTTGCTGGAGCTGGCTGGCCGACAGAACTGCAACTGCCCCGGGTGTTTCAACCAACCGGTGACCGTATCGGAAAGCCTGTACGGTAACCTCTTCAATGGGGAAATGGATTTCGGTTTGCAGGCTGTCTCCTTTTATTGTAGCAGCATTTTGCGCAGAAACTACCGCTGGAGATCCGAGCAGCAATCCGGCAACAACTAATCTGGAAAAGCCGTTCATCCGGTTATTTATCTTTTATTTTCTTGGGTTTGCAAAGCTTTTCTTCTTTTTTTGCCTTTTGTCCACATCTCTTGCAGTAATATTTTGGATTCTCAGGTTCTTTGTAATCGTCTTTTTTGCACGCAGTTTTGCTCATCACTCTAAAAGTCTTGTTCTCTGTGTGAAAGAACAATATTCACCGGGTAATTGTTTTTCAGGTGCTCCGCCAATTGTTCGGCGGCGTACACCGAGCGGTGTTGTCCGCCGGTACACCCAAAACTGACACTCAGGTGAGTAAACCCGCGCGAAAGGTAAGTTTTTACCGATTGCTCCACCAAGGTGAAAACATGCAGGAGGAATTCGGCCATTTCGGATTTGTTTTCCAAGAACTCAATTACTTCCGGGTCTTTACCGGTATGCTGCTTGTATTCATCATACCGACCGGGATTATGAATAGCCCGGCAGTCGAATATAAAGCCGCCGCCATTTCCAGACGGGTCTTCCGGCAGTCCTTTTTTGTAGGAAAAACTGGTGATACGGACTGTGAGTTTTGCCTGTTGTGCACCAATTTTCTTCAGAAAGGCAGATTTGCTGACAGCTTCGAGCACGTTGAAAAGTTCCGGTAATTTTTCGGGGATGTTGTTGTTTTGGAGCAAGTATTTCAGGTTTTCAAGGGCAAAGGGAATACTTTTCAGGAAATGTTCTTTCTTTTCGTAAAATCCGCGGAACCCGTAAGCACCCATGGCTTGCATGATGCGAATAAGCACATAACCGGTGAAGAAGGCTTTAAATTCATCTCGGTCAACGGTCATGTATTTCTCTAACTCGTCAAGGTAAAATTCGAGCAACTCGTTCCGCACTGATTGCGGGATATCGGCCTTGGCATCGTACAGCAGCGAGGCCAGGTCGTATTGCAGGGCACCTTTTCGTCCGCCCTGGTAATCGATAAAAGCCACTTTGTTGTCTCGCAACATGATGTTTCTTGATTGGAAATCGCGGAACATGAAGTAATCGGCGTCTGCAGCCAGCAGGTAATTGCTGAAGTGCTGAAAATCATCTTCCAGCGCCTGCTCGTCAAATGGTATTTTGGCCAGTTTCAGAAAGTAGTATTTGAAATAATTTAGGTCCCACATCATCGATTGTTTGTCAAAGGCCGCCCGCGGGTAACAATAGCCGTAGTTGATCCCCTTTCCTGCTTTGATTTGAATTTTGGGCAGCTCCCGGAGTACGCGTTTGTACACCTGTGCAATCTTGTCCGAAAAGCCTTCCAGCTCACGGGTGCGGCTTAGATAGTCAAACAAGGTGAGCGAACCCAGATCTTCTTGTATGTAGCAGGTCTTTTCCGCGTTCACGGCAAAAATTTCGGGAACATTAATACCTTGTTCCAGAAAGTGCTTCGAAAATTGGAGAAAAGCTTCATTTTCGCGGATATCGCTGTTATAGGCGCCAACGGCCTGGTTGTTTGGGCTTTTGATGCGGCAATATTCGCGGTAGGAGCCCGAGGGGGGCAACACTTCAAAAGCAGTCATTTCCTCTTCGAAATGGTTCTCATACAATCGGATGAGATCTTCTTTTATCGTAAAGTCCAAAGCTGATCAATTTAAGTTTACAAACAAAGATAAAAGAAAAACACGGCCCTGCCAGTTAAATCCGGGCAGTCCGTGTTTCGTTCCATATTTTGGATGCATCAATAAATTATTTCCTAATCGTTTCGGGCGGAAAAGCATAGCTTCCTTTCCATCCGCCAAGGTCGATTAAAATTTGGTCAATCATCACGCCGGGGTCAACCATCCAAACCTTCAGGTGGTGTTTGCCAGGAGCGGAAATTTGCTGCTTGGCTGATTTCACGGCGGCGTTTTTCAACACGTTTTGCTTCCACTCGTTGCTGCGGCCAAAGGTTTGGAAGTCGATAATGACCGGCTCGGCATCGTCGATCGCAACGGCGCAGCGTACACCCTTTCCTTCGTACAACGGGTGGGTTGGCACAATCTGAACCCGTACATCGGCTTCACCGAAATTGAAGGTGTAGAAATCGTATTCCAGCACCGGGCTGTTGGCTTTAATGGCTGCCGGGTCGGTTATCGATTCAGCCTGATATGCGCTGGTTGCAACCACCGCTCCCGAGTAGCCCAAACCGGGCCAAACCGTCCACGAAACGTCATTCCCGCTTTCGCTTTGGAAATTCTCAGCATTGATGGAAACATAGCCGTTGGCCTCAATAAAACCTTGGTAATTTTCCAACTCGGCAAATTTCGGGTTGTAAGTCGTTACGCCGATGTTGATGGTGGTGTCGGCTGTTGAGAAAGCGATGGAGCTGTTCACTTTGTATGCCGGCGGAATCAGTTGGTAGTCGTGGCCGAGCGGCGGCTCTTTGGAGTTCACTCCTTGCGGCACTTTATACCAGTCAATTTTCACCCAAATACGTTGCTCTTTTTCACCTTCTTTCATGCTTAGCTGGCCGTGGTCGGCCGAAAGCAAAATCCACGGCTCTTCGGCTTTGGCCTGCCAGCTCAGTTCACCTTCGCCTTTCAGAAAAACATCGATGTAAACCGAGTCTTTCAGGTAGCTGTTTAGCAGCGGCAATACGTCGGCATAGTTATTTTCGATGAGTTTGTTGGCCTCCATTTCGTAGCCTTCGAGGGCTAAGCCGAATTCCGGTTTGTCGGTTTTAGGAGGCAACGCATAGGCCGGTTTCGAGAATACCGGCAGGTTGCGCGGGCTCATGCTCATCATGTGTTTCCATTTACCGTTTTGCAGTTTGGTGTTGAAGTAGTCGGTTTCGGCTTTTATCCGGTTGAGAGCTGCTTCGGAGCGCGCTGCAAAATCGGTAGCACTGCTTCGTCCCTGGCGGGCAGCCAGTTCGTTTTTGTAGTGGTACAACCATTTTTGGTTCATCAGCGAAGCGCCGGTTACCGGGTAATACACCAGTTGGTAAAACGCATCCTGCAAACGGGCAGGAATGCCGCTTTTCAGCTTTTCAACCTGGCTAGAAAGACTTTCCCAAGCATTGAGACGTTTGGTCAGTTCGTCACCGTATAAAATCTGGTTCAGTTCGGTTGCACCAGGTTTGGTGGTAGGTTCGGTTTGGCTCCAGGCCATAAACTCGGGGCGGCGTTCCCAGCAAAGCTGGTAATAACACGTCATCAAGTGGTTCAGCTCGGCGGCTTTATTGTCGCCAAACAGTTTGCCCAGCCATCGCTGCTGGTGTTCACCAACTTCGTTGGTTGAGGGGAAACGCGTCATGTCCCAGGCCATGTCCATAAACAGCTCAATATGGTATTCCAGCGGTTTAATGTCGCCGCAGTTCAGAATCCACATGTCGCGGGCGTTCAGTTGGTAGGCTTTGTACATTTCTTCCCAAATCAGCGCCGGAGCAGTCGAGCTCAGCCACAGGTAATCGTGCGGGCGGCCCCAGTACGAAGCGTGGTAATAAATGCCCGAACCGCCGGGACGCTTCTGCTCCTCGGGCGTGCTGAACTGGCGAATGTAGCCGTAGTTGTCGTCGGTCCACATCAGGGTCACGTCTTCGGGAACTTTCAAGCCTTTCTGGTAGTAGTCGAGCACTTCTTTATAGGGAATGAAGGCTTGCGGAACAGTCTTCGGGTCTTGGCCGGTTTCGGTCTGCAGAATGGAGCGCTGGTCAGCAATCACGCGTTCAATCAGGGCCATTTGTTCGTCTTCGGTCAAATCTTTTGCATTCATAGGCGAGTCGTGTTCGCCGCGCATACCGATGGTATAAATATTATCGAATTTCGAAGTGCTTTTTACCCGGTCTTCGAACATTTGACGAATATTTTGCTCGTTTTTGTCGTAGCGCCATTCGCCCATCGTGTTGTGTTTCCACTCGGCATTCACGTTGCAAAGCATGGGTTCGCAGTGCGACGTGCCAACCACAATGGCATAGTCGTCGGCCGCTTGGGCGTTACCGTCGATGGTGTAAAAGGCCTTGGTACAACCATGCATGGCCGGCCAAATGGTATTGGCGCGGAGACGAAGCATCAGTTCAAAAATTTTGGCATAGGTTTTCGGTCCAATGTCGCGGGTTTCTGGTTCGAAGGTTTTGGCGGCCCAGGGCTGGAGCCCCCAGTCTTCGTCGTTCAAAAACAACCCGCGGAATTTTACCGAGGGTGAACCATAAGTTTTAGCTTCGATATTCAGGCTGATGCTTTTCCTTTTTTCGGGTTGAACGTCGGCCCACCATTCCCAGGCCGAAATGCCCATTTGGCGCGAAATTTCCAGCAAACCGTAGGCTGTTGCCCGGCGGTCGGAGCCGGCGATGACCAGTACCTTGCCGGTTCCGGCAAAAGGTTTGTCGAGCACCTGCATGCTCCAGCTTTCCCACTGGCCGGCGATGGCCGATACATCCAGTTTCTTTTCGTTAACCAGCTTATCAATCAGCTCGCTGCTGCCGATGGTTCCGGCTACAATCAGCGGTAAATTGCCTTTGGGCAGGCCGGTTTCAACTTTGGGCATTTGGCCGCAGACGTTTTGAATATCGTTGGCTAGCAAGTCAGTGGCGATATGCACCACTTTTGTCTCTTTATCGTCCATGTAAATTGAAGTGATTTTCCCCGGCGATGCCAGATCGAAACGGGTGGTTTTCGGCGCTTGTTGTGCCTGCGTAGTTGCTAAGAATCCGAATGTGAGAAGTACACAGAATCCGTTTCTCAGTTTTCGTTTGAATTGTTTCATTGTAAATCAGTAGATGTAGTTTGAACTCGAAAAATAAGCATTACTCGCAGCTTGCCGAAGCAAAGCGGCGTTTTCCTTGTCATTCAAACTAAATTTTAATGTAAATCCGGCGTTTGTCGAGCCACCAGCCAAGCGCCCAACACAGCGCGACGTAAGCTAAGGCCGTTGCCAATGCGCCGAACGAGCCGGGTAAGATGACCTGGAAAATGCGCTCGCTGACCCATTCAAAAGCGTCCAGGTTGGGAGTGACGGGTGTCATGCGAAGGACGACATAGAACAGCTCGGAGAAGAGGTAAATGAAAAGCGGATTCTTGCCGAAGACATCGCAAAACTTCACGCCGAATTTTACCTTTTTTAATTCGATGGCGAATAGCAACAAGGCCATAATCGACAGGTCGACGCCAACGGTGTACAGCACGAAGGGGCTGGTCCAGAGTTTCTTCGAAATCGGGAAAATCAGGTCCCACCACAAAGCCAGCGAAGTCAGCAGAAATCCGGTCATCAGCAGGTACGCCAGTCCTTCGAAACTTTTGCCTTTCTTCTGAATAAAAACGCCGGCCAGGTAGCCCCACAGTACGTTGACGATTGCCGGCAGGGTACTTAGTATTCCTTCGGGGTCGAAGGGGATGGCATCTTTTTTATAAATGTGCCCCATGCCGAGAATAGCCAGGTCGAAACGCGAGCCGGCATTGGTGGCCATGTCGAGCTCCGCACCCGGTTGTCCGAAAAGATAAAGGATGGCCCAATATGCCAGGAGTATCAATGCTGATGTGATGATAATGGCTCTTTCGGAGAGGTAGCGGACCATGACCGAGGCAAAGAAATAACACAAGGCGATTCGCTGTAACACGCCCATGATGCGGGTTTCGGCAATGGGTTTCCACAGGAATGAGCCGTCGTCGGCAAAATGGAAGAAGGGGAACCAGTACATGAGGTAGCCCAGTAAAAAAATGATGACGGTTCGTTTGATGATTTTTGTCCAAAGCTCGGATGCGGGCATCTGGCGCATTTTCAGCATCGAAAAGCTCATCGCGTTCCCCATTGCAAACAGAAATGACGGGAACACGAGGTCGGCCAGGGTGAAGCCGAACCAATGAGCGTGAACCAGATAGGGGTACAACGGTGCCCCGGTGCCGGGTGTGTTCACTACAATCATCAGGGCAATGGTTAGCCCGCGAAAGACGTCGAGCGAGAGGAAACGCTCCGGTTTTGCAGTTCGTGTTTGTTCCATATCAATAGTCGTATTGAATTGGTTTCATTTGTTTCGTCAGTGGCTCAATGCGGTCGCGGTATTTGGCATGCAGTTCTTTCGCCAGCTGAATTTCGTTGCCGTTCGCTTCAGTTGGAAATTGCTTTTGGCTGCAAACCCAATTCCACTCCCAGTCGGCAATTTTTTTATCGAATCCGGATTGGTCGAAAGCTTTCCAGTTCTGGTTCACGTCCGCAAAAAACTGTTCCCAGCGGGGTTTGTAAAAATCGCTGATGAGGCCGTTCCATTGGCGGCAACTGTATTCGTGTAGCCGGTTGTTGGCGCCGCCCCACAAGGTAATCAGGTCACGGGCATTTTGCTCGTAAAGGTTTTTCTCTTCTTCCGTTTGGCCGCAGGCACGGGCATCGGCCAGCCAGGGCCCGAGCATGAAATCGCGGCGTGTTGCCAGCAATCGGTCCATATCGTCCATCAATTCCAAAAATTCCGTGCTGTATTTGGCAAAGGCAACTTTGTCGTTGTTTCGCCAGGCTTCTGCAAAGGCTTGCTGAACTGGCAAGGCATAGTTGGCCAGTACTTGCCGCGTCACATCAATCAAATCGTAACGAAAACCGTCGGAGTTGGCGCAGCTGTCGGCTTGCTGAACCAGCAATTCCCAGGCAGGCAGCAAATCGGACTGAGCGTAATTTAGCTTGGTGCGTGCCCAGCGGCGGAAACCTTCGAAAGTTGGCCGCGCCACAATAATCGATTCGGTGCCGTCGCGGATGGTCTGGCCGTTGTAAACCGTCTGGCAAAGTACCGACCAGGCTTGTTCCAAAGTGGCGTTGCTCTCGCCGTAACGGTTGCGGATGTAGCGCGGAAGCCATTCCTGCAGGTCAATTGGCGAATTGCGCCAGGTATGGTCGGTCATTAATTCGTACAACACCGGTGTTTGCTCAATGGCCTCCATGGTCAGACCAATACCTTTGAGCTGTCCCGAAGTGGAATCATTCAATGCCAGTGCGGGTTTCGTGGCTACTGTCTCAATGCGGCCAAAGAGGCTGACGTTGCCGCCAAAATTGTGCAACATGTTCCAAATCCATTCTTTGCCGTAAAACGCTTCGGTGCGTTTCCAAACCGGTTCAATTTCGGCGGCCAAGTCGAGAATAATCATCCGGTCGTCGGGAATGGTATCAAGTAGCGCTTTGATTTGCGGGGCTTTCCAAAAATCGCGGTGACTGTAAAACAGCCAGCCTTGCATCACCCAAACTGCATCCGGGTCAGCCGACTTCATGCCTTCGAAAACCTCCGCACTTAATTCCGACAGATAAGCCGGTTCGTTCGAGGGCGGTTCGTTTTCGTTGAAGGTGTCGGCCGAATACAGGTGGTCGGTGCCGAAAACCTGTTGCTGCACTTCGAGGAACTTTTTACCGATTTCGGCAAACAGCGGGTCGTTGGCATCGAGAATGTAAGTGTCGTCGAAATCGTTGCCCCAGTTGGTTTGTTTCAACTTAGCATTTGGAAAATATTTTTTGAATGACGCCGGAACGTGACCGGTAAAAGCCGGCAAAACGGGTTTCATGCCCAGCTCGCGTTCGCGTTGTAAAATTTTTTGTTGAAGCGCACGCTGATTGTCTTTCCAGCTTTTGGGCAGCGGGCCGCCCCAGCCGTCGAGGTTGCCCATCCAGAACCAACCGAAATAGGCCGGTCCGCAGAAAAACGGGTTCAAATCATCGTCGGTAAAACCGTACGAGCGGTACACTTCATCCCAAATCGACTCCTCGCCGGTAATGGCCAGCGGCATGTTGATGCCGTGCAGTGCCATCCAGTCAATTTCCTTTTCCCAGCGGGGCCAGTCCCACCAGCTCATGCTGTAGTTGAAGGTGCAGTAGTTGAGGTAGTAGCGGTACTCGTAAGGGCTGTCTTTCCGAACTTTTGCCGGAATTACCGGAAGCTCCGAAGGCAGATTCAGGTTGGTGCCGTTCCAGGTAATTTGGCAATGGCAATATTCGGTGAGGTAGTAATAAAAAGCTGATGCCACAGAAACGCCATTATTTCCGCGAAGCTGAATTTTGCCATCTTTCGATTCCAGCTCGAACCAGTCTGCCGAGTCAGATGCGACAACTTCAACTTCGAACCGGTCTGCATATTCCGGCACGATACGCTGAATTAAGGCCGCTTCGGGTGATAAACTGCCGGGGTTGGCTTTTGGGGAGGTGCAGGCTGAAAATGAGAACAGGATAACAGCTGCGAAAGCCAGGTTAAGTAATTTCTTCATGGTTCTATTTTTCGTGGTTTTATGGTTTCGGCTTACTGATTTTTATCGAGTGAATAAGGGCGTGATTCGGAAGCGACCCCCCAGGTAGTATCGGGCTGGTCGCTCATTTCAAAATCGATGGTGCCGCCTTGCATCAGGTCGAAGTGATTGAAGAAGTTTCGGTCCGTTTCTTTTCCGTTCACGACCAGTTTCCGGATGTAATTTTTCCCTTCCGAAGCACCTGGCGCATTAATGGTCAAGGTATTCCCGTTTTCCAATTGAAGCGTGATTTTGTCGAAGTGGGGGCCGGAAACCACATATTCGGGAACCGACGGACAAACCGGATAAAAACCGAGTGCTGCAAAAACATACCAGGCCGACATTTGCCCGGCATCGTCATTACCACTTAAACCTCCGGCATCAGCTCCATATTCGGTCTTCATGATCTCTGCAACAAGCTGCTGGGTTTTCCAGGGCTGCCCCGAGTAGTTGTACAAAAAGGGAATCTGGTGTCCCGGTTCATTACCATGCCAGTACTGCCCCGATGCATGAAAATGATCGAGATTTTTGTTGAAGCCTTCCTGTCCGCCCATCAATTGCATCAAACCTTCAACATCTTGCGGAACATACCAGGTGTATTGGTAAGGTGTTCCTTCGGTGATGTAGGATTGGCGAATAAATTTGTTAAAATCACCGGTATAAGTTCCGTCCGCATATCGGCCACGCATACACGAATCGGCCGGACTATATACATTTTTATAGTTGAGGCCCCTATTTTTCAGAATTGCTGCGTTGACTGAATCGCCTCGTTTCTCGGCAATCCGGCTTAATGCAAAGTCATCGAATGCATATTCCAAAGTTCGTGAAACCTGTTCTTTTTTGTGAAAAGATTCCTGCACGCTGTCCTCTAAAGGAATGTACCCGTACTCCAGATACGATTCCAGTGCCCGGCGACCTTTTCCCTCCTTATATTCGTCAAAGGTTTCAGGCGACTGAAAGGCATTTTTCAGCAGTAACTCGTATTGCACTTCGGTCAAATCAATGATACCTTTAGAATAAGCATCTCCAATTGCCGCAATCACGTGATCGCCGATCATAGCCGAGGTGTAGCTGTTCCAGCAGGGAAAGATTGGTAACCAGCCGCCTTGTTTGGCTTTATCCAACAAACTGTACATCATGTCGGCATTGGTTTTCGGCACAAGCAGATTGAATAGCGGATGGGATGCCCGATAGGTGTCCCACATCGAAAAGTCGCAGTAATAGTCGCGGTCGCCCGAGTTCATGATTTGTGTACCGCCGGCAAAACCGGGATAGCTGCCATCAATATCGTTAAAGGTACGCGGGTGTAAAAAACTGTGATAAAGAGCGGTGTAGAATTTTACTTTTGCCTCTTCATCAGAACCTTCAACCCGAACCTTGCCCAGCAGCTTTTCCCAGTCTGTTTTCAAGTTGGCTTTGGCCTGTTCAAAATCAATTCCCTTGGTTTCAGCGTCGAGATTTTTGCGGGCTTCATCGATGCTGGTAAACGAGGTGCCAATTTGCACCCAAACGGTTTCGTTCGCTTTCAAATTAAAACTGACATAAGCGCCAAGTTCCGGTAAATTTACCAGCTCAGTGGTGTTTGCCTGCAGAAGGCTGTCGGTAAAAACGCCGAAGTTCTCGAAATCGTGGCTAAACCGTGCAACAAAGTACCCGCTGAAACCGGCCGGTTCGCCCCAACCCTGGTAGATGCGGTGAACCGGGTTGTAACCCGAAATTTCGTTGTTCGAGGCATCGATTTTTACAAATCCCTGTGCCTCGTCGCTGTTGGGATTGATGATGATATGCGATTCGCCTGCCCGTTCAAAGGTAAATCGAAACAAGCCGCAGCGTTTGGTGGTCGTCATCTCGGCATCGACGGCATAGTCGTTTAAATGAACCTGATAGCAGTATGGTGTTGCGTTTTCGCTGTCGTGCGAGTAGGCCGAGCCCCGGTTTTCAGTCTGAAATTTTAGTTCACCCGAAATCGGCATGATGCTGACACTGCCATAGTCCTGCACGCAGGAACCGCTCAGCCAGTGGCTGCCGCGAAAACCGGAAATAACCGAGTCGCTGTAGTAATACGGTGCCACGCATTTGGTTTCGGTGGTTCGGGTTTGCGGGGTCCAGTTGGTCATGCCGAAAGGCACGGTGACAAAGGGAACCACCTGCGCGTTGTTTTCGGTTCCTTCGCCGTGTTTCAGCGCGCTGATGGTTGTTGATGGCGCTGTTCCAATCATCGGGTTCACGTAGTCAACCAGACTGGTTGTTCGCGTGGTGCTTTGGCAACTGCCCAATACAACGCAGCTTCCAAGCAGGATTCGGGAAAGGTATTTGATTTTTTTCGTCATGCTTATTTTAGGCTTAATGTATGTTGAAAGGGAGTAAAGCCGGTAAAGTAAAGGTGCAGGCCTTTTCCTTTGGCGGTTCCCCGGTGCGTGCTGTACATTTCACCGTCGATGAGGTCGGTACGGTTATGTTGAAACAAGCCCGGCCCAACCCGGATGGTATCAGTCCCTGATGTGAAGGTGGCATATTCACCGGTTTCGAGGTAAAATTCGGAATCGTTCTCCGATTTCAGCACCTGTTGAAGTTGTCCGTTATCCCGAAAGCAAAGTTCTAATGTGACTTCAGTGCCGGGCTCTCCGTCAATTTGAATATCCAGTTCAAATTCACCCTCATTTTCGCGAACGTTGATGGTTGACTCAAGCGTCTGTAGGTTACTGACCGGCCGGTTCTCAAAGTCCATTTTGCTCCAGTAGCGTCCGTCAAGCGACTCGGTCAGCGGGTAATCGCCGTCGGGGTGGAGTAATTCTGCCGGCATTGGTTGGTAATAAACGGCTTCTTTGCGTTCACGGATTCGGAACTGGTTTCCGTCTGCCTCCAGTCCGTTTCCTCTGACATAACCGGTGTTGAAGAAGGAGGTTGAAAGCCGTGCATATTCCAAAATGGCTTCGCCTTTGCGCAGCGTGAAAAAAGTCGGGTTGGTTGCGCGTCCTGATGCAATGACGACCGGAAAATCGTTGCTTGCGTTGATGGTTGCGGTTGTTGATCCCCGCTTCAACCGGGCCATTCCGGTCAGCGGAAACAGACGGGTATAATTTTCGGAAAGCTTCTCCGGGGCAGGCAGTTGTTGGCACAACAGGTCAAATTCGTTGAAATGGATGAGCGAATTTGACAGAACCTGGCGGTCGAAATCGGTGAACTGTTCGATTTGGCGAGCGATGGCCGCCAAAGAAGTATCGTTCTGGTAAATAGCCAGATAGCGGTAAGCTAAATAGAAGATGCTCATGGAGATGTTCATGTATTGATCCTGTCGTCGCGAGTCCAGGGTAACCAATTCGCCGCTTTCTTCCATCAGATAATAGGTTGAAACCAGGTTTTTCCGGACAATTTCCAGTAAACCGGGGCGGTTCAGGTAATGCGCAATGGTTAGCAGGGCGCTGGTTTCAACCCGTGAATAGATTCGGCTACGTTCGGGGAATTGCCCATCGGCATCGATATAAATGCTATCGGCCAGCCATTGGTCTGCGCGGTTCAGGTAACGCTTGTCGCCATATAAGTAGTACAAGCGGGCCAGTGCTGCCGCAATTACCCAGCGATGGTTGGGTGTATGAACGCCACCGGTTAACAGTGCTTCGCCTGCTTTTTTGACAAACGCTTCGGTTTGTTCCAAAATTGGTAGAAGCGGGACCATGGTTGCTTTGCGCAGGAGCAGGATTACCGGGCAAAGGTATTCGAGCAAAAAAGCGGTATCCGGAGGCGACTGCCGGTTTCCACCGGCATCAACGGTTCCGTTGGGGTGTTGGGCCGCAAGCAGTTTGGAAACGATTGCTTTCAGGTAGGCCAAAACTTCGGCTGCCTGGTAATAAGCAGATTGCTCATTTGTGTACGAGGCCGACATAACCGCTAGGTTGCGTGCCAACGTTCTTGTGACTGGAAGTTTAGCTTCTATCGGAATTGATTTCCGGGATAAAATGAGTTCAACTTCCGAATCATTTGCTTCCAGTAACTGGTCGAGCAGATCTTGGTCTGTTTCATCCGATTGATTTCCGTTTTGGGCCCAGGCATAGCCGGGTAGGAGAGTGCTAATGGTTCCAATTGTTCCCAGTTTTATGAATTGACTTCGGTTCATCTTTTCTCGGTTTATGTGATTCGGGTGAATGGCTCTTGCTTGGTGCCGGTTTAGTTTGAGCGAAATAGTTTCTTGTTTTTTTCGAAGAAGAGGTTGAAAAAGAAATGGAGAAGAAGATTTAACCTTCTTCTCCATTAAATTATCCTTTAGTTTGAGGATGCAGATTAATTGTATCCTGGATTTTGTACCAGCAGTGAGTTTAATTTCATCGCATCAGTTGGGATGGGTAAAATACGACGGTAAGTTTCGTTGTTGGTTTTGAAACCCCAGCTATCTTCAAATTTCCCGAACCGGATCATATCGTTCCGGCGCCAGCATTCATACACAAGCTCACGGCCCCGTTCGCTGTAGAGATCTTCGAGCGTTACCGTGGTCCAGGCTGGCGAAGTAGAACGGTTTTCACGTACCATATTGACCAAAGATAAGGCCGTATGACCCAGCGTCGGCGTACCTCCGCGCAGGATCGCTTCTGCTTTCATCAGGATAACATCGGAATACCGGAGATAGGGAACGTCGTTATTCTGGTTCCGGTTGGTCGATGAAGCATCGGGGTAGAACTTGATGTTCCGATACCCCATGTTCCAGGCAATTTCGTCGTTTCCGCAGTCAAACAGATCCGGGTTCTGACGCAAGGTGATATCAGGTGACAAAGTAACATGGTAGGTGTAAGGCTCACCGCCATCGGCACCGGTATAGAATTGGTCATAGCCTTTTTTGGTGGTCGTTACCATAATTGGCGTAACGCCATCATTCATATATTGCGGACCGGTTAGCCATTGGTCGTTTCGGATATCGCCCGGATCACTAAAAATAGCGTAGAATTCGGGCAGGGTACTCATTGGTGCACTTGGGCGGAACGGCAATTCAAATTTAGCCTGAAGCGAACGCGGCACATCGTAACGGGCACGGTACATCTGTCCGTTTGTTCCGGGGTAAGCCGCAGCCGACGGGTCGAACGGAACGGCAAAGATGAATTCTTTCATTTGCGGTCCGTTATCGGGATAGAACATTTGCAGGTAGGAAGAACGTGGTTCGATAGCGAATTTTCCCGAGTTGATGACCGCATCGGCAGCCGCAATGCAATCGTTCCAGCGAGCTGTTCCGGTGTAGTATTCGGCGTTCAGATACATTTTAGCCAGCAGGGCTTGTGCTGTCCATTTGGTTGGGCGGCCATAAGTAGCATCACCGGTTTCTTCACTCAGGTTGGGAATGGCTTTTTTTAGCTCACTTTCGATGAACTCGAAAACCTGAGCACGCGGGGTGTTGGTACGCGGTTCAAAGTCGCCGTACACCGTATCCAGCGGAACATTACCGTAAAAATCCATCATGATAAAGTACGAAATTGCCCGCATGGTTCTAAGTTCTGCCAACGTCCTGTTTTTATTGGCGCCTTCAGGCATAACATTATTCAAAATGTAATAGGCTTGGTTATTCACTCCAATTGCTTTTTCAGTGATGTACCAAAGATAGTTGGTTGCTCCGTGGTCTTTGTCCCAGTTATGATAATGCATCTTCATATAACCTTGGTTATCGTACCAGTTTCCTCCCCGGGCAGGAAGAATTCCCTCATCCGTGCTGATGGTGCTCAGAAAGAAAAATGAATGGGCATATTCTCCTCTGAATGCCGAATAAACAGCGCCGGCGGTTTGTGCGTATTGCTCTTCATTTTGGGGGAAGACATCCGGGGTCATTTGGGTCGTAATCGGAACATCAATATCATGACATGAAGCCAGAAGAAGTCCGGCAACAGCGGATAATACGAAATATTTAATTTTATTTTTCATTGTCTGCTAATTTTTCGATTTTACTTAAAATGTCGCTTTTAAGCCGAATAAGACGGTTCGGGTTTTGGGATAGAAGTTATTAGAATCAACTCCGGGAGCAATGCCACCTTGCTCTACTTCCGGATCGATGCCTTTATATTTTGTAATCGTGAAGAGGTTATTTACAGATGTATAAATACGCAAGTTCTTCACTGATTTGCCGGGATTCCTGAAATTGTATCCCAAGGTCGCATTATCCAAACGAATGTAACTTCCGTTTTCGATGAAACGGGATGAATACTTGTAAGAGTTCAAATCTAGGGGAGACTCGTTGGCAACATCCACCAGAATGTTTGCCGAGTGGGCTGTACTGGGGCGGAACAGATCGGCCCGGGTTGCATTGAAAACTTTATTTCCGAATACCCCGCGAATGAAAATGTTCAAATCGAAGTTTTTGTATTTGAAATCATTTGTCCAACCCATTAACAGTTTGGGTTGCGGACTTCCCATGTAGTGGTAATCTACGCCAATGGCAGGGTTAGTTGTCAGACTGCCGTCGGCGGCAACATACTGCGAAACCCCTTCCGAATTTTTGCCGGCATATTCCAGCGTGAAGAACTGACCAATCGGTTTTCCTTCTTTCAGAATCTGAAGGGTACTTCCGGTTTGGCCGCCACCGTCGGGTTGTGTAATCCGGACGGAGTCGCCACCTGTGAACAATGCATTTTGCAGTTTCTCAATCACGTTTTTATTGTGGGCCAGGTTGATGCTGCTGGTCCAGGTAAAATCCTGGGATTTCACCGGAGTTACATTCAAACTAACTTCAACCCCTTTGTTCGACATTTCGCCTCCGTTGGCTGTAATAACCCCGGCTGGAACCAATACCGTATTAACATTGTAGGTATAGATCATGTCTGTGGTTTTTTTGTTGTACACTTCAACATAACCACTTAATTTCCCGTTGAGTACCGTAAAATCCAAACCAAGGTTGGTGGTGGCTGTTTTTTCCCAGGCCAAATCAGGATTTGCTGCCTGGTTCGGACCGTAGGCAAAGATTTGGTTGCCTTGCGAGTAATAAGTACCCAGCGGACCAACAATAAACTGAGCAGTATAAGCATTAAAGCCTGATGAGTTTCCGGTTACCCCGAAACTACCGCGTAGTTTTAAGTCGCTGAAGAGACTTTGCGATTGCATAAATTCTTCCTGGTCAATTCGCCAGGCTAATCCTACCGAAGGGAAATATCCCCATTCGTTGTTTTCGCCGAACACCGAACTGCCATCCCGGCGAATAGAAGCCTGCAACATATATTTGTTATCGTAGCTATAGTTTAAACGGGCAAAATCGGAGATCAAGCGGGTTTTCTGGTAAGCGTAAGCATCACCAAAATTCACAATGAACCCATTTACTGCAGCGTAGTTACCTAAGGCTAAGTTGTTATAGCTCACGTCATCGACAGGGAAATTCGTGTTCGATGAAGTAAAACCGTCGCCGAAAACGTTGTCCTGCCAGGAATATCCCACGACAGCGTTGATCGTGTGTTTTTCGAACTCACGGGCCCAGGTCAGGTAGTTTTCGAGGATGATATTGGTATTCTCATAAGAACTTCTGGATGCAAGTCCGTTCGATCCAAAGTTAATGATTGAATGCGTTGCCGGAGGTTCCGGATTATTATAAAACTGTGCACTGTTGTAATTGGTTGCATAATAGCTGTTGTAATATTCGCCATTTAGCGATGCACTTCTCTGGTAGGCCACATTCAGGTTGTATTTAAATCCGTAGGGCAGGGTTATTTCGGTTGTGAAGTTCCCCAGCAAGGTATTGATTTTTGAATCGTCATCAGCCTGCTCAATGATGGCCAGCGGGTTAAAATACCCCGAGTGGTTGAAGTTTTCGAAATAAGTACCATCTTCATTTTTTGGGCTGGTTACCGGCAGGTACTTGGCCGCTTGCAATAAGGCTGTGTTTCGCTGAGGTACTTTTGTGTTTTTAATGTTAGAGTTTGTCACGCTCAGCCCGAATTTAACCTTGTCGTTGAATGCCAGTTGTTCTATTGCCATGCGGGCAACAATGCGGTTTTGGTTGCTGCTGAGCAAAATACCCTGTTTGTCGATATAGGTAATGCTGGCGATGTAATTGCTACGCTCATTGCCTCCGCTGTACGACAGGTTGTGGCTGGTTGAAATTGCCGCTGAGCGCTGGATTTCTTTTTGCCAGTTGGTATTCGCGCCCATATCATCTTCGGGAGCAAAATTCATGTTGTTTTTATCAAGGAAAGATCGCAACTGATTGGCATCCATCATGTCGAGTTGATTTGAAACACTTTCGATGCCAACATAACCGTTGTAGGAAATTTGCTCCAGATCTTTTTTCCCTTTTCTGGTGGTAATCATGATCACACCATTCGCAGCGCGGTTACCATAGATTGAAGTTGCTGCCGCATCTTTCAATACATCAACTGAAACGATATCGTCGGGGGCAACCAGTGAGATGTCGGCGCCGGGAACCCCATCAATCACATAAAATGGGCTTTGCGAACTGTTAATGGTTGATGCTCCGCGCATGATAATGGTTGCTCCGCGTGTTGGGTCTCCACTGGATGAGATATTCAATCCGGGTACTTTACCCTGTAACAAGGTTCCAACATCGGCAATAGCTCCCCTGTTCAAATCGTCTGACTTTACAGAGGTAACAGCGCTCGATAGGTTTTTACGCGAGTTCCTTCCATAACCGATGGCTACAACCTCTTCCAGGCCAACAACATCAGCTTTAAGGGTTACGTTGATGGCTTGCTGACCAGTGTACCCAACTTCTTCACTCTTCATTCCAACAAAAGAGATTACCAGGACTGGATTGCTTCCCGATACTTCGATGCTGAAATTCCCGTCAAAGTCGGTGATGGTTCCCTTCGAAGTGCCTTTTTGCATCACGGTTGCCCCGGGGATAGGACTGCCACTTTCATCGGACACCGACCCACGGACCAAGACGGGTTGTTGACTGGTATAAACTGAGCCAACATTTTCTTGTTGTGCCGGACTGAGGATAATTTGCCGGTCTTTGATGTCGTATTTTACATTAGTTCCGCGGAAAACTTCGTCCAGCACTTCGCTTACCTTTTTATCCGAAAGATTAATGCTCACTCTGCGGTTGACATCAATCAACTCATTGCTGTACAAAAAGAAAAATTCGCTGTTTTGTTCGATTTCCATCAACACGTTTTTCACGGTGGTGTTACTCATATTCAGCGACAACCGTGTTCCTTGTGAGTAGGAATTGATCGCCAGCGCCTGGCTGATGGCGATAATAACCAGTAGTGCAGTTAGTTTCATACATCTTACAATTTTTTTGACTTGCGGATAATAACTATCCGGGCCAAACCTTTTACGATTTTTTTCCATAATTTTGTAATGGTTTTAGTTTGACAATAATTATCGATGTTGTTATTCTGAGCGAACCACAAGGGAAGGTGTTGCAGCACTTTCCCTTATTTATTTTTCTTCTTTTCTCATTGGCAAAGGCATGTTTAATTGTGTCTTGAGATCACGTATTTAGTTCTTGTCATGCTGCTGCTTTGTTGCGGGCTTATGGTATACTGTTCTAAACGAAATCCGGCAGCATTGGAAACATACTCCAACACCTGGGGTAACGTTTCGTTTTGGATGGTCATCGTGAACGGATGTTTGCCCAGTTTTCCGGTCGGGTCTTTCAATTCAATTTCAGTATTGTACCATCTGCTCAAACGGGTGATTACTTCTTCCAGCGGGTCATTTCTGAAAATCAGTTTTCCTTCGGTCCATGCGGTATATTTATCCACATCAACTATTTGTTTGGTCAGCGAGCCGGATTGTTTCCGGTATATGACTTGTTCGTTTGGGTTCATTTCCAGTTTCTTTTCCAAATTGTTAGCCGGTGCGAAATACACTTTCCCTTCTTCCAGTACAACCGATGAATGGTCGTCGTCGGGGAATGCCGAAACATTAAATCGGGTGCCGGTAACCGTGATGATGCCATCGGTTGTTTTTACTTCAAACGGATGCTTTTTGTCGGATGAAACATGGAAATAGGCTTCTCCGGTGAGGATGACTTCGCGATTTCTTTGTGTGAACTGACTTGGATACTGCAGGGTTGTTCCGCCGTTTTGCCAAACTTCGGTGCCATCGGGCAATACCGTTTTCAGTTTCGAGCCCATGGGCGTTTCCAGTGTAATATATTGTCCGCTTGTGGCATGATTGGTGTTTTGGTAGAACATCCAGACACTGGCTAGCAGCAGCGGGATAAACAGGACGGCGGCAGCCCGCTGAGCGTACTGGTAAAATTTTCGGAGGATTGGTTGTTTTGCTTTTTGTTCCAGATTAATCTGATGATGAATGGAGTCGAGCATTTGGTTAAGTTCGTCTTCCCTGATTTTGTGCCGGTTTGATGGCGAATGCTGCCAGTATTCGAAAAGCAGCATCCTCAATTGTTCCTTGTGCTCATCCGATTGAAACAACTGAATCATCCGGGCAAGCTCTTCCGGATTGCAGGTATTGTTCAGGTATTTTTCTATCAGTGAAACTATATTTTCAGATTTGTCCATTTGATAATGATTTAAAAAACTGAACTCTGGTTAGCTCCAAGCCAGGAGTGATTGTCAGAAGTTCACAGGTATTACGTAGAAGATAGTTGTATCCCCCAAGGGAAAATATAGAAAAATTAATCCGTTTTTTATAAGTTGTTGTTGGTTAGATGAATAAGGAGGTGAAAAGAAATGATTTTAGTTCTCCTGAATTCAATTTTCTCCGGATGGATTTTAAGGACAGGTTGATTTGGTTTTCAACCGTTTTTACGGAGATGTTGAGTTTTTTTGCGATTTCGGCATGACTGAGGCCTTCCTCCCGGCTCATCTGAAAAATAAGTTTGCGTTGTTTGGGTAATTGCTGAATAGCTTCTTGAAGCTTGTAAGTCAGTTCGTTGAAATGAAAAAGGTTCTCTGTTTCTGTTCCCTCTTTGGTTACATGGGTTTTTAAATATTCGGCATACTTTTCGTCCTTCAGTCGTTTTCGGATCAGGTCGATGGAAATGTTGTGGGATATGGTGAAGAGATAAGCATTCAACGATTGGTTGGGTTGGATTTCCTTACGTTTGTTCCACAGTTTCAGAAAAGTATCCTGTACAATCTCTTTGGCATCTTCGCGGTTTTTCAGAATGGAAAAGGCAAAACTATACAGCCGTTCACTGTATTGACGGTAAAGTATATCGAAGGCTTTCATGTCTTCTTCTTTTAGCCTCTTTACCAGCTGTTTCGTATTTTCACTCGCCGGAGTTCCATTCATTTCAGCACTGTTAATTGCGGATAAAACTATCAATATTTTTCAATTAAGTGATTAAGGAACGATGAAGATGTTTTTGGTGTAGCTTATTTTGCTGATTGATTGGTTACTTCCAGATATTTTAATACATATCGGATTTCAGAGTAAGTGTAACTTTCTCCCAATGCTGCTTTAAGTTTGCCAAATGACAGGTTTGGATTCTTACCGACCAATTCAACAATGGTTTTTTGCTTTTCAGGGGCTACCAAATGTTTAATTTCCAATTCGCCGGTGCCCACGAAATGGGCCAGGTGCCCTTCAATGGTCGAAAGAGCCATTTCCCGTTCCCGGGCAATTTCATCAACTGTTTTACCCGATTTGAAAAGATTAAAGCTTATATTTTTGGAGTCGAGCATGGCTTTGGCGGGTTCTTTTTCAGCTCCGACGGGGAGTTCCATGCCTTTTTCCTTTCGGTAAGCAATGGTCATTTCCAGGATTTCTTTGCCATATTGTTGCAGTTTCTTTCCGCCCAGTCCTTTTATCGCTTTTAACTGGATAAGTTTGGCTGGCAGTTTTTCGGCGATTTCGGATAAGGTTTTCTGAGGAATGATTTTGGAAACGGGAACTTGTTGTGCTTTTGATTTTTTCAGTCGCCAGGTGCTTAACGTGTTGAAAAAAGCGGGATGAGAAGACGTAGCCGCCATGGCATGATCACTAGCGTGGGTTTTGAATCCGGGCGTAATGGTGGCTTTTGCTTTTGTTTCCAGATAGGTTTTCAATTGGAACCCATTCAGGCAACAGTTCAGCACACTTTTCTTTATGGCAAGTTCGCGGTGTAGCTTTTCCATCCCTTCCTGAAAACTTTTGCGGATGGCAGCGTTGTCGGTTTGAAAGCCTGTCTTCTGAAGGGGGTTGATGATGAGGTTTTCCAGTTTCTCCAAAAAGTAGGCGCTGGCTTTTGTTACCCGTTCCTGAAGTTGGTCATTTGCTTCTGCATCCGCTGTCAGGGTGATCAGTTGCCGGATTTGACGGTCGAACTTTTCGGATACTTCCAGCATATCCGTTTTCAAGTGAGGCAACACCTGTTGAAGTGTTTGCGGCAGGTTGCCCAACAACAAGGCGCCGTGTTCGGTGCATAATTTCTGAAGGTATTGGAGCTGCCAAAGTAACGGTTTGAAATCGAAAAGTTCGCTCAGCAGTTGTTGCTGATAAATTTTTCGAGAATTGGTCAGTTCTTTCTCACCGGGTTGGTTTTGTTCAACCTGTTGGGTGAACGAACGGACGGTGCCGTCATTTTTGATACTTTGCGTTTCAATGGGCGAACTCAGCACCAGTCCTTCCAGAGATTTGCAGCGGCTGAGCGCCACATAAACCTGTCCGTGGGCAAATGATAATCGCGCGTTGATGATGGCTTTTTCAAAAGTAAGTCCCTGACTTTTGTGGATGGTAATGGCCCAGGCCAGTTTCAGCGGAAACTGCTCAAAGGTCCCAATAATTTCTTCTTTTATTTCTTTGGTTTCGGGGTCGAGCGAGTATTTGGCATTCTGCCAGGTTTCGCGTTCTACGACAATTGGTTCAAAATCACCTTTACACGAAACTTCGATCTTATCTTCCCAAATACGTGTGATTTTTCCAATCTTTCCGTTGAAATATAGCTTTTCCGACGAACTGTCGTTTTTTACAAACATCACCTGTGCGCCGGTTTTTAATACTAGTTCAAAGTCGGTTGGGTAAAGGTATTCCGGAAAATCAAGATGCACATTGGCTTCAAAAAAATGTTCTCTGCTTTTCAGTTCTTTCAGCTTGGTTTGGTTGATTTGTTGTGCTTGGTAATTGTGTGTCGTCAGGGTGATGTAGCCTTCTTCGTCGGTTGGCTTAAAACCGGGGATATAGCGTTTGTTCAGTTCGGAAAGGGTGTTTGCGTCGGCATTGTTTTCTCGGATTTGGTTGAGAAGATGAATGAATTTTTCATCGCTTTGGCGATAGATGTGACGCAATTCGATGCTGATGAAATTCGATTGACGGAGGGCACGGCTGCTAAAAAAATAGCAGGTGTCGTAATAGCTTTTCAGGATGTTCCATTCTTCTTCCTTCACCACTGGGGCGAGCTGTTGCAGATCGCCGATCATTAAAAGTTGTACGCCGCCAAAAGGTTTTCGCCGGTCGCGGAAACGGCGCAATACCTCGTCAATGGCATCTAGCAAGTCGGCACGGACCATGCTGATTTCATCAATCACCAATAAGTCGAGGCTTCGGATGATGTTGATTTTTTCCTGGCTGTACCGTTTGATGTTGGTAGGCGCATTTAATCCTGATTGGCTGCTAATGCTCATCGATGGATTTTCCTGAGGAACCTGTGGCCCGAATGAGACCTGGAAGAAGGAATGAATGGTGACCCCGCCTGCGTTGATGGCAGCCACGCCGGTTGGCGCAACTACAACCATGCGCTTGGGTGACTCGCGTTTCAGGTTTTTCAGGAAGGTGGTTTTTCCGGTCCCGGCTTTTCCGGTCAAAAAAATGTTTTGGTTGGTGTAGCGTACGAAATCCGAAGCCAATTGAAGCTGGTCATTTTTAATTTCTGCCATGATCGATAGGGTTGTTATTTTTGATGGAAATTGATAGGGGCGTCCCAAGAATTTCTGCTTAACTAAAATACAACATTCTCGCGGAAACAAAAACAGCCTGTTCAACTTTGTTGGTTAATCCGACTATGGCAGTTTATTTTGCCTTTTTACTTGATACTTACGAGAAACAGATTATACAATCTTCTTTCCGTGAAATTCGTTGGTGCGTATTAATTTACTTAGCTCAGGCAAGTTTTCTCTGGTTACTTTTCCGGCTGCCACAATGATGGTTCGTCCGCTTGCTTTTTCTATCAATTGGTTCAGCATGTCCATACCTTCTTCGGCTGTTGCTTTTGTTCCCGAGGTAAGTATTCGGTCGGCGCCTATGCGGATCAAGATTTCCATTCCGGCCAATGGATCGGTCAACTCGTCGAATGCTTTGTGAAAAGTGACCTGCATAGGCCTGGCATGTTCAATTAGTTCGCGTGTATTTTTTACATCAATCTCACCGGTCGGGGTCAGCAACCCGAATACAACCGCAGGTACACCTAGTTGCTTGCAGATGTCAATATCGGTCTTCATAATTTCCAACTCTTCCGTCGAATATACAAAGTTTCCTCCGCGTGGACGGATCATGATGAAGGATGGAACAGCCAGTTTTTGAACACACGTTTTAATCGTACCATAGGATGGGGTAGTGCCGCCAACCTGCAGGTTTTCGCAGAGTTCAACCCGGTTGGCGCCGGCTTGCTGTGCGGCCAGTGCTTCGGCAAAATTTTCTATACAGGCTTCTTTTATCATGATCATTTTTTGTTGGAGCGGTAAAGATAGTTGGTTTGATTTTTACACACACCTGTCTCGACCAATTTTCATCAATACCAAAAGCCCGGAGCTACCGGGCTTTTGCTGTATTAACCATTTATTTGAAAAACTTTACTTGCGAATGAAGGTATTCAGAATTACTTTTTGAACAGGTAAGGATAGGATAATTAAGAATTTCATTTTGAATACCGTGTGAAAAATGAACGCTTTGACCAGGATAATTTGAACTAAGGAATTTTGAACTAAGGATGTTGCCAGTAACGCTTCACTTTTCTGCTAACTATATATTGATCTTTTTATTCGATGTATTTCATCTTTCGTAATATGGCCGAGGCTTTTTCACTGTAGTAGCTATTACTTTCGGCTATCTTTTTAAATTTTCTGAAGGCTTTTTTCCGCTCGTCGGTTTGCAGGAAGCAAAGTCCGGCGTACCATTCAGCTTGTTCTACAAAAAGGTTGTTTTTTGCTTTAATAACCGATTCGAAAGAGGTAATTGCCTGGTTATATTCTCCCGTTTGCTGATAAGCCATCCCGGCGTAAAAATTTCCCACAGGGTTGTCTTGGTCAATGGCGAGCACATCGTTGAAGAGTTGCAGTGCTGCCGGGTAATTTTCGTCATTATATTGGTGCAGGGCCAAGGTGATTTTATTATCGAGCGTAGCATGACCCGACCTGAAAATGCCTGCTGCCTGATACGTTTCGTAATATTGACTGTATAATTGGTCGTTACTGGCTGCTTTATTCCGGCTGATCAGGCTGGTGATGCTGATTATCAGTATCAATGAAGCTGCAACTGTGGCAATGGCAACCCGAGAGTTCGGAATCCGGGCGACAAACGAACGTTCTTTGCGTTTTTCTTTGATGATATCTTTGCTGATATGGTCCAGTTTTTCCCTCAATCCCATGACATCAGTTTCCTGAATTGCGCGGTCAATGTCTTTGTAGAGTTCCAGCTCGGCAACCAAATCCAGGTTGTTGGTAAGTTCAGATTCGAACGAAGCCAATTCATCTTCTGAAAGTTCGTTGCTCAGATACTGATCAATCTCCTCGATTTTGCGGGATGTTGATGATTCGGTATGCTGAATGCTTTGCAGGCTGGCCCTCAAATCCATAATATCCGTTTCGGCAGCTGCCTGGTCAATTTCCAGGAAGAGTTCAACGTCGCGTGCTAATCCCTGATTGATAACCAATTCGTTTTCAAATTCGGCCAGGGTAGAAGCTTCCAGTTCTTGATGAATGTATTGCTCAATTTCCTGGGCGCTGCGTTCGTGGGTCGGAATGTTGGCAGCAATTTGTTGCAGGTTAGCCCTCAGGTCCAGAATGTCTTTCTCGGTCATGGCCTGTTCGATATCGGCAAAAATGGCTTCATCGTGCGGGGTGAGCGAAAATTCGTCTTCTGCGTGAACGTCCTGTTTTTGTTGTTCTTTGTAGAATTGATGAATGTTTTCTTTTTCAGCGTATTTATGCTGGGCCATATGCAGAATAGGCAAACTTTGGCCGAAGCTGAAAATATCGTTGATATTGACCGGGTTAGTGAATTCTTTGAAAGATGACAGTTCTTCTGACAAGTCGAAGTTGTAAGATTGGTGTTCCATGTGAACCAGTTCTTCCATTTCTTCAGTTTGTTCTTGAGCCATAATGCTTTGCAGGCTATTTCTCAGAGAAGCGATCTCTTTTTCCTGCATGGCGCTTTCGATTTCCTGGTGAAGTTCAATTTCTTCCCTCAGGTCCGAATTGATGGCCAATTCTGCATTGAATTCCCTCAGCTCGTCGCCGGTCAACTCCAGGCTCAGGTATTTGTCAATGTATTCGGTGTATTGTGACTTGCGTATCATCTTTCAAAATTTGGTAAATTTTTTCTACAAAAAGAACAGTGAACGGTTGTTTTTGCCAGTGTACTTATTATTGCAATATGATCAGGAAAAACGTGTTTTTGAAATAAACAATCTAATCGGTTTGCAAAAAATACGGGCGAAAGAACAGAAATTTTTTTGGTTGATTTTGCTTTGTTTAAATTATCGTCGCTTGATTGATTGAATCTCTTCTGAAAAGTCTGGCTTTGTTTGGGCTGTTTGATCTTAAAATTTGACGTTGAAGATTGTTGTGAAGTAAAATCTTATTTGTCAGTATTTTAATGATTTGTTTATTCAGAATGTTTTTCAATTTTTTGACGGGGTAATTTTCACAAAAATTTAGTCCAGATCTTCGATATAAGAATCTAAATCACGGGAAATTCCGCCTTTAACTTCGTTTAATTCTTCTTTTGTTAAAATTTCGAATGATTCAAAAAGGTTTTTTTCGTTGTTAGCAAATAAAGTTTTCATTACTTTTCGTTTTTAATGGTTAATGTTTAAAATTCCTTAATTATCCTTTGTTCGTGATTTTATCCGGTAAAGGTGAAAAAGGTAACCCCGGTAGAATTGAAAAAAATGAAAGAAAAATACCTAATAATTGCTAAGTGTTTGATTGAATGTCGTTTGTGTTTGTTTGTTTTTTTTATTTTTTTTGGGGAAACTCTTTATTCTTATTCGCAGCCATCAAAAATTTCAGCTACTGATCAGGATAGTTTGTTGATGATTGAGTACAATCGAGAAGGTATTAAGGCCGGGAGAATGGGGGATTTCGAACTGGCAAAATCATATTTTCATAGCGTATTGAAATTGAGAGAAAGAATTTATGGTGTGAATTCTTCTCGATTGTCTGCTGTTCTGAATAATATCGGAATTCAGAACAAGAATTTAGGTGAATATGATTTAGCTATTAATAATTATTTACGCGCTGAAAAATTATATGTAAATGATTTTGGCGAGGATTATTCTCGACTTGGGTATATTTATAGTAACATAGGTACAATTTATAAATTGAAAGGCGATTACATAAAAAACTTTGAGTATCAACAAGGAGCTTTGCGTGTCTTATTGTTGAATTATTCTTCGAACAAAGATCAGGTTGAAATTACACGTTACAACATCGCCGAATCCCTCTTTCTGTTAAAACGCTACGAAGAGGCCATTTCCAGTTGTATGGCCAATATTTCGGGAGTTGGCAATGAAATTCGTTCGTTTTATACCAGCCTGTTGGCCCGCATTTATGCCGAGAAAGGCGATGCTGAACTGGCGGACCGGTATTACCATGAAACGTTCAAAATTTTGGCAGCTGTGTCGGGTGAGGATAGCTATGATTTAGGGCTTGAATATGCCAATTACGTTTCTTTTTTGTTGTCGGAGAAACAATTTGATCTGGTGCCTGAGTTTAATGCGCGTTCGGAGAAGATCATTGAGAAGTATTTTACCCATAAAAGTATGCAATATAGTCAGGTGATGCTGAACTATGCCGATTATTATTTCGGGCGGAGCTCTGAGGCTAGTTTGCCGGCTGATTTCAACCGGAAAAAACAGGAAGACATGCAACTGGCCCTGGCTTATTACCAAAAGGCAGTAGTTGCCGTCACCGATTCATTTTCCGATTTAAACCCGCAGGCGAATCCCGAAATCAGCGAGGCAATATCCGAAATTCAATTATTGGAAATTCTGAAAAAAAAATCACACTGCTTCGATGTGCTGGGTGATTTGAATCTGACTATTTCAAAAAAGAAAGAATCGGTTGAAAATTATCGGGCAGCGCTCGATGCCATTTCGCTTTCAGCCGACCTGGTCCACCAAATCCGGACTGGCTATGTTTCGGAAGAAAGTCGCCTTTTCCTTTCTGAAAACCAGGAAGCCACCTTTATTGAGGCTGTGCACCTTTGTTTTAAATTGTATACACAAACCAGCGACCAGGCCTATGCGCTGAAAGGTTTCGAGTTTACAGAGAAGAGTAAATCGGCCAGCTTTTTGGCCGCAGTAAAAGATTCGCGTGCCAAGCAATTTGGCGGCATCCCCGACAGCTTACTGAACCGTGAGGATGTGTTGAAGCTGAATATTTCGAACTACAAGCAAATGTTGTTTGAAGAGCGCCAACTCGAAGAGCCGGACCCGGAGAAACTGGCGCTGTTCAATTCAAAAATTTTCCAATATTCGGAACAATACAGCCAGTTGACACAATATCTGGAGGATTCCTTCCCGAACTATTACAATTTTAAGTACCGAAATGAAGTGATCGACCTTGAGTCGGTCCGGGCTAACCTGAAGAGCAGGGACGCTATCGTCGAATACCTGATTGAAGAACCGGATGATGAACAGAAGTCGGGAAAATTGTTTCGGTTTGTGATAACGAGCGACCAACTTAGCTTTACCAAAACTAATATTGACACCGGTTTTGTGCGGAACATCGAAACCGTTTATCAGTTTCTGACCAGTCCGGCCTATTTATATACCGGGCTGAACGAATACCGGGATTACGCCGTTTCTGCCCATCAATTATATTCGGATTTATTGGCCGGAGTTAAATCGCAGATTGGAGGGAAGCATTTAATTGTAATTCCTGACGATAAACTGGCATATATTCCGTTCGATGCCTTGCTCACTTCGCTGCCCGATACGTCGGTCATGAATTTCAGGCTTTTGCCGTATTTGGTGAAAGATTATTCGGTCAGTTATACCTATTCAACCACCTTGCTTTACAATTATTTTGGCAAAAAGAAAGTGGCACCCAAAGACTTACTGGCCTTTGCGCCCAGTTACCTGAACGATGGTCGTGATTCGCAGGACTTTGCCACCTTCCGTTCAGGTTTGTTGCCCCTGCCAGCCGTTGAGAAGGAAGTGAAAATGATCAGCAATTATGTGTCGGGCGATATTTATCGTGATTCGTTGGCGCAGGAAATGCAGTTCAAGCAAGTGGCTTCGGAATACGACATTTTGCACCTGGCTATGCACACCATTCTAAATGATACGCTGCCCATGTATTCGCGCCTGGCTTTTTCCAAGCCCCTGTCTAATGCCGAAGATGACGGTTGGCTGAATACGAGCGAAATTTACACGATGAAGCTAAATGCCCGGATGGCGGTGTTGAGCGCTTGTAACACGGGCAGCGGGAAGTTGCAAAAAGGCGAGGGCGTTATGAGCCTTGCCCGCGGGTTTTTGTATGCCGGTTGCCCTTCTATTATTATGACACTGTGGGAGGTGGAAGATGAGTCGGGCGCAATAATTATGCGCGATTTCTACAAGATGCTTTCTAAAGGAAAAGACAAAAACGAAGCTTTGCGTATGGCCAAATTGGCCCACATCGAACAGGCCGATCCGCTGAAAGCCCATCCTCATTATTGGCTGGGATATGTGGCCGTGGGAAATACCGAGCCATTGTTTGCCAGTAAAGACATGTATTTTGTAATGATTATCTTTGGGCTATTGATCTTGTTCTTTATCGACCAGGCCTACCGCAAGCGGCAACGGGCAAAAAGTAGTGAGGAAAAGAAATAAGCACAGAAATAACCACCGGAGAATAAAAAAGTCAGCAGAAACCGGGCGAATTCTGTTCCTGCTGACTTCTTCTTTTTTCCACCTTAGTTGGCTTTCCCGGTAATCCAGTTCACAATTTTCGGATCATCGGGTTTGGTTTTTGGGCTGAAAAAATCAACCAGTTGTCCGTTTTCGTCAATCAGGTATTTTTGAAAGTTCCAGCCAACTTCTGAGTCCATTACACCGTTTTTTGATTTTTGAGTTAGCCATTGGTAGATCGGCGCCATGTCGGAGCCTTTCACCGAAATTTTCGACATCATGGGAAACGACACGCCATAATTACGCTGGCAAAATTCCTGTATTTCGTCATCGCTGCCTGGTTCTTGCCCCAAGAAGTTGTTGGCCGGAAAACCAATGATGGTGAAGTTAAGACCACCGTATTGTTTGTATAACGCTTGCAAAGCCTCGTATTGCGGGGTCAATCCGCATTTGGAAGCCGTGTTGACCACCAGTACTTTTTTCCCTTTCAGGCTGGAAAGACTAAAATCCTGTCCTTCGATGTTCTTCACCGTAAAATCGTAAAACGACTCTTGTCCAAAGCCAATGGTAGCAATCATGGCAAAAAAAATCAGTAGGGTAAATTTCTTCATACACGTTATTTTTAGTTGATAGTTGTTGAATCCTTTTCACTGGACGGTAGCACTGTAATTTCTTGTTTTTACAAGCTATCGTCCAGTTTTGAAAACAGTTTTCAGCCGAAAAAGTTTAGGCAGAAATAGTTACAAATCATGCTTCGCTTTGTTGATAAAAAAGCTCCCTGAAAATAGGGCAAAATGTTTATCTTTGATTTTCATTTCGCGAAATTATGGAGAATTTTATTGTTTCTGCACGAAAATACCGGCCAGACACCTTTCAAACAGTTGTAGGACAGGCATCGATTACTGCGACCCTGAAGAATGCCATCAAAAACAGCCAGTTAGCCCATGCATACTTGTTTTGTGGTCCGCGCGGGGTTGGAAAAACGACCTGTGCCCGTATTTTCGCCAAAACCATAAATTGCCAGAACCTGACCGCCGAAACAGAACCCTGCAATCAATGTGAATCCTGCCAGGCATTCAATAGCAACCGGTCGTACAATATTCACGAGCTGGATGCTGCTTCAAACAATTCGGTGGACGATATTCGTAACCTGACTGATCAGGTACGTATTCCGCCGCAGATCGGTAAGTACAGCATTTATATCATCGACGAGGTACACATGTTGTCGCAGGCGGCTTTCAACGCTTTTCTGAAAACTTTGGAAGAACCGCCAAAGCATGCGATTTTTATTTTGGCAACGACAGAAAAGCATAAAATTATTCCAACGATTTTGTCGCGTTGTCAGATTTTCGACTTTAACCGGATCAAGATTGGAGATATTTCTGAACATCTGGGTTATGTGGCCCGGCAAGAATCTGTTGATATTGAATCGGAAGCGCTGAACGTAATCGCGCACAAGGCCGATGGCGCCATGCGTGATGCCTTGTCGATTTTTGACCAGATTGTAAGTTTTTCGGGCCGGAGCATTTCGTATAAAGATGTGATTTCGAACCTGAACGTGCTGGACTATGATTATTATTTCAGGCTGATCGAAATGCTGTTGAAGAATGATGTGCCCGGCGCATTGATGTTATTTAATGATGTGCTTGACCACGGTTTCGACGGGCATCATTTTATTACGGGCCTGAGCAGCCATTTGCGCGATTTGTTGGTATGCAAAGATGCCGTGACCGTGCAATTGCTTGAGGTGGGGGGCGAAATCAAAGAAAAATACAAATCGCAGGGAGTAGCTTGCGATGCCGATTTTTTACTCGAAGCGCTAAAAATCAGCAACGAATGCGATATTCAATACAAGGCAAGTCAAAACAAGCGGTTACTTGTTGAGCTGAGCCTGATCCGGATGGCACAGCTTTCCTTAAAAAAAAAATAGCTGACGAACCCAACTCCGACGAGTTAGCTCCGATTTTTAATAGCGATTCCCCCGGTCAGCCTGCGCCAAAAGCTGTTTTGCCACAGGTGCAACCAGCTGCCAAGTCGGCCGGAGCCGATGAGCAAAAAACTTCCCGCGTTTCTGTCAAACGGATGATTAAGCGAACCGGAAGCGGATACACTCCCTCTATCAAAGATGCGATTTCCGGTAAGCTCACCGACGACACGCAAGTAGAAGATGCCAAGGAAAAGATGAAATATTATGCCGGCGAAACCTTGCACGAACCTTTTACAAAAGAACAGTTCGAAGCCAAATGGGCCGAATACCTCCGTCGGCTGGATGAACGCCCGAACCTGAAAGCCACGCTTTCGCGCACGCCGGAAATTTTTGAGAGGCACAAACTCCAACTGAAAATTGAGAATTCGGTTCAGGATGGTGAGATCAGTAAAATAAAACCCGACTTGGTTTCCTGGTTGCGAAAGGAATTGCGCAACACCGATATCGAACTGATCACAGAGATCATAGTGTCGGAAGTCGAGGTTAAACCCTATTCCGAAACTGAGAAATTGATTGAAATGATCAAAAAGAACCCCAATGTCAATTTGTTGAAACAGACTTTTAACCTGGATTTTGGAGAACATTAATTCCAGAAAGAAAGTAAACGTAACTAATTATAAGGCGGCAAATCGGGAGTTTGCCAAACAATATTTTTAACGGAAGAAAAATATTTTGCAGGCTTTGCTGACGGATTAAAACATTCTTAAGAAATAAAAGAATGTTATTTGGATTGCAGGAAATATAGCTTTTTTAAGTATTTTTGAAAGAAACCAAAAAAATAACTGTTATGCTTAAAGATACCGTTTTAAAAGCGTTGAATGATCAAATTAATGCAGAGATTCATTCTGCTTATTTGTATTTGTCGATGTCGGCCTGGTTCGAAGCAAAAGGATTGGGTGGGTTCGCTAACTGGATGAAAGTACAATATCAGGAAGAGTTGACCCACGCTATGAAATTTTTTGATTATGTACACGAACGCAGTGGCCGTGTGATTCTTGAACCAATTGCCGGTGTTCAAACCGAATTTGAAAGTATCATTGATGCGTACGAGAAGACGCTGGAGCACGAACAGAAGGTAACTGCGCTGATTAACAATTTGGTGGATGTCGCGATGGCAGCCAATGATCATGCCACGCAAAGTTTTCTTCAATGGTTTGTCAATGAACAAGTAGAAGAAGAAAAGAACGTGAACCAGATTTTGGATGACCTGCGTTTGATTAACGGGCAAGGAAATGGCTTGTTTATGATGAACCGTGAACTGGCATCGCGCGTATTTACAGATGAAACAAAGGCAGAATAAGTAAAAAAGAGATTGATATTTTTTGAAAGGCTGCCATTTTGGGTAGCCTTTTTTATTGTTGTTTTTAAAGCACAAATCCATGAACAAACGAATTGAAGAGGCCTGGAATGTCCTGCTGGACTCGTGCCGTTCGTATTTGGGTGAGCCGGAAGTGGCAGAAATTAACCGGGCCTTTGATTATGCCTGGAAAATTTTAGGCGAAGCTACCTGGCCAAACGGGGAAATCATTCTGATTCATTCTATTGAAGTCGCACAGGTAGTCAGTAAAGAAATTGGACTGGGGGCCGACTCGATTATTTCAGGTTTGCTTCATAATGTGGCTTACGAGGATGTTCCGAACCGGCCTGATTTTAAGGAGATAGGCAAGCATTTTGGCCCGACAGTGGGCGGTATTCTCGAGGGAATGGCAAAAATCAATGCGCTTGGAACCGACACGGTTGACCTTCATTCCGAAAACTATCGGAAACTGATGCTTGCGTTGGCTGGCGACGTACGCGTAATCCTGGTGAAAATTGCCGATCGTTTGCATGTGATGCGAAATCTGGGAAAATACAGCCCCGATGTTCAAAAGAAAATTTCGGTGGAAACTTCCCATTTGTATGCGCCGCTGGCCCACCGGCTTGGTTTGTACAACATGAACTCCGAATTGCTGGATTTGTGCCTGTTATACTTGCATCCGGAATCGTATAAATTGGTTGATGAGCATTTGAAAGAATCGGAATCCGAACGACGCAACTTTGTGGCCGAATTTGTAAAGCCGATTGAGGAGAAGTTGCGTTCGCGAGGCTTTCAGTTCGATATGAAGGCGCGGACGAAATCCATCAACTCCATCTGGAACAAAATGAAAAGTCAAGGTGTTGGCTTTGACGAAGTGTATGACCTTTTTGCTATTCGCGTTATTCTGGATTCGAAACCGGAGATGGAAAAATCGGATTGCTGGCAGGTTTATTCTATTGTTACGGATGAATATCAGGCCAACCCGGAACGGATGCGCGACTGGATTACCGTGCCAAAATCCAACGGCTACGAGAGTTTGCATGCCACTGTACTTGGTCCGAACAAAAAGTGGATTGAAATTCAGATTCGCACCAAACGGATGGATGAGGTGGCCGAAAAAGGACTGGCTGCGCACTGGAAATATAAAGGCGGATCAAGTTCGTCCGAAATGGAACAGTGGTTGGCCGGTGTGCGCGAGATTTTGGAAAATCCCGATCTGAACGTAGTTGATTTTATTGATGAATTCCGGACAAATATTTACAGCGACGAAATTTTTGTATTCACGCCGAAGGGTGATTTAAAACGTCTTCCGGCCGGGGCAACCCTGCTCGATTTTGCCTACGAAATCCACTCGGTGGTTGGCGATCGGTGTGTTGGCGGAATGGTTGACGGCAAAAAAGTAACCTTGAGGTATCAGTTGAAAAATGGCCAGCAAATTTCGGTGGACACTTCGAATAATCAAAAACCAAAGCTCGATTGGCTTGATTTTGTAGTAACCAGCAAGGCAAAAAACCGCATCAAAGCGAGCTTGAATGAAGAACGAAAACGAGAAGCCGACAATGGGAAAGAGATTTTGCTGCGGAAGTTGAAGAACTGGAAAATTGATTATAACGATGAGGTAATCCGCACATTGCTGAAGCATTACCAGCTGAAACTGGCGCAGGACCTGTATTACAATATTTCCACCGAAAAAATTGATACGCTGGATGTTAAAGAAGTGCTGATTGCCAAAGATGAAGAGCAATCGGTGCGCCAAAAACTGGAGGAGATTATTCCCGGTGAACAGATCAAAGAGTTCGATTTTTCCGGGGGCGACGATTACCTGATCATCGACAACAACATAAAGAACGTGAACCATAAGCTGGCGCCTTGTTGCAACCCGATTTTTGGCGATGACATATTTGGTTTTGTCACCATTAACGAGGGGATCAAAATTCATCGGCGTACATGTCCGAATGCCAAACAGCTTTTCGAACGTTATCCGTACCGGATTATTCCGGCCAAATGGCGCGATTCCAACAAACGGACTTCTTTCCAGGCAACCATAAAAATGTCGGGAACTGATGAGGTGGGCATTGTTGCGCAGATTTCACACGTCATTTCGAAAGACATTGGCGTGCAAATGCGTTCGATCAACATCGATTCGGTCAACGGCGAGTTTGAAGGGACCTTACGGGTGTATGTAAACAACATCGAACACCTTGACTTTTTAATGAGAAAGCTCCAGCATATTAAAGGCGTGTTACATGTTTCCAGGGCCGACCAGTAAATATCGGGTCATTGCGGCGCCCAATAGCATGAAAGGCAGCCTGGATGCATTTCTTTTTGCCGAAATCATCGGGAAGGCTTTTCGTTCGGTTTCCGATCGTTTTGAGGTGATTGAGCTTCCGGTAGCCGATGGGGGTGATTTTACAGCTGAAGTGTTAATTCGTGCATTACAGTTGAGCCGGGTAACTTCTCCGGTTCACGATCCGTTGGGCCGTATGATCGAGGCAGAATACGGATTTGGCAACCAGTTGGCTGTTGTTGAAATGGCCAACGCCAGCGGATTAAAACTGCTTAGCCTCTCCGAACTCACTCCGCTTGACACTTCGAGTATTGGAACCGGAGAGTTGATTCGGGATGCGGTGGAACGTGGTGCAAATACTATTTTGCTGGGGGTTGGCGGAAGCGCCACTATCGATGGTGGAATGGGACTGTTGGAAGGTCTTGGCGTTTCCTTTTATGATGAACATGGCGAACGCATCCGGGCTTCCGGTGCAAATGCCGGGAAAATCCATTCCTGGGATGAGGTAGCACTTAGTCGCTATGATGAAATAAGCGTTAAAATAATCTGCGATGTTGATAACCCTTTACTTGGGGCTTCGGGCGCTGTGGCGGTTTTTGGCCCGCAAAAAGGAGCAACCGGCTCCATGATGCCGGTTTTGGAGAAAAACCTGGAGCATCTTGCGAACGTAATTTTTCAGAAAAAAGGATTGGATTTAAAACAGGTTCCGGGAATGGGGGCAGCCGGGGGCATCAATTTGGCCTTGTGTGGCTTCTTGAAAGCTGAACTTGTGCCGGGAGCCGAATTTATCCTTGATGTGCTAAACTTTGACAATCAGTTGCCGGGAGCGGACCTGGTAATTACGGGCGAAGGTCGCATTGATGCGCAAACGGCCAATAACAAAGCGCCTTTCGCCGTGGCCCGGAGGGCAAGGCAACGGGGCATACCAGTCGTGGCCATTGGCGGCGAGATCACTCCCGAAGGTGCTGCTTTGTTCGATGAAACTTATTCGTTGGTCAGCCATCATGTGGACCGACAAACGGCCTTGCAGCAAACGGAACGGCTTGTTTATGATCGGGCGCGGCAGGCCGCGGTTGATTTTTTTGAAAGATGCCAATCTAATCCCTGATCCATTCCGTTTTTTCGCCTACCGGAATTCGCATGCGCGGCGGACGCTGCACGGATGCATCCGGCTCGCCCAATATGAAAAAGCCAATAGGCTCATCCTCCTCGCCCAGTGCCAGGAACCTGTGCATTTGCTGTGAGTAGCAAACTTCGCCGGTACTCAGGTAGCCGCCAATACCAAACGCTTCCAGACTGAGATAAATGTTCTCGACAGCACAGCCTACAGAAACAATATCTTCCTGCTTCGGAAACCGTTTGTACGGATCACGTTTTGCGATGATAGCAATAACATGCGAAACGCGTTTCCACTTATCATCGTAAGCTTCGTATTTGAAATCGAAGAATTTATCAGCCGGGGTAATTTGTTTGTAAATTTCCTTTTGCACCGCAAAAAAGCGTTTTACCGCTTCGCCTGCAAACACTTTGAAATGCCAGGCTTGTACCAGTCCGTGCGACGGAGCCCAACTGGCATTTTCCAGAAGTTGTTCAATAACCTGATCGTCAATTTTACTGCCTTCTTTCAACCCGTTCACAAAAGTTGATTTCCGGCTTTTTATCCATTTCGAAACCTGTTCTATCGTATATTCCATCTTGATAATTTTATGTTTTCAATAACAAACAGCAGGCTGATTGGTTTTTTGAGTGGATCTTGTGTGTTGTTTTATTTCGCACAAAGTCAAAACCTCCCTTGAAATTCCGCAGA
This sequence comes from Gaoshiqia sediminis, assembly GCF_025907915.1. GTDB lineage: Bacteria > Bacteroidota > Bacteroidia > Bacteroidales > Prolixibacteraceae > Gaoshiqia > Gaoshiqia sediminis. The sequence continues at coordinate 198,103 of NZ_JAPAAF010000004.1, forward strand.
ACTTATTTTTCTGTGTATCTTCGTTCCCCCAAATAAAAAATGCAAGATGACTCCGGAATTGATTCAACGTATAGCCGGTTTGCTCAATCTGAGCCCGGTACAGGTGAAAAATACGATCGACTTACTAAATGACGGCGCTACCGTTCCCTTCATTTCGCGCTACCGGAAAGAACGTACCGGCAGTTTGGACGAAGTTCAGATTGGCCGGATCAAAGATGAAAAGGCCAGCTTGGAAGAACTGCTGAAACGGAAAGAAACCATCCTGAAAACGATTGATGAACAGGGGCAGCTTTCATCTGAACTTAAAAGCCGGATTGAAACCTGTTTTGATGCCACGGAGCTGGAAGATATCTACCTTCCGTACAAGCCAAAGCGTAAAACCAAGGCTTCGATTGCCCGCGAAAAAGGATTGGAACCTTTGGCAAAGATCATCATGAAACAACAGGAGAGGGACATAGAGGGCCGGGCCATGACCTTTGTGAAAGGCGAGGTAGAAACGGTTGAAGATGCCCTGGCAGGCGGCCGCGACATTATCGCCGAATGGATCAACGAAAATGAAAAGGCCAGGAATATGGTCCGCCGTGCTTTCGATATAGGGGCAGTCATCAAAAGTAAGGTTGTCAAAAGCAAAGAGGAGGAAGGCGAAAAATACCGTGACTATTTCGATTGGGAAGAACCGTTGAAGCGCTGTCCGTCACACCGGTTGCTGGCCATGCGCCGGGGCGAAAACGAGGGCTTTTTACGCTTATCTATTTCCCCCGACGAAGCCGGTATTCTGGAGCGGCTCGACCGCTTTTTTGTGCGGTCGGAAAGTGATTGCGGTCGGCAGGTTTCGCTGGCCGTAAAAGACAGCTACAAGCGTTTGCTGGCCCCTTTTATCGAAACGGAGTTTGCCAATGCTGCCAAGCTAAAGGCCGACCAGGAGGCAATTCGGGTGTTTGCCGAAAACTTGCGCCAGTTGTTGCTGGCTGCGCCGCTTGGACAAAAGCGGGTGTTGGCCATCGATCCGGGCTACCGCACCGGCTGTAAGGTGGTTTGCCTGGATGCGCAGGGCAACCTGTTGCATAACGAAACCATTTATCCGCACAAGCCGCAGGAAGAAACCAAGCAAGCAGCGCGGAAAATTACATCGCTGGTAAGTGCATACCAGGTTGAAGCCATTGCTATTGGCAACGGAACGGCCAGCCGCGAAACGGAGCATTTTATTAAAAAATTGCGTTACGACCGTGAACTGAAAGTGTTTGTGGTTTCGGAAGATGGCGCCTCGGTGTATTCGGCATCGAAAGTGGCGCGCGACGAGTTCCCGCAGTACGATGTGACAGTGCGCGGCGCGGTTTCTATTGGCCGCCGGCTGATGGACCCGTTGGCCGAACTGGTAAAGATTGACCCGAAATCAATCGGCGTGGGACAGTACCAGCACGATGTTGACCAGAAAATGCTGAAAGAAAGCCTCGATACAGTGGTGGAGTCTGCCGTTAACCTGGTAGGCGTGAATGTGAACACCGCATCGAAGCACCTCCTGACCTATATTTCAGGGTTGGGGCCCCAGTTGGCCCAAAACCTGGTGGATTACCGGAAAGAAAACGGCGCCTTTTCGTCGCGAAAAGAATTGCTGAAAGTGCCCCGCATGGGAGCTAAAGCCTTTGAGCAGGCTGCCGGTTTTTTACGGATCCCCGATGCAGATAACCCGCTGGACAATTCGGCTGTGCACCCCGAATCGTACCGCGTTGTGGAAAGAATGGCCGGCGATTTGAAGTGTACCGTGGCCGAATTGGTTGCTGATAAAAGCCTTCAGGAAAAGATTCATTTGGAAAAATACGCGGATGGAATCATTGGGATTCCAACATTGAAAGATATTCAGGCAGAACTGGCTAAACCGGGAAGGGACCCGCGGCGGGGCATTAAGGTGTTCGAATTTGCTGACGGCATTTATAAAATAGATGATTTGCAGGTGGGCATGATCCTGCCGGGAATCGTTACCAATATTACTAAGTTTGGAGCTTTTGTGGATGTGGGTGTTAAACAGGACGGGCTGGTGCATATTTCGCAACTTGCCGACCGGTTTGTGAGTGATCCCAATGAAGTGGTTAAACTTCATCAGCATGTAAAAGTGAAAGTTACGGAGGTAGATATTGCCCGGAAAAGGATACAACTAAGCCTGAAAGATGTTCCTCAGGATTAGTTGTATGTTTTGGTGCCGGATGTTGTGTGGATCAACTTTTTTTCGGCATGACCAGCCAAAGGATCACATAAATCAGTAATCCGGGAAAGCCTGCCGTAAATATAGACAACAACACGTAAATAATACGTACGATGGTCGGATCAAGCTCGAAATACTCGCCCAAACCGGCCAACACGCCAGCAATTACTTTATTGTCAGAGCGTGTTAGTTTTTTCTTTTCTGGTTCCATCAGTTCCGGCACTAATCTTCGTCTTCTTCGTCTTCGGCATATAAATTATCCTGGTTCTCAAATTCTTCTTCCAGGAAGTTTTCTGCATCTTCCAGCAACGCTTTGATTAGTTCTTCCGACCCGGGAGCTTCACTTAGCCAGTGAACTTTCTGGTTCGACCAGAAATCTTCAATGTCACTTTCAACAATAAATTTAGGTTCTTCGGTATGTACCACAAAGATGGTGTCCGGACATTCCTGAGAGTTGTCTGCAAGTAAGAATTTTGGTAGCATAATGGATCTGTTTAATTGTTCGTAAACAAAAATAGGCAAAAACCAATTCATAATGTTGATTTGTTTTTGAATTTTCAGTAAAAAAATAGGCCAGGTTCAGGAGTCGTTTTTTATTTTATGTTACTAATCGGTTGGTTTGTGGATAAAATGTTTTATTTATTTGGTCTTCAAAAAAACTAAATTGTATTTTAGGCTGGCAAATTAAACGGGGCTTATGAATAATTTAAACGGATTTCTTTCGGTAATTGATGGTTACATTGGGGGTAGCGATTGGTTTGTGTACTTGCTTTTGGGAACGGGCCTGTTTTTTACCCTTTATCTGAAGTTTCCGCAGTTCCGTTACCTGAAACATGCCTTACGAATTGTGCGCGGAAAGTTTGACCGCGAAGGCGATGTTGGGGATACATCCCATTTCCAGGCGCTTACCACGGCGCTTTCGGGAACAGTAGGCACGGGTAACATTGCCGGGGTGGCCCTTGCCATTCATCTGGGTGGTCCTGCTGCCTTGTTTTGGATGTTGGTGACTGCCATGCTGGGGATGACCACCAAATTTGTTGAAGTTACCCTTTCGCATAAATACCGTGAGAAAACGGATGATGGCACGATGGCCGGGGGGCCGATGTATTACATGAAAAACCGGCTCAACCTGAAATGGTTGGCCGTTATTTTTGCGGTGGCCACGGTTTTCTCCTCGTTTGGCACAGGCAGTTTGCCCCAGGTCAATTCGATTTCCAATTCCATGTTTACCACGTTCGGGATTAATAAGGTGCTTACCGGTGCTGTGCTGGCTCTGCTGTTGGGATTTGTGATTATTGGCGGGATTAAGCGCATAGCCAAAGTTACCTCGAGACTGGTTCCGCTGATGGCTTTCATCTATTTGACGGGGGCGCTGGCGGTAATCTTGTATAACTACGAAAATATTGTTCCGTCATTTATAGCCATCTTTCGCGATGTATTGACCGGAACGGCTGCTGTTGGCGGTTTTTTGGGGGCTGGGTTTTCATTTGCCTTTAACCGGGGGGTGAACCGGGGATTGTTTTCCAATGAAGCTGGCCAGGGGTCTGCACCCATTGCCCACGCTGCCGCCCGGGCACACGAACCGGTTTCGGAAGGGCTGGTTGCCCTGCTCGAACCGTTTATCGATACCATCATTATCTGTATGCTTACCGGGTTGGTCATTCTTTCGTCGGGTGTGTGGACCGAAAAAATCGATAACCGGTTTCAGAATGCTGACATGCAAATATTGGCTTCCCAATATGATGACGGGCAACAAGAAGATCGGGAAGACTTGCATGATTTTTTGCTCGGAAGGAAAGATTTGCCCTTATTTTCGGGCGATCTGGAGGTTATTGGGGGAGTTATTCAGGATGAAGTTACCGTGTTGCATGCCCGGTCGGTGGCCGAGCACGTGACGGTTTTATCGGGCGAAATGCTCTATTCGGGAACTGTGACTGTTCAAAATGGGACGCCGGTGAATCAAGGTCCGGTGGCTTTTCAGGGAAAATCGCTGATTCACAGTGCACCCCTCACTACTTTTGCCTTTACGAAAAGCTGGCTGGGCAACCGGGGCAGTTATATTGTGGCCATTGGCTTGTTGCTGTTTGCTTTTTCCACGGCTATTTCCTGGTCATATTACGGCGATCGTGCTGTTACTTTTTTGTTCGGATCGAAAGCGGTTTTCTATTACCGCGTGGTGTATGTCCTGGGGTTTTTCCTGGCGTCGTTTACGGATACGACGATTATCTGGACATTTTCAGGAATTACTATTGCGCTGATGACTATTCCGAATTTAATCGGTATATTGTTGCTGCGAAAAGAAATGAAATCGGAAGTGAAAAGTTTTTGGCAGGAGTATGCCGTGCGGTTCCCCGGTGAAAAAGTTCCTGTTGATTAATAATTTACACTAAACTTTAGTATGTTGACGGATTATTCAAACTTGAGTTTGCTGGTTGTGGACGATAGCCCGATCAATCACCGGGTGGTGACTTTGTCGTTACGGGGTCGCTTTCAGGAGATCGACAGCGCCTTTAACGGATTGGAGGCTTTTGAAAAATTCAGGCAAAAACCCTATGATATCATTTTGATGGATGCCATGATGCCGGTGATGAACGGTTGCGAATCGACCCTGGTTATCCGGTTGTTTGAGAAGGAGCAGGGCTTCGATAAAAAGGCCTGCATCATTGCCATGACTGCCAGCGATGGCGATGCCGATATCGACCGTTGCCTGAAATGCGGCATGGATGCTTATCTGGGCAAGCCATTTTTGGCGAACCAATTTCTGCGGATCTTGGAAGAAATGTTTTAAGCGCTGGCATTTACCGGCACTTCTTTCTATTTTTGCCCCGGCAAAAAACGACTATGGCAAAAATTTATCCGGATAATTTCGAAACAAAAATTGGATTTGACCGAATCCGTGAACTGATCAAAGGGAGTTGTCTCAGTACCCTGGGAAAAGACAAGGTGGATGAAATTACTTTTCTGACGCATCCCGGGCGCTTGCTTTTTGAACTTTCGGCAACCGAGGAATTCTCCAAATTGATTATCGAAAACGATACTTTCCCCACCAATTATTATTTCGACCTGCGGCCAGCCCTTTCAAAAATTAAAACTGAAGGGCGTTTTCTGGAAGTACAGGAACTGTTCGATCTGAAACGGTCGCTGGAAACCATCATGGCCATCGTTCGCTTTTTGACCAATCAAAAGGATGAAACGTTCCCCACGCTAAAAAAACTGCTGGAGCAGGTGAAGGTTTTCCCGTATGTGAAAGAACGCATCGATCAGATTTTGTCGCCCTACGGAAAGATCAAAGATTCGGCATCGCCCGAGCTGGGGCGCATCCGCCGGGAGTTGCTGGCCAAGCAGAACAATGTTTCCAAACGCCTGCACAGCATCCTGAAGCAAGCCCAGCGCGACGGACTGATTGATGACGATGCCAGCATTTCAATTCGCGACGGACGGCCGGTAATCCCGATTTCTTCGGCGGTAAAGCGCAAACTGAACGGGATTGTGCACGACGAGTCGGCCACCGGGAAAACCGCCTATGTGGAGCCGGCCGAGGTGGTGGAGCTGAACAACGAAATCCGCGAACTGGAATACGCCGAAAAACGGGAGATTGTCAAAATCCTGGTCGAATTTTCGAATGATATCCGACCGTATTTGACCGAATTGATGGGGCAATACGAATTTTTGGGTACCATTGATTTTATCCGGGCCAAAGCTCAACTGGGCAACCGCATGGGCGCCATCAAACCGAGGATTGACCTGTACGGCCAGCTGGAGTGGAACAAAGCCGTTCACCCGCTGCTGAAATTCAACCTCGAAAAAGAGAAGCGGACAGTGGTGCCCCTGGATATCTGCCTCACCCGTGAAAAACATATTTTGCTGATTTCCGGCCCTAACGCCGGTGGAAAATCGGTGTGCCTGAAAACGGTTGGCTTGCTGCAATACATGTTGCAGTGCGGTTTGCTCATCCCGGTTGACGAAACCAGTCGTGCCGGTATTTTCGACCAGCTGTTTATCGATATCGGCGACGAGCAATCTATCGAAAACGACCTGAGTACCTACAGTTCGCATTTGATGAACATGAAGTTCTTCCTGAAAAACGCGAACGACAACACGCTGATCCTGATCGACGAATTTGGTACCGGTACCGAACCCATGTTGGGGGGCGCCATTGCCGAAGCCATTTTGGACCAGCTGAACCAGATGGGCGCTTTTGGGGTGATCACCACCCATTACACCAACCTGAAACATTTTGCCTCGTCGGCCGAGGGCATTGAGAATGGAGCCATGATGTACGATTCGCACCGTATGGAGCCGCTATTCCAGCTACAGATTGGCAAGCCCGGCAGTTCGTTTGCCTTCGAGATTGCCCGCAAGATCGGGATGCCCGAAATCATTTTGGAGGAAGCCACGAACAAGATCGGCAAGGACCACATCAACTTCGACAAGCACTTGCGCGACATTTTGCGCGACAAACGATACTGGGAGTCCAAGCGCCAGCGCATCCGGCAGGTGGAGAAAGGCTTGGATGAAATTTCTTCCAAATACGAAGTTGACCTGAAGAAGCTGAACGAACAGCGCAAGCAAATCCTGGAAGAAGCCAAGGCCGAGGCCGAAAAAATCCTGTCCGAAGCCAACAAAAAGGTAGAAAACACCATCCGCGAAATCCGCGAGAGTCAGGCAGAAAAGGAGAAAACGCGCGCCATTCGTAAAGAACTGGAAACGTTTAAGGAAGAAGTGGTGCAGGCCGATACGGAACAGGATGAATGGATCAGGCGCAAGATTGAAAAGCTGAAGCAAAAGCAAAACCGCCGAAAAGAAAAGAAAGAAGCTGTCCCGGTGAAAAAGCAGGTAGCGGCCCCCAACGAAAAGAAAGAACTGGCGCCGGGCGACATGGTTAAAATTGAAGGACAATCGACCATTGGCGAGGTGCTGGAAGTGGGCGAGAAGACGGTGGTGGTGGCATTCGGGCAGCTACGTACCTCGGTGGACCGCAAAAAGCTGGAGGTGGTGAGCAACAACGAGGCCAAACGCGAAATGCGCGGGTTGAACCGCACCAAGTCTAATATCAATAAAAACATTTCCGAGCGCAAACTTACCTTCAAGCCCGACATCGATATTCGCGGCCAGCGCGCCGAAGAGGCCATTTCGAACATCCAGGCGTTTATCGACGAGGCCATCATGCTCGATGTACACGAGCTGCGCATTTTGCACGGCAAAGGAAACGGCATCCTGAAGGAAGTTATCCGCAGCTTTCTGAAAGCCGATCCCGCCGTCCGTTCCTTCCGCGACGAGCACGTCCAGTTTGGCGGCTCCGGCATTACCATTGTCGAGTTGGGGTAAGTGAACCGCCTTCCCCGGGTACTTCTTCCTGCAAAGCCGGAGACGGGGTGGTGGTTTCTGCCAAGCATTCCGTTCTGACACATTCAAAACACTCTGGATTTTTTAAACCGGCTATCATCGCAAAATCGGTTTCGTACCATGCAAACACGGCAACTATCGATGCAATGAAGGTTTCGAACTGTGCAGTGGAGGCGCCTATCGGTGCAAACTTTCTTTCGAAGTATTGAATTTTACTTTCTTTCGATGCCGTGGAGGTTTCGAACTATGCAAAGGACAGTTCTATCTGTGCAGAAACGTTGCCGAACAAGTGAATTCTATTGGCTATCTATGCAGCGTGGATTTCGAACCATGCAAACAAGTTTTCTATCTGTTCGGTGAGAAACCTTCGAACGGTTTGGATGATCCGCCGGGCAGCACGAGGCCACAGGGCAAATGACAAAACTGGTTAGCTCATCATTTAGCGGGTTCTTCTTCTTTGTTAACGGGATTGAAGACAAATGGAATCTTCAGTATGATGAAGTTGATGGCAAAGGCCGAAACAATTACCCAGTTTCCCCAACTCATCCCCAAATTGGAAACCAGGATTTTCCCGGTAAGGGCTATGGTGCCGCCAATAATCATGGCTGGGATACTCAGCTTTTTATTGATTTTTATATCCGCCAGCGCTGCGATCAGCGGGACGATAAATGCCCCGGAGTAAAAGGCCAGCGCCAGCAAAAGGGTGCCAATGATCGATGTCACTTTCAAGGCAATCACCATGCTGGCCAAGCCGACAAGCACGATGAACAGGCGGGTTTCGTTCAGCGATTTCCGGTTGTCGATGTCGGGGTTGAACAGTTCGCTCAACATCATGGAGGCAGTCAGCAACGTGGTATCGGCCGACGAAAGTACGGCTGAAAGCAGGGCCGCCGCCATCAGTCCCACAACCCATTCGGGCAGGTAAAAGTCAATCAGTTCCATTAAGGCAACCGAGCTGTGAAGTTGTTCATACGGCAGGTTTTCGGTGGCGAAAACGCCCAGGTAAGTCGGCAAAAAGGCAAACGGGATGAGGATGGAAGCCACGATCAGGATGCTTTTACGGGCCGTGTTTTCATCGCGTGCGCAAAATACGCGCGAATAAATATCGGGGCCTACCACAAAGGTACTCGAAAAGGTGAGGAACAGGATGAACAGGTCAACCGGGCTGAATTGGACATTGAACGGGAAAGACGACGCGATGGGCGTGGTGTGTGTACCGTGTTCGAAATACAAAAAGATGCCCGAGAAAAGAATCCCCAACAGGATGATGATGGCCTGAAGGAAGTCGGTTTTCAGGATCGACACCTGGCCGCCAATCAGCGTGTAGGCAATAAACACCGCGCCCGACAACCAAACGCCGTTTTCGTACGAAAGCCCGAAGATGCTGACCAATATTTTTGAAGCGGCAATTACCTGGGCTGCTACGATACCGGTCCAGGCCAGCGGAATGATCACGGAGGCGGACTTTCGGGCCGTTTCGCCGTAAAAGCGGCCAATCATGTCGGTGAGGGTGAATTTGCCAAGTTGGTTTACTTTCTTTACCAACGGAAGCAGCAGCCACAGCCCGGCCGAGGCGGCCAGCAGGTACCAGGCCGCCGCCCAGCTTTGTGTCATGGCGAGGTTGGCCGTACCTAAAATGGCCGATCCTCCCAGAATGGAGGCCAGCAAACTGCCCGAAATCTGTAGGATTCCGTTCCGCTTTCCGGCAACGAAATAATCCACCGGCGATTTGATCCGAAAGGCGGAATATACCCCAATCAGCAATAGTACGAGTCCGTATGTGGCGAGAATGGCGATCTTCATATTGATTCGGCAAAAATAGGAAAAAGAATAGGGTTGAAGCTGACAATTTATATTGTTTCTAAGTGGCAGGATGCTAATTTTGGGTGCGCAAAAACAAACCAATAAATTATTCCATGCAAAAGAATTTATTACTGGGCGTTGAAGCAATCGGGCAGGGAGCTATTGATGGCGGCATGTCGGGCGTGTATGCCTATCCCGGGACACCTTCAACCGAAATCACCGAATACATACAGGAAAACCCGTTGGCGGAAGAGCGGAACATTCATCGAAAATGGTCGGCCAATGAAAAGACGGCATACGAAACTGCCCTGGGCATGAGCTATGCCGGGAAACGCGCGATGGCCTGCATGAAACATGTAGGGCTGAACGTGGCTGCCGATGCTTTCATCAATTCCTCTATTACCGGGGTGAACGGCGGATTGATTCTGACCGTGGCAGACGACCCGTCGATGCATTCGTCGCAGAATGAACAGGATTCGCGTTTTTACGGGCAGTTTGCCATGATACCTGTGCTGGAACCATCGAATCAGCAGGAGGCCTACGATATGGCGCGCGAAGGTTTTGCACTTTCGGAAGAAACCGGGGTGCCGGTGATGCTGCGGATTACTACCCGTTTGGCCCATTCGCGATCCGGGGTTGTGCGCAAGGATGTTTTGCCTGAAAATGAGCTGCTATTACCAACTGATCCGCTTCAGTTTGTGTTGCTGCCAGGCATTGCCCGCCGTCGCTACAAAGGGTTGCTGGGAAAACAACAACTGCTGAACGAATTGTCTGATTCGTCGAAATACAATCAATATATTGACGGGAAAGAAAAAAGCCTGGGCATTGTGTGCTGTGGGATTGCCTACAATTACTTGCTCGAAAATTACAAAGACAGCGTGTGTCCATATCCGGTGGTCAAAATTTCGCAATACCCCATCCCCGAAAAAATGATGAAAAAGCTGGATGCCGATTGCGACGAAATTTTAGTACTGGAAGAAGGCTATCCGTTGGTGGAAGAACACCTGAAAGGGTTCTTTGCTAAAGGAACACCGATTAAGGGGCGTCTTGACGGCACCTTGCCCCGCGATGGCGAACTGAACCCCGACCATGTTGCTAAAGCGCTAGGACGCGAAGTATATGAAGGTATTCCGGTTCCGTCGATTGTGGCCAACCGTCCGCCTGCCCTTTGCCAGGGGTGCGGTCACATGGACGCCTATAATGCCATGAACGAAGTGTTGGCCGAGTTTGGCCGCGGACGTGTGTTTTCGGATATTGGCTGTTACACGCTTGGGGCGCTTCCGCCATTCGAAACCATTAACTCGTGCGTGGACATGGGGGCATCGATCACGATGGCCAAGGGCGCTGCCGATGCCGGTCTGATTCCTGCTGTTGCCGTTATCGGCGATTCTACGTTTGCCCATTCAGGGATCACAGGTTTGCTGGATGCTGTAAATGAAAATGCCAACATCACGATTGTGATTTCGGATAACGAATCGGTTTCGATGACGGGTGGGCAGGATTCGTCGGCTTACGGCAAAATTGAAAGTATTTGCGCTGGCGTTGGGGTCGATCCGGACCATATCCGGGTGATTGTCCCCTTGAAGAAGAACCACGAAGAAATGGTGAAAATGTTCCGCGAAGAGCTGGCATACGAAGGCGTTTCGGTTATCATTCCGCGCAGGGAATGCATCCAACGCGCCAGTCGCCGCAAACGAAACATCAGCCGTCAAGCAAACCATTAAAATTGAAAAACATGAAGTCAGATATCATTTTGGCCGGCGTTGGCGGCCAGGGAATTTTGTCTATAGCAGCCGTGTTGGGAATGGCTGCCCTGAAAGAGAATTTGCACTTGAAACAAGCAGAAACGCATGGGATGAGCCAGCGGGGCGGGGCCGTGGTGTCGCACCTGCGTATCTCTGACCAGCCCATTGCTTCGGATTTGATTCAGCTTGGCACCGCCGATCTGATCCTGTCGGTTGAGCCGATGGAGTCGTTGCGCTACTTGCCGTTTCTTTCCGCAAAGGGCTATTTGGTCACCAACACCAATCCATTTATTAATATCCCGAATTACCCGGACGTGGAACAGGTACTGGCCGAAGTTGGCAAGCTACCCCGCTTTGTGGCCATCGATGCCGACCAGATTGCCAAAGAAGTTGGTAACGTTCGCGCGTCGAACATGGTGATGCTGGGCGCAGCTTCACCCTTTATCGATTTGGAATTTTCGAAGCTGGAAGATGGCATTCGTACTATTTTTGAGCGGAAGGGAGAAGCTATCGTTGAATTGAATTTAGCGGCATTACGCGCCGGGCGCAGCTTCGCCGAAAAAAATATGTAAGACTGTTTTTTTTTTTTTTTTGATAATCAGAACGGGAGCGAGAGATCGTTCCCGTTTTAGTTGGTATTCTATGACCGAAAAAGGGAATATGTCGATAATAACAGATGGCAGGAAAAAATAGAATATCCGCGTTTTTTTGTAGTTTCACCTTTCATAAACCGTTTGCATCTTCCTATGGCATTAAATTACATCTGGGTATTTTTCTTTCTGATTGCTTTTGTTGTTGGTTTGGTAAAGCTGATTTTTTTGGGCGATACCCAAATTTTCCCGGACATGGTCAGTTCGACCTTCGACATGGCAAAAACCGGCTTCGAAATTTCGTTGGGCCTCACCGGTGTGCTTACCTTGTGGATGGGCATCATGAAAATTGGTGAGGACGGGGGAGTGGTGAAGGTTTTTTCCCGGTTGGTTGGTCCGTTCTTTCGGAAACTTTTCCCGGAACTTGGTGAAAATCACCCGGCACACGCGTCCATTATGATGAACATTGCCGCCAACATGCTGAACCTGGACAATGCAGCCACGCCCATGGGATTGAAAGCCATGCAGGAAATGCAGGAAACCAATGTCAACAAGAAGGTGGCCTCCAATGCGCAAATCATGTTTTTGGTGCTGAATACCTCCGGGCTGACCTTGCTGCCCATCAGTATCATGGTTTATCGGGCGCAGTTGGGGGCAGTCAACCCAAGTGATATTTTCATCCCGATTATGCTGGCTACCTATTTTTCGACTCTCGCTGGACTGATTGCGGTGGCTTGGCATCAGAAAATTAATTTGTTGGATAAAACCATCCTGTCATATTTGGGCGGCATTACGGCCGTGATAGTGGGCATCATCTGGTATTTCTCGGTGTTGGACAAGGACCAGATTACGACAATCTCAAACGTGGCCAGCAACCTGATTTTATTTTCGGTGATTGTATTGTTCATTTTGCTGGGCCTTCGGAAAAAGATCAACATCTACGAAGCCTTTATTGACGGTGCGAAAGACGGGTTTAGAACGGCCGTAAAAATCATTCCTTACCTGATTGCCATTTTGGTGGCCATTGGCGTTTTTCGGGCCTCCGGCGCTATGGACTGGTTTATCGACGGTGTTGCCTGGAGTATGCAACAGTTGGGGGTGAATACCGACTTTATCGGTGCGCTCCCCACCGCACTGATGAAACCATTGAGTGGAAGCGGCGCACGCGGCATGATGGTGGATGCCATGAACACGTATGGCGCCGATTCGTTTGTGGGGCGGGTGGCCAGTACCGTGCAGGGCGCCACGGATACTACTTTCTATATATTAGCCGTCTATTTTGGTTCGGTGGGAATAAAGAAAACCCGCCATGCGCTGGCATGCGGGCTAATTGCAGATTTTGTGGGTATTGTTGCGGCCATCCTGATGGCTTACCTGTTCTTTTATTAATGCGAAAGGATTAATTCATGGCATCGTACACGATCACTTTTTTCCACAAATCGCCATACTCTTCCACAAACTTCAAATGTGTGGGATGAATCTGATAGCTGTCCTGGTCGGCCTCATTCTCGAAAATAGCCATGTAAGAATAGGTAAACGAATCATCCACCACCTCGCGAGGCGATTGGACAGGTTTGCCAACATGGCTCAACTTTATCTCCGGGATGGTCAGCAACAGGTTGATGCCTTCTTCAAAGCGTTTGCAGTCGGCTTCGCTGTCCGGGTTTTTCAGCCAGAAAAAAACATGGTGCACCAAGCCTTTATCAATGGTGATTTTCAGCTCGGAAGCTTCGGCCTTTTTTGCGAAGACTGAAAGGCCCAGAAAGCCGGCACCAGCCAGGGCTTGTTTTACGAAGTTGCGTCGGTTTTTCATCCTGTTGGGTTTTATGGGTTATAGTGAATCGACCGTTTTTTTCAGCTTGACGAGTTTTGTGAGCAAGTCCTCCAGCAAATCCAGACGCAGCATGTTGGCGCCGTCCGACTTGGCAATGGCTGGGTTGGGATGGGTTTCAATAAAAATGCCATCGGCGCCAACGGCAATGCCTGCTTTGGCGATTGTTTCAATCAATTCGGGTTTGCCTCCGGTAACGCCGCTGCTTTGGTTGGGCTGCTGCAGCGAATGGGTAATGTCGAGAATGACCGGACAATTATTCTTTTTCATTTCCGGGATGCCACGGTAGTCAACCACCAGGTCTTGGTAGCCAAACGTTGTTCCGCGCTCGGTGAGCATCACGCGCTCGTTTCCGCTTTCGCGAACCTTGTCAACGGCAAATTGCATGGATTCGGGCGCCAGAAACTGGCCTTTTTTTATGTTGATCACTTTGCCGGTTTCGGCAGCAGCAATCAGTAAATCGGTTTGCCGGCAAAGAAAGGCCGGAATTTGAAGTACATCAACATATTTTGCTGCCAGGCTTGCTTCGGCTGCCGAGTGAATGTCGGTAACCGTGGGAATGCCAAATTTTTCACCTACCGCTTTCAAAATGCCCAGCGCTTTTTCATCCCCAATCCCGGTAAACGAATCCAATCGGGAGCGGTTGGCTTTTCGGTACGATCCTTTAAAAACAAAGGGAATATGCAATTTCTGGCTGATGGCATTTATCTTCTCAGCAATCTCAAAAGCCATTTCTTCTCCCTCAATAACACATGGGCCTGCCAGTAGTATAAAGTTTTCGCCTGAATATTTTATTTTAGGAATCATCGTTATTTTTTTGACGAAGATACGAATTGAAAAAATATTTCTTTACATCGGTGGAAATTGATATGTAAATTAATCTGCCGTCAGGTTAAACAAGGGGCCTGTGGTTTTTGTTAAAATACGGATCGTTTACTAACATTTATGGAAACCGAAGCTAGTGTTGAGTTAAGCTTAAAATAGCGGTCGTCATGCTGAATTTATTTCAGCATCGCATTCTATAGCAACAGATTCCGAAACAAGTTCGGAATGACATTCCGTCATTAGAGGCTTAACGCAACACTAGCTTTACCGGTACTGTTTTCGCGAAAAATTGCATTAAAATATGGAATGTATTCTCATTTTACGGATTGACACATAATGCACCCTTTCAATAATTGAATGGAAGCAACTGGAACGATTTTCAGGAACCTAACCAACCGGAGGCGTTGTTCGGGTTTCAATAAGAAAATCATACTACGCTTAAAAATTTTATTCAAACAGTAGGAATATTTCACGAAATGGCCTTAATTTTAGCTCAGTAATTGCGATTAATTAAATATGACCGAGGAACCCAAAGAGACGTTTTCATTGGCTCAAAATCCCCCTGATAACGGTTTAGAGTTCGAATCCAGCAAGCAAATTATCAGCTCAATTTCACATGAGCTGCGTACTCCGCTTGCCATAATCAGCTCAAACATTCAGTTGCTGAAGAAGTTTAGCTATGGGCTCGACAGTAAGATGGTGCGGGAAACATTCTCCTTGTGTGAAGAGGCTGTTGGGGCGATGACCAATTTCATCGAGGACATCCATTTTTTGAATGTTTCAAACAAAGGTCAACTTAAAGCGGTTTTCCAAAATGTTGAGCTGGAGCCTTTTTTTAAGGAATTTGTTGACCGTATTTCGGATTCGGATTTTAACCGGAAGCGAATACATGTGGAAACTACGTTGGAAGTTCCGTATATTTGTTGCGATAAACACCTGCTATTTAAAGTTTTGGCTAAATTAATGGATAATGCGTTGAAATTTTCTGGTGAGCGGGTAGATTTTACCGTATCTTCCAGCCATAATGGATTGATTGCAGAGGTGGCTGACCAGGGAGTAGGAATCCCACCGGAGGAAATATCAGCGATCTATGAGCCCTTTAAAAGGTGTGCAAATGTTAGGATGATTACCGGTTGTGGATTAGGACTTGCCATTGCGAAAAAATGTACCGATGCATTGAACGGGGAAATTGAAGTGGCAAGTGAGCTGGGGAAGGGTACAAGGTTTAAAATTAAAATTCCGGACCATGAGTGTTAAAAGAATATTGGTTATTGAAGATGATGTCTTGCTGGCAAAAACACTTCGAAATGTGTTGATGGCAGACGGATATAAAGCTTATGTGGCAAATTCGGGGGCTGAGGGGATACAGAAGGCCTATGAACTTGCACCCGATTTGATTTTATGCGATATCAACATGACCCCAATTGATGGTTATCAGGTTTTTAATATTCTCAACGACAGTTCAATAACCAATAAAATACCGTTCATTTTCATTACCGGAAAGTCGGATATTGAAGATATCCGGTTGGGTATGGAACTGGGTGTGGATGACTACATTGTGAAACCTTTCAGCAATGATGAGCTGTTGAAATCCATAAAGGTCCGCCTGGCCAAATATGAGAAACTCGTCAATATGGGCAAGAGTGATTACAACGCTCTGGTTGAACTTTCGCCCAATGGCATTTTCCTTTTCGATGGTGAAACAATATACGAAATCAACCAGGCCTTTTCGGTGATGACTGGTCTCAGTGCCGATGATTTGAAGAAAGTGACTTTTAAAAACCTGGTTGATGAAAAAACGTACAGCTCCATTCAGCCCCGTATCCAGAAATGCACCAGCGGATTATTGAAAAGTTTTGATGACCAGATTAACCTGATTACCCCAAACCGCTCCTTCAACGAATGTAAATTGTACATCACGACCAGTCATAAATACAACGGTTTTACCTTGCTGATCGGATTACTTGCACCGGCAGAAACCAGCAAGCCGGTTGATCATTCCGAGTACGACCGGTTGGTAAGTATTCTCTCCGAAGAAAAGGTCGATATCAGCGGAGATTTGGCACTGAAACTTCAAACGGTTTTTCATTTTCCGTCGGTTAAGCCGGTTGGTGAAAGCAAGCCTCTGATTGAAAATATATTTTCAAAACGGGAGCAGGAAGTGCTGAAATTATCCTGCAAAGGCCTCCCGATTAAAATTATTGCCGATGAACTGTGTATTTCGGACCGGACAGTGGAAAAACACCGGGCCAGTCTGATGGAAAAAACCGGCTCCAAAAATATTGTCGAAGTGATTATTTATGCACTCAAGAATGACTTGATTGACCTTTAAAACAACGTATTTCGGTTTTATTATTTTGGAATCGATTAGTATGATTTAAAGGATATCTGTCAATAATGCTCAACCTGTGTTGGGCTTTTTTTTTGAAATTTCGAAAGCAATTATTTTACTGCGAAAATAGTGAACTGCCAACAAATATTTCAAAATGTATTTGTGACATTAATTCCGGTATTTAAAGAAAAAATGGAGTTTTAGTCTGTTTTTTCAACTACGTTTGTGTATCATTGCAGAGCGTCAAGACACACACGGCATGGATCGAACCGATGAGCAACTTTTTCAACAGATCAGGGATGATGATTATTTTAGCTATAATCAATTGTTTATGCGCTACTACGCCAGGTTGTGCGCCTTTGTGTACGAATATCTCCAGGATGAAGCGGTTGCCGAAGATCTGATTCAAGATCTCTTCCTGAAATTATGGGCAGAGCGCAAACGGATTGAAATCCGTGAGCGGGTGATCTCCTACCTGTATAAAGCCTCGCGGAATGCTGCTCTGAATCATCTCCGGTCTGAAAAAAATAGACAGAAAGCAATTAACACGCTGCCATTGACTGAAAGCCAACCGGAAGATGAATTTACCGATTTTGACGAATTTGTAGTTCAGTTGCAGGCTTGTATTGATGAATTGCCGGACAGGAGCAAGCAGGTTTTTGTGATGAGCCGGATAGATGGCTTTAAGCTTGCCGAAATCTCGGAGAAACTGGGCATATCCGTAAAAACCATTAAAAACCAAATCTGGAAATCGATGCAATATTTGCGTTCCTGCCTGAAACAGAAAAATGTTCTGTAATTAACTGAAAATCTGTATTTAAAGCTTTTTTAATTTCAGCTCGCGAAGATTCTTCCCTTTTATTTTATAAATAAATCAATTTTTGGATAGGACTTTTTATAGGGTGCTGTGTCATACCTGTAAAAAGCCAAAATAATGGACGAGCAAAGAAAATTGGGTGAGCAACTGATCGATCATTTCGATGCAACAGATGGTGGGACAGGTAAACTTAGTCCGGAATTAGACACATGGATACAATCTTCGCCCGAGAACAAAAAAACATTTCGGGATATGCTCCGCATTTGGCGGGGAGCAAATTACCTGGCCAAATCACGTGAGTTTGACACACAAAGCGCCTGGCAAGACGTTGATCGGCAAATCAGTGGGCGGCAACGAAAAAAGCAACAGGTTTACAGCTTGGTTTTTGCCCTTTCAGGTATGGCTGCCACCTTGTTGATTGTTATCGGGCTCCAGTTTTATTTTTCAATTTTTTCCGGCAATCCGGTTTCATTAGCTGCTTCCACTGCTTACGGAAGTCGTACCGAAATTACCCTGCCCGACGGGACAGCCGTTCATATGAATGCGGGTTCATCTATTTCCTATCAACGAAACGCTTCGAACCGACAGCGGCAGGTCTTGTTCTCGGGTGAAGGCTTTTTTGACGTGGCCAAAAGCAATCAGCCATTTGTGATTACCACTGGCGATGGCATGAAATTAAAAGTACTGGGAACAAAATTTAACCTGCAAGCCTACCCGGGTGACGCCATTAACCAAACCGCATTGATAGAAGGGAAAGTTGAATTGCAGGTTGAAGGTGGTCATACGCTCACGCTGTTGCCAGGCCAAACAGCCAGCTTCGAAAAAAATGGGAAAACGCTAAACCTGGTTCAGAGCGAAATGGCACAAGTGCTGAGTTGGATGGAAAATAAACTGTACATGGACAATATGCCTCTGGGTGAAGTCTGCAAAAGGCTGGAACGCTGGTACGATGTCCGGATCGAAATCCAGGATAAAATGCTTTCCGGTTCAATACACTACAGTGGCGTACTGAATGAAGAAACCATTATCGATGTGCTGGATGCGCTTTGTGCATTGAGCGAAATCCAATACACGATGAAAGGAAAAAACATTATTATCACTAAAAAATAATTGCCTATGAGTAACTGAAAAAACGGGAAATGTTCCCGCATTCCCCGTTTTGCAATCTTCCAACCTAATGCGCTAACATTAGCTTGATTTATTAACTAATTACACAACAAACTTATGAAAAAAAATTATGAATCCGGGAGAGGTATATGCCTTATTCCACAAAAGCTTTGGCGAATTATGAAGCTGACCGTTTTTTTCCTGATTGTTTTTGCCGTACATGTTTCGGCAACAGTCTATTCTCAAAACACACGCTTGTCGCTATCCATGCAGAATAGCACCATAAAGGATGTTTTGCACCAAATCGAATTGCAAAGTGAGTATCGATTTATCTATACAAACGAAACTATCAACCTGGACCGGAAAGTTGATTTGCAAATTCAGAATAAGCAGGTGGAGATGGTTTTGGATGAATTGTTTAAAAATGAAGGCATCAAATACCGGATTACCGACAACAATCTGATTATCATCAATCCGTTGAACCGGGAAGAACAGGCTGAGTTTAGGCGCCAAGCCTTGATGCAACAGGAAATCTCGGTTAAAGGACAAGTGACTGATGGGATCGGACAACCGCTTCCGGGAGTTACAGTGGTATTAAAAGGCGAAACTATCGGGACAATTACTGATGTAAACGGGAATTATTTTCTGGATAAAGTTCCCGGTAATGCAGTACTGGTTTTCTCTTTTGTTGGTATGAAATCTCAGGAAGTTGAAGTTATGGGACGGCAGGAAATCAGCCTTACACTTGAGGAGGAAACCATTGGTCTGGAAGAAGTCGTGGCCATTGGTTATGGCGTTCAGCGAAAAAGCGATCTCACCGGCGCCATCTCGCAGGTAAAAGCCACCGACATGGAAAACCGCACCATTACCCGGCCCGAACAGGCATTGCAGGGAAAAACAGCCGGGGTGCAAATTATTCAAACCTCGGGCGCGCCCGGGGCAAGCGCTACCGTGCGCATTCGTGGATATAGTACCAATGCTTCATCCGATCCGCTTTATGTGGTTGACGGGCTGCGTACAACAGACATAGGTTCCATCGACCCAAATAATATCGAGTCTATGGAGGTATTAAAAGATGCTGCTTCGGCTGCCATTTACGGTGCACAGGCTGGCAACGGGGTGGTGCTGATTACCACAAAGAAAGGTAAAAAAGGGGCAGGCAAAATTTCGTATGACTTTCAATATGTATCCAACCAACTCAACCGCATACCGGAGGTGATGAATGCCAGTGAGTACATTAATTATATGACAGAAGGTAACCACATTACACCCGGGGAAATCAACTCGGTTTGGGATGAGACAACGGATACGGATTGGGTAGATGTTGCTTTCGAAAATTCGCTGATGCAAAAACATAACCTGAGTTTTCAGGGTGGAAATGAGCGTGGCTCGTACAACCTGTCGCTTTCTTACCTCGACCAAAACGGTATTGTGCGTGGTGATAAAGATGTGTATTCGCGCATGACAGCCATGATTAACGGTGAGTACAACATCAACAATTGGTTAAAAGTGGGGACAACCAATGTGGTTGAACGCTGGAAAAGTAAATCGGTTTCCGAAAACTCTGAGTACGGTAGTTTGCTGGCTGCGGTATTGACCATGGACCCGCTTACACCAGCCTATTTTTCGGAAAATGATTTGCCGGATTATATGCAAAGCTACCTGAACTCGGGGAAAGTGCTTCTGCAAGATGAAACAGGCCGATACTACGGATTGTCCGAAATTTACAAGGCAGAGCAGGTACATCCGTTGCTCATGCGCGACCGCACGGATGCTGAATATCAGGGAGCTAATGTAATCGGAACCATTTATGCCGATTTTAAACCGTTCAAAAATTTCACAGTTACGTCTAAGTTGGGGTATCGTGGTTCATTCTTTGGCAGTTATAATTTCGATTACATCTATTATGCAAATGATGTAAATAAAAGTGATAACATCGGCGTAGGGCGTACCAACTCCAATAGTATTTATTATCAATGGGAAAATTTTGCCAATTATATGTATGATAAGGGTGATCATCACCTGACCGCCATGTTGGGGGTATCATATTCCGAGCCCTATTCAACTACCGTTACAGCCAGCGGAAATGCGATTACGAAAGATGATCCAATGTTCCGCGACCTGGATTATCTTTCGCCAACTGCCGCCAAGAGTATTTCCGGTGGATATTCCGACACGGGGCGCCAGTTCTCTTATTTTGGCCGTTTGAGTTACAATTTTGCCGATAAGTATCTTATTCAGGCTTCGCTACGGCGCGATGCCAGTGATTTGTCTATCCTTCCGGCCGAAAATCGTTGGGGAACTTTTCCGGCTGTTTCAACTGGCTATGTTATTTCAAACGAAGACTTTTTCCCAAAATCAACCCCGGTAAGTTTCATGAAGTTACGGGCCAGCTGGGGGCAAAATGGCAGTATTGGCCCGTTGGGCGGTTTTCGCTACAGGGCTTCAATCGGATCTGGTGGTAGCTATCCCTATTCCGATGAGATTGCCTACCAGGTAGCATCTTATCCCAGCACCCTGAGCAATCCCGAGTTGAAATGGGAAACGTCGGAGCAGCTCGACCTTGGTTTTGACTTGCGCGCATTCAACGACAGGTTAACCTTCTCATTCGACTATTTCGACAAAAAAACAAAAGATTTGCTGGTGGACACAACGCCGCCTTTTGAAACCGGTGTGAGCTCGGTTACTGTAAATGCAGGGAATGTGTCGAACAAAGGCCTTGAGTTTGAGTTAGGCTGGAGCGAACGGATCAACAATTTCAGTTACAGCATCCGGGGCAACCTGGCCACCCTAAAAAATAAAGTAACCTATCTCGATCCAACGATTTCACGCATTAATGGTGCCTCGTTCCACACGCAATCCGGCATTACTGTGTTTGAGCAGGGGTTTCCGGTCTGGTATATGCGGGGTTTCGAACTGGCAGATATTGATGATGCTTCAGGCGATCCGGTTTTTGTGGATCAATTAACTGTAGATACCGATAGCGACGGTAAACCTGATACAGCCGACGGAAGCATTACTGACGATGACAAAGTGATGCTGGGAAGCGGGATCCCCGATTTTACTTATGGGATTACCATTAGCGCCAGCTACAAAGGTTTTGACCTGGTTTTATTTGGAACCGGATCGGAAGGGAACGATATTTATAATGCCCTCACTCGTATTGACCGCCCGCGTGGAAATAAGTTGAAAATCTTTTACGACGATCGTTGGACAACCTCCAATACCGATGCCTCCAAGCCAAGGCCAAACGCTAATGGCGAAGATAAATACTGGATTAGCAGCGATGCTGTAATGGATGGTTCATTTTTCAAGGTAAAACAAATTCAACTGGGTTATACCTTGCCGAAGCATCTGAGCAAGAAATTGTATATGAGTAGTCTGAGGATTTATACTTCGTTGGATGATTGGTTTGTATTCACCAATTATCCGGGATTTGACCCTGAAGCATCGGCTGGCTCTACCTCATCGCTGGGTGTCGATAAAGGATCCTATCCCAATTCCAAGAAGGTCGTGTTTGGTGTTAATGTAACCTTTTAAAAATTGAAAATTATGAGAACAAAATTAATATACCTGATCGCTATCTTATTCAGCATGGGCTTTTTTACTGCTTGTGAAAGCCTGTTGGATGATGTGGAACAGCAAGGGAGCACTTCGATTGAAAATTTTTATCAAACGGATATAGATGCGGAAGAAGCCATTGCAGCTGTGTATCTTCAGTGGCGGAGCCAGGCGTATAACGATTTCTTCCTGAAAAATACACTTTCTGATGATATTTACTCAGGAGGTGGTGCACGGGGTGATAACTCTATTCTGGAGCAGCTGAGCGAATACCGGTTTTCCACTTCAAACTCAACCATGTCCGACTATTTTAGTGGACTTTATACCCTGATTTATAGATCAAACCTGGTGATCAACAATTTTACGGATGATACGGAGGCAAAACGCCGGGCTATAGCCGAAGCGAAAGTGGCGCGCGGATGGGCTTATTTCAACCTGGTAACTTTATGGGGCCCGGTTCCTTTTGTAACCAGCCAACTTACGCCAAGCGAGTACCAACAGCCAAACGGAACAATAAGCGAAATTTGGGCGCAAATTGAAACCGATTTGTCAGAAGCTGCCGCATCCGGGGTGTTGCCCGAAAAAGCAAGTGCAGCTGACAAATCTGTCGGTGGCAGGCTGACCAAGCAGGCAGCCCTTTCATTTTTGGGCAAGGCACAGGTTTTTCAGGGAAAATACAGCGATGCAGCCACCACCTTAAAGTCAGTTATCAATTCCGGCAAATATGAATTGATTGACAATTACGAAAATGTGCTCCGAAAAGTGGAAGATTTCGGCCCGGAAAACATTTTCGAAGTTAACTCGATAAACGATGGCGAAAATGCTTTTAACCAGGGAACAACTATTTTGGGCAATATGTACGGTTGGCGAAGCGACCGGCTCGACCTGAACGGATACTGGTTTGGGGCGCACGATTTGTATCCCGGAGGCTGGGGGTTTGCTAATCCCAGGGGAAATTTGTACGATGCTTTTGTTGAAATGGAAGGGACTGATGGTTACCGGCTGAATGCTACCATGAAATCCTATCACCAAGTAATGAATATCGGCGCTCCGGCAGCCCCGGTTACGGTGAATGCCGGTACCAGCCTTTATGGACACGAAGGTTATTTCAACTGGAAATGGCGATTCCTGGGATCCGAAGTTATTCCCAATTCGTGGGGGTTGGCTACCGATAATAACTACCGGATTATGCGTTATGCCGAAGTGCTTCTGCTGGCGGCGGAGGCCTGCCTGCTATCCGGCGACGACGATGGTGCCCTCAACTACATCAACCAAATTCGTACCCGGGCACAGTTACCTAACTTATCTGCTGTTACGTTGGACGACATTAAAAAGGAAAAACGGCTGGAATTGTGTATCGAGCAAATCAGATATCAGGATTTGGTGCGTTGGGGAGACGCCGTCACTGCCTTGGCAGAGCAGGGAAAGCAAGTTCCCGTTTTCTCAGGCTTGAACGAAGACGGAACGCACAATGTCAGCTTTCCCTATACAAATCCGGTTTATGGCTTTAAAGCAGGAAAACATGAGTTGCTGCCTTTCCCGGAGCATGAAATGAATGTGAATGATAATCTGGTTCAAAATCCAGGTTGGTAGTATCTTAATAATGAAAAGGCTGTTCCGGATATTTTCAGAAAAGAAGAATACTGAATTAGTATCCGGATCAGCTTTCACAAAACTGGAAAAATATGAAAATGGATAAAATTAAAAGCACCCTCTTTTTATTTTGCATAGCCTGTGGACTAAACGCTTATTCACAATCGTCAGCGCCTGCCAAACCTTTGCCGATCATTGATGTACATGTGCATACCATGAAAGTAAATCCGGCCTGGTCGTCGCCGATGTGTCCCTGGTTTTTGAGTGATATGCCGGGAGCCGATCCGAACGAACCTGCGCCGTTTTTCATGAACCTGGATTGTTCCGATCCGCTTCAACCAGCCAGGAGTGATGAGGAAATGCAGGCGGCGGTTTTGGAAACCATGGAGCGGTTGAATATGACTATCGTTGCTTTTAGCGATGCTGAAATTCTTCATCGATGGTACAATGCAGCGCCCAAAGGGCGGATCATTCCCGGAATTGGGATCAGCAACGCGAATGAAATGTCGGTTGAAGCTTTTCGGGATTCTTTGTCAAATGGTTTTTATAAAGTAATGGGGGAGTGTGCCCCCCAGTATCAGGGTATTTCGCCAAGCGATCTTTCTTTGGACGAATATTTTGGTATTGCAGAAGAGTTAGGCATTCCTGTTGGTATCCATTTGGGTACTGGTGGAAACGGGATGGCAAACCTGACCCAGCCAAAATATCGTGCATCGCTCGGTAATCCCTTTATTCTGGAAGACTTGCTGGCCCGTCACCCCAACCTAAAGGTTTGGATTATGCACGCCGGTTACCCGATGATTGATGAACTGATAGCCCTGATGGGAGCCAATGCGTATGTGTATTGCGATATTTCCGGCTTCATCTGGAGCTATCCGCTCGATGAAATTCATGCCTACATTAAACGGATCGTGCAGGCAGGTTTCGGAAAACGAATTATGTATGGCACTGATTTTATGATGTGGCCAAAACTGTTTGAAACTTCAATTGGCGTTATCGAAAATGCACAATACTTATCTTTCAACCAGAAACGGGACATCCTTTTCAATAATGCGGTCCGATTTTTCCGTCTGGATGAAGATCAGTTTAAGTGATGCATGTTTTATTCAAGGTCAATTTTTATCGCTTGAATAATCGAATAGAAAATAAATAAAAAATAGATTTGTGTCGATTAAACACAATAAGATGTTTCAAGTCTAACACCTATTAATCTAACTAAAAACGAAAAGAATGAAACGAATCTTCTCACTTACAATTTTAGTGATTCTGTTTTGCGCATCGGCATCTGCCCAACAAGCGCTTTGGGGTGGAGCGCAAATTACCTCGCCCGAAGTAAACTCGGATAAAACGGTAACCTTTCGCTTTCAGGCCCCTGATGCCAAAGAAGTAAAACTTACCGGCGATTGGATGCCCTCAGAAGGTTGGGTGCCCGGCTCCGAATTAATGATAAAAGACGACAAGGGGGTGTGGTCTTTCACAACCAAGCCGCTTGAATCTGACCTTTATGGTTATGCTTTTCTGGTTGACGGTCTTCGCAGCACCGATCCAAACAATCCCTTTCTGATTCGCGATGTGGCATCAGTCACCAATGTGTTTATCGTTGGGGGCGGAAAAGGCGATTTGTATTCAGTAAATGATGTTCTACACGGTTCGGTAATCCGCCGGTGGTACGACTCACCTAGCTTGAAAAAGCAACGCCGCATAACCATTTATACCCCTCCGGGTTACGAAAGCAGCACTGATAATTACCCGGTACTGTACCTGTTACATGGTGCCGGCGGAGACGAAGAAGCCTGGATTAACCTGGGGCGCCTATCGCAAATCATGGATAACCTCATTGCCCAGGGAAAAGCAAAGCCAATGATTGTGGTGTTGCCCAACGGAAACGTTTCGCAATCGGCAGCGCCCGGCGAAGGCCTGAGGGGATTCTACAAACCACAGTTTATGGTGCCCAACACCATGGACGGCAACTACGAGGCTTCGTTCCCCGACATCATGAAGTTTGTTGAAAGCAACTATCGCGTCAAGACAGACAACGCTAACCGGGCCATTGCCGGACTTTCCATGGGCGGATTCCATTCGCTGCACATCTCACGCTATTATCCCAACACATTCGATTATGTGGGCTTGTTCTCGGCGGCTATTTTGCCCAATCAGGATGTTTCTCACGAAGTGTACAACGATATTGACGGAAGCTTGGAAAAGCAAATGGAAAATGGCTACAAGCTTTACTGGATTGGCATGGGCAAAACCGACTTTCTCTATAAATCGGGCGAAGAATACCGCTCTAAACTCGATAATATGGGCATGAAATACAATTACGTGGAAACTGACGGTGGCCATACCTGGACCAACTGGCGCGTGTACCTTTCACAATTTGCACCAATGCTTTTTAAATAGAATGGATGGATAAACCACAGAGTTTTCAGGAAATTAGAACAGAAGGGGAAGATCTTCACTTCTTTATTCTCCTCCTGATTTCTGCGAATCTCTGTGGTTTGTTTTTTCTCTCAACTATGCCGGGCCAGATTGTTTTAACCGAATAAATTACCTAACCATGAAGCCGATCTTCTTAATCGCTCTTATGCTGGCATGTTTTGCCGGAATTTCCTCTTCCGGGCAGGAAGTTTTCAGAAACAATGAGCTTACGATCACCAAATTCGAAAAAAATATGTGGGTGATGGAAACCAGCGATCATACCACCATGTACCTGATAGAAGGGACACAAAAGGCCATGCTTATTGACACAGGGACCAAAACAGAGAAACTTGACTCCATTGTTAAACTGATCACTGCAAAGCCGCTTTGTGTTGTCGTTACCCACCTGCATCCTGATCATGCAGGCAACGTCCGCTTTTTCGATGAAATCCATTATCATCCGGCCGATACCTTACTACTTGGACGAAAAGGGGTTTCGTATGGAGGAAAAGTCAATTTTGTTGCCGATGGACAGAAAATTGATTTGGGCGAAACAGTATTGGAGGTTCGCTTAATGCCGGGCCATACTCCCGGTTCAATCGTTTTGCTCGATTGGAAAACAGGTAACTGTTACTCGGGTGATGCATTTGGTTCGGGGCAGGTGTGGATGCAGTTACAGCCACATGTTTCTATGGCCACTTATGCCGAATCGTGCCGAAAAATGGAAGCTTTGATGGAAAATGGCATCTCCGGAATCTATTGCGGCCATTATCCTTATGTCAAAAAAGCATTTGACAAAGCATACATCACCGATATGCGGATACTTGCCGGGGAACTTTCAAAAGGAGTAGCCCCCGAGGCAAAACCTTACTCGGTAAAAGTGCCGATCGGCGCGCAAAACCCGATGATTACCACCAACGGAAGTGCAAGCATTGTCTTCGATCCGGAAAACATCAACTAAATGGTTTGATGGATAAAGAGTCCCGAAAAATGATTGAAGGGTACAATATGTCCGAATACGACAATTTGAAGCGCCGCGAATGCATGGCGTTTGGAAAAGAAAATTTAAACTTAAATTGCTCAAAATGAAAAAAATAATTGGCTCATTCGTTTTTATATGTATTGTGTTCACCGCTTTTGCACAATGGCCTGCCATGGGAAAAGTGGAATACAAAACCATGCCCAGCAAAATTTTAAACGAAGACCGCGAGTATGCGGTTTACCTCCCCAAAAACTATATGGAAAATACGGGAAAGTCATACCCTGTGCTTTACTTGTTACATGGTGGTGGTGGCAGCCATACCGACTGGCCGCAAAAAGGAAGCCTGGCCGGAGTTGCCAATCAACTGATCGAATCGAACGAGGCAACCGAAATGATCATTGTTTGCCCGGAGGCCGGAAAAACATTCATGAATTATTTCAACAACCCGGAATGGCAATATGAAGACTATTTTTTCCAGGAACTGATTCCCTTTATTGAATCGAATTATAGGGTGATTGCCGATAAAAAGCACCGGGCTATTGCCGGGCTTTCAATGGGAGGCGGCGGAACTTTCGTATACGCGTCTCATCATCCCGAAATGTTTTGTGCTGCTTATGCCATGAGCGCTTATTTGTACCATCAGAAAGAGTTGTTTTGGTTGAATACCGATAACGATCCGGTTCAGAAAAAAATACATCAACTGGTGGACGACAACAATTGTGTAAAACTGGTTGAATATGCGGATGCAGGGAAGGTTGAGGCGATGAAAACCGTAAATTGGTTTATTGATTGCGGTGACGACGATTTTACGTTACGACCTAACCTCGAATTGATCATGGCCATGCGACAGGCCGGAATCCCCATGCAAATCCGCATCCGCGATGGCGGCCACACCTGGGAATACTGGCACTCGGCCTTGTATATTGCGATTCCCTTCGTCACCGATTGTTTCCGAAAATAAATCGTTCATCATGAACAGAATTATGGTTCTCTTTTCCACATTAGAAATATTGATCTTTGATATAACAGTATGAACACATTAAACTAAAAAAATGAATCTGGCCAAACTTTTAACAACTATTCTTTTTACAATCGTTCTGGGAGGTTGCACTGCCGAAAATGTGCGCCAGTCAGCTTTACTTCAGTACGATAAACAGATTGATGGGATTATCGGACAAATGACATTGGATGAAAAAATAAACATGCTCCATGCAAAACATATGTTTGTATCGGCAGGAGTTGAACGGTTGGGAATTGCCGATATGATATATGCGGATGGCCCCTTTGGCATTCGCGAAGAAATGCAACCGGATGGCTGGATGCCTTTGGGATGGGAAACCGATAAAGCTACTTTTTTCCCTACCGGTTCGGCATTGGCAGCTACCTGGAGTCCCGAACTGGCTTATGCTTATGGAACTGGTATGGCTCGTGAGGCCCGGTTGCGAGGGAAAGATATGATCCTTGGACCGGCCATAAATATTCAACGCATTCCAACAGGAGGACGTACTTACGAATATTTAAGCGAAGACCCGTTTTTAAGTTCGAGGTTATCGGTCGGTTATACCAAAGGCGTCCAGGACAACGGGGCCGCAGCTTGTTTAAAACACTATGCCCTCAACAACCAGGAGAATAACCGGGGAACAGTAAATGTGATTGTTGGCGAACGTGCCATGCGCGAAATTTACCTTCCTCCATTTCAGGCGGCTGTTGAAGAGGCAGATGCCTATGGTGTAATGGCTGCCTATAATAAAGTAAACGGTTGGTGGTGTGCCGAAAACGATATCCTGCTCAACAAAATTCTACGCGACGAATGGGGCTTTGCAGGCTTGGTCATTTCAGACTGGAATGGTACACACAGCACCGTTGATGCCATAACCAACGGCCTGAATATTGAGATGCCAACTAAAAGATTTCTGGGAGATGCTTTGCTCGATTCGGTAAAAGCAGGATTGGTTTCCGAAGAAATCATCAACCAGCGCGTTCGCGAAATTTTACGCGTTCGGCTGGCAATTAAGCCAATTCCGGCCGACGAAGCCAACAAGGAAGTCACTTCACAACCGGCACAACAACAAATTGCGTATGATGTAGCTTCAAAGTCAATTGTATTGTTGAAGAATGAAGGTGTCCTTCCTTTAGATCTTAGTAAAAAACAGGTATTTGCAGTTATTGGGGCTAATGCCGAACAGACTCTGGGGCTTGGCGGAATGGGGGCCGGTGTGAAAACATTGTATGAAGTCACTCCACTCGAAGGCTTGAGAAACAAAATTGGCGATCGGGCAGAGATTGTTTATGCAAAAGGGTACGAGCCTGTTGTTTTTAGTTTTGCCGATATGTTCAGGAAAAAGACACCCGAAGAAATTGAAAAGGAGGCCCGTGAGACAGAAGCAGTAGCTGAAAAATTGACAAAAGAAGCCGTAGAAGTGGCCTCGAAAGCTGATCTGGTTCTTTTTGTAGGTGGCAACGACCGGGCTGTGGAAACCGAAGGCAGCGACCGGAAAGACATGCAATTGCCTTCCGGACAGGATGATTTAATCCAGGCAATTGCCGCGGTAAATCCGAACATTGTAACCGTTCTTGTCAGTGGTGCCCCAAACGATCTGAATGTAGTACAACCCCTTTCAAAAGCGCTGCTGATTTCCTGGTTTAACGGAACTGAAGGTGGAAATGCGCTGGCCGATGTATTGGTTGGAAATATATCACCCAGTGGGCGTTTGCCTTTTACACTTCCGATAAAACTGGAAGATTCACCTGCTTATGCTTTGGGTAATTATCCGCAGGGTAAAAAGGGAGCCGATATTTTTGCCGACCTGGTTTCGGAAACCGAAAAAGTGGAAAAATCTGAAGACAATGCACCGGATGAAAAATTAAATGACGATCCAAATACCGCTATCTATTCCGAAGAATCGCTGGTGGGTTACCGATGGTTCGATACGAAGAACATTCCCGTGATGTACCCGTTTGGTTACGGGCTTACTTACACCAATTTTGAATATTCCGATCTGAAAACTGACAAAGATAGGTATGGAAAAAACGATGTGATTACCGTTTCCTTTGAGCTGAAAAATACAGGTTCGGCTGCAGCCGACGAAGTGGTCCAGGCTTATATTCATCGGATAAACCCATCGGTGGAGTGGCCTTATAAAGAACTCAAGGCATTTTCTCGTGTGCCATTAAATCCTGGTGAAAGCAAAACGGTTTCGTTGGAAATCCCGGTAAAAAATCTTCAGTATTGGGATGAAACGCTTCAGAGGTGGAACGACGATTTCTGCAATATCGAATTGCTGGTTGGCTCATCAGCCGGCGATATCAAGCTGAAAAAAGAAGTGACATTGAAATAAAATCAACCTAAATCTTATGCAATATGAAAACTAACAGACGTAACTTTTTTCAGACCCTTGGGGTTGGTGCTGCCGGGATCGGATTGGCATCGGTGCCATTAAGTGGTTATTCAGCCCTCAATAATTTATCAACGGATGACGATGATCAGCAGTTGTTTATCGGCGATGATATTGCCATTGCCGAAACTCAATACGGAAAAGTGAAGGGTTTTATTTTGCGTGGAATCCACCAGTTTCGTGGAATCCCATACGGGGCCGATACCTCGGGCAAAAACCGCTTTATGCCTCCCCTGCCACCTCAACTCTGGAACGGGATATTACCAACTGTTTGGTGGGGAAACACAGCCCCTCAATTGATGGACAACCGCTACGCAAACGCGTATTCCTCGTTTGTTGATCACTGGAACTACGACGATGTGAGTGAAGATTGCCTGAAGTTGAACATCTGGACCCCTGCGCCCGACAATAAGAAACGTTCGGTGCTGGTGTGGCTGCACGGCGGCGGCTACACCAACGGAAACGGCATTGAGCAGGACGGCTACGATGGCGAAAACCTGAGCCGCAAGGGCGACATCGTATTTGTATCGATCAATCACCGGCTGGGGCCAATCGGCTTTTCCGATCTGTCAGCGGTTGGCGGTGAAAAGTATGCTCATTCCGGCAATGTTGGCGCACTCGATATGGTCGCTGCCCTTCGGTGGGTGAAGGACAATATCTCCAACTTTGGTGGTGATCCTGCCAATGTAACCATCATGGGGCAATCGGGCGGCGGCGCAAAAGTCTGCATACTGACTGCGATGCCTCAGGCAAAAGGGCTATTTCACAAAGCTGTTCCGCTGAGTGGATCCACCATTAAAGCAATGGACCAGGACTATTCGAGGAAGATTGGCGAATATATTTTGAAAGAGGCAGGACTAACGGCTTCCGAGGTGGACAAACTTCAGGAGATGCCCTGGAAAGAATACATCTTACTGGCTAATAAGGCGGCCCAGAAAGCTGCGACTGAGATGGGGACTGCCGGTATGCGCGGCGGTTTTGCCCCGGTGGCCGACGGGGTTAACCTTCCCAAAGGGCAGTTTTATGCCGATCCAACTGGCCTGTCGGCTGTTGTACCCATGCTGATTTGCACCACTTTTCACGAGTGGGGAATGGCCCGTACCATGCCCGAGATGGAAAGTATCACAGCAGAGAAAGCCGTGGAGATGCTGAAAGAGCGTGCCGGATTTGGCGGTGGCTTAGGCGATAAAGCACAAGCGGTTTACGAGGCGTATGCCAAAACTTTCCCGAATGCCAAGCCTATCGAAATTATGACCCTGGTTAGCAGCAACCGGAAAGGGGCGATCGAAACGGCCAATGCAAAAACTGCTCAGACGGCACCGGTTTACCTGGCCTGGTTTGGATGGGAGCCCCCTTTATTCAACAACCGCATGCGCGCCTTTCATTGCCTGGATATTTGTTTCTGGTTTGCCAATACCGACCTGATGCTGACGCACACGGGCGGTGGAAAACGTCCACGGCAGTTAGCAGATAAAATGTCCTCGGCTTTGTTTCAGTTTATGAAAACCGGAAATCCAAACGGAGGAGGCCTGCCGGAATGGAAACCTTATTCTCCTGAAACGGGAGAAACCATGGTTTTGACTGATGTACCGGAATTGAAAAATGATCCCGACCGGTCAGCCCGGCAATTGCTGTAAATAATCAAACTTTAAAAGTTGACCGGGCGCTGTGCCTCGTTCCGGGAATATTCGCCGATGAAATCGAAGCTAATCGTCCGGTCTCCATTTCTGCTTCTCTCAGAATTCATCCAGATCAGGAAATTTTGGTTGTATAACATATCTGGTTTGTACTTTCATTTTTTAAATCTATCATTGTGTCAATACGACGTGAATGTTTGATTTGCTTGATTCTGGTTGACTTTGTTCTTGTTTTTGAGCGGGGGTGCTCAATTCAAGATTGTGCGGCAATGTTTCGACTGACTGAACAATGCCTCTTTTATGAAATAGAAGAAATTAAATTTTAGAAGAATAATCGATTATGAATAAAAAATGGTCTTATAAAAAACGAATGATTCAGTTCTCCTTGTTGATGTTGGTAATGGCTGGAATTACTGGTTGTAATCTTTCCGAAAAGGGAAAAACCGATCAGGAAAGAGTAGAGGAGATGGTTTCGGCCTTGAGTTTGGAACAAAAGGCTCAGTTGTTGATTGGTACAGGTATGTTCATGGATTTGCCGGATTCCATCAAAAATATGTTTGGCGATCGGAAAATGGACGAAAATACAGACACCCTGTACACCAATATGGTTGATCGCATACGGAAATATCTCCCGGGTGCGGCAGGTTTTAGCTCCGAATTTCCGGAAATAGGCATTAGCTCGCAGGTATTGGCCGATGGGCCGGCCGGTTTGCGGATTTCACCCAAAAGAAAAGGCGAGGAGCGAACTTATTATTGCACGGCTTTCCCGATTGCCACGGTGCTGGCTTCGAGTTGGGATACAGAGCTGGTTTACCGGGTAGGCGAGGCGATGGGCAACGAAGTGCTGGAATATGGGGCCGATGTGTTGCTGGCCCCGGGGATGAATATTCAGCGCGACCCGTTGTGCGGACGTAATTTTGAGTACTATTCCGAAGACCCGCTGGTGACCGGTAAAATGGCCGCGGCCATGGTTAACGGCATCCAGTCGAACGGCGTGGGCACCTCTGTGAAACATTTTGCCGCCAACAATCAGGAAACCAACAGGATGTCGGTAAACACGGTTGTAAGTGAGCGGGCGTTGCGCGAAATCTATCTGAAAGGTTTTGAAATTGCCGTGAAAGAGGCGCAACCATGGACGGTGATGTCATCCTATAATAAAATTAATGGCGTTTATACATCCGAAAGTCACGATCTGTTGACAAAAATATTACGCAATGATTGGGGGTTTGCCGGTTATGTAATGACTGACTGGGGTGGTGGCAGCGACGTGGTGGCCCAAATGGAAGCTGGAAACGATATGATCCAGCCGGGTCAGCCGAAGCAAATCCAGGAGTTAATTGCAGCCGTAAACGAAGGTCGTTTGGATGAAGCCGTGTTGGATCAAAACCTGTCCCGCATCTTGGGAATTATGCTGAAATCCCCCAAACATAAGGGGTATGCTTATTCCTCAAATCCCGACTTGCAAGCACATGCAGCCGTAACCCGACAGGCTGCAACCGACGGGATGGTCTTGCTCGAAAATAAAAACCAGGCGCTTCCAATTGCTGAAAACCTGAAAAAGGTAGCTGCTTTCGGAAATACTTCCTATGATTTTGTTGCTGGCGGCACCGGCAGTGGAGATGTAAACGAAGCATATACCATTTCGCTGATCGAAGGACTGAAAAACGGGGGCTTCGAAACCGATGAGGAATTGGCGGCAATTTACGAGGCCTACATTCAGGAAAACCGGGCAAAATCGGGTAACCCGAAAAATTGGCTGGCAGCACTCATGGGTGGAAAAGAACCCGTTGAAGAAATGCCCCTTGCAAAAGCACTGGCAGCAAAAATGGCCGGTAAGGCAGATGTTGCCCTGATCACTATTGGCCGCAACTCGGGCGAAGGTGGCGACCGGGAGGCTGTGGAGGGTGATTTTTACCTCACCGCAACTGAAAAAGCCATGATCAAAGATGTGACGGAGGCATTCCGGGCAAAAGGCAAGAAAGCGATTGTGGTGCTGAATGTGGGCGGCGTAATTGAAACTGCCAGCTGGCGCGAATGGCCCGATGCAGTTTTGATGGCCTGGCAGCCGGGACAGGAAGCCGGTAATTCGGTAGTGGATGTGCTTACCGGCAAGGTGAACCCTTCGGGAAAACTGGCGGTTACCTTCCCGCTTTCTTATCAGGATGCCCCATCGGCTAAAAATTTTCCGGGCGTTGAGGTGAAATCGGATCAAACAGATGATGCGGCCGATTTATCAGGCTTCTCGTTTATGCGGCGTGTTCCCTGGGAGGTTGTTTATGAAGAAGATATTTACGTGGGCTACCGCTACTACAACACGTTTAATGTGCCTGTGGCTTACGAGTTTGGCTACGGACTGTCATACACCAATTTCGAATATGCAAATTTACAGCTCGGCTCAGCCACTTTTGACGGCACGCTTACCGCTTCGATTGAAGTGAAAAATACAGGTTCGGTTGCCGGACGCGAAGTGGTTCAGCTATATGCCGGTGCCCCGAACGGCAAACTGGAAAAACCCGAAGCAACATTAGTTGCTTTTGGCAAAACTCGTCTGTTGCAGCCAGGTGAATCCGAAACTCTCAGTTTTACCATTAATGCAAGCGATTTGGCATCGTTCGATGAGGCGGCCTCGGCTTGGATTATCGAACCGGGAAGCTACTCCCTGAAAGTGGGCGCCTCTTCGCTTAAAATACACCAAACAGCTTCGTTTGAGGTTGACTCGGAGATGAATGTTGGCCAGGTTAGCAAAGCGTTGGCTCCACAGCGTAGCTTCGACCGGTTAAGTTTAAATTAACAGAAAATAGCAGGTTTCGTTTTATATGGATTGGTTAGTTGAATTGGCTTTCTGCACTTCCGGTTTTGTGCCGGGGTGCAGAAGCCTTTTAATCGAAAAACGATGAAGAAATTTTCAGCAATTTTTTATCCTTAGTGTGCTTTTCAGTTGCGTGGGTAGGTTACGGGTTGGCCTTCATCGATTTGAATAGGCATGGCGTTTTGGATCCGTATGAATACTGGCGTTTGCCGGTTGCCGAACGGGCACAGGATTTAGCCAGGAGGAAGTCGGTGGAGCAAATTTATTCCCAGTTGGTACTTTTAATCCAGTCCACTACAAACTTGGCATTTTCGTAAGGAATGTCGGGAAGGAATCCGTGTCCCAGATTGAATATCCATTTTTCATTTTCACGGAAAAATGGCTTGTAATTTTCCAATATCTGTTCAATTTCCTGCCGGGTTCCATATAAATAGCGGGGATCGAGGTTTCCCTGCAGGCCAACCTCCGGATGGACCAGCTGCCGCGCGTGTTCAAGCGGCATTTGCCAGTCGATGCTGACAAAATCGGCCAAATCGGGCGTAACGTACTTCAGGCCGGTGCCCAATCCTTTCGGGAAGAAGATGAACGGTGTGCCGGTACTGCGAACAGCCTGGCCAATTTTTTTAACCGCTGGCATAAACAGTTCCCGGTACAGTTCAACCGGGACCAGGTTGGCATGCGTTTCGAAAAGCTGGAACGCGTCAATCCCGTGCTCAATTTGCTTTTGTGCGTAGTGGGCTGATAAATCAGCAATAGCATCAATCAGCCTTTGGGCTTCTTTTTTATGCTGAAAAAGAAACTTGATGGCCTCCGGGAAATTGGGGTTTGAACTGATTCCCTGCACCATGTAGCACAGGGTGGTAAGCGGGGCTCCGCAGAAACCGATTAAGGGAATGTTGGCAGGCCGTTGACGGATAATTTCATCAATGTTCCGGTAAATGTATTCCAGTTTTTCCGGTGCCGGACAGAGGTGATCAGCCGGATTGGACAATCCCTTCAGTGGTTTGTTGAATACGGGCCCGTGGTCGGTGAACTCCAGCTCCATGCCCATCGCATTCGGGATGACCAGAATGTCCGAAAACAGAATGGCCGCGTCAACCCCCAAATCATAAATGGGCATGAGGGTCACTTCGGCGGCCAGTTTTTCATCCTCCATCAACTCGTGAAAGGTATAGCGTTCCTTTAGTTTATTGTAGTTGGGCAACACACGTCCGGCCTGGCGCATAAACCAAACCGGTGGGCGAGAGGTCTTCTTTCCGTTTATCTTATCCAGAAAAATCGAGTTCTGCATGTTCTTCTTTTTGAAGGTTGTTGAATTTACAGGCTTTTCAGGGCTTTTTCGCTGGCAGCAATGATGCACTGGATATCGTCATCGGTGTGGGCATCAGAAACAAAAAGGCACTCGAACTGTGACGGGGCCAGGTAAATTCCGCTTTCCAATGATTTTTTGAAATAGCTGGCATAGCGGGCTGTGTCCGATTTCATGGCCTGGTCGAACGATTTCACTTCTTTTTCCTGCGTGAAAAACAAAGTCATCATCGAGCCAATACGGTTAATAACACCAGGGATGCCTTTTTTGTCGAGGTTTGCGCTTAACCCGGCTTCCAGGTTGGTCGCCTTGCGTTCCAGACCGGCATAAATTTTCGGATTGTCCTTCAGTGTTTTTAGCATGACTTTGCCGGCGGCCATGGCCAATGGATTCCCCGATAAAGTACCGGCTTGGTATACAGGACCTTCCGGTGCCAGTTGATTCATGATTTCCGCCTTGCCGCCGTAAGCGCCTACCGGCAGGCCACCGCCAATGATTTTCCCCAAGGTGGTCAGGTCGGGCTCAATGCCAAACCGTTCCTGGGCGCCGCCAGGCGCCAGGCGGAAGCCGGTGATGACTTCATCAAAAATCAACAGTGAACCATACTGTTCGGTCAACTCCCGCAATCCTTTCAGAAAACCGGGTTCAGGCAAAACCACGCCCATGTTCCCGGCTACCGGTTCAAGGATGACAGCTGCAATGTCATGGCCTCGCTCTTCGAAAAGTTTTTTAACCGATTCCAGGTTATTGAATTCGGCCGTCAATGTATTTTGGGCAGCCGCCTTGGTAACCCCCGGACTGTCGGGCAGGCCAAGTGTGATTGCGCCCGACCCTGCTTTAATCAGAAAGCTATCGGCATGGCCGTGGTAGCATCCGGCAAATTTTACGACCAAATCGCGGCCTGTAAATCCGCGGGCCAGTCGCAGGGCGCTCATAGTGGCTTCGGTGCCCGAGTTCACCATCCGTACTTTTTGTACCGAAGGAACCATGGCCGTAATCAGTTCGGCCATCTCGGTTTCTATCAGCGTTGGCGCTCCATAGCTGGTACCGAGCGTGGCTGCCTCTTTTACTGCTTCAACGATTTCATCATGCGCGTGTCCCAAAATCAGTGGCCCCCAGGATGCGACAAAGTCAAGATATTCATTGTCGTCAATATCCCAGATCCTTGCCCCTTTTGCTTTTTTTATAAAAATGGGATCGGCCTGCACGCTTTTGAACGCGCGGACAGGTGAGTTAACTCCGCCCGGGATAAGTTGTCTGGCTTTTTCAAATGCCTGTATGCTGTTGTGGTAGTTCATAGTTTCAAGTTTCGAGTTTCGAGTTTCAAGTTCCAAGTCTCAAGTTGACCTTTGTCAATGCCCAAATCACGTTGACCAATCACCAATTACTATTGACTAATGACCAATTATTCGATGCCTACTTCAAACTCGGTTTCCTTTCTTCATTTCGCTCAATACAAATTCTTTGGCGTGGTAAGTGATGATTACATCGGCGCCTGCCCGTTTGATTGAGGTGAGGATTTCCTTGATCAGGCGTTCGCCATCTACCCAGCCATTGGCAGCCGCAGCTTTCACCATCGAAAATTCGCCGCTCACATTGTAGGCCACCACCGGCATATTGAAGGTCGTTTTTACCCGGTTGATGATGTCGAGATAACTGAGGGCCGGCTTCACCATCACCATGTCGGCGCCTTCAATAATATCCTGCTCCACTTCGCGCAAGGCTTCGTCGCTGTTTGCCGGATCCATTTGGTAGGTGCTGCGGTCGCCAAATTTCGGAGCGCTTTCGGCGGCATCGCGGAAAGGTCCGTAAAAGCCAGAAGCGTATTTGGCAGAATAGGCCATGATGGGCGTGTTTTCGTATCCGTTTTCATCCAAAGCCTTCCGGATGGCGCCTACGCGACCGTCCATCATATCGCTGGGGGCAATAATGTCGGCTCCCGCTTTGGCAAGCGTAACCGATTGAGCGGCGAGCGTGTGCAAGGTACTGTCGTTGTCCACATCGCCATTAATGATCGTTCCGCAATGGCCGTGGGTGGTATATTCGCAATTGCAAACATCAGCCACAATCATCACTTGGGGAACAATTTCTTTCAGCGCCCGGAT
Organism: Gaoshiqia sediminis; assembly: GCF_025907915.1. GTDB lineage: Bacteria > Bacteroidota > Bacteroidia > Bacteroidales > Prolixibacteraceae > Gaoshiqia > Gaoshiqia sediminis. The sequence goes on from NZ_JAPAAF010000004.1 coordinate 236,508, forward strand.
CGCTTTTGGAACAATGGCGTCGTAGTGGCAGGCCACATGTCCGGTTTCATCTTTCGACTCGGGAATTCCAAACAGCAGAATTTTATCAACGCCGGTCGTTTCGAACAGATCTTTCACTTCATTCACCAGCAGATCGATGGATAATTGGAAATTGCCAGGCATGGATTTGATGGGATTGCTCACGTTTTTGCCAGGGCAAACAAAATAGGGCATAATCAGGTCGTCCCGGTTTACTTCGGTTTCGCGCACCATGCTTCGGATAGTGGCAGTTTTTCGCAGTCTTCTTAACCGTGTGATTGGATAGCTCATAATGTGTTGTTTTTTAAGTCTTTTTTGAAATAGCTGATAGTTGCTTCGGCCAAAGCTTTGTAACTGGATTCAGCAGCTGTGACCAACGGGTTCAGTCCGAGTTCGCTCATGGCAGTCGTTGTTGTTTTGCCAATGCTGATCAACCGCAAGCCGGTTTTATTTCGTTTCAATGTTGCGTACAGGTTTTTTATGGCCGAAGGACTGCTGACAATCAATAAATCGTAAGCATCATCTTCAATTTGCTTCAGTAAATTTTCGTCGATATTTTCAGGTTCAATTGTTTGGTAAACATTGACCCTATCAACCGGATGATTTGCTGATAATTTACGTTGCAGAGTGTCCGGTGCCAGGTTGCCAAGTACCAGTAAAACCGAATTGCCTGGCGGAATGGTTCCTGACAATTCTTCAGCAAAGTCAGCTCCCGATTTTCCGCTGCCCACAAAATCGGCGACGTAACCATTCTTTAGGAGTTCCGCTGCGGTTATTTCACCCAATGCCGCCATTTTATTACTGTTCGTCGGTTTTTGTTCCTGTAGAAAAGCAGAAACGCCATTCTTGCTGGTGAACACCAGCCAATGATAGGAACCGATTTCTTTTTGCAATTGAAATAAAGAAGGGGATACTTCGATCATGGGCAAATAGTACACCTCAGCGCCCAATTGGCTGATGATTTCAAAAAAATCATCGGGATCTTTTTTCGGATAGGTGCAGATGATGATTTTGCCTTGTAATATGTCTGTATCTGGTAGTTTGTCCATGTTTAAACGGTCCGGATCGAGTCCAGGATTTCTCTTCCACCTTCATCGAGTATGGCCTGGGCGAGTTCGATGGCTTTTTCCGATGCTTCGTCCAGCGAGCAGTCAACGGTTTTCCGAATGACGGTCTTCCCATCCAGGCCGGCCACCAGCCCTGTTAGTTTTAGCTGGCTGCCGTGTGGCTCAGAATAACAGGCCACCGGAACCTGACAGCCTCCTTCGAGGGTACGCAAAAGCCAGCGTTCGGCCATGGTAGTTTGCCAGGTGAGTTCATCCGAAACAGCATCGACAACGCGTTGGATAAACTCATCATCTTCCCTGATTTCGATGGCAACTGCTCCCTGACTGACGGCCGGCAAAATTACTGTCGGATCCAGAAATTCGGTTATCAGTTTTTCGTATCCCAGACGAATAATTCCTGCTCCGGCCATAACCAGTGCATCGCAATGCCCGTCTTTCATTTTTTGGATGCGGGTATCCACGTTGCCGCGGATGTCAACAATAGTCAGATTTGGATTGAAGTGCAACAGTTGGGCCTTTCGGCGCAAGCTGGAAGTAGCAATCCGGTCGTTTTCAGTCATCTCCGTCAGCTTTCGACCATCCTTTGAAATCAGTACATCGCGCACTTCGCCACGGGGCAACATGCCGCCAATGATCAGTCCTTCAGGTAATTCAGTTGGCAGATCTTTCAAACTATGAACGGCCAGGTCAATCTCGCCGTTTATCAGTGCAGTTTCTATTTCTTTGGTGAACAGGCCCTTGTCTCCGATTTTCGACAACGCGACATCCAAAATAATGTCGCCTTTTGTTTTGATGATTTCAATTTCGACTGTTAGATGCGGGAAAGCTCCGGAAATAGCCGCTTGCACTTGTTCGGCCTGCCAGAGGGCCAATTTGCTGCCTCGGGTGCCTATCTTGATGTTTTTTTTACTCATTGGATGGAGAAAATAGGTCGTTGATGACTTTTACATATTCGGTTTTCCGGCCATTATCGCTGATGGTCTTCATGCTCTTGATCAATGCATTAACTAATTTATCCGAAACTTGTTTGCCGTATTTTTCCATGAATTGAAATTCTTCTTCGGTGTGGAATTTTTTCGCAGCAGCCAATTCATTCAGGTTAACCTGATTCACAGCCGCAATAATTTTTTGAATGACCGGTGACAGATTTTGTGTACTCAACCAATCGGAAAAATCGGCAACTTTTTCAGCAATAATTACTTCGGCGACCGAAACGTAGGCTTGCTTTTTTTCCTTGTTTCCGGCTACTACTTCTTCCAAATCATCAACATTCAGCAGAGAAACCCCGTTAATTCCGGCCACATCGGGGTGAATATTTCGCGGTACCCCCAAATCGATCATCATTACCCGGGGGTGACCATTGAGGTGGGGCATAATCCGTCCGGCGTCTAAAATTGGTTCTTTGCAGGCAACCGAGCTGACAATGATTTCGGCTTCATGGATACCCAGCATCAGATCGTGAAAGGGCAGGGACTTGCCGTTGTAACGGGCGGCCAGCTCTTCCGCTTTGTTCCGGGTACGGTTGGTTACCATGATGTTTTTACAGCCTTTTTTGTAAAGATTTTTGATGACCAGTTCTCCGGTTTCGCCGGCGCCGATCAACAGGATTTTTTTATCCTGAAGGTTTTCGAATTGCTCGCTGCATTTTTCTACGGCGGCATAACTCACCGAAAAAGCGCCGGTGCTCATGGCCGTGTTGGTCCGGACCAGTTTGCCGGTTTCAAGTGCTTTGTTGAACAATCGCTTCAGCACTTTCCCCACCGTGCCGTTTTCTTTTGCCTGATTGAATGCTTCTTTTATTTGCGAAACAATCTGGTATTCGCCCAACACCATCGATTCGAGGCTGGAGACCACGCGGAACAAGTGTCTGATGGCGTCATCGTGCTGAAAACGGTAGAAATGCTTGTGCATTTCATCGCTTTCCCCAACAAGATCATGCAGATAACGCAGCAAGATGCTAAAAGCTCCGGTAGAGCAGCATTTGTCTGCCTTAAAGTAAATTTCAGTACGGTTGCAAGTGGACAAGATAACAACTTCTTCGATGTATTTATTATCGAAGATGGATTTGGCAAGTTTGGCGCTTTCTGCTTTATCCAGTGCAAATTTTTCTCGAATATGTACAGATGCCGATTTATGGCTAAGACCAATAATTCCAATCATAATGGCTATAAAAAATGAAACTTCGGATACTTTTCAACGAGTTGCTGATATCAGCTCATCAGGCAAGGCGGCGAAAGTCCAAAGAAACGGGCAATATGTTTTTTGGAATGAAATGTACCAACAAAATTTCCACCGGAAAATGTGAGGTGTAAATAAGGTATTTTTAGTGCTGTACCGGCAGGAAAAGCAACCTGATTACCAATTTTCTGGTTTTCCTGGAAATCGCTCCAGTGAAACTGGTAACAGTTTGAATAAGTGGTGGTTGTTTCGGGAGCAGCAGGAAGTGAGATGTTCTTCTCATCGGGTTTGGTTTCCATATTGGCCAACGCCTCCTGGCTGGTTGCCAGGGTAAATGTCAGCACCACTCCCAGCAGGAGCAGGTATGGTAACAATGAACCGGTTAGTCCGAGAAAAAACATTTTAGTACCTTTTTCAGCAAAGTTAATAATCTGATGCAAACAAACCAGTATTCAGCCAATTGAAAAAGTTGATAGATGTCAATCTAACTGGTTTGTTATGTGAGCTTTTGCTGTTGTGTAACATAGTTGGAAAAAATCATTTTTGTCAACGCAAAAGGTTTCATCGCATCGAACAAAGCAGAAAACAACCAATTCGTGCAATGGTTCGCTGGAAATGGTACTTTCTTGTATTTTATGATCATTGATTGGTGTAGGTAAAAAAATCCCAACAGCCGGATGTTGCAAGGGGCGCATTCCGGCTGTTGGGATTTTTTGAGGTCACGGACCTATTTATATTTCCTTGATCACTTCTTTGTCCGAATGGTTTCTGCTTTCTATAAAGGGAAAATTCCCTGTTCGCGGCAGTATTCAATTAATCGTTCCGGATTTTTTCCGTTATCTGTTGGACTGAGTTTCAATGCAGGTTTTTCCGGGGCTTCAAACGGAATGTCAATGCCGGGAACGTACTTCAGGTTTTCCTGGGCGTAAAAGTCGGGTTTGTTTTTCTGGCAATATTCCATACTGGCATCCATGAAAAACAAATGGAACCGCTCGGGGCCAATAATTTCGGCCACCTGTTCGCGGATGTGCTTGTCGGGCGAAATGAATGAGCAGATGGTAATGATCCCCTGATCGTTCAGCAGGCGACAAACTTCGGCTACGCGTCGCAGGTGCTCAGCCCTGTCGGTGGGCGTGTAGTCCAACTCTTTTGACAAGCCTGAACGCACCGAGCTGCCATCGAGCAACACGACGGTTGCACCCATGTCGAACAGTTGCTTTTCCAGGCTGAAAGCCATTTCGTTTTTGCCTGACCCATGCAAGCCGGTAATCCAAAGCGTTGCGCCTTTTTGCTTATATCGCTGCTGGTAAGCTTCATCCGAAATCAGCCCTTGTCCTCGACGGATTTGCTCCTTCTCGTGATCGCTGATGCGTGAGGGCAGGTCGTCTGCGCTGAGTTTGTCGATGATCATTCCCACCGCCACCGTATTGTGGCTAACAGGATCAATCAACACAAATGAACCGGTGCTTTTGTTCTTTTTATACGGATCGAAAAATAGCGGCTTATTGGTTGTCAGCACTGCACGGCCTATTTCATTCAGCTCAAAATGATCGATTTCCGATTTTTGAAGCGTGTTGACATCAATTTTGTATTGAATTTTATCGATGCGCGCCTTGGTATTGTTGTTGGCGTGCTTGATAAAAAAGTGAGTGGTCGGATCCATGGGCTTTTCGTCCATCCAAACCAGCATCGACTCGAAGTGGCGTTCCATGCGTGGAAGATTGTCGGGATATACGATCATGTCGCCGCGCGAAATGTCAATTTCATCTTCCAGGGTAACGGTGACCGATTGTGGTGGGAAGGCCTCATCCAGTTCGCCGTCATAGGAAACAATGTTCCGGATGACCGAGGTTTTTCTCGAAGGAAGTACCATGATTTTTTCGCCTTTGCGCACAATGCCCGAGGCCACCCGCGATGAAAAGCCGCGGAAGTTGTTGTCGGGTTTCAGTACATACTGTACCGGGTAGCGCATATCGTCAAAGTTGCGGTCGGAGCTGATGTGTACGGTTTCCAAAAAGTCGAGCATACATTTGCCTTTGTACCAGGGCATCCGCTCGGATGGTTCCACCACGTTGTCGCCTTTCAGCGCCGAAATCGGGATGAAGTTGACATCCGGAATATCGAGCTGTGCCACAAAGTTTTTGTAGTCTTCGCAAATCTCATCAAAGATTTTTTGGTCGAAATTGACCAGGTCCATTTTGTTGACTGCCAGCACCACGTGTTTGATCCCCAACAGCGACACCAGGAATGTATGGCGGCGGGTCTGGGTGATCACACCTTTGGTGGCATCAATGAGGATGATGGCCAGGTTGGCGGTGGAAGCGCCGGTTACCATGTTGCGGGTATATTGTTCGTGCCCCGGTGTGTCGGCTATGATAAATTTGCGTTTGTTGGTCGAGAAATAGCGATAAGCCACGTCAATGGTGATCCCTTGTTCACGTTCCGCTTTCAGCCCGTCGAGCAATAAGGCGTAATCAATATCTTCACCGGCGTGTCCCATGCGTTTGCTGTCGCGTTCGAGTGCCGAAAGCTGGTCTTCGTAAAGTTTTTTGCTGTCGAAGAGCAAACGGCCGATCAGGGTTGATTTGCCATCGTCAACCGATCCGGCTGTAAGCAAACGGAGCAGGTCTTTCTTTTCGTCCTGATCGAGGAATGCCTTGATATCGAGAAAGCCCCCCTCTTTTCTCCCGACGGGGGGATGATTTGGATTAGCTGTATCTGAATTTTTATTTGTTGTCATTTCATTCAATTTTGTCCGCAACTTTTTTATTTTTTTCTATCTCTTCCCCTTTGGGAAGGCCGGGGTGTTAAAAGTACCCTTCCCGTTTCTTTTGCTCCATGCTGGCTTCCTGATCGAAATCGATCACACGGGTGGTGCGTTCCGAAACGGTCACCGTCATCATTTCTTCCACAATTTTTTCAATCGTATCTGCCTCCGATTCGATGGCGCCGGTAAGCGGGTAGCAGCCCAATGTTCGGAAACGTACTCTTTTCATCTCTGCTTTGGCAGCCAGTTCTTTTGGCATGCGTTCGTCGTCCACCATAATCAGGTTGCCGTCCACATTCACAACAGGGCGTTCTTTGGCGTAATATAGCGGCACAATCGGGATGTTTTCCAGGCGGATATACTGCCAGATATCCAACTCCGTCCAGTTTGAAATAGGGAACACACGGATAGATTCTCCTTTGTGTACACGGGCATTATAAATGTCCCACAGTTCGGGGCGTTGGTTTTTGGGATCCCACTGGTGGAATTTGTCGCGGAACGAGAAGATCCGCTCTTTAGCACGCGATTTTTCTTCGTCGCGGCGGGCGCCACCAAAGGCTGCATCAAATTTATATTTGTTCAGGCCTTCCAGCAGTGCCTGTGTTTTCATCATATCTGTGTGAACTTTACTTCCGTGGGTGAACGGGCCGACCCCCGATTCGAAACCTTGCTTGTTGTAATGCACTAGCAGGTCCCAGCCATTTTCTTTGGCATAGTTGTCGCGGAATTCGATCATCTCGCGAAATTTCCATTTCGAGTCGATATGCATCAATGGGAAAGGAACTTTTCCCGGGTAGAAGGCTTTCTCAGCCAACCTGACCATCACCGATGAGTCTTTTCCGATGGAATACAACATCACCGGGTTTTCAAATTCGGCAGCCACCTCCCTGATGATATGAATCGCCTCGGCTTCAAGCTCCCGTAAATGTGTCAGCGTGTATTTATTCATAGTTAAAATTTTTCTTTTGAGGCCATGGCCTTCAGTCTAAAAAAACATTCGCCCGCAAAAATAGTTGATTCTGGGTAAATTTTATGGGTATTAATTCTTATTCTTCCGGCTAAAATGGCCAGATCATCGGAATGAGGATGATGGAAATGATGAAGGCGATAACGTTGAGCGGCAATCCGACTTTTGTGTAATCGCTGAATTTGTAATTTCCCAAACCTTGCACCAACAGGTTGGTTTGGTAACCAATTGGCGTGGCAAAACTGGCCGAAGCTGCAATGCAGATGGCGATAAAAAATGGTTTCGGATCAACATTCATTTGCTGGGCGGCCGAGTAGGCAATGGGGAAAACCAGGGCTGCGGCTGCGTTGTTGGTAATTACTTCGGTAAATAGGGTGGTAATCAGGTAGATCGTGATCAGCACGCCAAGTGGGCCAAACGATTTTGAAAAGTTGATGGCGGTATGTGCAATGCTGTCGGCTGCGCCGGAGTTTTGCAGCGCTTTGCTGAGGCCAAATGCACAGGCAATGGTGATTAGCACGTCCCACGAGATTGCTTTGGTGTATTTCCGGTTGGGCAAAATGTTGATCCAGGCCATCAGAATGGCAACGATGGCTGCAAAGTAAAACATGTCGGGATGTTCGCCATTGATTTCGGGCAAATAGCGTCCAACCGTTGCGCCAACAATCATCAGCAAAACCAGCAGGATGGCGAACAAACGTTGCCCGCGATAACGGGGTGGGGGAATTTCACCAATAAACGAAGTGAGGTAAAATATCTTGGATTCACCCCAGTTTTTGATGAAGTTTTCGTTGGTGAGCAATACCAGGCTGTCGCCGGCTTTCATGCGCACCGATCCCACATTGGTCGAGATGGTTTCCCCGTTCCGGTAAACCGCAAGAACTTCGGCCTGATAGTGGTTCAGGAAGTCAAATTCGTCAATCGTTTGGTTGATACCGGGAAAGCGGGGGGCAATAACTGTCTCAATCTGTTTGATGTCCGTACTTTTATAAAATTTGCCAAAGCCTTTCATCGCTTTCAGTTCCAGTTTCCGGTGAGTGACCAGGGGGACCAGGGCATCCGTTTTCACAGCTACTACCAGTTTGTCTTCTTGTTGAAGTTCGAATTTGCCTTTGCGGGTATCAATAATTTTATTGTCCCGTTCAATGGAATGAATGATGATATCTTTCAGCAAATGAGTTCGTCCATTGTTGATCTCCTGTCCCACCAGTGAACTATTCGGTGGCAAACAGGCATCCAGAAAATACTCTTTGTAGTCCTGATAGTGGCGTTTACTGCGGTTTTTTTGGCCAGGCAATAATTTGTGGCCTAAAAAAGCAAGGTAAATAAAGCCAGCCAAGGCTATCCAAATTCCCACTTTGCCCAGTTCAAACATGTGCAGTCCCGAAAGGTTGTTCTGAAGCATCAATCCGTGTACAACCAAGTTGGTTGATGTGCCGATCAACGTGCAAATACCGCCCAGGATCGTTGCATACGATAGCGGAATCAGGAATTTTTGCGGGGAGAGGTTCATTTTTTCTGCCCAATTTTTAATCATGGGCGCAAAAATGATCACTACCGGTGTGTTGTTCAGAAAAGCTGAAATAGCCGAAACCGGGATCAGGATCTTGGCCAACGTGATTGGCATTTTTCCTCTTCGTTTGGGCAGAAATGCACGGGCTACAATGTTTAGGGCTCCGGTTTGGCGAACACCTTCGCTTACTAAAAAGAGTACTGCAACGGTAAGCATCCCTTTGTTTGAAAAGCCAGCCAGACTTTCTTGCGTATTGATAACTCCGGTAGCCATTAATACCACCAGAGCCGAAAATAACAGCAATCCGGGACGCATCCAGTCGTAAACCAATGCTACAATCATAATTACGATAACAGCCAGAACGAAGTAGCCTTCAAAAGTCATTGATGTTAGATTTTTTGCGTAAAGGTAGGCTTATTTGCTTAGCCGGGCATGGAGTAAAATACTTATTTCAGGTGCTGGTTTAGGGGGTGTCCGAAAAAAAATGGCTCTATCTTCCTCATTTTGTGGTCTCCCGAAAATCATGTTTAGCCGGAATAGATTTTTTTAGAAATTTTATTTTGAAGTTTTAGAGAAAAAATCTAATTTTGCAGCGCCTTTAAACAAAAAGGCTACACATAACGAGGATGACTCAGTAGCTCAGCTGGTAGAGCACATCCCTTTTAAGGATGGGGTCCTGGG
>NZ_JAPAAF010000050.1 GCF_025907915.1 Gaoshiqia sediminis
TGGAACCATAAACAAACCAACTACAAAATCTAAAATCTCCAAAATCCAGAAAAAGAAAGACCGTCCCAAATTTTGTTTTGAGACGGCCTCTTTTTGTTTTTAACACAGACATTAAAACTTATGAATGCTTTTCAGAAAGGTAACGCTCAGCATCAATGGCGGCCATACAACCCGATCCGGCAGCAGTAACCGCCTGGCGATAGATTGGATCCTGCACATCGCCACAGGCAAAAACCCCCGGCACATTGGTTTTTGATGTTCCCGGAATAGTCTTGATGTAGCCAACTTCATCCAGGTTCAGATATTCGGCTACAAAGTCGGAGTTTGGCTTATGACCGATAGCCAGGAAAAAACCATCTATTTTTATGGTTACTTCTTCTTCGTTAGCTTCGCCTTTATTTTTCCACAAAACGGCGCCTTCAACCACACCATTCCCATACAATCCTTTCGTTTGGTGTTTCCACAACACTTCAATGTTCGGCGTTTTCATCACTCGTTCGGCCATTACTTTCGAGGCGCGCAACTCATCGCGCCTCACAATCATATATACTTTGCGGGCCAACCCGGCCAGGTAAATCGCCTCTTCAGCAGCGGTATCTCCCCCGCCTACCACAGCCACATCTTTCCCCCGGTAAAAGAAACCGTCGCAAGTAGCACAAGCCGATACGCCGCCGCCAGCATATTTCTTTTCATCGTCAATGCCCAGGTACTTGGCCGTGGCACCGGTTGCCAGGATGACTGTTTCCGCTTCGATCAGTTTTTTGCCATCAATCCACACTTTATGAATATCGCCCGAGAAATCAACCTTCGTGGCAAAACCGAAACGCACATCCGTTCCGAAACGCTCGGCCTGCTTTTTAAAGTCTTCCATCATCACCGGGCCTGTCACTCCCTCCGGGTATCCCGGGTAGTTTTCAACTTCGGTAGTTGTAGTCAGCTGCCCTCCCGGCTGAAGTCCTTCATACATCACCGGGGATAGGTTTGCCCGTGCAGCATAAATAGCAGCTGTATATCCGGCTGGCCCAGAACCAATGATCAAACATTTTACACGTTCAGTTTCGCCTGCGGGATTTGTATTCGGTTTTTCGTTTTCGTTAAGATCTAATGATTTAAACATGACTTCAATTTTTAGTTTTTTTGTTCAGACAAAATTACAGATCATCCAGATATATACAATATTTGTTTGATCAATAATAATGAAGATCACATAGAGTCAGACTATCAAAAAAACTTAAATCTATTTTCAGGAATAATTTTGAAGTATGGCTGTGTTTATATACTTTTGCCATCGCAAAGATCGGGATGTAGCGCAGCCTGGTAGCGCACTCGTCTGGGGGGCGAGGGGTCGCAAGTTCAAATCTTGTCATCCCGACAGATTCAAAGATCAAAAAACACTAAATGCCTATAAATCAAATGATTTATAGGCATTTTATATTTTACATAGGCCAATATAACCTATAAAAGAATCAATCAATTCGGGTATGATCCGGGTATAAAAACAAAAAAAGGAGCTGATAATCAACTCCTTTTGTGCCCAGGACGGGAACACCCAATATCACATAAAACGCTTAAATTCAAAAAAATAGAGAGGTTTAATTTCTTTGGCCGCGATAAATCCCCAGCATTTACTTAATTGACTTATTCTCCACTTCAAATTTACAAAATTCGAATCAAAACACATTAGTTTCTTGAAATAATGTCCGATTATTTGATATGTGGCCAAAATTTAAGAACCTCGTTTGATAAATCGATACTAATTCTATCCTAAAATTAATTAGACAGTATTGTTCCTGTTTGGATTGATTTTCGGTGGACTTGCTTTTGGACAGTTTCAGTACCAGATAACTTTCTGATTCTGCAATTCCCCGGATATAACTCGCCAAGCAGATCTTCTATCTTTTCAAATTTAGCCATGTTCGTATTAACTTGCTGGTTTTAAATTTCTGACAATGCATTTGAGTAAATAAATATAGAAAGTGATCATTTCTGTATTTTACGTTCCAGCTTCTCCTTCAAGTCCACCCCCTTGATGGTTAGCCTGTATTTTTGGTTTTTACTGGTTGATTTGTCAGGCAAGGTCATTTCAATTAACCCTTCTTTTAAAGCTGGCTCAAGATAATTAGTTGCAAAGTGCGGTCTGTTTCTCAATTCAAGAATCTCCATCAGCTGAGGCCTGCTCATTTCACCTTTTAAAACCAGTACTAAACGATGGGTTAGTTCCACTATCTCCGAAAATAGCTCTGATACATCATGTATGTTGTCATGTTCGCCGTCATGTATGGTATCATGTTCGGCATCATGTGTGGCTTCAGCTGAAGGTCGCCAAATCGTGACCTTAAAACCTTCATCAAGAGCAATAAGTGGTGGCTTTAATCCCCTTTCTTCTGTTAGTTTAAACATTTCAAGTGTTCCCGTACCATAGCGTTCAATTTCGCCTGTCAAAAACATACAACCTGCAAGTAGCGGATTATGAGGATAAGAGCTATGAGGCTCTTTCAAATCATTAATATCCAACTCTGGTGGTAAACTGCCAGGATTAGTTACTTCAATTCGATCCCTGAAAATCGAAACTTGTATACTGCCTTTGCTATAATAATCACGGTGAGCTACAGCATTAATAATTGCTTCAGAGATAACAGCACGAGGAATCTCGTAAATAGTCTCAACCTGATTACTTTTTTCTCTTGTACCAGTCGATAAGCTTATTTTAGAAAGAACAAAATTTACAGCTTCGTCTGCTACCTCAAATACAGTTCCACCAAACTCTTTGTAATCAGGAATCGGCTTTTGCACTTGTATCCCATGAAAATGAGCACACTTAATAGTTGCTGATGGAAAAAACAATTGAGGATCAGTAGCAAAAGCAAGCAGCGCACTGTTTACAAGCTTTCCATTCTTGATCATTCTTAAATGTTTCAATACTTGATCAACTGATGCTGTCTCTTTTAAGGGAAAGTTTCGCTTATTTCTCGCTAGAATGACAAACTCTTTAACTTTATTTTCATCCAATGATTGGATGTCAGCAGAAGGATGTAGCGAATCGTCAAAATCGTGGCTTTCAATCTTTCCCGTTTGCTTTAAGTACAGAACTGCTGAATTATAAACTTCCTTTTTCAGCAAATCAAGATTGGAAAATTTCTTTCTGGAAACATCATGCTCAATTTTGCGGATTAAGGCAATTTCTTTGGGATGCCGATCTGCTCCGACAATATCCTTTATAAAAATCCATCTTGGTATATGTTCTGCTTTTGCCTGATCATATTCTCTTTCAGTTGGAGAAACACCCATTTCGTCTTCAAAACCATACTTTGCTCCCAATAGTCCGACGTAAATATCTGATTCCTTTACTTCATCCAAATAGACTTTGCCTGGCGAATGAGTATTGGCAGGAACTTCTTCAAAAATAAAAGGTTCGAAAAATGTTCCAAGTAACGGATCTTGCCTAAGATAACGTGCCAGCTCTGTCCGTTCATCGGCAAACTCGTTCTGGACACTCGATATAAATACTTTTAGTTTTCTCACTGTTTCAACCTTTTAATAAGTGAAGAATCCGTTTATTAAGGCTTAGTAAATATAACACTTAACAAATTTTTCTCAGTCTTAATTAATTTAATCCATCCAACTTTCCCAAATCCGACTCCCTCGTTCCTCCTGATTGTCAATACGAAGATGGACATCAATTTCTTGTTGCATTTCTTCAACATGGGAAATAACGCCAACGATCCGGTTTTCTTTCCGGAGCGATTTGAGGGTGTCAAAAACAACCGACAGCGAGTCTTTATCCAAAGAGCCAAAGCCCTCGTCAAGGAAAAAGAAATTCTGGTTCGATTCGGTAATTTTCTGAATATTATCGGCTAAGGCTAAAGCCAACGACAGTGCGGCCTGAAATGTTTGTCCTCCTGAAAGGGTTTTTACACTTCGCACTTTGCCACCATTCATAAAATCGCGCACCTGAAAATTATTGTCCGGCGTGATCTCCAGGCTTAGCTTTTGACGGGTGAGCTGGAAGAAACGATCATTGGCGGCATTACACAAATTTTGCAGGTAAACCGACGACACATAATTCACAAAACCACTTGCCTTGAACAGCGACTTCATGGTTTTGAGGTTCTCGGCCCGAAGTTCCAGTCGTTCCTGCTCTTTCTTTAGAGACGCCTGACTCTCCAAATCTTTTTGCAATTTTTTAAGCAGTTCTTCTGTTTTCCCCAACTCTTGATTTTTCTGTTTCTGCAGCTCACTGACAGCCGCTATCTCCAAAAGCAATTTTTGGTGCGCATCACTATCGTAAACACGATCGCCGATTTCTTTTAAAAGCTGTTCCAATTGTGACTTACTTCTTACCATTTGATCTTTAAACCTGGCCAAATTCTGCTTTTCCCGATCCAAATCAATCGGTTCAGCCAATACCTGCCGCACCTCGTCAACCGATTGATATATTGTTTTAGTGAACTGCTCATCCAGTTGTTTTTTCAATGCTAGCAATTGTTGCTGGTCTTGCTGCAATTCTTTTCGGTTAACAACCAGGCTCCCGCTAAGCGTATCGTTAAGTTTTGTCCATTCGGCCAACAACTTTGTCAATTCGCCATATTCCTTTTCCAGCCGGGCATATTCCTGCAACAAACCCGCTTTTTCGGTTTCAATGGCAGCTGTCTGAATGGATCGATAAACCTCCGGATCAATTAATTTTAGCTGCTGCCCGATGGTTTTCAACTCGGTTTGGTGAACTGCCAAAGCGGTCTTTATTTTTTCTACTTCCGCCTGAAACCTCTCTTTATTCTTTTCCTCCTGAACAATTTCTTTGTCCAGAGATCCCAATATCTCTTCCTTCTTCTTCAACTCATCCTGAATGCGTTCTGCTTCCTGAAAAGCTTTCGCAAGCTCTGCTTCTTCGCGATATTTATCCCATACAAAAAGGATGGCATGAGCTGAAATTCTTTTTTGCTGATCAGCCTTCTTTTCCGACAGTTCCTGCTGATGACGACGAATAAACTGAAGCTGGCTATCGAGTAAATTCAGGCGGGTCCCAAATTTTGTAATCTGATCCATCATTTTCTCATAAAGCTCACGCTCGCCATGCAATTTTAACTGTGCCTCCTGAATATCATCAGTTTTGAACAGTTCAGGGTGATGCAACGAACCACAAAGCGGACAAGCAGTTCCTTCGTCCAAATCTTCGGCATACATTTTCAATTGAGCTTTGACCTGAATATGGTTTGCCTGTTCTTCCAGCGATTTCAGTTTTAATTTTATTTCAGCGGTTTTATTTTGAAGATACTGAGCACTCACCTCCGAGTCGGCATCAGGAGGAAGTTGCGAAAATAAAGTTTCAGCCAGTATTTTCGATACTTCCTGTCGATTTACCTTTTCTTCCTGAAGGTACTTTTCAATTTCTTTTTCTGTTTCGCCAAGCTGCTTATCGAGATTGTTCTTTTCAACGTACCAGGCTTTTACGTTCGACAAAAGTGCAACATCAGGAAGCTTCGCCCGCTCGGCCTTAACCAGTTCATCCAGCTTCTGTCGTTCAAGCTTTGCCTTTTCCAGTTTAGTAATCGTTTGTTCGCAAATACCTGTGCCCTTTTTTAAGCGTTCGTCATCCTGCAAAACAGATTTTGCCAACTCCTTCATTCTTAGCAAACGTTCCAATTCTCCGGCCTTTTGCTTCAATTCTTCCCTTTTTTCATACCGGGGTTTTAACTCCTCAACTTGTTTCCCGAGCGTTGCAATTTCTTCTTCCTGCGTTTTCAACTTTGTCTCATCCTGTCCGATTTGCTTTTCGCGAGCCAATACTCTTTCGTTGGTTTGATTCAAGGCATCAAGCAGATGCTTAAACTGTACCACGCACTGTTCGTATCGGGCAATTTTCTGTTCCAAACTTTTAAAAACAGGTTCCTGTTCCTGCAAGGCTTTAAATGCTTTTTCTGCGTCTGCCTTCTTTTGAGTCAATTCCTGAAGTTTCCGGAATTCTTCTTCTGTCTTTCTGTATTCAATAAGCCTTTTGCTTTGCTCGGCCAACTCGTTTGTAAGTTGTTCCAACTGTGCTTTATATCCACTTATTTGTTCGGGATTGACAGTGCCCAACTGCAACAACTGTCCCTCGATATTTTGTTTGTTGGCATTATTTTTCGCCTCCAAAGAAGTAACCTTGTAGTAAAATTCGAACTTTCCGAGGTTGAAAAGTTCTTTCATCATTTGAGTCCGGTCTTTATTCCCCAGTTGCAAAAACTCCTGAAACTGACCTTGCGGAATAATGATGGTTCGTTTAAAATTGTCGTAACTCAACCCAATAGCCTGTTCTAGCGAATCTGTTTCAATGGGAATCCACTCCTTCCCGTTTTTTCGGTATGCCGACCTGTCCAATGCTTTTACATCTTCGAAGTTTTTACCGTTGCGTTTGCCTTTTACTGTTGCTCGATAGGCAGTTTGTTCCTTGCCTGTTTCAAATATAAAATCGATGAGCAGTTCGTTCGATTTCAGGTTCATCATGTTGTAGTAGCGGTTGTCGCCCGAAAGGTTTAACCGGTCAGTACGGCCATAAATAGCAAAGGTGATGGCTTCCAGTATTGAAGATTTTCCGCTGCCGACTGTTCCGAATATGCCGAACAGGTTTGCCGCTGTCAGCTTTGTAAAATCGATGGTTTGCTTGTCCTGATAGGAGTACAAACCTTGTATGGTGAGTTGTACAGGTATCATTCTTCTTCGGCCAATATTTCAGTGAATAAACTCTTGATTTCATCGTTCGGTTCCTGTCCCTTTTCGTGCCTGAAATAATCACAAAAAAGTTCTTCCATGCTGCGGCTCAAATCAATCTGTTTTTGATGGCTGCCAACCAGATTGGTTGCATTGGTTACTTCCGGAATGATGGAAACAATTCCCGGATGAGCAGCGTTGAGTTGCCGGCGCTCCATCGCGGTCAAAAAAGTATCGGTTACCAGGGTAAGCTCCACCAAAACATCCTGATTTTCGGCCAGCCATTGCAACGCATCCTCCAATCCTTCGGCGCGTTTTCGCAGCAACCGTTTCCCTTTTGTCAATTCTATTTCACGCACGTTAGCGGCTTTCCCGGGTTCTGCCGAAATCAATAAAACATACTTTTTCTGATTGGCTTCGGAAAAGCTATACGACAACGGACTGCCACTGTAATAAACCGGACAGGGAGCCGAATCAACCCGCTGCATCCGGTGCAGGTGCCCCAGTGCCATGTATTGAGCCTGTTCCGGAATATTTTCGGAGTAAACCACCTGTGCCCCGCCCACATGCAAAATGGGCTTTTCATCTTCGGGTTCCGCCGGAAATTCTTCTCCCTTTTTGACCGTAAAAAGGTGAGACACCAACACATTCACACCATTCCCGTCGCAAAACCGACCGGCTAAACTTTGCCATTTTTCCTGAAGGACAGCCCGCAGCTCTTCTTCGCTGTTTTCTACTCCCAGACAAGTTTTCAACCGGTATTCGTTGGCATAGGGAGTAAGTAATATCCGCAGCGGAACTTTTGTTCCCGGGAGCTGTAATTCCAGGAACCCTTCTTCACTGCGCAACACTTTCAACCCCGACTCCAATTCGAACGGAGTAACCTGTGAATTGGGATAGCCAGCAAAAACAATCCCGCACTCGCGTGCCAGTGGATCAGGAGACTCAATACGATCGGGCGAGTCATGGTTGCCGGCAATGGCAATCACCGGACGGTGACCATTGTTGGACAGTCGTTTCAACGCTTTATAGAATAAATCAACAGCTTCGGTGGGCGGATTAAAGGTATCGAACAAATCGCCGGCCACCAGCACGGCATCCACTTGTTCTTGCTCGGCGATTTCACAAATTTCCTGCAACACGGCCTGCTGTTCTTCCATTCGCGAAAAATCATCGAGCCGTTTGCCGAGGTGCCAGTCGGAGGTATGGAGGAGCTTCATTGGTTTTATCTTATGATTAAAAACATTAATCCTTTCTTAAATTATCAAAATTATATTTTTTTATTGTATCTTGAAGAATCCTGAAATGATTACGATATTGCCTGTTTATTTCCGGAGCATCCATAATCTCAGCAGCCTTTTGTGCATACTTAAGAGCATTTCCTCGATGCCTCCTCTTAATATCAATTGGTTTTCTCGTCCAATAATCTAAACGATTTTTAGTCAAAATATATCTGCGCCTACTTGAAAGCTCCCGCTTTTTTACTCCTTTGTAACTAAATAATCGATATAGTCTTGTCTTGTAAATCACTTTATTCGCTATAAGGCTCTTCTCTTTCGCTTTATCTGCTTTGATGTGTTGCACCCTGACAGCACGTTTCATTCTTCTATAAAAATTGGATACACGGTTATTCTTGATTAACGTTTGATATCCATAAAACTGAAAACCCAAATAGTTAAATGGAATATTGAAAGTCTTTTTACCATCAACAGATAAAGCATAGGATTGTAACCTTGTCTTTCCGTTAACTTTGAACTCTTCAAAAATGGTACGTTCAGTCTTATTTTCCGAAAGCTTTAACTTTGCCAGCTCACCAGAAATCTTCTCCCGAATAAAGCTTTCTACATATTCTCTTTGATTAATTGAGCAGACCAAAACAATATCATCAGAATACCTTCGGTAAAAGACATTTCGCTTTAGACATAACTCATTGTACACGACTAAATCAAATCGGTACATATAAATGTTTGCTAATAATGCACTAATTGGCAACCCTTGTGGAATACCAATTAGATAGCGCTTGCCATTCTCCTCTTTGTGGAATTGATTCTTCCGTACAATAAATTCTTTTGCCTTTAGTCGCTCCCGAAAATCAGTCATCGATCGAAAAAAGGCATCTATACCATCTTTCTGATAATTTGATATTTCTCTTTCGTCAAATCCGCCCTTAACTGTTCGGAAATCATTTAAACTGACATAACGAAATTGGGTAATCGACTTATACACATGAAAGTGGTCGGGAGGCAAGAAACTGAGCCCCAAAACCTCTTTCCATCTTTCGAGTAATATCTTATGATCAAGCGTACTGAAAAAGCTCTTTACATCCAGCGCAATCGCGATGCACTCACCTCGCTTTCTCACTTCGTCAAAAGCATCTTTAGCAAAATGCACATTCGATTTGTTTCGAAAGCCCTCCGGCGCGACTATACTTCTGTAAGCAGAAATACAATCTGACAAGCCCGTAGTATTTCTTAACAAATCTTCATAAGCAGAACTCAAAATTTTATGGTTATAATAGGCATAGATTTGCGCATCTATGTGGCATGCATAGTGTATTGGTCGAACTTTTTTGGTCGATTCACCAGTATCTCGTCCGAAGTGGGATCGATAGTAAACCCCGTCACTATCCATCAATTTTTTATACTTACGTTCGGTAATGGTTTTATAGATCAAAGGTAGAAAAGCATGCTTGGCTACATATTCTGGATTTGATAACTTGCTCAGCACTTTTCGTTTCTCATTGAGCGTAATCTTTGAATCGATATGACGATAACCACGTACTTTAAACCAGTCCTTGTTTTTCATAGTAAAAAAAGTTTCTGAAACCAAGTAGAGATATCGTTTATGAGGCTAGTTTACACCTTTCAGTTGTACCGCAATCCGGGCTTCCGAATTCTCTTTACTTCCTACTTTGCAAATAATGTTGCTACTTGCAATAACCTTTAACGCCGTTGATATGATTACAAATGTTGTTGAAACCATACTAGTTGACTTATTGGCTAATGCTCTAATTAGCTTGATTAATCACTACAAATTTAAGTTGAATGAATCTCGAGATGAGTTCAAATTAAATTTGTTTGTATCTAATCTTTCCAGCCATTCCCTTACGAATGACAGTTGATTTTGAATATTGATCCAAAACACAATGATACTAACAGTAACAAGCCTCCGGCTCTTGGTTTCAGAAACTATGCTAAGTTAAATATTATATTTATCTTAGTCAAAAAAACAAATAACAATGACTAAAATTACTTATGAAATCGGACAACTGGTCGCCATTCGAAATCATCCTTATTTCGAAATCCTTGAAGGGAATAGTAATAAGAAAAATTTTAGCACAAGATATGTTGGAAATACCATTACCTGTTCTTCTGATAATTTCCCTTTAATGATCGTCAAAGAATACACTCAAAGTATTGAGAAAAAAATGGAACTCAATTCTGAAAATTCAACATTTAGTGAGATTTCAAGACTGAAAACGAAATATCTCTGTGTTTGGTATGACTCAAAATTAGGGCGTTTTCAAGAGGCATGGTTTTATCCTGAATCTTTGGTCATTTTCACAGGGATATCTGACTCTATAAAGGATTCTGAATTAGCAGATATTTCGATGTTTCCCATAGAAGTATACCTGAGAACTACCATCATAGAACGTTACAAAACGATAAAAAACCAAGCTAGAGAGAACGATCGTTTTGTGTCATCTTCATTTCTCATTAAAGGGAAAAAAACAGAAAATCAATTTGAATGGATTAATGAGAAATATGATTTTAAAGAACGATTGATTTCTAAAACGAAAATTAAAGTTCAATGGTTTAATGTGGCAAAAGGTAAGTACAGTGAAGAATGGTTGCCAATTGAGTTTTTCAAAAAGACTCCGGATTTAATGAAAATTGATTGGACTTATCTAGATCCAGATAAAAAAGAATCGTTTGAGAAGAATGGATATAGAAAGTTGATGGAATATCTAAATAATAGCAACCGTAATTACTTCTTTAAGAATAGTCTTTCCGGTCAAAATTTAGAAAGCTTAATATTCTATTATTTAGCTAACGAAAGAAAAATAATTCTTGACGACCGAGTACATGCTTTTGACAGATATCTGGAAGAAAACAAGTACAAAGTCATAAAATATAAAATATCCGTCAACAGTGAAGAAATAGAACATTTTCATCCATTTTATGCACCAGTTGACCTCATCGTCAAGAGCACAGTGACGGATGAGCTTTTCGCTGTCGATTTGATTTCAGGAAATAGTTTAATCTCCGATGGACAGATAAAATCCCAAATGCGTGTACTCTCAGATGAGAGCATGCAGACAAATGACGAAGAAAGTGATGATGTTTGCCAAGAACTTTCGCTTTATAACGGTCGGGCTTATATCATTCAAAAACTTTTAATCGAAAAATATGGATATAAAAATATTAAAGCAAAATTATTAGTCATAAACAGCGGACTGAATAACATTATCAAAGAATTTGATGTAAGTGAGTGTCCTGTTTCTTTAAGTAAAGTTATCGGGTAACGATTTCAACCTTTTCCCACACATGCTTAAAAACTCCTCCTCAAAAACCAACCGAATATTACATCCCTGAGCATTCAGCTGCTCTATTTTCTTCATTTTGGAAGGGCCAGGGGCAGAGCCGGTGATGACAAAATTGGTGCGTTTGGTTATTGTGGTGTCAATGTCTGCTCCCAGCTTTTTAACCAGCTTCGCTGCTTCGGTTCGGGGAATTGATTTTAGAACACCGGTAAAAACTACCTTTTTTGCATAAAAAGGACTACTACAATCGGCGTGTTCCAGGTCGGGTTGCAAAACATCGCCGCAAAGGTGTTCGTGTCCGTCAGCTTGGAAAAATGTGGATTTTTTGGAACGAGGTTGCATCTTCGAAAAATCAGGCTCAATTCCGCTCAATAATTTCAGATAAACCCTGGCACAAGCTTCAGCATCGCAGGCTGCATCGTGGTGGTTATTCATATCAATGTCATACGCGGCACAAATTTCATTTAGTTTAGCCCCTGTTCTGGAATAAGTACAGTCACACTCCAATTTGGGAACTGGCAGACCGTAAAAGTCAAAAGTCTGCATCAAACAGTTGATATCGAACGAGGCATTGTGTGCCACCAGTCTTTTGCCATGAACCAACGGATGTATTTCATCCCATACTTCTGAAAATAACGGTGCCTCTGCGGTCATATCAGGAGTAATGCCATGCACCCGAATATTCCACTCCGAATATTCATTTAGGGGTGGCTGAACCAATCTGGAAATGGTTTGGGTTATTTCTCCGTTTTCAACAATGGCCAGGCCAATTTGACAAATACTCCAGCGTTTGCCTTGGGCCGTTTCCACATCAATAGCAACAAAGTTCATTTTTAGACAATTTAGGTTAGAATAATCCGGTCATTATTTTCAGTGATGATTCCTTCTAAGAGAAAATTGCGGGTTTGATCCATAATTGAGGCTTTATTTGGATGATTAGTTCAAAGGTTAAAGAACAACTGACTATAAAAATAAAAAATACAATCAGCAATAAATAATTTTATATCAATTATTTTCAATTAAAGGCTGTAGACTCTTCATCTTTCGGCTTTATTTGTCCATATCCAATTGTTGATATCTGGCTTCCAGCACTTCGCTGTAACGTTTCTTCATACCCTCCGAAAGAAAGGATTGATCGATCCATGCCAGGGCCTGTTTCCGGTTTTTCAGCATGCGTTTAAAACTCCCCTTGATTTGCCGTTCGGTCAGCCCCATGCCCTGCCCCAGCAGTTCGAAATGTTCACGGGTCAACTTCTTCTTTTTTCCGGCAAGTGTCAAAGCCAGTTCCTCGGTATCTTCAGGCAGAACAATGGCAACGTTCAAAAGATCATACGCAGGAGCCAATCCCCAGCCAGAAGGCTGCTCAATCATCGAAAAATTCTTCAGGTGCATGTCGTTGTTCCCTGTCAAAAAAGAGAACAAGGCCAGCTCGAAGAAAAAGATCTTATCCAGCAAGGTATTTGCTGAATAGTTATCCAGGGCTTTTCCAATTTTTTCCATCGAACCTTTGTATTTGTCGAAGGCTTCCGTGATCTGAAACATGTCCAGCATGTGTAGTTTCTCCCCTTCTTCCGTGCGATCCACCCGCTTGGTGATGTAGGATAACTCACCGGAGGCCAGTCGAACCAGCGAAGAAGGTACCACCCGGATACCAAAGGACTGGGCCATACGCATGGTCACATGCTCATTTTCGGGCATTTCCGGAAAGAGGATGGATGGCGGTTTAAAAATATACTGCCCCCCCAAGGCGCCAACAACCGTCAGCCTGTTATCGTTTTTTTCCCTGGCCGTTTTGACTAGCGACATGGATAATTTCGGCTGAACACCGGGCACGGCAATGCTACGTTCTACTACCGATTTGGCCAGTTCATCCATCTGATCAAGTGTATATTCGATGACAGGCGGAGTTGCCGTCCTGAAAAACGCCACGGAACATTTGGGGTGAAAATCCATCCCTCTCTCTGTTGGTTGATAGCAATACAAGCATTTACCGTTCATCTTCTTCAGCTATTGGTACAACACTCACCGCCCCGATGCAATTCCGGCAACAAGCCAGCAACAGTCCCATACGATCATTTTTATTGATCCGCCAGTTTTCAGAGGCAATTTCCAGCAGCCATCCCTCCGGAATAAGTCCTTCAAAAAACGGGAACAGGCGGTTTGAAATGTAGGGCTTATCAGTTACCGGCATGGTAAAGGAGAGGAATAAATCCAAGTGCTCTTTCACATAGGTCTGGTTGTATTGGAATACATATTCACCATCATCCGTTTCGGTGATCATCCCGGCCAGATATTCTTTGTAATAAACTTTTCCGCGTCTCATCCTTTCAATTCCTTGCTGTTTACCGGAGCTAATTCATGGCCAAACATGTTCAGCACCAAGTTGACCTTATCCATATTCAGGTTCGTTTTCCCCTGCTCAATTTTACGGATCACTGTCAGGGCCACCCCGGCGCGTTCTGCAAATTCCTCCTGTGTCAAATTGACCTCTTTTCTTCTTTCTTTTACAAATTCTGCCAATCTCCTCATTATATGTATTTAAATATAACTCAAATCAAAAATAACCATTTATATGCGAAAAAATATAATTTGGATTGAAATATTTCATTTATATGTTTTCAAATATAATCTTGTCTGAATAAAAGAGGCCTTTTCTAATACCGTTTCCCCTTCCCTTTCTGTTTTTTCATCCTGTTCCGCTTGAGTCTGTCTTTCTGGTTTTCCTGCAAATAAAACTGCCGGGTAATTTCTTTCAGAATCACGGATTTTAAGACACTTATTGGCAGATCCAGCGTTTCTTTTCGGGAAGTCTTAATTGAATGAGACTCTTTCTCAGAAAAATTAAACCTCGGCCGCTCCTTAAAATCACTCATCCGAACCGGATGCCGGATGGGATTTCCGTTTTCATCGGTCACAAAAACCAGCTGCCCCCTCCCCGCTTTTCTGATCTCTACCTGGAATAATCCAAGCGCCTGATCATACATTTCATTAGAAGTGATCAGCTCCATCCGGTTGAGCTGGGAAAACAAACTCTCCAGGTTTTGCTTCAGGTTTTTGCTGGAGCCGGAAAAGCGATAGTTTAGTTTCTCTTGAGGTTCATCTTTGGTGAGCTGGTATTTCTGCTCCAGGGATTTAATGAATTTCTGTGTCTTTTCTCTTTCGTAGTTATCCTTGATCTTCTTTCCGGTCTCGCAGTCAATGCGGGTGGACACGATATGAAAATGCACCCGTTCCAAATCGGCATGTTTATACACCAGGTAAGGCTGATTTCCGTAGCCAAGGTGGCTCATCAGGTTGTCGATCTCCGCCCGGATACCGGCATCCCCCAGCCGGACCAGATCGCTGACTGTTGGATTAACGGATAGATGTAATCCTGGCTTTTTGACCCGGGTGTTACGCGCTTCAATCTCCTGAAAAATCCGGTACCGGTCGTTCTTGTCACCCAGAAAAGGATTCAGTACCGGCATATTTCGGCTGTGGTAAAAGCTGGCTTTATGCCGTTCCACCTTCCGCTCGTTATAAAACAACGCGTTTTTCGTGCTGCAAGCCTGATGAATCTTGATAACCATGGTATCCCGGTTTATTGCTTGAGAAAGGAATCAGTGCAGATATTTTTGCAGGAAAATCAAGCAGTTTTTCATCATCTCAAACGCTTGTCTCAACAGCTGCCGGTCGTTGTCATCTACCCGGTAACCGGCAAAGGAATTCATGCGTTTGGAAAGCTGGTTCAGGTTCACCCCGATCTTGTTCAGCTCGTAATCCAGGCTTTTCAACTGATTGTTTGTATTCTCATCCAACGAAATCACCTTTCTGTCTGACTGCTTAAAAATCCGCGACCGGATGTAATCGCTCGTGCAGCCATACTTCCCCCGTTTGACCAGGCTTTGCAACCTGATCTTTTCCTCCCGGGTCATGCGGATAATCAGCAACTCGGTGCGTTTGTCCTTATCGGGTAATCGCGGGCGCATGGCGTGTTTTTTGGTTCCTGATTCCAATTGTTCAAAGAGGGGAATGTATGCAACAACCTGCTATCAGGTGGGAAGGCCCCTGCCGGGCAAGATGAAAGGTTTTTGTGCATACAAAAACACATCTTGCAATCCCCTCTTTGAATTAGGTTCTCCTCACTGATTTTTTGTTCTTTTACTTCGGTCAAACGGAGAATAAAGAAAGGGAACCCAATTACGGATTACCCTTTCTGATTGGAAACGAGACTTGCGAACTGCCAACTCACTTTTTGCCTGGCACCGGTTTTCTTTTCAGCTTTGGCATCTTGCTTCTGGTCTTCGGTTTTCTCCATCTTCTCCTGCTTAAAATCCCGGAAGCTGATGTTCCGGTCGGCGGCATTCACCTGCAGGGTGGCCGAGAACTTTTTGTCGTTCTTGCCGGTCAGTTCTACGGTTTTTCCGAGGTTTTTGTCATTCAGCAAAACCCCTTTTTCTTCCTTGGTAAACTTGTGCCCCATGTATTCGTCCGGGACATTCAGCCGCTGGATGGGGTGAACCCTGATGTCCACCTTCCCGTCCTCGCCTTGCTGCAAGCGGATCTTGGCCGGTATTTTATAGTCCTGGTCGTTGATCCGGGCATTGATCGTGTAGAGTTTATCCGAACGGAAGCCGTTCAAAAAATCGGTCATCTCGCGTTTTTCCATTTTCTCGATCAACTCGCGGCTGATCCCTGCTTTTTCCAGTTTGTCAAACGGAATCTGGTCCATTGACATGCGTGTGCTTTGTTCCATGATTTTTAATTTTTAGGGTTAGACATATGGGGATTAATCGACTTCAAAAACATGTTTCTCCCGCCGGTTGCGTTCCACCAGGGCCCGCAGGACGGTACAGGTTTCTTCCGGCTTGGGGATGGCCTGCATCCGGAAAACAGGTGTTGTTTTGTCGGAGGAGTAGATGATCAGGTTGCCGATCCCCAGCGGCCGGTCAATCCGACTTTGTGTGACCGTCAAAAGCAAACTTAAAGGTGCATTTCAGGTCAGCAGGGCAAAGTTTGAAAGTCCGGAAATGTTTTTTTGTATAGATGTTGTCAGGTGGGGTGTTTTATATGGTTCAATAAATAAAACCGATGAGCTGTTTTACCGAAGGGTTTGGTACGGTTTGACGGCTGTCAATTCATTTTCATGAAAACGTTGATTTTTTCCGGGCCTTTTTAACGGGATTTGGATAGTCAAACTTCTATTCCCCAAAGAAAGAAAAAAGGCAAAAAAAGAAAGAAAGCCGGTTGTCAGCCGGTCGGGGCAAAAGTGCAAGGCTGATCTGTCCGGGTTGGCTCTCAAAAAAGCCGGGAATTTCGACTGCAAAAAAATAGCCGTGCGGACAGATCACTTGCCCAGGCCTTGCAGTTTGCCTGGTAATGGCCTCGCGGGGAGACCGGCTAAATTGGCTTTCCTTTTGGTTTTGACTGATTGGATACCTTAGGGAACAGTCTTAGGGCGGGCAGGCAACAGGCAAGTGTCGCCCGGGAGTGGAGCGGAGCGGAACAAACGGAGCGACTTTTGCCGCGGGGTGCATGCCGGCTCCGGAGCGCAGTCAAGCGAAAAAGCGACTGGTTTCGGGCGCGGCAGCGTACGGATGAAGGAAGCGGTTTCGCGATGACGGAGCGATGGTGCCGGGGCACAGGGGAAATACCTGCTAAAAGGAATTTTTAACCTCATTTTTTTAAACCTTCAAAAACGGGGAAGTGTGGACCGGAAGGGACAAGTCAATCCAGATATGAAATGGCAGGGATTGAGCTTTGAACTGGCGGGACACTTTTCCCAATGTAACCGAGGCTTGTGAGCTCAATGGCGGAGCAAATGAAGAGAACAGGCCGCAGAACTTCAGAATAAAGCCGACAAGTTATTCATTGCAAATTAAGTAATCAAGCGGTAGGTCATAATGGGTCAACGTTTTTTAAGCATTCTGAACTTGCATTGTTGGAGGACATCAACGCGCTGTAGGAATAGAATTCCATTAGATTAACTTTGCACATCAACTTAGTCTGAATTGATGTGTAGTTTTACGATTTTCCTGTGGTTAATCCATAGAGTTGTTACTGATCCATTGCCAATTTTACCAAACTGAACTGATCAAAGTCGAAAATCATAAGGCTTTTCTGGCTGTAGCTGCCCAGAATAAGCTGAATGCAGGCATTGGCCATATAAATGCCTAAAATTCTGCGCACGACACCCAATACTCCATTCTCATTACAACCCGGCACATCTTCCGGATTGGGTGGTTCAGGATAAATATCCCTTAAATTATTTCCTCCTTCGCAGTTAAATACGGCCAGTTGCGCCTCATAATTAAAAATACTACCATACACGAGCGGTTTCCCTAATTCCACGCAGGTATCATTAACCAGGTAGCGTGTGGGGAAGTTATCCGGACCATCCACAATAATATCGAATCTGGAAATCAGTTGTGTGCTGTTTTTCTTGTTCAGCAAATCTGTATAAACCTGAAATTGTAAATTGGGATTCTGAGCTTTCAGGACTTGTGCAGCCGTTTCGGCCTTGGGTTTCCCGACATCCGTAGTTGAATACAAAACCTGGCGGTGCAAATTATGCAGCTCTATTTTGTCGAAATCAATGATAAACCCTTATCCGCGACAGAATCGTTCATGGTCAGTATTTGGTGCGGGGCAAACCGGTTTTTGCATACCGAAGTTACCCGTCATTGGCTATTTGCAAGATATTCGGATGGAAACAAATGTCTGGTAACGATGCTTTCAAGCGCTTTTTCCGCAAATTTGGGCAAGCCGACAGCCAACAGATGAGTGATTATTTTCACAAGTGGATGTTTGGTAATGTTAGGTTTGACAATTATACGCTTGACTGTGACTCAACGATCATCACCCGTTACGGGGAGCAGGAAGGGGTCCGCAAAGGGTACAATCCACGCAAACCCGATCGGCTGTCACATTACCCGGTCATGGCTTTTGTAGCCGACCTGAAGCTGGTGGCCAACTTCTGGTTACGCAGCGGCAACAGCAGTGCCAGCGACAATTTTGTTTCATTTTTGGCCGATACATTCGATAAACTCCATGGGAATACCATCAGCCTGTTGCGCCTGGACAGCGGCTTCCACACAGTTGATATTTCGGTGTAATTGTGCCACGTACCGAAGTATTGGATTGAGTAGAAGAACCCAAGGTCAACTACATCATTGCAGCGAGGTCTTATGAACCCATACAACATCAAATAGCTGGATTGAAACGATGGATCAAACTCGACGAGGGGATCGAGGTTTCTGAAATGCAATACCACAGCTCCTTGTGGGGCAAGCCGCGAAGAGTGGTGGTTGTCCGCCAGCGCGTGATGGACCGCCCAAAAGCAACGGAATAACAGCCCCGCCTGTTTGAGGACGACGAGGCTGTCCTCAAAAAGATAAAATTGGACAGTCTCTTTATTATTTATGAACATTCCATGGTAAAATACAGAATTAGGGAATCGTCTGTTTAAGGCTTTTGATCCTCCCGAAACAACTCAATTTTCAGTATCCGTAACAGAAGATTACGGAAGTTTAATATCATTCAGCCGGATAATCAATAAGATCCAGTTGATCCTGGATGTATTCCACTAACCTTTCATAAGCCAAAATGGTTGAGAAAGCAGGATCATGCCAAGTATTGAAATAATCATCTAACTTAACAGGAAAAGATCTAATTCGGAGAGGAATAGTAGGAAGATCCAGAAGAAAATATTTATGATCAAGGTACGTAAAGCCGGAGCGGGAATATTGTACCCTAGTTTTGTTTTGTTCCAAAAAATCGATTAGATTTTCCATTTCCCTGATGTAGTAATTTCTGGTCAATTTCCGGTCTGATTGGGGACAGTTTTTTTCCAGATTTAGAATGCCCTGATAGTAAAGCAGCCTACTGTAAACCATAGGTTTCTGCTCTTTGAAAAAACGGATTTCACTTTCCTTATCTGGAAAACCAGCTTCGATTACCTGTTCCAGCATCCTTTTTAAAGCCAAATGGCAGTGATCTATGGCAAACTCGAGCTGGTCCTCGGTTTTATCAGAAACCTCGCAGGTTCTAGCCAGTTCTGTATCCAACTGCTCAATAATCCTCCGGTGTGCTGTCATGGCTTTTTAACGATTAATATTTAACTAAATCAAAAAAGATACTATAAATTGAAATCAGTAATTTTGACCAGGCATCGTACCTCGTTGCCGTTCAATATTTAACGCTTCCCCGGTTTCCCGATCGAACCAGTCAGGAGTTAATTGATCCGGTGT
>NZ_JAPAAF010000051.1 GCF_025907915.1 Gaoshiqia sediminis
TCCTTGCATCCGGGTTTTTTTAAACCATTTTGTTTCTATCCTGTTTTTATGGCCTGTTGTAATTCTTTAACACATGAAAATCACGATTCTTACCGTCTTATTATTTTTTGGTCAACTGGTTTATGCACAAGATCATCCGGAAAACCACGATCATCACCGGAACCATGTTGGATTTGGGCTGGGCGCCACTTCTATTTTTGCTGAAAACAACTTGGCGCCGGGTCTGCATGTCCATTATTCGTACCGTCTGTCCGATCACAGTCCGTTTTCGCTTGGAGTAGGGTACGAGGCTATCCTGGATAAGCATACACACAGTACGGTGACAGGCTTGCTCGGTTATGAACTGGGGCGAATTCTGATCAGTGCCGGGCCGGGTGTCACTTTTGGAAAGGAAGATGGCGAAACACACCGGAGCTTGTCGGGTCACCTGGAATTAGCATACGAGTTTTCGGTGGGCGATTTCCACTTGGGCCCCATGGCTGGATTTGGTTTCGACCGGGAGGAGTCTCACGCATCGGTTGGCGTGCATGTCGGCTTTGGTTTTTAGCCTTGTTTTTTTTGAGCGGAAATCGTTGCCGGCAAGGCCGGCATTTTAGAAAACGAAAGTCAAGTTCCCTCGCCTAACGATTTCGTATTAACCGGCCTTTGCCTGCGCATTTTCTAATTCTTTTTCAGCGGGTTCCAGCCTTGTGCCTGCAACGGAATGGCACTGCCCAGCGCCGTCACCAGGTTGGCGCCTTCTTGTTGCTCGGTAATGTGCCCGATGATGGTAATATCCGGATCGTTCTTGATCTTATCGTGATCGGCCAGCGGGATGGTGAAGAGCAATTCGTAATCCTCGCCACCATTTAAAGCGGCTACCAGTGGGTTGATGCTCAGCTCATCAGCGAAACGTTTGGTCTGATAATCGAGCGGGATTTTTTCTTCGTAAATATTGCAGCCGACGTTTGAGGCCTTACAAATATGCAACAGGTCCGACGAAAGTCCATCCGAGATGTCAATCATAGCAGTTGGCGTTACGTCAATAGTTTTCAGGGCTTTCGTGACATCGCCGCGCGCTTCCGGTTTCAACTGCCGTTCCAGGATGTAATCGTATCCTTCGAGCTGGGGCTGCACATTTGGGTTGACTTTGAAAACTTCATTTTCGCGTTCCAACAGTTGGAGGCCCATGTAGGCGCCACCCAGGTCGCCCGAAACACAAATCAGGTCGTTTACCCGGGCACCGCTGCGGTAAACGGCTTTTCCTTTTTCAACCTCACCCAGTGCCGTTACACTGATGACCAGGCCGGTCACTGAGCTGGTTGTATCGCCACCAATCAGATCAACGCCGTATTTCTCGCAGGCCAGGTAAATGCCTTCGTACAGTTCGTCAATCGCTTCCACCGAAAATTTGCTGGAGATGGCCAGCGAAACCGTAATTTGCTTCGGTTGGGCATTCATGGCGAACACGTCCGAAAGGTTGACCATAACGGCTTTGTATCCCAGGTGCTTGAGCGGTACGTACATCAGGTTGAAATGAATTCCTTCAACCAATAAGTCGGTGGTTACCACTTGCTGTTTGTCTGCGTAGTCGAGCACGGCCGCATCGTCGCCAACTCCTTTGATGGTGGAGGCATTTTTGAGTTTTATTTGATGGGTGACATGCTCAATCAGGCCAAACTCGCCCAGCGTTGATAATGAAGTTGCTTTTTTAGTATTATCCATTTTTTAAATATCAGACTTAAAGGTGTGAATTGAAGTGCATCAAGCCGCAAAAATAGCTTTACTTCATTATCTTTGCAATTATTTTTAAACAGGCGACAGTAAAGTTTGTTATTACAACCGGTAAGAAATCAGAAAATAGAAGTTTATGGAAGAACAAGATAAAATACTGGAAGAAGTAACTTCAGGCGAATATAAATTCGGGTTTGTGTCCGATTTTGAGATGGATACTATCCCCAAAGGATTGAATGAAGACGTAATCCGTATCATTTCGGAAAAGAAAGGCGAGCCGGACTTCATGCTACAGTTTCGGTTGGATGCGTTTAGAAAATGGCAAAAAATGAAGATGCCCGATTGGGCGTACCTGAAAATGGCCCCGATAGATTTTCAGGAGATCATTTACTATGCCGCTCCTAAGACAAAACCACAATATGAAAGCCTGGACGAAGTGGACCCCGAGCTGTTGGAAACTTTCAACAAGCTGGGCATTCCGTTGGAAGAACAGAAAATGTTGGCAGGCGTGGCGGTTGATGCCGTGATTGACAGTGTTTCAGTAAAAACTACGTTTAAAGAAACGCTGGCCGAAAAAGGCATTATTTTTTGCTCCTTTAGCGAGGCTGTGAAGGAACATCCCGACCTGGTTCAAAAATACCTGGGCATGTCGGTCCCGGTAACCGATAACTTTTTTGCAGCGCTCAATTCGGCGGTTTTCTCCGACGGATCGTTCTGCTACATTCCCAAAGGAGTGCGCTGCCCCATGGAGTTGTCCACTTATTTCCGCATCAATGCTGCCGGTACCGGCCAATTTGAACGGACCCTGATTATAGCCGACGACGACAGCTATGTGAGCTATCTGGAAGGCTGTACCGCTCCCATGCGCGACGAAAACCAGCTCCATGCGGCCGTGGTCGAAATTATTGCCTTGGAACGTGCCGAAGTGAAATATTCAACCGTACAAAACTGGTACCCCGGCGATAAAAACGGCAAAGGCGGTGTATATAATTTTGTCACTAAGCGGGGCGTTTGTCGCGGCGAATCGTCAAAAATTAGCTGGACGCAGGTAGAAACCGGTTCGGCCATTACCTGGAAATACCCCAGTTGCATTTTATTAGGTGATAACTCGGTGGGCGAATTCAACTCGGTGGCTGTAACCAACAACCACCAGCAAGCCGATACAGGCACCAAAATGATCCACATTGGCAAGAATACGAAAAGCACCATCGTGTCAAAAGGGATTTCTGCCGGGAAAAGCGACAATGCTTATCGCGGACTGGTAAAAGTGATGCCTGGAGCTACCAATGCACGCAATTTCTCGCAGTGCGACTCGTTGCTGCTGGGATCGACCTGCGGTGCACACACTTTCCCGTATATCGAGGTGGGCAACAAAACTGCCGTCGTTGAACATGAAGCAACTACCTCAAAAATCGGTGAGGACCAAATCTTTTACTGTAATCAGCGCGGGATCTCTACCGAGGATGCCATCGGGATGATTGTAAATGGCTATGCTAAGGAAGTGCTGAACAAACTGCCGATGGAATTTGCGGTGGAGGCTCAAAAACTCTTGCAAATCAGTCTGGAAGGAAGCGTTGGATAAATCCGAAATTATTAATTCAGAGTGTCAGTTTGGTTAACACCGAAACTTGAAACTCACAATCCGTAACAATTACAGAACATGCTTACAATAAAGAATTTAAAAGTTGCCGTTGAGGGAATGGAAATCCTGAAAGGAATCAACCTCGACATAAAACCGGGAGAAGTACATGCTATTATGGGGCCAAACGGTTCGGGCAAAAGTACCTTGGGCAACGTGTTGGCCGGTAAGGAGAATTATGAAGTGTTGGAGGGAGAAGTATCTTTTCTGGGAGAGGACTTGCTGGAGCTGGCCGCTGAAGAACGCGCCAAAAAGGGATTGTTCCTCAGCTTTCAGTACCCGGTTGAAATTCCGGGTGTCCCCATGGTTAATTTCCTGAAAACTTCGCTGAACGAACATCGAAAATATAAAGGACTGGAGCCGCTGACGGCAGGTGAGTTCCTGAAACTGATGCGCGAAAAAAAGGAAATGCTCCACCTGGATTCGCAACTGACCAACCGGTCGGTGAACGAAGGTTTCTCGGGCGGTGAAAAAAAGAAAAACGAAATCTTCCAGATGGCACTGCTCGAACCCAAGCTGGCCATTCTCGACGAAACGGATTCGGGGCTGGATATCGATGCCCTGAAAATTGTGGCCGAGGGTGTTAACGCATTGAAAAGTCCCGAACGGTCAACCATCGTCATTACACACTATCAGCGATTGCTCGATTACATCGTGCCCGATTTTGTACATGTTCTCTACAAAGGGCGCATCGTAAAATCGGCCGGAAAAGAGTTGGCCCTGGAGTTGGAAGAAAAAGGATACGATTGGATTAAAAAAGAACTTGCTTAACATGACCCAAACCGTAGTAAATAAAATCGCGGTAAGCGAAAAATATACCTCGCTGTTTCAGGTCAACCGGGAGCTGTTGGATGAAGGTTCATCCCCGTTGCTCAACCGGATGCGTGACGTGGCGATCAAACGATTTGAAAAGGTGGGTGTGCCCGGTTTCAAAAACGAAGACTATAAATACACCAACCTCGAACGCGTTTTCGATAAAGAATACCGTCCGGTTTTTCAGTACGAAAAGGTGGACGTTGACCTGAATGAAGTGTTTCGTTGTGATGTTCCGCAGCTGAACACGTTTACTGTCCTGCTGATCAATGGCTGGTTTTATGCCCGCAACCAGCAACTGTCCGGTTTGCCCGATGGGGTGGTGGCAGGCAGTTTGGCGCAACTAGCCAACGAACGGCCCGAATTGGTGCAGGATTACCTGAACCGTCAGGCCGGCTTGTCGGATGATCCGCTGGTGGCGCTCAATACCGCTTTTGCAAAGGATGGCTTTTTTCTGTACGTGCCCGATCATGTGGTCATTGAAAAGCCGATTCAGGTGATTAACCTGATGCGCTCGGAAGATGCCGTTTTTGCTACGCAGCGAAACCTGATCATCATTGGGAAAAACAGTCAGGCCAAGGTGATCTTCTGCGATCATACGCTGAGCGCCTGCGATTTTTTGGTCAATAACGTGACGGAAGTTTTTGTAGGCCGCGATGCTGTGGTGGATGTTTACACCATTCAGAGCCAAAGCAATAATGCCAACACGGTGAACTCCTCTTTCTTTAAACAAGCAGAAAATTCAAATTTGTTGACCGGCACAGCTACCCTGCACGGCGGCCTCATCCGGAATAACCTGAAGGTGAGCATGGATGGAGAACATGCAGAAGCGAAGGTGCTGGGAATGTCGTTTACCGACAAACGGCAGCACGTGGACAACTTCACCAACATTGAACACAATAAAGCACATTGCCTGAGCAACCAACTTTATAAAAACGTGTTGGACGAAGATTCGGTTGGCGCTTTTACCGGGCGGATACATGTGGCCCGCGATGCTCAAAAAACCAATGCGTTTCAGCGGAACAACAACGTGCTGCTGACCGATTCGGCCAAGATGAATACAAAACCACAGCTCATTATTGATGCCGATGATGTGAAATGCAGCCACGGCGCCACGGTTGGTCAGATTGACGAGGAAGCGCTTTTTTATCTGCGTGCCCGTGGAATTAATGAGCCGGACGCCCGTCTGATGCTGATGAACGCTTTTGCACACGAAGTAATCCAGGAAATCCGCGTGGAACCGCTCCGCGACCGGATTGATGAATTAGTCGATAAGCGACTGCGCGGCGAATTGGCCCGGTGCCATTCCTGCGACAGAAGTTAATTGCGAAATGAGATAGATTGAGGATGACTCAAAAGTCTGATAGTACTGGATCCCGGTCATCAGCTTTTGAGTCATCTTGTTTTTTTATCGGATTTCATTTTCAAATGCATTTTTATGCAAAAAAATGTTGGCTGAACGTATGGTCATATTGTCGATTCGGAATATTTTTCGATGCGGGTGCGTCATATTCATGTGAAAAAATTTCTCCGGTTCAATAATTTCTATAGTTTTGCTAAATGTACAGGCATTCAATTCATTAATTGAAAGACTTTTGGCTCGAAAGGGCGTTTGTTTTTAACTAAAATTACCCGAGATGAAAAATAGAATTCTGGTAGCCTTAATCGGCTTATTGGTTGTTCTGGTCAGCTGCGAACGCGACGACAACCACACTGTAACGGATTTGGAAAGCTTGGCAAAAGCTGTAATTATTCAGCGTGAAAACTTAGAAGGCCGGGTGAGTAACGCTAATGCCGGGGTAGTGGCAACGAGGTCAATTGCCTCGGAAGTGACGCCGGTTCGGCTGAAATCAGTTACACTTGACGATGAGGATTTGGTGAGCGATTTACCATTGGTATTAATTGCCGAAGTAGCTGCCCCCGAATTTGAAGGCAACGTTTTACGCGCAACGCATGTTGTTGTTTCGGGCAACTATGCCTATGTTTCTTATAATTTTGAAGAGGAGCCATACTTGGGCGCCGTAGATGTGATTGATATTTCAGATCCTTACATGCCACAGTTGGCCGTTCAAGCCATCTTCCCTAATATGGATATAAGCTCGCTGTATCTTCAGGATCAAACGCTTTATATGGCAGGGGCAAATAAATTGTTGCATGAAGACGGCACCAATCCTGCCGTGCTGATAAAGATGAACCTGGATCAGGGATTTCTTACCGAAGATGTTACATTGGTTGATATGCCGGGATATGTTGGCACAGGTATTATTGCCGGAGAAAATTCCTATTATGGGGTGTCGGGCGATAACGGTGTTTTGGCAAGCTTCAGCAAAAGTGGCGATGTTTTGGAGGCCAGCATCAATCTGGCCGATTTGCGTGATGTGGGTATGACGGATAATCGGCTTGTCGTGTTGAGCGGAACCGAAGGTATCCACATTTTTGATGCTGCGACTCTTTCTCCGGTCAGGAATTTTGAAACCAGCCAGGATGTTAGGGATGCCAAACGTACCATCGACTTTTATGTCGGGAGTGTGTTGGCTGCAGAAGGTTTCCACGGAGTTGGTATTTACGACCTGGCATCAGGTGAGAAACGGCTCTCCATTCCGGTATCCCGTGCCGATGGCTTGGACGTTGACCCAAATGAAGTGGTTAGCAATGCCGTTTCGGTGAATGAGGGACATATTTTTGTTGCCAATGGCGCCGCAGGCGTGGGGGTACTGACCATGAAGGACGGGGAAGTTGATCAGCTGGTCGATTTTGTTAGTTTGGCTTTGCCTGGTTCGGCAAACTATGTGAGAAGCGCGGGCGACTATGTGTTTGTTGCAGATGGTTTTGGCGGTCTTCAAATTTTGAAGATGGTGACTGTTGAACAGGAGACTGCCGTTCGTTGCGAAGAATATCCGGAATATGACGGCAAAAAGAACCTCACGGTTAATTCCGGAGAGGAATTGGCCTACAGTAGCTCGGCAAGTTTGGATAAAGTTGAAGTGAACGCCAGCCTGGTTTGGTGCGGCGCTTTGTCAGTCAGCCAACACTTGGTGGTTAACACGGGTGGAACTTTCACGATGATTGGCTCTTTGGCCCAGGGTACAAAGAACCAGGATCTGATTATTAACGGTAGTGGAACTTTACGGATTGAAGGTAGCTTGGTGGTTTACGGCGATTTGGTTCTGAACAGCAATTCCACACTTGAATTTATGGGCAGTGGTTCGTCCATCACCGTTTATGGCGAGGTACGAAAAGGGGACAATGTGAATATTATCGGTGATTTTAACGACACAAACAATAGCCTGAATTAGGTAATAATAAGACAACAGAAAAGAGAGAGAGGATACACGGCGTGTCCTCTCTTTTGTTATTTGCCGGGATATCTCATCTTCTTAAATAGGTCCCAAAGGACAATTCCCGCGCTGACGGAAACATTAAACGAGTGTTTGGTGCCAAACTGTGGGATTTCGATTGCTCCGTCGCACAAATCGACAATTTTTTGCTGAACGCCTTTTACTTCATTCCCAAAAACAAGGGCAAGCTTTTGATGAATGGTGGGATCAAAATCGGGGAGCATCACGCTCTTGTCAATTTGCTCAATGGCGAAAATCCGGTACCCGGCCTTTTTCAGTTTTAAAATAGCTTCCTCTGTTTGTTCAAAATAAAGCCAGTCAACCGATTTTTCGGCATCCAGCGCCGTTTTGTGAATTTCCTTGTTGGGCGGTGTGGCGGTGATGCCACACAAATAAATCGCTTCTATCAGTAACGCGTCGGATGTTCGGAAGAAAGAGCCGATGTTGTTGCAACTCCGCACATTATCGAGCACCACCACAATGGGAACCTTGTCTGTTTCTTTGTACTCTTCGGCCTGGAGCCGGTTCAATTCGTTTGTCCGTAATTTTCGCATATTTTTTTTCTATTGGTAACGGACTTTCTAAAAAAAATTATCAGGAAAGTCCGTTACCTTCCAGTGGTTGAATTTTATTTTGCCGGTTACGGGCGCAAAGTTAACGTTCCAACCGGATACCTTGCTTTTGCTCCGCAAGTTTGTCAAAAACTCAAGGTATAAAAGGATAAAAGTTTACCAATCTACCTTTTTCCGGCAGAAAGGCATGGTCATGCACCGGGCGCCGCCACCACCGCGCGCCAGTTCCGAACCGGCAATGGTAATCACGCATTTCCCGTTTTTCGGAATTTCCGCCTTCCCGTCAATAACCGCCTGTGCTTTGATGACTTCAAATCCTTGTTTGTTCAGTTCTTCGATGGTGTAAACGTTGCGTTCGTAGCCAATAATCTGTCCGGGGGCAATGGCAAAAAAGTTGGCTCCGCTGTGCCATTGTTCCCGTTCCTGGGTCCACAAATCTTTGCTGCCCCCGCAATAGATCGGCTTCAGATCCATGCCGAGTTTTCGCAGGGCTTTGGGTAGGTTTTTTTCTTCCGAGATTTTAGTCACTTCGCCATTTTCTACCTGTATGTGGATGGTATGGAAGCGGTTGGTCCCCAGTATGAGCGGTTCGTACACCATGCAGGCATCGCGGTCCAAAAAGGTGAAAACCATGTCGAGATGGATGAACGATTCCGGCATGTCGGGCAATTCCTGAACCAATATATGGCGGATAGGTTCTTTTTTCTCTTTGATCGTTTCCAGGATAAAATCGATACCCGCGGCAGTGGTCCGCACACCAGTGCCAATCACCAGTACATCTTCGCGGGCTACCTGAAAATCGCCCCCTTCAATAGATAAATTTTTCCCCACCGGGAGGCTTCCCGGTTTTTGTGCGCTCAGCGTTTTGGCCTCAATTAGCGGGTGGTGGTTAAAGATGGCCTCCATGATGGTGGCTTCTCGGTCGCGTACCTTGTTGGCCATTTTCCCGATAACAACCTCATCGCGGAACGACATGGACGCATCGCGGGTAAACAGGAAATTATGCAGTGGCCACAGACTGAAACGTTCATTGCTCAGGTACCGGCTAAGGTTGTTGCGGTTGATGGGCACACCTTGGATGAGTTGACGTGCCAGCTCATCCGGGCTAAGTTCTGCCAGTTCCTGGTAGATGTTTTCCGCGTTTTCCTGGTTGCAGATTTCGTTCAACAAATCAGTTCTTATCTGCCCGTTTTTCAGGACTTCGGCCAGCAGATCGGTTACTTCCAGGCAAAGGCCGGCTTTCGACAGCACCCCTTTCAATTGCGTGTATTCTTCACGCGCAACCGACAAGTTCAGAATATCGCTGTACAAGGCGCGCTTGGCCGTTTCCGGGGTCATTTCCTCCACTTCGAGCCCCGGTGTATGGATGATTACGCCTTCGAGTTCCCCAAACTCTGACGCTACATTCACGTTCATTTTGTTAATCATATACCCTTTCTTAAATTTCAACAAAGATAATAACATTGCCCGGACGGATAATCTGCCGGGGTGCTGTTCGTTTTGGTTTAAGAACATACTATCTTCGCAGGTGGATGATGCGGATATTGTTGCTGATGATATGGGGATGCTTGTTCCTGTTGCCCAATGCCAGGGCGCAGGAAAAGGATACGGTACATTACCTGGAAGCTATCCGGGAGAACGGCGATACTTTGCCCCACCGCGACCTGGATCCGATCCTGGTTTATCCCCGGAAAGCGTTCAAATCGCGCTCGGTTGAACGCCGGTACTGGCGATTGGCCATGAAGGTGAAAAAGGTTTATCCCTTCGCTAAAAAGGCTGCTGAACTGATGCAAACGTATGATGCGCGATACCGGGCTGCCAACGACCCAAAACTTCGGAGGAAATACCTCAAGGCGGTTGAAAAAGGGCTGTTTGATGAATATGGGCCGCAGCTGAAAAAACTGTCCATCTCGGAAGGACGTATCCTGATTAAACTGATAGACAGGGAAACGAAACATTCTTCTTACGAACTCATTAAAGATCTGAAGGGCGGCGTATCGGCTTTTTTCTGGCAGGGAGTGGCCCGTTTGTTCGGGAACGATCTGAAGGAAGAGTACGATCCCATCGTTGAGGATCGGCTTATCGAGGAAATCATCTTTTACATTGAAATTGGGATGATCTGATGAAACGGACATTCATTGCTATCAATATTGAACCGGGCAAGCAGCTGTTAAAAGTGGCAGGACATCTGCAGAAAAAACTGTCGAACGAGAAGATCAGTTGGGTGGCGCCGCAAAACCTGCACCTTACCCTTCACTTTTTGGGTGAAACACCCGACGATAAACTGCCGGTGGTGAAAACCATTTTGCAGCAACTGGCCTCAAGTGCGCAGCCCTTTACGTTTCAGCTGGAGGGCGTTTCCTGTTTTAAACGTCACGGGCAACCCAGTGTGATTTTTCTGGCAATACCGGAAAACGGGCAACTGACAGCACTTGCCAGCAAGCTGGGACTATTGCTGGGCGAAGCCGGTTTTATGATCGATGAACGGCCGTTTAAGCCGCATCTAACTCTGGCACGGGTGAAGTACCTGAACAACAAAATCCGTTTCTACAAATTGTTGGAACAATTGGACCAGTCAAATCAGCCGGTTTCTCAGGTGGTCGAAGTAAAAGAAATTATCTTTTTTGAAAGTGTTCTGAAGTCTTCCGGCCCGCAATATGTTGCTCTGCAAAAATTTACTCTGGGGTAGTTTCTGCAAAATCAAGCCGAAAAAATAGAACGATAATTAATCACATCTACAGGTTGGGGAGACTTACTTCCCTTTTTGATGAAAGATTTCCAGGATACTGTAAATCATGATTTTGAAATCGAGGTACAGCGAGATGTTCTTCAGGTAAATCAAGTCGTAGGGTAAGCGCTCCAGCATTTCGTCGATAGTGGAGGCGTAGCCGTATTTTATCTGTCCCCAGGAGGTAATGCCGGGGCGGATTTGATGCAGTAACGAAAAATGGGGTGCACGGGCCACCAGTTGGTCAAGGTAATACTGGCGTTCGGGGCGCGGGCCAACCAGCGACATTTCTCCAATAATGACATTGAAAAACTGAGGAATCTCGTCCAAATGGGTTCTTCGCAAAAAACGGCCAATTGGAGTGACTCGCAAGTCATTGATGGTGGCCAAGGCCGGTCCGTTTTTTTCGGCATCGCGGAACATCGTGCGAAATTTGTAAATGGTGAACGGTTTGCCGTATCGCCCGATGCGGGTTTGCGTATACACAACAGGCCCTGGCGACCCGGTTTTGATCAGGATCGAGATCGCAAAGATGACCGGCGAGAAAACAATCAGTGCCACAATCGAAAAAAACACATCAATCAATCGTTTCAGGTTAGCTTGCCAAACCGGTATCACCCCGTTGGATATTTTAAACAGGGGTTTACCATAAATGGTATTGGTTTTCTCGTATGCCGACAACAAATCATATAAATCAGGGATTCCCCAGATGTTCACCGTGCGCTGTTGCAGGGTAATCAGTATCTGACTGAGCAATTCGTGTTGGGTAGAATCAATTGTTACAATTACTTCTTCCAGCTTATATTGATCGGCAACAGTTGCAAAATTCTGCCAAGTTCCCAATTCAGGCAAGGAAGCTGCCAGCGGTTGGTTTTCTTCGTCACCAATACGTAAAAACCCGACAAAACGAAAGCCTGCCGGTAGCATCTGTTCGTTCAACTCACGATACATTTCAACGGCCTTTGCATTTCCTCCGATAAAGATGGTGTTAAAACCCAGTTTTCGGGTGTGAATCCGGTGTATCACGTTACTGGTCAGCATCAGACGAAAGCTGTAGGTCAGCGAGAAATGCAACCCGAAAAGCGTAAAAAAGAGCCTGTAATAGTGTTGGTATGTTTCAACATAGTCATCAAGCAGCAAAGCAAAAAACAGGATGGTCACGCCTGTCAGCGTGGTGCCCAGGGTTTGTCCCAGTTCCAGCAAGCGCGATTTGCGGAATACCTGATTGTAATAACCGGTGAGGTAATAAAGCAGGAGCCAAAACACGGGGACAAAAACCAGCCCCAGGTAAAATTGGGGTGTAAAATCAAGCGGGATTTCGGTGCCAAAGGTTTGTGGCTCGATAAAAACCTTCCGGTAATTATAGAAAAGCCCCCAACTGGCAGTTGCCGTTAGCAGGTCCGAAGTCAGGTATTTGGCAACTTGTACCTTTTTATTCATGTAAGTTTCTGTTTAGTTAGTCGGCTCGATTAGCGAGTTCTGTCGTTTGAGTGAACGGGCGGTTGGGTGAATTATTTCCCGCGTCCATTTATTCCAGCAGGGTACTTTCGCTAATGGTTAGCTTTTCTTCAATTTCACTGAAAATGCAACGAGCCTGTAACAGTTCGTTCAGTGAGACGAGAATCGCTGGTTTACGGTTTACGGCCAGGATAAATTGCCGGAGGGCATTTTTCTCGGAGGCAGCCAGTTCCGGTCTGTTAAGTGGCGGTAGCTGACAAACATGCATGGGTTTGTTCTTCTGAAAGATTTCCAGCACTGATTGATTCGCTTTAAACTGGTTGGTAAACGAAATATGGGCGATGGTGCCCGATGAAAATGAAAGGCGTACGTCCAATACGGATACCTGGCTTCTCCCGTCGAGCACTATCACTTCGGCTTTCCTGAAACTGCTTTTTTCCAAAACAACCAAACACAGCAGGTTATGCATCAATAGTTCCCGGCTGTCCATTGCAGGGATGGGAGCCAAACGAAAATTGAACAAAGCAGGTGTTTCCAGTTGCCCCACCAGTTTCAGGTTTTTACTGCGGAACAGGTGAGGGATAAAGATCTGGCTGATGCAGCCGGCTTCATTTTCGAGGCTGATCAAAGCTTCTATTTCGTGTGTTGAAAGCATGGGGGGGGCTTTCAAAAACAGGTGGTTGCTCCGGCGGATGGCCTGCCTGATCAGGTTCATGTCGGGATGAGGCAATTCAATATACAAGCCATCGGTTGTGTTTGCAATTTCTGTCGCCGTGTTGATGGTCTGGTCACCGGTCAGGCTTTCGGGCGAAAGACTTTGATGGGTGATCGATAGTTCTTTGAATTTCCCGATCGTCGGCGCTGAATCCGCGCCGTTCTTGTTTGCCGAAAGTATTCCCATTCTGATCATAGTGCAAATTAGAAATAAAAAGCTATTTTCAGCCTTTCCCCCAAGCAGAACTTTTCAACGTCGTTTGTTGATAATGTGCTTTTTTTTCGGGGGTACCTGAAAGGTATTTTAAACTATTTTTACCGAAAATTTTAAAAGAATGGATTCCCCGGATACGTTGAGGCATCAAGGCTTGCGCAAAAGGCTGGTGGAAGGTTTGCGCATAAAGGGCATACGGGACCAACGGGTGTTGGATGCGATTGCCAAAGTGCCCCGGCATTTGTTTATGGATAGCAGTTTTATACAGTTTGCCTATAAGGACCAAGCTTTCCCGATTGGCGCCGGGCAAACCATCTCGCAGCCATATACGGTAGCCTTTCAAAGCATGCTGCTGCAGCTGGAACCAAATGAAAAGGTCCTCGAAGTGGGTACAGGTTCGGGTTATCAGGCTGCCGTTTTGGTTGAAATGGGTGCCAACGTCTTTACCATCGAACGTCAGCGCGAGCTCTACCTGAAGGTCCAGCAGCTGTTGCCGGAGCTTGGCTATCATCCCAAATTCTTTTTTGGCGATGGTTATAAAGGCCTGCCAACCTATGGCCCCTTCGATAAAATCATCGTTACGGCAGGCGCACCTGTAATCCCCGACGATTTATTGCAGC
The DNA here is from genome assembly GCF_025907915.1 of Gaoshiqia sediminis. Taxonomy (GTDB): domain Bacteria; phylum Bacteroidota; class Bacteroidia; order Bacteroidales; family Prolixibacteraceae; genus Gaoshiqia; species Gaoshiqia sediminis. Next base: position 13,810 of record NZ_JAPAAF010000051.1, read on the forward strand.
AGCTTCGAATTGGCGGGCGCATGGTCATCCCGCTGGGGCCGGCCGAAAAACAAATTATGACCGTTATCACCCGGATGGGTGACGACGATTTTAAAAAAGAAGTTTTTGGGGCCTTTGTGTTTGTCCCCATGCTAAAAGGAACTGAAAAATAATTTACGGATGATACACGTTCAAAAATTCACATTCAATCCCATTCAGGAAAATACGTATGTCTTGCACGATGAAACAGGTGATTGTATTATTGTGGATCCCGGTTGTTATTATGATTATGAACAGAAGGAACTGTCCGGTTTCATTGCCTCAAGCAACCTGAATCCGGTAAAAATAGTTAATACGCACTGTCATTTCGACCATATTTTAGGTGTGAATTATTGCCGCGCAACCTACCGGATTCCTTTCCTGGCCCACCGCGATGATGCATTTCTGGTTGATCAGGCGGTAGCACACGGCGACTTGTTTGGCGTTCCGGTTGAGCCGATCGACCCTCCGGATGAATTCATCGCCGAAGGTGATCAAATTCGTTTTGGTAATTCCGTGTTGGAGCTGATCCATGTACCGGGTCATGCGCCTGGAAGCCTGGTGATTTATCATCCCGAACAAAAATTCTTGCTGGCCGGGGATGTTCTTTTCTACGGCAGCATCGGACGGACCGATTTGCCGCGTGGTAGTTACGACCAATTGGTGGATAACATTAAATCGAAATTAATGGTATTGCCCGATGATGTGCTCGTTTACAGCGGACACGGCCCCGAAACGTCCATCGGCTTTGAAAAAAACGCCAATCCTTTTTTAACCGATTAATTCAACTTTTTCCAGGTTTGGGAACAAAAAATGAAGGGCAATAAATATCATTTTTTACTCCTGAACTTCAACCTATTATTGACACAGAATATAAGATATAAATAGAATAACATGGCAAGTGATAAATTTGTGGCACGCCACATTGGCCCGCGGGAGCAGGAAATCAGTGAAATGCTGAAAAAGATCGGTGTTTCATCAGTGGATGAATTGGTTGATCAAACGGTTCCTGAAAACATCCGGTTAGAGCGGCCCCTGCAGCTGGAGGATGGCCTTACCGAAAGACAGTATTACCGAAAGATTTTGGGCCTGGCAAAAAAGAACAAGGTGTTCAATACCTATATTGGCATGGGATACTATGATACCATTACACCGGCCGTGATCCTGCGCAATGTGCTCGAAAACCCGGTTTGGTACACGTCTTACACGCCTTATCAAGCCGAAATCTCGCAGGGACGGCTGGAAGCCCTGTTAAACTATCAGACCATGGTTTGCGAGCTCACGGCTATGGAACTGGCCAATGCGTCGTTGCTGGATGAGGCCACAGCAGCAGCCGAAGCCATGATCATGATGTCGAATGCCCGTACACGGGAAAAAGCAAAAGCCGGCGCCAACGTGTTGTTGGTCGATCAGCAGATTTGGCCGCAAACGCTCGATGTCCTTAAAACCCGCGCTGTTCCTTTGGAGATTGAACTGAAAGTGCTGGATGTTGCCGATTTTCAGTTCACCGATGAAGTGATTGGCGCTATGGTGCAATACCCAAATGCCAATGGCGAGGTCGTTTCCTATGCCGGCTTGGTTGAGAAGGCCCATGCCGCTGACGCCAAAGTGGCGGTGGCTGCCGACTTACTTAGTCTGGCTATTCTGATCCCGCCGGGAGAATGGGGAGCCGACATGGTGTTCGGAAGTTCGCAGCGTTTTGGTGTTCCGATGGGATATGGTGGCCCTCATGCTGCCTTCTTTGCTGCCCGCGATGCATACAAAAGGATCATGCCGGGCCGGATTATTGGCGTGTCAAAAGATCAGCACGGCAACCGCGCTTTGCGGATGGCCCTTCAAACACGCGAGCAACATATTAAACGCGAACGGGCCACTTCCAATATTTGTACTGCGCAAGCTTTGCTGGCCACTATGGCTGGTTTTTATGCGGTTTATCACGGGCCGGAAGGCATCTGCCAGATTGCCGACCGCATTCACTGCATTGCCGCACTCCTCGAAAAGGAAATCACAGCGCTGGGCTATCTGCAACTCAATAGGAACTATTTCGATACCATTCGTTTTGCCTTGCCCAAGTATGTGAAACGAGAGGACATTGAATGGCTTTCGCTGGAACTGGAGATGAATTTCCGTTATTTCGAAAATGGCGAAGTGGGACTGAGCATCGACGAAACCACCAACCTCGACGATATCAACTGGATCATCGAAGTCTTTGCCAAAGCGGCCAACAAACCTTTCCCGAGAATCCGGCAGTACCCGGATGGATGTACTATTGATGCTAATTTGATGCGCAACAGCGCTTTTATGCAGCAGGAAGTTTTCAATAAATACCGCTCTGAAACCGAGATGGTACGCTATATCAAAAAGCTGGAGCACCGCGATATTTCGCTCACCCATTCCATGATCCCATTGGGATCATGCACGATGAAACTGAATGCGGCCACCGAAATGTTGCCCTTAAGTTGGATTGAATTTGGTGGTATGCACCCTTTTGTGCCGAAAAACCAGGCCCGGGGCTATCACGAAATGATGGAGGAATTACGCCGCGACCTCGCCGAAATTACCGGGTTTGCTGATGTGAGCCTCCAACCCAATTCAGGGGCCGCCGGCGAATACGCTGGTTTGATGGTTATTCGCGAATACCACCTGAGCCGTGGCGACCATCAGCGCAATGTGGTGCTGATCCCGGCCTCTGCGCATGGCACAAACCCAGCCAGCGCGGTAATGGCCGGCATGGAAGTAGTTGTCGTGCCTTGCGACGAGCGTGGAAATGTGGACCTGGACGCTTTGCGCCAGAATGCTGAAATGTATAAAGAAACCTTGTCCGCATTTATGGTGACTTATCCGTCCACACACGGGGTGTTTGAGTCGTCCATCATCGAAATGTGCGACATTATTCATCAAAACGGTGGACAGGTGTACATGGACGGGGCCAATATGAATGCCCAGGTTGGGCTGACCAATCCGAAGCGAATTGGCGCCGATGTTTGCCACCTGAACCTGCATAAAACGTTTGCCATTCCGCATGGTGGTGGTGGCCCGGGGGTTGGGCCGATTGCTGTGGCCGAACATTTGGTGGCTTTTTTGCCTTCGCACCCGGTTATGAACAACGGGCACATCGGCATTACGGCTGTTTCGGCAGCCCCTTGGGGAAGCGCCTCGGTGTTGCCCATTACCTACGGCTACATAAAAATGCTTGGTGCCGATGGCCTGAAACGTGCCACCGAAATCGCTATTCTGAATGCCAACTACATTGCTGAATCGCTGAAGTCAACTTATGGTATTTTATATACAGGCGAGAATGGACGCGTTGCGCACGAAATGATTCTGGAGTGCCGGCACCTGAAGGCGGAATCGGGCATAACCGAGGCTGATATTGCCAAGCGCCTGATGGATTACGGCTTTCATGCCCCAACGTTGTCGTTCCCCGTTCACGGAACGTTGATGGTTGAGCCAACTGAAAGTGAATCCAAGCACGAACTGGACCGCTTTATCGAGGCAATGGACTCAATCTACCAGGAAATTCAGGCTATCATGGCCGGGAAACTGGACAAAGCGGACAATCCGCTGAAGAATGCACCGCACACGGCCGAAGCAGTTACCTCTGACGCTTGGGCACATCCGTACAGCCGTCAGCAGGCCGCTTTCCCCTTGAACTGGTTGAAGGAGAATAAATATTGGCCACCGGTTGGGCGTATTGATGATGCTTTTGGCGACCGTAACCTGGTTTGTACCTGTGCTTCTACAGAGAGTTATCAATAAGTGCAAATTAAATGATTGTGTTTTCGTAACTTTGGGTAAGCACTTTATCAATATGATTACTTATCCAATAGCAAAAATCAACATTGGGCTGCATGTCACCGAGAAGCGCCCCGATGGTTTCCACAATCTGGAAACCATCTTCTACCCCATACAGATGCAGGATGCACTGGAAGTGGTGGAAGCAGGTGATTTTAGTTTTAACATGACCGGGTTGACATTGGAGGGTGATCCGATGCAAAACCTGGTGATCCGGGCCTACGAGCTGTTAAAGGCCGACTATGACCTGCCCCCGGTGCAGATCCATTTGCACAAGAATATACCTTGTGGCGCCGGGCTGGGAGGTGGTTCGTCTGATGCGGCATCTATGCTGATGTTGCTGAACGACCTGTTCAAATTGAAAATAAAGAGAGAGAAGTTGATGGAGTATGCCCTGCAACTGGGCAGCGACTGCCCGTTTTTCCTGCATGCTAAACCGGTTTTTGCTACAGGCAGAGGCGAAAAAATGGAAGATGCGAATGTGAACCTGAAGGAGTATTTTCTGATTCTGGTTAAGCCTCCGATCCACATTTCCACACCGGAAGCTTACCAAAACATCGTTCCGCAAAAACCCCGCCTGTCGCTAAAAGGGTTGATCGGATTTTCGGTGAACAAGTGGAAAGGCAATATCCGGAATCAGTTTGAGCCCTATGTTTTTGAGAAATATCCAGAAGTGGGACAAATTAAGCAGAAACTCTATGATGCCGGCGCTTCGTTTGCATTGATGTCGGGCAGCGGATCTGCGGTTTACGGGCTTTTCCGTTCCGAAAAACGGGGGCTCGAAAGCCAGTTCCCGGAGGACTACCAGATCTTCCGGCAGCGGCTTTAAGATTTTGTTACGAAAGCTTTTGCTTTTTTTAACAGGTTTACTTGTAACGGTTTGTGTTTTCGATAGTCTATGTAATTGAAAACAATTAGAAACAGGAACAACAAGTAAGTCTTAAAGCTATGAAAACACGTTTAAACCGCCTGGCATTTTTGCTTGCCATTGCAGCAATTGCCTTCACAGGAATTCAAGCCAAGTCGAGTTCGAAATTATTTGTACCGGAGTTTGAGCCGGAAATGGAAATTGAAAGCTGGATGACAGCTGATGTGTATTGGTCCAATTGCGACGATTTAATTGAACAGGAAGCAGAGCCTGAATTGGAGTTGGAAACCTGGATGGTTGATGAAGGGTATTGGAGATAGTTGGACGGATGATCCTCCGTGAAGCTGAGAAGCAGGATGGAAAATATAAAAAGAGGCTGTCTCAAAAGAGTTCAGCCTCTTTTTTTATTTTGGGTTTTCAAGTCAAAAATCAGCGAAGGGCATCACATTTTTCAATTTTTAC